>JAWKQO010000001.1:560000-1760000 GCA_041390105.1 Gemmatimonadota bacterium
TCCCTGGGCCTAGAAGCCCCCTCGAGAGAGCAGGGGTGGAGCGCAGGGAAGTGAGGATGCCGGAATGAGTACGCGAGAAACAAGGTGAGAATCCTTGTCACCGAAAGCCTAAGGGTTCCGGAGCCAGGCTGGTCCGCTCCGGGTTAGTCGGCCCCTAAGCCGAGGCCGAAAGGCGTAGGCGATGGGAAACAGGTCAATATTCCTGTACCTGGTGTAGTGCGTTCGACCCTGAGGGGGGACGCGGGAGTGAAAAGACCGTCGGGTGGTGGAGTATCCGATGCAAGGTGGTAGGCGATGGTGGGGGATAAAAGACCCGCTTAGCCGAGCGCCGATGCCGAAGGGGCCTTCGGGCCCCGCCAAGGGTCTGTAATCATGCCGCCGAGAAAAGCCTCGCAGGGGAGTAGTGCATCAGACCGTACCGCAAACGGACACACGTAGGCGAGGCGAGAAGCCTAAGGTGCTCGAGTGATCCGCGGAGAAGGAACTCGGCAAAATGTCCCCGTAACTTCGGAAGAAGGGGAGCCTGCAGTAGGTGAACCACGATGCGTGGGGAGCTGAGACAGGCCGCAGAGAATCGGCCCAAGCGACTGTTTAGCAAAAACACAGGTGTCTGCGAAGTCGACGAGACGACGTATAGGCACTGACGCCTGCCCGGTGCCGGAAGGTTAAAGGGAGGGGTTAGGGGAAACCCGAAGCTCTGAACTGAAGCCCCGGTAAACGGCGGCCGTAACTATAACGGTCCTAAGGTAGCGAAATTCCTTGTCGGGTAAGTTCCGACCTGCACGAATGGCGTAACGACTTGGGCGCTGTCTCCTCCGCGAGCTCGGCGAAATTGGAGTCTCGGTGAGGATACCGAGTACCCGCGACAGGACAAAAAGACCCCGTGCACCTTTACTATACCCTGCCATTGGGTCTTGGCTTTGCACGTGTAGGATAGGTGGGAGACTATGAGCCGGCCTCGCCAGGGGTCGGGGAGTCATTGGTGAAATACCACCCTTACAATGTTGAGGCTCTAACCCAGGGGAGTGAATCCTCCTCGGGGACCGTGGCAGGTGGGTAGTTTGACTGGGGCGGTCGCCTCCCAAACAGTAACGGAGGCGCGCAAAGGTTCCCTCAGCGCGGTCGGTAATCGCGCGACGAGTGTAAAGGCAGAAGGGAGCTTGACTGCGAGATCGACAGATCGAGCAGGTGCGAAAGCAGGCCTTAGTGATCCGGCGGTTCTGAATGGAAGGGCCGTCGCTCAACGGATAAAAGGTACGCCGGGGATAACAGGCTTATCGCCCCCGAGAGTTCACATCGACGGGGCGGTTTGGCACCTCGATGTCGGCTTATCACATCCTGGGGCTGGAGAAGGTCCCAAGGGTCGGGCTGTTCGCCCGTTAAAGTGGTACATGAGCTGGGTTCAGAACGTCGTGAGACAGTTCGGTCTGTATCCGTCGTGGGCGTTGGAGTGTTGAGAGGAGCCGTCCTTAGTACGAGAGGACCGGGACGGACCGACCCCTCGTGTACCGGTTGTTCCGCCAGGGGCAGCGCCGGGTAGCGACGTCGGGACGGGATAACCGCTGAAAGCATCTAAGTGGGAAGCCCCCTCGAGATGAACACTCCCAGTGTGTAAGCACTCAGAAGGGCCGTGCGAGACGAGCACGTTGATAGGCGGCAGGTGGACGCGGTGTGAGCCGTGAAGCCGAGCCGTACTAATCGCCCGAGAGGCTTGACCGGCACGTTCGACGTCCCTGGGTTCATCCCGGAGTCGTCGAAGCGTGTCACCACCGCAGTAGCACAGCGCAGTCCGGTAGGCGACGGACTGCACGAACGGTAGCGGCTCCACGTGCACCCGCACGCAACGGTCGCCCGCAGCAACTCGGTTCGCTGCTCCCTTTCCCCAACTCGCTCTTGGATCGCTCCGGTGGGCCTGCCTCAGGTGGGTATCCACCAGAACGGTCTGGGGCGTTCAGCCGGGATGCCAGGTAGGGCCCGGATCGACGCCCCAATGGTATGGCGCGCTGCAGCGTGGATGCTGGAGTAGGAAGGCGAGGAGACCGACTGAGACGTACCTGGATGGTACGTCGCAGGGAGGTCCCCGCAGCCTGACGACCTCCAGCGCCACGATCCAGTGCGCGGCACTTGTGGTTGGTGGCGATGGCGTGGGGGTCACACCCGTTCCCATCCCGAACACGGCCGTTAAGCCCCACAGCGCGGATGGTACTGCCGAGGCAGCTCGGTGGGAGAGTACGACGCCGCCAGCCTCATCTCCAGACGCCCCGCGGGCCGACCTCCGGTCCCCGCGGGGCGTCCCCGCTTCTTCCCCCCTTCCCCCTCCAGCCCGCCCGCGGCCTGTGGCGCCGCCTTGACCTGCCGGAAGTCCCGCGGGAACTTCGCTGCCCGCCTATCACGTGTCCCGCACTCCAGACGCACATGCCTACGCTGAGCCCTCCGGTCCGGCCCGATCCAGCGCTGGCTGTGCGCGCGCGAGGCCACTCGCGGTGAGCAAGGCCGGCTTCGTGGCCGTGGTGGGGCGTCCCAATGCCGGGAAGTCCACACTCCTGAACGCCCTCGTGGGCGAACGCTTGGCGATCGTCACTCCCAAGGCCCAGACCACTCGACGCCGCATGACCGGAATCCTCACCTCCGGCGAGGTGCAGTGGATCTTCGTCGACACGCCCGGTCTGCTCACACCACGCACCCTCTTCGATCGATCCCTCCTGGAGGCGGCGCGCCTCTCGGTCCGCGATGCGGACGTGGTCCTGGCCCTCCTGGACGGTTCCGGAGAGTCTCCGGAAGACCTCGATCGACTCCGCGACGCCCTGATCGACTGTGGCAGGCCCATCGTAGCTGCCGTGTCCAAGGGGGACGTGGCGGATCCCGCCACGGTGCGCCAGCTGACGCGCTGGGCCGAGCAGACGCTCGCACCCCAGGCCGTGCACGTCGTCTCCGCGCCGCGTGCCGAAGGCCTGTCGGACCTGCTGGGCAGTCTCGCCTCCTGTCTCCCCGAGGGGCCCCATCTCTTTCCAGCAGACGAGCTGTCCTCCGAGTCGCTACGGGACCTCGTGGCCGAGCTGGTACGCGAGACGGTGCTCCAGCAATACCGGCAAGAGATCCCCTACGCGGTCGTATGCGCCGTCGAGGAGTTTCGCGAGTCGGAGACACCGGTCTACATCCAGGTGACGGTCTACGTGGAGCGGGACTCCCAGAAGCGGATTCTCATCGGAAGCAAGGGGGCCGGCATCCGCGAGCTGGGCATCGAGGCCCGGCGCAAGGTCGAGGACCTCATCGGTCGGCCGGTGTATCTGGATCTGTGGGTGAAGGTGCTCAAGGACTGGCGTAAGAAGGCGGAGCAACTCCAGCGCTTCGGCTTCGTGCTACCCGAGGGAGGAGCTCCATGAGGCGAAGCGGGGCTTGGGTGATCCTGGGAGCGATCAGCGCCCTCCTGCCTGCGATGGCGGCCGGGCAGGCAGCCGAAGGAGCGCCGTTCCTGCTCCTGCCGCTCGGCGCTCAGGCCGTAGGGTTGGGCCGGGCCATGACGGCGGTCCCAGGTCCCGAGTCAGCGTTCTGGAATCCCGCGGGCCTCGCCGAAGTGGACGGTGGCCACGTCCAGCTCTTCCGGGGCAACAACTTCGCGGTGGAGCAGTTTGGAGTGTCCCTTCTGGGACGGCAGGGCCGGCTCGGGACCTTCGGGCTCTCGTACGAGCTCACGGACGTGGGGGAAGGGGGGCTGACCAGCGAGACCGGAGAGCTGCTGGGGTCGATCACCGTCCGGAGCCACGTGGCCATCGCGAGCTTCGCAACCACTCTGATCGAGCGGCTGGACGCCGGCGTGAACCTCAAGGTCGCCCACTTCCGCCAGAGCTGTCGCGGGCAATGCCCGGAGGCGGGAGTCTCCTCCACCTCGGTCGCCCTGGACGCGGGCGTCCTGGCTCGGCCGAGCGAATCGACTCGCCTCGGCCTCATGGTCGCCCACTTGGGTCCGCGGGTGCAGTTCATCAACGCGGAACAAGCTGATCGCCTCCCAACCCGCCTCCGTGTCGCAGGGGCCTATGAGGTTCTACGGCATTGGGAAGAGGCCGATGCCTTCAGACTCTGGGTGAACCTGGAAGTGGAGGATCGCTGGCATGACTTCGGGGATCCGTCCGTCTACCTGGGGTCCGAACTCACGGTAGGGGCCGAGGAAGCGCTGCTGGTCCGAGCCGGGTACGTCTTTCGCGACCTCGACCAGCGAAAGGGAGCCGCGCTGGGCCTCGGTCTGCGCTACGATCGTTTCAACGTCGGAATCGCCCGCTCGTTGGCGGCCGCCGAGTTGAGCCCCGACACGGAGCCCGTCTACGTCACGCTGGGCATTGGCTTCTAGGTCGGCGCTCCGCGTCCTCGCGTTGAGCGCGGGACTGTGGGGACTACCCCTGGCAGCCCAGGAGCCCCTTCGGGCCCTCTCCGCCGGCCCGCTGGATGCGCAGCCGGCCCCGGAGCGCACCATCCGACCCCTCTGGGCTTCCACCAGCTCGGCTGCCGTTCCGGGTCTCGGGCAGTGGGCCCTGGGCCAACGCCGCTCCTGGATCTACCTGGGGGCGGAGGTGGCCACCTGGTGGCTCTTTCTGGATGCCCGCAGCCGCGGCCGCCAGGGTCGACGCGACTACCGGGACCTCGCCTGGGAGGTCGCACGGGGCGCCTCGACTCCTCGCACGGACGGGGACTTCGACTACTACGAGCGCATGAGCAAGTTCGTGCGCTCGGGTGCGTTCGACCGGGACCCCTCGACTCCGGGAATCCAGCCGGAGGCGGACGTGGGCACCTACAACGGCAGCGTGTGGGTGCTCGCGCAGGGCATCTTCCTGGGCCCCGGGACACCGGATCCCGCTTCGCCCGGCTACCAGCGAGCGCTGGAGTATTACGCCGAGCGCGCCTACGGGGACGCGTTTGTGTGGGATTGGACCGATCGGAGCGCGGAGCAGGAGCGATTCCGGAGCTTGATCCGCCGAAGTGACGACGCCTTTCGCACCGCATCCACG
Source organism: Gemmatimonadota bacterium (assembly GCA_041390105.1). Classification (NCBI taxonomy): domain Bacteria; kingdom Pseudomonadati; phylum Gemmatimonadota; species Gemmatimonadota bacterium. The sequence goes on from JAWKQO010000001.1 coordinate 565,001, forward strand.
GCTGTGGGCCTCGTTCTGACCAACCACCTCATCTCCAGTGTGGACGCGCTGCTCTCGGCGCGCCTTCCTGGGATGGAGGTTCGGGGCAGCCTGGTTCCTGGTTTCCGGACCGGCACCCGGGCCTTGCAGTGGGGGGTGTACTGGAGTCTGCCATGAGCCACGACCTTCAGGCAGAACGGATCCAGCGGGTGCTGCGAGAATCCCGGCGAGGCCCGATGAAGCCACGCGACATCGCGCGGACGCTGGGCGTACGCTCCGAAGAGTACCCCTCCTTCCGGCGCCAACTCCGCGACCTCGAACTCCAGGGCCTGGTCTACAAGGTCAGGGGGAAGCGATACGCCGTGCCCGCCTCCATCGACCTGGTGGTCGGGACCCTGGAGGTGACCCGGCGCGGACACGGCTTCCTGGTCACTGGTGAGGGCCGGGACGACATCCTGGTGCCGGAAGAGGCCCTCGAGACGGCCATGGACGGCGACCGCGCTGCGGTGCGCATCGAGGGGCGCTCCCGGGGCCGCCGCTACGGGCGCGTGGTGCGCATCCTGGAACGGGCTCACCCCACCGTGGTGGGAGCCTACCAGGCGCACCGGCGCTTCGGAACACTGCGGCCGGCGGACCGGGCGCTCCCGCGCGATATCCTGATCCCGGAAGGGGAAGCAGGCGCCGCCCGCGACGGCGACCTGGTGCGCGTGGAGATCGTCTCCTACGGCTCCAGCCGGGCTGGCCCGGTCGGCCGGGTCCTCGAGGTCCTGGGCCAGGAAGGCGAGCCCGGTGTCGACGTGCTGGCCATCATCCACTCGCACGGTCTGCCCGCTTCGCTTCCCCCCGGCCTGGGCGCGGCCGCCCGGGCCGCCGTGGAGGCTGCCGAACGGCGGCCCGAAGCGGATCGCCAAGACCGCACGGATCTCCACGTCGTCACCATCGATCCCGCCGACGCCCGTGACCATGACGACGCTCTCTCCGTTCAGGAGCTCGAGGGGGGGCTGGTGCGGGTGGGCGTCCACATCGCCGATGTCGCCCACTACGTCACTGCCGGCTCGGAGGTGGACCTCGAGGCGCTCCGGCGCGGAACCAGTGTCTACCTGGTGGATCGCGTCCTTCCCATGTTGCCCGAGGCCCTCTCGGCGGACGCCTGTTCCCTGGTCCCCGGGGAGCCGCGTCGGGTCGTCACGGTATACGTCGATTTCGATGCGAAGGGGGCCGTCGTGGGCCACCGCTTCGAGCGGTCCTGGATCCGGTCTCGCCACCGGCTTTCCTACGAGGAGGCCCAGGAATCGCTGACGGGAAGCCGCTCCCTGGACCCGGCGACCGATGCGGCCCTGCAGCGGCTCGATTGGCTGGCAGGAGTCTTGCGGCGCGCGCGTAAACTACGTGGTTCCATCGACTTCGACGTTCCGGAGGCTCGGGTGGTGCTGGAGGAGGGAGGCTCTCCCATCCAGATCGAGCGGCGGGCGCGCTTCGAGAGCCACCGACTCGTCGAGGACTTCATGCTGTTGGCCAACGAGACCATCGCGCGCGAAGGGTCCAGAAAGGGGTGGCCCCTGCTGTTCCGGGTTCACCACTCCCCGGATCCCGACCGACTGGACAAGCTGCGGGAGCTGCTGTCCGGCGTTGGCTATACCCTCCCGGAGCGGGTCTCTCCGGGTGCCCTCCAGAAGGTGCTCGAACGGGCAGAAGGACGGCCAGAGCAAGCATTGGTGGCGACCTCGGTCCTGAGGGCGATGATGCGGGCCCGCTATGCGTCCACGGACGATGGGCACTATGGATTGGCTGCGCAGCACTATGCCCACTTCACCTCTCCCATCCGGCGCTATCCAGACCTTCACGTCCACCGAGTACTGGCAGCCGACCTGTTCGGCGCTGAGCGCGGCGCCGAGGCGTGGACCGAGGAGGCGTTGGCCTCGCTGGCCGAGCACGTGAGCCGGCGGGAACGTGTGGCCGACGAGGCCGAGCGGGATAGCGTGGAGCTGAAGAAGATCGAGTACATGGAGCGCCATCTCGGAGACGACCTGACCGGGCGCATCTCCAGCGTGGTGCCTTTCGGATTCTTCGTCGTTCCCGACGACGTGTTCGCCGAGGGCCTGGTCCACGTCAGCTCCCTTGCGGACGACTTCTATCACTTCCACGAGCGCTCGCTGGCGCTGGTCGGCGAGCGCCGGGGGCGCATCTTCCGGATCGGTGATCCCGTCACGGTGCGCGTGGCTCGGGTCGACCGTTCCGAGCGCCGCATCGACCTGGTGTTGGCCGAGGACGCCGCGGGTGGAGCATACGGTGCGGTTTGACACCTGTCGCGGTGGCGCGATAGAGTCGGCTGGCTTCAGGACGCCGAGACAGGGAACGGCATGACCTCCGACCGGACGTTGGTCTACTACTCGCCATCTGGCGGAGCGCCGCCCGAGCTCATTTCGACCTTTGCGTCGGAGCGCAATCTGGAGGTCGATCGTCCGGCCAGTGCAGCGGACGTGTTGGCCCTCGTGAACCGCGCGGTTCCGGCCTGCCTCGTTCTCGACGCGCGCAACGGCGGGGGCGGCGAGAGTGCGCGCTTGGCCGCGGAGCTCAAGAACGACCCCTTCACATCGCTCGTCCCCATCGTGGTCGTCTACGAAGGGGGAGCACGCGTCCGTTTCCCCGAAGGTCTACAGGCCGGGGCGGACGAGGTCATTACCGACGTCGAGGAAGTGGCCGAGAATCGACTGCGCCTCAATCTCGTGCTCCAGCGAGCCGCCCGCGACGTCAACGTCCATCCGACCACGCGCCTGCCCGGTACCGTCCAGATCGAGCGGGATCTGGCGGAGCGGATGGCATCCGGTCAGATGTTTGCCGTGTGCTACGCGGACCTGGACCACTTCAAGGAGTTCAACGACCGCTACGGCTACGCGAGCGGCGACCGCGTCATTCTGCTGGTATCCCGGATTCTACGGGATCTGGTGCGGGTGTTGGCTCCCGGTGGTTTCGTGGGCCACATCGGCGGGGACGACTTCATCTTCAACGTGCCCCTCGAATACCTCGAGCCCTGCTGCGACGACATCCTGCAGGTCTTCGACGAGCTGATCCCCTACCAATACACGGAGGAGGACCGCCAGGCCGGCTATTTCCTGGGGAAAGACCGGCGGGGCTCCATCCACCGCATTCCTCTCATGACCCTCTCCATCGGGGTGGTCACCAATCAGTTCCGGCGGTTCACCCACACCGCCGAGGTGAGTTCGTTGGCTGGAGAGATGAAGACCTATGCCAAATCCCTCCCTGGCTCGGTTTATGTAGTCGATCGTCGCCAGAGTGTGGTCGGTCCGGGGCGAGGCCGCGCCGTCTGAGGGATTTCCAGGGTTTTCAACAACGAGAGACGCCAATGTTGTTCACCGTGACCTGTCCGGGATGTGGCACCGATTTCCCCGTGGACCGGAGGAAGGTCCCCGAGGATGGCGTCTACGCCCAGTGCTCGGTCTGCCCGCAGATCTTCTGGGTCGACCGGGAGATGCTGGCTCCCGCCCCGGTCGCGGCGGTGGCTTCGGCCCCCTCGCCCGTCCAGGCGTCCCCGTCCAGCGGGGCGACCCGTGCGCCCACGGCTCCCGCTCCGGCTGCAGCTCCCTCGGCTCACGCGGTTGCCCCGGCCGCCGCGTCCCCAACCGCTTCGGAGCCTCCGGTCGCCGCCGCTCCCGCTGCGGCCCCTCAGGTCAGCCCGCCGGTGTCCGCCGCTCCTGCCGCGGCGCCTCAGGTCAGCCCGCCGGTTGCGCCGCTCGCTCACGCCCCGCCGGCGCCAGCGGCCCCCGCACCCGCCCCGTCGGAACGACCGACGTTCGGAAAGCGTGACCCGCATGAGCGAGCGGCTCGACTGGCGAGGGTGTTGGTCTCGGACATGATCACGTACCACGCCGGTCGCCACGAGGCGAGCGTGCGCGCAGGTACGCTAGCGACCGACTTCGAGGACGAGATCGAGAAGTCGTGGAATGAGTATGTACAGCAGGTCGGGAAGGAGATGGCCGAGAGCACCAGCTATTGGAAGGACGCGCTGAACCAGGTGCTGGCGCGCGGACAAGCCATCTTCTAGACCCTGCCCAGGCGCGCCGCGCCAGAAGATCGGCCGGTTGTCCCTCGCCGATCAGGGCCGTTAGCTTCAGCCATCCCAGACCGGGGACCCATGTGGTCTCCCCGAGGGGTCGCCCGCCGGGCCGACCCCTCTTTTGCAATTGGTGTCCGGCCGAACTCAGATGACGAACGAGCGATACGAACAGCTGGAGACCGCGTCAGAGCGGATCGGCGAGCTCAGGGGGTATCTTTGACGTCGATGCGAAGAGGGTGCGCATCGAAGAGCTCGAAACGGAGATGGCCCGCGGCGACTTCTGGAGCAATTCAGAGCGGGCTCGGGAAGTCATCGACGAGGCGAATCGCCTGAAGGGCTGGGTGGAGCCCTGGAGCGACCTCAGCCGCCGGGCCCGGGACCTCCTCGAGATGGCCGACCTCCTGGAGGCGGAGCCGGATGCGGATCTGGCTCAGGAGTGGGAGCGCGAGGTCGAGGCCTTGGACGAGGGGCTGGCCGAGCTCGAGCTTCGCACGATGCTCCAAGGCGAGGACGACCATCGGGACGCGATCCTGACCATTCATCCCGGGGCAGGGGGCACCGAGTCGCAGGACTGGGCCGAGATGCTCCAGCGCATGTATGTCCGCTGGGCCGAGCGCCGCGGGTACGCTGTCAGCGTCTTGGATCTGCAGCCGGGCGAGGAGGCGGGCATCAAAGGCGTCACGCTCGAGATCAAGGGGGACCACGTATACGGGTACCTGCGCGCGGAGAAGGGGGTGCATCGGCTCGTCCGCATCTCTCCCTTCGACGCACAGGCGCGACGGCACACTTCCTTCGCCAGCGTCTTCGTCTATCCGCTCGTCGAGGACGAGATCGAGATCGAGATCGACGAAGCCGACCTCCGCATCGACACGTTCCGGGCGTCGGGGGCGGGTGGTCAGCACGTGAACAAGACGGACTCCGCGATCCGCATCACGCACGAGCCGACCGGAATCGTCGTCTCTTGCCAGCAGGAGCGCTCCCAGCACAAGAATCGCGCGACGGCCATGAAGATGCTCCGCGCGGCGCTCTATCAGAGAGCAGTCGAAGAGCGCGAAAAGGAGCGCGAGGCCCTGGAGGCGACCAAGACTCAGATCGCTTGGGGCAACCAGATCCGGTCGTACGTGTTTCAGCCCTATACCATGGTCAACGACCACCGCACCGAGTTGAAGGTCGGAGACGTGCAGCGCGTGATGGACGGGGACCTCGATCCCTTCATCCACGCCTACCTCAAGCGGTTCGGGGCCACCCCCTCGACGGCAGTCTGAAACCGATGGAAGATCTCAGTCAGGTCTTGCAGCACCGGCGGCGCAAGCTGGAGGAGCTCATCGCGCGGGGCACGGCCCCCTTCGCCTATACGTTCGCGCGGACCCATACCAGCACCGAAGCCCATGGCGCCTTCGAAGCGGCGGAACGCGCCGGCACGCTGGAAGGAGACGACGGTCCGCGGGTGATCGTCGGTGGGCGCTTGGTCAATTGGCGGGGCCACGGCAAGACCGCGTTCGCCCATCTGGAGGACGGCGCCGGACGGATTCAGCTGTACTTCCGCCGTGACGTCATGGGGGAGGACCCGTTCGCGGCCCTCGATCTGCTCGACGTGGGAGACTGGGTGGGGGTGGAGGGGCCGACCTTCCGCACGCGCACCGGGGAGGTCACTGTCCGGGTGAGCGAGTGCTCGCTCCTCACCAAGGCGCTCAGGCCGCTCCCGTTCGGAAAGGTGCAGACCGACGAGGCCACGGGAGAGCGGATCACCTATTCCGGATTCGCCAATCAAGAGAGTCGCTACCGGCAGCGCTACGCAGACCTCGCCGTACATCCAGACGTGCGCGAGAGCTTCCGCGCACGCACCCGACTCGTCAGCGAGTTGCGGCGCTTTCTGGACGATCGCGACTTTCTCGAGGTCGAGACACCGGTCCTGCAACCGATCTACGGAGGCGCGTCGGCGCGGCCGTTCACGACGCACCACAATGCGCTGGATGCAACGCTCTACCTCCGCATCGCCGACGAGCTGTACCTGAAGCGGTTGATCGCAGGGGGATTCGAGCGCGTCTACGAGATCTCCAAGGATTTCCGCAACGAGGGCATCGATCGCTTTCACAATCCCGAGTTCACGATGCTGGAGTTCTACCAGGCATTCGCGGACTACAACGACATGATGAATACCGTGGAGGATCTCTTCATCCATGTCGCAATGGCGTTGCACGGCGCGCCGCGGGTGTCGTACCAAGGCCAGGAGATTCGCTTCGACCGTCCCTTCGCCCGCCTTCGCCTCACGGACGCCCTGAGCGAGGCGCTCGGCTTCGATGTCCGGACCGCCAGCGACGAGACCCTGGTGGCGGAGGCGCGCCGGCGCGGACTTTCGGACCTGAACGGGCGCGGGCGCGTGCTGGACAAGCTGTTCGGCCTCCTCGTGCAACCTTCTCTGGTCCAGCCGACCTTCGTGACGGACCACCCGGTGGAGCTGAGCCCCCTCGCCAAGGTCCACCGCTCCGAGCCCGGACTCACCGAGCGCTTCGAGCTCTTCGTGGCTGGGGAGGAGTTCGCCAACGCCTTCTCGGAGCTCAACGACCCTCTCGATCAGCGCTCCCGTTTCGAGGATCAGATGCGGCTGCGCGAGTCCGGGGACGAAGAGGCCCAGACCTTGGACGAGGACTACGTACGGGCGCTCGAGTACGGCATGCCTCCTACCGGTGGCGTGGGCGTAGGCGTCGACCGCATGGTGATGCTGTTTACCGATGCTTCGTCGATTCGGGACGTGATTCTCTTCCCGACGCTTCGCCCTGAGGAAGGGACGGACGAGAGGCCCGCAGCGGAAGCGCCCGCCGACGCAACAGCGACGCGGCCCTGAGGTCATGTTCACCCGACTCGACTGGTTCGTTGCGCGGCGCTATCTCGCGGCCAGACGCAAGGGTCGCTTCCTTTCGCTGATCACGTGGATCGCGTTGGGAGGCGTGACGCTGGGCGTCACGGCCCTGGTGGTGGTCCTCGCCGTCATGAATGGAGCACAGCGTGACCTGCGCGACGTCATCCTGGGGGCGAGCCCCCATGTGATGGTGCTGCAGCACGGCGCGGCACTTCGCATGGACAACTGGCGCTCCGTGCGAGATTCGGTTGCCACCGTGTCCGGAGTGACCTCTGCCTCGCCGTTCGTGATCACGCAGGTGGGGCTCAACCGCGATCGGTACGCCCAACCCGCGGACCTCTACGGAATCTCCTTGGAGGCCGGGCTGGGAGAAGTCACCGACCTGGAGCATAAGCTGCGTGCTCCGGACCTGCTCGGCACCCCTCCGGAGAGCGGCCTTCCTGGTCTGGTGCTCGGCGAAAGGCTGGCCAATCGCATGGATCTCTTCAAGGGAGACACCGTGCAAGTGATCGCCCTCGAGAATCCGCGCATGGGTCCGCTGGGCGACCTGATTCCCAAGATCAGCTATTTCGTCGTGAGCGGCACGGTGAAGACCGGCGTCTACGACTACGATCTCCGCAATGCGTACGCCGACCTGCGGTACGTGCAGCAGTTGCTGGACATCGGGACCGAAGATCAAGTCTCCGGCATCAGCGCCCAGGTCTCCGAGCCTTTCGAGGCCGACCAGGTGGCGGCCCGGGTCCAGGAGAAGTTGGGCTTCCCCTACCTGACGCAGAGTTGGATCACACAGAACGAGGCGTTGTTCTCGGCTCTGAAGCTCGAGAAGCTGGCCATGTTCGTCATCCTGTTCCTCATCGTTGTGGTCGCGGCGTTCAACATCGTCAGCACGCTGGTGATGGTGGTCGCCGACCGGACGCGTGAGATCGGGATCCTCAAGTCGATGGGCATGACCGATCAGGGCATTCTGCGGGTCTTCCTCCTGCAGGGAGTCTGGATCGGTGTGATCGGCACGGTGGTGGGGGCGGTGAGCGGGTTGGTGTTGGCCCTGCTGCTGAAGCGCTTTCCCATCATCACCCTTCCGGCGGACGTCTATACCCTCGACCGACTTCCGGTGGCGCTCGATCCCTGGGACGTCGCCCGCATCGTGCTGGGAAGTGTGTTGATCTCGGTGCTGGCCACCATCTATCCGTCCCTGCAGGCGTCCCGGCTCCAGCCCGTCGAGGCCATTCGCCATGAATGAGGCCGAGGGGGTCGCGGCACTCGAGGCCCGGGAGCTGGTCAAGACCTATCCCCTCGCGGACGGGAGCGAACTCCAGGTCCTACGACGGGTAGATCTCCGCGTCGCCCGGGGCGAGACCGTCGCTATCGTGGGGGAGAGCGGGTGTGGCAAGACAACGCTGCTCCACCTGCTCGGGCTTCTGGACCGACCCACCCACGGGAGCGTGGCCGTGGGCGGTCACACCGTGCTGGAGGATTCCTCCGGCGCGCTGGCGGCCCTCAGGAACCGAGCGATTGGTTTCGTGTTCCAGTTTCACCATCTCTTGCGGGAGTTCTCCGCGTTGGAGAACGCCATGATGCCGGCTCTGATCGCGGGGCGCCCGGAGTCCGATGCGCGCGCGAGCGCACTCGAACTCCTCCGCTGGGTCGGCCTGGGAGAGCGGCTGGAGCACAGGCCCTGGCAGCTGTCCGGGGGTGAGCAGCAGCGGGTGGCGGTGGCGCGTGCGCTGGTGAACGATCCGGATGTCCTGCTCGCCGACGAGCCCAGCGGCAATCTCGACGAGCGCACGAGCGCTCTATTGCACGATCTGTTGTTCCGCATCCGGGCGGAGCGGGGAACGTCGATGGTGGTGGTCACACACAACCGGGATCTCGCCAAGCGGGCGGATCGGATTCTCAAGCTGAGCGACGGGGTGCTGGGTCTCCTCGAGGAGAGCGCCCCGTGACCTGCGAGAACTGTGGGGCGGCCGACGCGGTCGTGCATTTCATGCACATCGAGAAGAACGAGATGAGCACAATGCACCTCTGCGAGAAGTGCGCGGCCGAGAAGGGCGTCGACACGCAGCCCCCGCCGAGCAGCCTGGCGCTCTCCAGCCTGCTCGAACAGGTGGGCGAGGTGGCGGACCGCGAAAGTGCGGAGCTGGTGGGGCAGTGCGAGTTCTGTGGGCTCACGCTGGCCGATTTCCGGAAGTCGGGCCGCTTCGGCTGTCCCCACTGCTACGTCTCCTTCGAGTCCGGGCTGCGCAAGCTGCTCCGGCGTGTGCATGGCTCCTCCCGCCACGTCGGCAAGGTCTACCTGAGCCCCGGGGCGGCCTCCCCCGACCGGGAGCGCCGGCTGGAGCGTCTCCGCCTCAAACTGCAGCGTGCGGTCGACGGTGAGGACTTCGAGCGGGCCGCTCAGATCCGGGATCAGATCCGGGCGCTCGACGCCTCCTGAGCCCACCCATGGACGACCTGTCCTTCATCCCGGACGCAGGCCTCGGCTGGCTGGACGCGAGCGGTCCGCACGCGGAAGTGGTCCTGTCCACCCGGGTGCGGTTGGCCCGGAATCTCCAGGGCCACTGTTTCGGACAAAGGGCCCGCCCCCAGGACACGCGGGCGGTCCTCGAGCGACTGGCCGAGGCGACCCAGGGGGCTGTCCCGCTCCTGGACCGGGCCTCCGTCCTGGAGATCGATCGGGTCGAGCCGCGGCTCCGGCGGGTGCTGCAGGAGCGGCGCCTGATCTCGCCCCACCTCCTGGGCGGGGACGAGGGTCCGGCGGCCGGGGCAGCGGTCGTGCTCTCCGCCGAAGAGCCCTTCAGCATCATGCTGAATGAGGAGGACCATCTCCGTGTCCAGGCGATACTTTCGGGGCTTCGTCTCCAGCAGGCTTGGAGCCTCGTGGACCGCCTGGACGACCAGTTGGGGGCCGTGGTCCCCTACGCGTTCCACCCCGAGTTCGGGTTCCTCACCAGCTGCCCCACCAACGTGGGGACCGGTCTCAGGGCCTCGGTCCTGGTGCACCTGCCGGCGTTGGTGCTCACCAAGGAGATCGGGAAGGTCCTGGAGGGCCTCGGCCAGGTCGGACTGACCTTCCGGGGCCTCTATGGGGAGGGGTCCGAGGTGGTCGGAAACTTCTTCCAGGTCTCCAACCAGACCACTCTGGGGCAGAGCGAGGAGGAGCTGGTCGACCACCTGGAGCGGATGATCGGTCAGGTCATCCAACACGAGCTCCACGCCCGCCAGGTGCTGCTCCGGGATGCCCCCCAGGTCACGGCTGACAAGCTGTGGCGGGCATACGGCTTGCTCCGCTATGCCCGGGCCCTTTCCTTCGAGGAAATGATGAACCTGATGAGCGGGGTTCGCCTGGGGGCCAGCCTGAAACTACTCCCAGGGCTCCGTGTATACACGCTCAATAAAATCATGATCTTCACCCAGGCCGCCCACCTCGAGGAGGCTGCCGGACGGGAGTTGTCGGCTGCGGAGTGTGACGCCCACCGGGCGGCGTACGTACGCAGGGCGCTGGCGACCGAAGGCGTCTCGGAGGCGGAATGAGCCCGCGGCCAGGTGGAGAGGACGGAGCGTGACCCCCTCAAGAGGCCCGCTCTGCTGGAGTGGGGTGTCGGACCGATCATGAACTACAACTTCACCGACCGGGTGCGGACGGTCCTCTCGATGGCTCGGGAGGCTGCGATCCAGCTCCAACACGACTATGTCGGCACCGAGCACATCCTCCTCGGCCTCATCCGCGAGGGCGAGGGAGTGGCTGCCGCGGTACTGACCAAGCTGAGCGTCGACCTCGAGCACGTGCACGAGCGGGTCGAGGAGTCGGTCCGCAAGGGGAAGGCGACCATCGCCCTGGGCGAGTTGCCCTATACGTCGCGTGCCAAGAAGGTCCTCGAGTTCGCGATGCAGGAAGCGCGCGAGCTCAGTCATTCCTACGTAGGAACCGAACACCTCCTCCTGGGCTTGCTCAGAGAGGAGAAGGGCATTGCCGCCCAGGTCCTGAACTCGCTGGGGGTGACCCTGGAAGAGGCGCGGGCCGAGACGCTGAAGGTGCTCGGCTCCGACGTCACTCCCTCCGAGCCCCCGGGGTTGGGGGGCGGTCCCAGCGGACCCACGCCCAAGGGCGAGAAGAAGTCCAAGACGCCCGCCCTCGATCACTTCTGCCGGGACCTCACCGATCTGGCCGGCCAGGGAACGCTGGACCCGACGATCGGACGGCACGCCGAGATCGAGCGCGTGATCGAGATCCTCTGCCGCCGCAAGAAGAACAACCCGGTCCTCATCGGAGAGCCGGGCGTGGGGAAGACCGCCATCGTGGAAGGGCTGGCCCAGCTCATCGCCAAGGGTGAGGTCACCGAAGCGCTGAAGGACCACCGCGTGCTGGCCCTGGACATGGCGGCCGTGATTGCCGGCACCAAGTACCGTGGACAGTTCGAAGAGCGGCTGAAAGCCGTGATGAACGAGATCTCGCAGAACCAGAACGTGATCCTGTTCATCGACGAGCTGCACACCCTGGTGGGTGCCGGTGCCGCGGAAGGTGCCATCGACGCATCCAACATGCTGAAGCCCGCTCTCGCACGGGGCGAGCTGCAGTGCATCGGGGCGTCCACCCTGAACGAGTACCGCAAGTACATCGAGAAGGACGGCGCTCTGGAGCGTCGCTTCCAGCCCGTGATCGTGGATCCGCCCGCAGTCGAGGAGACGGTGGAGATCCTTCGTGGTCTGAGGCAGCGCTACGAAGATCACCACCGCATCGTCATTCCCGACGAAGCGCTGGTGGCGGCCGCGAAGCTCTCGGACCGCTACATCACCGATCGGTTCCTGCCGGACAAGGCCATCGACGTGATCGATGAGGCAGGCGCCCGCGCGCGCATCGCCAGCCAGGTCCCGCCCCCGGAGGTCGAGGACCTCAAGGAGCAGTTGGGCAAAATCGCCGAGCGCAAGGACAGCGCGATCCGCGACCAGGACTTCGAACGGGCCGCCCAGCTTCGTGACGAAGAGCGGGCGCTGCAACAGCAAATCCGTGAGGCGCAGGAGCGTTGGGCGGAGGAACGCCAGAAGCACCGGCCCAGCATCGGCATGGAGGAGATCTCCTTCATCGTGAGCCGCTGGACGGGAATTCCGGTGACTCGGCTGCAGCAGGCCGAGACCGAACGTCTGGTGAAGATGGAGGACGAGCTTCACCAGCGCGTGGTCGGCCAGCACGACGCCATTGTCGCCATCTCGCGTGCCATTCGCCGCAGCCGCGCCGGCCTCAAGGACCCGAAGAAGCCCATCGGCTCCTTCATCTTCTCCGGCCCCACCGGCGTCGGGAAGACGGAGTTGGCGCGTGCGCTCGCCGGGTTCCTCTTCGCGGACGACGACGCGCTCATCCGCGTCGACATGAGCGAATACATGGAGAAGTTCTCGGTGTCGCGCCTGATCGGCGCGCCTCCGGGTTACGTGGGCTACGAGGACTCCGGAACGCTGACGAAGGCGGTGCGCAGGCGCCCCTACTCGGTGGTGTTGCTGGACGAGATCGAGAAGGCACACCCGGATGTCTTCAACATCCTGTTGCAGGTCCTGGACGAGGGTCACCTGACCGACAACTACGGACGCGTCATCGATTTCAAGAACACCGTGATCGTGATGACGTCCAATCTCGGGGCTCGCGATATCTCCAAGGGTCGCGCCCTGGGCTTCCAGGACGACGAGGTCAAGACGAGCTACGACGTCATGAAGGAGAAGGTGCAGCAGGAGATCGAGCGCGCCTTCAATCCCGAGTTCTTGAACCGCGTCGACGACGTGATCGTCTTCCACCCGCTCAGCAAGGAAGAGATCGCCCAGATCGTACACATCCTGCTCGCCAACCTGCGCGAGCGCCTGGCGGACGACGAGATGACGCTGCGGCTCACCGATGCCGCCGTGGACTTCCTGGTCGAGCGCGGGTACGACGAGAAGTTCGGGGCCCGGCCGCTCCGGCGGGCCATACAGCGCTACCTCGAGGATCCCCTCTCCGAGAAGATCCTCCTGGGCGAGTTCTCGAGCGGAGATGAGATCGAGGTGGGGGTGGACGACAGTGGGGAGGCCTTGAGCATGCGCGTCGCCTCGCCTCAGAAAACCTGACCGACCCGATGCTGCGGCTCGCGCCTCGCGCGGTCCTCGTCGCATTCGCCCTTGGTGCCCTTGCTGGGGCACCGGCGGCTGGACAGGCCCCTCCGGAAGCTCGCATCACCGTCGACACCGTCGTCATCGAGGGCGCCGTGCGCCAGCGTGTCGAGTCGCTCTCGCAGGTGTTCGGCATCCGCAAGGGTGACCGCATCACCTACCGGGAGGTGCGCGACGGCATCAAGGCGCTCTGGTCCACCGAGCAGTTCAAGGACGTTCGCGTCGATGCGGTGGGGGACTCGACCCAACCGGTCACGCTGATCGTGCGGGTCGAGGAGCAGCCCCTGTTGGGGCGCGTGGTCTTCGAGGGTCTCGAGAACGTCAGTCACAGTGAGGTTCGTGACACCACCCACCTCCGACCGGGGCTTCCATACTCGCCCCGGGGTGTGGTCCTCGCGCGTCGTTTCATTCGGGCCGAGCTGGCGTCCAAGGGGATTCCCTTTGCACGTATCGAGGAGCGGACAGCCCCCATGGCCGAGGCCGAAGGCCAGATCGAGCTGGTCTTCGAGGTCGAGGAGGGGCAGCGCGTCACCATCGCCCAGGTGCAGGTGAGCGGGAACAGCCAGGTCAGCACGGGCGACATCGTCGGGGCGATGAGCACCAAGCCCGAAGGATTCTGGTGGTTCCGCTCAGGCGCCTTCGATGAGGCGCGCTTTCGCGAGGATCTCGACACGCACCTGGTGGATCTCTACGAGTCGCGCGGCTTCCTGGACTTCGAGATCCTGAATGACACCGTCATCGTCGACCCCAACACGGGCAAGGCCCGCATCGAGTTGATGGTCGAGGAGGGCCCCCGCTACCAGGTCGCCGAATTCGGGATCGAGGGGAACCGGGTCTTCTCGACGGAACAGCTCGAGGGCTTCTACGCTGAAGACGAAGGTGGGCTGCTCGCCAGCCTCGGGTTCGGAGGGGGCGAGCCGGGCGTGCGCTTCTTCGACCGCGTGGCCTTCCAGGATGCGACGTCCGAGGTGGAGCGCCTCTATCGCAACGAGGGCTACCTCTACGCACAGGTCGATCCGTATCTCGTGCGCAATGAACCCGAAGAGGGTGGTCCACCCAGCGTCTCGGTGGGGTGGGCGATCCGCGAGAACGATCCGGCCTACGTTCGCAAGGTCGAGATCCAGGGGAACGAGAAGACGTACGACCGCGTGGTGCGTGAGCGTCTCTACATGCTTCCGGGAGACGTCTACTCCGAGCAGCGCCTCCTGCAGAGCTACCAGCAGATCTCGTCCCTGGGCTTTTTCGAGACCCCCATGGAGTTTCCGACCATCCAGCCCGATCCGGAGACTGGAGAGGTGGACATCACCTTCCACGTGAAGGAGCGCCAGACCGGGTCGGTCAACTTCGGTACGGCCGTCGGTGGTGGGGTGGGCGTGAGCGGCTTCCTGGGCTACGACGAGCCCAATCTGTTTGGCCAGGGCAAGGAAGGGCACCTGCGCTGGGACTTCGGAAGCCTGATCAACAACTTCACGGTGTCCTACACGGACCCAGCCATCAAGCAGAGCCGGGTGAGCGGCACGCTCTCGCTGTTCAACTCCCGGAACCGCTACTTCCAGTTCTCCACCGGCCGCTACACGAGGCTGGGCGGCTCGGCACAGGTCGGGTTCCCGTTCTTCAACTCGATCCGGACCCGTGCCTTCATGGGCTATTCCTGGGTCAACACCCGCTACGACCTCTTCGAGGGCGTTGACGACACCTCTCTGTTCGGGCGCCCGGACGGAGTGCTCAGCACCTTCACTCTGGGTATCACGCGCAACAACCTCAACCATCCGCTCTTCCCCACGAGCGGCTCTCGCCAGAGCCTGAACAGCGACTTCTCGCTGAGGGTGCTGGGCGGCGACGCTTCGTTCTCCAAGCACCTCGTGGAGACCCAGTGGTACGTGCCGGCCGGGCAGGTCGGGGAAGCCGGAGGCCTCCGTTTCACGGTCGGGCTCAAGGCCCGCCTGGGGGCGATCGTCGGCAACGCTCAGGATTTCCCATTCGAGCGTTTCTGGATGGGCGGTGTACAATTCGGAGAGCAGCTTCGCGGATACGACGAGACATCGGTCACGCCGATCGGTTTCGTCCCCGAGAACTCTGCTTCCGTGCTGGACATCAACCGCCTGGGCGACGCGTTCGCCAGCGTGACAGCGGAGTACGCGGTGCGCTTCAACGACAACCTGTCGCTGTCGCTGTTCTACGATGCGGGGAACGTATGGCGCGATCCCGGTGATATCGATCCCAGCAGCTTCTTCCGAGGCGCGGGTTTCGGCGTCCAGATCGTGACGCCTTTCGGTCCACTCGGATTGGACTACGCCTACGGGTTCGACAAGCCGACCCCGGGCTGGCAGCTGCATTTCAGACTTGGCCCTGGATTCTGAGGAGTCACCTCGTAACTGCGTGGCGGGTGTCAGGGCGGACCGCGAACACGCGTCATGAACGGAGCAGCACAATGAGAGCACTGAGGTATGTGATGGCGGTTCTGGGGGTGTTCGCGGCCACGGCGGCCGCGAGCGCGCAGCAAGTCCCTCGGATCGCGTACATCAACTCGGACAAGATCATCTCCGAGTCGAAGCAGGCGCAGGCAGCCCAGCAGGCCTTCGAGACGGAGGTCGCACGCTACCGCACCGAGGTCAATCAGCTGGGCGAAGCGCTCCAGCGCATGATCACGGAATACGACGCACAGAAGAGCACCATGACTCCCACGGCCCGCACGCAGAAGGAGAACGACATCCGCCTGCGGCAAACCGAGTACGAGACGCGACTCCGTGAGCTCGAGAACCAGGCCACGCAGCGCCGTGCCGCCCTGGTGGAGCCCGTGATGGAGCAGATCAACCAGGTCATCGATGCCATTCGGCGAGAAGGCAACTACGCGTTGATCCTCGATGCCTCATCGACGGCCATCATCGCCGCCGATCCAGCGCTCGACCTGACGGAGGAGGTGCTTCGTCGGCTGAGCGCCAACGGTGACGGGAACGACGCGGACGCATCCTGAGCCCGCTGGCAGTCTTCGATGGCACACGCCCGGCCCGCAGGTCCTCTCGACCTGTGGGCCGGTTCTCGTTCAGGGCGGTGCGTTTCGCCAGCGCCCCGTCCGTTCCACAGCTCGAGCGGAGAGGACGCACGCGATGCCCGCAGGTCATGGTTTGACGCTCGCTGAGGCCGCCCGCCTGGTGGGCGGCCAACTCCACGGTCCACCGGAGCAGACGGTGCGGCGCGTGGCCCCGGTCGGCGAAGCCGGGCCGGAAGATCTCGCCCTGCTGGCTTCGCGCCGCTACCTCCCGCGCTTGCAGGCGTCACAGGCGGGCGCGGTGCTCACGACTGCGGCGCTGGTCGAAGCGTGCGGAGAGCGTCCCTGTATCGTGGTGCCGGACGCACATCGGGCTCTGCGGGTCCTTCTCGAGCGCCTTCATCCCGAGGAGCTGCGGGCGCCCACCATCCACCCGACGGCGGTGCTGGGGCGCGGCGTCCAGCTCGGGAGCGGAGTCACCATCGGCGCCTATGTCGTGGTGGGCGAGGGCGCGCGGATCGAGGATGATGCCACCCTGGCGCCGCATGTGTGTATCGGCGCGCACTGCCGCGTCGGTGCGCGCACCCGGCTGCACCCCCACGTAGTTCTGTACGACGGGACGGAGATCGGCTGCGACGTGATCGTCCATGCCGGAGCGCGCCTCGGTGTTGACGGCTTCGGCTATGTCTTCGAAGGCGGGGAGCATCGAAAGGTCCCCCAGGTCGGCGGCTGTGTGGTGGAGGATCGCGTGGAGATCGGAGCCAACACCTGTGTGGATCGTGGCTCGATCGGCCGCACGGTCATCGGGGCCGGCACGAAGATCGACAACCTGGTGCATGTCGCGCACAACGTTCAGGTGGGGGCCGGCTGCCTCCTGGTGGCGCAGGTGGGAATCGCGGGATCGACGCGACTGGGTCGGGGCGTGGTCCTTGGGGGCCAGGCAGGCCTGATCAACCACCTGGAAATCGGCGATGGGGCGCAGATCGCCGCGCAAGCCGGTGTCATCGGGGACGTTGCCGCCGGAGAGGTGGTGATGGGCTTCCCGGCGCGGCCGCGGCGTGAGTTCCTCCGGGCCCAAGCCGCCTTCAACCGAGCGCATGCGCCGCGCGCCAAGGGGAGACCCGACGCCGACGCCGGGTAAAGCGAGCACCCCGGCCTCGGATCACTGGGAACTCCGGGGCGCCATCGCTAGATTCACTGGATTTGTAGCAGAACCGTAGCGAACTCCTGAATCCAAGAGGCGGTGGATGGGTCAGCCCTCACAACAGACGCTTGGCGGCACCGTGACGCTCGAGGGCGTTGGGGTGCATTCGGGCGAACGGGCGGTGCTCCGCTTCCTCCCCGGCGAGCCGGGGAGCGGCATCCGTTTCGTGCGCGTCGACCTCGACGGGTGCCCGGCCGTGCCGGCCGACCTGGATCATGTGGTCGGCACCGACCTGGGTACGAGCATCGGCGCGGGCGACGTACGCGTCCTCACCGTCGAGCATGTACTGGCGGCCCTGCACGCCCACGGCGTGGACAACGCGGTCCTCGAACTGGCCGGGCCCGAGCCACCCATCCGCGACGGATCGTTCGCCGACTACAGCCGGGCCATTCGCGATGTGGGGATCGTTTCGCAAGCCGAGCCCGCTCGCGTTCTGATGGTCGAGCAGGTCGTCACCGTAGAGGGCACCCAGGGGGAGTCCTATGTCGCGACCCCCTGCGGCGACCTCAAGGTGTCGGCCGCGATCGATTTCGAGCACCCCGCCATCGGGCGTCAGTACGGATCCTTCCCCATCTCTCCGGAATCGTTCGAACGGGAGCTGGCGTCGGCGCGCACCTTCGGGTTTCGGGCCGAAGCGGAGCAGTTGTTGGCTCGCGGGCTCGCCCGCGGGGCGTCTCTGGAGAATACGATCGTCCTCGACGAGGCCGGGGTCATGAACGAGCGCCTCCGGTTTCCGGACGAGTATGTTCGGCACAAGATCGGAGATATCCTGGGCGACCTGGCCTTGCTCGGAAGTCGCATCGAAGGGCACATCGTCGCCGAAAGGCCCAGTCACCGTGGGAACGTGGCGCTCGCTACCGCCCTCCGTGAGCGGGCCCGCAAGGCGCCGGCCGCGCCGGTCGTGGAAGCAGCGCAGATCCTGAATTACCTTCCGCACCGCTATCCCATGCTCCTGGTGGACCGCATCGTCGAGTTCGAAAGCGGCAAGCGGATCGTGGGGCTGAAGAACGTGACGATCAACGAGCCGTTCTTTCAGGGACACTACCCGGGGCACCCGGTCATGCCCGGCGTGCTGATCATCGAGGCCATGGCACAGGTGGGCGGTCTCCTGCTCATGGAGGCGGTGGAGAATCCGGAGAGCAAGGTCGTGTACTTCATGTCACTCGACAACGTGAAGTGGCGACGGCCCGTCATTCCCGGAGACCAGCTCGTGTTCGAGTTGGAGATGGTTCAGTTCCGTCGCCACGTGTGCCGAATGCGCGGCACCGGTTCGGTGGATGGCAACCGTGTCGTCGAGGGAGAGCTGATGGCGATGATCGTGGACCGCGAG
The DNA here is from genome assembly GCA_041390105.1 of Gemmatimonadota bacterium. Lineage (NCBI taxonomy): Bacteria > Pseudomonadati > Gemmatimonadota > Gemmatimonadota bacterium. The sequence goes on from JAWKQO010000001.1 coordinate 583,567, forward strand.
AAGGGGGGACCCGATGCGAGCTGAGCTCGAGGTCGACATCCACCCGACCGCCCTGGTCGATCCCTCTGCGGAGCTCGACGTCGGAGTGCAGGTGGGTGCCTACAGCATCGTTGGGCCGAACGTAGAGATCGGAGCCCGCACGTCCATCGCGTCGCACGTTCTGGTGGAGCGGGATACGGTGCTCGGGTCCGAGTGCTCTCTCCATCACGGCGCGGTCCTCGGGAGCGACCCCCAGGACCTCAAATACAAGGCGGAGCCCACGCGCCTGATCGTAGGCGACCGGACCGTGGTGCGGGAGTTCGCGACGCTGAACCGCGGAACCGCGCACAGCAGCGAGACCCGCGTCGGCAGCGACTGCCTGCTGATGGCCTACACGCACGTGGCTCACGACTGCCGCCTGGGCAACCACGTGATCCTCGCCAACGCAGTGCAGATGGCAGGGCACGTCACGATCGAAGACTGGGTGATCGTGGGTGGCGGGTGCGTGATCCACCAGTTCGTGCGCATCGGAGCGCACGCATTCATCGGCGGTGGGTCGCGGGTTCCACAGGATGTGCCGCCGTACTGCCGTTCGGCCGGGAACGATCCGAAGCTCTACGGCCTGAACAGCGTGGGTCTGCAGCGGCGCGGGTTTGCCGAGCCGACGCGTGCTGCGCTCAAGAAGGCCTACCGCATTCTCTTCCATTCCGCCCTGAACGTTTCCCAGGGCCTGGCGCGCATCGAGGAAGAGATTCCCGGCATCCCCGAGGTGGATCATCTGGTTGCGTTCATTCGCGCCAGCGAACGCGGAATCACGATCGGCTGATGACGGCCCCCCCGCTGGCGATGGGTGTCGTCGGGGTCGGTAGCCTCGGCTTCCACCACGCCCGGATCCTGGGCCAGCTCGAGGGCGTGACCCGGGTAGGAGTCTACGACACCGATCGGGCTCGGGCGGCTACGGTGTCCGAGCAACTGGGCGTGCCGGCCTTCGACTCCCTGGAGGAGCTGTTGGCCCGCCTGGACGCGGTGGTGGTGGCGACGCCGACGCACTCCCACGAGTCGGTGGCGTGCGCGGCGTTGGAGCGGGGCGTGCACGTCTTCATCGAGAAGCCGATCGCGCCGAGCCTCGCCTCGGCCGATCGTATTCTGGAAGCGGCGGCCCGCACACAAGCGCAGGTGCAGGTGGGCCACGTTGAGCGATTCAACGCCGCCGTGCTCGCCGCCCAGGAGTACCTGCAGACGCCGCTGTTCATCGAAGTGCATCGTATGGCGCCCTTCGTGCCTCGGAGCACCGATGTGCCCGTGGTGCTGGACTTGATGATCCACGACGTGGATCTGGTGCGAGCCTTTGTCGGTCAGCCGATCGAATCGATCGCGGCGACCGGTGTCCCGGTGATCACAGGTCTCGCAGACATCGCCAATGCCCGCCTCACGTTCGAGGGTGGGGCCGTGGCGAACCTGACGGCGAGTCGCGTTTCCATGGAGCGGATGCGAAAGATCCGCGTGTTCCAGCGTTCGGGCTATCTGAGCCTCGATCTCGCGCGCGGGACGGGCGAGTTCCTACGCCTCCGCGGCGGGCTGCCCGCACTGGAGGGACTCCGGGCTGGGGATCCTGTGCCCGTCTCGGGGGGTCAAGCATGGGAAGCCGCGCTTGCTGCTCTGGTGGAGCGGATTCCCATCGTCGGCGGAGAAGGGGAGCCCCTCAAGCGCGAGCTCGAGAGCTTCCGGGACGTGCTCTCCGGTGGAGGCACGCCGATCGTCTCGGGCCTGGAAGGGCGAGATGCCCTCGCCGTGGCCCTGTCCATCGAGGAGCTGATCCGCAGCCATGTCGCTGATTCGCGTACGGCGTGATCGTAAGCGGGACTGGATCGACGCCAAGAAGAACAAATCCCCGTGGAAGCTGAGCCTGCTCCTGGTGCTCGTGCTGGTGGCCCTCTGGTACCTGTCCCGAGCCTTCTGAGCGACGCAGCGCCCCGAGTCCTGGTCCTGGCGGGCGAGGAGTCCGGAGACCAGCACGGAGCCGCCGTGGTGCGGGCCCTGCAGCGTCTGCAGCCCGGCCTCCGCTTGTGGGGAACGGGTGGGGAGCGGTTGGCGGCGACGGGGCTCAAACGCATCGCCGGACTCGAGGATCTGGCCGTGATGGGGTTCGCCGAGATCCTGGGACGCCTTCGCTTCTTCCGACGACTGGAGCGCACTGTTCGCTCCGCGCTCGACCGAGGCGAGGCCGATCTCGTCCTGGCGGTGGACTACCCGGGCTTCAACCTTCGGGTGGCGCGCTATGCCCGGGAACGGGGCATCCCGGTCCTCTTCTACATCGCTCCCCAGGTCTGGGCCTGGCGGGCCGGGCGGGCGCAGCGTCTGGCCCAGGACGCCTCCACCTTGGCCGTCATCCTCCCCTTCGAGCGGGAGATCTTCGAGCGTGCCGGGGCTGCGGTCGAGTTCGTGGGACACCCCTTGCTGGATCATCCTCCACAGATCGCAGCGCGGGGCGAATTCGCCGCGCAGTACGGACTCGATCCGGAGCGACCCATCCTTGCTCTCTTCCCGGGCTCGCGGCGTCAGGAGATCAAGCGTCATCTGCGACCGTTCCTGGGCGCCGCCCAGCGCTTGCAGGGCGCGTTTCCGGACGCGCAGATCGCGGTCGCCCAGGCCCCCTCGCTCCAGGCGCTGTCGCTGCCGCGGGGTGCGGTCGCAGTCGACGCGAGTCGCGCGCTGCTCGGCCACGCCCACGCCGCGATCGTCAAGTCCGGCACCTCCACGCTGGAGGCGGCATTGGCCGGCACGCCGTTCGTGTGCGCCTACCGTACGCATCCCCTCACATTCGCCGTAGCCAAACGGGTGGTGCAGGTCGAGCACGTCGCGCTGGCCAATCTGGTCGCGGGAACACGAGTGGTGCCGGAGCTGCTACAGGCGGACGTGACGGCCGAGCGCCTCGCACAGGCGCTTGCGCCCGTTTGGAGCGACGACTCCGTGCGCGAGCGCATGCGCACGGGGCTCGCGTCGGTGCGCGAGAGACTCGGTGGCCCGGGCGCCGCCGACCGCGTGGCTCAACTTGCCCTGGCCTTGCTCCGCAGACACGGGCGAGTTGCGTGAAGCCCCCGCGGCGGGAACGCCATTTCCGGTGGGCTGGCCTGCTGGGAAAGGCGGTGCTCGATGTTCTCCTGTTCACCACGCGCTATCGCACCGTCGGCGTGGATCGCGTGGAGCAAGCGCGTGCCGCCGGGCAACCGCTCATGTTCGTCTTCTGGCATGGCCGCCTCCTTCCGTTGGTCTATCTCCACCGGGACGAGGGAGTGGTGGTGCTGGTCAGTGAGCACGACGACGGAGAGTACATTACCCGCATCATCCGCAGGTACGGCTTTGCCACGACCCGGGGCTCCAGCACGCGCGGCGGTGTGCGTGGCCTCAAGGGGCTCATCCGCGCTGGTCGAGCAGGGTCCGATCTGGCCATCACGCCCGACGGCCCCAAGGGGCCCGCCCGCGAGTTCAAGCCGGGTGCGCTGCTGGCAGCACGGGCCTCCGGCCTCCCCGTGGTGCCGGTCGCGGTAGGGGTGTCCCGGTCCTGGCGACTGAAGAGCTGGGACGGATTCGTGATTCCCAAACCGTTCTCGCGCATCCACGTGCACTATGGCGCGCCGGTCTCCGTGGGAGCACAGGCTACCGACGAGGATTTGAGGGGTCTGGCTGCGCAGCTCCAAGCGGAGTTGGCGGCCCTGACGGAGCGCGCGGAGGCAGCGGCCCGAGGGGAGGAGTCGGAGGGCGAGGATGGGTAGCGCGCACGAGTGGGTCCGGCGCTGGTGGGCGGGGAGCGCCGGCGTCGGGTTCCGTGCGGCGGATCTCGCGGCCCTCCCGCTGGAGATGATGTTTCGTCTGCTGGTCGGGCTCCGCGCGCTCGCCTATCGACATGGTTGGCTGCGGTCGACCGGGGCGGAGATTCCGGTCGTCTCGGTCGGAAACCTGAGCGTCGGCGGAACCGGCAAGACACCGGTCGCGGCGTTCTTGGCTCGTCTGCTCCTGCAACGGGGACGCGTTCCCGGCATCGTGCTGAGGGGGTACGGGGAGGACGAGCTGGCCCTGCACCGGCGGTGGTTGCCCGATATCCCGGTGGTGGCGCACCGGGACCGGCGCGAAGGCGTGCGCCAGGCAGCCCGCGCTGGTGCCGACGTGGCCATCCTGGACGACGGGTTTCAACACATGCGCCTGCTTCGCGACGTGGACCTGGTGCTGATCTCTGCCGAACAGCTGCGGGCCGTCCAGAAGGGCCATCTGTTGCCACGGGGACCCCTGCGAGAGCCGCTCGCGGCCCTGGGGAGGGCCAGCGCGGCCGTGTTGACCGCACGGACCGCCGACACGGGAGAACTCCGGTCCCGCATCCGCCAAACGGCTCCGGATCTCCCCATCGTGGAGCTGCGCCTCAGCGGGGGAGCGTGGATCGATCTGACCGGTAGGCCGGCGGGAGCGCCGACCGCTGCCGCCGTCGCGGTTGCCTCGATTGCGCGGCCCGAGGACTTCGAGCGGATGGCGGAAGCGTCCGGCGTCGAGATCACGGACCGGCGCTGGTTCCCCGACCACCACGCCTACACGGACGCGGAGATCTCCGCCATGGAACGCTGGGCGGCCGGGCGCCCGCTCTTGACCACCGAGAAGGACGCCGTGAAGCTGGCGGGCCGCACCGGTGCGGACTGGAGGGTGCTGCCGCTCCGAGTGGACGTGCAGCAGGGAAGGGACGTCCTGGAGGCGCTGTTGACCAAGGTCGCGCGGTGAAGGTGCGTCTGCTGACCGTAGGAGGAATGAAGGGGCCGCCCGCGGACCTGGCCGACGGGTACGTCAAGCGCGCCGCCCACTACTGGACGCTGGACGTGGAAGAGGTGGCGGCCGGTGCTCGCGGTGCGGATCCCTCCGGGGTACGCACTGCCGAGGCCGAACGCCTCCTGCATCGGATCGAGGCCCGCGAGCAGGTTGTGGCGCTGACCCGCACGGGAGAGCCACTCAGCTCGGAGGACCTCGCCCGGTTGCTGGAGGAAGCGGCGCTGCGCTCGACGCCCCGGGTGACCTTCGTGATCGGAGGCGCGTTCGGTCTCGGAGAGGCGCTGCTCGACCGGGCCCAGCAGCACGTGTCGCTGGGCGGCATCACGCTGCCGCACGAGCTCGCGCGGGTCGTGATGTTGGAACAGCTGTACCGAGCCGGTACCATCTCGCGAGGCGAGCCCTACCACAAAGGCGGGACACGACGGTGACACTGGAGCTGCGCATCGATTGGCCGGGAGGGGGGCGCCTGGCCAGCGACTACGTCGCCGGTTCGGCAGACGCCTGTCGCTTCTTCGAGCACCCGTTTCAACGCGCCTCGGCCCTGGAGGACCGCGTCACCGCCCTGGAGGCGTGGTTCGACGCCGACCGTCGGGCCACGTCGGCCCGCATCCTCATGGAGAGCAATCCGGAGGTCCGTGATCGCATCCAGAACTGTATGAAGGCCGGTGGCTTTGTGGTGACCACCGGCCAGCAACCAGGGCTGTTCACGGGCCCCCTCTTTGCCGTACACAAGGCGCTGACCACCATGGCGCTGGCCCGACGTTGGCAAGAGCGCCTGGGGCGCCCCGTCCTCCCCGTCTTCTGGGTGGCCTCGGAAGACCACGACTGGGACGAGGCCAATCATGCGTATCTGCTGGACGCTGCCCAGCGGGTGCGTCGCCTGGACGCGAAACCCCAGAGTGCCCCCGCGGGCCGGCCTCTCTTCCGCGTTCCGCTCGTAGGCGGTGAGCAGATCCAGGGGCTTCTGTCGGAACTCGTTCCCGACAATGGATTTGGCGCCGATTGTTTCGCGCAGATTCGCGACGCCTATCCGCCAGGCGCCACCCTCCCGGACGGCTTCACCGACCTGCTGCGCACGTGGTTGGGCCCCCTGGGGCTCCTTGTGGTGCGAGCGGACCAGCCCACCCTGAAGGAGGCGTCGCTTCCCCTGCTGCGGGCCGAGCTGGAGCGGGCGGCAGTGCACGAAGTGGCCCTGCAAGAGCGGGCCCGCGCGATCACCGCAGCCGGCTACGACGTCCAGGTCCACGTCCTCGAGCGGGGATTGAACCTGTTCATGGAGGGGCCCGCGGGCCGCGAGCGGCTCTACCGCGATGGTGCCCAGCTGCGCCTGCACGGCTCGGAAACCACCGTCGATCAGGCCGACGTGGAGCGGCGCATCGAGGCCGACCCCTCGGTGCTCTCGCCCAACGTCCTCCTGCGGCCCGTGGTGGAGAGCGCCGTCTTCCCGGTGCTGGCCTATGTGGCGGGGCCCGGTGAGATGGCCTACTGGGCACAACTGCAACCGCTGTTCGCCGATCTCGGCGTCCCCATGCCCATCGTCCACCCGAGGCTCGGGGTCACGGTGGTCGAGCCCAAGATCCGCTCGCTGCTGGACCAGACCGGCGTGCAGATCCCCGACCTGGCGGTGGCCGAGCACGTGCTGACCACGAGGCTCGCTCGTGAGGCGCTGCCCAAAGCCGCACAGGAAGCGCTCGCTCTGCTGCGGGGCCAGATCGAGGGGGGCAGTGCGTCGCTCTACGACGCGGTACGGGATATCGACCCGACGCTGGAGGGACCCGTGTCGACGGCGCGCAACCAGGCCCTGCGGGCTCTGGAGAAGGCCGAGACGAAAGTGCTCAAGGCGATCAAGCGTTCCGACCAGATCCGGTTCGACCGGATCGAGCGCGCCCGTCATCATCTCATGCCGCTGGGCAAGCCACAGGAACGGGTGCTGAACGTGCTGCAGTATCTCGCCCGCTACGGTACGGAGTTCCTGACGGAGCTCCTCGAGCAGTGCGAACGCGCGTTGAGCGTCGAGCGCGTGGCCGGCGGATCCCAGGCCCGGTAGGTTGCCGTCATGTTCATCCAGTTGGCAGTGTTGCTGCTCATCCTGATCCCGATCCTCGCGGTCGTCCTCGACTCACCCTTCGGGAAGGCCATTGCCGCGCGCCTGGAGGGTCGTTCCCTGCGCGCCGGCGAGGAACCGGCCCCCGACCGCCTGCTTCAGCTCGAAGGCGAAGTCGAGCGTCTGTCCGGCGAGGTGCAGCGCTTGAGCGAGGAGAGTGACTTCCTGCACAAGCTGCTGGAAGAGCGGCCCCGCGCCCCGGAGCTGCCTCCCGGCCGAAGCGAGGAGACCTCCTGAAGCGAGCGTCGGGAAAGGGAGGAAGGGCGGCGCTCTGGGTCGCTGTCGGGATCCTCCTCAGCCGCATCTCGGGGCTCATCCGGCAGATCGTCTTCGCCCGCTACTTCGGGACCACCGCGTTGGCCGACGCGTGGACGGCTGCCCTCAAGGTCCCGAACGTGATCCAGAACCTGCTGGGCGAAGGCAGCCTGAGCGCGTCCTTCATTCCCGCCTACGCAGAGTTGGAACACGAGGGGCGGACCGACGATGCCCGTCGCTTGGCGGGTGCGGTGCTCGGGTTGCTGCTGGCCGTGGCCGGGGCTCTGGCCCTGCTCGGTGTGATGCTGGCCCCCCTCGTGGTCGATCTGGTCGCCTTCGGGATGAGCGGCGAGCGACGCGACGCCACCGTCGGACTGGTGCGGGTACTGTTCCCGATGATGGGGTTCCTCGTCCTGTCCGCCTGGGCACTCGGGGTGCTGAACTCCCACCGCCGCTTCCTGCTCTCCTACGCGGCGCCGGTGCTCTGGAATCTGTGCATCGTCGGCGGCTTGTTGCTGGGCGCCCAGGTGCTCGCGCTGGAGGGGCGCGCACTCCTGATGCTCATGGGGTGGGGCGCGCTGGCGGGAGGAGTGCTGCAGTTCCTGGTGCAACTCCCTCTGGTGGTCCGGCTGTTGGGCGGCGTGCGCCCGTCTCTGGATACCGAAGCTCCGGGTGTGCGCGACGCCGTGCGCAACTTCGTTCCGGTGGTGGGCGCGCGCGGCCTGGAGAGCTTGAGCGGACTCCTGCGGGAGGTGACGCTCGCTTCGCTGTTGGCGGAAGGAGCGCTCTCGGTGCTGGGGTTCGTGCAGACGCTGCACGTGCTTCCGATCTCGTTGTTCGGATTGGCGGTGGCCGCCGCCGAGCTCCCCGAGCTCGCCCGCGAGCGTTCGGACGAGGCCCGCATCGCGGCCCGCGTTCGCACCGGCCTGGCGCGCGTGCAGTTCTGGGTGGTGCCCACGGTGGTCGGATACGTCCTGTTCGGGCAGCGCGTCGCGACCCTCCTGTTCCTGGGCGGCCGGTTCGGCGCGACGGATGCGCGCGTCACGGGGCTCACCCTGGCCGCGTTCGCGCTGGGACTGCTGGCGTCGGCCAGCAGCCGCATGCTGGCCAATGCCTTCTATGGGCTTCGTGACACGGGGACACCGGCGCGCATCGCCTCCGTCCGGATCGTGATCTCGCTGTTGGTCGGTGGCCTCCTCATGGTGCCCCTGGACCGCATCGCCGTCGGGGACCGCTTCCTGGGGGCAGCGGGGCTGGGCCTGGGTTCCGCCGTCGCCGCCTGGATCGAATACGGCACGCTGCGCGTCCGCCTGCGGGGCCGCATCGGCACCCACGGACCCGGACTGGCCGAGGCGGCCAAGGTCTGGTCCTCGGCGCTGGCTTCCGCGGCACTCGCGTACGGAGTGGACCGCGCCTTGGTGGGTGTGCCCGGGCGCCCGCAGGCGCTCGGAACGCTCGCGGTCTTCGGTGTAGCATATCTGGCGCTCACGCGCCTCCTGGGGACCACCGTTCGGCCCCGTCTCCGCTAGAAAAGCCCTGCCCGGTCGCCGTCATGGAAGCACCGCCCGGACTCACACCGGAGCGCATCAGCCGTCTCCCCACGGGGCCCGGCGTCTACCTCTTCAAGGGGGTGGACGGAGAGGTCCTGTACGTGGGCAAGGCCAAGGCGCTGCGCAACCGCGTGCGCAGCTACCTGAGGCCCGACCTGCAACAGGGCCTCAAGACCGTGAAGCTGGTCCGCCGTGCACGAGACGTCGAGACCATCGTGGTGGGATCGGAAGCCGAGGCCTTGATCCTCGAGGCCAACCTCATCAAGTCCCACCGCCCGCGCTTCAACATCCAGCTGCGCGACGACAAGAGCTATCCGTACATCAAGGTCACGGTGAAGGAGCCCTTCCCGCGCGTGTACGTCACACGACGTACGGCCAACGACGGGTCCCGCTACTTCGGTCCCTACACGTCGGTGGGTTTCGTGCGCCGGGCCTTGGAGGTCGTCAAGCGTCAGTACACGGTCCGTTCCTGCCGCTACGACCTGCCACGGGAGTCGCCCTCGCGCCCGTGCCTGGACTTCCACATCGGTCGCTGCCGCGCGCCCTGCGTGGGACTGCAGTCCGAGTCGGACTACCGCGAGATGATCGACGAGATCCTGCGCCTGCTGGAAGGGGACACGGAAGGCGTGCGACGCCTGGTGGAGCAGCGCATGAAGGGCGCCGCCGATCGCTTGGACTTCGAAGCAGCCGCCCGCCACCGCGACGTTCTGGTGGGACTGGATGCACTGGCTCGGGAGCAGCGTGTCGACTCCCTCGGGGGAGCGGACTCCGACGTCTTCGGCCTGGCCCGCGACGGCAGCGTGGCCACGGGGGTAGTGCTGCGCGTACGCCGCGGGCGCTTGTTGGGCCGCGACCTGCAGCGCTTCGAAGACCTCGACGGCGAGAGCGACCGGGAACTGGTCCAGTCGTTCGCCGCGCGCCACTACCTCGGACGCGGCCAGCTCGGCCTGCAGGACCTTCCGGCCGAGGTGCTGCTACCGCAGGGGTTCGACGACGCGGATGTGCTCGCGAGCGTGTTGGCCGAGGCGGCGGGCCGGTCCGTGAGGCTGAAGATTCCGGAGCGCGGGTCCAAGCGACGTCTGGTCGATCTCGCAGGCGAGAACGCGCGGCACGCTCTGGAAGACCGGGTGTTGGCGGCTAGCGACGGGCTGGATCGGGCCGACCGGACGCTCTATGACCTGCAAGCCGCCCTGGAGCTCAAGATCGTCCCACGCCTCATCGTGTGCTTCGACATCTCGCACCTGCAGGGGAGCGACACGGTGGGAAGCGCGGTGGTCTTCGAGAACGGTGCGCCCAAGAAATCGGACTACCGCCGCATGCGTATCCGGGGAGAATGGGGCAACGATGATTTCCGCTCGATGGAGGAGACCGTGGGCCGCTGGTTCCGGCGGCGCCAGGAGGAAGGGCGCCCGCTGCCCGACCTGGCCTTGATCGACGGCGGGAAGGGGCAGCTGGGGGCGGCGCGGCAGGCGCTGACGGACCTGGGTCTGGACGATCTGGCGGTGGCGGCGCTGGCCAAGCGGGAGGAGGAGGTGTTCCTGCCCGGCCGGTCGGACCCGGTCCGGCTCGACCCCCGGCAGCGCTCGCTCCACCTGCTGCAGCGGGTCCGGAACGAAGCGCATCGCTTTGCGGTCTCATACAACCGGAAGCTGCGGACCCGGAGGACCCTCACCAGCGAGCTGGAGGAGATCCCGGGGATCGGGGCTCGGCGGCGGCAGGCCCTCCTGGAGCGCTTCGGCTCCGTGCGCGCCCTGAAGGGCGCCTCCGAGGAGGAGATCGCTCGCGTGCCGGGGATGAGCAAGGCCCTGGCCTCGCGGATCCTGACGTGGCTGGCCCGTTGATCCCCGCTGGAGTTTGACCATGGGCTGGGGCCAGTTCTAACTTTTCTTGCTTCGCCCGGACCGAACGAGCGGCCGGGTTCGACACGGATGGCTGGGGACCGCGCGGCGCCGGCAGGCGTCGCTTCGGAGGCTCGATGGCTTCGAGTCGCGTCCCTGATTACGCACGACAGGAGGCACTCGGAATGAGGTTCCGGTTCAAGTTGGGGACGCTGGCCGTGGCGGCGTCGATGGCCGCGTGTGCGTCAGGTGGCGGTGGTGGCGGATCCGCCCCGCAGCCGGTGGAAGGCATGGCCGAGGGCACGCGCCCCTCGGAGAATGGCGCCACGCAGCAGTCGCAGCTCTTTCTGCTCCAGGCCTCGGGACAGGAGGGCGCGGAGGCACAGGCCCGGTACCAGGATGCCCTGACCTCCGCGATGTCCAGCATCACCTCCGAGCCCGGCAACCCGCTCGGGTACTACCTGGCCGGGCAGGCCATGGTGGGGCTCCACGACTTCGTCGGGGCGGACACCATGCTCAGCAAGGCCGAGGACATCTACCCGGCCTACACGTTGGAGACGCCCGCCATCCGCGAGGGTGCCTGGGTGGAGATGTACAACGAAGGCATCGGCCTGCTGCAGGCCGGGGATCGCACCGGTGCGCTCGACCGTTTCGAGGGCGCCGGCACGATCTACACGGGGCGGCCGGAGGCGCTGCTGCAGGTGGGTTCGGTCGCCTCGCAGCTCGGTGACAACGCCAGGGCAGCGGAGGGCTTCAAGGCCTGCCTGGAAGTGGTCCAGGGAGCGGGCTACGCCGAGCAGACTCCGGAGACGCAAGCCGATTGGAAGGAGTGGGAGGAGATCTGCGCGCTGAACATGGCGCAGTCCTACCGTCTCGCCGAGAACTACCGCGCGGCTGCGGACGCCTACCAGGCCTACCTCCGGGTATCTCCCGGCAACGTCAATGCGCTGACGCAGTTGGCCAACGCGCTCAACGAGTTGTCGATGTCGGATTCCTCCACGGCCATCTACGAGTCGCTGCTGGCGCGCACGGACCTTGACGCCCGCGAGGAGTTCATCGTCGGCATCGGTCTCTATCAGCTCGAGGACTTCGGCCGCGCTTCACGCGCCTTCGCCAAGTCGGTGGAGCGGAATCCCAAGAGCCGGGACGCCGCCTACAACTGGGCTCAGACGCTGTTCCTGGCGGAGTCCTACGAGGACCTGCCGCGCGCTGCGCGCCACTTGCGTGAGTTGGATCCGCAGAACTCCAACGCCTACCGCCTGCTCGCCCAGGGGCTCCTCCAGACGGAGAGCTCCGAGGTGGCCATGGAGGTCATGGGCGAGATGGAGAAGCTCACCTTCGAGGTGGTCGACCCGCTCTTCCAGCCGGTGTCGGGTGGTGGCGCCCAGCTCGATGGGGACGTGCAGAACAACTCGTTGGCCCCGGGCACCACGATCACGCTGCGCTTCCACTTCACGACCGTCGACGGCATGGATGCCGGCACGCAGGACGTGACCGTGAGCGCCCCCGCCGCAGAGGCCACCACTGGCTTCTCGGCCCGCTTCGACTCCGACCAGTCCGTGATCGGCTACTGGTACGAGGTCGTCGCGCCGTAACGCAGTCCGCTTCGGATGAGGAAGGCCGGGGCCCCACGCGGGGTCCCGGCCTTTCGTTTGGTGGGCCAGGGTCCCCGGCGGATGAGAGCCCAGCGGACCCGGATACGGCACGTCGGAGAACGCTGCGCTCGCAGCGCTGCTCCTCCGCACCGCTTGATTCCGGCCTGCCGGCCGGTAGATTCAGGCTTCCTGCGGGTGTAGCTCAGTTGGTAGAGCATCAGCTTCCCAAGCTGAGGGTCGCCGGTTCGAATCCGGTCGCCCGCTTGTCTGTAAGTGCTGACGTAGCATAGTGTTGTCGAATAAGACTGCCACGGTAGGCGAGTCGGGTGTCAGAGTGTGGGTGACAAACCAGAGACTGCGGGGGTTCCGAGCCAGTCGCCGGTTGAGCGCGTCAGCGATCGACTCGATGCTGACCTCTTCGTGGCGTCGTGCCCGATGTCGCGAGCCACGGCGGAGCGCCTAATAGGGGTTTGGGCGGACGCCCAGCACCGACCGAACTGCGGGCTGATCCTGACCACGGATGGCGGTGACGCCGCGGCCGCCTACCTGATCGCCCGTTTCCTGAAGAGGGCCTACGAGCGGTTCACACTCTATGTGTTTGGCCGATGCAAGAGCGCGGGCACGCTCGTTGCGCTTGGAGCCGACGAGATCGTGATGTCCGCGCACGGGGAGTTGGGGCCTCTCGATGTCCAGATGGTCAAGGACGATGAACTGGCTCGGTTCGGTTCAGGGGCTGACTACTCACAAGCGGTCAGCTACATGTTGACGAGTGCGTTCGCGGCCTGGGAGAACAACTTCCTGGCCATCGTCAATCGCTCGGTCGGCCAGATCTCGACGCGAACCGCGGCGGATATCGCGACGCAGTTCGTGTCAAACCTCTTCCAGCCGATGATGGCGCAGCTCGACCCCCTGAAGCTGAGCGAGGCCTACCGAGCGAACTCGATAGGCTTGGAGTATGGCACCCGCCTCGGCGCTTCGGCTGAAACGGTTGACCGCCTTGTTTCGGACTATCCTGACCATGGCTTCGTTATCGATATCGAGGAGGCTCAAGAGCTGTTCCGTTGCGTGAGGACCCCGGAGGTCGACGAGCTCGAGCTGGAGGAGTACGTCCGGCGCGGGCTTTCGAAACGTCTGGGGTCCGAGCATCTTCGAGTTCCCGGCGAGAAGCCAGTTCTGGCGTGTCTTACGCCGGCATCCCAGCCTCCAGAGGAGACGTCGGATGGAAGTTCATCAGGGGAAGAACAAGAAACTCAAGGACTCGATGTCCCGTCAGTACGCGAAGGCGGGAACGGTCGTGACCAAGCTGAGCTCAGCTCGGTTCAAGAAGGACTACCAGGCGATCACGCGTACCGGGGCGATGGGGAAGGAGTTGACCTCGGGCCGCTACAGTGAACGGCGTTTGTCCGACCAGAGCACGACCCGAATCTTCTGACAGACGCGCCTGACGGTGGCTCGGCCCAGGCGCACCGTCTCCGCCAGCACACGTCTTTCCCTCTACAAGGCATTCTCGCACAAGTGCGCGATCTGCGGCAGGTCGGAGCCGTCCCACGTCCACCACATCGATGGTGATCCTTCGAACGGGGATCTGCTCAATCTGATTCCACTCTGCGCGAACTGCCACTTGCAGGACCAGCACGACCCCACCCGCGCGATTGAGCCAGGGATTCTCCGCCTCTTCCGGGTCCACCGAGACCCGGTCTTGCTTGCCTCCCAGTTCCAGCCGCTGTTTCGGAGAGCGGAGTTCCTGATCAGTCTCCAGGAAGGAGGTGAGGTGGACGATATGGCGAAGAGGAAGAAGGAACTCATCTCCTTCGTGGAGGTGCTGGAGATGGGGAGCTACTACGGCCAACGGATCGACGAGCTGTTCGGACGCTTCGGGGGGGTGTGGGTTGTAGACGATCCGGACAACGAACGGAAGCTGGCCGAGGACCTCCAGCGGCGCCTCCAGAGAGCGCGCGAGAATGCGGGCGAGATTCTGGCCTTGGTCGTTGAACTCGTCAGGTTTCAGCCTTGGGGTACGCGCTGACTCCCACGAAACGGGGAGTATTCGACGACCTCGGCGCGGTGCCGGACGTGCCCAAGGTGGCCGTAGATCCGATCGACCAGGGATTGCCCGCCATGCCCCAGCTCGCGTGAGACGGTGAAGGGCGAGACTGGAGCCCCCCCGTCCAGCGTTTGCAGTCGAGCAGCGCAGTAAGTGTGTCTGAAGATCCGCGTCCGAACGTCGCCTTCCTGAAGGCCGGAACGCAGCGCCAACTGATCCAGCCCCCTCCGCACGTTGTCGAGCATGCGCTCCGCGCCGGGGCGCGAAGACGGGAAGAGTAGCGTGCCTCTCAGTGGATCCGTCGTCTCACGGTGCGCGAAGTACTGGCGCAGGATCTCCTCGAGCTGAGGCCACAGGGGCACCACCCGGGCAGAGGTGGCCGTCTTCAGCCGCCGCCAACGGTTCGGCCGGAACGTGACGGTTTTCCGTGCGAACGAGATGTCCTCGATCTCGAGGCCCAGGACCTCCGCCTTCCTGCCCCCGGTGAGGAGGAAGGTCCCGACCAGCGCGTAGAGGTACAGGAATGGGTGAGGCCCGATCGCACCGCCCTGGCCCCTGCCTCGAAAGACCGTCGCCGGCCGCTGGGTGCGCGCCGCTTCGAGGAGCCGAGCCGCGTCGTGCACCTCCAGCCAGCGTGCCTCCCGCCGCACGGCCACTGGTTTCTCGAGCATCGCCGCAACCGGGTTGAACCCGAGCGGGACCGCTCCCTCCGCCTGTGCACGTCGGTAGAGGTTGCTGAGGGTATTCAGGTACTTCCGCACCGATCCGGGCGACAGCGTCCCGCCGCGACCGTTGGATCGCCGCTGAAGCAGGGCAGCGTAGTCGTTCAGGTCGCGTACCTGGATGGTGTGGAGCGGGCGGCGGGGGCCGAAGAACTCGACGGCGCGCTCGAGGTGTCCCTGGGCCTGGACCAACCAACCCTCCACGGTCCGTCCCGCCTCGGCCTTCCGGTAGAGGTGGTGGGCGGCGTAGGCCTCGAGCTCGGCGACCTCCCGGATCCCGTGACTGATCTTCAGGAGCTCGCGCTCCGCCTTCTCTGCCTCGGCATCCTTCCGGACGGCGGAGGAGGAGGGGGCCGCCTGTCGGAGGGCCCGCGCGCGTTCCGCCGCGAGGGCCTCCGCAACCTCGCGGTTGGTGGTTGCGGTCCGCTCGCCGGGGGCGATCAGCGGCTCCCGACGCCCGTTCAGGTCGCGGAAGTCCCCCCAGAAGCGGGTGAGGCCATTCCGGGTGCGGGCGTAGACCCGCGACGCTCTGCGCCTTGCCATCGTCGCCTACACCAGTCGGAGGTCCGGGCGCCAGTCCGCGGCCGGCCGCTCGGAATCATCGCCGTGGGCGGAGTGGAGTCGGAGCCGATCCTGGTTCCATGCGATCGCACCGATGGCCTCTGGTCCGAACGGGATCGACACGACCACCGGCGAGCGGTTACGAAGGACCACGCTCAAGACGTCGCCGGGTTCTACCCGAAGGGCATCGATCCTTGCGGTGGCGACGAAGGTGTAGCGGGTATCCGGGTCCGGGCAGAAGGGTGCCGTCGGTGCATCCACTTCCTTCGGACGGCTACGGTTGCTCGCCAGATGGCGATGTGCTCGGACCGTCTGTCGGTCTGGAAGGCGACTCACGGCTGACACGTGCAGCTCCCAGGCACCGGAGGGTCCCTTGCGAGCCCCCGGGCCCCCCGCTTCTGAGAGTTTCGACTGCGTGAGCTCGACGCAGCGACGTCGGAGGACGCGGCGGGGCAAACCCGTGCGCGATTCCACTTCTGAGAGGGGCAACCACCGAGGTGCATGCTGGCCGAGCACTTCGCTCAGCTCGTCCGCCGCCGTGACGAGAACGCGGGCGAGCTCGACGTGTCGATCCTCCAGGACGCTCGCCGCACCCCTCCATGTCCGGATCTGCTCCTCCAATGCCCTGGCTAGCTCGCAGTCCAAACGGCTTGCTACCGGAACACCGCCACCCCTCACGACCGATCCCATTCTCAGCGTCCCCCGCCGTCGTCATTGGGATCCTGGGCGAGCCGCTCCGCCAGCTGGTCGATCGAGTCGTCGCCGAGCACCGGCGCAGTTCCGGGCTTCCGCCCGATACGTTCCAGAGCGCTGACGTGTAGCTCCCACCGTGGCGCCATTCGCGCGAGTGGCGTCGTCGTCCCCGGTACCACCTCGCCTGCGAGCTCGGCGAAGCGGCGGCGGAGAGTCTTCCGGGCCCAGCCGGTCCGCGCCTGGACTGTTGAGAGGGGAATCCACGTCGGGGCCGTGTCGTCGAGGATCCGCCGGAGCTCCACCCGACAGCGGTCCAGCACCTCGGCCGATCCAGAGCCGTACTTCCGAAGCCGAGTAGCATCCGCGGCCCATGCGTCGGTGAGCTCCATCATCGCGTCCCGCATTGCCATTGAGCCGGCGAACCTGTCCATCCCGTGCCTCCCTGCTTCCCAAGGGTGACCGTAAAGAGCTAGTTTACGCTAGTCGGGCCCAACGGAATGTCAATAGGACGTTTACGGATGGACTTCAAGCAGGCGACGGACATCTTGCTCGAGTACGGGGTCACCCTCCCGGAAATCGCTGAGGCGCTTGGGATTGCGGCCCAGACGGCCCGGCAGGCTCGGCTCGATCCGAGCACCGAAGGATTCCGCCGGCCACCCGCTGAGTGGCGCGAGGCGCTCGCGGTGCTCGCCGAAGAGAAGTCCCAGCGGGCCGCGGCGGACCTGGAGGGCCTCGTCTTCCTCCTTCGCGCGCCCGATGTCCCCGACTTCGACTTCGAGCATGAGGGCCGGCGCTTCCACGCGAGTTGCGCTGCAGGTACCGGTCTTCATCAGCCGCCCACCTGGTCAGTCACCGTCGACGGGAAGCCGAGCTCCATAAGCTTCCGGGGTCGGTACGACGACGAGCGGGCGGAGGTGCAGGAGCGGATCATCCGGCTCTGGGAGGCGTCACCCCGCCTCACTTGAGGCCCCCCGCCGGGCCCGCGCATCGCGAGCTGCCGCCTTTCGATCCCTACCGTCTGCTTTGCACTCCGGGCACCAGGCCCGGCGGCCCGTTGCTGCGCGGCGCCCGCCAGGAGGGCGGCCGAAGGGCTTTCCGCACCCCGCGCAGACCTCAAGGCCTCCAGACAGGGCCAGGGAGAAGGCCAGGTCCAGAGCAAGGCGACCGAATAGCCCGGAAGCAACCAGTCGGAAGTGCAAGGGGTGTCCGTGACCCCAGCGGAACTCCGGCCGCACGCCTCCTTCTGCGAGCCAGTCGGTCGTCACCACCTCCATCAGCACCCTTCGATCCGTATCGACGGAGCGCCTCCACCACGGAGCTCTCCGATGCCCTGGAAAGACTTCACGCCAGTCGCTGACTTGACCCAGGTGCCCTCGATGGAGGTCGGCGCCGAGACTGACCATCGCCCGCGCGGATCGAGCATACCGTCTCCAGACGTCGAGCGGTTCCTCAAGGCCGGCGTCGCACGCACCGGCGGCAGGCGTCACGGTCCAGCGGCCGTGGGGTCGAGCATGGAGTTGGCAAAGCATCAGCCGCCCATACTCCTCCGAATACCGCTGAAACGATTCAGGCTCCGCGTCCGCTAGACCAATGAACTCTTCCAGTGGGCGGCGGCGCTTGATGCGGAAGTCGCGCCACAGACTTCCTGGTGGTGGGAAGATCAGGCGGGCCTCGGACAACGCCACTCGCTCCGGTACCTGCACCCAATCGTCTTCACTTAGGACCGTTTCGAAGCGAAGTCCCGCGGACCTGGCGCGCGCGATGACCTCAAGGGTCTCGGGAGTCGGTCTCTGACGAATGGGCATGGTATACGCAACGCTATATTGAAGGACTCCTCAAGCTAGCCCATGGGCACGACACTGGTCCAGTACGGCAACCGCTGCTCGGCTCGGTTAACCAAGGAGGTTGGGGGAGTGGCAAGACGGCACGGACAGCTTGTCGCGGCGCGCTTCACGGCAGGAGAGAAGGCCGTCATCGAGCTCGCGGCCCGGATCGCCGGGGTACCGGTCAGCACGTTCATTCGGTCGGTCGCCTTGCCTGCTGCGGAGAAGCGGATCCGCGATGCTCTCGACGCAGGGATCGACATCGAGCCGAGGCCGGTCCGGTGAGTCTGAAAGACCTGCGCGAACTGCTCCGGGCGCTGCCGCCGCAGGCGCAGCTCCCTGTCGGCTGGGTACGGGACCACCTCGAGGCGGAGGAGGTGGCCCCGATAGGGGACCTCTCAGTCGACCAGGTGGCATTGGCGCTCGCCCGCTCCCCTTCGACCATTCGCAGCTGGATCCGGGATGGGCGTCTCCCAGGCGCCTACCGTCTCGGCAGATGCTGGCGGGTGCCCCGCGACGCGCTCTGCGAGATCAGGAGCCGACCCGCCTCAGCGGAGGGCGCGCCCGAAGTAGGAGACACGCTTCGGCTCGATGCCTGGCGGAGGGCAAGGACCGCTACACCATGAGCTCGCGCGGTCAGCTTGAACTCGAAGCCGCAGTGCTCGGTGCCTTCCTGTCATTCGGCGCCGATGAGCTTTCGATCGGTCCAGCGGATGTGGACGCCAGGATCTTCACTTCGTCACACCACCTGGTGGTGCTATCGGCTCTGCGGAGGATGGCCGACCGCGGAAGCCGGATCGATGTGGTGGGTCTGCTCGCCCAACTCGCGGAGGAGGGCCAACTCGAGGCGGCGGGTGGTGCCGCATGCCTCGCCGGCCTCTTGGACATCGTGCCAACGCCCCTTCACCTCGCTGACCACCTCGCAGCCCTCAGGCGCCGGGCGCAACGGCGGAGGGTGCAGGACCTGCTCCGGGAGTGTCTCTCAGGGATCGAGGAAGCCGAGGAGCCGCTTGAGGACGTCGTGCACGGTATCGAGACCGGCCTGGCCTCGCTGCACCTCGACACCGGGGGGGCGGCGATCCTCAGTCTTGCCGAGATCCTGGAGGACCCCGACGTCCTTTCCGCTCCGACTCCCGTGGTGCCGAACCTGGCATGGGAAGGGCGCGTCACGCTTCTGGCAGCGCGCGAGAAGGACGGCAAGTCGACTCTGGCTGGGGCTGCGGCGGCGGCCAAGAGCGGAGGTCATCGCTTTCTCGGCTCCCCGCTCGCTCCCGGAGTGGTCCTGTACTTGGGGCTGGAGGAGCACGTAGGGGACTTCGCACGACGGATGGTCCAGTTCGGAGCCGACCCTAAGCGCGTGCACCTGCGTCAGTTGGTCACGTCCCCGCTGGCGGACCTCCGTGCTTCGGTGCGCGCAGTTGCCCCGGCCCTCGTGGTCCTCGACACGCTCGCGGCCTTTACGGAGTCTCTGGACCTCGATTCGGGATCCGCGGCGGCCTGGACCCCGATCATGACGGGCATCGCCCGGGTTGCGCGGGAGAGCGGCGCAGCCGTGGTGCTCGTCCACCATGGTCGAAAGGGCGGTGACGGATACCGAGACAGCACCGCAATCGGTGCCGGCGTCGATGCGATCCTGACTCTCACCACGGACCAGCAACTCCCTCCGTCGCACCGAGTGCTGACGTCGAAGGGCCGAATGGACTTGCGGCCGCGTTTGACGATTGAGCTCGTCGAGGGGGAGGACGGCGAGCCGTCCTACTTCCGGCTCGCGGAATCGGAGCTCTCCCTGGATGCGCGTATCGTCGCGTTCTTGGAGCACAATCCCGAAAGCAGCCAGAACGCCGTGCGCGAGGGGGTGAGGGCGAAGAACACGGAGGTGGGCGCCGCCATCCGGAGACTCATGGCGGAGGGAGTAGTCACCGACTCAGGAGAGGTGCACCGTGGCCGTAGGCTCAGTGTCTGTCGAGCGGCGGGACCCACCGCGGAATCAGATGGGAACCACAATGGAACCGGTCTCGGGAAGCACCTGATTCCCGACGATTCCCGATCACCGGCGCGGCTGATCACTACACCGGGCTCCGAGGAGCGGCAGGTATCAGCGGGGAACCACTCGGGAATCAAGGTGGGAACCACTTCCGTCGAACCGATTCCCGGGGTGCTTCCCGGGGGGGCCCCAGTAGGGGGGCCCCTGGAAGCAGCGGGCGACACGGCCGCACGACATGCGTTGGAGATCCTCGACGATGAATGAGCGCGATGCTCGCCGAGATCGGGGGAACCGACTCTGCCGAGCGCTCACGGCCCGGATCGTAGACCTGGCGCCGCGAGGCCTCGGCCAGTGGGAGGGCGCGTGGGAGCTGGTCGATCCGCCGAGCGCTGAGTTCATGGCCGCACTTTCGAACTGGGAAGCGTCAGGCACGGCGGAGGCGAAGGAGCGTCTGGCCGCAGCCTTCTCCGAAGTCCTTGCTGCGTGGCGCAACGCAGCAGCTGCCTTCCGGGCGCAGGAGGCCCCCTCGGACGTGCCACCGGAGCGGAGAACATGACGGTAGGTGCCACGTTCGACCTCAAGCGCCTCCGTGAGCCATTCCGCCTCGACCATGTCGAATGGCGCGTGTCCAGGGCGGGGGAGAAGTCGGGGAAGGCGTGGGCCATGGTCATCCCGTACCTCAACGCGCGCGCCATCCAGGATCGGCTGGACGAGGTGTGCGGACCGGAAAACTGGTGCAACGAATACACGGAGGCCCCGGGTGGGGGCGTCCTGTGCGGGATCTCCATTCGCGTCGGCGGCGAGTGGGTGACGAAGTGGGACGGGGCCGATCGCACGGACGTCGAAGCTGTGAAGGGCGGCCTCTCCTCATCGCTGAAGCGGGCCGCGGTGCAGTGGGGGATCGGCCGATACCTGTACGACGTCACTGAGGGGTTCGCGCAGATCAGTGACGCCGGACGGTTCAGCGCTAGCTACCCGGATCCGGCGCACCCGAAGGAAAAGAGCAAGCGGAAGTGGTTTCGGTGGGACCCGCCGACGATGCCCAGTTGGGCGGTGCCCGTTGACGTCCCTGGGCCACCGGAGACGGTGGACCGAGCCACCGGTGAGGTCTTGCCTGGGGGGAAGGCGCCTCCCAGCCCTACTCAGGGCCGGGACGTCGGCCCCCTGCGGGGACGGTACCACGCTCGTCTGGCCGAGCTGGAGCCATCGGCCTGGCGGAAGGAGCTGCTGCGGGAGGCCCTGCAATCCGCTCACCCGGACCTCCCCGACTCCTCGACTCACTGGACCCCCGCGCACTACCAGCTCGCACTCAACCTGCTCGACGCCAAGGGCAGGGGTGCCCTTGAGCGCGCGGTGGCGTGGATGCGGGCGCAGCACGGCGCTCCACCCGAGCTCGCCGATCGTCTCTCCTCCGTTCTCGAGGTGGCGGACCTCAGCGCCGACCAAGCGGAGCGCTCCTTCTGGATTCGGAACAGTGGCGTCGCGCCGTGGATCGAGCGGGAGCTGGACCGCCTTCGCGTAGGATCCGGCCAGCTGGGGGCGCCGGCATCGTGATGGAGGCGAACGGGTGGTCACGGGTCCTTCCCAGCCGATGCACAGTGGGTGACGCGCCAGCGCAAAGCCGCGCTAGCTACAGCCCTCCGAATCGCAGTTCATGTTCATGGCGAGCATGGTGATCACGGAGTGGATCACTGGGGCTGAGCTCGCCCATCGGATTGGCGTCACACCTCGGTGGGTCTACGAACTGATCGGCAGCGGGCTGCCGTGCGACCGGTCCCGGGCCGCCAGGGAAGGGCAGGTGCCCTGGCCGGAGGCGTTGGAATGGTACATCAGATACCGGGCGGAGTGGGAGGCGCGCCGTGCAGCGCCGCGCTCGCTCCAGGAGAGCCGGAGGCGCAAGATCGAGGCGGAGGCCCGGATTGCCCTCATCGAGGCCGACCGAAAGGAGGAGTCCCTGATCCTCCTCGAGCACTCCGACGCGGCGATCGAGCTCCTCCTCGACACGCTCGTTGATCGCCTGGAGCACGCCGCCGCCGAGTGGCCCGCCCACCTCGTCGGATGTGAGACCATCCCCCAGGCCGTCGCCCGACTCCAGCCCCTCTCGGTGCTCCTCGTGCACGATCTACGCGACGCGGTGATGGCGCTGCCCGAGCGGGAAGGGGAATGAGCGCTTCGGGGGCGCTCTACCGGCCGGATGCGTATTGCCCTTCCTGTCGCGCGCCTGTCCGGCTCGGCGTGTCCCGGGAGCTGGTTGGACTCGTCTGCAGGGAGGCGGAGCTTTCGGGAGTACTTCTGAGCGTCACATGCTGTCGGGAAGTCCTGCATGTTACGGCGGACGACATCCGGCGGTCCCGAATGTGGAAAGGCGCCGTTGCGCGGCGTCGATCCAGCGCGTAGAATCGTGCGCAGACAAGACGAAGGCAGTCCTGCCCGGGCACAGAGCCCCGGGGCCAGGGCTGCCTTTTTCGTTTCTGGTACGTGGGGGTCCACCGACGATGCAGGCACCCAGAGGATACTCGCTCCCCAGGGCGATCGCTCGCGCCGCCTCATTCGAGACCGGCAACTCCCTTGAGCTCGAAGTGCACCAGGAGCTGGTCCGGAGCCTCGGCAACACCCCGCGAGGAGGGCTTTGGGTTCCGCTCAGCGCCGCGACACGAGCGCTGAACACCCAGACCCCCACCGAGGGCGCCGAAGCCATCTTCTCTCGACCCCAGACACTCGTCGACACCATGAGAGCGCGGTCGGTAGTCGCGACGCTGGGCGCAAGCGTTGTGTCTGACATGACGGAGAACCTCGCCCTGGTCACGAAGACCGCGCCCACCCCGGCCGTTTGGGTCCCGGAGAACTCCCTGACCCCCGTAGCGGACGGCGATGCCTCCTTCGATAGGGTGGTGGCACCCCCGCGCACGCTGATGGCGAGCACAGTGATCACCATGCAGCTGCTGAAGGCCAGCTCTCTGAGCGAGGATGTCGCGTCGATGATCGAGCGCGACATCGCCGATTCCTTTGCCCTCGCTTGGGACCAGGCCGCAATCTCGGGAGACGGCGCCGCAGACGATCCGGTGGGCATCTTGAACCGACCCGGGATGCAGACCGTCGCGATCGGGGCCAACGGGGGGCCCCCGACGTGGGACCACGTCGTCGACCTCGAGGCAGCGGTAGCGGAAGCGAACGCCGACGTCGAAGACGGGACCCTCGGGTACGCGACTACCCCTGGGGTCCGCCAGTTCCTCAAGAAGACTGAGCGTTTCACGGGTGCCGGCCCCATCTGGGACGGGAAGGGGATGAACGGCCACCCAGGGTTGGTGTCGAAGGTGATTCCCGAGAATCTCGCAAAGGGGACCGGTTCAGGCCTTCACGCGCTGATCTTCGGACGGTGGAGCGAACTCGTCATCGCCCTGTGGAACGGGGCCGTCGAACTCGTCGTCGATCCCATCACAATGAGTCGCCGCGGCCTGGTCGAGATCGTGGGGTTCGCCCTCGCGACGGTGGAGTTCAGGCACGAAGAGTCATTCTCGGCGGTCGTTGACGCCGCGGTCTGAGCAGCCATGGCCACCCGTAGGGTTCAGTTCCAGTACACAGCGAGCGACACGGGCTTCCAGGCCGTGTCGAAGCGCGTGGGCAGCAGCCTGGACGGCCTGTCCCGGCGGGGGCTGAACCTCACCAACCTCTTCAAGCTCGGCGCCGGCACGTTCGCGCTGGCCCAGGTGGGTCAGGGGGTTGGAGCCCTTGCCAGTTCCTTGGTCAACGCGTTCAAGGAGCAGGAGGACTCCGTCGCGAGCCTGAACGCGGCGCTCCAGGCAACGGGGAAGACCGGGCGGAGCGCCTTCGCCGAACTCAACGCCGAAGCGTCTCGTCTGCAGCGTATCACCCGCGCGGGGGACGAGGCGATTCTAAAGGCCTCCGCTTCGCTGGCAACGCTGGTGCCGTCCCTGGATGTGGCTGGTCTGAAGAACGCCCAAACGGCCCTGGTGGCGCTGGCGGACACGTTCTTCGACGGCAATCTCGACACAGCAGCGCTGCAACTCGGGAAGACGCTCGGTTCGACGACCAACGCGCTTGCCAGGTACGGAATCCAGATCGAGAACAGCACCGCGCCGGCGTCGGAGAAGCTGGCGGAGATCCTGGGCGACGCCAAACTGAAGGGCGCTTTCGAGGTCGCGCAGGCCCGCGCACAGACCTTTGGCGGATCGCTCGTCCAGCTCACCAACGCCCAGGGCGATCTCCGCGAATCACTGGCGAGCGTGGTGGTCGAGGCCTTTGACTGGACCAGGCTCAACCAGCGACTGACGGCCCGGATTCAGAGCCTCACCACCTCGATGGAGGAGAACCGTGGGAAGTGGGTGGCCTGGGGGCAGGTGGTTGCGGCTTGGACCGCTGGAGTCGCGTCGTCCTTCAGGTTGATCGGACGCACGGCATTCAACCTGGTGACGATCCTTGGTCGCGTCGGCTTTGCGTTGGGGTCGCTTGCGCAGCGGGACTTCGCCGGAGTCCGCGCCGCGGTCGCCGGCATTCGAACCGACTTCGGCGACATCAACGACGCCGTAGGTGACTACAGCCGCAAACTGATCCAGTACTACAACAGCTTCTTCTTGGCGACGCAGGGTATCAACACCTCAGGAGAGAAGGCGGCTGAGGCGGCAGGAGCCATTCGCGGTCTGAGTGCGGCTGCGAGCGAGGTGGGAGCTCCCGGCCCCCTCCAGAAGCTGAATCAGGCACTCGATGGTGTGGTGGCCCGCTTCCGCCTGTGGGGCGCTGAGATCGACGTCGTGGCAGAGAAGCGGAAGCTGCTCCGTGCGGAGATCGACCGGCAGCTGGCCGAAGGCGCGACGCTCGCGGCCGTGCAGCCGCTCATTGAACAACTCCGGGCGGTGCGCGGGGAGTGGGAGCTCGGGGTGGCGGGCGCGGCCGCCTTCCGCCAGGAACTGCTCCTCCAGGGAGCTGCCGGCGCGCAACTGGTTCCGGGCCTCAGTGCGGTGAAGACGGGCATCGCCAGAACGAAAGCGGAGGTGCTCTCGCTGCGGGACGCCCTCGAGCGCGGCCTCGTCAACAGCGTGAACAGCTTCTCGTCCGCCTTCCTGGTGAGCCTGGACCGGATCGAGTTCCGGTTCGGTCAGTTCGTCGACTCATTGCTGTCTCAGCTGTCCAGGGCCTTCTCAGGGGCGCTCTTCACCAAGCTGATCGGGCTCGCGTTCGGGACGCAGACGGCGGGGTTCGGATCGCTCTTCCTCTCAGGGCTCGGACTGACGCAGGGGAAGGACCGGGGGTTCCTAGCGGCGGCCGCCGCAGCACCCACCGGCACACCCGCTACGGTTCGCGTGCATATGGACGTTAGCGGACTTCCTCGGTCCCTCGACCCCAGACAGGCTGCTCGCGACGGCGCCCTCATCCAGCTGGTGATCGGTGCAGTGAACCACGGCCTGGCCAACGGATACCGGATCGGCAAGCGCCTATGAACCGGCCGGCTTCAACCCTTGCAGACAAGGTGTGACAATGATCGAGCGCAAACGCTGTGCGGCACTCGTGGAGCTGGCTCAGTCCGCCGGCCTTCCGGAGATGGCTCAGCGGTGGGTAGAGCAGGGGACGTCCCTCCCGGCCGCACGCAGCTGGGTCCAAGCCCGGCTGGGGGCACCTGTTCGTGACCTGGTGCCGCTGACCGCGAAGGAGAAGGACGCCTACAGTCTCGAACGTGCGATTCTGCAGCTTGCCGGCGAAGAGCCGCCCGGGCTGGAGACCGACGTCAGCGACGCGCTCCGGGGGGTCTTGAAGGATGAAGTACGGCTTCGGGGTGGCCTTCTCCTTCCCTCAAAGCTGCTCGCCCGCGCGCTCTCCACCAACACCCCGACGGCGGGGGCTGAGACCGTCTTCCCGGAGTACGCCGGCTTCCTCGACATGCTCCGCACGCGGGCGCTGGTGCTCAGCCTCGGGGCTCAGACGCGTGAGGACCTAGTCGGCAATCCTACCTTCGTGAAGCAGACAGGTGACCCCACCGCCACCTGGGTTGCGGAGAATCCCGGGTCCGACGTTGTCAGCAGCCAGCCGAGCTTCACTGTCGTGCAGCTGACGCCGAAGACCCTGATGGCCAACGTCCAGTACACCCGCCAAGAGCTCAGGCAAGCGGTAGAGGAAATGCAGCCCCTCGTGGAGCGCAGCCTGATCGCCCGCCATGCGCGCGCGATCGACCTCGCCGCCCTCCACGGCACTGGGGCTGGCAACGAGCCCGCGGGCATCACTGCCACCACCGGAGTCAACGCCGTTCCGATGGGCGGCGCTATCAGCTTCCCCGGGGTCGTGGCTCTCGAGACTGCCGTTGCCTCGGATGACGCTGACCTCGGTGAGATGGCCTACCTGATGACGCCTGAGGTTCGAGGACGAGCGAAGACCACCGAGGTCTTCTCTGGTAGCAACGGGCGGCCGATTTGGACGGGCTCCGGCGAGTTGGGGGAGGTCAACGGGTACCGTGCGGCGGTGTCCAACCAGGTGGCGAAGAACCTGGGAGGCGGGTCCAACGAGCACGGCATCATCTTCGGAGTCTGGAGCAAGCTGGTGATCGGCGACTGGGGTGTCATCGAACTCATCGTGGACGAGCTCACCCTCAAGAAGCGGGGTATCATCGAGGTGACGTCCTTCCAGATGGCTGACATTCAGTTCGAGTATCCGGAGGCCTTCGCCTTCGGGACTGGACTCACCGTGTAAGACGTGGACGCACAGACGCCAGTTTCCCCGCGACCAGTTGGAGAGATCCTCTACACGCGCTACCTCGTGCCATTGAACGTGAGCCCCGCAGAATTGGCTGTCGGTGCTGGTCTATCTGAGAAGCGCGTCCTGAGCGTGGTCCGTCATCACCAGAGAATCAACGCGTCCTTCGCCTTTCGTCTTGAGCGCTTCCTCGGGACTCCATCCTCGCAATGGATGCTCCGCCAGATTCAGCACGATACCTACTGGGCGCGGCACGCGCTGACCGGCGTGCTTTCGACGATCGAGAGAGACATCTCCGCATCCTGCAAGGTTCGACACCTGCTCGCCGGCCCGCGCTTGGCCGGTCGCTGCCCACAAGACATTCTTGCCGAGGCCCTGCGGATGCTCGACCTTTCCGAGCAGGATCTGGCGGATTCGCTTGGGCTACGCGTCACTGCTGTGCATTGCGTGGTGTCTCGGCGTGAGCCGATGACCTCCAACGTAGCCGTGCGTCTCGAGCAGCTGTGGGAAGTTCCGGGGGAGTGGTGGCTCGAACGCCAGGCGGCTTGCGACCTCGCCTCCGCGGCGGCACGGCTGGCGCCTGGCGACTCACGGGACCCTGTGGCCCGCTACCGAGGTCAGTTGCGTCCCGCCCGCGAAGAAGTGCCCAGTGGGCCAACCGCGGCGGTGCCTAAGCACTGAGTTTGTTGGGACCCCTTCAACGGGACGCCTCCTGGTCGGGGTCCTCGACGGGAACCAGAATCATCACCAAGGCGCCGTCAACGTCTCGTTCGACCTTGCTTACGGGGAGCGCTGACCAACGCTCCTTTCCTTCCTCCCCTGGCCCTTTCAGAAGCACCCACCCGGCGTCAGGCACGCTTGCCGGCATCTCCCATCGGAGGCACCCGTATACTACCTCGAGGCGTCTTGGAGCTTCCCACGGGGTCAACCGAGCATCGTAGAAGCCGTTGCGGACCCTCCCCGCTGGATTCTTGAGTTCCTCTAAGCGCAACAGCCACCATCGTGTGGCGTCGGTGTCCACGACCTCCACGTCGGTCACGACATACCGCTCCCAGGCGTCTGGATCCGAATCGAATTCGTCTCGAATGTCCACGGTCCGCGGACGCACATTGAAGGCAACCCAGAGGGTGTCGTCGATGAGCTTTACTCCGCGGTGCGCCGGATCTACTCCGTCGAATCTTACTTCCTTCAGGTCCACCATCTGGAGCCTCCGAGCAAGCTACCCGCTACCATGGGACGAGAATGGGCTCGGAGCAGCCCAGGGGCCACCTCCCGCCCGTCACTCCGTTGCCGGGTGACAAACCGCGGGTGCCAAACACCCTGCTGCTACCCGCTGCTGGACTGTCGCCCACGCGCGTGAAACCCAGCAAATACGCCATTTCAGCGGTGAGCAGCGACAGTCGGACCCGCTTCCCAAGCTGAGGGTCGCCGGTTCGAATCCGGTCGCCCGCTTCGGGACCTTGTGACGGCCCTTCTCCCGGCGGCTTTGCCAGGAGGAGGGCCGTTCGCACGTTCGTCAGGGTTCCCCCCACGTCCGGGATCGGTCCGGTCCCGACGCCCCCACCCAGCCGCTCCCTCGACCTTTAGGGAGAGGCAGGACTCGCTGGCTTCGAGGAGGAGCCATGAAGGCCACCTGGGTGGGAATCATCGCGGCGGCGCTTTGGGTGCCACCGCCCGTCACCGCACAATCCCATGAGATCACGCTCGGAGTGACCGGCGGTTTCAGCTTCGCGGACGTCAAGACCGACGATCCGGAGTTGGGCGACACGTTCCGACGCAACGCCGTAGCCGGTGGCGTGTTCATGTCGTTCCGAGCCAACGATCGCATCGTGGTCGTACCCAATCTGCTCTATCAGCAGCAAGGGTTCCGGGTCGACAATGCAGACGCCGACGCGACCTTCAAAGTCGACTACGTGACGCTGCCGCTGCTGCTCCAGGTGGACCTGACCCAGGCGAACCGGCTGCGGCCCCGGATCTTCGCCGGCCCCAGCATCGGGTTCCAGGCGCTGTGCGGCGTGAGTGGCATCGTTGATGGCGTCGACGATGACTACGACTGCGACGACCCCGAGATCGACGTCAATACTGCAACCACGGTCTATGCGCTCGTGGTGGGCGCCGGGGTGGATTGGCAGGTGGGCCGCTGGATTCTGGGCGTCGAAGGCCGGTACGACTACGGTCTCACGGATCTCGACGTCGATCCGCAAGCGCCCATGCAGAAGCTGCGCACGTATTCCATCCTCGGCCGGATCAGCCTCGGCTTCTCGGAGATGTGAGGCATGCGCTCCCCTAGTCGTCCTCCAACTCGATCCAGCCCTCGCGCCCTTCGGAGTCGAGCACCAGGCCATAGCGATCGTACAGCCCCAGGACCGCGAGACGCGCCTCCTCTGAAGGCACCCGCCCGCGCAGGGGCGCTCCCGGGCGCGGAGCCGCGCGGATCGGAGCACCCGCAACCGCATCCATCACTGCGAAGGCCGCGGAGGCGGACTGCATTCCCCGTTGCGGCACATACCCCTCGCGGCCGTCAGGAAGCTGAACCCGATAGAAGGCCTGACTGGCGGACACGACCCACACGGCCGCGCCCCGCCGCAACCGCTCCAACTCCGGAGCACGCGTGTTCGGCGCCTCACGCGCCACTACGCCGTCCACGCCGGCGCGCGCCCAACGACCGATCAGGGTGCGCGCTGCCGAGTCCGCGGCCACGACGCCGGTGCGCAATGGCTCGATGAACGGGTAGGGATCGAGCGCCCCCTCCCGGCGCACATACACGCCGAAATGCAGGTGTGGCGGCGTCGTGCGCGCGTTGCCCGTATTCCCCACGAGCCCCAGCGTGTCCCCGACGCGAACCTGCTGTCCTTCGCGCACCAGCTGCCGGTCCAGATGCGCATAGTACAGGCGATGGCCCCCTCGTGCGGTCGTCATCCACACGACGTTGCCACCCAGGTTGGTCGTATCCACCCGCGTCACGCGCCCGTCGCCGGCCGCCAGCGCGGGTGTGCCGCGGGGTGCGAAGATGTCGACGCCACGATGGGCGCGGCGACCGCCGTCGCGGTCGGCACCGAAACGGCTCAACACGGCACTGGGCCCGCGACCCTCGACCGGGAATGCCAGCTGCGGCACCACCCGGATCTCGATGGCGAAGGCGCCACCTCGCAACAACTCCGGCTGCACGCGCAGGAGATACGAACCGCTGCGCGGTGCATCGAACTCCAGGTGGGTGGAATCGGGGGGCAGGTCGAGTTGAAAGAAGGGCGGGGAGGTGGAGTCCGACGCCAGCCTGAAGAGGTCGATGAACAAGCGGCCGGGGCGGACCTCGTCCAAGGCCAGGTCGACCTGAAGGCGTTGGCCGCGTCGGAGTTCGAAACGATATCCGAGCGCACGGGGGATCGCTGGATCGAGGAACCCGTCCTCCCGATGGGGGAGCGAGACCACCAGCGGCGAGGCCATGGCGCGCTCCGCCTCTTCGACCCAGTCCCGCCCGGCCCCGGTCTGGTCCAGTCCTGCCCGCACCAGCGACGCCGAATACCGTTCGTGGGACGTCGGGTCCCGGAGGACTTCCTGGATCTCCGCCGGCACGTCACAGGCGGTGAGCAGAAGAAGGAGCAGGGGATTGAGACGTCGCATCCAATCTTGCCGGTTCTTGGGGGTCCGGGGGCGGCACCGCACGATCGGGTTCCGGCGATCATGGGAAGAATCGGGCCTGGGCGCGAATCTCTCGACAGACGGGCCCAATCGCCCCTAGACTCGCTGACCAGTCGCTCCAATCATCCGACGGGGGAGGCCCGGGTGCGCACTACTACGTGCAGGCTCCTTACGCTGGGGGCCCTGGCCGCTTGCGGGTGCAGCCCCTCGGGGACGGCACCGGCGGACCAGGTGTTCGTGAACGGGCATGTGATCACCGTGGATTCGGCGTTCTCGGTGGCCGAAGCCTTCGCCGTCCATCAGGGGCGCTTCGTGTCGGTGGGAACCGAGGCTGCCGTTCGGGCACAGGTCCGTGCAGACGCACCGGTCATCGACCTTCAGGGCCGTACCGTGCTGCCTGGCTTCAACGACAACCACATCCACCTCGGTCCTGGCCGTCGCTTGATGCCCTGGCGGGGAGGGCTCCTGCCCGGGGTGCCAGAGTGGTTGGAGGGGGTGAGCACGCCGGAGGCGTTGGCGGCCGCGCTGACGGAGCAGGCTACCCACACACCACCGGGAGCGTGGATCCAAGGGGCGCTCAACCGTCCGGACTGGCCCAACGACCGGGTACCCAGTCGTTGGGACCTGGATCGCATGGTCCCCGACCATCCCGTGATGCTGACCCGTGGCCCGCACACGTACCTGCTCAACTCGCGAGCGCTGGCTCTCGCGGGTATCGATCGCACGACGCCCGATCCCGAGGGCGGGTGGATCTTCAAGCGTGCGGACGGCGAGCCCAATGGACGCGTTCTGGAGGCGGCCCGACGGCTGGTGGATCGCGTGCTTCCCCGGGGCGAAGACCGTCTCTCCTACGAGGAGGGCATCGAGTCCATGCGCGAGATGCTGACCGATCTTGCTGGGCTCGGCATCACCAGCGTCAACGCGGCCGGCATTCGACCGGCCGGACTCCGCCAGGTCCAGGACCTGTACGATCGCTACGGTGCGCTCCTGCCGCGGGCCACCGTGCAACTGCGCGTAAGCCCCGGGCACGACAGCTTCGACGATCCGGTCGAGGGCGTCCGCGTGACCCTCGATGAGATCGAGGCGTTGGGCGTGCGGACCGGGTGGGGAAGCGACCGGCTGAAGCTCGGTGCGCTCAAGATGTCGATCGACGGTGGGCTGTCCGCTCCCGTGTTCTGGTCGCTCGAGGACTATCCGGGACGGCCCGGCTTCCGCGGTGCCATTCGGATTCCCGCAGAAACATTCCGGCCGGTCGCAGAGCGCGCGCACGAGCTGGGTTGGCAGCTGGGCATCCACACCATGGGGGATGGGGCCGTGCAGATGGTGGTCGATGAGATTGCCGCCATCCAGCAGGCCCACCCCCGAGCGGATGCGCGACACTACCTGCACCACGTGGCGGTCAAGCCGCCTGAGGCCACCATCGCCACCATGGCGCGCGCGGGCATCATGGTCGCCAGCCAACCGGCGTTCACGGTCGGGCTGGGCGCCTACGCCCACGAAGCGCTGAGCCCCGAGCGCGAGCAGACCCAGAACCCCACGCGCTCGCTCCTGGACGCTGGAGTGCGTGTGTCCTACGGATCCGACTCGGCTCCGTATGGCCCACTGCTCAGCATCTGGACCGCGGTGACCCGCCGCGGATACGACGGGCAGGTCTACGGGCCGGAAGAGGCGGTGAGCGTCGAGGACGCCATTCGCTTGCACACGGTGGAGCCGGCATACTTCACGTTCGATGAAACCGATAGGGGCAGCATCGCAGCGGGCCTGCTGGCCGATTTCATCGTGCTGTCGGACGACATCCTGACGGTTCCGGCCGACTCGATCCCACACCTGAGCGTGCTCGAGACCTGGGTCGGAGGCGTCCGGGTTCACCCTTCGCAGACGAGGTAGTGCATGCCGTTCGAGCTCGATTGGAGCCGCCGCCAGTTCGTCCTGACCAGCGGCGGCGGCTTGGGTGCCCTCTGGGCGCTCGGGATGGCCGGCTGCCGGGACCTCGCGGAGGAAGCCAGCCGCGCCGCCGCCCGAGGCGAGGCCTTCCGTACGCTGTCCGCTGACGATGGCCGACAGCTCGACGAGATCGCCGCGCTGATCCTGCCGTCCGACGACGGACCCGGGGCTCGGGAGGCGGGTGCCGTGTATTTCCTGGACCGGGTGTTGGGCGATCCTGCTCTGGAAGGGGGAAACCTGGAGTTCGTCCAGGCGTCGCTCGGTTCCCTCGGCGACCGGGTGCGCGCCGCTGGCGCGGCCTCTGGATTCCTCGGAGATCTTCCGCTCGACCAGCGCGTCGAGGTGCTGCGCACCGTGGAGCGGGAAGACCCGGGGTTCTTCGGGTATGCGCGCCTCCTGGTGCTGGCCGGAACGCTGAGCCACCCCGACTACGGTGGCAACCGTGACCACCTCGGCTGGGCGTTGATGGGGATGGAACACGCCGACACGTACGAGCCGCCTTACGGCTTCTATGATGCGGAAGCGCGCCAGGCGGGAGAGACGCCATGACGTCCACACAGGAGAACGCCCCCCGCTTTGATCACGACGAGCCGGTCGACTTCGTCGTCATCGGCTCGGGGTCCGCCGGCGGGATCATGGCCAAGGAGCTTTCCACGGCTGGCTTTCGCATCGTCGTTCTGGAGCAAGGCCCCTACATTCGCCCCCACGAGTTCCGGCACGATGAGTACGGCGTGTGGCTCAAAGGTGGCCTCACCCGCTCAGGTGATCTGGCGGCGACGTTCCGGCAGAGCGAAGCGGAGGAGGCAGCACCCAGTCAGGGGCTCTTCCCACCTGTGGTCTACGCCAAGATGGTCGGTGGGGCTTCCGTGCATTTCACCGCCAACTTCTGGCGCTTGCGTCCCATCGATTTTCGGGAACGCAGCGTGCTGGGCCCCATCGCGGGAACGGGCTTCGCCGATTGGCCGATCTCCTACGAGGATCTCGAACCCTACTATACGAAGGTCGACTGGGAGATCGGTGTCTCCGGCATGCCAGGACCGGGCGACCCACCCCGCTCGAGGCCCTATCCGATGCCTCCACTGCCAGTCAAGTCCTCGGGCGTCTTGTTGGAGCGGGGAGCGCGCGCCATGGGATGGCCGGTGCAACCAGCACCGATGGCCATTCTCTCGCAGGAGCACAATGGTCGCTCCGCGTGTCAGAATTGCGGGTGGTGCATCGGCTATGGCTGCGAGTTCGGCGCCAAGTCATCTACGCTGGCAGCGATGATTCCACTGGCCGAAGCGACCGGTCGCTGTGAGATCCGGCCGTTGTCGACCGTGTTCCGGATCGAGACCGACGCGTCCGGACGCGCCAGCGAGGTGCTGTACTTCGATGCGGACGGACAGGAGCAACGCCAACGTGCGCGCGCTGTGGTGCTCTCCGCCAACGGGGCCGAGTCCGCCCGACTCCTGCTGATGTCCGAGTCCAGCCGTTTCCCGAACGGATTGGCCAACTCGAGCGGGCTGATCGGGAAGTACCTGATGTTCAACGGGAATGCCCAGGTTTCAGGGGTCTTCGAGCACCCGCTCAACGAGTACAAGGGTGCGCTGGTGACCCGCCTGGTGATCGACCCGTTCTACGAGGTCGATCCGCGGCGCGGGTTCTACGGTGGGGGGGCGCTCGACGGCCGCTTCGGCCCGGGTCCGATGATCTACGCGTTGGGCGGACTGCCGCCCGACGCGCCAACCTGGGGGACGGAATACAAGCGCATGCTCGCGGAGTACTACACGCGCAGCATGGACGTCTTCTGTCACGGCACCTCGCTGCCGCTGGAGACCAACAACGTTTCGCTGGACCCCACCCTCAAGGACGATTTCGGCCGCCCCGCCATCCGTGTCACCTACAGGGACCATCCCGACGATGTGGCAATGGTGCGGTGGCTGCAGGAGCGCGCGGTGGAGCTGCTCGACGCGGCGGGCGCCCGTCGCACGTGGCATTTTCCCGCAACGGAGCAGACGGCCGGCTTCCATCTGTTGGGCACGGCGCGTATGGGCAACGACGCGCGCACCTCGGTGGTCGACGCCACCCATCGTACGCACGATGTGCCCAACCTCTTCATCTGTGATGGCAGCAGCATGGTGAGCTCCGGACGAGGACAACCCACCATGACGATCATGGCACTGGCGTTCCGCGCGGCGGAGCGCATCATCGACTACGCGAATCGAGGCGTGATCTGAGCCGACGGTGGACCGGTCGCCCGGGCGGGCGTCGTCGGGCGTTCCGGCTCTAACGCCGGTCGTCCACGGCGACCAGGCGGGCGCCCCAAGGGCAGTAGCGCCCGATCTGCAAGTAGTCCTGCAGGTGCTCTTCGACATAGGAGGGCGATCCGTCGCACACCTCGATGGTGGCGTCGGCCATCTCGACGTCCTGAGCGTCCAGATGCCAGCTCCACGGGGCGTTGTGGGCCCCGTCGCCGGCTCCGGTCCGGATGGCGGCGTTGGGGATGTTGGCCAGGCTCGCGCCGGTCTGCAGATCGAACACGTCGTCGATGGTGGCCGGATTGACGATCCAGACGCGGAAGCGCTCCGAGCCCACCGCGAAAGTCACCAGAATCCCTCCCTGCAGCGACGGATCGGCTCCCACGGCGTCCGAGCCACACCCGCCGAGCGATGCAGCCCCCACCAGCCCCGCCAACAGGCACACCCAGTGTGCCGCCCTCGCTCGTCGCTTCATGCGCAGCCCATCCCCTATCTTGGTGCTCCTCACGACACGACCTCGACCCGGAGTCATCCCGATGCCGCGCGTTCCCCGGATCCTTTGGACGCTGGCCCTGATCCTCGTGGGAAACGCCTGCGGGCGCGCCGATGCGACAGGCGGACGCGACCCTGTTCCGTCCGATCCCGGCATGGACGTGCCCCCCGGTGCCGAGGCGGTCTCCCTGCTCGGTGAGCCACTGACCCGGCCGCAGGCGGCACCCGAGGTCGACGCGCTCCGCCAGAGCCAGCTGGAAGAGGCCGAGGCGGCCCTGGCCGCGGACTCGTCCAGCCTCGACGCCTGGATCTGGGCCGGGCGGCGCCAGGCCTACCCCGGACACTTCCAGCAGGCCATCGCCACATACACCGCAGCCCTGGAACGCTTCCCGGACGAGCCCCACCTGCTCAGGCACCGAGGCCACCGCTACATCACCGTCCGGGAGTTGGACAAGGCCATCGCGGACCTCACACGCGCCGCGGCGGCCGTGTCCGGATTGGAAGACGAGGTGGAACCGGATGGGCAGCCGAACCCTCTGGGAATCCCCACCAGCACCCTCCACTTCAACATCTGGTACCACCTGGGCCTCGCCCACTACCTGAAGGGCGAGTTCGAGGCGGCCCGCCAGGCCTACCTCGCCTGCATGGGGGTCTCTCGGCACGACGACTCCGTCATCGCCACGGCGCACTGGCTCTACATGACGCTGAGGCGTCTG
Organism: Gemmatimonadota bacterium; assembly: GCA_041390105.1. NCBI lineage: Bacteria > Pseudomonadati > Gemmatimonadota > Gemmatimonadota bacterium. The sequence continues at coordinate 619,251 of JAWKQO010000001.1, forward strand.
GGCCGGGACCAGGACGCAGCCGAGCTCTTGACCGTCCTCCCCCCCAACCCCGATGTGATCGAGAGCGGGGCGTACCTGGACCTCATCCGGCTCTACGAGGGCCGCCAGACCCCGGAGGAGCTCCTCGGCCCCACGGGGGCGGAGGCCACGCTCACCGCGACCACGGCCGCCTACGGGGTCGGGAATTGGTACCTGTACACCGGCGAGGCACCGCGCGCACGCGAGATCTTCGACCGCATCCTGACCGGCCGCGAGCAGTGGCCTGCCTTCGGATACATCGCCGCCGAGGCCGAGGTGGCCCGGATGGGGGAGCGTTGAGGCAAATCATCCCCTGAGCTACATTTAACGGCTGTATTTCAACCGATTTCTCGCATCTTTCCGGGGTCACGTGGTCCGCATCGCCGAGATCGAAGCCGGCAGCATCGCCGAGGCGCTCGAGCTGCGCATCGGCACGCGCGTCGTGCGGATCAACGGACAGCCCGTGCGGGACGGGATCGACTTCACGTTCCTGCTCGCGGACACGGAGCTCGAGATCGAGACCGTCTCCCCGGAGGGCGAGGCCGCGGTCTACGAGATCCAGCGGGAGCCGGGAGAGGCCCTGGGGATCGTCCCGCAGCCGGACGCGGTCCGGGAGTGCGCCAACAAGTGCGTGTTCTGCTTCATCGACGGAAATCCCCCGGGAGTCCGCGACGCGCTCTGGCTCCGGGACGACGACTTCCGCCTTTCGTTCACGTACGGGAGCTACGTGACGCTCACCAACCTGGGACCCAAGGGCTTCCAGCGGCTGATCGACCAACGCCTCTCTCCGCTGTATGTGAGCGTGCACGCCACCGAGCCGGAGGTTCGCCGCCGTCTTCTCGTCAATGAGCAGGCGGGCGAGATCATGCAGCGGCTGGCGGCGCTGACTCGCGCAGGCCTCGAGGTGCACACGCAGGTCGTGCTTTGTCCGGAGTGGAACGACGGGTCGCACCTGGACCGCACCATCGACGATCTCTGGTCCCTCGGGCCCGGGGTACGGTCCCTGTCCATCGTTCCGGTAGGCCTGACCCGCTACAACCTGGGACGCCCCGTGCGGCTGCTCGAGCGGCCGGAGGCGGAGCGGGCGCTGGACCAGGTGGAGCGGGCGCGGGTGCGGGCGCGAGCGGAGCGCCAGCGGGGCTGGTGCTACGCCGCCGACGAGCTCTTCCTCGTAGCAGGGCAGGACCTTCCCGCCGCGTCCTACTACGACGACTTCGAGCTCGTGGAGAACGGCGTGGGAGCCGTGCGCCGCTTCATCGACGACATCGACGGGGCTTTGGAGCGCCTCCCCTCGCTCGTGGGACGCCGTCTCCGGATCCTCACGGGTGCGTCCATGGCGCCGTTCTTCCGGAGTCGGGTCCACGATGTGCGCCGCGCCACCGGGGCGGACCTCGAAGTCCTCGAGGTGGAGAACCGGTTCTTCGGCTCCAGCGTCACCATTGCGGGCCTGCTGGCCGGGGCGGACCTGGCGGCTGCGGTCCACGACCCGCGGGGAGGAGACGTCATCCTCGTTTCAGCGGACGCTCTCAACCAGGATCAGGTCTTCATCGACGGGATGCCCCTGGTGGAGCTCCAACGACGAGTCGCCCCCGCACGCCTGATCGTTGCACGCAGCTTGCCCTCGGCCCTGGCCCGCCTGTGAGCGAGCGCCTGCCTGTCGTCGCGGTGGTGGGTCGCCCCAACGTGGGAAAGTCCACCTTCTTCAACCGCGTGTTGGGCGCGCGGATCGCCATCGTGGACGACCAACCCGGCGTAACCCGCGACCGCAACTTCGCGCGCGCGGACTGGGCCGGCCGCCGCTTCCAGATCGTCGACACCGGCGGCATCGTCGAAGGTTCCGATGAACCGATGGACCGGCAGATCCGGGAACAAGCGCACACGGCCATCGCAGAGGCGGACGTGATCGTCTTCATGGTGGACGCGAAGGTGGGATTGCACCCACTGGACGAGCGCCTGGCGGACGTCCTGCGTGCCGCGGGCCGCCCCGTATTGGTCGTCGCCAACAAGGTCGACGACCTGCCGCACGGCACGGCGCATCACGAGTTCTGGGCCCTTGGGCTGGGGGAGCCGGTTCCGGTGAGCTCCAACTCGGGGAAGGGGTCCGGGGATGTGCTCGACCGCATCGTGGAGCTGCTGCCGGAACCCGTGGGCGATGAGGAGCAGGAGAAGGCCGTTCGCATCGCGATCATCGGCAAGCCCAACGTAGGCAAGTCGAGCTTGATCAACCGGCTGTTCGGCCAGGAACGCTCGGTGGTCAGCGACGTGCCCGGCACGACGCGCGACCCGATCGACTCGTCTCTCACCTATCACGCGCACACGCTTACGTTCGTGGACACCGCCGGCCTTCGGCGCCACGCCCGCATCAAGGACTCGGTGGAGTTCTACTCCGCGCTCCGTACCGACCGGGTGGTGCAGGAGGCCGATGTATGCGTTCTGGTGGTCGATGGCAACGAGGGCCTCGGAGTGCAAGACCTCAAGATCGCCGATGCGGCCTGGAGCGCAGGCTGCGGCCTGATCATCCTGGTCAACAAGTGGGATCTGGTGGAGAAGGACACCAACACCGCAATCCAGTTCGAGAAGGAATTCAAGAAACGCGCGCCTTCGCTCGAGACGGTACCGGTCCTCTTTGTATCGGCGTTGACCGGACTCCGCGTGCACAAGTTGCTGGACCTCGTCGTCGAGGTGTGGCAAGAGCGCCGCCGCCGGGTGCCGACCGCCGAGGTCAACGAGGTCTTGGAGCAGGCGGTGCGCAAGCAGCCACCACCGCACCACCGGGGACGCCCGGTCAAGCTCAAGTACATGACGCAGACAGGCACGGAACCTCCGACCTTCGTCGTTTTCGCCAACTATCCGGACGCGGTGCCTGAACACTACATTCGCTATATGCACCACGCCTTGAGGAACCGCTGGCCCTTCGCGGGCGTCCCCCTTCGCGTCCGCGTGCGGGCGAGCTCGGGCGAATGAGTCCCTTTCTCCTCACGGCTCTGGCCTATGTGGTCGGTGCCACCCCGACCTCCTTCTGGGTCGGGAAGGCGAAGGGAATCGACCTGCGCACTCGAGGAAGCGGCAACCTGGGCGCCACGAATGCATTCCGGGTGCTCGGCTGGCGCGCCGCTCTCCCGGTCATCGTGGTCGACGTCTTCAAGGGCTGGTTGCCTGCATGGGTCTTCCCCCGCCTGGATGGAGACGCAGCCTGGGGATGGGTCCTCGCGTACGGGGGCGCGGCCATCGTCGGACACATGTTCTCGTTCTGGGTTCGCTTCCGCGGCGGGAAGGGAGTGGCGACCAGCGGGGGCGTCTTCATCGCTCTGGCGCCCCTGGCGGCTCTGGTTGGGTTCGTGGTTTGGGCCCTGACGGTCGTCCTCACGCGCTTCGTTTCGGTCGGATCGATCGCAGCCGCTCTGGCCTTGCCGATCGCCATCGCCCTTACTGCCCCCCCCGGTGGCCGCGCTCTACTCGGCTTCACGAGTGGGCTGGCAGCGTTCGTGATCTGGGCGCACCGTAGCAACGTCGGCCGCCTGCTCCGCGGGGAGGAGCCTCGCATCGGTCGCCGCGCGCCTGCAGGGACCCCGTGAAGGGGCCGGCGCGGGTCACGGTCGTCGGGGCGGGAAGCTGGGGTACCGCCATCGCCGGTTTGCTGGCGGGCAAGGGCCTGCCGGTCTGCCTCTGGGCGCGCGAACCGGAAGTGGTCGACGCCATCCGCTCCAGCGGCGACAACGCTGTCTTCCTCCCGGGTGTGCGGCTTCCTCCAGCGTTGGAGGTGACCAACGACCTCCGCGAGGCCGTCTCCGGCGCTGGGGTGATCGTTTCCGTCAGCCCCGCTCAGCACGTCCGCGCGGTCATGGAGCCGATCGCTGCTGGGTTGGAAGCCGACGTCCAGATCATCTCCGCCTCCAAGGGGATCGAGATCCGCTCGCTGGAGCGCATGGATGGCGTCTTTCGCGCATTGCTGACGCCGCGCCAGATGGAGACGTTCACCGTGATCTCGGGACCGAGCTTCGCCGCCGAGGTCGCAGCCGGTGCACCGACTGCGGTGGTCGTCGCCAGCGCCAGCGAGGAAGCGCGCCTGCAGGCCCAAGCCCTCTTCCAGACCGACGTGTTCCGTGTCTATACCACCCCCGACGTGATCGGCGTCGAGCTGGCGGGCGCTCTCAAGAACGTGATCGCGCTCGCCGCCGGTGTCGTCGCCGGCCTGGGCTTCGGCCACAACACGCGGGCGGCCCTGATGACCCGGGGACTGGCCGAGATCGCCCGCTTGGGGATCCGGATGGGCGCCCTGCGGGAAACCTTCGCGGGGCTGGCGGGAATGGGCGACCTGGTCCTGACGTGCACCGGCGAGCTCAGCCGCAACCGCACGGTCGGCTACCGCCTCGGTCGGGGCGAGAGCATCCAGTCGATCCTCGGCGAGATGCACACGGTAGCAGAGGGAGTCGCGACGGTTGAAGCCGTCGTGGCCCTGGCCGAGCGCGAAGGCGTGGACATGCCGATCGCTTCGGAGGTGCACGCCATCCTGACCCAGGGGCGCGCGCCCCGAGAAGCGATTCGACGCCTGATGATGCGAGACCCGAAACCCGAGGATTGGTCGTGACGACTCCCGATGAACCGATCGCCAAGAAAGCCTACTACTCCATCGGGGAGGTCTGCGAGCTGACGGGGCTGAAGCCACACGTCCTTCGCTACTGGGAGACGCAGTTCGAGTCGCTGCGCCCGATCAAGAACCGCGCGGGGAACCGCGTGTTCAAACCAGCCGACATCGAGATGGTGCTCCTGATCAAGCACCTCTTGTATGACCAGAAGTACACGATCACGGGAGCTCGCCGCCATCTGAAGAAGACCCGGCGCTCCGCCGAGCTCAAGGACGAGCGCAAGCAGGCGGTGACCCCGGGCCTGTTGGACGAGATCCGAGACGAGCTCCACTCGCTGCTGGACATTCTCACCCCGGATCAGGGCGCGGAGCAGGCCCGGTGAGCTCACGAGACCTGAGCATCCTCTGCACCAACGACGACGGGTACCTGGCCGAGGGCTTGCGCGTGCTGGCGGAGGCGGCGCGCAGCATCGGCACGGTGACCGTGGTGGCGCCGGACCGCGAGCAGAGCGCCACCAGCCACTCCCTGACGCTCCACCATCCTCTGCGGGTACGGCGCGCGGCCGACGGGGCACACGTGGTGGACGGCACACCCACGGATTGCGTTCTGTTGGCTGTGAACGAACTGCTCCTCGACACGCGCCCGGGGCTCTGTCTATCGGGTGTCAATCACGGACCCAACATGGGCGAGGACGTGCTGTACTCGGGCACGGTGGCTGCGGCCATGGAGGCTACCGTGCTCGGCATCCGCTCGGTAGCCGTCTCCTACACCGGTGAGCAGTACGAAGAGATCTCGGCCTGGACCGACCGTCTGGCAGTGCTGTTCCGGGACCTGGCGCGCAATGCGCGCTTCCCCGACCACACGCTGCTGAACGTGAACCTGCCTGCCATCGATCCCGCCGACCTGCAAGGCGTTCGCATCACCAGCCTGGGGCGGCGGCGCTATCAGGACGCCATCACCCGGGCCAACGATCCCCGCGGTCGCGAGTACTTCTGGATCGGGGGCGGTGTCGCCAGCTGGCAGGGCGGAGAGCACTCCGATTTCAAAGCCGTCAGCGAAGGGTACATCTCGATCACTCCGGTCTACCTGGACCTGACCAACTACGCGCTCATGGAGGAGCTGCGCACGTGGGAGTTCAGCCAGTAGACGGGTTCCGCTTCGTGGGGCAGCGGCGTCGACTGATCGAGCGGATCCGCGACGCCGGGATCACCGATCTCGCCCTGTTGGAGCTGTTCGACCGCGTTCCCCGGCACCTGTTCCTGCCGGAGGGCGTGTGGAATCGTGCCTACGACGATGCCCCGGTGCCGATCGGCTTCGGGCAAACCGCGTCGCAGCCCTCGCTGCAAGCGATGATGCTGGCCGCCCTCGACCCCAGGCCCACCGACGTCGTGCTCGAGATCGGCACGGGAAGCGGGTTTCTCACCGCGCTTCTGGCGCGCTTGGCGGACCGCGTCTACTCCGTGGAACGAGAACGCGCCCTGTCGCAGCGGGCGCGCACGGCTCTGGATCAGTTGGAGATCCGCAACGTGGCGTTGCTCGTGGGCGACGGCACCATCGGTTGGCGGAAGTATGCACCCTTCGACGTCATCGTGGTGTCGGCGGGTGCGCCCACGGTCCCGGAGGCACTCATCGAACAGTTGGCCGAAGGGGGCCGCATGCTGATCCCGGTGGGAGACCGGGACGAGCAGCGCCTCATGCTCGTTCGGCGGGTGGAGGGCCAGATCTTGCAGGAGGACGCACGGATCCCCTGTAGGTTCGTCCCCCTGATCGGAAAGTTCGGATGGAGCAAGGAGCTGGACACGTGACACTGGCTGCCCCGGAGGCCTCGACCGAGCGCCGAGGACCGATCCGCCGGCTCTACGACTGGATGCTCCACTGGGCCGAAACGCCGCACGGGCCCGCCGCGCTCGCTGCGATGGCGGCGGCGGAGTCGTCGTTCTTCCCGATTCCCCCGGATCCGCTGCTGCTGGCCCTTTGCCTGGGAGCCAATCGGAAGGCGTTCCGGTTCGCCGGGATCGCCACCGCCGCCTCCGTAGTGGGGGGACTGGTGGGGTATGGCATCGGTGCTGGCCTCTGGAGCGTGCTGGCCGACCCCTTCTTCCAGTACGTGCCCGGAGTCACGCCCGAGGCCTTCGACAAGATCCAGTCGTTCTACGAGCGTTTCGACTTCTGGGCCGTGTTCCTCGCCGGCTTGACACCGTTCCCTTACAAGGTCGTCACGATCTCTTCCGGCGTATTCGGCATCAACCTGGGCGTGTTCCTCTTGTCCAGCATCCTGAGCCGGGGGCTGCGCTTCTTCCTGGTGGCGGGCCTCATCTACCGCTACGGGGCACCCGTGAAGGTCTTCATCGAGAAGAACTTCAACCTGCTGAGCTGGGCCTTCGGCATCCTGCTCGTGCTCGGCTTCGCGGTCATCAAGCTCATCCTCTAGCCGTTCCGCCAGCGCGCCCACCGGACCTTCCCAGATTCAAGAACCCTCAGGGCGCTCCCCATGGACGCCCGGGGCGATGCAGTGACCGCACCGGCCCGAGCGGCGGGTTGGATTGCGCCCGGGGCTCCCCTACCTTTTCAGCCGCCGGACGGCGCGCCCTGGACGGGTCCGCCGCTCCCGTCCCCGTAGCTCAGGTGGATAGAGCGACTGCCTCCTAAGCAGTAGGTCGCGCGTTCGAGTCGCGCCGGGGACATCGACCGAACGGGTCTCCCCCGGGGACCCGCCCACTCCTGCGGAGGGTTCGCTCGGATGCGGGACCGCCGTGGCGTCACCTTCGTGGAGCTCCTGATCGTGTTCGCGGTGAGCGCCATCCTGCTCGGGATCGCCTGGACCGCGACAGGTCGGGCACGCTCCGCCTTTGCGGTGCGCTCGGCGCGGAACGCCTTTGCCAGCCTGTCGGCCCGCGCGCGCGCCACCGCCGTCGAGAGGGGCCATCTGGTGTACCTGGACGTGACCGAGGACGGCGACAGTGCCTGGATCAGCGAGGGCGGCCCCCCGATCGAGGTTCTGCGCTTCGACGTGCTGGCCCAGGTGGAGGTGACTCCGACCCTGCGCCAATGCCTGGGCCCACGGGGCCTGGCCCTTCCGGGGTGCGGCTCGGTCGGCGGCCCCGTTCAGGTCCGCTTCACCCGCGACGGCCGCTGGGCGGAGGGCACGCTGCTTCCGCTCGGTCAGTTCGTGGAGGGACCGCAGGGTCCGTGAACAGCCGCCCGTCCCAAGGGGGCTTCACGCTCGTGGAGCTGATCGTGGCCGTGGTGATCCTGGCGGTGGGGATCCTCGGCTTCCTGGGAACCCAGACGCTGCTTGTACGGCAGGGCACCGACGCGGATCTCCGTACCGAACGGGCGGCCGCCCGCCAGAGCGTGGCGGAGCGCCTCGCGGCCGTCCCCTACGACTCGATCCTGGACGGCAGCAGCACGGTGGGCCGCTTCGAGGTCACCTGGGACGTGGAGGTCCTCGCGCGTGCCAAGGCGGTCCGGATCGTCACGGTCGGACCCGGGTTCCGAGCTCCAGCCCCCGGGCAAGCCCCTACGCTCGTACCCGCCGTGGCCGATACGACCCACCTGCGGATCTCTCGTCCGTGAGCGGATCCCCCCGGCAGAGGCGGCCGAGCCGCACCGGATTCACCCTGGTGGAGCTGATCATCGCCACGGCGCTGGGGGCCCTGCTGCTGCTGACGATCTATCAGGTCGTGCTCGTGGGCCAACGCACCTTCTCGCGACAGGCGGCACGCCTCAGTGTCCAACAGACGGCCCGAGCCGCTACGGACGTCCTTACCGCCCTGCTGCGGGAGACCAGCGCCCAGGCGGGTGACTTCCTCGGAATGGGGCCGGACAGCCTCCGACTGCGGCGGCCCATCACGTTCGCGGTCGCGTGCGATGTATCGGCCGCCCCCAGCGTGGTCTTCGAGCCCTATGCGCGCTGGGTGGCCCAGGGCGACTCCGTGATGGTCTGGGCCGAGAATGACCCCGCCAATCCCGCCGACGATGTCTGGCTGATCGGCGTGGCCGGTCCGGTCGACACCACTGCGGGGTGCCCCAGTGGAGGGGCGGGGGAGCGCGTCGAGTTGAACGGCCTCGTCCCCCCGCTCGGCGCCAACGTCCTCTCGGTGGGAGCGCCGGTGCGGGCATTCCAGGTCGAGAGCTACGGTCTGCGGCCCGCCCTGGGAGCCCACTACCTCGCGCGCTGGGTGGGGCTGGCCGAGCCCGTCCCACTGGTTGGCCCTCTGGGCCCCCCGGGCCAGGGCCTTCAGCTCACCTTCCTGGACCGACTGGGCAACGTGGTGGCGAATCCGGCCAGCGTCGCTCAGATTGAGCTTCTTGTGCGGACGTTTTCGCCCGTTCTGGACAGCGATGGTGCCCCGATCGCCGACTCCCTCAGCACACGTGTCTCCCTTCGCAACTGACCCGAAGCGCGGGCACCTGCGCCCCGGGAACCGGGAGGGTGTGGCCTTCATCCTGGCGCTGGTCACCCTCACGGTTCTGGGCCTGGTGGTCACGGGCAGCTTCTATGCTGCTCGTCAGGAGACACGCATCTCGGTGGCCAGCGAGTTGACGGGCCGGGCGTTCTCGGTCTCCGAGACCGGCATCGCCGACGTTCTGGCCAATTGGCAGGGAGAGCGCTTCGGACTCCTGTCCGTCGGCGCTGCCGATCAGGTCACCGCCATCGCCGCCGAGGGCAGCGCCCTGGTCGACGTTCGACGCATCTCGGAGCGGCTCTATCTGCTCGACAGCCGGGCGTCGCTCTACGCCGATCCGCAAACCCAGCACCGGATCGCGGTTCTGACGCGTCTGCGAAGCCCGATGTTCTCGGCGGGCTCTGCCGCGCTGGTGCTCGGCCAGCTCGTGCTGGAGGGAGACGCCGGAGTCACGGGAGCCGACTTCACTCCTTTGTCTTGGGCTTCCCTCTGCGGCGCCAGCGGTGGCGCCCAGGCCGGAGTGATCATTCCGGACGCCACCAGCATTGCCACTTCGGGAGGGGCTCAGGTGTCCGGCTCCCCGCCGGTCGTGGAGAATCCAGGGTTGGGCGCGGCGGCGCTCGTCGATTTCGGCGGGATCTCCTGGGCTGAGCTGGTGGCCGTGGCCGACGTGCACCTTCCCAGCGGAGCGTTCGGTCCGGTCGCGCCGCAAACCGGTGCGAGCGGGACCTGCCAAACGGCAAGCGCATCCAACTGGGGAGACCCCAACAATCCCGACGGACCCTGCGGCCGCTACTTTCCGGTCGTGCACGTGACGGGCGACCTGCAGCTGGCTGCCGGATCCGTGGGGCAGGGGGTCCTGCTGGTGGAGGGCAATCTGCACCTCACGGACGACACGCGGTTCTTCGGTGTGATCGTCGCGCACGGTGAGATCACCATCGAAGGCGCCGGCGTTCTGCTTGCCGGCACGGTCCGTACCCAGAACCTGACGACCCGCAACCCGAGCACGGTGCGCGAGGTCTGGGTCGCCGCGTCGCGGTGCGCCATCAACCGCGCCATCCTCAACAACCCTGCGCTGACCCGCGCCGAGCCCATTCCAGCGCGCAGCTGGATCGACTTCACCGCACTGGAAGGCTGAGGCATTTGGGAATCCAAGGACTGCGCATCGAGCGTGGCGGGCGTACGTGGGAAGTCACCTCGGCGGTTCGTGCCGGCCCCCAATGGCGGGTGATCCTGAAGGGCGTGGACGATCCACGCTGCAAGCTGCAAACACAAGTGGAAGGCACACGGCCGCCCGTGCCGGGCACATTGACCGTGGCGGTGCAGAACCCGCAATACCGGTGGTTCGTGGACCGCGAGCAGACCGTCTGGCGCGCCGAGGTGACACCACGCTACGAGTACAATCAGCTGATCGGGAACTCGATCGTCTTTTCTTCAGACGTCAGCCAGGAGCGTCACCGCTATCCTTACGACGGGGTGGAAGCGCTCGGGATGGTCGCCGACATCAAGCTGCTCGAGTTGCTGTTGCGCGCCAAGAAGGGCCTGTGACCAAGGCACACACCAAAGGACCTGCACAACAGGGAGGCACCATGCCCACACGCATCGTTCGAACACCGCTTCTGCTGCTTTCTCTGCTGCTCCTGGCACCCCTGCTGGGTGCCTGCGCTTCGGGTGGCTCGTCGTCCGGGAGCAGTAGTAGTAGCGCCCGCGGAGGCCGGAACCTGATCACTGCCGAGGAACTCGCGACCATGCCGGCGACCTCGGCGTACGAAGCCATCCAGCGGCTCCGCCCCACCTGGCTCCAGAGCCGTTCAGGGCAAGTGGGCCCACAGGTTCACGTCGACGGCCGCCCCGTGGCCGGCGGCCTGCAGATGCTTACATCCATCCGCTCCACCGACTGCCGTGAACTGCGCTTCCGCAATGGGCGCGACGCGACGACGCTCTACGGAACCAACTACTCCAACGGCGTGATCGAGGTCACGACCCGTAGCAGGTAGGGGTCCGGGCCGATGCTGCTACCGCTCCTGCTCAGCGCCTCGCTGCAGGCGGCCCAGGGGGCTCAGGCCCCACGGGTTGAAGTGCTCCCCGCGGAGGCCGAGCTCGTAGTCGGCGAGACCGCAGTGTTGGAGGCCGTGCTGCGGGACGGAGCGGGCCAGCCGCGGTCGGATGTCCCCATGCGATGGTATACGGCGCAGGGCGATATCGTCGAACTGACGTCCGACGGACGTGTGAGAGCGCTTCGGCCTGGGAGGGCAGAGATCCGTGTCCTCGCGCTCGGATCTCCAGGCGCCGCGCCTGGCGTCACCGTCATCCGCGTAGCCGCCCTGCCACCGGTAGCACTGGAAGCGCACACCCCCGTGCAGGTGCTCGCGCTGGGCACCAGCGTGCCGTTGACGGTCTACGGGGTCGATCGCGCAGGAGAGCGGCGTGTGGTCCCCGATGCGACCGTGCGCTCGGCCTCACCTGTACTCCGCGTCGATGGCCTGGGCCGCGTCCACGGAGTCGCCCCCGGAAAGGGAAGCGTCGAGGTCCGGGCCGGGGAGGCAGTGGCCGAGCTCGAGATCGAAGTGATCGACGAAGGCCCGCTCTCGCTGGCTCTGGTGCGGCCTTCACCCACGAACGTCCCGGTGAGGACCGGCGATGTGCTGCGCATGCAGGTGGAGGCGCGCGGTCGATCGGGGCCCGTGCGTGTGTTTCCGGCGTGGAGCCTCGCGGGCTCTGGTGCCCAGATCGAAGCCGAGGGGAGGGAAGGGGTCTTCGTCGCGGAGCAGCCCGGGCGCCACCGGATCACGGCGCTGGTCGGCGAAGGGAACTCGGTGTCCGCCGTGCTCGAGGTGGAGCCCCGCATATCGGAAGAGATGCTGGCGCAGGTGGGACGCGGTGCCATCTCCACGCACCACTCTGGAGACATGTGGGTCTTCGAGGGCGTGGACAGGCGTGACTACGTGTACGTCGGGACCTTCATGCACGATTGGATGAAGGTGTGGGATGTCACGAACCCGGCGCAGCCACAGCTCACCGACTCGATCCAACTCGATGCCCGCCGCATCAACGACGTGAAGATCCATCCGAACAACCGGGTCGGCATCGTGACGCGGGAGGGCGCTTCCAATCGCCGGAACGGCATCGTGATGCTCGATCTGGCCACACCGGCCCACCCGAAGGTGCTGGCCCACTACGAAGAAACGGTCACGGGCGGCGTCCACAACGTGTGGATCGACGGTCAGAACGACCTGGTCTACGCATGCCACAACGGCACGTCCGACCTGCACATCCTCGACATCTCCGATCCGGCGGCACCCCGGGAAGTGGGGCGTTGGGGGCTCCCCAAGCAGGCGAAGACCCTTCACGACGTGATCGTCCAGGATGGCTACGCGTTCCTCTCGTATTGGGACGACGGAGTCGTCATCCTGGACGTGGGGGCGGGGACGCACGGAGGAACGCCGCGCGCGCCTGCGTTCGTGAGTCGCTACGCCTATCCCATCGGAAACACGCACGTCGCCTGGCGCTCCGGCCGCTATTTGTTCCTCGGCGACGAGATCTTCCCAGACGACTGGAACGCCGATCGCCCCATCGAGGCGCGTGGGTACATCCATGTGGTCGATGTATCCGATATCGAGAACCCACAGGAGGTGGCGTTCTACGAGGTGCCCGAGGCCGGAGCCCACAACGTCTGGGTGGACGATGAGAAGCTCTACGTGGGATACTACCAGGCCGGCCTGCGGGTGGTGGACATCTCGGGAGAACTGCGTGGCGATCTCTACGCACAGGGACGGGAGATCGCGAGCTACCGAACCACCGATGCCCAGACCACGGTCGCCAACTGGCCGATGGCCTGGGGAGCCCAGATCTTCAAGGGCCGCATCTACTCCTCCGACCTCAACTCGGGCCTCTGGATCACCCAGTTGGCCCCGCGCTCACGCCCGGTCTCCTGAGCGGACGGACTCACGCCGCAGCGCGTGGGGGAAATGAGAGGGGCCGCGGGGGATCCGTCCCCCGCGGCCCCTTCTGCCGCTCCCCGGGCGCCGGGGGCTAGCGCACGCGAGCGATGATCACCTTCACGCCCGACGTGGCCGTGACGTCGAACTCCGCACCACGACCGCTGCCATCGGACTCGAACTCGTGGACACGGATACCACCCGGACCCAGGGACCCCGCATACGTGCGGTTCCCGAACTGCGCCGCGTGGACCACTCCGTCGTCGTTGTCCGTCGTGGACGAATCCAAGCCCGTGGGGCAAGGGCCACCGTTGCAGGTCCGCGTGACGGGCCAGGGGAATGAGCCGGCCGGATCCGGATTGCGGAACAGCTCGGCCACGTTCCGGAAGTCGTAGGTGGTGAAGTCACGCGCCGTGGCTACCCCCGTCCCGCCGAAGGTCACGGCGATGGCGTACTCGAGCTCCAAGTCGACGAACGACTTGCCCGTGAAGGTGGTGAAGCCGCTGAAGCCGCTTACGGTCGACGAGTCGTTCTGCATACGGAACAGCGTCTGATCTCCGAGCGTCGCGGACCCTGCGTTCCCGTAGGCATCCCCCAGGAACCGGTGGAAAAGCCAACCCGACCCGTAGATGCCATTCTGCTGGGAGGTGAGCGAAGCGCTCAGACCGTTCGGCTGCGCGGCCAGATACCAGGTGACGCGGGCCATGCGCAGGAAGATCCCGTAGTTCTCGGCGCGGATGTCGGTCTGCCCACCGACGACGAAGTCGTTGCGCGTAGCCTTGGCGGTTACCGCAGGCCCTCCGGTGGCGGCCCAGGCCAGGCGGGTCGCGATCTCACCCGCAATCTCGGCTGTGCCTTCCTCGATGAAGCTCGGGTGGAAGGGTTGGTTGGCGACCCGATGGTAGAGCGAGGACACGTGCTTGGCCTCGTGGACCAGCGTGGCCAGCGCCTGGAAGCTGGTCTCATCGTCCATGTCATTGATGACGCTGGCGTTGAAGTAGATCAGCTCTCGTTCGTTCGACGCCGGGCAGACGTTGGTGGCATTGGAGAAGAAGTCGCCGCTCCAGACGAAGGCCGCCACCTGCTCGCCGATGTCGGGCGTCACCAGCACGGTGATCAGGCCATCGCCATTGATGTCGGTCGTACCACCGAAGTACTTCTCGATCACTTCGCGCCCGTAGTTCTCGTAGAACGACAGCATCAGATTCACACTGCCCTGTGAAACCGGTGCGCTCGTCCGCTGCGAGACCGTCTGATAGATGGCGACGTACTGGTTCTCCCCGAGCTTGACGGCCGTGTTCGACTTGGCCGAGCTCAAGCTGCAGGTGGACGCGTCCGTGGGGACGGTGAGCACCACGGTGTCCGGGGCGGCCTGGGCCGCCGCCGCGAGGTCGAAGGCGGCCCGCAGCGGCGTCCCCTGGGCAGGCTTCACACCACTGCGCGGCAGGCTGGCGACGAGGCGTTCCTCCTGATTGCGCAAAGCCAAATGGAAGCGCTCCGTGCTCTCCGAGAGCGCCACCGCACGCTCCAGCCCGCGTACGGCCGGTGCGGAGGCCGACAGCACCGGTCCAGCGAAGGCATCGGCGGCGAACGTGGTGCTGACCTGCGGTGCTGCCGAGGTCGTGGTGACCCCGTCGCCGCGCATCTGCAGATTCACCGCCACCGACGTGCTGGACTCGGAGGCGAGCGGGTAGGTGACGCCGACCCGGTAGCCCGCGCCAGCGCTGGAGGGGAGATAGAACCCACACGTGCTCAACGTCGACGCGTCGACCACCATGTGCGCGCCCACGCCGAGGGACAGGGGCGCATCACACACGGTGAGTGTCAACGCGCGGGTGGCACTTCCACCGGCGCCGTCCTGGACGCGGAACGTGGGTGTGAACGTGCCGGCCACGCTCGGCGTACCGGTGAGCGTGCCGGAGGCCGACAGGCTGATCCCGCCGGGGAGCGCTCCGCTGGCCAGCGACCAGGTGTACCCTCCGCCATTGCCGCCCTTGGCGAGAAGCGTCTCCGCGTAGGGCAGTGTCTGCCGTCCGCGATCCAACGCGCTGGTACTCACCGCCAGGATCCCTACCTCGCCGGTCGCGGTGAAGTCCACCGAGAGCGTACCCACGGTGGCACGCATGAGCTGCGCGCCCACCGTGCCACCCAACACCCAACTGGTTGCCGCCCGCCCGGTCGGTCCGGTGAGAACGGTGCTCGTGCCCACCGATCCGCCGCCACCCACGACTTCGAAGGTCACGGCCTTCCCGATGACCGCCGTCCCAAGGGCGTCCTTGAGCTCCACGGTGGGACTGATGGGAAGCGCTTCGCCGACTTCGCCCGTCTGGGCATCGCCAGCCGTCTTGAGCAACGACTCAGGAACCTGATCGACGCTGACGGAGGCGGCGCCCGAAACGCTGCCCCCGGTGGACACCTGGACCTGGGCGGTCGCGCGGATCTGCGCGGTGCCGTTGCCGGTCGATGTCGCGAGGCCGGACGGTCCCACGTTGGCTACGCCGATGTCAGTGCTCGTCCAGGTCACGGACACCCCCGACATGGGGTTGCCATCCTGGTCCAACACCTGAGCCGAGAACTGCTCGGTTTCGCCGACGCTGCTGAACGAAGCCGTCGACGGGGTTACCTGAACAGTGGTGGCGACCGGCGGGGACGTCCCCCCGTCGCATGCGGCGAGCACCAGGGCGCTCGCGATGAACGCCACCAGAAGACGAGTCATGGCCGTGCCTCGTTGTGTGTCGAATGGGGTGGCGCTCGGTATATTGCGCGGCGCCACCGGGCCCTGCGGGCAGGTGTTTGCGAACGTTCGATGCAAATTGAAGACCCGAACCGCGGGGCCAAGGTTCCTCATGTCCGACGCCGTCGAGTTCCCTCCTGCCCGGGGCGATGGGCGGCCCTCGCTGACCGCCGCAGAGGCGCGGCGGGTGGCCAGGGCGTTGTTCGGCGTAGACGGCGCAGCTCAGGAGCTTCCCAGCTACCAGGACCAGAACTTCCGCGTGGCGGATGAGTGGGTCCTAAAGATCGCGAACGCCAACACGCCCCTGGTCGCGCTCGAGGCCGAGAACGCCGCCATGCGGCACCTCCAGGCCGCACTCCCCCAACTGCGGTTCCCCGCTCCCAGGCCCTCGCTCGGGGGAGAGGACCTCCCGGGGCTCCCGACCCACGGGGGAGCACTCCATCGCGTCCGACTGCTGCGCTGGGTTCCGGGCACGCCGCTCGCCGAGACGCCCCCCGGGGCCCGGCCGGGGCCGGGCCCGGTCGGCGCACACGTCGCCGAGATCACCCGCGCCCTCACGGAGTTCGACCACCCGGGCTGCCACCGCTACCTCGCCTGGGACCTCCTGCAAGGGCCTGAGGTCGTGGAACGGGGCAGCGCGCTCCTCACGGACCCCGCGCTTCGTACCTTGGTGCGCGACGAGCTCACGCGCTTTCAGGCCCACACTCAGCCGCTGCTCCCTTCCTTGCCCAGGGGAGTGGCCCACAACGACCTCAACGACCACAACCTGCTGGTGGGCTCGGAGCGGAACCTGATCGGAGTGATCGATCTCGGGGATCTGGTCCACAGCCTGCGCGTGGCCGACCTCGTCATCGCTGCCACCTATCTGTTGCTGGAGACTCCCGATCCCGTCGGGGTCCTGGCTCAGATGCTGGAGGGCTACGGGCGTTCACTGGTGCCGACGGAGCTGGAGCGCGAGCTCCTGCTTCCCCTGATTCGCCTGCGGATGTGCGTGAGCATCGCCATGGCCGCCCTGGCCGCCGACGCTGGAGAGCGGAACGACGACTACCTGGTGGTCAGCCAGGCGGGCGTGCGCCGCACGTTGGCCACGTTGACGCTCCTCGACGACCGACGCGTCTTCCGCCGACTCAGTGGGGAAGCGAGCAGGCCTGCCCGACCCACGCGGGCGAGGGGCGCCATCGAGCGCGCACGCACGCAGGTCGCCGGCAAAGCGCTCAGCCTGTCCTACCGCCGACCTCTTCACATCGTGCGCGGTCGGGGTGCCTTCCTCTACGACCCGGAGGGGAGGGCCTGGTTGGACTGCGTGAACAACGTGGCACACGTGGGGCACGAGCATCCCCGCGTGGTCGAGGCCCTCAGTGAGCAAGCGTCACTGCTCAACACGAATACCCGCTACCTGCACGAGCTGCTGCCGCGCTATTGCGAGCGCCTGCTCGAGCGTTTCGGGCCACCCTTCGAGGTGTGCTACCTCGTCTGCTCGGGAAGCGAGGCCAATGAGCTGGCCCTGCGCATGGCGCGCGCGGTGACAGGCGCGCACGGCGTAGTGGTGTTGGACGGCGCCTACCATGGCAACACGTCCGCGTTGGTGGAGATGAGCCCCTACAAATACAAGGGCAGGGGCGGGCGGGGCCGGCCGGACTGGGTCGAGGAAGCCCCGCTGCCGGACCCCTACCGCGGCCGGCACCGCGGGGAGCGCGCCGGGGTCGCCTACGCGGCCGCGGTGGCCGAGGCAGCCGAGCGGGCGCGCGGCGGGCGCTCCGGCCTGGCCGCCTTCTTCGCGGAGGCCATCCTGAGCTGCGGCGGCCAGATCGTGCCCCCGGCGGGGTTCCTTCAACAAGCCTTCCACGAGGTCCGCGCCCGGGGCGGAGTCGTGGTGGCCGACGAAGTCCAGGTCGGGTTTGGACGCGTGGGGTCCCATTGGTGGGGCTGGGAGCAGGCGGGGGCCCGCCCGGACATCGTCACCCTGGGCAAGCCCATCGGAAACGGGCATCCCATGGGGGCCGTCGTCACCACCCGATCGGTCGCCGACGCCTTCGCCAACGGCATGGAGTACTTCAACACCTTCGGTGGGAATCCGGTCTCCTGTGCGGTGGGGCTGGCCGTGCTCGACGTTCTGGAGGAGGAGCGCCTTCGGGAACACGCCCTCGGGGTCGGCGAGCGTCTGCTCCACGGGCTGGCCGACCTCGAGGGCGCCAGCCCCCATGCGGGGCAGGCCCGGGGCAGGGGCCTGTTTCTGGGGTTGGAGATCGTCGAGGACCGGGCGGGCCGCACCCCCGATGCCGTGCGCGCCCGTAGACTGGTCGAGTGGGTGAAGGAAGAGCGGCAGATCCTCTTGAGCACGGACGGGCCGGACCACAACGTCCTCAAGATCAAGCCGCCCCTGCCGTTTTCCGCGGAGGACGGAGAGCGCCTCCTGGACGCACTGCGGGCGGGCCTGGCCGCGCTCCCCTGAGGCCCACGCCGACCTGCGTCTCGAACCGACCCTTGAAGCGCCCCTTGCGCGGCCGCGCGTACCTGAATATTATGCGCATACTGATGCATGGAGCGGCCCGCCGGACTACCCGGGGGGCCGCTCTGTTTCGTTCCGCCGAGGGAGCGCGGACCAGGAGAGGAGGCCGTGGACGAGCGGGAGATTCGGCACCGGGCGATCCGGGAGCTGCTGAGTCGGGAACGGATCCGCACCCAGGCGCGGCTGGTGGCCCGCCTGCGGGAGCAGGGGCACGACATCACGCAGGCCTCGATCTCCCGGGACCTGAGGGCGCTCGCCGTCACCAAGGTGCGCGGCGTCTATCAGCTGCCGGACGATCCGCGCCGGATCCCATCCGCGATCCTCGGCCTGATCGAGGCCGCGGTCCCGGCGGGCGACCACCTGATGGTCGTTCGCACGCGGGTCGGTGCGGCCCAACCCGTCGGCGTGGCCATCGACGAGGCCGGGTGGCCCGAGGTGGTGGGGACCATCGCGGGAGATGACACAATCTTCATCGCCGTGGCGGTCCCGGACGCGCTGCCCCGTATTCGCAGTCGACTGGAGGTGTGGGCCTCCAATGAAAAGCAGGACAACACCATCGAGATGAAGAATCCAGAGGAGACCGCCGAGTGAGACAGCTCGTGGTCGACAAGATCGCGTCGGTGACCCGCAACGCGTCCGTGGGCCGTTCCGTGTGGGTGGGGGATGAATTCCCCTGCGTGGAAGGGGACGTGGTGGCCGTGCGCATCCTCACGCGCAAGAGCACCTACAATCAGTTGGAGCTCCCCACGGGGCGTTTCTCGTCCTTGAAGCCCGGCGACGTGGTCGTCGGTGCCCTGGGGCATCGTCGGGCGTTGGGCGGCTATGCCGGCCACATTCCGACGAGCCTCGCCACGGGCGCCACCACCAACATCCTGAACCTGGGTGGCGTGATCGGCACCTGCACCTCCTACAGCCCCGAAGTGGGGCCGCCCTTCGAGTGCGAGGTGCTGGGACAGGTCCTGTCATTCCCCTACCTGGGCGAACGCATCGGCATCCCGGCCAACATCCGCCGCAAGGCCCTCCCGATGCCCGAGCGCCTGGAGGTAGGCACCACGCCGGTCATCGCCGTGGTCGGCACCTCGATGAACGCCGGGAAGACCCTGGCGTGCTCGAGCCTCATTCAGGAGCTCGCGCACCGTAATCTGCGCGTGCACGGGGGGAAGACCACCGGGGTCAGCCTGCGCCGGGACGTCCTGCACATGGAGGACTCGGGAGCGGTTCGCACGGCGGTCTTCACGGATTTCGGGGTGGTGACGACCCGCAGGGAGAACGCGCCGTCGCTGGCGCGGGCCATCCTCACCACGCTGGCGGAGGACCGCCCGGACGTCCTGGTGCTGGAACTGGGCGACGGGCTCTTCGGCGACTACGGCGTCGATGCCATCCTGGACGACGAGGCGCTGCGCCGGTCCTTCTCGGCGGTGGTCTTGGCGGCCACCGACCCCGTAGGCGCCTACGGAGGCCTGCGGGTCCTCGAGGAGACCTACGGGATCCGGGCCACCGTGGTCACCGGACCCGCCACCGACAACGCCGCCGGCACCGAGGTGATCGAGGCACGCTTTGGCGTGCGGGCCATCAATGCCAGGGTATCCCCGTCCGAGCTGGCGGACGTGGTCCTGGAGGGTGCGGGAATCCATGCGCGGAGGGCAAACGGTGGCGGCTGAGCAGATCCCGGCCTGGGTGCTGGGCGGAAGTGGATACGTGGGCGCCGAGGTGATGCGCCTCCTCTGGGGCCATCCGCTGCTCCGCCTTCAGGGGGCCTTCGCCCACGGACAGGCCGGAGGCTCGATCGAGGAGCTGTTTCCGCATCTCCACGGCGTGCTGCCGGGCGGCACCTTCCTGCCGTCCAGCGAGCTCGACCGGATCTTGGGGGGCGGCCCCCGAGTGGCGGTCTTCTCCTGCCTCCCGCATGGGGCGACGGCCGCGACGCTCGACCAGCTGCTCAGCGCCGCTCAGGGGGCGGGCAAGGACCTGTTGCTGGTCGACCTTTCCGCGGACTTCCGGCTTCCGACGGCCGATGCCTACAAAGCCGTCTACGGCCACGACCACCCGGCCCCCGGACGCATCGCGGACTTCACGTGCGCCCTCCCCGAGCTCAGGGCGGACACCCCCGAGGGGCCCATCGCCCATCCAGGGTGCTTCACCACCTGCGTGACCCTGGGGGCGGCGGCCCTGCACGCGCAGGGGCTGCTCGCCGGACCGATCCGCGTGAGCGCAGTGACCGGGAGCACCGGGAGCGGCCGCACTCCGACCGCGGGAACGCACCACCCCGATCGGCACGGGTCCATGAAGGTCTACAAGCCGCTCACCCATCGGCACCGACCCGAGATGGAGATGCTGCTCGGACGGCTGACCGACGGCGAGGATCCTCGCGTCCTGTTCGTCCCCACCTCGGGACCCTTCGCTCGCGGCATCCACGCGACGCTCCACATGGAGCTCTCGCATTCAATGAGCTCGAGCGAGCTAGTCTCTTCCATGCAGGCCTTTTACAGCGGATCTCCCTTTGTGCACGTATCGGCCGACCCCCCGTCCCTCAAGGAGGTGGTCGGCACCAATCGCTGCCGGATCTCCGCCGTCGTCGACGGTGACCAGGCGGTGGTCGTCTCGACGCTCGACAATCTCGTGAAGGGCGCCGCCGGGGGCGCCGTGCAGTGGATGAACCGTCTGGCCGGACTCCCCGAGTCGACCGGCCTGCTGACACCGGGACTGGGATGGAGCTAGCCACGACGAAGGCGGAGGTGCCGGTCTACTCGCGCCTCGGGATCGAGATCAATGAGGGGCAAGGGGTCGAGGTCACCTCGTCGACCGGGGAGCGCTACCTCGACTTCTATGGCGGTCACGCCACGGCCCTGCTGGGCTATGGGCATCCGGCCCTGGTGCGCGCCCTGCGCGAACAGGCCGATCGGCTCTTCTTCCAGACCAACCTGGTCGACGTGGCCATCCGCACCCGGGCGCATGAGCGCTTGGTGGAGCTGGCTCCGGCCGGCTTGACCAAGGTGTTCCTGGTCAACTCGGGGGCAGAGGCCAACGAGAATGCCCTGCGCCTGGCATTGCGGGCCACCGGTCGCACTCGTGTGCTGGCCCTGGAAGGTGCCTTCCACGGCCGGACCGCCGCCTCCGCTGCCGTAACCTACGGAAGCGAGAAGTGGTACGGCTTCCCTCGCACGCCCTTCGACGTGACCTGGATTCCACTTGGGGATCTGCCGGCGCTGGAGCGTGCCCTGGCGGGCGGCGACGTGGCCGCCCTCATCGTCGAGGCTGTCCAAGGCGTCCAGGGGGCGCTCGACGTCCCGATCGACTTCTTGCAGGAGGCCCACCAGCGCGTCCGACGGGCCGGAGCACTTCTGATCGCAGATGAGATCCAGTGCGGTATGGGACGCACTGGCAAGATCTTCGCAATCGAGCACGCGGGCGTCGATCCCGACCTGGTCACGACCGCCAAGGGCCTGGCCGGAGGGTTCCCGGCAGGTGCGGTGCTCATGACCGAGGCAGTGGCGGCGACGGTGGGGACGGGTGACCTGGGAACCACATTCGGGGGTGGCCCCCTGGCAGCGGCCCTCATCGTGGCGGTGGCGGACGAGCTCTCCGTACCCGGCTTCCTCGATCACGTCACCGAGATGGGCGCCCGAGTCCGGGAGACCTGCCAGGTGGGTCCCGTCTCGGCCATCCAGGGTCGCGGCCTGCTGGTCGGTCTGCGGTGCGACCGACCGGCGGCCCAGGTGGTGGCTGGTCTCCGCGACCAGGGCATCCTGGCCGGCACCTCCAAGGATCCTGCCGTCGTGCGACTCATGCCGCCCCTGGTCATCGAGCGCCAGCACGTCGATGCGCTGGCCGCGGCACTGTCCCGGCTCGGTGGCTGAGCGGGAGCCGCGGCCGGTGCGACACTTCACGGATCTGGCAGCGCTCGACGCCGCTGCCATCGAGAGGTTGCTGGAGTCGGCCCAGGAACTGGAGGCCGAGCCTCTGCGCGAGACCCTCAGGGGCAAGGTACTGGGGCTGGTCTTCTTCAATCCATCGCTCCGGACCCTGTCGTCATTTCAGGCCGGCATGGCTCAGCTGGGCGGATCCTCCTTCGTCCTCGCGCCCGGGCAGGGAACCTGGAAGCTGGAGGTCAGGGACGGCGTCGTGATGGATGGAGACGCCGCCGAGCACATCCGGGAGGCGATCCCGGTGTTGGGTCAGTATGCCGACGTCCTGGGGGTCCGCGCGTTCCCGGAAGGGAAGTCGCTCGAGCACGACCTTTCCGAGCCCCTGCTCGCCTCACTGCTGCGCCACACCTGCAAGCCGCTCGTCAACCTCGAGTCGGCCATGGATCACCCCTGTCAGGCGCTGGGGGACTGGAAGACCCTGGATGACACGGGGGTCCCCCGGCGGGGT
Source organism: Gemmatimonadota bacterium (assembly GCA_041390105.1). NCBI lineage: Bacteria > Pseudomonadati > Gemmatimonadota > Gemmatimonadota bacterium. The sequence continues at coordinate 641,819 of JAWKQO010000001.1, forward strand.
GGACGCATGGTGCTCTCCTGGGCCTGGCATCCGAAAGCCCTCCCGCTGGCCGTTCCGGCCGCCGTGCTGAAGATGGGTGCGATGCGCGGCATGGACGTCACCGTGCTCCGGCCCGACGGGTTCGGGCTGCCGGCGCCGGTCATGGAGCGGGCCCGGGCGCTCGCCGCCGGGGCGGGGGGGAGCGTCCAGGAGACCGAGGACCGCGAGGGGGCCCTGGAAGGCGCTCACGTCCTCTATGCCAAGTCGTGGCAATCGCCTCGCTACTATGGCGACCCCAACGGCGAATCGGCGCTGCGCTCGGAGTTCCGCGAGTGGTGTGTCCAGGAGTCCTGGTTCCGACCCGCGCGGTCCGACGCCATCTTCATGCACTGCCTGCCCGTCCGCAGGAACGTCGTCGTAGCGGACGAGGTTCTCGACGGCCCTCGGTCGCGGGTCGTGCCTCAGGCAGCCAACCGCCTGCACGTCCAGAAAGCCATTCTGCTCGATCTACTCGGAGGATCTCGATGACCGCACCCGACGGCCCGGTCAGCGCCGTTTTCGCGCTTCGCCGCGCCGTGCCCTATCTGCGCCTCTTCCAGGGCAAGGTGTTCGTGATCAAGGCCGGCGGGGAGGTGTTCACCGACCCCGCGCTGGGACGCTCGCTCCTGGAGCAGGTGGGAATCCTCCACCGCCTCGGCATCCGCATCGTCCTGGTGCATGGCGGAGGCCGCCAGATGACCGACGTGGCGGAGTCGTTGGGCGTGGCCGCCCCGTTCGTGGACGGCCGGCGCGTGACCGATTCGGGTATGCGCGACGTCGCGACCATGGTGCTGAACGGCACGGTCAATACCGCTATCGTGGCTCGCTGCCGTGAGCTGGACGTCCCGGCCCTGGGCATCTCCGGAGTGGACGCTGGACTGGTGCGTGCCGTGCGGCGTCCGCCGAAGACCACGCCCGAGGGGCACCTCGTCGACTACGGCTTCGTGGGAGATGTGGTCTCGGTCGATGCCAATGTGCTGCGGCGCATCCTGGATGAAGGCTTTGTCCCGGTGGTGAGTCCGATCTCGGCGGACGACCAGGGCGAGATCCTCAACATCAACGCGGACACGATCGCCTCGGCGCTGGCGGCCGCCATCAAGGCGGAGAAGTGGATCATCATGACCGGGGCGCCCGGCGTGCTGAGGGACCCCTCCGACCCCGACTCGTTGGTGTCCTATACGGACCTGGAGGGTCTCGACCGTTTGGCCGCAGCTGGCTCGCTCGCGGGGGGGATGCTCCCCAAGGCCGCCGCCATCCGCACCGCCATCGAGGCGGGGGTGCGGAGGGTGCACGTGATCTCCTATCGGGTGCCGGACTCCCTGCTGCTCGAGATCTTCACGAACGAGGGGTCAGGAACCCTGGTCGTGCCGGACGTGTCCCAGATGGCACCCGCGGAGGTGGCCGGCTAGCAGGAAGGGAGGACTCGAGGCCGTGATGCGTCGCACCGGCATGCTGATCTCGCTGGTCTCCCTGGGCCTTGCCGCTGCGTGCGCGACCCCCTCGAGCGGAGGCGACTTCGGGATGGAGCCCGGAGGAGGGAACCCGCTGACCCTCGAGATCGTCAACGAGTTCGAGACGCCGATCCAGGTGCGCCTGCAGTGGGGACCCCGCCTGGACACCGAGCTCCTCGCCACGGTGGACCAGGGTCAGCGGACGACGGTCCCGGTGTTTCGGGACGCCAGCAGCGCCCGGGCCCTGGTGTTCGATCCCAGAGGACGTCGCACCGCGTCCAACCGCGTGGAAAACGTGGGGCCGGACGACCACCTCACCCTCACGGTCGACTCGAGCTTCCGTGCGCGCCTCGTAGCGCACTAGAGAACCCTGGGGGGGCCCCCGCGGCGGGAGCGCCCCGACCCCCAAGTCCCAGGCGGGATCAGGGTCGTCTCAACCCCGCACAGGCATGCGACGCAACGCGAGATAATGCGCCGCAAGTGACATCCATCCAACAAGAAAGCAGACTCCACCCAGAGGCGTGACCGCCCCCAGGGCCGGCTGGTCCAGCAGCACGAGCAGGTAGAGCGAGCCGCAGAAGATCAGGGCGCCCAGGGCCATCATGAGGCCCGCCAGCGCCAGCGCCCGGGTGGGCGCCCGTCGGGCCACGGCCGACAGGGCCACCAATGCGACCGCGTGGATCAGCTGGTACCGGACCGCGGTCTCGAACGTGGCCAGGCGCGCGGCGGGCAGCGAGCCGGCCAGGGCGTGCGTACCGAACGCACCCAGGGCCACGCCCAGGAAGCCGAGGATGGCGCCGAGGAGACCGAAACGAGACTGGAGGGATGTGCCGGTGGCCATGGGTCAGTAGGCGATGGAATAGGCCTCGCGCCGGGGATCCGACGCGGCGGTCCGCACTCCGTTGTCTCGATCGACCAGGATCATCTGGGCGCCGCCGAAGGTGGCGGTCCACCCGTGCACCACCCGGATGCGGTGTCCGCGCTGCTCCAACTCCATCCGCACATCCGCGGGAATCCGGTCCTCCAGCGAGACCGAGAAGCCGGGATTGCCGCGATAGCGCGGCGCTTCGATGGCCTCCTGCGGGGTCATGCCGAAGAGCAGCAGGTTGTTGGTGATGGCCAGGATCGATTGGGTCTGCGAGTCCCCGCCGGGGGTCCCCAACGTGAACGCCAGAGCACCGTCCCCGTGCAGGGCCATCATGGGACTCAGCGTGTGGTAGGGCCGCTTGCCGGGGGCCACCTGGTTGGGGTGACCCTCCTCTAGCGTAAAGAGCGCCCCGCGATTCTGGAGAACCACGCCGGTCTCCGGATCGAAGACCCCCGACCCGAAGCCCGCGAACAGGCTTTGGATCCAGCTCACCGCGTTCCCCCAGCGATCCACGACCGTCAGGTAGACGGTGTCCCCACCGTCCGCCTCGTCCCCATGCCCACCCCCCGCCGCGATCGCCCCGGCGCGGGGCACTCCAGTGGTCACGTCGGAAGCCGCGTGCGCGGGGTCCACCATCCTCGCGCGCTCTGTGAGATACTCAGGATCAAGCAATTGACTCAAGGGCACTTGCGCCTTGTCCGGATCGGCAGCCCAGGCGTCCCGGTCAGCGAACGCCAGTTTCTTGATCTCGAGGAGGGTATGCCAATAGTCGGCGCTTCCCCAGCCCATGCCCACCAGATCGAAGTCCTCCGCCATCGCGAACTGTTGAAGCTGCGCGAAGCCCTGGGTGTTGGGGGGCATCACCAACATGCGGTAGCCCTGATAGCGCCCCTCCAACGGCTCGACCCATTGGGACTGGTGGGCCCGGAAATCGCCCGTGCGCAGATAGCCTCCGCGTGCCTCCAGGAGAGCCGAGAGGCTCTGGGCGACCGGCCCCTGATAGAAGCCGTCGGCCCCCTCCCGGGCGATCCGCTCCAGGGTGCGGGCCAGCGCCGGGTTCTTGAGCAGGCTTCCCACGGGAGGGGGGGCGCCCGCCGGCAGGTATTGCTCACGCCCCGCGTCATCCAAGGAGCCGCTCTGCTCCTCGATGTCCGCTGCCAAGCGCGTGGAGACCGGGAAGCCCTCGCGGGCGTAGCGGATGCCCGGGGCCAACGCTTCTGCCAGAGAAATCGTACCGAAGCGAGCAAGGGCGTCTTCCCAGGCCCGCACGGCGCCGGGAACGCTCACGCTGCGGGGGCCCACCTGGGGCATCGTCGTGTCCCCGGCCTCCTGAAAGAACGCGGGAGTGGCCAGGGCACCGGCGCGGCCGCTGCCGTTGAGCGCGGAGACCGCGCCGCCGGCCGCATCGTAGTACAGCATGAAGGCATCGCCCCCCACGCCGTTCATGTGGGGGCGGACCACTGCCAGGACACCTGCCATGGTGATGGCAGCGTCGATGGCGTTCCCCCCGCGGAGCAGGACCTCGTAGCCAGCGGCCGTGGCCAATGGATGGTCGGACGAGAGCGCTCCGCTGGTGCCGCGGACATCCGGCCGGTTCTGGGCAGGGAAGACCACCGCCTCCGGCTCTCCGGGGAGATCGGGTGGGGGAGCACACGCAACCAACAGCGCGGAACCGAGCGCAGCCGCAGCGAGGCGGCGGACCCTGGACATCGGTGTCGGTCCTCCAGAAGTCGAAGAGCCCGGGGGCCCTTCCGGGAGAGGACCCGGGGGGCGCAACGGGTGGAATCCACGTAGCATGGTGCCCGGGAACCGCCGGCGCCACCCGGGGTTCCTGTCGCCTTTCCCAGCAAGAAGGGAAGCCACCCGCCCGTGCAGACCAGCGTCCCGACGTCCGACGCCGCCGTTCAGCGCTTGGCCGTCCGCACCACCCAGGCCGCCTTCGCCATCGCTCTGGCGCACGGTGTGACGGACGCCTACGTGGGCTTCCTGCCGCCCCTGCTGCCCGACCTGATGGCGAAGCACGGTCTGTCGATCGCCGGGGCCTCGACCCTCGCCATGCTGCTCTCGCTGGCGACATCGTTTCCGCAGCCGTTCCTGGGCTATCTCGCCGACCGCATCGGTCGGAAGCCGTTCGTGATCCTGGGGCCGGCCCTTTCGGCAGGCCTGCTCTCCCTCATGGGGCTGGCACCCACGTACGTGACGCTGGTGGCGCTCCTCCTGGTCGGCGGACTGGGGGCGGCCGCCTTCCATCCTCCGGGCGCCTCCCTCGCCACCCGCGTGAACGAAGGGCGGGGAAGCGGGGTGCGCCTTTCCATTTTCTCGTTCGGCGGCGCCGCCGGGTATGCGCTGGGGCCGCTTCTGGCTGTGGGAGCCGTGGACCTCTTCGGGCTGGAGGGCCTGTGGCTGGCGATGATCCCGGGGTTGCTCCTGTGCGCGCTGCTCTGGCCCCTCGTCCCGGGGGGCACTTCGGACGGCCGCATGCCCATGCCGCCGCGGCCGGGCGAGCTGATCCGCCACCTCGGAGGCCCGTTGGGGCTGCTGTTCGCGATCAGCGCGCTCGGCGCGTTCGTGCAGCGGACCTTTCTGACCCTGGAACCCATCATCATCGATCAAGGCGGGGGTTCCCAGGGCGCTCGCGCCGTGGCGCTCACCGTGTACCTGAGCGCCCAGGCCATGGGGACGCTGACCTCGGGCTTCCTCACCGACCGGATGGACCGGGGCCGCCTGCTGGTGGGCTTGACCTTGCTGGGCGCTCCCGCCCACTGGCTGGCAATCACTCTGCCTCCGGACTCGGTCGGCGGGGTGGCGGCCATCCTGGCAGCCGGGTTCCTGAACATGGCGCTGCTACCGCCGATCGTGGTCACGGCACAGGAGCTCCTGCCCGCGGGTGCAGCCGTCGGATCCGGCATCGTCATGGGGCTGGCGTGGTCGGTGGCCTCCGTGGCTCTCATCATCCCCGGCTGGCTGGGTGACCTGGTGGGTCCGGTGCGGGCCGGCCAGCTCTGTGCGCCGGTTCTTCTGGTGGGAACGCTCCTGGCGCTGCACCCGTCGCTGCGCCGGGCCACGGCGACCGCGGGCTGATCCCGATGCGCTGGCGCCGCTCGGTCGCATTGACCGGGAGGGGGCGGCTCTTAGGTTTGATGGTCTGTTCTCCAACCATTCTGCAGAGCTGAAGCGTCCCGATGGCCAAGCGCTCCACAGCGGCTTCCGCCCGCATCGAAGACAATCCCGATGACGCGTTCATCAGTGGCGTCGTCCAAGCCTCGGACTGGGCGCAGAAGAACCGACAGATCCTGACCATCGGCGTCGTGGCTTTGCTGGTGATCCTGGGTGGCGCCTGGTACTGGCGGTCGTTCCAGCGCGGCGTGGAGACCCAGGCCGTCGGGGAGTTGGAGCGAATCCAGTCGACCATCGGGCTCGGGGACCGCGACGCCGCCCGTGGAGAGCTGGGTGCTTTCCTCGAGCGGTTCGGTGGGAGCCGTTCAGCGGCGGAAGCGCGGATGATGCTCGGCCAACTCAATCTGGAGGCTGGCGACGCCGCCCAGGCCATCGTGGTGCTGGAGCCGGCCATGGGCGACCTGGACGAGCCCGTAAACATCCAGGCAGCGATGCTGCTGGGGGCCGCCTATGAGAACGCCGGCCGCTTGCAGGACGCCGTGCGCGTCTACCGCCGCGTGGGTTCCTCGGCAACGCTGCCGTTCCAGGTCACCGATGCCAAGATGGCGGCCGCGCGCCTCCTGGAAGCCGAAGGCGATGCTGGAGCGGCCGCAGTTCTGTACCAGGAGGTCCTGGACGGGATGGACGAAGCGTCACTGGAGCGGGCCGAGGTCGAGATGCGCCTGGCCGAGGCACGCGCCAGGGCCTCCTAGGAAACCACAAAGAAAAGAACCGCTGTCCCCCCGGAGCGGCTGATCCAGAACGTCGCATAATACATATTATGTAAAGTCATGGATCAGTGCCCCTCATTGTCAGCACCTCCAAGCCGCGTTCTCCGCCACGCCGTCCACCCCTACCGTGGGCCTGGGCCGAACCGACGTCCCGGCCCGGGGTGTTCTCCCTTCTCAGGGAACGACCCACCACAACTGGCTTTGAGCGGCGAGCGACAACACCCCGGCGGTCGTGCCTCCACTCGATCGCTCGTCGAATCGGAGGTTCACGGACCAAGGCCGCCCCGGGGGCAGCTGAGCCGCTGGGATGACCAACGGTACGGTCGGTTCTCCGGTCCCCGACCACACGAGTGTCTCCTGACCGCCGCTCCCCGTATCCGGCTGTAGCGGCTCGATCTGCAGCCTCCAGCTCACTCCGTCGGTGCCGGCAGGTCCGGGTGTCGTGCCCCAGCCCACTGAGAGGTCGCCCGTTGGCGTGATGGCCGGGTCGGTCGAGCGCTGGCGCAACGCGGGCAGATACCCTTGCACAGTGTCGCCCTGGCGGACTACCGGCGCGCGCACGCGCAGAGGCGTGCGGATGTCGTCGGGCGTCGGTCCGTCGGGCGATTGCGCTCCGTAGCCGATCCCGGCGACGTCTTTCAGGACGCTCAGGAGCACACGCCGCGCGCCCACCTCGAACGTCGGGTCCCCGACCCGCAGACTCACTCGGTCCACGTCGATGGGAGGTCGATAGAAGACCTCCAGTTCGGATCGTTCAGTCCCGAGGGAATCGGAGTATGTGACGGCCACGGTCGCCGACGCGCCCCGAGCGAGTGAGACTTCCTGGAACGTGATGTCACAGCCACTCAGCGAGACCCCAATGAGCGCCACTGCCCACCAGCGGATGCTCCGGCTCATCGATGTCCCGCCAGCAGGCGCGCTTCCTTCTCGAACGGACCTGACCCAGGCTCTCCGAAAACCACGCCGTTGATGGGTCCCCAACCGAGCGGGATCAAAGCACCGATGGGACCGAGCGCGCGCACCCAGGCGACCCCCAGTCTCCGGGCCATCCAGGTCTCCAGCGGATCGCCTATGGTGCTCTGCATCAGGTCGCCCTGAAGCACGTGCGCCCGCTCGTGAGCGAGGTTTTCGCCGTAGCTTTGCAGGCGCACCGCAGATAGCGCGATCACCCCTTCCAGCTCGAATCCATCGATGGGTTCGCCGTTGACACGGATCAGACGCCGGGGCGCGTCGAAGACCATTGCGCCGGCGGAAAGGGACTGGGCCCCGTTCACCTGCAGATGTTCGTTGGAAATCGCCCAGGCGAGGGCCGTCAGCTCGGACCACTGAACTCCCGGACGCACGCGGCCCTCTCCTCGATCCCACTCGAGTCGGGTGAACCAGAGAGGAAAGCTGATCCGTCCCAGGCGGGGCTCCCCCGCTCCGGCATTCCGAATGACCGAGTGACCCACTGCCGCGAGCTCTCGGCCCAGGAGACCTGCGCCATCGAACTCGCGGGAAGCGATCCACTTCCCCCCGTACGACAGTCCGCCACCGAGGATTCCGTCCAGGAACGCACTGCGGAAGGCACCGCCGCGCAACTCCCGTCGGACTCCAGCAATCACACCTCCGACCAGTCCGTTCAAGGCCAGGTCCCCGAGGTGAGCGTACACGTCAGGCCGATCGTCTCCCAGGTCGGACTGAGCAACGCCGCCGCGGGGCGGCAACAGCATGCACGCCACCAACCCGCACACGCACCCTAGTCGCGATCCCATCATGGATCCTACACGAGGCGAGGATGCCTGAGTTCCCGCGGCCGGGGCGCGCTACCGTTGCTGCAAGGAGCGCACGAGTCGCCACGCCCAAACCGCCATCGCCGCTGCCAGCGCCGTGAGCAGGAGCCACACCGGATCACGAAGGAGCCACCGCCCCTCCGCGAGCAACCGTGCCCCGTGCGCCAGAACGACCAGCGCGAACAGGAGCCCGCTCGTGTAGAGATACGCCTTCATCTCCCCTGCTCCGTCGCGGCCCTAGGCCGCTCACCGTTCCCCGGCAGGGTCTCGAGCACCTGGCGCCAGTCGAACTTGTTGCCCTGGCCGCGGACGTAGTAGTCCATCCAGGCCATCTCGCTGACGGACTTGACGAGCCGGTTGCGCGCATCGGGAATACCGTGACTGCGGCCCGGATACATGAAGAGCTCGGTGGGCACGCCCAGCTTCTTGAGCGCCATGTGCAGCTCTACGGATTGCGGGCTGGGCACCCGAGGATCTCCCTCCACGACGTGCACCATGGTCGGCGTCTTGGCGTTGCGGATGTACTGGATCGGCGACTGCTCCCAATACGGTTCGAAGTCGTCATACATCAGACCATCGCCGAGGTAGAACTGGCGATTCCGTTGCACGTCGCTCTGCGCGTACATGCTGATCCAGTTCATGGTGCCCGCACCGGAGCTGATCGCTTTGAAGCGGTCCGTATGGGTGAGGATCCAGTTGGACCAGTGTCCGCCGGCGCTCCACCCCAGCACGCCCATGCGGTCTTCGTCCACGATGCCCTGGGCGATGAGATGGTCGACACCGGTCATGATGTCGTCATAGCCCTGCGGGAAGTAGTCGCCCACGATCGCGGTACGGTGCTCCTGCCCGTAGTTGGTGGATCCGCGATAATTGGGCCGCAGCACCGCATATCCCGCACCTGCATACGCCTGCGCACCATAGCCGCCGTTGAATCCCAACACGTCGGCCGAGGCCGGGCCGCCGTGGATGGCGACGATCAAGGGATAGCGCTGACCCTCCTGGTACCCGACCGGCTTGACCAGCACGCCGCCCACTTCCCTGCCGTCGGTCGAGGTCCAGGTGATCTCCTCTTCGGTACCCAAGGCCAGGTCACGCACCTGCGGGTTCACGTCGACGAGCTGCGTCCACTCCGCCCGCCGGGCGATGCGGTCCAGGCGCGCCACCGTGAACAGCGTGGGCGGCGTGCTCGGGTCCTGATAGTTGATCAGCAGCACACCCGTGTCTTCGTCCTGCGAAACTGCCAGGGCGGCGGCCTCGTCGGTGACCTGCCGCACAGCGTCTTTGGCGATGTCCAGGGCGAAGAGCTGCCGCGTGGCCTTCCACCCTTCGTTGAAGTAGATCGTCTTCCCGTCTTCCGACCAGAACCCGATCGACAGATCCCCGTCGAATCCACTCCCCAACTTCTGGAAGGTGGCACCCCGGGCCGAGGTCTCACGCAGGTAGAGGCGCTCGTTGGTCATGGAATAGCGGGTCAGCTCGTCCGGCGCTGAGAACGCGATCCAGCGACTGTCCGGAGAGAAGTCCGGCCCCCTCTCGGGGACCTCTTCGTTGTGCGTCAGTCTCTCGATCTGCCCGGAAGCCACCTCCAGAAGGAAGAGGTCGGCGTTGATGCCTTCTTCGGTGATGTTGCGCTCGTATCGATCGGCGGAGATCCCGCGGAAGCCCACCCAACGACTGTCCGGCGAGATGGTGAAGCCGTCGACCGAGATGCTCTCATCGTGCGTGAGGCGGGACACGGCGCCCGTAGGCGCTTCGATCACCCACAAGGACGACAGCGGCGTCTCCGCATTGCGGATGTTGACCGTGAATCCCTTCTCCCGGCGGAGCTCCTCGTCCCGATTCCGGGAGTCCGGCGTCGTGAAGTAGATACGCCCCCCGTCGGGTGACCACTTCCACTGCTCCACACCGGCTTCCGTCTCGGTCAGCTGCTCCGCTTCCGCCTCGAACACACGGTCCATGGGCAGCCGAAACAGCTGGGCGTCGAGCTCTTTGCCCGCCCGGTAGCTCACCCAACGGCCATCGGGACTGAACGCGAAGTCCCGGACGCCGTCTTTGGCGTCCGTCAGCTTGCGGGCCTCGCCCCCATCCGGGCGCATGAGGTAGAGCTGGTTCCTGCCCGCTCCCCCATTGCCGCCGGTGGGAGCATCTCGATCGGAGAGGAACGCGAACCAGCGGCCATCGCGCGACCACGCCGGTGAGTCCTCATCGTTCTCATCTGTGAACGTCAGCTGCCTGCCGGAGGCGATACCGTCCGCCAGGGACACGAGGTAGAGATCGGACTGCTGCCGATCCTCCTCCCAGTTCGGGGTCGTTACGGTGTAGAGCATCCAGCGTCCGTCGGGGCTGGGAGCCCACGAGCCCGCCCGCTTGAGATACTGCATGTCCAGGAAGGTCATCGGGCGCTGCGCCTGCGCAGCCAGCAGCGAGGGCGTGAGCACTGCGAGAACGAGGAGGAGTCTCAGGATTCGCATGGGCAGCATCGGTGGAAGTGACGTGCGACTCGGAAGCGCCCCTGGACGAGCGGACGGCCGCGCGGCGAGGGCCGCAGATGGAGTCTACAGCGGCCGCGCCGGGAAGGCACGGCCTGACGGGATGGGGCCCCTCAGACGCCCCGAATGGGCTTCCTGGCCAGTACGGCAATTCGCCGCCGCAGCAGGGGCACGACCCCCTGCAGGGCCCGCTCGATCCCGGAGAGCCCCGGCACGTGCGACTCGGCATAGTATGCCCGCTCGATGTCGAACCCTGCTCCCCGGGCATACTCCAGCAGGCGCTCCATCGACTTGTAGTCGACGTGGCTGATGTCACGCTTGAGCAGGATGTCGTTGTTCTTGAGGACCTCGAGGATATGTCCGCGATGCGGCGTCCAGATGACGAAGCGCCCCCCGGGGGCCAGGAGCCGGTACGCCTCCGCGAACACTCGCGCCGAATCCTCCGGATACAGATGCTCGAACAGATCCGCGGCCAACACCACGTCATAGACGCTGCCGGGCAGCCCCGTCTCTCCGGCGTCGGCGCAGACAAAGCGCACGTTCTCGAAGCGGGAGTCCGCCAGCCTACGCTCGCACAGCTCGATCGACTTCTCCGAGAAGTCGACGCCCACGACTTCCGTCACGGCAGGAGCCAGCGCGAAACAGAACGTGCCCCAGCCGCACCCGAGGTCCACCACCCGATCCGCCGGCGCCGGCCGGTGGATCTCCAACACCTTGCGGATGCGATACTGCTGAAAGGGGCTCTCGAGGTCCGTCAGGTGACCCGTGCCCCCTTCGAAGTAGTCCGAGCGGTCGTAGTACTCCTTGCCGATGACCTGGTCGCTCAAGCCCAGCGCTCCTTCGGATCCGGGCGAGCACGCTCCGGAACGCGTTCCTCACCCTCACGGGCGCCGCTGGTTTCGTCCACCAGCTCCCTGAGCGCGGCCTCGAGACGCTTGCGAGCTGCGGGCAGCGCCGCTTCGCGAGCCCGCCGATCGGCGTGCGGACCGAATACGATCGGCTCTCCGTAGCGCAGCCGGACCCGGCAGCGGCGCGGTCGGCGGCTCCAGCGCGGCCACACGTCGTAGGAGCCCGCGATGCCGACCGGGATGATGGGAACCCCTGCCTTGAGCAAGACGCGGATGGTGCCTCGCCGCAGGGGCTGAAGCTGCCCGTCCCAGGACCGCTCCCCTTCCGGGTAGATGCCCACCCCCTGCCCTTCTTCGATCAGGCGCAGCACGGTGCGCACCGCCTGCGCGTCGATGCGGTAGCGGCGCACGGGAAACGCGCCGATGCGAGGAAGCAGCCAGCGCATGAGCTTGCTCGAGAACTGCGTGCTCTTGGTCATGGAGAAGACCGTGCGTCGGCACAGAGCTTGTACGATGAGCGGGTCGAGCACGCTCTGGTGATTGGGAATCAGGAAGAAGGGCCCCTGCCTGGGGATGTGCTCCCGCCCTTCCACGTCCACCTTGGCCAGAAGCGGCATGAGCACGTAGCGCATGAGTCGCTTGACCGGCCTGTACATGCTCGCAGTCCAACGAGCGGCGGGAGACGGCATACGCCCGCTCATGCCGCTACGATCCGCGGTTGGAACTCGATGATCTCGCCCCTTCCCTCGCGGCGGTATGCCTCGGTGAGCAGGGTCCGCAAGAGATCTTCCCAGCGGAAGGGAGAGTCCCCCAGAAACCGGAATTCCACCACCGGTGCTCGCAGCGGGGAGATCTGCAGCGCAGCCGAGCTGGTCTGCACCGCTCCGAGATCCATCAACGCCCAGGCGGCCGCATCCCCGACGTCCGGCTGGAAGCGCAGCGCGTCTTCGGTGATGGTCAGCGTCCCCTGCTCCGGCTCCCCCAATCGCTCGATGTAGCCCAGCAACCGACCCTCATGCTCGACCGGGTCCTCGCTGAGGCTCCGGCGCACGGCCACCCGCGCCGAATACTCCACGCGTCCGTCCTCCTGACGCGCAGTGGTCAACGAGCCGCCCAGGCGCTCGATATCCCCGACCAAGGTCTGCACGAGCGCGTTCTCAACCTTCCCCGCCGCGTCGAGAATGCGAATGCGCCGTCCCTCGCGCACACGCACGAACGTACGCCCGCAGGTGGGGCAGACTGCGCGGTCGCGCTCTCCTTGCATCGGATCGGCCCCACAACGGGGGCAGCGGTAGAGCAGATGGTGCAGCGCCAAAGGAAGCGATCTCCCGAGCCTCCGGCCGGCAACCCGGCCCAGCCCGTCAAAGCCTGCCGAACAGATCCAACATCCGGAGTTTCCAGACCCTCCACACGGCTTCACGGACGATCCGCTTCGACATCTTCGATTCGCCCTCGGCCCGTTCCGTGAAGATCACGGGAATCTCACAGATCTGAAACCCCTTCCGCCAGGCTCTCAGCTTCAACTCGATCTGGAAGGTGTAGCCGGTCGACTGGATGCGGTCGAGGTTCACAGCCTCCAGGACCTCCCGCCGAAAGCAGTTGAAGCCGCCCGTGGCGTCAGACAGCGGAAGTCGTGTGATGACACGTGCATAGAAGCTTCCGAAGAGACTCAACATGAGCCGACTGAGGGGCCAATTCACCACGGCCACCCGGCCACCCACGTAGCGGGAGCCCACCACCACCGGGCATTCCGCCGCCTTCGCGATGAAGGCGGTCAGCTGGTCCGCCGGATGGGAGAGGTCTGCGTCCATTTCGAAGAAGAGCTGATAGTCGCGCTCGAGCCCCCACTTGAACCCCGCGATGTAGGCCTGACCCAGCCCACCCTTCCCCTCACGATGGAGCACGTGGACCCGCGGGTTGTCCCTGGCGAGCCGGTCCGCCTCGATCCCGGTGCCGTCCGGCGAATTGTCATCGACGATCAGGACGTGGATCCGCGGGTCCTGTCCCGCCACCAAGGGGACGATCTGTCCGATGTTCCTCCGCTCGTTGTAGGTCGGGATGACCACCAGAAAGCGCTCCTCGCGGCTCATGCGCGCGCCCCCGTCCGAGCGTTCCGTTTCAACTCCCGTCCACCAAAGGCCAGGGCCGCCACCACCTCAACGGCCGTGAGCCAAAGACGCGACAGCGCCGCGACCGCCACGGCACCGCCGCCGAGCGATCCGGTGAGGAAGGCGACCAGAAACCCCTCGCGAACACCGATCCCTGCGGGTGCGAAGAGCGCGAGATAGCCGAGCACGTAGGCCGCCACGAAGGCGGACGCCACGGCCCCCGCCGGAGCCGACACCCCGAACGCCGCTACGAACAGCACGAAGGCCAGACCGTAGCCCAGCCAGTTGAGCGCGTAGGCGAGCGACCACCGCAGCCCGAACGTCACACCGGGCACGCGCGGCACCTCGCTGGCCTTCAGCACTCGGGTCCATAGCCCCAGGGCACGTTGCATGAAGCCCCTCGACAGAGTGAGCACGATGCCGGCGACGACAATCCCCAGCACCCAGGGCGCCAAGCGACGTTCCGCACCGTCGAGGCTGAACAGCGCGAAGCTCCCCACCAGGGCCGCACCGGCCAGACTCAGCGCCTGCCCGAGCACCGCTGCCGAAGTCGCCACCGAAGACGGGACGCCGCGCCGGCCAGCCAGGTAGGCCAGCCCCAGGATCTGCCAGACCTTGCCGGGAACGTAGCGACCCAGGTTCGCGATGAGGTAGACACCCACCCCCGCGCCCACGCCCAACGAGCCGCCGCCGAGCTCACGCGTCATCCCCACCCAAAGGGCCCCGGAAAGGGCGTAGCAGGCCACCAGCAGCAAAGAGGCACCTCCCAGACCGACGAGGTCCGGGCTCCACCAACGGGCTTCCAGCGAGCGCACCTCGGATACGGACACCCCGAGACGATCGAGGATGAACCAGGTGACCAGCACGGTGGCGGTCCACTGCCCCACTCGCCGCCACAGGCGGCCGGGGCGTTGCGCCGCAGCATTTCCTCCGGCGTCAGTCACGCGTTGACGTCGGCTTGCGCCCGGCGAGCAGCGGAACGGCGAGCAGCACGAGCACGCCCAGCAGGGAGAGTGTGGTCAGGAACAGAGGCGCGCGGAGCGTCGCGGCGGAATAGTACATCTCCACCTCGCTCTGGCCCGCCGGCACCCGCACCGCGCGCAGCGTGTGGTACGCGCGGAGCACCGGGGTCTCGGCTCCGTCGACACGGGCCCGCCACGCGGGATACCAGTTGTCGGCGACGACGAGCAGGGCCTCGCGATCGGAGCGTACCGCCAGCCGCATGCGGTTCAGGCCGCGCTCCACCCAACGTACGTCGCCACTCACTGGGCCAGGCGGCAACGCTGGCTCCGGCGCCTCGGCCAACACGACCTGGGTCGCGGGATCGAACTCGGGGGACAACATGTAGGGAACCGCCTCTGCGTCGCCGCGCACCACGACGTCACCCACCAGCCGAGCGCGGGGCAGCCCGTTCCAGGGGTAGAGGCCCGTGTAGATGCGGCCGTCCCCGAGCTGCTGCGCCGCCACCGGGCTCATTCCCTGGGCCGGAGGCTGCCCATACGCGGCCTCCGGCCACAGGAGGTACCCCACGTTCAGCAAGGCGGTGAGGCGCGGGTTGGCCAGGAGGTTCTCCGGGGGCCCACTTCCTTGCATGCCGATCAGCTCGCGGTAGCGGGCCAGATCGTTGGGGTGGTGGCCCGCCACCAGCTCCACGCCGTACAACGCGGGTTTGACGTCCTGTGCATCCTGGGTCATGAGAGACAAGAGCCGGGAGGGCTCTGCGTCCGGCAAAGCCTCCAGGTAGCGCATGTTCGCGTCGGGAGCCTCCCAGCGGCGGACGTCGAAGGTCTGGATGAAGGGATCGTCGGCCCGGAACGCGTCCAGCCCCAGAAGCACCGCCAGGCCTCCCACCAGGCCGGCCACGGGCAAGCTTCCCGACCTCCAGAAGTGCACGGCACCGGCCGTGCCGGCACTGAGGAAGAACGAGATCCCGAAGCCACGCACCAGATGGGGGTGGAGCACGGCAAGCGCGGCGCGCGCGCGTTCACCCGCCTGCGGATAGACCACCGACAACCACAACGACTCCAGGATCCCGGCCGCTGCCAACACAGTGAGCAGGCCGAGGACCGCCGTGAGACCCCAGGCCCAGCGCAAGGCACCGGTCCAGCGCATGTTGGAGCGGTCGAGGAGCGCATCCACGCCCAGGCCACCCAGCGTGACGGCTGCGAACCCCGTGAGGAAGGCCACCATGTCCGGGGCCCGGAACAGCGAGACGCCGGGGACCACTTCGTAGAAGAGCCGCCACACCGGTGTGTGCCGCCCCAGACCGTAGAGCACGGCCAGGACCCCGAGCCCTGCCAGGGTCCAGGCCCGCGCGTCGCGCCGCCGACCCAGCAGTCCGATGCCCGCCAACAGCAGCACCACGACGCCGAAGTAGAGGTGCCCGAGCTTGATGTCGTTGCGCCCCCAGTAGGTGCCCGCCGCCCACGGCGCGCCATCGCCGATGCCGTTCCCGACGAACTCCGGCGCCAGGAAGCCCATCACCTCCTCGGGATGCAACGAGTAGCTACTCGAGTAATTGAGGCGCGTCTCCTCCGAGGCCACCTCGCTGGTGGTGGCGGTCCGACGGGAGAAATCGTTCACGTAGCGCACGGCCGGTAGCAGTTGAATGGCGGCGATCCCCGCCCCCAAGAGCGCTGCCCCCAGGAACCCCCCGAAGCGAAGGGCGGCCCGAGAGCGCTCACTCGCTTCGGACCGGAGTCGCACCACGGTGCGGGCCACCGCGTAGAGGCCGAGCGCCCCGAACAGGAAATACGCCATCTGGAAGTGGGTCGTGAGCAAGACCAGCCCGACCGTGGCCGCCTGCGCAGCCATCCAGCGAGCGCCCCCACCGGCGAGCATGCGCTCCGTGGTCCAGAATGCGAGCGGCGTGAGGGCCGTCACGAAGATCTTGCCATCGTGCCCCGGGTAGACGAGCGACACCATGAAGGGCGCCATCAGGTAGGCCAGACCCGCCACGAAAGAACCGGCTGGCCCCCCGCCCAGAGCGCGCACCCAGCCGTACATGAAGACCCCGGCCAGGAACACGTGCAGCACCAGCTTCCAGCCCAGAGCCCGGTACGGCTCCATCACCAGCAACAGCAGGGACGTCGGATACAGTGAATCACCGCCCGCCAACGAATCCAGGAAGGGCGTTCCCCCGAGGATCAGGGGATTCCACAGCGGAAAGGTGCCCGAGCGCAACGCCTCGGCGAAGAACTTTCGGGCCGCGTAGCCCAGCGAGAGCGTATCCGTGCCCAACAACATGTCGGACGAGAACACGAACTTCCGGAACAGGACCAAGGTGACGAGCGCGTACACGACCGCGGGCAGCCAACGGGGCCACCGCTTATCGTCGGGCGTGGGCGCGGGCGTGCCCGCCTCGCGTCGCGGGTGTCTACGCGTCATCGCTCGAACGCCTCAGTGGGGATGCGCTTTGCTCCACTCGTGACCTCGCGCACGGCGCAACAAGTCCTGGTACACGTCCAGATGGCGCTCTGCCAACCGTCGGTTGCTCCAATGCGATTCCACGCGCTGTCGTCCCCTCGCCCCCAGCTCGCGCAGGTCCGGACGACGGAGCAGGCCCAGGACCACCCGCGCCAGATCCTCGGGGTCGGCCGGCGCGAACAACCCGCCCACCTCGTCATCCACGATCTCGGGCAACCCGCCGACGCGGGACGCCGCGACGGGACGCTCACAGGCCATGCTTTCCAACGCCGCCACGGAGGTCGCCTCCATCAAGGAGGGGAAGACGGCGAGCTCGGCCGAGCACAGCAGGGACGGCATCTCTTCGTTGGGCTGTCGACCCAGGAAGCGTACCCGATCCGCCACACCCAACTCCTGTGCCAGCTGCTCGAGCCGTTCGCGCTCGGGCCCGTCGCCGACCAGCAGGGCCTCCACGTCCGCACCGGCCACGATTGTGGGCAGAGCCCGGATGAAGTACTCCACACCGTTCTTGGGAAAGAGCCTGCGTGGCACCACGATCCGTCTGCGGCTACCCGGCGGAAACGCAGCCTTCACCGGACGGAACAGGTCGGTCTCCACACCGTTGGTAAGGGGCTCCACGCGCACTCCCGGCGCCAGCGACTCGGCGACCGCCGCGATCTCGCCGCTGGCCGCGAACACATGGTCGGGCGCGGTGACGATGCGTTTGAGGACAGGCTTCCAGGCAGGCTTCTGGGCGCGCATCAAGAAGTGCGAGGTGTGCAATGTCGCCACCAGCGGCACCTTCCTGCCCCGTCGCGCCAGTGCGCAGGGCGGTACGGACTGGAACGCCTGGGCGTGGATGATGTCCGCGCGGTAGGCGAGTCGGCGTGTCACGGGCACCGAGCCCGCGGCGTGCACCATCCACCCGACGGGATTGCGGGCTGGGAACCAGGTGCGATAGACCTCGATGCCCTCCATGACCTCGTAGGCCGGAGCTTCCGGCAACGAGCGCGAGGTCACGACCGCCACCGAGTGCCCAGCTCGCACCAGCGCCCGACCGAGGTAGTAGACGTGGCTCTCCAGGCCGCCGACTTCCGGGGGGAAGTAGACGCAGTGCATGACGATGTTCATGGGCCCAGCCAATCTCCGGTACGCCGGGCGCTCCCCGTCAACGAGGAGACAATGATGTCGGCGATGCGCTCACCGGCTCGGCCGTCGCCATACGGGTTGCTGGAGGTGCGCCGGTGGCCCGGGCCCCCATCGATCACTCGGGAGACCTCCCGGCGGATCCGGGCCGGGTCGGTCCCCACCAGAACCGCCGCGCCCGCGGCCAGGCCTTCGGGCCGCTCCGTCACCTCGCGCAGCACCAGCACGGGCGTGCCGAACGTGGGAGCCTCTTCCTGGATGCCCCCGGAATCGGTGAGCACCAGCGTCGCCCTCTCCAGCACGCGGACGAGATCCACATAGTCCAGCGGATCCGTGAGGTGGATGCGAGGGTGGTCCGACAGCAGCCTACGCGCCGGCTCTTGTACGTTGGGGTTGGGGTGGACCGGGTACAAGAACTCGACCCCCGTGTGCTGATCCGCCAACTGCCGCAGCACCCGAAAGACACCTTCCAAGGGCGCTCCGAACGACTCGCGGCGATGGGCGGTCAGCAGCACCAGTGGCCGGCCGGCCGCCAGCAAGCGCTGTACGTCGGGATGGCGGGCTTTGCGGTCCGAGGCGGCCACGTGCTGGAGCGCATCGACAACCGTGTTGCCGGTCACGTGCACCTGCTCCGGCGCCACGTCTTCCGCCAGCAGGTTGTTTTGTGCACCCGCCGTGGGCGCGAAATAGAAGTCGGTGACCACGTCGGTCAGGCGCCGGAAGATCTCTTCCGGATAGGGGGCCCACTTGTCGTGGCTCCGTAACCCGGCTTCCACGTGGCCGACACGAACGCGCTCGAAGAACGAAACGAGGGCACCGAAGAACACGGTCGCGGTGTCGCCCTGCACGACCAATGCATGGGGGCGAACCTCCTGCACCACCCTGCGCAGTCCATCGAGGCATCCTGTCGCGACGTCGTAGAGCGTCTGGTCCTGCCGCATCAATTCGAGGTCGAACTGTGGTGCGTACCCGAATACCTCCAGGACCTGATCCACCATGGTGGTGTGTTGCCCGGTGAGCGCCACCACGGTCTCCACTTCGCTGCCCCGGGCCTCCAGCGCCTGGATCACCGGGGCCATCTTGATGGCCTCCGGCCGCGTGCCGACCACGGTCAGGACGCGAGGACGTCCGTCCTGGACGCTCACCCGCCTTCGCCTCGCGGAGCCCGTAGGCGTTCCACGTCCCGCTTGAGGCGCTCCATCTCGGTGGACACCTGGGCGATCATCTCCGAGACCAGCCCGAAGCCCAGCAGCAGGAATCCGACCGTCTCCAACAGGATGACCAGGTAGAGCAGCGGCCGGAAGCCCTGCCCCACCACGAACCTCCAGTAGAACGCCACCGCCGCCACCACGATCCCGAGCGCGATGAGGACGAGCCCACTGGCGCCGAAGAGGATCAGCGGCTTGCGCGAGAAGAGCAGCAGGAACCAGACGGAAACCAGATCCAGTAGCCCCACCACCACCCGTAGGGGGCCCCGGTACTTCGACTCGCCGGCCCGGCGCGGGTGAAGTGTGACGTCGATCTCCGTCACCGAGTAGCCTCGCGCATAGGCCATGACCACGAAGAATCGGTGCCAGTCGTGACGAAGCGGGATCTCCGTGAGGATCTCGCGCCGGAACGCCTTCATCGAGTTGAGGTCCGAGACGGGCACCTGGAAGATCCAGCGACTGAGCCGGTTGTACACGGAGGACACGGCGCGCTTGTCGTAGGCACCGATCTTCCGGCCCGTCACGATATCCCACCCCTCGTCGAGCTTATCGAGGAACCGCGGGATCTCCTCGGGACTGTGCTGGAGGTCGGCATCGAACAGGACGAGCACCGACCGGTCGGTGTTCTCCGCGGCGGTGACCATCGCCTCGGTCTTGCCGCGATTGGTCCGGTGGCGCAGCACGCGCAGGTTGGGCCAGTCCGAGGCCTCCCGCTCCGCCAGCTCGGCCGTGCCGTCCGTGGAGCCGTCATCGACCAGGAGCACCTCGCCATCCAGGTCGTGGGCGGCGAACGCCGCCTTGAGCTCGCGGATCAGGTCGGGGATGACGGGCGCCTCATTGAAGGCAGGCACCACCACCGCGAAGTCGTGCCGGCGCACGTGCCCGCTCAGACTCGCTTCCGCATCCGCGCGGGGAGGATCCCGAGCTGGTCGCGGTACTTGGCCACGGTGCGCCGCGCGATCTTCACTCCGTCCGACTTGAGGAGATTGACGATGGTCTGGTCGGTGAGCGGCTTCTTCGGATCCTCCTCGTCCACCAGCTTCTTGATCTTGGCCTTCACGCCCCGGGCAGAGATGTCCTCTCCCGTTGCCGTCGACAGCCCGCTGGAGAAGAAGAATTTGAGCGAGTAGACCCCGCGCGGCGTCTGCACGAACTTCTCGTTGGTGACGCGCGACACCGTGGATTCGTGCATATCGATGTGCTCGGCGACCTCACGCAGAGTCAGCGGCTTGAGGTGCTGCACGCCCTTGTCGAAGAACGCCCGCTGGCGATCGACAATGTAGTTCATGACCTTGAGCATCGTCTGACGCCGCTGCTCGATCGCCTGGATCATCCAGTTCGCAGAATTGAGCTTCGAGGAGATGAACTCCTTGTTCTCCCCCTTGAACTGGTTCTTGTCCCGCGCGACCTCCCTGTACGCTTGCGAAATCCGCAGTCGTGGGAGGTTGGTATCATTCACGAACACCATGTACTCGCCGTCGATCTCTTCGACGATGAGATCTGGAATGACATAGTGATCGGGGGCTGCCGAGTACTTGAGGCCCGGCTTGGGATCCAGCTTGGAGATCTCATCCGCGGCATCCTGCACCTCTCGTGGCGAGATCGACATCGCCTTGGCGATATCCGACCAGCGGTGGTTCAGCAGGTCGTCGAACTGAGTCTCCACGATGCGAGCGGCCAGCGTGTCTCCCAGACCCAATTGTCGGAGCTGGATCATGATGGATTCTCGCAGATCGCGCGCAGCGACCCCGGGCGGGTCGAAGGCCTGGATGGTCTTCAGCACCCGCTCGGCATCCTCGATGGTGTACGGATTGAAGATCTCGTCCAGCAAGGCGAGTTCGTTGCGGTATTCGGTCTCGTCCTCGTCCGCCAGTCCCGCGATGCGATCGCGCGAAACGGCGCGAGCTTCGTCCAACCAATCGTTGACGCCGATCACCACCTGGTCCAAAGCGCAGGACAGGGAGCCGTCGTCATCGATGTTGCCGATGATCTCCTCTCCCATGCGCATATCCCGCTCAGAGAGATCGGAGTGTCGCAGCTGTTCGAAAAGGTGGTCCTGTAGATCCTGGGAAGCGACGGGCGTGGGCTGGAAGAACTCGCGCTGCTCGTACTGCTGGCGGCGGCCACCCACGTCGAACCCGTCCAGGAGGATCTCCTCCCAGTCCATCTCGTCCTCGTCCTTCTCCTCCTTCCCTTCCTCATTGACCTCCACGTCTTCTTCGACGTCGGCCTCCTGCATCTCCAGGAAGGGATTCTCAGCCATCTCCTCCTTCAAGTGCTGCTGCAGGTCGAGCAGGGGCATGTAGAGCAACTCCATCGCCTGGTACAGGCGAGGGTTGATCTTCATCTCCTGCTTCAGCTGCGCGCTCTGGTACAGCTTCGTATTGAAGGCCATGGCCTGCCCCGTCGGGCTCCTTTCCTAGGGCTTGGAGTAGCGCTGCCGCATGCGCGCCGTCAGCGTCGGACCGAGGTAGATCTCTGCGACCTCGTCGTTCCAGACGAGCTCCGAGACGGATCCGGACACGCGGATGCGTCCCTCATACATGATGTATGCCCGGTCCACGATCTCAAGGGTCTGCTCAACGTTGTGGTCCGAGATGATGACCCCGATATGCCGGGTCTTGAGCTCCCGCACGATCGTCTGGATGTCGTTGACGGCGATCGGGTCGATCCCTGCGAAGGGCTCGTCCAGGAGCATGAACTTGGGCCTCTGCACCAGCGCCCGGGTGATCTCCAGCCGCCGTCGCTCCCCCCCAGACAACGAATAGGCCTTGGAGTCACGCAGGTGGGACAAAGAGAGCTCGGCCAGAAGCTCCTCGAGGCGGGCCTTCTGCTCGGCCTTGGGCAGCCGGAGCGTCTCCAGGATGGCCAGGACGTTCTCCTCGACCGTCAGCTTCCGGAAGACCGAAGGCTCCTGGGCGAGGTACCCGACGCCCTTGCGGGCCCGTTTGTACATGGGGACGTCGGTGAGGTCCTCGTCATCGAGGTGGACGCGGCCTTCGTCCGGGGGGATCAGACCCACGATCATGTAGAAGGTGGTCGTCTTGCCGGCGCCGTTGGGACCCAGCAGGCCCACGATTTCGCCCTGCCCCACCTCGATGGCGACGCCGTCCACCACGCGGCGCTTCCGGTAGACCTTGGTCAGGCCTTCGGCCCACAGACGGCTGCCGGTATCCTTGACCGTCGCAATGGCCGAGGTGTCCGGACTCGGCTGGTCCCCTCCGGATGGAGGACTCCAGTCGCTGTCGAACCCCTCGCTCATCGCGTGTTCCTCGCTCTCGGTTCTCGGCGGGAGCCCTGGCCCGCCCACGGTGCTCCGGACTCCCGGTCGGGAGCACCGGGCCGCGGTGGCCCCGGAGGCTGCTCCTGACCCACTCTCGCCGTATCCGGCCGCACGGCCGTGGAATCGGCGAGGGAGTCCGGCACCGGAGCCAACGGCTCCAGGTGGATCCCTTTCGTCTGCCCCTGAACTTCCATGTGGTCGACGTCCCCGTCCACCATCACGATGGTGATGGCGTTGCCCACCACGTAGTGCAACGCGAGCCTCGCTTCCCCGACCCGGGTGGAGTCGGAGGGCTCCATGCGATACAAGCTGCGGGCGGCCCCACGAGCATCCAGCCGCTCGAGGGTGTAGCCTCCGCCCTCTGCCGTCTGGAGCGTATCGCCTTCGGCGACCGCGGTCGAGTCCTTGACGAACGTGGCGATGATGGTATCGCCCTCGAGCCAGTCGTTGCGGATCAATGCGGGCGTCTCGGCCGTGTTCAGCGAATCCCGGGTGAAGGAGTCGCCCCGGGCCCGCCCGATGGCCGTGACTCGGTCCAACTGCTCCCCCGGCGTCAGCACATCCAGGGAGTCCGCCTCCAAACGGAACTCCTCCGCCACCGCTACCGGCCGGGTGGAATCCCCAGGCGTCGGCGTGAGCTGGACCCAGGAGACGGCTCCCTGGCCGCCACCGGACCCGATCACCGGTACGGTATCGTTGGCGCCCAACAGGCCCGCTGCCAGTCGGTTGACCGTCGAGTCCTCCACGAACACGCGGATCCGGGGGGCGTTCAGGTCGATGTCGTCGGTCGAGAGCTGGGCCCGGTCTCGGGCAATGACCTCCTCCACCTCCTGCTCCACCAGCATGAGGGCGATCGCATCGGCCGTCAGCTGATAGCCCTCACCCTCGGAGCGAGCCGCGCCGAGAAGGTGGAGTTGCCCCCACTCGTCGTCGTAGCGAAGGCGCTCCCCGAACGCATGCAGGCCCTCTCGCTCGATCTCTACCTGCCCTTCCGCTTCGAAGGCGCTCTCCCCGTCGATCACGATCCGGCGATGCGCCGTGACATGATACGGCGGTCGGGTCGTGTCGGGAGGAGCGGTGGTCGGTTGGACCGACGGCTCCGGGGCCTCCGTGGGCGTCGGCACTGCGGCCGGGACTGCGGCGCTGTCGGGCACGGCCGCCATGACGGACTCGGGAACCCTGCGGGGAAGCACGTCGGCCAGGAGCGCGATCACCTGCTCCCACAACCAATGGAAGCGGAAGGCCCGTGGGACCTCGGGGCCCGGTCCCGCGGGCACCCGGATCGTCGATACGGCCTCGGCACCGGCCGAATCGGGGGGCGGTGGGGACGGTGGTGCTGCCTCCGCCGTGCGCCGGGACGCCTGCCGCGGATACAACGTCGCCCGCACATTGGTCCCCGTCATGGTGATCCGTTGTCGGGGTCGCGCACTCGTCTGTCGGAGGTAGACCATCTCGGCCCCCTCCATGCGCGAGCCCTGCCCGGCGTCGGCCAGGACCACAGAGCCCCACGCGAGTAGGCGCTCATCCGCGGAGTAGTAGTCCGCGCGGTCCGCCGTCAGCAGCCGTACGCCCTCGTCGAAGCGTACGCGTCCGAACAGGCGCGAGAGGTTTTGAGGCGGCAGGATCACCGCCGAATCGGCGTAGATCCTCAGTCCGTCCTCACAGGCCACGGAGACCCGCCTGAAGATGTGGGTCTCGGTGGGTGTCCCCTGGCGAAGCGCCTGCCAGTAGTCGGAGGAGACGATCTCACACCCGTTCTGTCCTGCCGCCGGGGCCGGCCTCACCAGCCCCAGGCCGAGGAAAAGGCCGACGAAGCGGGCGAGGTGGCGGACGCTGGAGGGCATGCCGGCTCACCCGTGCGGGGTCAGAACCGGACGACACCACGGCCGCGGATGCTCGCGCCGCGGACCCGGATGTTGGTGAAGTTCAGATCGGCCTCGAAGCCAGTGCCGCGCGTGACCCTCCCCGCCTCGGTGAACACGGTCGCCGAATCGCTCCAGAACTTCTCGTTCATCGGGTCGTAGTTCAGCTCCGAGGTCTCCAAGCGACCGTCCCGATCCGGGAGGAGCAACACCACATTGCGGCGCGCCACCATCGCTTCCGTGGCTTCGGTCAACTCGCCCCACTCCGACGTCATGGTAGCCCGCTCGACCCCGGTGGTCGTGAAGACCTGGAGGCTCACGCTCAACAGCTCGTACTTGCCGTCGTCCTTGAAGTAGTACGCCGTGTCGGCGTGCAAGGTCGCGTAACGGACGCCGTTCTGCGTGATCTCGTGCTCCATCCCCAGGACCAGGTTGTCCGCCTGCAGGTTCACGAGCTCGGGTGGTACCACGTTCGTGGTCGTCGCCTGCTCACAGGCCGCCGACAAGATCGTGGTCGCCAGCAGAACCCTTCTCCACCTGCTCATAGCACCCCCGCGCGCATGAGGTCGTGCAGATGGACGACACCGTGCAAGGTGCCTCGTTCGTCCACGACCGGCAGCGCCATGACGCCGTGGGCCTGCATGAGACGCGCGGCCACGGAGCCCAGATCTCCCACGCGGCCCACCTTGGGTGACCGGGTCATGACATCCGCGACCGGGACCTGCAGGAACTCCGCTTGGTGCTCCATCAGGCGCGTGAGGTCGCCCGCGGTGATCACTCCCACCACCCGGCGCTCCTCATCCACGATCGGAACCGTGCCCCGCTGCTCCGCCAGGGGCACGATGCAGTCCTTCATCACACAACCCTCAGGGAGGGCAGGATAGCCCTCCGCCACCATGACGTCCTCGACGCGCACGGTCAGCCGTCGGCCCAACGCGCCCCCGGGGTGGAGCCGGGCGAAGTCCTCCGCCCGGAACCCTTTCCGCTCCAGCAGCGCCATGGCCAATGCGTCTCCCATGGCCAGTGCCGCTGTGGTCGAGGCCGTCGGCGCCAGATCCATGGGGCAGGCCTCTTCGGATACGCTGCAGTCGAGCCAGACTGCCGCGTGCCGAGCCAGGCCTGAATCGGGGGCGGTCAGGGCCACCACGGGTACACCGGCCCGCGAGAGGAAACTGAGCAGCGGGTACAGCTCTTCGGTCTCCCCGCTCTTGGATACCAACAGGGCCACGTCCTGATGACCGACGATCCCGAGGTCCCCATGCAGCCCCTCGACCGGGTGCAGAAACACCGCGGGGGTCCCGGTGGACGTCAGCGTCGCAGCGATCTTGCGCGCGACGATGCCGCTCTTGCCGATCCCGGAAACCACGATCCGCCCCGACTCGCGCTCGAGGCACTCGACCGCGTCCGCGAACGACGGACCGATCCGCTCGGCGAGCGACAGGACGGCCTGGCCCTCCAGCGCCAACACGCGCCGGCCGGTGGCCAGCGCCTGCCCACGGGGCCCTCCGTCCTCGGAGCTCAGCGTCCCAGTCCCGTGGCCACGCGGCTGTGCCGGTGTCCTCGTCTCAAGCATCTCCGTCCCGGTCTCCACAGTACTCTTCCACGACGGCGCTCCAGACCCCCCTGGCCCTCAGAAGTGCCTCCGCAAACTCGCGAGCTGCGCCCCGCCCACCCGGTCGGGTACCCGTCCACAATGCCAGCGCCTGAACCTCGGGCGAGGCGTCGCGTACTGCAGCCGGAAGTCCTACACGTCGCAGAGCAGGAAGGTCGGGGAGATCGTCGCCCAGAAAGGCGACGTGCTCCCACTCCAGCCCTCGTCGGCGCAGCAGCTCCTCGATCACAGGCACCTTGCGTGCCCCGTCCACGTGGTGGACCTCGGCGACCCCAAGCTCCGCCGCCCGTAAGCGGGTGGCATTCGAGTCTCGCCCCGAGACGAGCGCAACCTCGATCCCCGCAGCGATCAGAAGCGTGATGCCGAGGCCATCCAGGATATCAAACCGCTTTAGCTCAACAGGCTTATTGTCTTGCCCCATGCCGACATAGATGGCCCCATCCGTCAGCACGCCGTCCACGTCGAAGACCACCAGCTGGACGCGAGCCGCGCGCTCGGACGCGACCGGAGGCGGCACGCGCGGCGTGCCGCTCAGGGGCGGGGTCACGCGGTGCCGGACCCTGAAAGGACCGATCGCAGTTCCAGCACCCGCTCGATCAGCGCGCGCAGCGAGTCGAGCGGCAACATGTTCGTGGCGTCCGACGGCGCTCGGGCCGGGTCCGGGTGCGTCTCCAGGAACAGACCGTCGCACCCGGCGGCCACCGCGGCCTGTACCAGTGCCGGGATGAACTCCGGGTCACCCCCGCTCCGCCCACCTCCCCGCCCGGGGCGCTGAACCGAGTGGGTGCCGTCGAAGACCGCGGGCACGCCCGTGGCGCCCCGCAGCCGACGAAAGCTCCTCATGTCCACCACGAGGTCCCCGTAGCCGAAGAACGTGCCCCGCTCCGTCACCGCGAGAGGACCCGCGCCGGCGGACCGCGCCTTGTCGACGGCCCCGGCCATTTCCTCCGGCTCCATCCACTGGCCCTTCTTGATGTTCACGGCCGCCCCCGTGCGCCCGGCCGCGACCAGGAGGTCCGTCTGGCGGCACAAGAACGCCGGGATCTGCAGCACCTGCACCACCTCGGCGGCGGGGCCGGCCTGCTCCGATGCGTGGATGTCGGTCAGCAGGGGTAGGCCGGTCGAGGAGCGGACGCGAGCCAGGGCCTCCAGCCCCGCGTCCAGGCCGGGCCCGCGGGCCGCCTGGAGCCTGGACCGATTGGCCTTGTCGAAGGAGGCCTTGAAGATGACGGGAAGATCCAGGTCTGCCGCCAAGCGGGCCAGCGCTTCGCCGACCGTCTGGTTCAGGGCGTCGTCCTCGAGGACGCACGGACCCGCGATGAGGAAGAAGCGATCGAACATCGAGCGATCTTCCAGGCCTCAGAGGACCGGGGCGTCGACGGGGGCACCCCTGCCCTTCGGCTCCTCCACAGTTCCCTCAACCGTCCTGGGGCCCGGCTGGATTCCGTCCCGCCGCCGCACGGCCGCCGCAATGAAGGACGCGAACAGCGGATGGGGCCGCATCGGTCGGCTCTTCAACTCCGGATGGAACTGGCCCGCCAGGAACCACGGATGCTGCGGCAGCTCGATGATCTCGACCAGACCGCCGTCGGGCCAGACGCCGCTCACCTTGAGGCCGTGTTGTTCCAGGAGCGCGCGATAGTCGTTGTTGACCTCGAAGCGATGCCGGTGCCGTTCGCTGATCGACGATTGACCGTAGATCCGCGCCGCCAGCGAGCCAGGTTCCAGATCTGCCCGGTAGGCGCCCAGGCGCATGGTGCCGCCTTTGCGCGTGACATTCTGCTGGGAATCCATGAGGCAGATCACCGGATGGGGCGAGTCCTCCGCAAACTCGAGAGAGTGCGATTCCACCAGGCCACAGACGTTGCGAGCGAACTCGATGACGGCGCACTGCAGGCCCAGACAGATTCCGAAGAACGGCAGACCGCTCTCGCGCGCGTGACGGATGGCTGCCACCATGCCCTCCACGCCACGCGGCCCGAAGCCCCCTGGAATCAAGAGTCCATCGTAGGGAGCCAGGCGGGACGCAGCGGACGACTCATCGAAGGCCTCACTGGACAGCCAGTCGATCTCCACGCCCACATCGTTGGCGATCCCACCGTGCAGCAAGGCTTGTTGCACGGACTTGTAGGAGTCGACCAGCGACGTGTATTTGCCCACCACGGCGATTCGGACGGCTCCGCGGTGGGGGTGCATCGACGTCTCCACCATGGAGGTCCAGGGAGCCAGGTCCGGCGGCGGCAGATCGAGCCCGAAGCGCCGCAAGACGACATCGTCCAGGCGCTGCTCGCGCAGCTCCAGCGGCACCTGATAGATGCTCTCCACATCCTGGGCTTCGATGACCGCGTCCGGCTCGACGTTCGTGAAGAGGGCGATCTTCCGGCGGATATCCGCGTCCAGCGGATGCTCCGTCCGACAGATCAGAACGTCCGGCTGGATCCCGATCTGCATCAGCTCGCGCACGGAGTGCTGGGTCGGCTTGGTCTTCAACTCTCCAGCTGCCGCGATATAGGGGACCAGCGTCAAATGGATGAAGATGACGTTGTCCCGACCGACATCCTGACGGAACTGCCGAATGGCCTCGAGGAAAGGCAAGGACTCGATGTCGCCGACCGTGCCTCCGATCTCGGTGATCACCACATCGTGGTCGACAGAAAGCCGGCGCACGGCGCGCTTGATCTCGTCCGTGATGTGGGGAATCACCTGTACCGTGGAGCCGAGGTAGTCACCGCGGCGCTCCTTGGTGATCACGGTCTGGTAGATGCGCCCCGTCGTGATGTTGTTCGCCTGCGACAGCGACTGGTCCAGGAAGCGCTCGTAGTGGCCCAGGTCCAGGTCCGTCTCGGCTCCGTCGTCGGTGACGAAGACCTCCCCGTGCTGGAAGGGGGACAGCGTGCCCGGATCCACGTTGATGTAGGGATCGAACTTCTGCAGCGTGACCTTGAGGCCCCGCTCCTTCAGGATCAGGCCCAAGGAGGCCGCAGCGATCCCCTTCCCCAGCGACGACACCACGCCGCCCGTGACGAAGATGTACTTGGTCGTCCGATTCGTGTCGCTCATCTCGCCTCGATCCACAGTCCGTTCGGGGACTCGCTAAACATAACCGCTCCGTTCCCACTCGATCAGCCGGGCCTCGACCCGACGCGCATCGTCCAAGGTATCGACGCCCCCCTCGGCCTCGGGCACCACGGCCACCCCGATCCCCAACCCCGCCTCCAGTGGGCGCAGCTGCTCGAGCAGCTCGACGCGCTCCAGCCGGGAGGGCTCGAGATCCACCCAGGACCGGAGCGCCCCCCTGCGGTAGACATAGAGGCCGACGTGTCTCAGCCACGGCCCCTCGATCCCGAAGCGGGGCTCGCCTTCACGCGGATGAGGGATGGGCGCCCGGGAGAAGTAGAGCGCTCGGCCTCGCGCCCCCGTCACCACCTTGACCACCGAGGGATCTCGCCATTCCGCCTGGTCCTGGAGCGGCGTGGCGCAGGTGCCGATGTCCCATCCTCCACCGTGAACACAATCCAGCGCGCCTTGCAACGCCAGCGAGGAGAGGAGTGGCTCGTCCCCCTGCACGTTCACGATGATCTCGTGATCCGCGAAAGGAGCGGAGAACGCCACTTCGGCCACGCGGTCGGTGCCGGAGGGATGGTCAGCAGACGTGAGCACCACGTCCGCCCCGAAGTCGCGGGCCACACTCGCGACCTCGTCGGAATCAGTGGCGATCACCAGGGTATCGAGGAGGTCGATCGCGCGGACGCGACGCCACACCCACTCGAGAAGAGGGCGGCCCGCGATGCGATGCAGGGGTTTTTGGGGGAGGCGGGTCGACGCGATCCGCGCCGGGATGATCCCCAGCACCTGATCGCTCACGCGGCGCCTCGCGCGCCGAGTGCGGAAGCGCGCCCGGTGACATGCACGCCCGTCAAGGTACCGCGAGGGTCCGTGGGGCGGCAACACCCCGCGCCAGGAACGGATGGCGCGCGCGTCGCCGTGCCCCCCCTGGGACCCCGAAGAAACCCCTGGCGCTCGCCGTAGTTAGAATGTGGGTACCCTCCCGGCGCTCGGGAACGCGCCGGAGACCCCGGAACCCAACGGACCGTCACGTTGTTCACCCGCTGCCTGATCTGCGCCGCTCCCTTCGAGGACAATGACGTCCTCGAGCATTTCCGCTCAGGCTTGCGTGTCGCCTTCGATCCGGCTCGGGGTCGCCTCTGGACCATCTGCCGCAGCTGCAAGCGGTGGAGCCTGGCCCCCATCGAGGAACGTTGGGAGGCGCTGGAGGAGCTGGACCGGCTCACGACGGACCGCGCCCGGCTTCTTTCCCAGACCGACAACATCGCGCTGCTCAAGGCCGGTCCTTTGGAAATCGTGCGCGTGGGACGGGCCAACCTCACGGAGGAAGCGTGGTGGCGTTACGGACGTCAGCTCCTGGAGCGCCGACGCAGCTACCGGCGCATCAGTGTCGGGGCGTCGTTCGGCGTCGGTGCACTCCTGGTCGGGGGCATCTGGGGCGGGATGGGATGGATGGGCGCCTGGATGCTTTGGGAACACGCGCCGGAGGGCGTACTCAAGAGCGCGCGTTGGCTGCGGTTTGGAGGAGCTGCCTGGCGGGGCCGGCAGGCCTGCTCCGAGTGTGGCTTCCTCTTCGACAAGGTCGGATTCGCCGAGCGCGAGGGGTTGATTCTCGGTCCCTCCGCAGGCGACTCGGGGTCGCTCACCCTTCGCCAGCGCTGTCCACGCTGCCGCAGTCTCCGGGGCGGGGGCTTCCATCTCTCGGGGAGAGAAGCAGAGCGGACCGCGCAACGGGTGCTCGCCTACCACCACTTCTCAGGCGCTTCGGAAGGGAGGGTGCGTTCGGCCGCCCGGCTCATCTCCGAGGCGGGGTCGGCCGCCGATCTCAAGCGGATCGTACTGGGCCACGAGGGCCGCCGGCTCGGCGACCTGCGTCGGACCGGCGCCATCGCGCTCGAGATCGCCGCCAATGACGCAGCGGAGCAACGCCTGTTGGAGCTGGAGCTCGCCGAGTTGGAGGCGCACTGGCGCACCGAGGAGGAGCTGGCCGACATCATCGACGGGGAACTCACTCCCCTTCCCGCAGTCGAGACACTCCGGCGTCGGCTTTCGAGCTGGATCTGACGCCGCTCGCAGCATCACTCCGCCGACCATCGCAGGTCCGCCTCGCACAGGCGTGCGTGTCCCCTGCGCGCCGGTGCCCCACTCTTGCGGACTGCCCCTAATAGTCCACGGGCCGAAGATAGAACTCCCCGATGGCGCTACTCGAGAGCACCGCCACAGTGGGCAGCTCTCTCTTCCAATGGGTGCCATCGAGCCGACGCACGACCAGCGAGACGGCTCCAGCGTGGAAGCCGGCCCGCACCAATTCCTCCTCGGTGTAGCCCTTCAACAGCCAGAAGAGGATTCGATCCGCCTCCGGATAGGCGACGCCGAGCTCGTCCTCGTCGTGCACGCCGATGACCAGGTCCGCGCTGGCTGGCTTGTCCACGATCACGCCCGGCACACCGAGGTGGCGAGCGAGCGCCCAGACCTGTGTCTTGAACAGATCACCGAGCGGATTGATGGGCGGCGAATCGTCCGCGTGCCATGTGTAGTATCCCAGCAAGCGTTCGCTCTTGTTCCCGGTACCGAGCGGAAGCGCACCGAGCTTGGCGGACTGGTCGAACAGCGTGACCGCCCGGAGGCGCGCGCAGACGTTTCCTCTGCGCAGTGGCGAGATCTCCGGCTCGAACGCCTCGATGTAGGCATCGACGGGTCCGGTGATCTCGATGGTCCGCTCCGGGGCCCCCACCGCCTCCAGCGCCAAGCGGGCATGATCGAGGGAGTCTTGGCTCGAGGTGCGGTACGGAAGCCGGAAGCCGTGCACGTTCTCCGCGCCCAGGGCCCGCGCCGCCAGAAAGAGCGAGACGGCCGAGTCCACGCCCCCGGAAACCCCTACCACGACCCGCTCGAAGCCCCTGCGGCGCACGACCTCGTCCCGGATGAACTCCACCAACGTGTGTTCGACCAGATCCAGGTCGAGGTCGAGCATCGAGGCGTCCGCGGGGTCGGGCGCGCCGCTGGCGCGCACCCCACCGCCCTGTAGCCGTATCGCGAGGGCCGGGGCGCCCTCTGCCGCTCCCTCCCGGAAGGCGCGCTCCAACGAGCGCTGCAGGTGAGGCAGCGCCCGCTCCAGATCCCCCAGGAGCGGCGCGTCGAAGCGGACCCGGTCGATGGCGGAGCCATCCAGGTCCGCCCGCACCAAGCCCTCCTCCATGAGCGGTCCGCGCTCCAGCACCACGCCGTCGGGGCCGATCACCAATGAGCCCCCGGCGAAGAACTTCCCGCCCTCCGAGCCGACGAGCTGGGCCACTGCCACGAACACGCCATGCTCGGCGGCCAGGGCCGGGGCCAGAGCCTCCCAGCGCTCCAGATTCCCGGGGCGCCCGGATCCGGCCCCGAAGTCACGTGCCGGGGAGGCGCTGACGATGAGGATCAGCTCGGCCCCCCCCACGGCCAGGACCGCACCGGGCAACGAATGCCACGCCTCCTCACAGATCAGCAGGCCCATGCGGCCGAAGCGAGACGAATACGCCGTCAGCGCCGCCCCCGCCTCGACGAAGCGGTCCTCGTCGAACACGCCGTAGGTCGGCAGGAACATCTTCCGGTGGACATGCACGATCTGCCAGCGATCACCCACCGGGGTGAAATGGGCCACGGCATTGTAGAGCCGATGGCGCCAGCGCTCGTAGAAGCCCACGACCACGTCCGGGGCGCCCACGGGTGGCCTTCCCAGCCGCTCGGCCAACGCCTCGCTCGACAACGCCACCTCGGCGACTCCGCCCTCCAGGAAGTACCCACTGAGTGCGCACTCCGGGAAAACCAGGAGGTCGACGGCATCGCTGGACTCGGAGATCCGCTCCCGAATCCGATCGAGATTGGCCTCGACCTCCGCCTTGGCGGGCTTGAATTGCGCCAGCGCGAGGCGTAGGGTGGCTGCTCCCCTGTGACCTTCCACGACGTCCCTTCCTCTCAGGGCTCGGTTCTTGCGCGGAGACGGGCCGGTGCGGTCGGGGGCGCGCGGAAACAACTCTCGGCGCCCCGGGGTTTCACCGACAACGTGGCTTCAACCCGCGAGTCGACGCATGGCCGGTAAGATAGCGACCGCTGCCCTTCTGGGTATCCTGATCCTCCCACAGGCCGCCGTTGGCCAGCAGCAGGACCGGGTGTCGACCCGCTCCCGGCCCAGGCCCGCCGCCTCCGGGGAGGAGGCCCAGGTCTTCCAACAGACGTTCGAGACCATCCGAGACTACTACATCCAGTCTCTCGGAGACTCCGCCCTGTGGGAGCGCGCCATCCAGGGGCTGATCGAGAAGATCGACGACCCCTACGCCACCGTCTTCACGCCGGATGAGCTGGCGCAATTCCAGGAAGAGACCACCGGGGACTACGCCGGCATCGGCGTACAGATCTCCGGGCTCGAGAACACCATCGCCGTGACCATCGTCTTCAAGGGCACGCCGGCCGACGATGTCGGCCTGCTCGTGGGAGACCGCATCGTCACGGTCAACGGTGAGAGCACAGAGGGATGGAGCACATCGGACGTCTCGGACCGGATTCGCGGACGCCCGGGCACTCCTGTGGACATCGAGATCCAACGCGAGGGAGCGGGCCAGCCCATTCCCTTCACCATCACGCGTGGCACCGTGCACGTCGAGGCGGTGCATTCGGGTTTCGTGCACGACTCCATCGGCTACATCCTCCTCGATAGGGTGGCCCGTGGGTCGGCCGCGGAAATCGGCGCTGCTCTGGCCCAGTTGAGCGGCGCCAAGGGCATCATCCTCGACCTACGCCGCAACCTCGGCGGATACCTGGACGAATCCCTCTGGATCTCGGACCTCCTACTCTCGCCGGGTCAGAAGCTGGCCAGCGTCCGTAGCCGCGCCGTGGGGCGCAACGGTGAGCGCGCCGAGGAGAGCTACGATGACAGCCGCCCCAGTCTGCTACCGAACATGCCGATGGTCGTGTTGGTGGATGAGAACACCGCCTCGGCCGCCGAGATCGTTGCCGGTGCCTGGCAGGACCACGACCGGGCCCTGATCATCGGCAACCGTACCTTCGGCAAAGGCGTGGTTCAGACTCTGCTCCCCCTTCCCGCCGGGAGGGTCATTCGCTTGACCACGGGGGAGTGGTACACCCCCCTTGGTCGCTCCCTGCACCGTCCGCGGGATCGAGAGGGGCACCTGCAGCCGCAGGACCTCGACTCCATCCCGTTGGTGGCCACGGCACTGGGCCGCCAGATCAAGGCCGGTGGCGGCGTCTCCCCCGATCTCGAGGTGCGGGACGATACGCTGACGTTGGCCGAGCGCGAGCTCTTCACCGCGGCAGCGCAGGAGGGCGTGCCCCTGAACCTGCGCATCGCCGAGTTCGCGTTGCGCGTCGCGCGCCGCAGCCTTTCGGAGAGCCAGCGGCCGGAGGTGGCCCGTGCCGAATTCGATGAGTTCGTCGACGGGTTGGTCGCCGAAGGCCTCCCCACCGCGGCTCTGAACGAGACCGGCGTCCGCGAATACCTGTACTGGCGCAGCCGGGTGGCGGCGGCCGAGCGAGCGGACGCGCTGGGCCTCTCGATGGAAGTCCGCATGGAGCGCGATCCGGTGCTTACCGCCGCGGTCGAACTGCTCCAGGGGGTCAGCAGCCAGCGACAGCTCTTCTCCGAAGCCATGGCGCGTGCGGGGGCGCCCTCCAGCTCACGCACGGGGGCCCTGCAGCACTAGGGAAGCCCAGCACTCGCGGCGCGTCCCACGTTCGGGGCGCTACGGCCCAGCGCTACTCCTGGTTGGCGCTACTCCTGGTTGCGCGGGTGGTACGCACGGTGGACGTCCCGGAGGTAGGCCCGATCCACATGGGTGTAGATCTGGGTGGTGGAGATGTCCGCATGTCCGAGGAGTTCTTGAACGGCCGCCAGGTCCGCCCCGCCCTCCAGAAGGTGCGTCGCGAATGAATGCCGCAACGTGTGGGGAGAGACCTTCTTGGTGAGACCCGCTCGCTGCGCGTGCGTTTGCACCAGGGTCCAGACCGTCATGCGCGATAGCGGACGTCCCTTCTGGCTCAGGAACACCACTCCCTCACCCCGACCCCGATCGAGTAAGGGGCGCACGTCTCTCAGGTAGCGCTCCACCGCGCGCTGGGCAGGCCTTCCGATGGGGACGATGCGCTCCTTGGCGCCCTTACCGAAGACGAGGCACACGCCCTCCTCGAGGTCTACGTCGCTGATCTTCAGGGAAGTCACTTCCGACACGCGCAGCCCGCCACCGTAGAGCACCTCCAGAATGGCCCGATCACGCCAGTACAGGGGGTGGTCCAGGTCTCCGGCTTCCAGAAGCTGCACGACCTCGTCCACTGCCAACACGCGAGGCAAGCGCCGCCACGCCCGTGGAGCCTCCAGCCGTTCGGTGGGATCGGCATCGAGGTAGCCCTCGGCCGTGAGAAAGCCGAAGTAGGAGCGGAGCGAGGATTGGATGCGTCGAATGGAGGTAGGCTCCAGCCCTTCGTCCTTGAGCGCGATCATGAACCTGCTCAGGCGGCTGGAGTCCACGGCCGGGGCGCTCTTCACGCCCTGCTCGGCGAGCCAGGTCGTGAGCCGGTGCACGTCGCCCTCGTAGGCTTGCACCGTGCGCTCGGAGAGGCCTCGCTCGAAACGGAGGTACTCGTCGTAGGCCTTCAGATGATAGGCGGCTGACGATTCAGGCACCTGGGTCACCGTCGCCCCGTTCGGCCGGGCTGCCCCTCGACCGACGCCACCAAAGCACCCCCACGACGAACACGAGAAGGGCCACGATCAGGAGTCCGCGGTTGACCTTGCCGAGCGCCTCGAGAAATGCCGGTAGGTTGTCGCCCGCCACGGTCCCGACCCAGACGAGTCCGCCGTACCAAGCGGCGGATGCGATGCCAAGGGCCGGGAGCACGATGGTTGCGCGTAGGCGGCTCACGCCCGCGAAGGCCGGGACGACCGCCCGAAGACCGGGAAGAAAGCGCGTGAGCAGCAGCGCCGGTACGCCCCAACGGCCGAAGAAGCGGTGGACGTGATGAAGCTGGTCGGGAGACAGCAGCCACGCACCGACCCGGCCCGAGAAGAACCGCTCGCCGTACCGCCTTCCGAGGCCGTAAACAGCCGCCGCAGACGTGAGATTCGCGGCCCATGTGAGCGCGAAGACCCACTCGGCTTTCAAGATCCCGCGTGACGCCAGCACCCCTCCGAGGACGACAAAGGTATCGGCGGGAACCGGCGGCACCACGTTCTCCACCGCCGCGCCCAGCGCGAGGAGCAGGTAGATCGTCGCGACGCCGGGCTCCGACGTCAGCCCGAAGAGCGCCGCGATCTCGGTCATGTCGTACGAACCAAGGCGACCGCGTACGCCGCCAGGCCTACGCCTTCCCCGGTCCAGCCCATCCCTTCGTTCGTCTTGCCCTTCACGGAAACCGCGGACACCGGTATGTCGAGCGCGGCGGCCAGCGCTTCACGCATGGACAACGCATGCGGTGCGATCCGCACGCGCTCTGTGACAACCGTCACGTCGACATTGCCGATCGCGTAGCCTTCCGCCTTCAGAAGTGCCACCGCGCGCCGCAGGAGGTCGATCGAGTCCGCGTCCTTCCAGCGTGAATCCGAGGGCGGGAAGTGCCGTCCGATGTCCCCGAGCGCAGTGGCACCCAGGAGGGCATCCGTCACTGCATGGGCAATGGCATCCCCGTCGGAATGGCCCGCCAGACCCGGCGCGCCTTCGATGCGGACGCCGCCGAGAATCAGCGGACGTGCGGCGTCGAAACGGTGTGAATCGTATCCGAAGCCGATCCTCATACGTGCTGCTGCCGCCTAGGCGTCCCAGCGCCGGAGGGCCAGACAGACGTTGTGCCCACCGAACCCGAACGAGTTCGAGAGAACCACGCGCACATCGCGTTCGATGGCACCGCCGTGGGCGTAGTCCAGGTCACACTCGGGGTCGCGACTCGTGCAGTTGATCGTGGGTGGAACGATGCCCGTGCGACAGACCTGCACACAGACGGCCGCCTCCAGGCCGCCGGCCGCACCCAGGAGGTGGCCGGTCATCGACTTGGTGGAGCTCGCGACCAGCCGGTAGGCGTGTTCCCCGAAGACGGCCTTGATCGCCTCGGTCTCCCGAGCATCGTTCAGCTGGGTGGACGTCCCGTGCGCGTTGATGTAGTCGACGTCCTCGGGAGACAGCTGTGCATCCTTCAGCGCACCGCTCATCGCCACCTGGGCCCCGGCATGCTCGGGCGCCGGGCTGGTGATGTGGTAGGCATCTGCCGAAGCGCCATAGCCGACGATTTCCGCCAGCACCTGCGCCCCTCGGGCCTCTGCGTGCTCGAGCGACTCCAGGACGACGGTACCCGCTCCCTCGCCGATGACGAAGCCGTCGCGCTCCCCGCAGAAAGGCCGGCTGGCCGTGGTAGGATCGTCGTTGCGCGTGGACATCGCCTTCATGGCGGCGAATCCGGCGATCGTCAACGGGGTGATGGTCGCCTCGGTACCACCAGCGACCATTGCATCCGCATCGCCTCGCTGGATGGTGCGCGTCGCCTCGCCGATGGCATGCGCGGAGGACGCGCACGCAGACACCGTCGCATAGTTGGTGCCCTTGAGGCCCCAGCGGATGGAGATGAGCCCGGCAGCGATGTCCGGGATGAACATCGGCACGAAGAACGGGCTTACGCGCTTGGGGCCTCGTTCGATCAGCGTGCGGCACTGCTCCTCGAAGGTCTGGATCCCTCCGATGCCGCTGCCGTAGATGACCCCAAAACGCGACGGGTCGGTTCCGGGCGGAGGCCCTTCCAGGCCCGCGTTGCCCATGGCCTCCTGGGTGGCGACCAGCGCGAACTGCGCGAAGCGGTCGTAGCGCCGCGCCTCTTTGGCATCGAGGACGCCCGACGCGTCGAAGTCCTTGACCTCACACGCGATGCGAGTGGGGTAATCTTCGGTCGCCTCGAAGTGCGTGATGGGTCCGCCGCCGCTCCGCCCTGCGATGAGTGCGGTCCACGTCTGCTCCATCCCGACACCGACGGGAGTCACGACTCCGATCCCGGTGATGACGACCCGCTTGCGCGCCTGGTTCATAGAGGCTTCAGCGCCGCCCGCTCAATCGGCGCTGGTCGCGTTCTTCTCGAGGTAGTCGATCGCATCGCCGACGGTGCGCATCTGCTCCGCGTCTTCGTCGGGGATGTCGATGCCGAACTCCTCCTCGAACGCCATGACGAGCTCGACCGTGTCGAGGGAGTCCGCACCGAGATCCTCGACGAACGAGGCGTTGCGGGACACCTTCTCCGCCTCGACACCGAGCTCGTTCACGATGATCTCTCTGACCTTCGACTCCACGCTGTCCGCCATGCTTCCACCTTTCGTTTCTGAGGATTTCAGGCCGCCCCGAGGAGAGGCCCAACGCTGTGCTACATCACCATTCCGCCGTCCACGGCGATCACCTGGCCGGTAATGTAATGAGCCTCCGGTCCGGCCAGGAAGCGCACTAACCCGGCTACGTCACGGGGTTCCCCGAGCCGTCCCAGGGGGATCCGGGCCCGGAGCGCCTCCGCGGCCTCCGCACCGAGCTCTGCCGTCATGTCCGTGGAGATGTACCCAGGGGCCACCGCGTTGCAGCGGATGCCTCGCGAGGCCAGTTCCTTGGCTACGCTCTTGGTCAGACCGAGCAACCCCGCCTTGGATGCCGCGTAGTTGGCCTGGCCGGCGTTGCCCATGATCCCCACCACCGACGAGATATTGATGATCACGCCCGCCTTCCGCTTCATCATCCCGCGGCTGACCGCGCGAATCATGTGGAAGGCACCTTTCAGGTTCGTATCGAGCACCTGATCCCAGGCCTCGTCGTCGATTCGCATGACGAGATTGTCCCGCGTCACGCCGGCATTGTTGACCAGAATTCCGATGTCGCCCAGCGCCTCTTGGACGCTCGCCACCACACCCTTGCTCTGACCTTCGTCGGCGACGTCGCAAGCGAAGCCCTGATGTCCGCCCCCCGGTAGGCTGGCGGCCACCGCGCGCGCTCTCTCCTCGTCGCGGGCGACCACGGCCACCCGGGCACCGGCATGGGCCAAGGCCTCGGCGATGGCTCGTCCAATCCCACGAGAGCCGCCCGTCACCAGCGCGACGGTGCCTGCCAACTCCTCGCTCATCCCGTCTCCTCCCGGAGGAACTCCTCGAGCTCGGCTGCCGTGCCGACGGCCCGGGCCGGCACTCCCTTCGCGTTGCGCCGACCCAGGCCCGTGAGGACCGAGCCGGGGCCGAGTTCCAGGAAGCGGTCCGCACCGTGAGCGACCTGGGCCGCAACCGACTCGGCCCAACGTACGGGCGCGGTGAGCTGCTCCACCAGACGGGCGCGGGCATCCGCTCCGCCCTGGACCGGCGCTGCGGTGACGTTGGAGAAGACCGGTACGCGGGGGTCGTGGAAGTCCAGCCCCTCCAGGTGGCGGCGAAGCCCCTCCTGGGCGGGCACCATGAGCGGGGAATGGAAGGCTCCCGAGACCTGGAGCGGCACGACCCGTTTGGCGCCTGCCTGCTGCAGCGGGGCCATGGCCCGTTCCACTGCGTCCCGATCACCGCTCACCACGACCTGACCCGCACTGTTGAAGTTGGCAGGGACAACGACGGAGTCGGGCGTGGAGACCTCGTCACAGACCGCGACGAGGGCGGCGTCATCCAGTCCGAGGACCGCGGCCATCCCCCCTGGACGCGCGAGACCCGCCTCATACATGAGGCTGCCCCGCACGTGCACGGCGGTGAGCGCGTCGACGAAGCTCAGCGTCCCGGCGCACACGTGGGCAGAGAACTCGCCGAGCGAGTGCCCTGCCGTCGATCCCACGGGACCCAGGCGCTCCCCCAGGACCCGGAGTACCGCGACCGAGTGCACGAGGATCGCGGGCTGCGCGTTGCGGGTCGCGGTCAGTTCCTCTGCGGGTCCTGCAAAGGCCAGGCGGGACAGCGCGAAACCCAATTCGGCATCGGCCTCTTCGAACGTGCGCCGCGCCTCTGCGAAGCGCTGCACCAGATCGGCACCCATGCCCACGAATTGGGAGCCTTGTCCCGGAAACACCACCGCAAGCGACATGGGACTACCAGCGCAGAGCCATGGCGCCCCAGGTCAAGCCGGCGCCGAATGCTGCGCTCAAGATGTTGGCGCCCGGTCCGATGCGGCCCTGCTCCAGAGCTTCATCGAGCGCTATCGGCACCGTCGCGGAACTCATGTTGCCGTAGCGGTCCACGTTGACGAACACCTTCTCCATGGGGATGCCCGCGTACTTCGCAGTCGCCTCGATGATGCGGATGTTCGCCTGGTGTGGCACCATCAGATCCACATCCGCTGGCGTGAGTCCGGCCTTCTGCAGCGTGATGTCCGAGGCCTCCGCCATGTTGCGCACCGCGTTCTTGAAGACCTCCCGGCCATGCATCTTCAGCAGGTGGTCGCGGCGATCCAATGCGTCCGTGTCGATCGCCAGCTTCACGCCGCCGGCGGGGCGGTACAGGAGCTCTGCGAGCGCGCCATCCGATCCGAAGTGGCTGGCCAGGATCCCGCGCGTTCCGTCCGACTTGCGCAGCACCGCGGCACCCGCCCCGTCCCCGAAGAGCACGCACGTCGAGCGGTCCGTCCAATCCACGATCGCGCTCATCTTCTCCGCCGAAACCACCAACGCCACCTCACCTCGACCGGCGGCGAGGTACCCTTCCGCCATGGACAAGCCGTAGAGGAAACCGGTGCAGGCCGCGCTCAAGTCATATGCAAACGCATTGGTCGCGCCGAGCAGTGCCTGGATGTCGCACGCGGTGGAGGGAAGCCAGCGGTCGGGGGTCGCGGTGGTCACGACCAGCATGTCCACCTCGCCCGCGGTCAAGCCGGCGCGATCCAACGCCTGCCGGGCGGCTTCCGTCCCCATCTCGGCGGCCAGCATGGTCTCCGGAGCGATACGCCGCTCCCGGATTCCGGTCCGCTCCCGGATCCACTCATCCGAGGTGTCGACCATCCGAGCCAGGTCGTCGTTGGTGACCACCCGCTCAGGGAGGAACCGGCCGGTGGCGGTGATGGCCACCAGGGGGGTCGGGCTCTTCACGAGGCCTCCTTGGAGGGCTCCCCATTGGAGAGTTCGCGTGCCATGTCCCCCACCATGTCGGTCTCCACGGCCCGAACCGCAAGCTTGATGGCGTTGAGGATCGCCTTCGGCGGGGAGCGGCCGTGGCAGATCACCGATACTCCGTTGACGCCGAGAAGGGGGGCACCTCCGTACTCGGCATAGTCCAGCACGCGGAAGACGGGCTCGAGTTCGATGTGTTGGAGCACGGCCTCGGCCTGACGCCGGAGGAGCGTGGCGATGAACGCCGCCACCGACTCGTAGAACTTCAGGAGCACGTTTCCGACGAATCCGTCGCAGACGCAGACTTCGCAGCGCCCGTGGATCACGTCGCTGCCCTCCACGTTGCCGACGAAGTTCAGCCCGCTCTCCTTGAGGAGGCGATGTGCCTCGACGGCCACCTCGTTCCCCTTCTCTTCCTCCTCACCGATGTTGAGGAGGCCGATCCGGGGCCGCTCGACACCCATCAGGTCCTGCGCGTAGATGTGCCCGAGTTGCGCGAACTGCACGAGGTGCGAAGGTCGGCAGTCGACATTGGCTCCCGCATCGAGCATCAGGACGGGGCGGTCGGCTGTCGGGAGCAAGGTCCCGATCGCCGGGCGGTCAACGCCGGGCAGCGGACGCAGCGTGAGCAGAGACCCCGCCATGACAGCGCCCGTGGAGCCGGCGGAGATGAAGGCATCGGCCTGCTTCTCCTTGAGCAAGCGCAAACCGACCGCGATGGACGATTCCGGCTTGCGCCGGAAGGCCTGGGCGGGCGGCTCGCCGGGCAGGATCCGATCCGCCGCGGACACGAACTCCAGCCGCTGGGGGAGGTCCTCGGTGTGGCGGGCCAATTCGGCCCGGACCGCAGGCTCGTCGCCGACGAGGATCAGAGTGATGTGCGGAGGCAACTCCCGGAGGGCCAGGAGAGCCCCGGCCACCTCGGGGCCGGGCGCCCCGTCGGTGCCCATCGCATCGATGGCGATCCGCACAGGAGCGGCGCCCGTGTCAGTCGGCTTCGACGTTCAGAACGGCCTCGTCCCGATAGAACCCGCAGGTTCCACAGACATGGTGGGGCCGCCTCGGGTCCCCGCACTTCGGGCAGGCGGAGATGGTCACCGCCTCCGCTTTGTAGTGGGTCCGGCGCTTACGCTTGCGCTGCTTCGAGGTCCGCCTCTTGGGGACTGCCATCTCTTCTCACTCGTTCAACGTCCGCAGCGCAGCCCAACGAGGGTCGATCTCCTCCGTCGAGCAACCGCACGGACTTTCGTTTCGGTTGGCTCCACAACTCGGGCAGAGCCCGGCACAGTCTTCACGACACAACCGGTACGTGGGGAGCGCCAAGAGCAACTCCTCCCGCAACGGCGCAGCCAGATCCAACGACACGGCCTCCGGCGGAAGCGGCCGCACCTCACCGTCGTCCTCATCCGCCACCGACGAGAAGTAGAGATCGAAGGAATAGCGGAAGCGGTCCTGGACCGGCGCCAGGCAACGCGAGCATTCCCCGACCACTGCCCCCTCGACGGTGACCCGGACCAGTACATCGTCCTCGGTCAGCGCTTGCGCCCGGCCCTCGACGGACACCGGCCCCTCGAAGCGGGGTGCGTCGGCTCCCCACTCAGGGCCGTCCTCTGGGAGCCGACCAACCACTGGCAGGGCTCCTGCCCGGCTCAGTGCCGCCAGATCCAACTGGAGCATAGTCCAGAAAGGTAGCCCGTGGGCATGGGGCGGTCAACGAAACCGGGCCTCCCCTGCCTGCCCGCGACGGCGCGGACCCGCGGCGGCCCGGCCGCTCCGGCAGAGGGCAGCAGGCCGTCGCCGAGCCTCCCTACCCGCCCAGGCCCAGTCGCTCCCGCTCGGAGAAGAAGAACGCGATCTCGCGGGCCGCGTTTTCGTCCGAGTCCGAGGCGTGGATGGCATTCCTCTCCTTGGACTCCGCGTAGAGCTTCCGTACAGTCCCCTCCGCGGCCTCAGCCGGGTCCGTGGCCCCGATGGCCTCCCGCAGGCGCGCCACGGCCCCCTCGGCCTCTAGGACCATCGGGATGGCCGGCCCAGAGGTCATGAACTCCACCAGGGCCCCGTAGAAGGGACGCTCGCGATGGACCTCATAGAACGCCTCCGCCTGTCGGCGGCTCAACCGTACCATCTGGAGGGAACGCACGGTGAACCCCTTGCCCTCGAGGTGGGCGAGGATCTTCCCGGCCCGACCGGCGGCGACCGCATCGGGCTTGATGATGGCCAGCGTGTGTCTCATCGATTTCAACATGTTCGGGTGAACAGGCCGGTGGCCGTCGACGCGCGACGGGCCTCGCCGGATCGAACCTACAGCTCGCTCAAGGTCTTCAGCAGCGCATCGCGCCCTACGAATCCAACCAATTGGCCCTCCCGCACCACGGGAAGTTGCTCCACTCCGCGCTTCACCATCAGGTGGGCGGCTTCCAGAAGCTGCTGCCCTTCCCCGACGCACATGACGGTCCGGGTCATGACGTCGCGCGCCGTCCGGGCCTTCCGCTCCGGCGTCTCGTCGTCTTCCCCGCCGAGTCGGTCCGGAAGCATCTCGGCCAGCGCGTCACCGGCCGTGATCATCCCCAGAAGCTCGTGTGCCTCACCCACCACCGGAACGGCGGGAACGGAGCGACGCACGATCAGATCGACGACCTCCGCCATGGGGGTTTCCGGGTAGACGCGGTAGGAGAGGGGCGCCATGACGTCCTCGACCAACAGCTGACGGCGGAGCGGCGTGCTCATGAGCGGCTCGATGGCGAGCACCGCTTCCGGCGAACGCGCGCTCAGCAAGCGCGCGGTCGTGTCCCCCTCGCGGATCGCGCGACTCAGCGCCGGGAACCACTGGACCTTGAGCGTCTTGAGCGAGCCGGGCACGAAGAGCAGAAGCACCGCCCGGGCTACGGCGTCGTCGACGGGGATGGGAGCCGCGAACGGTTCCCTGCCGACGACGAGCGCTGCCTCCGGGTTCCTCACCGCATCGACCGCCGCGACCAGGATGACCTGCTCGTTGACGCGCACGGCGGCACCGGCGGCCCCCTCGACGACGCGAGCGGCAAGCTCGGGCAGGTCCTTGGCGAGTCCGCTCAGCTGGCTGAGCCCTTCCAGGACCGCCCCGACCAGGTCGGCAGGCTGCA
The DNA here is from genome assembly GCA_041390105.1 of Gemmatimonadota bacterium. NCBI lineage: Bacteria > Pseudomonadati > Gemmatimonadota > Gemmatimonadota bacterium. Next base: position 686,036 of record JAWKQO010000001.1, read on the forward strand.
GGTCCAGCCGGATGCGGTCCGGCGCGAGCAGATCGGCCAGCTTCATCGGAACGGCTCGAGGCGTGGTGGCCCCGGTTGAGTGGGCATCGCTCGACGGGTCAGCGCCCCAGCGCATCCCGGATCAGGCCCACGATGTCCGCCGGCCGCTTGGCCACCGGAATCCCATTCTCTTCGAAGGCCTGCATCTTCTCCGCCGCCGTCCCCGAGGAGCCTGAGATGATGGCGCCCGCGTGCCCCATGCGCCGCCCGGGAGGGGCGGTCTGGCCCGCGATGAAGCCGACGACGGGGATGTCGAGGTTCGCCTTCACGAAGGCTGCTGCATCCTGCTCGTCGGAGCCGCCGATCTCCCCGATCATCACGACCGCTTCGGTCTCGGGGTCGTCGGCGAAGGCCTGCAGGCAGTCGACGAAGTTCGTTCCGATCAGCGGATCCCCGCCGATCCCCACACAGGTCGTCTGGCCGATGCCGGCCTCGGTCAACTGGAAGACGGCTTCGTAGGTCAGCGTTCCGGAACGCGAAACGACGCCCACCGGCCCCGGGGTCACGATCTGCGCGGGAAGGATCCCCACCTTGCTCTTTCCTGGCGAGATCAGACCCGGACAGTTGGGGCCGAGGACGCGCGCGCCCCGGTCCCTCGCGTAGGCGTGGGCTCGGGTCATGTCGAGCACCGGAATCCCCTCGGTGATCGCCACGATGAACTCGATGCCCGCGTCCGCAGCCTCCATGATGGCGCCGGCGGCGAAGGCCGGCGGAACGTAGATCACAGCGGTGTTGGCACCGGCTTCACGTACGGCCTCATTGACGCCGTGGTAGATCGGGACCCGCGCGCCCTTCGGCCCCTCGAAGACCTGCCCTCCCTTCCCCGGCGTCACACCGGCCACCACCTGGGTGCCGTATTCGATCATCTGTGACGTGTGGAACGAGCCATCGCGGCCGGTGATGCCCTGAACAACGAGGCGCGTGTTCTGGTCGATGAAGATGGACATCTCGGCCTACCTGTTCGCCAGTTCGACCGCCGCTTCGACGACCGAGTCCATGGACGTGTGTGCGCTGAAGCCTGCCTCCTCGAGGATGCGCAGTGCTTCCTTCTCATTGGTGCCCGTCAGCCGGATCACGATGGGCTGATCGATCTTGGTGCGTTGCATGGCCGTCACGATGCCGTGCGCTACATCATCGGTGCGGGTGATGCCCCCGAAGATATTGAAGAGAATCACCTTCACGTTCGGATCCGCGGTGATGATCTCGAGCGCGGCCACCACTTTGTCCGGGTTGGACGATCCACCGATGTCCAAGAAGTTCGCCGGCTCGCCGCCATAGAACTTCACGAGGTCCATGGTCGCCATGGCCAGACCGGCGCCATTGACGCAGCAGCCCACGTTGCCGTCCAGCTTCACGAAGGACAAGCCTGCTTCACGCGCTCGCGTCTCCGCGATCGGTTCGGCGCTCAGGTCGCGCAGGGCTGCGATCTCGGGCTTCCGGAACAGCTCGTTGTCATCGATGCTCATCTTGGCGTCGATGGCCTTGAGCTCACCGGCCGGAGTCGTGATCAGCGGATTGATCTCGGTCATGCTCGCGCCGACCTTCACGAAAGCCTGGTACAGCTGTCGCATGATCTTCGCAGCCTGCTTGATGTGGCCGGGATCATCGTACAGAGACCGGGCCAACCATTCCGCTTGATGCCCCAGGAGTCCGTACCGGGGATCGACCGACAGACGCACGATGGCGTCGGGCTTGGTGGCCGCCACCTCTTCGATGTCCATCCCGCCTTCCCGCGACACCATGAAGATCGGAGCCTGGGAGGCACGGTCGACGAGTAGCCCCACGTACGACTCCGAGGCGATGTCTTCGGCGGGCGTGATCAGAACCTTCTCGACCGGGAGGCCCTTGATCTCCATCCCGAGGATCGCCTCGGCGTGCTGACGGGCCTCCGCAGGCGTCTTGGCCAGCTTCACACCACCGGCCTTGCCCCGCCCGCCAGAGTGGACCTGCGCCTTCACGACGACCTTGCCACCGAACTGCCGGGCCAGCGCCTCGGCCTCGTCGGAGGTGGTCGCGACTCCTCCGGGAGGGACAGGCATCCCGACGGAGACGAAGATCTCTTTGGCTTGGTACTCGTGCAGGTTCATATCAGCTCGGGTTGGCAGGTTGGTGGACCCGCGCGGCGCGCCTGCGGCCGCCCCCGGCCGATCGGCGCCCCAAGGTAGGTCCGCTCCGGAGGGCGATCAATGGCCGGGCGGCTCACCCACCCGGGCGCTCTGGAGTACCTCGCGCAGACGCTGCATCTGTTGCCCGAAGCCGGCGTAGTCCCCGCTGCGGAGCAGCCGCTCCGCCTCATCCAGGATCTCCAGGGCACGTTGGGGGATCCGCGCCTCCGCGGCCGGCTCCCCGGAGGCCGGCGGGCCGGCGGAACCCGCGGCCGCCAAGCTACGCCCTGAGAGCGCCGAGATGGCGTCCGCAAGCGTGGGCTCCATGGCCACCCGTTGCCCGTCGCTGACCACAAACCGCCGCAACTCGGGGATGGCTCCTGCTTCGGCGGCCAGGTAGAGCGCTTCAGCGTACAGAAGCGAACCTGCTACGGGCACGATGTGGAGGTGACCCAACCAGACCTGACTGCCCCCCTGCCGCCACAGCGAGAACTGCTGGGAGATGACGGGATCCTGCTCCACCCGGGCCTCCACCATCTCCGGACCGGGCACCTCGGTGCCGACCGGAGTCTCGATGAGTCGGAGCTCGCCGTAGACACCGGGATCGGAGCGCGCCACCAGAAGAGCCGCCAGGTTCTGGCGGCCGGTGGGAACCAGCGCGGTGGTGAGGAGAAACTCCTCCTGCTCCTCGCCCGGGAGCCGGTACCAACCGTACTCGGGGACATACGGCGTGGGCGCGGCGCCTTCGGTCAGTTGTTGAGCACCCGCCCACACGTCCTGCTGGGCATGGAACTGGGCCGGCGTCTCCTGGTGGTAACGGTACAGCACCTGCGCCTGGAGTTGCAGGAGCTCTCTCGGATAGCGCAGGTGTGCCCGCAAGCCGTCCGGCATGTCATCGAGCGAAGAGAAGAGATCCGGAAACACGCGCCGATACGCCGCGATGATCGGATCGGCTGGGTCGGCCACATAGAAGCGCACCTCCCCGGAGATGGCGTCTACGGTCGCCTTCACGGAGTTGCGCACGTAGCGGACAGGACGCCGCTCCTCGAAAGCGTAGGCGCGAGACAGCGGAAACTCCCGCGATTGCGTGTATCCTTCCAGCATCCAGAGGACGCGCCCTTCGTGTAGCACGGGCACGGGCGCTGACGGATAGCGCAGGAATGGCGCGATCGCGGTGGCCCTTTCCCTCACCTCGCGGCGAAACACGAAGCGGCTGGAGTCTCCCACTTCACCGGCGAACAGCAAGTTTGCGTCGCGGAACCGCCAGGACAGCAGCAGCGTCCGCAGCCACGAGTGTAGCTGGATGCCGCGCGGGTAGTCGATGGCCTCGAGGCCCCGTGTCGAATCGGGTGCGAGAAACGCGCTGTCCGAGGGAGTGACGATTGCGTAGGGCTGTTGTCGGGAGCCGAAGAAGATGGCCGAGCGGTCGAGCGCCAACGCCTCGGGTGCCTGCGCAGCCGGACGAGGGGGGATTCCGGAGAGCAGCAAGCGCGGACCGAAGTCCACCGGAGCGCCGGACGCCTGGGCCACGACGGCCCCCATGCCCCGAACGAATCGCTCTCGCAGATGCAGGTTCTGCCAGTTTGGATCCGGAATGCGGCTGGCATCGATCTCGCGCACGGACACGGCCGTCGGGACCGTGCCGCCGGGACCAGGATAGCGATCGATGGCCACGACAGCGAAGTCGTAGTACCCGAAACGGGCCTCGCGGCGCTGAAACGTGTTGGCGAGAGCGGTCCGGCTCCACACGGGTAGGCCCTCGAGGCGCTCCGCAGCAGCCGCCCACGTCTCTGCGTCTGCCGGTCCCGGCGCCAGTTGGCTGCGCTGCACGCCGGAAATACCGTACGCCTCGCGGGTGAACCGCAGGTTCGTTTCGATGAACGGGCTCTCGGCGGCCAGTTCGTTCGGCTCTACCCGAAAGCGTTGGATCAGGGACGGATAGGCCTGCGCCAGCAGGAGCCACGCGACCAGAAGACTTCCGAGCGCGCCGACGGCAACCGCCACGCGATCCCGCAGACCGGCCCACCCGATTGCGACCGCGGCCAGCAGCGCGATACCGGCCAGCCCCTGCAGGGCCGGCCCTCGCGCCTGCGCGTCGGTGAAGCCGAAGATCCCCTGGACCTGCGACGAGCCCGCAACGAGGAGGTGATGGCGCTCGAACCAGAAGCGAAGAGCCAGAAGCCCGACGAAGGACGCCAGCAGAAGCAAGAGGTGACGCGTGGCGCCCGGCGCCACTCGAATGCGGCCCCGGTCTGCGGCCAGGGCGCCCGTGGCTGCGTAGCCCGCCACACACAGCGCCAGCAGCAAGAAGGCGAGTGCCAGCCCCAGCGCGACCCCTCCCCGCAAGAGCGGCAGGGCAAACACGAAGAACCCCACATCCTTCCCGAAGAACGGGTCCACGAGGCCCCACGCCGGTGCTCGCACGGCCAGCAGCGCGTCGATCCCCGTACCGCTGGGCAGCGCGGCACCGAACCAGAGACCGAACAGAACGGAGACCACGGCCAATGCCAACAGCACGGTGCGCCTGGGAACCTGTTCAGAGATCTCCAGGTCGCCGAAGCGGCGCCGGATCCGTATGGCTCCCAGGGTCGCGGCGACCTGCCGCAGGTTGACGAGAGCGGCGAGCGCGGCGACGCCCGTCACCGTCAGACGCGCTGCCAGCTCCCAGAGCGTGCGGGTCCACAGCACGCCCGATTGGCCAACGCTGCGGAACCAGAGGACTTCGACCAAGAAGCCGGACAACAGGCGTAACACGACCAGGGCGCCTGCCACGCCGGCGAGGAGCCAGAGAAGCGTTCGGCCCGAAGGGAGTCGTCGTCGAGCACCCTCAGACATCGACCCCTTGATCACGGAGCCATTCCTCGATCTCGGCACGAATCTGGGCAAGGCGCTCGGTGGTCTGCGCCTCGTAGCGCGCGACCAGGACAGGCTGCGTATTGGACGCGCGCAGCAGCCCCCAGCCATCTCCGAACTGCACGCGCACTCCGTCGACGTCGATTACGTCGTAGCGCGCCCGGAAATGGGAGGTGGCCCGCTCCACCAAACCGAACTTCACATCTTCCGTCACGTCGATCCGGATCTCCGGAGTCGAAACATACTGTGGAAACGCATCGACGGCGCCCGACAGCGGGCCGTCCATATGCGAGACGATCTGAAGGAGACGGCAGGCATCGTAGAGCGCATCGTCGAAGCCGAGGTAGTCGTCGGCGATACAGATATGCCCCGAAAGCTCCCCCGCGATCGGCGCCCCGGTCTCCCGCATCTTCTCCTTCATGAGCGAGTGACCGGTCTTCCACATGATCGCTTCTCCCCCGTGGGCCTCGAACACCTCGGGCAGCACCTGCGAGCATTTCACGTCGAAGACGAGCTTCTGCCCCGGACCCTTCCGTTCCAGCAAGTCCAGTCCAAAGAGCAGGAGAAGGATGTCTCCACGAACAACACGGCCGCGATCGTCGATGGCCCCGACCCGATCTGCGTCACCATCGAAGCCGATCCCGAGCTCCAATCCTCCATCCTGTACCGTTCGGATCAGGTCCACCAGATACTCGTCGACGGTCGGGTCCGGGTGGTGGTTGGGAAATGTGCCGTCCGACTCGCAGAACAGGGGCGTGACTTCGGCTCCCACCGCCTCCAACAGTTGCACGGCCAGGAGTGCGCCCGCACCGTTTCCGCAGTCCACCGCGACCCGTACCGGCCGCGCCAGGTGGATCCGGCCGCGAATGTCGTCGATGTAGCGATCGATGATCGCTTCCTGGCGGTATCCCCCGCCCCCCTGACTGTACTCTTCCCGCTCGATCCGGTTACGCAGACCCTGGATCCGATCCCCGTACAGTGACCGTCCCCCGACGGTCATTTTGATCCCATTGTACTCCGCCGGGTTGTGCGACCCCGTGACCTGAAGGGCGCCGTCGCTGCCCAGCATCTTCTCCGCCCAGTAGACCAGCGGTGTCGGAACGGTCGACAGGTCGACCACATCGACACCGCTGGCGCGCAAGCCCTCGATCAGGGCTGCGGCCAGGCCAGGCGAGCTGGGCCGATTGTCCTGACCCACCACGACGGTCGGCTTCGCGATCTCGGCCCGCAGCTCGGTCGCGTACGCGCGCCCGACGGCACGGGCGACACCCTCGTGGAGGTCGCTGCCCACCACGCCCCGGATGTCGTACTGACGGAAAATATGTGCAGGAAACGGCATGCTCGGTTCGCTCGTAGGCATCGGAAATCACGGGAGCGGGCCGGGGCTGCTCCCCTGAGGGGCTCGTGTACCCGGTGCTGGGGACTCTAGTGGCCCAGCCCCAAGAGGGTCGCCGCTCCACCACCCAGGTCCGCGACGCTCCGGCCGGCCAGGCTCAGTGCCGACTCGGGGAACAGCCCGGTCAGCAGGATCAGGACCACTCCGGCGACCATGGCAAACCGCATGGCCAACGGTGCGAAGACGGCCGCATGACTCTCCGGGCTCCGGCCCTCCCGCATCCACATGGTCCAGGCCAGACGCAGGTAGTACCAGTAGGACGCGATCGTGGTCAGGACAAGGAGTACCGCCAGGGTCCACAGCTGCGCATCCCGGGCCCCCAGCAGCAGGTAGACCTTGGCCATGAAGCCCCCCGTGCCCGGGAAGCCAGCCAAGGACAGCAGGAAGACCGTCAGAGCCACGGCCAGGCCGGGCTGCTGCCACCCGAAGCCCGCGTAGTCCTCGATGCGCTGCCGTTCCTCGCCATGGTTGGACACGGCGATGACGACCGCGAAGGCCCCCAGGTTCATCACGGTGTAGACGAGCAGGTAGAACAGCAGGGCCGCGGCCGCCGTCTGGTTCAAGGCGACGATGGCGACCAGCAGATACCCGGCGTGCGCGATGCTCGAGTACGCCAACATGCGTTTCACGTTGCTCTGGGCCAACGCCATCAGATTGGCTCCGACCATGGTGATGGCGGCCAACCACCAGAGCACGGTGTGCCACGCCTCGGCTGTCCCTGCGAAGGCGACCAGGAACACACGCAGGAAGGCAACGAACGCGGCGGCCTTGACCCCGGCCGACATGAACGCGGTCACCGGCGTCGGGGAGCCCTCGTAGACGTCCGGGGTCCACATATGGAACGGGACCAGCGAGACCTTGAATCCGAAGCCGATGGTCAGGAGCACCGCCCCCAGCGTAAGGAGCCCCCGGTTGGCCGTTCCCGCCGCCAGCGCTTCGGCCACGTGCTCGATGTTGGTGCTCCCCGTGGCGCCGTAGGTCAGTGCGACGCCGTAGAGGAAGAAGCCGGAAGCGAAGGCACCGAGCAGGAAGTACTTGAGACCCGCCTCCGCCGACTTGCGGTCCCGGCGGTTGAACGCCGCCAAGACGTAGACGGCGATCGACATGACCTCGAGCCCGATGAACATCAGGATGAGGTCCCGGGCCCCAGCCATGGTCATCATGCCGACCACGGAAAACAACATCAGCCCGTAGAACTCGGCAGCCTGCAGCCGCTGACGGCTGACGTAGTCGAAGGAGATGAGGATGGCCAGGGCCGTCCCCAGGAGGAGCACCCAGTTGGCAAAGAGGCGGACTCCGTCCGTGGCCACCATGGCGGAGTTGCCCACCTCACCGATGCCGTGCAGCCATCCGTTGGCCGCCGCCGCCAGACCGATTCCGAGCAGCGCGATCCAGCCCAGCCACTCGTCGTCGACCGGCGTGTCGCCACGCGGGGGTCGGGCACCAGCCAGAAGGATCCCCAACCCGCTGATGCACAGGACGATCTCCGGAAGGAGCGCCCAGACGTAGTGGAGCTGCCTGCTGAAGTCGAGGGTCACCTTAGTTCTCCCGCTGTCCGGCCCACGCCAGGAGGAGGCTCTCCCCCTGGTCCGTCTCCAGCTCCACGACGGACGGACCTGAGCCGTCCGACCCTCCCGCTGCAGCGGTGCGCTGAGCGGCGAGCCGCTCCATCACGGCCTGGACCGCCGGCTCCATTCGCTCCAGGAAGGGCGTCGGGCGCACGCCGATCCAGATCATCAGGGCCAGCAATGGCGCCAGCACCGCGAGCTCGCGCCCGGACAGGTCCATGACCTTCCGATTCTCGTCCTTGTCCAGGCGGTTGAAGAAGACCCGCTGGACCATCGGCAGCATGTAGTAGGCGGCGAAGATGACCCCGGTCGACGCGATGATGGCCAGCCCCGGGCGCGCCTCGAAGGTCCCCAGCAGGGCCAGGAACTCACCGACGAACCCCGAGGTGCCCGGAAGTCCGATGGAGGCCAGAGCGGTGATGACGAATGCGGTGGCGAACCATGGCGCCACCCGGCCCAGGCCGCCGAAATCCTCGATCTGGCGGCTGTGTCTGCGCTCGTAGAGCATGCCCAGGAGGAGGAACAGCGCTCCCGTGGACACACCGTGGGAGATCATGACCAAGAGGCCACCCTGCAGGCCGTTCACGGTCATGGCGAAGGTCCCGATCACCACGAACCCCATGTGGGCAACGGACGTATAGGCGACCAGCTTCTTGGCGTCCGGCTGAACGGCCGCGACCCAGGCGGCGTACACGATGCCGATGACTCCCAGTACCAGCATGATCGTCACCACGGTCGGATGCTGCGATGCCGCCGGAAAAAGCGGCAGCAGGAATCGCACGAATCCGTACGTGCCCATCTTGAGCAGCACCGCCGCCAGCACCACCGAGCCCGGCGTCGGCGCCTCCACGTGCGCGTCCGGCAGCCAGGTATGCAGCGGAAAGACCGGCACCTTGATGGCGAAGGCGAGCGCGAAGGCGGAGAACAGGAAGAGCTGTTCCCTCATCGTCAGGGGAAGGGATAGAAACGCGTCGTAGCTGAAGCTCGGAACGCCGAGCACGCCTCGCGCGCGGAAAGACAGATAGAGGATGGCCACCAACATCAAGAGCGACCCGAACGCGGTGTAGAGGAAGAACTTGATGGCCGCGTAGATGCGTCGCTCTCCACCCCACACCCCCACGATGAAGTACATGGGAACCAGCGTGAGCTCGAAGAACACGTAGAAGAGGAACAGATCGGTCGCCGCGAAGACGCCGATCACGCCGACCTCCAACAGCAGCATCAGGGCATAGAAGGCCTTTTCCCGCTTCGCGATGTAGTTGAATGCCCCCAGGATGGCGATCGGAGTCGTGAGCGTGGTCAGCAGGATCATGAACAGCGAGATCCCGTCGATGCCGATCGAGTAGTGGATGCCCCACATCTCGATCCAGGGCCTCGAGCTCACCATCTGCATACGGGGCCCAGCGGGATCGAACAGCCACCAGAGTCCCAGGCTCAGGACGAACACCGCGAGGCTCCACCAGAAAGCCACCGTCTTGGCCCGTTCTTCCGGGAGCGCCAGGACGACCGCCATCCCCAGGAGGGGTAGCCAGATCAACGCGTGGAGGATCCAGCCGTCCATGCCGAACTGCGTCAGTAGCGTGCCCATCGCCCCCTACCAGATCACCGAGCCCAGGATCCAAAGGACCCCGAGCATGAGGACCAGCGCATACGTGTTGAGCGACCCGGTCTGGACGAGTGTGACCACCCACCCCAGCACCCGAGCGACGTACCCCACTGCGTTGACGACTCCGTCGATGATCGTGGCGTCGATGATGCGCCAGGCGAAGCGGGAGATCCGCACCACCGGCTGCACGATGATCCGGTCGTAGAGCTCGTCCACGTACCACTTGTTGTAGAGCACCCGCCCGAATCCGGTGGGTGCCGCGTCGTCGCGGGCGGGGACCACCTTGCGCGCGCCCACCAGCCGGGCGGACAGCAACACCACCGCCAGGGCCAACGCCGTCGAGATCCCGGCCCACATGACCTCGCCGCCCCCAAACGGCGCCGTGTGTGACATCTCGCCCATGTGTTCGATTCGGACCTCGTCCGCGGCGTGCGTGAGGGGCTCCAGCCAGTGGTGCAGCCACTCGCTCATGGGGAGCGCGCCACCCAAGCCGAAGAAGGACTCCTGAAGCGCCTCTGGTACGTTGATCCAACCACCAAAGACCGACAGGACGGCAAGGATGGCCAGCGGGATCCACATCACCGCAGGGGAGCGATGGAGGTGCTTGCTCTCCGCTTCCCCGGTCCGATTGGGGCCGTGGAAGGTCATGACCATCATGCGGGTCATGTAGTAGGCCGTGAGCATGGCCGCCGCCAAAGCGACGATCCAATAGACCGTATAGAGCCCGGAGAAGGCGTTGCCCTCGGCGCCCGCCCAGGCCGCCGCCGACCAGATGATCTCGTCTTTGGAGAAGAATCCCGCGAAAGGCCAGACCCCAGCGATGGCCAGGGTGGCGATCCACATCGTGATCCAGGTGATGGGGAGATAGCGCCTCAGGCCACCCATGTTGCGCATGTCCTGCGGATCCTCGTGCGAGTGCGTGTGGTGCAGCGCATGGTGCATCGCGTGGATCACCGCACCGGACCCGAGGAAGAGCAGTGCCTTGAAGAAGGCGTGCGTCATCAGATGGAAGACGCCTGCCGCATAGGCCCCCACCCCCACTCCCAAGAACATGTATCCCAATTGGGAGACCGTGGAGTAGGCCAGGACCTTCTTGATGTCGTATTGCTGCACCGCGATGGTCGCCGCGAACAGGGCCGTCAGTGCTCCGATCCCGGCCACCGCCGCAGACCCGACCGGGGCCAGCGCGAACAGGACCGACGAGCGGGCCACCAGATACACACCAGCCGTCACCATGGTAGCCGCGTGGATCAGGGCGGAGACCGGAGTGGGGCCGGCCATGGCATCCGGCAACCAGACGTAGAGCGGGATCTGGGCACTCTTACCCGCGCACCCGAGCAGGAAGGCGAGCGTGATCCAGGTCACCAGGCTGCCCCCGTACTCGAGCGTACCCGGGGCATGCTCGAAGATCGGGACGAAGTCCAGCGTCCCGAAGACCCCGAACAACAGGAACATCGCGATCAGGAACCCGAAGTCCCCGATCCGGTTGACGATGAAGGCCTTCTTTCCGGCGTCCGCCTTCTCCCGGTCTCCGAACCAGAAGCCGATCAGGAGGTAGCTGCAGAGGCCGACGCCCTCCCAGCCCACGAACAAGACCGGATAGCTGGCCCCCATGACCAGGACCAGCATGAAGAACACGAACAGATTGAGGTACGCGAAGTAGCGGGGGTAGCCCGCATCCTCCTTCATGTACCCGACACTGAACACGTGGATCAGAAAGCCCACGCCGGTCACGACCATCATCATGACCATGGACAGCTGATCCAACTGCAGCGCCCAACTCACGCTCAGCGTGCTGGTCGCCATCCACGTGCCGTAGTGGACCACCGCGGGCTCGTGGAGCTCCACGCCCAACATGCGCGTGAAGTTGACCACGGTGATCAGGAAGGCACCCAACAGGACGCCCGGCCCGATCCAGGTGGGCAGCGTGTGCGTAAAGGGTTTGGGCTCGAGGGAGAGTTCTCCTCCGGCCCGCACCGCGGCGGCTGAGGCCTGCGCATGGCGCAGCGCCAGCATGCCGTTCAGCAGGAAGCCGAGCAGCGGGAGGAGCACCACCCAGCCCACGAGCCAGGGCTCGAACGCGCCTGCAACGGCGTGTTCCTGGGGAAGCGCGAGGGTCGCCAGGGTCATGGCCCTACCACTTCAGCTGGTTGAACGAGTCCACGTTGACGGTCTCGTAGTGGCGGAAGATCGAGATGATGATGGCAAGGCCGACGGCCGCCTCGGCGGCCGCTACCGTCATCACGAAGAACACGAACACCTGGCCGTCGATGCCCCACAGCCTGGAAAGGGCCACAAACGCCAGATTCACGGCGTTCAACTGCAACTCGACGGACAGGAACATGATGATGGCGTTTCGGCGGATGATGACGCCCAGCGCACCGATCGCGAAGAGAATCGCGCTCACCCAGAGCGATGGAACGACCATGGCTCAGACCTTTCTCTTGGCCAGGGCGATGGCCCCGACCACGGCGATGAGCAGGAGGATGCCGGTCAGTTCGAACGGCACCACGTACGTGGTGAACAACGGGTCGGCGATGACACCGACGGCACCCTTCTCCGCCACCAGGGCGTCGAGGGCCATCGCGGCCGGCTCGCCCTGGGAGCCCAGGCTCGCCCGCCCCAAGGCGCGCATGATGGCGCCCACGATGCCTCCGGTCAGGGCGAAGCCAGCGATCAACCAGACTCCGCTCCTCAGGTCGGAGGACGCTTCGTGGCCCAGGTTCAGGAGCATGATGACGAACAGGAACAGCACCATGATGGCGCCGGCGTAGACGAGCACCTGGATGGCGGCAAGAAAGTGCGCCTCCAGCAGAACGAAGATGCCAGCCAGACTCGCCAGGGCCACAACCATGAACAGAAGGCTGGCCACCGGATTCCGAGCGGCTACCACGCCGAGCCCGCAACCGATGGCGAGAGCACCGAAGACGTAGAAGAAGATGTCGACCAAGGGGCCTCCTCTACTCGGAGCGTGGATCGGAGGGATCCCAGAGCAACGTCGTGGGATGATCCTGGTCCATCAGCCGATCGAGGTCGTAGACAAAGCGGTCGCGAGTGTACTCGGCGTTCTCGAAGTGGCGGCCCACATGGATCGCTTCGACCGGACAAACCTCCTGGCACATCCCGCAAAAGATGCAGCGGAACTCGTCGATCTCGTATACGATCGGATACCGGTTCCCCTGATCGTCTTCGCCCCCCACCAAGCGGATGCAGTTGGCTGGGCAGACGGTGGGACACAGGCCGCAGGCCACGCACTTGGGCCGCCCGTCCGCATGAACCTCCATGCGGTGGGTGCCCCGCCAGCGCGGGCTGAGCTGCGTGGGCTCCTCCGGGTACTGCTGTGTGATCTTGTCCGGCCGGATCATGTGCTTGAAGGTCAACGCCATGCCTTTCAGCGTAGCCCTCAGATAGGAGTTCTTCTCCGGCGCTGGACGCCGAAGCACCTTGACGGTTACCGCCACGCGTCGCCTCCCGCTTGCGGCAGCAAGTGGATGTCACCTCCCGCGACGGCCTTGCGAGCCGCCGCCCCCTTGATGATGCGGCCGCGATCGAGGACGAAGATGAACGCCAGGAGCGCTGCGCCACTGACCGCGGTCAATACCAGACCGAAGAGGAAGCCGTAAGGAATCCCGAGTTGGTCGAGCACCAGGATCGTACCGGCCACGAGCATCGTGTACGCCAGGGAAACCGGCAGCAGGACCTTCCACCCCAGACTCATCACCTGGTCGTAGCGGAAGCGCGGCAGCGTCCAGCGAATCCAGATGTAGAGCACCACGAAGAACAGTGTCTTGACGCTGAAGGCGCCCAGGGTGAGCAGCGTTTTCCACCAGGCGGGGTTCGCAGCGATGGGCGCACCGGACGCGTCGAATCCTGAAATCAACATGCCCTGCCACCAGAACGCGTCGTCCCAATGCCCGGGCAGGTCCCAGCCTCCGAAGAACAGCGTGGCCATCAACGCGGAGGAGGTGAGCACGTGCGCGTATTCGGCGATGAAGAACATCGAGAACTTCATGGCCGAGTACTCGGTGTGATATCCGGTCACCAACTCGGATTCCGCCTCGGGCATGTCGAAGGGCAGCCGATTGGTCTCTGCGAACGCAGAGATCACGAAGAAGAGAAACGCCAGGGAGAGCGGGAAGGCGAACCAGAAGTCCAACTGCTGCTGCTTCCAGATGATCTCGCTGAGGGTGACGTTGCCCGCCAGCATGAGCACGGTGATGAGGCTGAGCCCCAACGCCACCTCATAGCTGACCATCTGCGCCGACGAGCGCAGCGCGCCCAGGAACGCGTACTTGTTGTTGGAAGCCCAACCACCCAAGAAGAGCCCGTACACTCCCAGGGACGCGAACGCGAGGATGAAGAGGATCCCGATGGGGAGATCGGCGACCACCATGTCTACCACGCCGAATGGGGTCGGTAGCGGAGCCGCGAACGGAATGACCGCCCAGGTGACCACCGCGGGCGTGATGGAGACCATGGGGCCCAGGATGAAATAGAACTTGGACGATGTCCCCGGGAGGGTCTCTTCCTTCAGGAAGTTCTTGATGCCGTCGGCGATCGGCTGCAGCAGCCCGAAGGGGCCGACTCGGTTGGGGCCCAGGCGGTCCTGGATGAACGCAGACACCCGTCGTTCCGCCAGCGTCGTGTAGGCGACGCCCAACATGACGGCGCCGAAGCCTGCCAGGATCTTGACCAACATGGCGACCCAGTACCAAAGGCCCGCGGCCGCGGTGATCGGCTCCATCTATCCCCTCGCCAGCAGGGTGGGCTCGTTCAGGAGCGCCCCGCGCTCCCCGATCTCGAGATAGGTCAATCCGCGGAACTCCGGCGCCACCTCACCCGCCCGCTGGAAAGCCAGGTCCACACGCGTGGGCGCTTCCTGGTTCCCCAGGGCCGCGTCCAGCGCACCCAGCACGAACCAAGCGGGACGCGCCGCACCCGGAGCATTCATCGCCTTGTGGAAGCGCTGGACCCGCCCCTCATGATTGGTGAACGTTCCGTCCTGCTCCGCGAACGTGCAGATGGGAAGCACGAAGTCCGCCGTGGCCTCGAGGCCGGAGCGCCACCAGCCCAGGTAGACCACCAGGTCGGCGTTCTCCAGCCGGTCGGCGGGCAGGTCCTCCAGCGCGTCCCCGAGTACGAACACCACGCCGCCGCCCACACGCTCGACCCCGCCGGTGCCATCCTTGTCTCCGGTACGGGCATAGCCGAGCACGGTGGCTCCCCTCTCGTTGGGGCTCAACTCCGCGCGGCGGATCAGCTTGGGGAACCCCGGCAGGGGAACCTCGTCCTCTGCGCGGCGCGAACGGAACAAGCGCACCACGCCTGTCCCGATGCGGTCGCCCAGGTGCCGGAGAACCGTCAGATCTTCATTGGACGCATGAGCACTCGCGATCAACGTCACCGAAGTTTCCCCCAGCGCCGCCAGCCGGTCGTAGAGGCTCCCCAATGCATCCGACCAGTCCGTCGCTCGCAGCCCCGAGTCCCGCCGAACCAGCGGCGCCTCGATCCGATCCGAGCGGTTGAGCCACTCGTAGTTGTGGCGCCCGAAATCGCACATCCAGTGGCCGTTGACCTGGAGGTTCTCTCGCGGCTTCAGGCGCTGCACCAGGTTGTCCCGCGTGTGGATGTCGATGTTGCATCCCTGGCTGCAGCTCGAACACACCGATGGCGTATGATCGAGGTCCCAGGCGCGGGCTTTGTAGAGGAAGTCCTTGGAGACCAGGGCGCCCACCGGGCAGATGTCGACGATGTTTCCGGCGAAGGGGGAGCCGTCCAGTCCCTTCTCGAAGAAGGTGTCGATCACCGAACGGTTGCCTCGCTCCACGACGGTCAGGCGCGCATCCTGCGCGACCTCGGTCATGAAGCGCACGCAGCGCGTGCACATCACACAGCGGTCACCATAGAAATAGACATCGCCGCCGAAGTCGTCCCGACCGAACACCCGCTTGGGCTCACGACTCCGGCCGTGCGGGCGCCCCTCCAGGTTCACGTAGTCCTGGAGCTTGCACTCTCCCGACTGATCGCAGATCGGACAGTCGAGCGGGTGGTTGACCAAGTAGAACTCCAGCACCCCGCGCCGCATCTCCAGCGACTTGTCGCTGTGGGTGTGCACGACCTGGCCGGGCATGGCCTGTGTCACGCACGACGGTTGCAGCTTGGGCGCCCCCTCGATCTCGACCAGGCATAGGCGGCACATGGCCGGCGAGGACAGGCCCGGATGGTAGCAGTAGTGGGGCACCGTCACGCCCATCGATTGCGCGGCCTGCAGGAGGGTGGTGCCCTTCGGCACCGTGACCTCCTGGCCATCGATGGTGAGGGTGACCTGCTCGGTGGTCCCGTTTTCGCTCATCGGCTCGCGTCCGCCCTCGTCACGCCACACCCACCCGCTCACCACGGCGGATGAGGGCCAGGTATTCGTCCTTGAACTTGCGGATGGACGAGACCACGGGGGCGGCTGCCGAGTCCGACAACACGCAGATCGTGGTGCCCGTCATCTGCTCACTCATGTCCAACAGGGTGTTGAGGTCATCCTCCGTGCCGCGTCCGCCCTCGATGCGCTGAAGGATGGTCGTCATCCAGGCCGTACCTTCCCGACAGGGTGTGCACTGCCCGCAGGACTCGTGTGCATAGAACTGCACCATGCGACGGACCTGCTTGACGATGTCGGTGGAATCGTCCATGACGATCACCGATGCGCACCCGAGCATCGAGCCGCAGGCCGCCACCCCCTCGTAGTCGAGGCTGCAGCTGCTGCAGTCCTCGACGTTCATCAGGGGAACCGAAGACCCTCCGGGGATGACCGCCTTCAGTGAGCGACCGTCCCGCATCCCGCCGCATACGTCCTCGATCAGCGATATGAGCGGGAAGCCGAGCGGAAGCTCGTAGTTCCCGGGGCGCCGGACGTGACCGCTCACGCAGAACAGCTTGGTGCCAGGGCTCTTCTCCGTCCCCCACTGCCGGTACCACTGGCCACCATGGGTGACGATGTGGGGCACCGTCGATAGCGTCTCGACGTTGTTGACCGTGGTGGGCATGCCGAACGCGCCTACCGCTGCCGGAAACGGGGGCTTGACCCGGGGCTGACCCCGCCGGCCCTCGAGCGAGTTCATCAGCCCGGTCTCTTCGCCGCAGATGTAGGCGCCGGCGCCCACGTGCAGCGTCACATCGATCCGCTCACCGGACCCCAGCACGTCCTCACCGGCCAGGCCGGCCGCGTAGACCTCTTCCAAGGCCTTCGCCAGGACCTGCGTGGCCTCGAAGAACTCACCACGCAGGTAGATGTAGGCATGCTGCGCGCCGATCGCGAACGCACCGATCAAGCATCCTTCGATGACCTGATGCGGGGTCCAGCGGATCAGCTCGCGATCCTTGAAGGTCCCGGGCTCCGATTCGTCCGCGTTGCAGCACAGGTAGTGAGGCTTCCCACTGTTCTTGGGCATGAAGCCCCACTTCACGCCGGTGGGGAAGCCCGCGCCTCCCCTGCCCCGCAGACCCGAGGCCTTGACCTCTTCGATGACCTTCTCTCGGCCGATCTCCAACGCTTTCTTGAGCGCCGCGTATCCGCCGCGTGCCTGCCAACCGGCCAACGTGCGGGCGCTGGGGTCGCCGAAGTGCTCGCTGAGCAGCCGCACTTCACTTGGATGTCGGTACGGGTAGGCCATGGTCTATTCCCCCCGCTCCCGGAGGCGAGCGATCAGGTCCGGAACCTGATCCGCCGTCACGTTCTCGTAGTAGCGGGAGTTGATCTGCACGCAGGTGGGAAACCCGCACGCCGCCAGGCATTCGGCCTCCACCACGGTGAAGTCCCCGTCCGTGCTGGTGTCGCCCAGCTCCGTGTCCGTATGGGCCAGGAACGCCTCCAGCACCTCGTCGGCGCCACAGAGATTGCACGAGATGTTGGTGCAGACCTGCACGAGAAAGCGCCCGACGGGGCGCTTGTTGTACATCGTGTAGAAGGTGGCGACGCCGCGGACATACGCCTCGGACAACCCGAGCAGTGCGGCAACCTGGTCCATCGTCTCCGGAGAGATGTGACCGCGGACCTCCTGCGCCAGGTTCAGCGCTGGCAGGAGGGCGGCGCGAGCCGTCGGGTACCGGGTCCGGATCTTGTCGAAGCGCACCTGGTAGGGCCCCTCGAAGAGGGGAGCCTCCGGGTGCTTCTCGACCTTCATGTAGGGATAGCTGGCCGCGGCCGCAGCGTGTCCACCCTCCAGCGGTCGAAGCCCCACGTAGGAGTCCCCTCTGACCTCGGCCTCGCCCAGGTCGAACTCACCCGTGTTTCCTGCCCATCCCGGATTGCGGAACGGCGCGTCGCTGCCTGAGCTCACCGGTCGATCTCTCCCAGCACGATGTCGAGGCTCGCATTGATCATGATGAGGTCGGACACCAGGTGTCCCTCCGCCAGCTTTGCGATGGCGGACAGATTCACGAAGGACGGCGGTCGCACACGCCAACGCACCGGCTTGGGGCCGCCGTCCCCGACCAGGTACATCCCCAGTTCACCCTTCGAGCCTTCCAC
The DNA here is from genome assembly GCA_041390105.1 of Gemmatimonadota bacterium. Classification (NCBI taxonomy): domain Bacteria; kingdom Pseudomonadati; phylum Gemmatimonadota; species Gemmatimonadota bacterium. The sequence continues at coordinate 704,124 of JAWKQO010000001.1, forward strand.
CGAGAAGTAGCAGTCCTCGGGTGGTGCGTGGATTCCCTCCATGATCAGCTTGAAGTGGTGGATCATGGACTCCATATCGTTCATGCAGTCGGTCTTCGACGGCAGCGACACGCGGGGATCCTCGACGTTCATGGGACCGTCGGGGAGTCGGTCCACGGCCTGTTGCAGGATTCGGAGGCTCTGACGCATCTCTTCGAAGCGGACCAGATAGCGATCATAGCAGTCGCCGTGCGTGCCCACGGGGACCTCGAAGTCGTACGTCTCGTAGTCGTAGTATGGGCGGTCCTTGCGGATGTCGTAGGTGACCCCGGCGGCCCGCAGGTTGGGGCCACTCAAACCAAAGTTGATCGCGTCCTCCGCCGAGATGACCCCCACGTCCTGGGTCCGGCCGAGATGGATGGCGTTGTTGGTGAGCAGGCGATCCACTTCGTACAGGGTCTGCGGGAAGTGGTCGATGAACTCCTGCAGGCTCTCTACCCACCCCTCCGGGAGATCGGCCATCATGCCGCCCACACGTGTCGCGGACGTGGTGATGCGGGCTCCCGTGAGCGATTCGTGCAGCTTGTAGATCTTCTCTCGCTGCTGAAAGCTGTACAGGAAAGGCGTGAAGGCGCCCACGTCGATGGCCGTCGTCCCCAACCAGAGCAGGTGACTGAAGATCCGGTCCAGCTCCATCAGGATCACGCGGGTCACCTTGCAGCGCTCGGTGACCTCGATTCCCATCAGCTTCTCCACCGCCATGGCATAGGCGCAGTTGTAGATCAACGGCGCCAGGTAGTCCATGCGGTCGGTGAGCGGGACGATCTGATTGAAAGTCCGGTATTCACCCAGCTTCTCGAACGACGAGTGGAGATAGCCGATGTGGGGAATCACCCTCAGCACCGTCTCGCCGTCGAGCTCACAGACCAGACGCAATACGCCGTGGGTGGCCGGATGCTGGGGGCCGATGTTGATGAGCATGTGCTCGGAGTCGAACCGTGGCTCCGCCACGTCGACAGGGGCCAGCGGCCCCCAGGCCGGCCGCCCGTCCACCCCCAACTCCGGGGCCCGGCGTACGGAGAACTCGACGGTGCGACTACTCATCCTCACTCCCTGGGGCGACGGGGCCGCCCTCGATCAACTGCGGCGTCCCGCCCCGGCTCAGTTCGAACGCCGTGTAGTCCGCGTAGGGGTCCTGCAGGAGCGCGCGACGGGTCTGCTCCGCCCGGCTGAAGCGCCCACGGAGCGGGAAGTCCTTCCGGAGCGGATGACCTTCGGCGTAGTTCTCGGGCATGAGGATCCGCCGCAGGTCCGGATGACCCTCGAACGTGATGCCGAACAGATCGTAGACCTCACGCTCGAGCCAATTGGCCGAGTTCCACAGCGGCACCGTAGAGCGGATGCGCAAGCCGTCCAGCGGCAGCCGGCACTTGACGCGCAGTGCGCGCCGGTGCGGGATCGACCAGAGCTGATAGACCACCTGCAGCGGAGCGCCTCCGCCGTGGTCGACGGCCGTCACGTCCGCGAGGAAATCGTAGTGGTGCGCGGGATCCGTCTTCAGGAACGTCAGGATCTCGATGTTGCGATCCGGCGCCACGTAGACGACGTGCTGATCTCCCGCACAGACCTCATGCTGCAGAACAGCCTCCCCGAACTGGGCCCGCAACGCATCGACACTGGGATGGGACGGGACCTCGACGTCCGCCGCCCTGGGCTCGGGGCCGGCTTCCGGCGGTCGGGACGGTCCCGCATCGAGGTGCTCGAAGCGGGGACGGCGGTCATCGGCGCTCACGATCTACCTCGGCCTTCAGGGAATCCGGTCCTTGGGGCGGCTCTGGGCGTGGGTGTCGACGTTGCCGCTCGCCCGATTCTGCTTCGTCGAGTTGCCGAAGGGACCCGTGAGTTGGGCCACCAGCGCATCGTCGGCGCGTGGCCGCCCCACGGCCGACGCGTCCTCGGCGCGCAGCACGTCCATCCGGCTGAGGCTCTCCTCCCGGATCTTCTCCTGGATCATCATCAGACCGTAGATGAGCCCCTCCGGACGAGGGGGGCATCCAGGCACATAGACGTCGACTGGGACGATGGTATCGATCCCCTGGACCATGGAGTAGACGTCGAAGACCCCGCCGGAACTGGCGCAGGCACCCATGGATACGCACCACTTGGGCTGCGGCATCTGGTCCCAGATGCGTCGCAGCACGGGCGCGAGCTTGTAGGGCACGCGGCCGGCGCAGATCAGCACATCCGCCTGGCGCGGACTGAAAGACATGCGCTCCATGCCGAAGCGCGCCAGGTCGAAATTGCTGGCTGCGGAAGCCATCATCTCGATGGCGCAGCACGCCGTCCCGAACGGCATGGGCCACAGCGAGTTCCGCCTGGCCCAGTTGACGATGAAGTCCAGCTTCGTGGTCAGAAAGGTCGGGCTGCCCTCGCCGGCGAACCCCGCCCCCTGCGTCGACCCGGGCTCTATTCCCATTCGAGGCCTCCCTTCTTCCATTCGTAGACCAGCCCCAGCGTGAGGACCACCACGAACAGGCTGACGGCCAGGAAGGGTCCCCACCCCAGCTCGCGCATCCGCACGGCCCAGGGAATGAGGAAGACCGCCTCGAGATCGAAGACGATGAAGCTGATGGCGACGAGGTAGAACTTCACCGAGAAACGGTGCCGGGTCGAACCCAGCGGCACCATTCCCGATTCGTATGGCATCTCCTTCTCCGGCGTGGGCCGTCGGTTGGACAACAGGTGGGAGGCGATGACCATGCCCACGGCCTGTGCAACCGAAATACCGAGAAGGATGAGTACCGGGATGTAGGTTCCCGACATGCCCCCGCTTTTTGTGAAAACGTTCACGAGTCGGAGCGGCGAGAATCTACCGGCAACGAGGGGGTGCCGGCAAGCGCGCGGGACCCCCCGTATATAGGGGTTTGCCGCCCCTCCCTACCCCGTCTATCTTGCCGCCCGCCCTTCCCGGGCAGGCCTACCCCGGGGAGGCACCACGGTTCAGATCCCCGAGGGAACCCGAGGCTCGACGAGACGCAGAATGGCGATTCAGAACGACCGTTGGATCCGGCAGATGGCGGAAGAGCACGGCATGATCGAGCCCTTCGAGGCCGGCCAGGTCCGGGAAGGCGTGATCTCCTACGGTCTTTCGTCGTACGGATACGACATCCGGGTGGCGCCCGAATTCAAGGTGTTCACCAACGTCCACAACGTCGTGGTCGACCCCAAGCAGTTCGACGATCGTTCGTTCGTGGACGTGCAGGCGGATGAGTGCATCATCCCCCCCAACTCCTTCGCGCTCGCTCGCACGGTGGAGTACTTCCGCATTCCGCGCGACGTCCTGGTGATCTGCCTGGGCAAGTCCACCTACGCCCGTTGTGGGATCATCGTGAACGTCACGCCGCTCGAACCCACCTGGGAGGGGTTCTTGACGCTGGAGATCTCCAACACGACGCCGCTGCCGGCGAAGATCTACGCCAACGAAGGGATCAGCCAGCTGTTGTTCTTCCGAGGGAACGAGCCGCCCGAGATCGCGTACGCCGACCGTCGGGGCAAGTACCAGAAGCAGACCGGAGTCACACTGCCCCGTCTCTAGTCGGCTTCGCGCCCGCTGTGGCGCCTGAGTCCGGGCCGCTGGGCCGCCCCGCCCCCCCTGGCGGAGGGCGCCGCAGCCGCCGTCCTCGGCTCAGGGGACGATCTGGAGCAACTCCACGTCGAAGACCAGCACCGAATTGGGCGGGATGGGGCCAATGCCCTGATTCCCATACCCGAGTGACGCGGGAATCACGAGCTTGCGCAGGCCACCCACGCGCATGCCCGGGATCCCCCGCTCCCACCCTTGGATGACCCTGCCTTGCCCCAGTGAGAACGAAATCGTTCCGCCGTCGAACAGCGTGCCGTCCGGCAGCCACCCGGTATACCCCATCTGCACACCGTCACCCACGCTCGCTTCCGCCCCCGTCCCCACGCGCAGGTCCTGGATGTAGAGGCCGCCGTCCAGGCGGGTCATCTGGGCCAGATCCACGTTCAGGATGGAGGAGAAGGTCGTGTTCTCGGGGGTGCCGGTCCCCATCTCGGGACCGCCATCGTCCCCACAGCCGGCCACAACCGCGAAGGCCAGCGCCAACGCGCCCAGCCGTGCCCTCGACTCGATCCCGAGCATCGATGCTCCTCAACGTTGATGGACGATCCGACCGTCCACGATGGTGTAGTCCACGCGGATGTCCTTCAGCTCGGACGGATGGGCGGTAAGGGGACTGCGGTCCAATACCACCACGTCCGCCAGCTTTCCTACCTCCAACGTGCCCTTGCGGTCCTCCTCGCCGGCGGCGAAGGCATTTCCCACGGTGTACGCTCGCAGGGCCGTTTCGATGTCGATCCGCTCCTCGGGGAACCAGCCGCCCTCGGGTTGTCCGTCCAGGGTCTGACGCGTCACCGCGGCATACATCCCCTGGAGCGGATCCGCGGTGTACCAGGCGGCATTGGTCCCGGGCCAGTCGCTGCCGAACGACAGCATCACACCGGCATCGTGGAGCGTGCGGAAGGCATAGGCCCAGCGAGCCCGCGCGCCGATGCGCTCCTCCATCCAACGCATGTCGTCGATGGCATGATAGGGCTGCACCTCGGCGATGATGCCCAGGCGGGCCATGCGCTCCGCGACCTCCGGCCCCGACAGAACCTGGGTGTGGATGATGGCGAAGCGCCGATCCGCTCGGGGTCCATGGACCCGGATCACCTCTTCCATCAGGTCGATGACGCTGTCGATGGCCTCGTCCCCGATGGCGTGGATGCGCGGCGACAACCCGATGGAGTCCGCACCGAAGAGCAGCCGCCGCATGTTGCCGGTCGGGGCCATCCCGGATCCGTTCCCGGTTACATGTCCCGTATTGGTGGCGTCCCGCCAGGAGCCACGCACGCCGGTGGTCAGGTAGGGCTCGTAGAACCGGGCCGATGAGTTGCCCATGATCCCATCCGAGAAGCCCTTCAGGCCCCCGAAGCGGATCCAGTCGTCCCCGAATCCGTGGCCGATCCCCACATCAGCCAACTCGTCCCAGGTGTCGAGCACCGGTCGCACGTTCACACGGGCCGTCAGCTCGCCGGCCTCGCGCAGTGCCTGGAAGACCGGCAGTTGCTCCGGCGGCGTGATGTCGAAGAAGGTCGTGACACCGAGCTCGCGGAGCTGCCGAAGCGCCACCCGAGCCTCCGCCAGGCGCTGCTCCATGGTCTTCTCCGGGATGGCCTCCCGGATGCGGTCACGGACGGTGTTGGAGATCCTGCCGGTCGGGCGTCCGCCCTCGCACTCCACGCCCGCCCAGCTGCAGTCGGCCTCGGCGGCCGCAAGTGCCGCTCCGTTGGCGAGGAACTGGCTCTGGTCCCAGTTCCAGAGCACCGCTGGATTGTCGGCCGACACGTCATCGATCACGCTGCGGTCGGGTCGGAAGGGTGTCCGAACCTGCGCCTCGTCACGACCGGTGGAGCCCTGAGCCCACTGCGCGTAGGCGCCCCACATCCCGCCGACCATCCACGCCCCGTCGGGCAAGCGCTCCGCCGCCGCTGCCACGGCCGCCCTGAGGCCGTCGGCGTCCGAGACGTCCAGGAGGTTCACTCCCAGCAGGAGCTCTCCAGCGCGGTTGAAGTGGGTGTGGTTGTCGATGAAGCCGGGCGCGACGAAGCGGCCGTCCAGCTCGATCACGTGTGTGGATGGCCCCAGCAGCCGGCGAGCCGCCGACGAGGACCCCACGTAGACGATCCGTCCCCCGCGCATCGCCAGTGCGTCCGCCGCGGGCGCTCCCTCGACCCCTGTCCAGAGCGTACCCCCGACGAGCAGGAGGTCCGCTCCCTCTCCTGCGGGCGCGGGCAGGCAACCGAGGGGTGCCAGCAGCGCCAATGTTCCGGCCAAGGCCACGACTCGGGACCGGAGCGTGCTCCCGCTCATCCGCCGATGGAGCCGGTCAACGCCCGCAGCAGATCGCGGTTGAGATGTGCGATGTTCCGCAGCGAGATGCCCTTGGGGCATGCATTCTCGCAGGCGCCGTGATTGGTGCAGTTGCCGAACCCCTCCTCATCGTGGGTCGCCACCATGGCCACGGTGCGCTCGTACCGTTCCGGCTGTCCCTGGGGGAGGAGCGCCAGATGCGTCGCCTTCGCCGACGTGAACAGCATGGCCGAGGCGTTGGGACAGGCCGCCACGCAAGCGCCGCAGCCAATGCAGGTCGCCGCGTCGAACGCTTCGTCCGCGTCCTGCTTGCGCACGGGAATGGAGTTCGCATCCGGGGCACTCCCGGTGCGGACCGAGATGAAGCCCCCCGCCTCCACGATCCGGTCCAGCGCGGCACGGTCCACCACCAGGTCGCGGATGACTGGAAAGGCGGCCGCACGAAACGGCTCGATCCAGATCTCGTCGCCATGCTTGAAGCTGCGCATGTGCAACTGGCACGCGGTGGTCCGCTCGTTGGGCCCATGGGGCCGCCCGTTGACCACCATGCCACAGGATCCGCAGATGCCCTCACGACAATCGTGCTCGAACTGGATGGGCTCACCCCCGTCCTTGGTGATTCCCTCGTTCACCAGGTCGAGCATGTCGAGGAACGACATGTCCGGCGAGATGTCGGATGCGGTGTAGCGCTCGAAGCGCCCCCGCGCAGTCGGAGATTCCTGTCGCCATACACGCAGTGTGAGGTCCACTACTTGTAGCTCCGCTGCGAGAAGGGCACGTAGTCGAACATGAGCTCCTCCTGGTGGCGGCGCGGCACCGACGGATCACCCGTGTACTCCCACGCAGCGACGTGGGCAAAGGCCACGTCGTCGCGCCGCGCCTCGCCCTCGTCGGTCGTGTGCTCCACCCGGTAGTGCGCACCGCACGACTCGTCGCGCGTCAGCGCGTCGAGGCACATCAGTTCCGCGAACTCGAAGAAGTCGGCGAGTCGCCCAGCCTTCTCCAGGGACTCGTTGAGCGACTCGGAACTGCCGGGCACGTTGACTTCGGCCCAGAACTGCTCCCGCAAGGCCGGGATCTGCTGAAGGGCCGCCGTGAGCCCTTCGCGGGAGCGCTCCATGCCGCACGCGTTCCACATCAAACGGCCCAGCTCCATGTGGAAGGAATCCACGGTGCGGCTCCCCTTGGTATCGAGGAGACGCTTCGACCGGGCCGCGACCTGCGCCTCGGCCTCCACGAACGCGCTGTGGTGCGTATCCAGCTCGTCCGTCCGGATACGCGCCAGGAAGTTCCCTACGGTCAACGGAAGGATGAAGTAGCCGTCGGCAAGGCCCTGCATCAGCGCTGAAGCGCCCAGCCGGTTGGCGCCGTGGTCCGAGAAGTTCGCCTCGCCGATGGCGAACAGACCAGGGACCGTGGTCATCAGGTCGTAGTCCACCCACAGCCCACCCATGGTGTAGTGGGGTGCCGGATAGATGCGCATGGGCGTCCTATACGGATCCTCGCCGGTAATCTTCTCGTACATGGCGAAGAGATTCCCGTAACGCTCCGAGACGGCGCTGCGACCGATGCGCTGAATGGCGTCGCGGAAGTCGAGGTAGACACCGTTGTGCAAGGCGCCCACACCATGCCCTTTGTCGACCATCTCCTTGGCCCGGCGCGAAGCGATGTCGCGCGGGCTCAGGTTGCCGAAGCTCGGGTAGATGCGCTCCAGGTAGTAGTCGCGTTCGGCGTCCGGGATCTGCTCCGGCGCGCGCTGATCACCGGCCTCGGCAGGCACCCAGATCCGACCGTCGTTCCGGAGCGACTCGCTCATCAACGTGAGCTTGGACTGATACTCGCCGTTGGTGGGAATGCAGGTCGGGTGGATCTGGGTGAAGCACGGGTTGGCGAAGGCGGCGCCCTTGCGATGCGCTCTCCACGTGGCCGTCACGTTGCACTTCTTGGCGTTCGTCGACAGGAAGAACACGTTGGAGTACCCGCCCGTCGCCAAGACCACCGCGTCCGCCGCGTGCGACTCCACGCGCCCGGACAGCAGGTCACGCGTCACGATGCCGCGGGCACGACCATCCACCACCACGATGTCCAGGAGCTCGGAGCGGTTGTGCAAGCGCACCTGGCCGGACGCGACCTGCCGCATCAGGGCCTGATAGGCACCTAGCAACAGCTGCTGACCGGTCTGGCCGCGGGCGTAGAACGTCCGGGACACCTGAGCGCCGCCGAACGAGCGATTGGCCAGTAGCCCACCGTACTCCCGTGCGAACGGCACCCCCTGCGCCACGGCCTGGTCGATGATCTCGAGGCTGAGCTCGGCCAAGCGATAGACGTTGGCCTCCCGGGAGCGGAAGTCCCCACCCTTCACTGTGTCGTAGAAGAGACGGAAGACGGAGTCCCCGTCGCTTTGGTAGTTCTTGGCGGCGTTGATTCCGCCCTGGGCGGCGATGGAATGCGCGCGCCGGGGCGAGTCATGGAAGGTGAAGGTCTGGACCTGATAGCCCAACTCGGCCAAGGTGGCGGACGCCGCCGCGCCAGCCAGCCCGGTTCCGACCACGATCACATCGAAGCGGCGCTTGTTGGCGGGATTGACCAGCTTCATCTCGAAGCGGTGGCGCTCCCACTTCTCCTGAATGGGGCCCGCCGGAATCCGGGCATCGAGCTTCATCTGACTCATGGGAGCCCCACCAGCCCGAAGGTCACCGCGAGCGGAACCGACATAAAGCCGGCGAAGAGCCCGAGGGCGATCGCAGCCGCCAAGCTCCGGCGCCACCCACCCCGGTGCTCCCCTACGAAGCCCAGCGTCTGGAAGACGCTCCAGACACCGTGATAGAGGTGGAAGCACAGCGCACCCATCGCCACGGCGTACACCAGCACGATGAGGGGATTGGAGAAGCCGATCACCAGATTGCGGAAGGGATCGGCACGATCGAAGTCGGGATGGACGGTCCCGATGGTGAAATGCAGGAGGTGATAGACGATGAACAGGAGCAGGATCACGCCACCCCAGCGCATCGTGCGGGACGCGTAGCTGAACGACAGCGCCTGCTCCTTCTGGTAGCCGGTCGGCCGGGCGGCCCGGCTGCGACGTGCCAATTGCCAGGCTGCTACGATGTGCACGAGCACGGCTGCCAGGAGCAGAGCCCGCACCAACCAGAGCGCCACCCCGCGCGGCAAGGCGGGCTCGCCCACCTCCCGCAGCCATTCGGCATAGTGGTTGAAGGCTGCGGCTCCCAAGAAGACCTTGAGATTCCCCGCCATGTGCCCCAGCACGAAACCGACCAGCAGGATCCCTGATCCCGCCATCACGATCTTCTTCCCGACCGTGCTATTCCAGAGCCCCGGGCTCTTCGGCACCGGATCCCTCCGTTCTCTCTACGGGGTGGGGGTCAGCGGACGACCGCGATGGTGCTGCGCACCGCTTCGGCGCTGCTGGCCAACTCGGTGCGCTCGGCGTCGGTCAACTCGACCTCCAGAATCTGCTCCAGACCGGCCGCACCCAACTTGCACGGAACGCCGAGGAAGATGTCCTTCTCACCGTACTCCCCGGTGAGATAGGCCGCGCACGGCAGGATGCGCTTCTTGTCGTGCACGATGGCTTCGACCATCTGGACCGCCGCGGAAGACGGTGCGTAGTAGGCGCTGCCTGTCTTGAGGTAGCCCACGATCTCTGCGCCACCTTTGCGTGTCCGATCGATCAGCGCATCGATCCGATCCTGCGCCAACAACTGCGTCAGCGGGATTCCCGCGACGGTGGTGTACGAGACCAGAGGAACCATGGTGTCTCCGTGTCCCCCCAGCACCAGCGCCTGGATGTCCTCGACCGACACGTCGAGCTCAAGGGCGATGAAGGAGCGGTAGCGGGCGGTGTCCAGCACACCGGCCATGCCGATCACGCGCTCGCGGGGAAATCCGGTGGTCTCCATGGCCACCCACGACATCACATCGAGCGGGTTGGAGACCATGATGATGATGGCGTCCGGTGCAACGCGCTTGATCTCCTTGGAGACGGCCTGGACGATCCCCGCGTTGGTCTTGAGGAGATCGTCACGGCTCATCCCCGGCTTGCGGGCGATACCGGCGGTCACCACGAAGATGTCCGACCCTTCCGCAGGCCCGTAGTCGTTCGAACCCACGACCCGGGTGTCGAACCCTTCGATGGGAGCGCTCTCCCACTGGTCGAGACCCTTCCCCTGCGGTATCCCCTCGACGATATCGACGAGGACGACCTCGCGCGCCAACGACTTCTCGGCGATGCGCTGCGCGCAGGTCGCCCCGACATGTCCGGCTCCGACAACCGTGATCTTCCCGGTGCTCATCGTCTTCGGATTCCTTCTCTTCTGTTCGGTTGATCCGTCGTCGCGTCGGTCGGACCGGCCGGCCTGGCCGGCGAGACGTCGGGTTCGGGCACGGCGGACCGCTACCCGTTGTGATGAGAGACGTTCCCGGCTACCCCCCCGTCTGGGACAAGGCCACCAAGCCCCCCGATCCCGCCGCGCTTCCCTGCACCAGGTGATGCCGTTCCGGCTTGATCTGAAGCGTCTCGAGAATGAGGGGCAGCAAATCCTCTCCTCGCCGCAGCGGGTCGCGGAGATTGGTCTGCAGGTCGCCGAACAGGCAGGGCCGCAGATGGCCGTCGGCCGTAAGGCGAAGTCGGTTGCAGCGGTGGCAGAAGTTGTGGCTCATAGGCGTGATCACGCCGATGGTGCCCGCCGCGCCGGGGAACCGATAGTAGGTCGCCGGCCCGTTTCCGGTTGGACCCTGCACCGGTTGCAGCGGGCCGATGGCCCGCACCCGTTCCAGCGCCTCCGTGCAGGAGACGAACCCGCTGACGCTCAGATCGAGGTTCGCTCCGGTTGGCATCACCTCGATGAAGCGTACATGCCAGGGACGACTGCGGGTCACCTCCGCGAACGATGTGATCTCGTCGTCGTTCTGCCCACGCATGAGCACGACATTGATCTTGATGGGATCGAAGCCGACGCGCTCGGCAGCATCGAGTCCCTGCAGGATGGCGTCGAAGGCGCCGGGACGTCGGACGATGCGATCCAGCCGCTCAGGCACCAGCGAATCCAGGGAGACGTTCACCCGTCGTACTCCCGCGGAGCGCAGGGCGTCGGCCTGCGCCGCCAGCAGCACGGCATTGGTCGAGAGCGAGATGTCTTCGATCCCCGGCACCTCGGCGATCGCCGAGATCAGACGCGGGAGGTCCTTGCGCACCAGCGGCTCGCCGCCCGTGATCCGGACGCGGCGAAGTCCCATGCCGGCCATGGTCCGGACGATCCCCGTGATTTCTTCGTAGCGCAGGATCTCCGAGCGGGTCAGCCACTCCAGCCCCTCTTCGGGCATGCAGTAGACGCAGCGGAGGTTGCACTTGTCCGTCACCGAGATGCGGAGATACTCGATCCGGCGGCCGAAACCGTCCTCCATGGGTCGGAGCCCGCTCACGGCATCGGCTCCCGACCCTCGACCCAGGCGGTCTCCCCTCCGAGGTACGCTTCTTCCTTCCAGATGGGCAATCGCTGCTTCAACTCCTCCATGATGTAGCGGGCAGCCCCGAAGGCTTCCGCTCGATGAGGCGTCGACACCGCGACGGCCACCGCCACGTCCCCCACCTCGAGCCGTCCGATCCGATGCACGACCGCGATGCGCGGGGACTCGAACTTGTCCCTCGCCTCGGCCACGATGGCTTCCAGCTCGGTCAGCGCCATCTCCGGATAGGCCTCGTAGCGCAGCCCCTCCACCGATCGCTGCTCGTTGTGGTTGCGCACGGTTCCCAGGAACAGGATCTGCGCCCCGTCGCTCAGCGAGCCGACCTCCGACAGCACGGTGGTCGGGTCGATTTCTCGATCGGTGATCCGAATCATGGCGAGCGTGTGCGGTGTGACCGGCCCTGGCCATCAGCGAGGGCGGCTGCCAGCGCCGCCAGGACATCCTCCGTTGAAAGCTCGCGCATGCAGGGGTGTCCCGCCACCAGGCACCCCTCGTTCCGGAAGCGGTTCTCCTCGCACACCCGACACTGGTGGCGGCTGCGCACCACCCGTACGTGCGCAACCCGGGGGGCCCACAGGTGGAGGGGGCTGGCGCCGTGCCCGGCCTCATCGTTCCCGAACAGGGCGACCGTGGGACAACCCACCGCCGCGGCTACGTGCAGTGGCCCCGCGTCGACCGTCACCAGCGCCCGTGCCCGCTCCAGCGCCCCCGCCAGCTCCAGCAGCGGCGTGCGCCCGCGAAGGTCCGCGATCCCTCCCCCCTCCAACAACCGGTCCTCGTCCTCCCCCGCGTGGTAGAGGGCTCGCTGCCGGTCGGGGGCGCTGCCGATCAGGCCCATCGACAGCCCCTCCTGTCGACACCAGTCCGCCACGCGCTGCCAGCCCGCCAGGAGCCACATCTTGGCGCTGCGCGTCGTCGTAACGTGCAGGAGAACGTCCGGCACGACAAAGGAGGGAGGGGCGCTGCCGAGCTGGAGACGGAAGTAGTCGGTGCGGACGTACGCCATCCGACAGAAGATCTCGGCGATGTAATTGGTCTCCAGCACCTCCGCATACCGTTGCAGGAACTCCGGGCTGTTCCAGTCCGGGTCCTGCAACATCCGCTGCTCCGGGCGACGACCCGGGGGAAGCTTCCCGGTAAGGCCCGGAGCGAGAGCGGCACCGGCAATGTAGCGAGGCGCGAGCGCGGTCACCGCCACGAGGTTCAACTCCGCGAACTCGTCACAGTTGATGGCGAGATCGTAGGGCCCGTACGCCTCGCGCCGACGACGGAGCGCCTCCAGGAAGGCGGGCAGAAAGTCGGCCTCGCCGTAGAGGCTGTGCCGGAAGTCGATGTTCGGGTCAGCCTCCTCGAACCCGCGCGTCACCTCGCTTCCGAAGAAGTCGAGCACCGCGCCGGGATACTTCTCCTTGAGGCCTCGCAGCAGCGGAGTCAGGACGACGAAGTTCCCGACCTTGGTGCTGGAGAAAACCGCGAGGTGGGGCCGCTCGCCGAGCGGTTGATCCTCGAACCGCTCCAAGCGCCCTACCCGCCCGCCACGGGCGGGATCAACGCGACCTCATCGGACGGCTCCAGGCGCGCGTCGCTGCGGGCGTACCGTCGATTGACGGCGACGGTGGGCGTGGCGGGCAATTCGGCCCAGCGGCCCCCCTGCGCCCGCAGCGCCGTCACCAGATCGGCCACGGTGGCACCCGCCGGGACCTCGACCTCGACGGACGACGCGCCGGTCAGGTCGCGATAGGAGGCAAAGAGGAGGGTCTGGACTCGCATCATCCCCGAGGGGCAGCGATGGTTCGAGGCGTCCGCCTCAGGGGCAGCCGCCGGGGCTCTCGATCTTGATCCAACGTGAGATCAGAGCACTCAAGTCCCGCTCGATCAATCACCTGCGAACCTCGGCCCGTCAGTCCTCGTCCGGTAGCTCCAAGCGAGCGACCCGGGCACGTAGATGCTTCGAGGGCTTGAAGACCGGTACCGCGCGCGAGGGAACGCGAACCGCGTCGCCGGTGCGGGGGTTGCGGGCCATGCGGGTCCGCCGACTCCGGACCTTGAAGGTCCCGAACCCACGGATCTCGATGTTCTCGCCTTTGGCGAGCGCTCCCTTGAGCGCGTTCAGGAACGCGTCGACGACGAGGGCACAGTCCTTCTTCGTGACCCCCGGCCCGATGGCCTCGGCCACCTGTTCCACCAGATCGGCTTTCGTCATGCCACCCTCCCGTGAAGCCCTGGGGCCGGGTCCGGCGCCCCGGGGGTAGGGCCGTCGCCGGGGCGTGGAGAGGGTCCCGGCCTGCGCGGAAGGGTAACGGGCCGTTCCTCGGAACGTCAAGCCTGAAGCGGACCTACGCTGCCGGCACCCCGGCGGTCCTCGCCTCGAGCAGGCCCAGGAAATCGTCGAACAGGTATTGGCTGTCGTGGGGTCCCGGGGCGGCCTCGGGATGGTATTGGACGCAGAAGACCGGCCGGTCGCGGTGGCGAACGCCCTCGCAGGTTCCGTCATAGAGGTTCACGTGCGTGAGCACCAGGTCGGGTGCTCCAGGGATGTCCCGCTCCTCGCCCATGCGCACCGCGAATCCGTGGTTCTGCGATGTGATTTCGACGGTGCCCCGATCCAGATTTCGCACCGGGTGGTTTCCGCCGTGGTGTCCGAAGGGAAGCTTGAAGGTCGAAGCACCGAATGCCCGGCAGATCAGCTGATGCCCCAGGCAGATCCCGAACACCGGTACCCCGCGCTCGGAGAGCTTCACGATGGCGGTCGCCGCCTGATCGACTGTGGCGGGGTCGCCAGGACCGTTCGAGACGAACAACCCGTCGGGCGCCATGCGCTCGATTTCGGCGAGCCCGTACGACGCCGGGATCACCGTCACCCGGCATCCCCGCTCTGAAAGGAGGTGGGGCGAGTTGGCCTTGACGCCGAAGTCGTACGCGACCACGTGGAAGCGCTCGGTGCCGCGGGCGGGAACCTCGTAGGGCTCGAACGTCGACACGCCGCTCGCTAGGTCGAGGCCCTCCATGCGCGGATGGGCTTCGATCTGAGCAAGCACCGCATCCGGATCTGCACCGGCCGGGGCGATAGCGCCGCGCATCGCGCCCGCCGCGCGGATGTGTCGCGTCAGCGCTCTGGTGTCGATCTCGGTGATCCCCACGACCCCATGCCGCTCGAGGTACTCCGGCAACCCCTCGTTGGCACGCCAGGAGGAACGGATGCGCGAAATCTCACGGACGATGAAGCCGGCCACCTTGGGGCCCGGCGACTCTTCGTCCTCCGGGTTGACCCCGTAGTTGCCGATCAACGGGTAGGTCATCGTGACGAGCTGACCCGTATAGGACGGGTCGGTGAGTACCTCCTGGTACCCGCTCATGCACGTATTGAAGACGACTTCACCGACCGCGACGCCGTTGGCGCCGAGAGCGATGCCTTCGAAGCGACGACCGTCTTCGAGGAGGAGATAGGCGGGGGCGCCCCAGGGCGTACTCATGACGGCCCGAATGTAGAAGACCAGAGGAAGTGGTCAAGCGGTCTGGACCGGAACGGCACCCAGGGCCCAAGTTCGTGCGCCCTTCCCGTTTCCCGCTACCGCCTGCCCATGAACCCAGTGGTCATCCACGTCGATGAGTCCTGCCTCGGCAACCAGTTCCAGGACCGCAGCACCCCGGGTGGCGCCGGGGGACTCCTGGAGGTTCGCTCCGACGGCGAGATCGCCCGCCGCGACCTGTGGATCTCGGAACCGGATACCACCAACAACCGGATGGCGCTGAAAAGCGCCCTCGAGACGCTCGGCTCCCTCTCCCGTCCCCGCACCGTGGAGCTGGTGTCCGACAGCCAGTATCTGGTGAAGGGCATGAACGAGTGGATCCACGGATGGAAGCGCAGAGGGTGGCAGCGCAAGGGAGGCGCCATCGAGAATCTCGAGCTGTGGCAACGGCTCGATCGGGTCGCCCAAGCCCACACGATCCGCTGGGTCTGGGTGCGCGGGCATGCCGGGCATCCGAAGAACGAGTACGCCAATCATCTGGCGACGCGCGCCGCGCAGGTGCAGGACCAATCGGGCGGCCTCGTGGACTCCGGGTTTCTGGAGTGGCTGGCCGGGGAACGCGCTCGGGGCCGCTACCTCGACTACGATCCCGACGTGTTCTGACCCCGCTCCCCAAAGCGCCCCGGTGCACGCCCGGGAGCCAGAACACGGCGGCCCCCTTTGTGGGGAACGCCCCACACTCCCCTAGGCGTGCAGCGCGCGTCCGAACACGCGCGTGAAACCGTCAAGGACCGCCTCGATCACCTCGTCCATACGCACCTCCCTTCCCAGCACCCGCGCCAGGCTGGTGACGGACGCCTCCGCGATGCCGCAGGGCACGATGGTGGAGAAGTAGTCGAGGTCGGGATCCACGTTGAGCGCGAAGCCGTGGCTGGTGATCCATCCAGACGAGACGCGCACTCCAATGGCAGCGATCTTCCCTTCCGGAGTCCAGACGCCGGTCCAGCCCGGACGCCGCCCAGCGTTCGCAACGCCCAGCCGGGTGACGGCCAGGATGAGGACCTGCTCCAGGTCGCGAAGGTAGCGATGCAGGTCCTTGCGGTCGGGCTTCAGGTCGAGGATGGGGTAGCCCACCAGCTGACCGGGGCCATGATAGGTGACGTCCCCACCCCGCCCCACCTCGTGCATCGCAATGCCGAGACGGGCACGCTCCCCTTCGTCGACCAGCACGTGGTCGGGCGCGGCCGAGGTGCCCAACGTGATCACGTGCGGATGCTCCAGGAGCAGCAACTGATCGGGGAGCGCTCCACTGCGCCGCTGACCGACCAACTCCGCCTGCAGCTTCAAGGCCTCGTCGTACCCGACGGTGCCCAGCCGCCGCACCTGCAGTATCCGCGCACCCTCGATCGACGCGCTCATGCCTTCATGCGCCGCACCCTCAAGCGTCTTCGGGGAACGCCTCCAGCAGATCCTTCAGGTCCGACAGGAATCGCGCAGCGTCGGCGCCATCCACGATGCGGTGGTCGTAGCCCAGCGAGAAGAAGGAACGCTTGCGGATCGCGATGGAGTCCGCTCCCGTCGTCGGGTCCGTGACCACCACCACCCGCTTATCGATCGACCCAGTGCCCAGGATCGCCGACGTGCCCTTGGGAATGATCGGCATGCCCACCATCGTTCCCAACACACCGGGGTTGGTGATGGAGAAGCTGGCACCCTGGATCTCCTGCGGCTGGAGCTGCCGGGCACGGGCGCGCTCGGCCAGGTCGATGATGCGTCGAGCCAGGCCGACCAGAGAAAGGTCCGCGGCGTCGTGGATGACGGGAACGATGAGCCCGGGATTGAGATCGACCGCCATTCCCAGGTTCACGCGCCCGCGATAGATGACGTTGTTCCCCGACACGGCCGCGTTGACCATCGGGTAGCGCGCCAGTGTACGCGCACAAGCCCAGGCCACGAATGTGGTGTAGCTGACCTTCGCGCCCTGCTCCGCCCACGCCGTCTTGTGCGCACGTCGCAGATCATCGATGCGCGAAAAGTCGATCTCGATGAACGAGTGGACGTGGGGCGCCACGCGTTTGGCCAACACCATGTGCTCCGCCGTGAGGCGACGGATCTTGTCCATCGTCTCGACCCGGTCTCCCTCGCGCACGGGGAACTCGGGGTGCTGCACCTCATTGTAGAACCGCTGCCAGAGGTCGGAGGGCGCAGTGGCCGCGGCCGGCGCGGCGACGGCCGGTGCCGGGCGCGCCGCAGGCGCCGCCGCCGGGCTCGGAGGCGCGACAGGCCCCTGCTCGATGTGTTTGAGGATATCTGACTTGGTGACTCGCCCTGCGTGCCCGCTCCCGGAGACGGCGGCGATGTCGATTCCGTGCTCCTCGGCGATCTTTCGCACGACGGGCGTGGAGCGCTGGCGGAGCCGCTCCTCTACCGATGATGGCGATTCGGCGGCCGGCGCCTGGGTGGCGGGCGCGGAGGCCGGTGCCGTGGCCACGGCGGTCGCGACGGGGGCAGCCGCCGGCGCGGGAGCCGGGGTGGGCTCGGGTGCAGCCGGGGCCGGCGCGACAGCAGGCGCCGGCGCGGCGGCAGCAGACGCGTCGGTCTCGATGTAGGCCACGACCGTCCCCACTTCCACGGTCTCCCCCTCGGCCACCTTCACCTCGGCCAGGACGCCCGCGGACGGAGCCGGGATCTCGGCGTCGACCTTGTCGGTCGAGATCTCCAGGATGGGCTCGTCGCGCTGCACGGGCTCACCCACCTGCTTGAGCCACTTCGACACCGTTCCCTCAGCGATCGATTCCCCCATCTGGGGCATCGGAACCTCGATGCGAGCCACGCTCGTCACTCCGTTTCGTTGGGTCGTCTGTGGCCGGTCGGCGGGCGGAGCCCACATACCCCCCGGCTGGCACGGGTTTCCTTCGCCGCCGCCCTGGTCGCCGCGGCCTCTGCCCTTCTGCTAGTATCGCGCCAGGTAGCGGCTGGCCGACACGATGTCCCCCGACTGTGGCAGGAAGAAATCCTCCAGGGTGCCCGCATACGGCACCGGAGCGTCGATCGCGGTGACGCGCAGGATGGGCGCGTCCAACCATTCGAAGGCCTGCTCGTTGACCCGCATGGCGATTTCTCCGGCGATGCCGCCCGTGCGGGTGTCTTCGTGCACGATGAGCAAGCGGCCGGTCTTCCTCACCGACGCGGCGATGGCCTCGTCGTCGAGGGGGAGGAGCGTGCGCAGGTCCAGGATCTCCAGCGAGATCCCGTCTTCGCGGGCGAGGGCCTCGGCCGCCTCCAGGCTCCGGTGTACCATCTGACCGTACGTCACCACAGTCAGGTCGCTTCCCTCTCGCACGACGCGTGCCTTGCCCAGTTCCACGATGAAGTCCTCGTCCGGCAGCACTTCGCGGAGGGCTGGCGCCCGGTAGAGCCCCTTGTGCTCCTCGAAGATGACCGGATCGGGATCCCGGATCGCCGCTTTGAGAAGCCCTTTGGCGTCGTACGGTGTCGAGGGGTAGACGATCTTCAGCCCCGGCGTGTGGAAGAAGGCCATCTCCACGTTCTGGGAGTGGAACGGCCCGCCGCGGTTGCCGCCGCCCACGGGTCCGCGGATGACCAGCGGCATCGCCCCACTGCCGCGATACAGCGACGTGGCGATGTAGTTGGTGATGACATCGTAGGCCGGCGAGATGAAGTCCATGAACTGCATCTCCACCACGGGTCTGAGACCCATGTGGGCGGCTCCCGCGGCTGCGCCGGTGAAGCCCGCCTCCGAGATCGGCGTGTCGATCACCCGGTGGGTCCCGAAACGATCGAGGAAGCCCTTCGTGACCTTGAAGGCTCCCCCGTACACGCCGATGTCCTCTCCCATGAGGAAGACGCGATCGTCCGCCTCCATCTCTTCCCAGAGTGCCTCGGCGATCGCCTCGAGCAACGTCACGGGCTCTCGACGGGCGGTGCGCGACACATGCTCGGGTCGGTCCATCGTGGTTCCCTCGCCCCTGCGGGTACCTTCTGCGGTCAACGCCATCGCGTTCCTCACCGTGCCGCCGCCACTGGCGTTCGCGTCCAGGGCAGCAGCGCGTCCATCCCGGAGTAGACGTCCTGCAACGCGTCGTTCGGCGTGGGGGAAGGCTCGGCCACCGCCTGCTCGGCGGCATCCTGCACCTCGCTCTCCACGGCGCCCACGATGGCATCGAGTTCGGTGGCAGCTACGCCGGCATGCTCTTCGAGGCGACGCCGAAACCGGTCGATGGGATCGCGGGCCGCCCACGATGCCAGCTCCTCGGCCGCGACATACTCCTGCGCATCGTGTTGGGCATGCCCGAGGCGTCGGTACGTGCGCATCTCCAGCAGCGCAGGCCCCGCTCCGCTGCGCGCATGCGCGATCGCGCGCCGCGCCGCGCTGAACACTGCGAGCACGTCGTTCCCATCCACCGACTCTGCCCACAAACCATACCCGGGCGCCTTCTCGGTGAAGCTCGCCAAACGCGTCTGCTTCGTCGTTGGCGTGGAGAACGCCCATTGGTTGTGTTCCACGGCGATCACCAACGGACAGCGGAGTGCGGCTGCCAGGTTCACGCCCTCGTGCCAGGCACCTGTCGAAGTCTGGCCGTCGCCACCGAACACGAGTCCGACACGGTCTTCGCCGCGGAGCTTGAACGCGAGCGCGACTCCAGCCATGACCTCCGCCATCACCCCCAGCGGGGAGACCGGGCCCACCAGCCCCCGCTCGAAGTCGCTCCAATGCACATTGGCTTCCCGGCCCCGGGTGGGTCCGGTGGCGCGCGAGAGATACTGCCGGAAGAGATCGAGCGGCGTCCCTCCCATCAGGAAGACAGCACCGGTGGCTCGCACGGTCTGCCCCACGACGTCGCCGGTTCCATCGTCGCGTCGGCGCAACGCATAAGCGGCACCCACGGCGCACGCCTCCTGCCCCAACGATCGATAGACGCCGCCTTTGATGTGCCCCTGCTTGAACAGGAGATCGAGGCGCTCTTCGGCGGCCCGATTCAGGACCAGCGCGCGAAAGACCTCCAGCAGCTCGGACCGGTCGAGACCGGCCCAGTCCGGTTCGTCCGTCTCCAATGCCGTCACAGGTGTGTGGCTAGAGTCCGGGGTTGCCCGGTTCCGTCGCGGGGGCCGTTTCACCGGCGGGCGGCTCGCTACCGGTGTCGGGCGTGTCGGTCAAACCCGGAAGCACCGGTGTGGGGGCGGTGTTCGTGGGCGCGGCCGGCTCCAGGATCGAGCGCGGCGTCTGCGCGCGCGAGGACATGATCGAGAGGATCAAGGACAGCGCCATGAAGATGGCGCCGGCCGTCCAGGTGGCGCGCGTCAGCACAGTCGTGGCTTGCCGCCCGCCGAGGACGTCTGACGCGGCCGCACCACCCCCCATGGCCGCCAGGCCACCACCCTTCCCGGATTGCAGGAGGATCACGACGCCGAGAAAGATGCCGACGAGAACGAGCAGGACCAGCAGAAGTGCGTACATGTGCCTGGGTGCCCCGGACTGCGGGCGTGGTTCGAGTGGACGGCCGGACAGTCGAAAAAGCTCTCAACCCCTCCGTAGCCCGTCAACCCGTTGGCAGGAGCAGCCCCTCAGCCGCCAGCGGCCACGATCTGAGCAAAGCTCTGGGGTTCCAGGCTGGCTCCCCCGACCAGCAGCCCGTCGACGTCGGCCTGGGCCAGGAGCTCGCCGGCGTTCCCCGGCTTGACACTGCCGCCGTAGAGAATGGGGATGGTGACGGATCGGGCCGAACCCAGGCGCGCCGCCAGTCGTTCCCGCAGGAAGCGCTGGGCCTCCTGCGCGTCGGCGGGCGTCGCCGTTTCGCCGGTTCCGATCGCCCAAACCGGCTCATAGGCCACCATCACCTCGGCCGCAGACGCATCCGCGAACGCTCCCAGGACGGCGTCCAACTGGGTGCCGATGACCTGCTCGAGCCGGCCCGAGCGGCGTTCCTGCAGCGTTTCGCCCACGCAAACGACCGGGGTCAGCCCGACGGCCAGGACGCTGGCGGTCTTCAGGGCTACCTGCTCGTCGGTCTCGCCGAACACGTGCCGGCGCTCCGAGTGGCCGATCAGGACGTGGCGCGCTCCGGCCTCGGCGGCCATGCCCGCCGAGACCTCCCCGGTGAAGGCCCCCTGGGCCTCCCAGTACACGTTCTGGACGCCCAGCTCCACCCCGGCTGGAGCACTCTCGCGGGCCGCCGCGAAGCTCAGCGCCGGCGGGAACACCAGCACCCGGGCCTGGGCCCTCGACAGGTCGGGCAACTGCCGGAAGAACGAGGCGGTCGCGTCCGGGCCGTGGTGCATCTTCCAGTTGCCAGCCACCACCGGGCGAGCGCTCATGTTCCCTCCACCATCGTGAGTACGTCGACGCCCGGCAGGGTCTCCCCGGCCAGGAGCTCCAGGGAGGCTCCGCCCCCGGTGGAGACGTGGGTCATCCGCTCCGACACGCCGGCCACCTCGGCGGCCAACGCCGAATCGCCACCCCCGACCACGGCGAGCGCGCCCCGATCCGCGGCTTCGGCGATCGACTCGGCGACCGACAGGGTCCCTTGAGCGAAGGGG
The DNA here is from genome assembly GCA_041390105.1 of Gemmatimonadota bacterium. NCBI lineage: Bacteria > Pseudomonadati > Gemmatimonadota > Gemmatimonadota bacterium. Next base: position 725,553 of record JAWKQO010000001.1, read on the forward strand.
GCCATCTCGAACACACCCATGGGACCATTCCACACGATCGTGCGGGCGCGAGCCAACTCGGTGCCGTAGAGCGTCTCGGTGGCCGGCCCGATGTCGCCGATCCGGTCGCCCGGCTCGACCTGCGTGCGCTCTACGATGCGCGTGGCGGCCTCGGGAGAGATCACATCGGAGACGCGGCAGTCGACAGGGAGCAGAAGCCGCTCACCCGCCCGCGCCAGCAGGTCAGCCGCCATCGGAACACGGTCCTGCTCCACGAGCGAGTCACCGGTCTCGAGCCCCAGCGCCAGGAAGAAGGTGTTGGCCATCGCCCCGCCGATGATGAGGCGGTCGACGCGATCGAGCAGGGCCTGCACGACGTCGATCTTCCCCGAGATCTTGGCGCCGCCCAACACCGCCACGAAGGGGCGCTCAGGGTCCGACAGAGCGCTTCCCAGGAACCGCAGTTCGCGCTCCATCAGCAAGCCTGCCAGGGCCTCTCCGCCCTTCGCCCGCACCGCCCGCGGGAGCGCCTCCGTGGAGGCATGGGCACGATGCGCGGTGCCGAAGGCATCGTTCACGTAGACGTCCGCCCAGCGCGCCCACTCCGCACCCAGCTCCGCGTCGTTGGCGGTCTCTCCCGGGTCGAAGCGCGTGTTCTCCAAGAGGAGCAACCCACCGTCGGCGACCTCGGCGACCGCGGCATCCACGGCCGGCCCGCGCCACTGATCCAGGAAGTGCACGGGGACCTCCAGGCGCTCCGCCAGGCGGGTGGCCACCGGTGCCAGGGAGTACCGCGGGTCCGGTCCGTCCTTGGGACGTCCGAAGTGCGAGAGCATCACGATCCGTGCTCCCGCCTCACGAAGCCTGCGCAACGTGGGGAGCACGGCGTCGATACGGGTGTCGTCCTGGACGACGCCGTCGGCGACGGGGACGTTCAGATCCAGGCGTAGCGCGACGACTCGTCCGCGCAGCGCGCCCTGGGGTAGGTCTTCAATGGTTTTGCGTCGCATGGGATCGGAGGGCGTGCGAGCACCCCGGGGCGCATCCCCGGGCAGAACTCGAAGCTGGCAGCGCACGCCCTCGAAGGGAAGCGTGCCGCCGCCCTAGCTCCCGCGACGTGCCACCGACTGGACGTTCACGTCGAACTCCACCCAGGTGCCCACGGGCTGTCCTCGACGACGCGCCGGCGTGAAGCGGAAGTGCTCGGCTGCCTTGAGGGCGGCCGTATCGAGCTCCGCAATCCCTGAGCTGCTCGAGATCTGGCGATCATCGACGCTCCCGTCGGCCTCGACCCACAGGATGAGCCGTACCACACCCACGACACCCTGGTCTTCCAGTCGATCGGGATAGAACCACCGCACCAGCTCGTCCACGCCCTCCCGATCCAACAGGACCGGGTAGGCGTCGAAAGGAGCCACGTCGGAGAGGTCTCCGTCCCAAAGGGAGGGGGCCGGCGCCTCGGGAGCCTGCTCTTCCCTGCTGACCGACGCCAGCGGGATGAAGACCGGATCCCGCTCGAGGTCGCTGCTCCCCGGGGGGTCCAAGGCGACCGGAACCGGTGCCGGAGTGGGGGGCTCGGCGCGGAAGCGGGTCTGGACCGAGCCGATCAACTCCACGATGGATGCCCGTGCCGAAGGAACGGCAAACAGACCCGTGAGCAGCACCGCAGAGGCGGCCAGCAACGCCGGCCGCACGAAGGGGGCCCGACGGCGGCCGTACACCCCTTCCGCCCGGGCCACCGCTTCCAGCTCGGCGCGCAGCTCAGGCCCGAAGGACGGTCGTTCCTGGAACTCGATCGATTCCAACTCCCCACGGAGCGTACGAAGCTCCTCGGAGAGTCCTTCTCTATCTCTAGAGGCGAGCATGTCGTCCTCGTTCTCCATCAATTGTGCCCGACGCCTTCCCGGTCGAGCGCATCACGCAGCCGGCGCAGCGCACGGTGGATCCGCACCGCGACCGCGTTCTGGCTGACATCCATGGCTTCGGCGATCTCCTGATTGGAGAGGCCAGAACCGTACCGCAACGAGAGGATCTCCTGATCGGCGCGGCGCAGGCGCCCGCTGGCGTTCAGGATGCGCTGCACGCGCTCCTCGCGGACCAGGCGGAGCTCGGGTGAGTCCTCACCCGAGACCAGGTCCGGAACCTTGTCGAGAGAGACATGCAACGCGCCACGGCGGCGCAGCGCCCTGAGGTGGTCCGTCACCGCGTTGCGTGCGATGCGGAGGAGCCAGGTGCGCGGCGAGGCCTTGGAGGGGTCGTAGCGCGCGAAGGAGCGCAGCGCCTTGACGAACACCTCCGACGTGACGTCCTCGGCAGCCTCGCGGGTCGCCAGCCGGAAACGGACGTACCGGAATACCGTCGACCGGTGGTCGTCGTACCAGGCGGCAAAATCAGCCGGCAGGGCACTGTCCCGGGCCGGCGACGCGGCCCCCTGGGTGTCTCGAATCTCGAAGTCTCGCATCGGCCGGACCATACGCGACGCCGCGTCCGGCGTTACACCTTTGCGTGGCGGCCGTCGCCGAGACATCGGTGGCTCAGACGCCGACCGGCAGGCGTTCCCCGACGTAGGCCGTCAGGTCCACGACCCGATTCGAGTATCCCCATTCGTTGTCGTACCAGGACATGACCTTCACCAGCGTGCCCCCGGCGACGTTGGTGGAGAGGCCGTCCACGATGGAGCTGGCCGGGTGTCCCGTGTAGTCCACGGAAACGAGGGGCTCGTCGGAGTAGGCCAGGATTCCCTGGAGCGGCCCTTCCGCTGCAGCGGCCAGCGCCTGGTTGACCTCTTCCGTGGTGGTGGAACGTCCCACGTTCGCCACGAGATCCACCACCGACACGTCCGGCGTGGGCACCCGCATCGCGATTCCGTCGATGCGGCCCTTCACCGCCGGAAGGACCAGGCCCGTGGCCTTGGCCGCACCGGTGGTGGTGGGGATGATGGACATGCCGGCGGCACGCGCCCTCCGAAGGTCTTTGTGCGGGGCGTCGAGAATCTGCTGGTCGTTGGTGTAGGCATGCACTGTGGTCATGAACCCGTTCTCGAACCCGAAGGCGTCCAGCAGCACCTTCACGACGGGCGCCAGGCAATTCGTGGTGCAGCTGGCGTTGGAGATCACGTGGTGCTTGTCGGGATCGTAGGCTTCGTGGTTGACGCCCATGACCACGGTGATGTCCTCCTTCTTCCCCGGCGCGGAGATGATCACCTTGCGCGCCCCGGCGTCGAGGTGGGCCGCAGCCTTCTCCCGATCCGTGAAGCGGCCCGTGGACTCGATCACGATGTCGATGCCCAGGTCCTTCCAGGGGAGGTTGGCGGGATCCCGCTCCGAGAGGACCTTCAAGGCGTCGCCGTCCACCACCAGCCCGTCCGAAGCGAGCTCGACCGTGCCGGGATAGGCCCGATGCACGGAATCGTACTTCAGGAGATGGGCGAGGGTCGCGTTGTCGGTCAGGTCGTTGACCGCCACGAAGTCGAGGTCCGTGCGGCCGGTCTCCTTGGCGGCGCGCAGGACATTGCGACCGATGCGACCGAATCCGTTGATGGCTACGCGAATGGGCATGGCTACAGCGCTCCTTCTATCAAGGCGCCGCTCGGGTTCCAGGAGGTAGGGCCCGAGCGAACGTGACGATCGAAATGCCGGCGACGCCGACCCGTGCCAAGGCCCCGGCAACCGCCAGAGCGGTGGCCCCCGTGGTCAGCACATCATCCACCAAAATGACATGGGCCCCCCGGAGCCTGCCTCGCAGCGACGGGCGGACTCGAAAGGCCTGCAACACGTTAGCCAGACGGTCCGACCGCGGCAAGGCGACCTGGGACCGTCTCGAGGGCAAACGCTCGAGTCCGTCCAACCATGGTAAGTGCTTGATCTCCGACAACCTGCGAGTGATGAGCTCAGATTGGTTGTAGCCGCGCAGCCGGGCGCGCCCCGGGGTGGTGGGCACGGGAACCAGGGTGCTGCCTGAGGGGCTTCGGACCCCGTCCAGCAATGGGGCCATGGAACGAGCCATGATCTCGGCGGCCCGCCACCATCCCCTGTATTTCAGCCCGTGCACGAGGGCCGCGGCAACCTCTCCGAAGGCCACGCCGCTGCGTACCCACTGCACCCGCGGAGGCCACTCTGAGCATTCCCGGCAAGGAAGCCCCTCGGAGCCGGTCCCCCTCGGCGCGTCGCAGCGGGCGCAGCGCGGCCAGGGGAGTGGGTCGAGCCGGGTCCGGCAACGTCGGCACAGGCCCAGGGCCTCGTCCGGCGGCAACGCACCTTCGCAGGCGAGGCAGGCGGGCGGCAGGAACAGCCGCTCCAGCGCCGAACGCCACGCCACGGCCGTCACCCCGGGAGCGCGTCGTCCATCGCCTCGAGCGGCGCAGGCTCGGACCACCAACGCTCGAAAGCGACCGCACCCTGGTGAAGCAGCATACCGCGACCGTCGGCCACGGGAATTCCCGCGCCCCGGGCCTCCGCGACCAACGGCGTCTCCGTCCCGTAGAGCAGGTCGATCACCGCACCGACCTCGCGCAGCTGGCGGATGGACAACGGCAGTGCATCCGACGGCCGCAGCCCGAGCGAGGTGGAGTTGACCACCAGATCGAACCGGTCCCCCGAGAACGATTCCGCCGACTCCGCCACCCGCACTCGTTCGCCCCCGATGCGCCGCGCCACCGAACGGGCCCGCTCGACCGTGCGGTTGTGTAGCGTAACGTGTTCGACGCCTTCGTCCAGCAGCGCCACCAGGACCGCGCGCGCAGCACCTCCTGCACCCAGCAGCAGCACCCGCCACCCGACGCGGGAGCCCGGGAACGCCAGATCAAGCGCCCGGCGGAAGCCCTCGACGTCGGTGTTGTCGCCGTGGACTCGTCCGTCCTGCAGCCAGAAGGTGTTGCAGGCCCCGGTCCGGCGGACGTCCTCCGTGGCTTCGTCGATCACGCGCGCCGCACGTTCCTTGTGCGGCAACGTGACGTTGCCTCCACCACCGGCCAACGCGATCCCGCGCAGCAAAGGCGCGAACCCGAGCTCGTCGGAGCGCAGGGCCACGTAGACCGCGTCCTTGCCCGCCGCCCGGAAGGCCGCGTTCTGCATCACTGGAGAGCTCGAATGGGCCACGGGGTCGCCCAGGAGCGCATACACGCGGGTCCGTGAAGTAACGGTCATGGCGAAAGGAGAGGCTCCAAGCGTGTGAGTGCCGCATCGATCCACGCCGACAACACCGACCAGGTTTCGCGGTAGGTGGCCAACCCCTGTCCGATGGGATCGGGCACCGAGCGCTCCTCGCCGGTGGCGAGCACACCCAGGAGGGCCACGCGCTCCCCAGCGCCCATCTCCAACGCGCGCTGCACGTGACTCAGCGTCATCCCGAGGATCAGGTCGGCTCGCGCCAGCTCCCCCGCATCCAGCGCGCGTGACCGGTGGCCGGTCAGGTCCATCCCATGTTCCCGGGCCACTTCGATCGCATCGTCTGCCGCGGGGGCGCCCGCGGCGCCGAACGTACCCGCGGACGTCACCTCCACGTGTGTCCACCCGCGACGGGCCAGGCGGTCCCTGGCAATGGCTTCTGCCATCGGGCTGCGACACGTATTGCCCGTGCAGACGAAGACGATCCGGAACGGCTCGCGCAGCCCCTCGCCCCTCCCCTCGCTGTCAGGCATGGAGGGGCACCAGCTCGGCGATGCGCCCAGACGAGATGGCGCCCTCCCGTACGACGCGTGGCACCGGTCCGGTGAGGTCCACCAGGGTGGATGGAGCTCCGGCACCGCTGGGGCCGCCGTCGACGACCAGCACGTCTCCCCCGCCCTCCAGTTCCCGGAGGGCCGCACGGGCCTCGGCGGCGGTGCGGGCGGGGGGCCGACCGGGCCGATTGGCACTCGACGACGTGATGGGCTCGCCGAGACGGCGCACAATCTCGGCCGGCACGGGGTGGGCGTCGAGGCGGACGGCCACGCCACCCTCCGGTCCCCGCACCCCGGTCGGGAAGCGACCCTCGGGATCGTCCAGGATGAGCGTGAGCGGCCCGGGCCAGAACGTGGTGGCCAGACGCTCGGCGAAGTCGTTCCAGCGCAGCATACGCGCGCGCTCGACCTGGTCGATCAGGATCAGGAACGGCCGATCGGCCACGTTGCGCATCTTCAGGCGCGCCAGCGCCTGCAACCCCTCCGCCGTAGCGCGCCCCCCGAAGCCGTACACCGTGCCGGTCGGATAGGCGAGAAGCCCTCCGCGACGGAGGTGGCCGACCACGCGGTCCCATTCCCACTCCGTGTGTGGGACCGGCACCTGCCGGGGGCGCTGGCTCTCGGCCAACAGGCATTCTGCGATGACGCGATCCTCGGGATAGGTCACCTTCACGTTCCAGCGGCTCCCCTCGATCACCTGAACCGCCTCGCCCAGGCGTTCGACGAGCGCCGCGCAGTCGGTCGCTCCGGTGCCCAGTCCGATCGCTTCGTGGTAAGCACGCTCCAGCAACCGGCGCGCGAAGACCTGGGGCGTCTGCACCTGCCAGACCGACGCACGATCGGGGCTGCCCACGATGTGCCGGTCGCGTACCTCCTTGAGCGTATCGACGACCGGATGGCCCACCACGGCCGCCCCACCCGCTGCAGCGCGCTCGATGCACGCGTCGAGGGCTCGCCGGTCCACGAGGGGACGGGCTGCGTCATGGACCACCACGACCTCCACGTCGGGGCCCAACGCCGCAAGACCGGCGGCCACCGAGGCCGTACGGGTCGTGCCGCCATCGACCACCGCGACACGCGGCGCCAGCGCGGACAACCAGGAGGGCCGCTCCGAGGCGGGAGGCAGGACCACGCTGACGCGCACGACCCGGGGATCGTCGAGAAACGCATCCAACGACCAGCGCAGGAGCGGCCGCCCCCCAACCTCCAGGAAAGCCTTCTGAACGCCCCCCATTCGCTCCCCGGAACCCGCAGCGGGGATCACCACGCCCAGCGAGGGCGACGCAGCGCGGCTCATCCGCAGCGCCGGCCCCACCGGCCGTCAGAACGGGCTGTCCGCAAACGAATCGGGCGGAGGCCCGGCCGGAGTCGCGGCATGCCGATCCACGGAGTCGAAGCGCGTGTAGGCCTTGTTGAAGTAGAGCTCCACCCGGCCCGTCGGTCCATTGCGCTGTTTCGCCACGATGAGGTCCGCCTGCCCTTCCACCTCGCGGGCCTGGTCGATCTCGCCCGCCTGGATGAGATAGTATTCCTCGCGGTACAGGAACATGACCACATCGGCATCCTGCTCGATGGACCCGGACTCACGGAGGTCGGAGAGCTGGGGGCGGTTGCCGGTGCGCTGCTCCGTGGCCCGGCTCAACTGGCTCAGGGCGATGACGGGCACATCCAGCTCCTTGGCCAGGGCTTTCAGCCCGCGTGAGATCTCGCTGACCTCTTGCTGGCGGTTCTCGGAGCGCCTTCCTCCGGACATCAGCTGCAGGTAGTCGACCACGATGAGTCCCAGGTCGGTCTCCGCTTTCAGGCGACGGGCCTTGGCTCGCATCTCCAGGAGCGAGATGCCCGCCTGATCGTCGATCCAGATGGGTGCCGTGTTCAAATGGGCCGCGGACGCCGCCAGGCGTTGGTACTCGTCGGCGTCCAATTGGCCTTTGCGCAGCTTCTGCAGATCGATGCGCCCCTCGGCACAGAGCAGGCGCTGCACCAGCTGCTCCTTCGACATCTCGAGGGAGAAGATGCCCACCTTGATCTGGTGGTCGATCGCGGCGTTCTGGGCCACGTTCAGCACCCAGGACGTCTTCCCCATGGAGGGACGCGCTGCCACGATGACGAGGTCACCGCGCTGGAGACCCGACGTCATCTTGTCGAGGTCGGGGAATCCGCTCGGCACACCGGTGATGCCCGACTTCGATTGTTGCAGGTGCTCGATGTGCTCGAAGGCCGGCCAGAGGATCTCCTTGATCCAGACGAACCCCTCGCGCTCGTGGCTCTGGGCCACCTGGAACACCTTCGCCTCGGCCTCGTCGAGAATCTCTTCGACGCTGCGATCACCCTGATCATAGGCATCCTGCAGAATCGAGGACGCCTGGTCGATCAAGCGGCGCAGCAAGGCCTTGTCGCGCACGATGCGCGCATGGTAGGTGATGTTGGCAGCCGTGGGTACGGCATCCAGCAGGTCGGCCAGATACCCTACCCCGCCCGCGATCTCGAGCTCGTTGGTCTTCTTGAGCTCCTCCGACACGGTGATCACATCGATCACCTGTCCGGCCTGGAACAGGCGGAGCATGGCCCGGAACAACCGGCGGTGCGCCTCCCGGTGGAACATCGCGTCGTTCAGGAGCTCCACGACCTTCGTCACGGAGTCGGGATCGATGAGCATCCCGCCCAGCACCGACGCCTCCGCTTCGGGAGAGAAGGGAGGGTTGCGGTCGTATCGTGGCGCGGTAGCCACCGACATCGGTTCGGGTAGAGCGCTCATGAGGACCTGTCCATCACCTGGCGAAGCAACTGCAGATCATCCCACGTCGCGCGAGTCCACGATTGATTCCTCAGCAGCGCCGCGGGATGGTAGGTCACCACCAATGGAGTGCCGTGATAGGTGTGGACGCTACCCCGGAGACGACCGATCGGATTGGACGTACCGGTGAGAAGTTGTGCTGCGAAGGTCCCAACCGCCAGCAGTGCCTGGGGCCGGACCAACTCGAGCTGACGGAGGAGGAACGGCGAGCAGGCTTCGATCTCGTCCGGGAGCGGATTTCGGTTCCCGGGAGGCCTGCACTTGAGCACGTTGCAGATGTAGACCGAGTCCTGGCGAGACAGGTCGATCGCCGCCAACAAGAGATCCAGGAGCTGACCAGCGGCACCGACGAAGGGCAAGCCGGTGGCGTCCTCGTTCGCTCCGGGTGCCTCCCCCACTACGACCAGCCGGCCCTGGGGATTGCCGTCGGAGAAGACGACGTGGGTCCGCGATTCGGCCAGTCGACACCGGGTGCAGTGCAGCGCCTCCTCGCGCAACGCCTCGTAGCCGGTCGGCAGCGCGGGTCCGGCGGCGGCATCCGCTCCACCGCGCGAGTCCGGGGCCTCGGTCTGCACGGGAAGCGCCGGGGTCCACTCGGCCAGGCGCGCCCGCGCATCTCCGGCGACGTGCCTCTCCAGGAACAACTCGGAGCCACCCAGCTCGACCTGTTGGGCCAGGTACCGCCTTAGCGCGTCGTTCACTCGGCTGGCTCTGGGCCGCGCCGTGAGGTCACTCGGTCGAGGATGACGTCGGCAAGCTCCTGTTTGCTCTGCAGGGGCAGTGACTCGCGGCTTCCATCCGCCGCGATCAGGACAGCGCGATTGGCATCGGCCTCGATTCCGGCACCCGGCTCCCCCGCGGGATTGGCAACGATCCAGTCGAACCCCTTGCGGGCGAGCTTGCGCTCCGCGTTGGTCTCCAGGTCGTTTGTCTCGAGAGCGAACCCGATCGCCATGCTCCCCTTCTTCCGCAGCGATCCCACCTCAGCCGCGACGTCGGGGTTCTCTTCCGTCGTGACCACCGGCGGGCCGAGCTCGCGCTTGAGCTTGCGAGGGTGGACGGCGGCGGGACGGTAGTCGGCTACCGCGGCGGCGAACACGAGAAGATCGGCGTCCGGCGCATGCCGAGCCGCGCACGCCAGCATATCCGCAGCACGTTCCACCCGCTCCACCTCGACACCGACCGGATCGGACAGCGCGCTGGGGCCCGAGATGAGCGTGACCTGGGCACCGCGCCGCCAAGCGGCCTGCGCCAAGGCATACCCCATCTTGCCGGACGACCGGTTTCCCAGGTAGCGGACTGGATCGAGGGGCTCACGGGTGGGGCCCGCCGTCACGAGCACACGCGCACCCGTCAAGGTGCTGGCCGGCGTCAGCGCCCGCCCGACGTGCTCGACGATGTCGTCCGGTTCCAGAAGGCGCCCGGCGCCACCGTGCTCTCCGTGGGCAAGCGGGCCTTCGTCGGGCCCTGCCACCCAGATCCCCAGCACCTCTTTCACGTGCTGGATGTTGCTCTGCGTCTGGGGATGCTCCCACATCGCGGTGTTCATGGCCGGACACAGCACCACGGGAGCGCGGGTGGCGAGGAGCGTGGTGGTCAGAAGGTCGTCGGCCCGACCCTGCGCGACCCGGGCGATGAGATCGGCAGTGGCGGGGGCGACCACGACGGCTTCCGCCTCTTGCCCCAGGCGGATGTGGAGGGCGGCCCCGTCGGTGGCGAAGAGATCGGTGTGGACCGGCCGGCCGGTCACGCCCTCGAAGGACAGCGGCTGCACGAAGCGACGCGCCCCTTCGGTGAGGATCACGTCGACCTCGCAGCCCAGGCGGGTGAGGTCACGTGCGAGCTGGACGGACTTGTAGGCCGCGATGCCTCCGGCGACGCCCAGCACCACCCGGCGCCCCCGCCAGGGGCGGCGCGGGATGAGCACACGCCGGGGCAAGGAGCTACTCGACGCGGCGGCGCCGCTTCACGAGCCGGAACTCGATCTGGCCCGAGGTCAGCGCCTCCAGGGCGCGGGTGGTGAGCTTCTTCTGCTCCCCGAGGCTCATGGCCTCATGAGGAAGCGCGTTGAGCTCGCGGGCGTACTTGGCCGCCACCAGCACACCCAGGTACTTGCTCTGGGTATTGCTCGCGAGCTCAGCCGGCGTGAACACACGCATCTGGATCTCCTTCCAGGGTACCTGCCAGAATCCGGGCAGATCTCAAGTATAATCTAGGGACCCGGCTTCGCGGGACCCCTCCTCCAGGCGCTCCAGCTCCTCCCTCAGCGTGGCGGCGATCTCCGCGACCCGAGCGCCTTCGTCGAACGCTCCGGAGCGCAGGGCGGGCCGATCCACCAGGGCCTCCAGGACCCGGGCCGTCTCGTCGACGTTCTGATTCACGAGCTGGATCGGGAAGCGGGGGGCCAGGTCCAGCTCCGCCAGGGCGGTCCTCAGACGCGCGGCCAGCTCCTGGCGGGTTTCCGTACCGCGGCCGCGCAGTCGTTCCAACAACGCCCGGCCCGTAGGGGGGAGCAGGAAGATCACCAGGGCATCCGGCACCCGTTCCTGGATCTCCAGGGCACCCTGGACGTCGATGTCCAGCAGAAGCGTCACACCTTCCTGACGCGCCACCTCGAAGTTGGCCAGCGGCGTGCCGTAGAGACGCCCGTGGACGGCAGCCCACTCGGCGAAGCGGCCCTGCTCGATCCAGGCACGGAAGGTCGCCTCATCGAGGAAGTGGTAGTCGACGCCGTCGACCTCGCGACCTCGGGGTCTGCGGGTGGTGGCGGAAACCGAGAAGCGGAAGCGCTCGGAACGTTGCACCAGGGCATGGGCGACCGTGGTCTTGCCCGTCCCGCTGGGTGCGACCAGGGCCAACGCCGGACACGGGGCCGCGGAGCTCACTCGATGTTCTCGACCTGCTCGCGCACCCGCTCGATCTCCTCCTTCATGCTGACGGCGGCTCGCTGAATCGCGGAGTCGTTGGCCTTGGAGGCGATCGTGTTCACTTCGCGGTTCATCTCCTGAACGATGAATCCGAGTCGTTTGCCGACGCCTTCGTGCTCGGGCCCGTCCAGCGCCTCGGTGAAGAGGTGGACATGGGACCGGAGACGAACCAGCTCTTCGTTGATGTCCCAGCGCTCGGCCAGGTACGCGATCTCGCGGGCCAGGCGATCCTCGTCGACCTCCACCGCTTCCGACAGGTCGCGCACCTGTGCGCGCAGACGCTCGCGCTCGGCCAACAGGCGCTCGGGCGCACGACGCTCCACGACCGCAGCCAGCTCGAGCAGCACCGCCAGTGCTCGCCGGAGGTCCTCCTCCAAGCGACGTCCCTCGGCACGCCTCTGCTCAACGAGTCCGGCCAGGGCATCGCGGGTCATGCCCACCAGCTGCTCCTCTTCGATCTCGAAGACGCGAGCGCTCGGATCGGCGCGGAAGATCTCGTTGAAGCGCGCCAACAAAGACACGTCCACCTCACCGGGCAGACCCAACTCGTCCTGCAGACGGCGAAGCGCCGACTGATAGGCTCGGGCTCGCTCCACATCCAGCTCGGGGAGCGGGACCTCGCGCGGACCGGCCGCACGATCGAAGCCGAGCGTGTAGCTCACGTGGCCACGCTGCACCGACTCCTTGAGCAACTCGACCACTTTGGCCTCCCAACGATCGGCTCCGTTGGGAAGTCGGATGTTCGAGTTGAAGAACCGGTGGTTCACGCTCTTGATCTCGACGCGCAGGGTGCCGCGCTCTCCCTCACGCGTGCTCTCCCCGAACCCCGTCATGCTACGGACCATGTCTTCCGACTCGCTCGTTCAGGACACCAACGGTTCGCTTCAGACTCAGTTCCACAGCCCCCAACGCACCCCATAGGCCGCACGAGTCAGGGGGAGGAGCCGCTCCGGAAAGTCTTGATTCTCACGGCGGAGCGTGAGGTTCTCCCAGATGACGAACAACTGCACCGACACGATGCGGATATGGAGTCGGGCGAACCAGCTCTGCTGGAACGGAACCGTCGCGAGAACCGCAGGATCACCCGGCGCCTCCTCGGCCACGAACACGTTCATCGGCTCGCGCTCGCGCACTCCTCCTTCGACGAGCAGCTCGAAGTTCCCTGTCGGGAGGAAGGTATCGTGGAACAGCACCCGCGCATCGTACTGGAGGCGAGGCGTGTAGGGCCACGCCTCCTCATCGTCCCAGCGCACGACGCTCCCACGCGCCGACAGACCGTCGAAGACGAGGAGAGGGACGTGGGCTTCGACGTCCCAGCCCATACGCTTCCCACCGGCCACTCGGCTGGAGCCCTCGTCGAAGGCCAGGCCGAAGCGCGCCAGCGAGTCGACGTCGACCGACACGCGTGCGCCGCGCAACAGCACACCCCCCCGTTCGAACGCGGCGCCCAGGCGGCGCGTGTCCCGCTCATCGAAAAAGCGCGGCGTGCGGGGGAACCCGGCGAAGGCGCTGTCCCCCGCGACGGTGAATCCGCGATACGGGACGCCGACCCGACCTCGATCCAGCTCTGCGAACGCGGAGAACCCGAAGCGGGGCGCGGTCCAGGCGGCAGCGCGGGAGCGCAATGCCCCCTCTCCCTCCCAGGACTCACGCCGCAGGTGGACGCTGGCGCCCCCGAGGGCGGTCGACTCGACCGCGGCCTCTCCATCCAGAGTCCAGGTGGGGAGGCCTTCACCATCCAACCGCCTGCCGGAGACTCCAACCTGGACGCGCTCCCCCGCCCACCCCGCTTCCAGGCCGAGCTGACGAACTTGAGGAGTCTCGAGAGAATCGGACGTGGAAAGACGAGCCGAACCCGCGAAGGCGCCGAGCGTCAGACCCTGGGACGGCATGGCACGCAGTCGCGCCAGCCAATCCGTCCGGTCCCGCTCGGCCGGCGGATAGAAGCTTCGGGTCACGCTGCGCTTGAGGAGCGTGACTTCCCCCCCGAAACGGTCGGAGGGAGCCAGGGTGTAGCGCGCCAACACGCCGTTGACGGAACCGTTGTCGTCGCCGGAGCGTCCCCGGGTGTCCACGCGATCCAGCGTGAGCAGGAGCGATCCGCCAGGCGCGCGCGGCAGCGCGAAGGTGCCACGGAAGAAGTTGGTCTCCAGGTCGCCCGTACCGGCTTCGATCTGCGTGTAGGGTCGCGGGTCCTGGAAGCGACGGCTGGTCAGGGCGATCTCGATCCCGCCGGGCGAGCGCTCCACCCGAACGGACTCGAGACCAGCCAGGCCGATCTCGGAGAGGTCGACCACGTCTCCGCCGAGCGGCACCAGCTCGATGCCGTCCTGCAAGACGCGGATCCGGCCTGCTGTCGCGGAGAACGCGACGGGCACGGCGGGGGCGCCGTAGTCCCCGCCCTGCACGACGCGCAGGCCGGGAACATCCCGTAGCAGATCCGCCAGCGTGAGCCCCGGCGCAAAGAGAATCTCACCGCGGTTCCAGAGCCACACGCCCGCTCGCTCGGGTCTCCGTGCCGTGGCGTCTTCGATGGACGGGAGGTTCACGACACGCAGAGAGTCCGGGATCGCCCGCACACGCAGCGTATCCGCCGAAACGTCTACCGTGTCCGGCCTCTCCTGGGCCCCGATCCCCGGAGCCGCCAAGAGAACGACGAGCGCCCCGGCCCGGCACAAGCCGGACCGGAGCGCGCTTCCACCCTTCGCGGTGATCAGGCGGACCTGCTCCGGACCCATTCGAAGAGAAGTCGGGTCGGGACGCCCAGCGCACCCTTGCGCTGGTAGGGGAGTGAACCGTCGCCGTAGGCCGTGCCCGCGATGTCGAGATGCGCCCAGGGGAGGTCTCCCACGAACTCCTTGAGGAACGTCGCCGCGGTGATGGTGCCCGCGGGCCGGCCACCCACGTTCTTCAGGTCGGCGACTTCGCTGTCGAGCTGCTTTCGGTACTCGGCGTAGAGCGGGAGACGCCAGACCCGTTCACCCGTGCGCGCGCCGGCCTTCTCCAACTCCGAAACCAGGCGGTCGTCGGTACCCAGGACGGCGCTGGCCTGATGCCCCAGCGCGATGACCACCGCCCCGGTCAAGGTGGCGCAATCGACGATGGCCGCGGGACTCTGCTCGACCGCGTACGCCAACGCGTCCGCCAGGATAAGGCGACCCTCGGCATCGGTGTTGATGACCTCGATGCTCTTGCCCGCATAGCTCTGGATCACGTCGCCCGGCTTGGTTGCGCTTCCGGACGGGAGGTTCTCGCTGGAGGGCACGATCCCGATCACGTTGGCCCTCACCTTGGCCTGCGCGATGGCGCGCATGGCGCCGATGACCGCGGCACCTCCGGACATATCGTACTTCATGTCCTCCATGCCGCTGGGGGGCTTGAGGGAGATGCCGCCGGCATCGAACGTGAGTCCCTTCCCGACCAGAACCAACGGCGGTTCGCTGCCCCTGCCACCCTGGTGCCGCATCACGATCAGGCGCGGTTCCTCCACCGAGCCCCGCGAGACGGCGAGGATGGCATGCATGCCGGCCTTCTCGAGCTTCTTCTTGTCGAAGATCTCGATCTCCAGCCCCATCTCCTCGGCCATCTGCCGCGCTTCCTCGGCAAGCCGAGTGGGAGTGACCAGATTCCCGGGCCGGGATTGGAGGGTCCGCGCGAGGTTGGTCCCCTCGGCCGCCGCCAGCCCGTCCCTGATTTCCCGATTGAGCGTCGAGCGGTTCCCTCCGGGAGCCAGCAGCTCCAGGTGGGTCACACTCACCTTCTCCTTGCCTGGCTCGGGGGGAGCCTTGAGCTCGGTGAAGGACCATGCTCCCAGCACGACGCCTTCGACCGCGGACCGGCCCATCTCGCCGGCACGCTTGGCCACGGACGGCAGAACCAGGGTGAGGTTCGGACAACGCGCTTCCTCGGCCGCACGGACGGCGCGTCCAGCCGCGCGACGCATCTGCTCCTCGTCGAACTCCGCCTTGGCACCCAGGCCGAGGATCAGGACCCGGAAGCGCGCTTCGGACTTGCCGCCATGGAGCAGCACCTTCTCACCGCCATCGGTGCGCACCTCTCCGGCGGCGAGGGCGTCTTCAACGACCTCCCGGACTGCATCGGGAAGGACAGACGGGCAGGAGGACTCGCCGGAGAAAAGCCCGAAGGCAACGAATGAAGGTGATGTACGGGCCGGCGTGGACCGGGTGCTCAAAGAGACTTCCATGACCCCCCTCTACATGCTCTCGATGATCGCGGTTCCGGAACTTCTTCGGTGGCTGGCCGCCCTCCCCATCCACTCCAGGCCAGGACGTCGGATGGGGGCACTCAGGGCCTCGGGATGGCGGGTCCCAACGACCCGCCCTGACGGAGTGGCGCTCTGCCGGGCGGTGAGCAAACCTCGAACGTAGGCAAGGGCGCAGGAAGGGCAAGGCACGGGAGTGACTGTGCCCACGGAGGTGCTCCGCACCGCGAGAGCGGAGGGTGCTGGGCCAACTGGGGAACGCACCCGGCAGGGCATCCGAGCATCGATGGGCACGAATCTGGAGCAGTGACAGCCCGGGATTCGACCGGCACTGACCGCTTCCGGACACCCCCTGGCCCGTTTCGTGCCAGTTACGCTTGACGGCGGCGACCGAGAGATCGAATGTTGTACCGCCACAACGCGAGACTACGAGTCGGCTTCCAAGAGAACTGACGACCGGGAAAGCATTGCCGGCGCAGGGTTTTGAACCGGGCCCTGTGATCGGATCCCGTCTCTTGGAAGCCGACTTCTCGTTTCCGGTCCCGGGTCAGGGACATTCAGGAATCTGCGGTAGCGGTTCAACGAACTGCGTTCTCCCCCCCTCGCATCTTGCCGCGTGCTCGGGCAATCTCCTATCTTCGACTTTCGGTTTTTATTCGGTCACCGTCGGTCGGTCAGCCCATGTCGGACGCCCTCCATGCGCACCTGTCCCAACTGTCGATCCGCCAGGGTCGCTACGCACACACGGAACGCACCCGCGCCTCTGGAAGCCGCCTGGCCCTGTGTCTGTGGATGCCCACTTTCGAGCTCCGACTGGAGCTCGCCCGTACCCCCGAGCTGGATTCGACCTCGGTCGCCCTGCTGTCTCCCCGTGAGGGAGCGCGTCGTGAGATCTGGCAGGTTTCCGAGCGCGCCGCGGAAGCCGGTGTCCGCCCTGGAATGCTCGTCTCCAAAGCGGTGGGCCTCTCCCCCTCCCTGACTCTGCTCGAGCCCGACCCTGCCCACTACGACGCGGCCATGGAAGAGATGATGGAGGCTCTCTCGGCCGTGAGCCCGGTTCTGGAGCCGGCAGGCCGAGGGAGGATCTACCTGGGCATGG
Source organism: Gemmatimonadota bacterium (assembly GCA_041390105.1). Lineage (NCBI taxonomy): Bacteria > Pseudomonadati > Gemmatimonadota > Gemmatimonadota bacterium. The sequence goes on from JAWKQO010000001.1 coordinate 742,236, forward strand.
ACGGTCTGGGGAGGCTGTACGGCGCTCCGGAGTACCAGGCGACTCGCGCCCTGCGGGCCCTGCTCCAGGTCCTTCCTCGTCCCCTGGTCGCCGCACTCCGCGTCGGCTGGGCACCGGGCCGTTTCGGCGCCTGGGTCGCCGCCGTCTCCGCCGACCCAGGACGGCCTCGCATCGTGCGCGAGGAGGAGCTGGTCGGATTCCTGGCCCGCTGCCCGGTGAGCGCGCTCCCCCTGGAACCCCTCACCCTGGAGCGTCTCGACCGCCTGGCCATCGGCACGCTGGGTGAGTTGTGTGCGCTCCCCGAATCCGCGCTGGTCGCACAATTCGGAGAAGACGGTGCCAACGCCCATGCCTGGGGGACCGGCCGCCGCATCGATCCGGTCCGGCCCTGGCACCGACCTCGTCCGATCCGGACCGCGATCGATTTCTCGACCCCCATCGGCCAATCCGATACGCTGCACGGCGCACTGGATCGGTTGCTGGAACGGGCGCTGGGACGTCCCGAACGGCGAGGACGGAGCGTACAGGGGCTCCGCCTGGCCGCCCGGCTCGAAGGAGGCGGCTCCTGGGGGGTGGAAGCGGTGCTCAAGGAACCCACGTCCGAGCGAGCACGCCTGGGGTTCGTACTCAAGAACAAGATGGCGCTCTCGTCCCCTCCCCGTGCGGTGGAGACCTTGATCGTCGAGTTCTTCGAGTTCGGAGCGCCTGCTTCCCAAGCCGAGCTGTTCGCACGCAGGGAAACCACGGGCCGTGCAGCGGAAGGACATGGCCTGGCCGCAGGAGAAGTCCCCCAGGGACTTCGCGAGGCCGTGCGCGAACTCAAGCTGAAGATCGGGTTTTCACCGCTCTTCCGCGTCGTGGAGGTCGATCCCTGGTCACGCCTTCCCGAACGACGTCACGCGCTTCTGGAGTTCGACCCGTGAGTGCGGGGGGACCCGAGCGCACGACCGGGATCGGCGCGAAAGGGCCCCGCGAACTCCGGTCGCGGGGCCCTTCCTGCGCGGGGATCCCTCTTCTTCGCGCTGCTAGAGACGGGTGAGTCGGAAGTTCTGGCGCACCACCGCGTCCGGCCCCACCTCGAATTGCCGCTGCAGGCTTTCGCCGCTGGCTGGAACGAATCCCGAGGGTGTCTCGACCGTCAATGTCCAACTACCGGTCTCGACGGTTCCAAAACGGTAGGTGCCCGAGGTATCGGTGGCCGTGGAGCGCACGTCGCCGGCTCCGTCACTCAACGTGACCCGTACACCCGCGATACCGGCCCCCTGGGCATCGAGGACCTCTCCCTCCACCGAGCCACCCTCCCCGAACGAGAGCAGGAACCCGGCCTCCCCGTCCCGACAGGCCGAGGCCCCGAACGAAAGCACGATCGCGCTGACAAAGAGGGCAAGCGTCCCGGCACGAACGGGCGCAAAGAGACGGCGGGCGCGGAGAGGCCCGAAATGATAAGACCACATCTGGTGACGACTCCGTAGGGATGTGAAGCGACCCCGCCCTACGAATAGCACCGCCACGCCCGGCGCGCGAGCCACGGACCTGACCCGACTGTCTTCCCCGACTCCTTCGACCTGACTGGTCGACACCTGCCCCCCTCACCCACCCGTAAAGGAACGTGTCAGTCTGTGGTGTGGACGTCTCCATGTGGCGATGCGCCTCCACAACAGACGTCACTTTTCTTGACGGCCTACAGATCATCTCGATTCTGATATCACAATATGTAACCGACACATTCACAGTCTGTTACAGACGCGCGTCCACCGCGGCTCGATCGGGGAATGTCATTTGCCCTGCTCTCCTCCCGAGCCGGACACGAGGGTGTGACCGGCGCCCCCAACTCGATGGAGCTTCTGATGCACTCGACCCGACGGAGCCGCCCCCTGGCGCTCATCGCCCTGACGGGCGCCCTGGCCGCCTGCGCCGATTCCGGTCCGCTGGGACCCGACCTGACCGAGATCGACCCGGTCGTCGCCCCCATGCCCGAACCCTGCCCGGCGATCCCGCTCACCGGTGCCCAGGAGGACTTCGAGAGCCCGAAGGGGAAGAAGGGTGGCTGGGGAACCCTGCTCAAGACCGGGACGACCAGCAGCTCGACGACGCAGAGCCTGACCTCGACCACCGGGACGACCGGTTCCACGGGCCTGAACGGAGCGGCGGACGCCACCGCGTCGGGCTGCGGATCCTGACCTCAGGAGCGTTTCAGACCTCATCGTGACCACGATGATCGGGTCCGTCCGGTCCGGGGAGTTCGAGCACCCTGCCCCGCTCGGCTCTTCGGGCCGGACGCCGACCCACGCGCCCGCGCTGCTGTCCGACCTGGTCGGCTCCAATCCCGTCTTTCGGGATGTGCTCGCTCAGATCGAGCAGGCCTCCCGCGATCCCCGACCGCTCCTGCTCCTCGGTGAGCCCGGGACCGGCAAGCGACTGACCGCACATGTGCTCCACCGCTTGGAGCCACTACGGGCCGGTCCCCTGCTTGGAATGGACTGCTCGGAGCTGGAACCGGACCTGATCGAGCGAGAGCTGTTCGGAGACCCCCATACCATGGGTCTCCTGGACGTGTCTGCCGGCGGCACGCTGGTGCTCCGACGGATGGACGTCCTGGCAGCGCGGACGATGCGCCGCCTGCGGCGCACCTTCACATCGATGCCCGAGTCACGCCGCCCGCGCCTGATCGGGACCTGGAGAGTGCCGTACGGTGCCGACTCCTATGGCAGCGCCGGTGGGGCGGTGCTGGGAGCGGTGTTCGAGGATCGCGCGCTCACACTTCCCCCGCTGCGACTCCGCGGAGAGGACCTTGAGGCGCTGACGGACCACTTCCTCGCCCACGCCGGCGTCGGCGCACGAGACGTGTCCGCGCAAGCCCGCTTCGCACTGGCGTCGCACCGCTGGCCGGGAAACGTCCGCGAGCTACGCAGCGTCATTCGCAAAGCGGCACTACGGGCGCCGAACACCATCGAGCTGGAACACCTGGCCATCCAGGCGCGCACGCCGGCGCTGCGCGCCGTTTCGTCCGATCCGGAGCGCCTGCGCCTGGAGGGACGTTCCCTCGCCGAGATCGAAGCGGATGCCGTTCGGCAGACGCTCCGGCTCACGCGTGGGAACCGCACCGCTGCAGCTCGCTTGCTGGGAATCTCACGTCCGACCCTTCTGCGGAAGATCCGCCAGTACGGGGCCGATCGCAGCTAGGATCCACTTCCACCACCCTCACCCCCTGACCCCGACCCCCATGCTCGCATCCCCCTTCACCAGTTGCTTCGCACATCTGGCAGCGGAAGGGCAACACGCCCTCCGCACCAACGACCGCAGATCGCTGCGCATGGTCCTCGCCGATCTCGCCGAGTACTGGGAGCGTTCGGGCGATCCTGAGCTCGCCCGCGAGGTTCGACTCTACGCGCACGACGTGGTGGCGCCCGACGACCACTGAGTCGTAGCGCCGGAGACCGGGTCCCCTTCGGTGCGCGCGTGACCGCGCCCGGGGCGATGCCGCTAGGAGTTCTGCCGCGTCCGGAAGTAGGGCTCGACAGCGTCGTCAGGCGGCGGTGGGGTCACAAGACTCACCACCACCAGCGCCAGGGCGGACACCAGGAAGCCGGGTAGCACCGGATCCAGGCCCGCCGATCCGAACCGCTTCCAGAGAAGCGTCGTCACCAGGCCGCCGATCATGGCCGCGGTCGCGCCTTCGCGGGTGGCGCGCTTCCACAGCACGCCGCCGACGACCGGCATGAAGAAGCACGCGGCCATCAGCGCCGTGAACAGCAGCACGATGAACTGCACCAATTCCCCTTCGCCTACACCGGACAGGACGAGGATCACAGGCGTCGTCCCCACCACCACGATCCCCAGCCGATCCACCCAGCGACGACGGAGCTCGCTGGTGTCGGGCGCGACGAGGTTCTGGTAGAGGTCGACGGACAGGGCCGACCCGGCCACGATCAGCAGCGAATCCACCGTCGACATCATGGCGGACAGGATCGCGGCCAGCAGGATGGTTCCCATCACCGGAGGCAGCACCGCGCTCGCCACCATGGGCATGGCCAGGTCGCCGGTAGGGAGCAGCGGAAAGAGCACGATGCTCGCCAGCGCGAGCACGAACACCAGAAGGTTGATGCCCGTGCTCATCAGGATCGCGAACAGGATGCCGCGACGCACCTGCGCCATGTCCCGCATCGCGAGGAGGCGCACCAGCCGTTCCGGCGTCGCAACCGAGCCGAGGAGGAACGACAAGCCCATGGTGAACAGCAGCGCGGGGGGTAGCCCCTCCCAGGTGAAGACCAGTGGATTGGCGGCTTCCACCAGTTCGAACAGCGCCGTAGCGCCTCCCACCTGACGGAGCGCCAGTGGAACGGCGCAGAGGGCTCCGACCCCCATGATGAGCAACTGCAGGAAATCCGTGTAGACGACGGCGATCATTCCGCCCACGACCGTATACACGAGAAGAATGGCCGTGAAGCCCACCATTCCCACCGAAGTGTCGATTCCGAAGATGGTGTGGGCGATGAGTCCACCCGCGACGATCTGCGCCTGGATGTAGACGACCGTGGCGATCAGGATGATCGCTGCAGCCAACCCGCGCACGCGTTTCGAGTAGTAGCGCCGTTCGATGAACGCAGGTAGCGTCAACTGCCGAACCCGAGTGAAGCGCGGAGCCAGCACGGCTGCGAGGAACCAATACGCCAACGGGATGGTCAGGACCAACCAGGTGAATGACCAGCCCACGGTGTAGATCACCCCGATCGTGCCGATGAACGTGCCCGCACTGACGTGGGTGGCCGCGATGGTGGCGCCCCCGACCAGCCAACCCAGACGCCCGCCCGCGATCCAGTAGTCGGCCTCGTCCCGTGTCCGCTTCAGACTGTACAGGCCGATCGCGAACACGAGGATGAAGTAGAGCGCGAAGACGACGGCGCGGAGGGTCATGGGCCTTCTCCCGCTGCCGTGTTGTCTGCCCCGCTCTCGCCCGCGCGTTCTTGGGTCCGCTCGGTCCGGCGCATCCAGACCACGTACCCGACGATGATCCCGGCGAACGCCACGAAGAGTCCCCAGAAGACGAAGCGGTCCATACGGGCGACCCTACACGCGCGCGCTCAAGTGGCGCCATCCCGCCCACCCCAGGAGGCCGATAAGCACCACCACGGCGGCCTCGAAGACGACGAGCCCGTCGACGCGCCCCCGATCAGACGGTCGGAGCCGCACCCGCACCAGCGACGGCACCGTCGACAGGGTGCCCCGGACGACGCCGTTCTCGTCCGCGTCGCCGAAGACGGAGGGAAAGCTCTCGGCCACCCGGAAGCCGGCCGGCAGCACCAGGTCGCCGCCGAAGAAGTCGGCGCGCGCCGAAGCCGCCGCGGTGCCCACCGTCGGAACGGGAAGAGCGACCTGCACGTCACCACGGGAGTCCCGCCGCAAAGGCAGCCCGTAGCGCAACTCGAAGCGCACAGTGTCGGAGGACTCGAGCGGGAGCAGCGCCTCGGCCCGTGGACCATTGCGTTCCACGGGCACGCGAGTCGGAGGCCCCGCGGGGAGCCGCAGCTCGATCCACTCCGGTACCCCATCGTCGAAGGCGAGCATGCGAAGCCTCACCGGTCCACGGACCTGGGACAGCGTCGCGGTCAGGACCGCCTCCGCCTGCGCCCCACGGAGATCGACCTCGAGCCGGACCTCCTGCAGCACGCTGGAATCGGGTGCCTGAGCGCTCGCAGCCCCGAGTCCGGCACCCGTCAGACCCGTGACCAGGAGCGTCAGGCTCAGGGCCACACCTGACCGAGCACGCGGAGCACGTTCCCCCCCATCACCTTGGCGATGTCGGCGTCACCGTACCCCGACCGCACCAGCCAGCGGAGGATGTTGTGGGACCCCTCGGTGGGATTCTCGAGCCCCTCGACCCAGGGCACCCGCTCGAACCCGGGCACGGCCGGCTTCGCTTCACGCTCGCGACCCGAGCGCGATTCTTTGATGGAAAGGTTGGCGGCGTACACATCGTGCAGTCCGACGTGGTCCCCGTAGAGGGTATCGGGCCCGAACGCCACATGATCGATCCCGACGAGCGCGCGGATGTACTCGAAGTGATCCATGAAGGACTCGAGGGAGTGTTTCGGGTGCGCCGGACTCACGGTCGTATGCGGTGCGCACTCGATGCCGATGACGCCTCCTTTCGCTGCGCACGCCTCCAGGACTTCGTCCGGGGCCAGCCGGTTCGAGTCCCACAGCGCACGCGCCCCGATGTGCGAGAGCACGATGGGGTGCTCCGAGCACTCGATCGTATCCAACGTGGTCAGATCCCCACAGTGTGAGCAATCGATCAGCATGCCCACCTTGTTCATCCGTTCCACGGCACGCCGCCCGAACACGGTGAGACCCCCATCGCGCGGCTCCTTGAGGCCCGCGCCCAACTGGTTGCCCTCGCTGTAGGCGATGCCCAGCGCTCGCACGCCCAAGCCGAACAGGAGCTCGATGCGATCGAGCTCGTTCTCGATCATGGCGGCGCCTTCCATCGACGCGATCCAGGCGACCCGCCCCTCCCGCTTGGCGCGGTGGATGTCGTCGACACGCGTGGCGTGGAAAACGAAGCCCTGGTGGGCGAGGTCGCACAACCGCATCCCCAGGTCGTGCACGACCTCGGTCCACTTCCAGCCGGAGTGGGAGTGGATCGTGCAGATCCCGTCCATGAGGTTGTCGAACACCGCATCCCACAGCCCGTGGGCGAGCCCCTCGTATGCCGTGGGCATCCGGCCGGTGCGCACCATGTCGGGGGTCTGCTGGATGTCGGCCGGGAACGTGCCGAGGTGCTCGTGCAGCGAGATCATGGGCGTGCTCGCCGCCAGGCGCTGGGCTTGTGCCTCCTGCTCCGCGCTGAGCGGCACGACGAAGGGCGGGACCCGCCCCAACTCGGGCGCCAACTCGAACGCCCGGTAGTCCGCGCCCGGCTCCAGGTACTCGAAGGAGCGATCGCCACGATAGCCAGCCTTCACGGCCATGGGTGCCTCGATGCAGGAGGGGGGTCGACGACCTCGGTGTCGCGCTAACCTACGGGCGGCGACTCTGGCGAGCGAGAGCCTCGGGCCTTGCACGGCAGAGCGCTCCGGGCTATCAACGCGGAGTGAGCGAACGCCGCGTCCTTCCCGATATCCGACGCTCGTGGACGGTCTCGTCGGAGACCTACCATGCCCCCGAGCACTACCGCAGACAGTGCGACCGAGTGTTCGCGCACTCCTGGCAGTGGGTGTGCGACCGGGGCCGTGTGAAAGCACCGGGTCACGTGCTCCCATTCACGCTGTTGGAAGGCTGTCTGGACGAGCCTCTCTTCCTCTCCTGTGGACAGGACGGGACCACGCGCTGCCTCTCCAACGTGTGCACGCACCGGGGAGCCTTGGTCGTGGAGGGCGAAGGACACCAGCACACCCTGCGCTGCCGCTATCACGGGCGCCGCTTCACGCTGGAAGGCGGGTTTCACTCCATGCCCGAGTTCGAGCAGGTGGAGGGCTTCCCTTCCGCCTGTGACGACCTGCCCGAGTTGCCGTTGGAGACGTTCGGTCCCCTGCTCTTCAGCGGGATCGATCCCTCCATCTCCTTCGCGGATTGGATCCGGCCGGTCCAGCAGCTGGCCGGCTTCCTACCGTTCGAACGCGCGGTCTTCGATGCAGCCACCGCCCAGGACTACACGGTGGCAGCGCACTGGGCGCTTTACGTGGACAACTATCTGGAGGAGTTCCACGTCCCCTACGTCCACGCTACCAGTCTCCAGGGCTTGGATTACAGCGCCTACCGGACCGAGTGCTTCGAGTGGGGCAATCTGCAGCTCGGCATCGGACGGGAGGACGAGGAGCTCTTCACACTCCCCGAGGACCATCCACATTCCGGAGAGCGGGTAGCCGCGTTCTACTTCTGGCTGTTCCCCGCGACGATGCTCAACGTCTATCCCTGGGGACTGTCCTTGAACGTCGTGGAGCCCCTGGGGCCGGCGCGGACGCGCGTCCGCTTCCGCCCCTACGTCTGGGACGCCGCCCGACGGAGGGGTGTGGGAGGCGATCTCCATCGAGTGGAGATGGAGGACGAGGAAGTCGTAGAGTCCGTCCAGCGCGGGGTGCGCTCACGATTGTACGACCGGGGGCGGTTCTCTCCGCGGCGGGAGGTCGGGGTCCACCACTTCCACACGCTGCTCGAGCAGGCCCTGGCAGACCCCTCCTGAACGCTCTATATTCGGTTTTTGTTCGGTTATGCGACGACCTCCGACTTCCCAGCGTCTCCGCCCATTGGGTGCCCCTTCCGAGCTCCGCGTCGAGACCGACCAGGCCGGTGGGCCCCTGCGCATCCGCCGCCCCCAGGGCCGCGCGGAGGTGGTCGCCCACATCAGGGAGTCCTGGCGGATCGACGACGAGTGGTGGCGTGCGCCCATCTCGCGCCTCTATTACGAGGTCGTGCTCGAGAACGGACGCTCCCTGACGCTCTTCCACGATCGGATCGCCCGGAGGTGGTTTGCCCACTGACCCGCACCCGCTGACGCTGACGCCCGAGGAGGAGTCCGTCCTGCGCGGCGAAGCCGGTCCCGGACCCGCGCGGGCCCTGCGGGTCGTGGTGGCCGCCGCCCGTTTCCTGCGCGCCGACCGGTTGGTGCCGATCGAATCCGCCCACGTCGACGGCTGCCTTTATCACGGAGATGGCGGCGTCGAATACGCGGAGCGCCTCCTTCAGGAAGGGGCCCGCGTCGCGGTGCCCACCACCTTGAACGTCGGTGCCCTCGACCTCCTGCACCCGGACCGGGTGCGAAACCAGGGACACGCGACCCACATGGCCCGCCGTCTCATGGAGGCTCACCTCCATATGGGATGCCAACCCACCTGGACCTGCGCGCCCTACCAGGCCGGACATCGCCCCCAGACCGGCAGCCAGATCGCTTGGGGCGAGTCGAATGCGGTCGCCTTCGCGAATTCCGTCCTGGGAGCTCGCACCAATCGGTATGGAGACTTCCTCGATCTGGCCTGCGCCATCACCGGTCGTGCCCCCTATGCCGGGCTGCACACGGACGAAGGCCGCCGAGCTACGTTGGTCATCGACGTCAGTACGCTCTCTCCGGCACTCCAGGACGCAGACGTCCTCTACCCGGTCCTCGGGTCCTGGCTGGGGCGCAGGACCCACGGTCGCGTTCCCGTCATCAACGGCCTCGACGGCCCGGTTGGGGAGGATCGACTCAAGGCGCTGGGTGCTGCCGCTGCTTCCACCGGAGCGGTGGCGCTCTTCCACGTGGTAGGAAGCACCCCGGAAGCCCCCGATCTCGACACCGCCCTCGGCGGCGTTCCGCCGATGGAGATCCTGCGGCCCACGGGCCGCGACCTACGGGACGAGCTCGGCAGGCTGGAGACCACGAAGGGACCGGAGCTCGACGCCATCGCCCTGGGAAGCCCGCACTTCTCCCTGTCCGAGTTCGACGCGCTGGAAGGGCTGTTGCCCAGCGAACCCTTCCGACTGCCGTTCTACGTGTGCACAGGCCGTGGCGTGTTGGATGCGCTCGCTCGCGCCGGACGCCTCTCGCGCTTCGAGGCGGCGGGAGTCCGCGTCATCACCGACACCTGTGTCGTGGTGGCACCCATCCTCGACGCGGCCGGTGGCACGCTCATGACGAACTCGGGCAAGTTCGCGCACTACACGCCCGGGACCACGGGATACGACGTCGTCTTCGGAAGCCTGGCCGAATGCGTGCGTTCTGCCAGCGCCGGCCACGTGCAGCGGGACGCGACCTTGTGGCGTTGACGCGAATGGTCACCGGTCGGGTGTTGATCCCCGGACGAGCCCGGGGAGAAGCCCTGGTGCTGGATGCACCGATCAGTTTCTGGGGCGGAGTGAGCCCCGGCGATGGACGCATCGTCGATCCCCGTCACCCCCAACATGGAGCGACCCTCACCGGCACGGTGTTGCTGATTGCCGAGACCGTTGGATCGAGCTCATCGAGCTCGATCCTGTTGGAGCTTCTACGACAGGGCCTCGGTCCAGCGGCATTGCTTCTCCGAACCCTGGACGCCGTGCTCCCGCTCGGTGCGGTCGTAGCGGAGGAGCTCGGCTACGCGCCCTGTCCCGTCCTGGAGATCGACTGGGGACCGCTGGAGCCCCGAACGGGAGACGTCCTCCGCGTCGAAGCGGTCGGCTCCTCCGGGCAGGTCCTGCTCGACGCAGGCTGAGGCCGGTCGCACCCGGAGCCCGCGGCCCACACAGGCGGCGTGCGCTCTCAGCGCACCCGGAAGGTGGCGTGCACCGTCACGGTGATCTCCTTGGAGCGCGTCGCGGTCGAGTGCATTCCGTATCCCTCTACCTCGGTCGAGTACGGCTCGCGGATCTGGAACACACCGGCCCGGGCCGAAGACATGCTCCCGACCGTCCCATTCGCGCTCCCGACGATCTCCTCGGCCCGCGCCAGGGCATCCTGCGTGGCCGCCGCCAGCAGCGAGTGCTTCAACTCGGTGATCCCGCTGTAGTAGTACTCCAATTGCGACGACTGCAATACAACGCCCTGTCGCAGCAGGTCACCCGGACTTCGCGCCAGCTCCTCGACCGCATCGACGGCGCTCGACACGAGGAAGAGCGGCTGCCAGAGCTGGTAGCCCGTGACCTCGCCGCCGTTGCCCCAGGTCTGATTGACGGTGACCGGCTGCACGGTGATCTGGCCTCGCTCCACACCGGCCGCTTCCAACCGGTCCAGCAGGTGCTGCACATCTCCCTGCACGTCCCCGTATCCAGCCTGCAGACCGGTCAGCGAGACCGAGCGTGTCACCGACAGGCTCCACTTGACCACGTCCGACTCGAAGGCCTGTGTGGCTGCCCCTACCACCTGGACCGTTTGGTCGCCCCGGCGAGCGCGCACGAAGAACGCTCCGAAGACTGCCGCGGCCGCCATCATCCCCAGCGCCAGCACCACCGCCGCAGGAACCGCGCTCCCCCGCCGACCCGTCATCGTCCAATCCTCCGTGAGAACCCCAGCACTCTCCTCGATACCCGGACTGAGGGCCGCGGTTCGGCCGGCGGAGCGCCTTGCCCGCTCAGGGACCCGGAAGCATTCTGACCCCAACGAACCCCAACCACGAAGGGCACCGATGAAGCGCGCATCCTCGATGGCAATCGGTCTCCTCGCCGCCGCCTCGCTCGCGGTCGGAGGAGCACCGCTCACGGCTCAGGGCACGATGGCCTCTGCCGAGCCCATTCCGAGCTCCCTCCTCACGGGCCTCCGTTACCGTCTGGTCGGTCCCTCGCGCGGCGGACGCGTGACCGCGGTCGCCGGGCACCGGGGGCAGCCGCACACCTTCTACATGGGCGCGACCGGCGGCGGGGTGTGGAAGACCACGGACGCGGGAACCACGTGGAACAACGTCTCGGACGGCTACTTCGCCACGGGTTCCATCGGGGCCATCGCGGTCGCCGAATCCAACCCGGACATCGTCTACGTCTCGACCGGCTCGGACGGGATCCGCTCCAACATCATCATCGGCAAGGGCGTCTACAAATCGACCGACGGCGGGAAGACCTGGACACACCTGGGGCTCGAGAACACCGCCAACACCGGTGCGGTGCTGATCCATCCCGCCAACCCCGACATCGCGTACGTGGCGGCCATCGGGAACCCGCACAAGGACAACCCGGAGCGCGGGGTCTTCCGCACGCGCGATGGCGGCCGGTCCTGGGACAAGGTGCTGTTCGTGTCCGACTCCACCGGGGCCGTGGACCTGGAGTTCGCCCCTGACGATCCGAACACGGTATACGCAACCACCTGGACGGTGGACCGGAAGCCGTGGACGATCATCTCCGGCTCACGGGAGGGTGGCCTGTACAAATCCACCGACGGGGGCGACACCTGGACCTTGAAGACCCAGGGTCTCCCGGGGGATCTCCGCGGCAAGGCGGACCTGGCCGTGTCGCCCGCGGACCCCGACCGCGTGTATGTGCTGTTCGAAGCGCCGGACGACGAGGGAGGGGTCTACCGCTCCAACGACCGCGGAGAGACCTGGACGCAGGTGAGCGACTTCCAGCCCATCCGCAACCGACCGTTCTACTACACCAATCTGAACGCACATCCCCAGAACGCGGACATTCTCTGGGGCATGGCCGAGGGATACTACCAGTCCACCGACGGCGGAAGGACCTGGAACGCGCAGCGCACGCCACACGGAGACAACCACGATCTCTGGATCAACCCGGACGACCCGGACATCATGATCCAGTCCAACGATGGCGGGGCGAACGTGAGCCTCGACGGGGGCAAGACGTGGTCGACCCAGAACAACCAGCCCACCGCCGAGCTCTATCAGGTTGACGTGGATACGGGGTTCCCCTACCGGCTCTATGCGGGCCAGCAGGACAATACCACCATCTCGGTGCCCGCCTTCGCGCCGTTCGATTCTCCGACGGGCGCAGAAGGACATTGGGAGATCCACGGCGGCTGCGAGACGGGCCCGGCGGTGCCGAAGCCCGGCGATCCCGACATTGTCTACGCGAACTGCAAGGGGCGCTTCGGGCTCTACAACCGACGCACTGGGCAGGAGCAACAGTTCTACGTCGGCTTCGAAAACCTCTACGGCACCAACCCCAAGGACCTCAAGTATCGCTTTCAGCGCGTGGTTCCTGTGCACGTATCACCGCACGACCCCAACACCGTCTACCACGGGTCCCAGTTCGTGCACCGCACCCGCGACGGCGGGCGCACCTGGGAGACCATCTCTCCGGACCTCACCGCCTTCCCGCCGGAGTACCAGGTTGCCTCCGGTGAACCCATCACCCGGGATATCACGGGCGAGGAGCACTACAGCGTACTCTACGATATCCAGGAGTCCCCCTCCGAGCCCGGTGTCATCTGGGCCGGAGCCAACGACGGGCCGGTGCACGTCACGCGGGACAACGGCCGCAATTGGACGAACGTGACGCCGCCGATGGCGCCCTTCGGACGGGTGCAGAACATCGAAGTGTCACCGCACAACCCTGCCAAGGCCTACGTCACGGTCTTGCGCCAGCAGGTGGACGGGGACTTTGCACCGTATGGATGGAAGACGGAGGACTACGGCCAGAGCTGGACGCGGATCACCACGGGGAGCAACGGGATCCCGGCGGACTACCCCGTGCGGGTGATCCGCGAGGATCCGGTCCGTGAGGGGCTGCTGTTCGCCGGCACCGAGTTCGGGATGTTCATCTCCTTCGACGATGGCGCGCACTGGCAGTCGTTCCAGCTGAACCTGCCCGTGACCCCCATCACCGATCTGAACATCGTGCGCAAGACCGACCTCGCCATCTCGACCATGGGGCGCTCGTTCTGGATCCTGGACAACCTGCAGCCGCTGCGGGAAGTGCAGCCGACGCTGGCCAGTGCCACCGCCCACCTCTTCTCGGTGTCCGACGCCTATCGTTTGCGTCTGGGCGGTGGGTTCGGTGGCCGACTGCCACACGAGCCCGAGAATCCACCCGCGGGTGCGATGATCGACTATGCGCTCGGCTCCGACGTGGCGGGCGAGGTGAAGATCGAGATCCTCGACGGTCAGGGCTCGGTGATCCGCAGCTATTCCAGCGAGGGGGCGGGCCAGACCACGGTCTCGGTGCCTACCATGCGGGAGTTCCAGACGTTGACGCTGGGCACCGCTCGGGTCCCCAAGACGGCCGGAGCCCATCGCTTCGTGTGGGACCTGCGGCTGCCGGGACCGTGGGACCCGAATCCGCGCCGCTTCGGTGCATCGGGCCCCATGGTGAAGCCAGGGTCCTATCAGGCCCGCCTCACGGTGGGGAGCTGGAGCGAGACGCAACGGTTCGAGGTGCTCCCCGATCCGCGCGTCATCGAGAACGGCGTGACGATCGCGGACCTCTACGAGCAGGTGGACATGGCCCTCGAGGCCCGGGATGCCCTGACCGAGGCTCGTATGGCCGTGGCCCGCATGAACCAGGCGTTGGAGGGAGGGGTGAGCGGCCGTGCCCGCCGAACCATCGAGGAGATCCACGCCCTGATGGAGACCTCCCCCATCCGCTACAGTCGCCCGATGCTGGTGGACCAGCTCGAGTACCTGTACGGCAACCTCCTCAGCGCGGATCAAGCACCGGGGGAGGAGGCGGAGATGCGCTATGACGAGCTGTACACGCTCCTCCAGACCTATATGCGCGACCTGGAGCGCGTGCTCCGCACGGTGACCGAGCAGAACTGACGGGAGGGCAACGCCCCAGGGGGCGATGGGCCACGGGGCCCGTCGTCCCTGGGGCGTGCCAGCCCCCGTCCATCCCTCCGCCATATTGACCGACCCGGGCCCTTTGGATAGCCTTGAAGGCTCGATTGTACCGCGCGCGGCCTGGGCCGCGCCCCAGCCGGATCACGCGATGAAGCCTGGAATCCACCCCGAGTACCGCCCGGTCGTCTTCCGCGATGCCTCCAACGGGCAGGCCTTCCTGACCCGCTCGACCATCCACACCGACAAGACCATCAAGTGGGAAGACGGGAACGAGTATCCCCTCTACACCCTCGAGATCTCGGCAGCCTCGCATCCCTTCTACACGGGGACCCAGCGGATGCTCGACACCGCCGGCCGCGTGGAGAGGTTTGCCCAGCGCTACAGCAGCCTCGGCAAGTCCGAGGACGCTCCGGCCAAGACGCCCGCGAAGAAGGCTACCAGCAAGGCCACTCCGAAGGCGAAGAAGGCCACCGGCAAGTAGGCACCCTGGCGGGTGCCCCGACGCAGGTCCCAAGAACGCGGGCCGACTCCGGTCGGGCCGCGTTCTTCGTTCTCTACAGCGCACACACGCGGACGGTCGGCGTTCACTCCGCGTGGACGGCGGGCCGGCCGCCGCGAGGGGCGGGTCTTCCCTGCCGGAACAGCAACAGCAACGGTAGCGAGCCCACCAACAGCGCACCGCTGAGCAGGTAGATCTTCGCGAACGCCAGCACGCTGGCCTGCAGCTGCACGCGACCGTCCATCGCTCGCAGCGCCGCCGTAGCGGCGCTGGTGGCATCCAGGCCCCGCGCCATGAACCCACGCGTGAGAACCCCCAGTTGCTCGCGGGCCTGCGGCGAGAAGGCCGACAACTGCGCGCCGAGGATCTGGTGCTCCTGACTGATGAAGCGCGTAAGCAGCGACGCCATGGCTGCGATGCTGAAGGAGCCCCCCAATTGCCGAAAGAAGTTGTTGAGCCCGGTGGCCTGGGCCAGGTCCGCCGGCCGGATCTCCAACAGCGTCAGGTTGGTCAGCGGCACGAAGATCAGCCCCAATCCCAAGCCCCTCCAGATCAACGGCCAGAAGAGATCGTTGGCCCCGGTCAGGGCCGTGATGCGGGTGAGTTGCAGCATTCCCACCCCAAAGAACAGCGACCCCACCAGGATGAGCAGGCGGTTGTCGACCGTGGCGCTCAAGCGCCCGACGAACCCCATCGACACGGCGGTGGCCAAGGCACCCGGGAGAATGATCAGCCCCGTCTGCCACGCCGTCATGTGCAGCATGCCCTGCAGGAAGATGGGAAGGATGAACACCGAACCGAAGAGCCCGGCACCCAGGACGATCCCCATCAAGGAACCAGCCGTGAACTGCGGCTGGGCCAACAGGCGTAGGTTCACCACGGGTTCTTTGACCCTCAGCTCGTGAACCACCAGCCCGACGCCGGAGACGAGGGTCAGCGCGGCCAAGCCAACCACCAGCGGCGCGTCGAACCAGTCCAGGCGCTCTCCCCGCTCCAGCATGAGCTGGACGGACCCCACCGCGATGGCCAGCAGGGCGATTCCCATGCCGTCCACCCGGCGGGACCGCTTCTGCTCGGGATTGTCGTGCACGTACGCCATGATCATGGCGACCGCCAGCGCCCCCACCGGTACGTTGATGAAGAAGATCCAGGGCCAGGAGTAGTTGTCGGTGAGCCACCCCCCCAGGGTCGGCCCCAGCGTGGGTCCCACCATCACGCCGATCCCGAAGAAGGCCATGCCTGTGCCGACCTCTTCACGAGGAAACGACTCCCACAGGATGGCCTGCGACGTGGAGATCAGTGCCCCACCCCCGACTCCCTGGACGATGCGCCAGAAGACCAGCTGTTCGAGGCTGGCCGAGAGGCCGCACAGGAGCGAAGCCACGGTGAACAGAATGATGGAGCCGACGAAGTAGCGCTTGCGTCCGAAGAAACCGGCCAGCCACCCGGTCAACGGAATGACGATGGCCGCAGCGATGATGTATCCGGTAGAAACCCAGGATACCTCTTCGACAGTGGCCCCCAGATTCCCCATCATGTGAGGGATGGCGACGTTGACGATCGAGGTATCGATCACCTGCATCATCGACGCGAGCGCGACTGCCGCGGCAATGATGTAGCGATGTCGATAGACGCGCTCCTCCAGGGTTTCGACGCGCTCCACTGCACTCATCGGAGTCCCGCCTTCAGCGCACGTCGATGTGGGCGACCACGGACATGCCGGGGCGCAGCGGACGCTGCTCACCGCACCCTTCCCGAACCGCGATGCGCACCGGCAGCCGCTGCACGACCTTGGTGAAGTTCCCCGTCGCGTTGTCAGGTGGGAGGAGCGCGAACTTCGATCCTGTCGCTGGACTCATGCTCTCCACGACGCCGACCACCTCGCAGCCCGGATAGGCGTCGACGTCGATCTGCACGGGCTGTCCCGCGCGAACGCGGGCGGTCTCGGTCTCCTTCAGGTTGGCGGTCACCCAGACCGCGGAGTCGCCGACGACCGCCGCCAACGGCTGTCCAGGCTGTACGAGCTGTCCGACCTCGACCTGGGTGCGGGACACGATGCCCGACGCCGGCGCCGTCACCTCGGCGTAGGACAGCTCCAGGCGAGCGCGGGCGAGCGCGGCCTCCGCCCGCGCCAACCGCGCATCGGCGGCACGTGAGGAAGCCCCCGCCGACGACTCCGCCGCGCGCGCCGCCAGCACGTCCTGCTCCAAAGCGGTCACTTCGGCCGCGGCCGACTCCACGGCCGCCTCGGCGGCGTCCAGCTGCTGCCGGGAAGCGATACGCTTCCCGGCGAGCTCCTGCACCCGAGCCAGATCCTTCGTCAAGCGATCGTGCACCGTGCGCGCCGAAGCCAACCGTGCTTCCAGGGCCAGCCGTCGCGCGTGGCTCGCCGACGCATCCGCCTCCGCCTGACCCGCCACGCCCTCGAAGCCTGCGGCAGCGCGAGCGCCGGCCAGATCCGCCTCCGCCTCGCTGAGCCGGACGCGCAACTCACGGTCGTCGAGTACCACCACGGCCGCTCCGCGCTCGACGGGTTGGTTCTCCGACACGGAGACCAGCTGCACGTATCCACCGACCTTCGCCAGCACCGGCACGATCTGTCCGTCGACCTGCGCGTTCTCCGTCGAGATGTGGGCGCGCGCGTACCGCACGCGCGCTCCACCCCAGACCGCACCCACCACGACCAACGCGCTCAAGACAGCCAGTCCGATCCGCTTGCGCCCGGCGGTTCGTCCGATCCCTTCCTGCTCCATGCTCATGACTTCGCCCACGGACTCCTCTCCGTCGTTCATGCTCGTAGTTCCGGGTGCTCAGGGGAGCTCGGTGACCGTCCCCGTCGCCGCCGCCAATCCGATGCGTGCGTTGTGCAGGGCCGACAGCACGTCCAGATACGCGGTTCGTGCATCGTTCAAGCGCATCGCGGCACGCACAACGTCCCCGGTCCCTGCCACGCCCGCTCGCACGCGCTCTTCCTCCTGATCCACCTCGAGGCGGGCCAGACGCAGGCGTTCCTGCAACGCACGCACCTGCTCCTCCGCGGACTGCACAGCCAGGAGCGCGTCGCGCACCTGGAAGCGCACCTGCGCCTCGAGGTCTTCGGCGCGGAGGTCCATCTCCCGGCGGATGGCCTCCCCTTCGCGGACCCGCGCCGACCGCTGCAGCCCGTCGAAAAGCGGTACAGTGACGCGAAGGCCCCAGGAGTAGGTGTTGAGCATGCGCTCGAACCCCCGCCCGTAGACTCCTTCATCGACTGCGACGCTGACCCGCGGGAGCCGGGTCGCCCGCTCCGCGGCCACGGTCGCCTGAGCGACGGTCGAGGCCGCCCGTACCGCGCCGAGATCGGAACGCCGTTCCAGCGCCTCCGCGACCACCGCACCTTCGTCCGGCACCCGCGTCTGTTGCTCCTCGAGGGCATCGGTCAACTCGATGCGCTCTTCATCGGGAAGGCGCAGCACGTATCGCAACGCGGACTGGGATGCCTCCACGCGGTGCCGGGCAGCGAGGAGTTGAGCCTGGATCGTGGCCACCTGGGACTCGGCCCGCGTCACGTCGATGGCCACCCCCACACCGGCATCGAACTGACCGCGCGCGATCTCGAGCAGCTCGTGAGCGAGCGAGAGATCCTCCTCACGCGCCTCCACCTCGGCGGTAGCGCGCAACGCGGCCACGTAGGCGCGCGCCGCCGTCGCGGCAGCGGCATCTGCGCGGGCCCGCGCATCGGCGCGAGCCGCCTCGACACCCGCCTGCGCACTCCGTCGGCGCCCCAGCGCACCGGGATCCACGACAGGAATCTCGGCACGGGTGCGCACGTCGGCGCTCCGTACCGGCCCCACCACCTCGCCACGAGGATCGAAGAAGGGCTCGGTTCCCGGCGCGGTGGGAAACTCCAACCCGAAGGAGGCCGTGTTGAACGTGCGCGCGCCCCGGGTCACGTCGGCATCGATGCGAGGGAGCAGGGCTCCCGTCCGCTGGCTCACCCGGGCCTGTGCCGCCTCGATGCGTGCGCGCGCCTCCAGCACGGGTGCGCTCTCCGCTGCGGCTCGACGAGCCGCGTCCCCGAGGCTCAGCCGGTGCACGGTCGTCGCTTGCGCGCACACCACCGAGGGCAGGAGGGTCAGCAGAAGAGCCGCGATCGGCCCACCCTTGGGGATCCGCCTCATCGCTCCGCCTCCACCATCCGTGAGGCCTCTCCGGACGAAGCGAGTGCAGCCGAAAGGAAGTCCTTGATCTCGCGCACCAGCTCGGTGTCGCTCCGCCCGCTCACGTGGGGGAACAACTCGGGCCGACTGGCCCAGACGGCATGCTGGGCCAGCAACCCCACGATCATCCGCCCGGAGACCTCCGGGTCGATGTCCCTGAAGACGCCCGCCTGGATCCCCTCGCGCAGGAGTGGCGCGATGCGCTCGATCACGCGGCCGGAGACCTCGTCGGCCCAGAAGCGGGTCAGCTCGGGGAACTGGTGCAACTCCGCCAGGACGAGCCGATACAAACCCGCAAAGGCGGGACGGCGCAGGCGCGCCCAGTAGGCGTCGACGAAGCGGCTCAGGCGATTCCAGGGATCGCCGCCCCCTGAGACCGTCTCGAGCGCCTCCAGGGTCGCACGAGCCCGGGCGCGGATCGCCTCCTTGAACAGCTCTTCCTTCCCGGAGAAGTAGAGGTAGAGCGTTCCCTTGGAGATCCCGGCCCGCTGAGCGATCTCGTCCACGCGAGCGCCTGCCAGCCCCTGCTCCACGAACACCTCGAGCGCCGCCGCGAGGATCTCGTCGGGACGGTCGTCGGGTCGTCTCCGCCAGCGCGGCGCGGTCCGCCTCTTCATGCCTCTGCCCTGTCTGTTGATATATGACTGACCGGTCGGTAATTTATTGCCCATGGAACCGCGGTCAACCGCTGTGTGCGACTCCGGCCCCTCGCGAACAGGAACGTTGAAGCGCCCTCCCAAGAAGAAGGCGCGGAAGCAGCCTGTGCCGCCTCCGCGCCCTCCACCTCGGACGCGCCCCTCGACCCCGGCGCCCGGGCGCCGAGGGTCCTAGCTCAGCTTCAGTTTGCCGACTGGTTTCCGTCGGAGACGGCGACCTCGGCCTTCGCCCTACGCACCATCTCGCGGACGTCCTCCAATAGCTTCTTGGCATCGTAGACGATGCCGTCTTTGATCGTGTACTTGATCCCGCCGATACGCTCCACTTCCCCCGTCTCGTCGTTCAGCTTCACAGCACCCGTCCCGTAGAGGACTTTCAGATTCTCGAGGGGGTTCTCCTCGACCATGATCAGATCCGCCTTCATGCCGGGGCGGATGATGCCGAAGTCGGGCGCCGTGTCGGAGTACTTGTAGAGCTGTTGCGCACCATACATGGTCGCCGAACGGAGAACCTCGATGGGGTGGAACCCCGCCTCCCGCAGCAGCTCCAGCTCCCGCAGGTAGTCGAATCCGTACAGCTTGTAGATGAAGCCGGAGTCGGAGCCGGTCGTCACGATCCCGCCGGCGTTCTTGTAGTCGTTGAGGAAGTGCATCCACTTCTCGTAGAACTTCTTCCAGTGGTATTCGTCTTCGCTGGTCCAGTAGAACCAGTACGACCCGTGCGCCTCGCGGCTGGGCTCGTAGTACTCCATCTGGGACGGCAGCGTGTACTCGTCGTGCCATTCCGCCTCTCGGGCCCGCATGACGTCCCGACTGGCCTCGTAGATCGTCATGGTGGGATCGAGGGCAAAATCCAGATCGAGGAACTTCTGGATGAGCGCGTTCCACTGCTCGCTGCCCGGCTCCGCAGCCTGATACCAGAGCCGAGCCACGTTCCCGAACCGGTGCTGCTCATCGTTGTAGTTGTAGTCGAGCGGCCAGTCCTGGATGGAATAGCCCTTCAGCATCGACTCCATCAGCCCGTAATAGTGGGTCATCATGTCGAGACCCAGCTCCGCCGCATCCAAGGCAGTCATGCGGGCGATCCCCATCTGGTCCAGGTGGGCCACGGTCTCGAGCTGGTGCTGGTGCGCCTCGTCGATGAGCGCTTCCATGATGTCCGGGTCGAACGCGCCCAGCTTGAGCCCGTCGATGTGCTGGCCCTCGATCTCCTGGGCTGCCGCCCAGCGCACCCATTCCCGTGCGGCTTGCGGCGTGTCGATGGGTCGCCCCCCCCATCCCTCACCCGACCCCGGTCGCACATACGCGAACATCCGCGGTGCCACGATCTCGTTGCGCGCCGCAGCGGCTTTTTCCCGCAGCTGCCATTCGAACTCGCCGTGGGGAACGCCACGCGAAGTCGTGATCCCGTTCCCCATCCACAGCTTGTAGACATACTCGGCCTGCGGCGCCTTGCCGGCCCCGCCGGTATGCGCGTGCATGTCGACCAGCCCGGGCATCACGAACATCCCCGTGCCGTCGATCTCCCGAGTGGCGTTCTGGGGCCGGCTGCGGTCCCGGATCTCCACGCCGGGGAAGCCCACCGAACGGACCTCAACGATGCGGTCACCCTCGATGACGATGTCCATGGGTCCGCGCGGCGGAGCCCCCGTTCCGTCGATCACGGTGGCGCCGCGGATGATCAGGCGCTCATGGGGCCCGTCCCCCTCGTCGGGACGGCGAAGCGTGGTGGGCGCCATCTGAGCCAGCGCGCCCAGGGCCGTGCCGAGCATCATCAGGCCGGCCGCCAGCAGACGAATCGCCGCCCGAGTGACGGTGCGGTCGCTCATGGTCCTCCTCCAGGATGGGGAAATCGCGGCCGAAGATAGGTCGCCGGCTGCCCCTCCGCGAGGCGCGCCCAGGGAACCAGGCGGCCCGCCCGGCCGTACGCATGCTCGGTCGCGATTCCCTTGCAGAGAGCTGCCCACATGCCTGGTCGCCACGCCGTCCGACCCCTGTTGCTCCTCGCCTCTCTGGGAGGGGGCGCTCCCCTCGCGGGTCAGGATGCCTACTGGCAACAGGACGTCCGCTACACCATCGAAGCGACGCTGGACGAAGGGTCCGGCGTGTTGAGCGGCGCAGCCGAGGTGGAGTACACCAATCGGTCTCCCCAGACCCTGAACGAGCTCTACTTCCACCAGTACTTGAACGCGTTTCGACCCGGGAGCCGCTGGGCCCAGGTGGAACAACGCGCCGAATACGACTTTCAGCACCTTCAGGACCCCGACTACGGGTTCGAACGCGTGCGGTCCCTCACGGTGGGCGGCCGTCCCGTGCCGCCCGAGTACCCGGGTGCACCCGATTCCGTGGTGATGCGCGTGCCGCTCGCCACGCCACTGGCGCCGGGGCAGAGCGTCGTCGTGCGCATCGAGTGGGACGGACGCTTGTCCACGCTCTGCCGCAGGCAATGTCGCAAGGGGCGACACTACGACTTCGCCCAGTGGTATCCCCGGATCGCGACGTACGACCGCGGCGGGTGGCAAGCGCACACCCTGTTTCCGCAGGGCGAGTTCTACGGGGAGTTCGCTGACTACGACGTCACTCTGGAGGTCGCAGCCGATCAGGTCCTCGGAGGCACCGGCGTGGTCGTCGAGGGCGACCCTGGTTGGCGCCCGGCAGCGGGCAGTCCCTCGAGCGAGGCACCGTTCCAGCGCGACGCCTACGGGGAGGCCACCCCGACGCGGTTGGGCCACCTCGCGGCCACGCCGACCTCCGACCGCAAGCAGGTCCGCTTTCGGGCCGAGCGCGTGCACCACTTCGCCTGGACCGCCAACCCCGAGTACCGCTACGAGGCCGGTCGCTGGGGCGACATCGCGATCCACGTGCTCTACCAACCGGGCGACGAGGCGGACTGGGGCGCGGGTGTGGCCGTGGAGCGGACGGCCCGCGCGCTTTCGTTCCTGAACGAAGTCTTCGGACCCTACCCGTGGCCGCAGCTCACCAACGTGCACCGCCTGGAGGGCGGCGGCACCGAGTTCCCCATGATGATCATGGACGGCGACGCCGGGCAGGGTCTGATCCTGCACGAGAGCGCCCATCAATACGCCCACGGCGTCCTGGCCAACAACGAATGGCGCGAAGGCTGGATGGACGAGGGAATGGCGTCGTTCATCACGAGCTGGTATGCGGAGCGCCGCGGAGGGGCCGACCGGGGTGCCGTCTGGAATCGACTCGTAGACCAGGTGGGGGCCCTGCCCCTCTCGCATGCGATCGACGGGCGCTCCGAGGATTTCCCCGACTTCCGCACCTACAGCCTGCTCACCTACACGAAGCCCTCCGCGGTCCTGTACATGTTGCGGGAGGAACTGGGAGAGGACGTCTTTCTGAGGGGTCTACGGGCGTATTTCGCGCGCAGCGCCCTCCAGCATGTCACGCAAGCGGACCTGCGCAGCGCGATGGAGTGGGTGTCGGGGCGGGAGCTGGCGTGGTTCTTCGACCAATGGATCAACTCGGCGGCGACCTTGGACTACGCCATCGCCAACGCCTCGTCTGAGAGCAGCGCGGGCGGTTGGCGCACGACGGTGCAGATCACCCGCTCTGGGAATGCCTGGATGCCACTCACGGTGCAAGTGGGGGGTCGCCAATTCCAGGTCAGCGGCCGTGAAGCCGCGCAGACGCTCACTGTGGAGACGGAGGAGCGGCCGATGCGGATCGAGCTCGATCCCGACCGCAAGATCCTCGATACGGACCGCAGCAACAACGTCTGGCAACCAAGCGAACGGTAACGCTGAGCTCAGCGCGCGGTCGGCACGACCTTCTGCACGATGAGGTCCAGGACGGCTCGCTCCACCTCGGAGGGGGCTGCTCCAGCCGCGCGCCACTCGCTGGTGGCCACCACGACGAGGTCGCGGCCCGGGACCACATAGGCGAACTGGCCGCCGTAGCCCCAGGCGAAGAAGGCGCCGGGCGTGTCGCTCACCCACCAGAGGTAGCCGTAGCTGACGGACGGCATGGAGGCGACCCGCGCACGCCAGGCGAAGTGGGGTGCACTCGCTTCCTGGAACCAGGCCGGCTCGGTGAGCTGCTCGGTGCCCGTCCACCCGTTCTGCAGGGCAAGCTGCGCGACCTTCGCGACATCTCTGGGGAGGAGGTCCAATCCTGAACCTCCGTTCACCGTACCGTCCGCGAAGGGCTCCCACACCGCTGCAGTGATGCCCAGGGGCGTGAAGAGAACCTCGCGAGCATAGCTGTCCAGGTCGCGACCCAGCACCCGCTCGAGCACGACGCCGAGCACGTGCACCGCGGCGGAGTTGTATTCGAACTCCGCCCCCGGCTCCGCCACCAGCGGCTGATCGAGCAGATACTCGACCGGTCGCCCCGACGTGATCCAATCCGAATAGCCGTCGGCCCCGACTTCGTGCCACTGGAAGCCGGAGCTCATGGTGAGAAGATCGCGGATGGTGATCCCCGCCTTCTCGGGCTCGCGGCCCTCGAGCTCGGCGGGCATCACCTGTCCGAGGGTCAGGTCGAGGCTGGGCAGATCCCCCCTGGCCAACGCGATACCCACCAAGGTCGAGACGATGCTCTTGGTCACCGACCGCACGTCCGCGCGCACGTCGCGCGCTCCGCCGCGGTAGTACCGTTCGGCGACGATCACGCCGTGGCGCACGACAAGGAGGCTCTGCAAACGCGCGATCCCCTGCCCTGCGGCGAGAGCCGCCTCCAACCCCACCGCATCGAACCCGTGCGCCGCCGCGGAGCCCACGGGCCACGGTTCCGACAGCATGCCACCCTCGAGCGCCGAGGGTCCACTCGGCTCCGAGCAAGCGGCCAACCCGATGAAGAGCAGCAGCGCCCAACGTCGCTTCCCCACCTCCACTCCCATTCCCATCCCCCCTCCGGCGTTCGGTCCACTCCCTCAACGAGCGAGCGGGCCCAGCACTACCAACCGCCGCGGCGCAGCACCTCCGTCCAGACCCACCACACTCCCACCGCCACCACAGCGGCCGGAATGAGGAAGCGTACCCACCACCAGAGGAGCCGCGCCGCCAGCCCCGTCTCCGTTCCCACCATGCTCTGCAGCGCCCGACCTCGATCCAGGCACCACCCCACGGTCAAGACGGCCAGCAGCAGACCCAGCGTCTGCATGCCGGATCCGAACACCAGATCCCACGGGGCGAAGATCCGCATGCTGAGCATGGGCGGCAGCGCCAGGATCGAGACCAGCAGCACCACCGACCACACGGCCTGCGTACGCGTCAGGCGGGTATTGTCTGTCAGGCCGGCGACAAGCACTTCGAAGGCGGCCACGTCCGAAAGGAAGGCAGCCCCTGCAAGACCCAGGAAGAAGAGCAGTCCGAACAGCGCTCCCCAGGGCATCGCCTCGAAGACCTGCGGGAGTGTGACGAAGACGAGGCCGGGCCCGCTGCCCGGCTCCCCGCCCAGGGCGAAGAGCGCTGGAAAGATCGCCAGGCCCGCCAGGAGACCGGCCCCGGCGTCGCCCAGCGCCGTGATCAGTGCGCTGCCCACCAGCGGCTGCTCCTCACCGAGGTACGATCCGTAGACCACCATGAACGTGCCCCCGAGCGAGAGCGAGAACACGGCTTGTCCCAGAGCCGCCAGCACCACCGCTGGTGTGAGGGCCGCCCACTCGAAGTGGCCCAGATACCAAAGCAGGCCCGCCTTCGACCCGGGCAACGTGACGCTGCGCAGGACCAGCACCAGCAGGATGCCGAACACCAGCGGCATCACCCAACGGCTGACGCGTTCGGTGCCCGCCGCCACGCCCCGCCTCAGCACGACCGCGCAGGACAGCACGACGATGCCTGTGCACAGCACCTGGCGAAGCACGGACCCCAGCACGGGCGTCGATTCCGAGGGAAGCACACGCGCGGCCTCCAGCGTCGCCCCCAGCAGTCGAGCCACTTCGCTGAGGGCGTAGAAACCCACCCACCCGACCACGTTCGTGTAGTACGCCGTGGCTGCGGCCACGACGAAAAAGAAGGCCCACCCGAGCGCGCGTCCCCCCGGTAACCCCGCTCGCTCGAAGGCCCCGACCGTTCCGCGACGGGTGTTGCGGCCCAGCGTCCACTCCGCCAACAGGGCGGGCACGCCGATCAGGGCGACCAGCAGCAGGTACACGACCACGAAGGCGGCGCCTCCGAACCGCCCCACCATGTAGGGAAACCGCCAGACGTTGCCCAGTCCCACCGCCACGCCGATCATCGTGAGCATCGTGCCGAGGGACGTCGCGAAGCGAGCGCGGGCCGCTCCCTCTTCGATGCTCACCTCGGGCGCACGCCCTGTAGTGCGATCAACGAGCGCTCCACGTCCTCCAGCGTAGAGTAGAAGTGGGGTGCCAAGCGCAAGACGGGCCCCCGGGCGGACGCCAGGACGCCCCGCCCCCGTAGTGCCTGCTCCAACGCTGCTGCATCGTTCACTCGGAAGGCAGTGCTCGGTGACTTGTCCCGACTCTGACCCGTACCGTGCAGCTTCAGGCCCTGAGCCCGTCCGCCCTCGATGAGCGCGTCCGACAGCACCGAGGTCCAGGTGTAGATGGCCGCAGGCCCGACCTCCGAGATCCACTCGATGCCCGCCCGGCATACATGGGCTTCGAAGATGGGGGGTGTCCCGAGCTCGAAGCGTCGGGCGCCCTCCGCCCAATCCAGCGTGCTGTCGAAAGCGAAGGGGTGGGAGCGCCCGAACCAACCCGTGATGCCTGGCTGCAACCCGATGGCCACCTCGGGGCGCACGTACATGAACGCCAGACCCGGTACGCCCATGAGGTACTTGAGACAGCCGCCCACCAGGACGTCGACGCCCAGCGCATGGACGTCGACGGGTCGGGTACCGAGCGTCTGGTAGGCGTCCACCACGGTCAGCGCCCCGACACGCGCGGCGGCGGCCTGGATCGCCTCCACGTCCATCACGAACCCGGATTCGTAGAGTCCGTGCGAGATGGAGACCACCTGGACACGCTCGTCGAGGCGCTCGACGAACTCGCCGACGTCGACCGTCCCGGCCCGGGTGGACACCAGCTCGACGACAGCCCCGCGACGCGCTTGAGCTTTCCACGCGTGCGTGACCGTCGGGAACTCGCCGGTGCTGGCGAGCACGCGAGTACGGGGGCCCGTGAAGGGGAGAGCAGTCGCGAGGCTACTGACCAGCTGTGAGACCGAGCTCCCCACCGCCACGTCTCCAGGAGCCGCCCCCACCAGGCGAGCGAAGGCCGTCCGCGCGGCCTCCACCTCCGCCATCCAGGCATCCCAATCCATGCCGCGCTCATCCCATCCATCCAGATAGGCGAGCCCCGCTGCCCGCGTCCGGAGAGACTGGGGCGCCTGTGAACAGTGGTTCATGGGCGTGAATCGGTCCAGCAGCGGTACCTGGGCGCGCAGCGGTTCGAGCGCGTAGGGCGGCTCGGGCAACGAGATCACCCGTCCTGACGGGGATCGTAGGGGGCGATGTTCTCCCACTCGCTGGCGTCGGAGCGGGCTACCACCGCCACCACTGGCTCGGTCTCGCTCAGGTTGTGGACCTCGTGCGGGACGCCCGCCTCGATGTAGATGAAGTCGCCGGCCTCGTTCACCACCGACCGCGAGAGCCCGGGCCCGTAGTCGTGTCGCACGCTCCCCTGCAGGATGTACAGCATCACCTCGAAGTCCACGTGGATATGGGCACCCGCCACGGCGCCCGGCGGAATCGTGGCCACGTTCATCGAGAGTGCACCGGCGCCCACGTTTCCCGCGAACATCCCGGTTCGGTAGCGGATGCCGTTCCAGGCGCGACTGCCGCCGCCGCCCCGGATGACCTGGATTCCGTCCAGGTTCTCCACCGGTGCGCGCTCCCCCTGCTCCGCTTCGCGGTTCCGCACCAAGCGCGGCCGCCCCTGCTCGTCCATGGCGCCTCCTCGTGTTGAACGATGGTGTCAGGCGTTCAAAGGGTCACCGACTCCCCACGCTCCGGGATCTGCACGTCCGCATACCCTTCGGCGGTCAAACGGGTCTTCAGCGCCTGCTGTCGCTCGAAGTCCCCATGCACGAGGAACACCCGTTGTAGCCGCTCCCGATCCAGGGGGGCGAGGAACTCCACGAGCTCGGGCTCGTCGGCGTGCGCGGAGTAGCTGTTCATCACCTCCACCTGTGCACGCAGCGCATAGGGCTCGCCGAAGATCCGCACCTCCGGGCTGCGCTCCACGATGCGACGCCCGAGCGTGTGCTCGGCACAGAACCCGACGATCATGATGGTGTTGCGCGGGTCCTCGATTCCATTCTTCAGATGGTGAAGGATGCGCCCCGCCTCGCACATGCCGGACGCGGAGATGATCACCATCGGAATGCGTGACTCGTTCAACTTCTTGGAGTCTGCCGCATCGCGGATGTAGGTGAGCTGTTCGAAGCCGAACGGGTCCGGATCCGTGCGAAGGTACTCGTGCATCTCCCGGTCGAAGCACTCGGGATGAAGCTGATAGACCGACGTAGCACTGACGGCCAGGGGGGAGTCCACGAAGACCGGGATGCGCGGCAGGCGCCCCTGGCGCGACAACTGGTCGAGCGCATGGACGATCTCCTGTGTCCTCCCGACCGCGAAGGCTGGAATCAGCACGCGGCCTCCCCGGCTGGAGGTCTCCGCGACCACCTTCTCGAGCCGAGCCTGAGCGCGGTCCCTGGGCTCGTGTGTCTTTCCTCCGTACGTCGATTCGCAGATCAACCAGTCGCAATCCGCCATGGTCTGGGGGTCGCGGAGAATGGGGCGGTCGGGCCGCCCCACGTCTCCCGTGAAGCCCAGTCGCTTGGTGGTGCCGTGCTCGTCGATCTGCAGGTGCACCGTCGCGGAGCCCAGGATGTGTCCCGCGTCGCGGAATTCGACGCGCACGCCGGGGACGGGGGAGAAGATCTGGCGGTAGCCCGCCGCCACGAAGAGGTCGAGCACGTGCTCGGCGTCGGCCATCGAATACAACAGCTCGACCTCCGAGCGTCGGCCTCGTCGGCGCCGGCGCAGCCACTCCGCATCCTTCTCCTGGATGTGCGCGGAATCGAGCAGCATGATAGCGCACAGATCGTACGTGGCGTGCGTGGCCCAGATCCGACCCCTGAATCCGTCGCGATAGAGGCGCGGCAGCAGTCCGGAGTGGTCGATATGAGCATGGGAGAGGACCACGGCATCGATGCTGGACGCTGGAAAGGGCAGCTCGGAGTTGATGCGAAAGGCGTCCGCTCGCCGGCCCTGGTAGAGCCCGCAATCCAGGAGGAGCCGGCGCCCATCGTCGAGCTCGAGCAGGTGCATGGAGCCGGTCACGGTGCGGGCAGCACCCCAGAAGGTCAGTCTCATGGACGCACGGATCTCCGAAACGGCTACGGTGAACGGACGCCCCCCGGCGTGAGGCGGATGCTACCATAGGCCAACGAGGACCACGCCGACAACCGTTGAGGACGGCGGCCGTTGCCCCCGGGTGGCGGAGCCCCCAGAGCCGCTGTCCGCACAGCGCCGGACTCGGCCTTGCCCGTACCCGAGGTTCCTAGGCGACGGGCGCCGCCTCGGGGTCGGGGCGGGCATAGATGGCGACCTGCCAGAGCCCCCGTCGGGCGTGATGGACCCGAGCCAGGCCCCGACTCCGAACGGACTCGTCCACGACCGAGTCCGGATGGACGAAGACGCGGAACGGATTGCGGGTGGCGCGTAGATAGAGATTGACGAAGCCCAATGCCAGGCGCACCCACCACCGGTCGAGGGGCCAGACCAGGCCGAGCCTACGGCGGGTCCGAGCCGCCGAGGCACTGAGCAATCGCTCGGGGTCGGGGTAGCAGCACACCACACGATCCAGGCTCACCAGATCGAAGTCCCCGAGCTCCCCGGCGAGATCCACGAAGTCGCCGCGGCGGTACTCCACGCGGTCGCCCACCCCCGCCTCCAGGGCCGCGTCTTGCGCCACCTGGACGTACCCCGCACTGGCGTCCACGCTGGTGGCCTCGGCCAACCCCCGCTCGAACAGCGCCAGCTGGACGGCTCCCACGCCACCGCCGATGTCCAGCAGGGTGCGCCCCGGAACTCCGATCCCCGCGAGCCCCTCGACCAGCTCCCGGCTGGTGGGCCTGAGGCCCCGCTTCCGGAAGCGACGAAGCTCGGCGGCCGCGACCCGCCGGCCGAACACACGGCCGGCCCCCTGACAATGCGCACAGGTCACCGTTGTGCTCCCCATGAGGGCCGCTGGCCGCTCCCCCACGGCCGGCCTATCTTCGGCCCCGTCTCGTCCGCCGCAACGGAAGTCAGGGAGAGGGAATGCCCCACGCTGTCACGCAACTTCAACCTCGCCGGGGGTTCGCCCAGACATCGCGCACCGATCCGTGGTGGGTGACGCCCCTCGCGGTGTTCCTCGGGCTCTCCGCCTTCGGTGCCTACGCGACCTGGGCCGCCTTCCAGAACGCCAACTATACGTACGGAAACTACCTCTCTCCGTTCTACTCGCCAGAGATCTGGGGGAGCAGCCCTCACGCGCTTCTGGGACCCAAGCCGGCTTGGTGGCCTGGGTTTCTCCCGTTTTCGCCGGCCCTCATCATCCTGATCTTCCCGTTGGGCTTCCGCCTCACCTGCTATTACTACCGGGGCGCCTACTACAAGGCCTTCTGGGCGGACCCTCCGTCGTGCGCGGTCGGGGAGCCGCGCAAGAGCTACCTGGGTGAGCGGCATTTCCCACTCATCCTGCAGAACATTCACCGCTACTTCCTCTACTTCGCGCTGCTCTTCCTGCTCTTCCTGGCACACGATGCCTGGATGGCGATGTGGTTCGAAGCTCCAAGTGGCGGGAGCCAGTTCGGCATCGGCGTGGGCACGTTGGTCCTTACGCTCAATGTCGTCTTCCTGGGATCCTACACCCTGGGCTGCCACTCCCTCCGCCATCTGGTGGGAGGCCGCCTCAACCGCTTCTCCGACCGCCCGGCCCAGTTCCAGGCCTGGCGGTGCGTCACCTGCCTCAACGCCCGGCACATGCGGTTCGCGTGGCTCAGCCTCGTCTGGGTTGGCTTCAGCGACCTCTACGTGCGGCTGTGCGCGATGGGGATCTGGACGGACTGGAGGCTGTTCTGATGGGCGTGGAACGTCATCAATACGATGTCCTGGTCATCGGGGCGGGAGGCGCCGGACTCCGTGCCGCCATCGCCGCTTCCGCCACGGGCGCACGCGTCGGGGTGGTTTCCAAATCGCTGCTGGGCAAGGCGCACACGGTGATGGCCGAGGGCGGCATGGCTGCAGCCATGGCCAACGTCGACGAGCGCGACAGCTGGCGCGTCCACTTCGCCGACACCATGCGCGGTGGTCAGTACATCAACAACTGGCGTATGGCACAACTCCACGCCCAGGAAGCGCCCGACCGCGTCCGTGAGCTGGAAGCCTGGGGCGCGCTCTTCGACCGCACTGCCGACGGTCGCATCCTGCAGAGGAACTTCGGAGGCCACGCCTACCCGCGACTCGCGCACGTGGGGGATCGCACGGGCCTGGAGATGATTCGCACGCTCCAGGACCACGGGATCCACCAG
This sequence comes from Gemmatimonadota bacterium, assembly GCA_041390105.1. Taxonomy (NCBI): domain Bacteria; kingdom Pseudomonadati; phylum Gemmatimonadota; species Gemmatimonadota bacterium. Next base: position 773,277 of record JAWKQO010000001.1, read on the forward strand.
GGCATCTCCTTCCACATGGAGTGCACCGTCACCCGCCTGATCAAGGATGGCAGCCGGGTGGCGGGCGCGTTCGGCTACGATCGGGAACTGGGCCGTTTCCGCGTCTTCCAGGCCAACGCCGTGGTGATGGCCACCGGAGGCATCGGTCGAGCCTTCAAGATCACGTCGAACTCCTGGGAGTATACCGGAGACGGACATACGCTGGCCTACGACGCCGGAGCCGAGCTGCAGGACATGGAGTTCGTGCAGTTCCACCCCACCGGCATGGTGTGGCCGCCGAGCGTTCGCGGCATCCTGGTGACGGAGGGGGTTCGCGGCGAAGGCGGAGTGCTGAAGAACTCCGAAGGCCGTCGCTTCATGTTCGAGAACATTCCGGAGCTCTACCGCAACCAGGTGGCGGACAACGAGGAAGAGGGGTGGCGCTATGTCCAGGGGGACCGCGACGCCCGTCGTCCGCCCGAGCTCCTGACCCGGGACCACGTCGCCCGCATGATCCTGCGGGAGGTGCGTGAGGGTCGCGGCAGCCCTCACGGGGGAGCGTTCCTGGACATCGCCTGGATCAAGGGCCAGGTGTCGGGAGGTGCCGAGCATATCCGCAAGAAGCTCCCCAGCATGTACCACCAGTTCAAGCAACTGGCCGACCTGGACATCACGGAAGAGCCCATGGAGGTGGGCCCCACCACCCACTACGTGATGGGCGGAATCCGCGTCGAGGGCGACACGCAGATGTCTACGGTCCCCGGCCTCTTCGCCGCCGGCGAGTGTGCTGCCGGCCTGCACGGGGCCAACCGTCTCGGCGGCAATTCTCTGTCCGACCTCTTGGTGTTCGGAGAGCGGGCCGGCCGCCACGCGGCTGACTTCGCCGCCGCGCAGGGGTCGGCGACGCTGGACGACCGCGCCGTACAATCGTGCGCCACGGCCGCCCTCGAGCCCTTCGAGCGGTCCGGTAACGGCACCGGGCCATATGAGATCCAGTACGCGCTGCAAGAGTTGATGCAGAACCAGGTCGGCATCATCCGCACGGCCGAGGAGCTGTCGTCCGCCGTCGACCAGATCGCCCAGCTCCGAGCCCGGGCCGAGCGGGTCGGCGTTCTCGGAAACCGGGAATACAACCCGGGTTGGCACACGGCCCTCGACCTGCACAACCTCTTGACGGTCTCCGAGATGGTGGCCCGCGCCGCCCATGAGCGTACCGAGAGTCGCGGAGCTCACACGCGGGACGACTACCCGAGCAAGGACAAGGCGTGGGGCAGTGTGAACCTGGTGCTGAAGCGCGGCGCCGATGGGCGGATGGAGATCGAGCGGCGTTCCATTCCAGCCCTGCCTGAAGACCTGAAGACCATCATCGAAGACATGGGCTGATCGGCGCAGCGCCGACCACGCAATCCAACCGGCGGAGTGAGGATGCCGAGAGCGACGTTCAAGATCTGGCGCGGTGACGCGACCGGTGGCGACTTCCAGACGTTCGAGACCGAGTATGATCGGGGGATGGTGGTCCTGGATGTGGTGCACAAGATCCAGGCCGAGCAAGCCAACGACCTCGCGGTACGCTGGAACTGCAAAGCCGGAAAGTGCGGCTCCTGCTCGGCGGAGGTGAACGGCATGCCCAAGCTCATGTGCATGACGCGCATGAACAGCCTCCCTGCCGAGAACCCGATCACCATCGAGCCGATGCGGTCTTTTCCCGTCATGCGGGACCTGGTCACCGACGTGTCGTGGAACTATGCCGCCAAAAGGAGCATCAAGCCGTTCAAGCCTCGGACTCCGGACGCGCCCGACGGAACCTGGCGCATGCAGCAGCGCGACGTGGAGCGAGCCCAGGAGTTCCGCAAGTGCATCGAGTGCTTCCTTTGCCAGGATGTTTGCCACGTTCTCCGCGATCACCACCTCCATGAGAAGTTCATCGGCCCGCGCTTCTTCGTGCACGTGGGCCAGCTGGAGATGCATCCGCTGGACGTGGAGGACCGACGGGAGGACCTGCGTCAGGCTCACGGAATCGGCTACTGCAACATCACCAAGTGTTGCACGAAGGTGTGCCCGGAGCACATCACCATTACGGACAACGCGATCATCCCGCTCAAGGAACGTGTCGTCGACGACGCCTATGACCCGGTGCGAAGGGTCCTGCGCGTGCTCACCGGAAGAAAGGGATGATGAGCATCGGTCCCCAGCTCGGGACCAACGGTTCTCACGTCGTCCCAGGAGGTCCCGTGTTCGATCTGAAGCCCCTCTCCAATGACGGTGTCGAAGCGGCCTTGAAGAAGGCGGTGCGGTACCGCCTGCTGAACGAGCCGTTCCTGGCAGAGAGCATCTGTCGGGACATCCTGGCGGTGGCTCCCGATCACCAGGAGGCGCTGATCACGCTGATCCTCTCGATCACCGATCAGTTCTCGATCGCGGGAGGCAGCACGCTGTCGGATGCCCGCGTCCTCCTGCAGCACCTGACCAGCGAGTACGATCGGGAGTACTACGCCGGCATCGTCTGCGAGCGGAAGGGCAAGGCCTACCTCCACCGGCTGACCGCGGGCACGGGGCCCGTCGCCTACGACTGGCTGCGGCAGGCCATGGAGCACTACGAGCAGGCGGAGAAGACCCGCCCACAGGGAAACGACGACGCCCTGCTCCGCTGGAACACCTGCGCCCGTCTCATCCAGAAGCATCCGCACGTGCGGCCTGGCGAACACTCGCACGTGCCCCATCTGCTCGAGTAGGTGGAGGCGTAGAGCGCGGGAGCGACCGCTCACGGCGGGGCACCAACCATCGCGGGCTGCCGAAGGGGCGCCGCTCCGCTAATCGCGCTCCACGTGCAGATGCAGGATCTTCCCTGAAGGCGTGTGACGCGGGCGTTCGTGCACCACATCCAGGACACCGGCCCCTCGCCACTGCAGTTCCATCAGGCGCTCCCCCCCGCTGCCGCCGCCCATCGCGTCCAGGAACGCCTCCCGAACGGCTTCCAGGTCGATGGGGTCCACGGCGGGGCTCACCCGGAGGGACACTCGCGGCCGACCCCCATCGTCGCCGACGCGCTCCACGAGCTGAGCTTTCGGAAAGCCCGTGCACGACCGCGTTCGGGTTGAGGAGCTCACCGGGGTCGATGGTGAAGGTCTCGCTGCCCCGTACGGTGGCGACCCGCCCCTTGAACTCGTTTCCCGTGAGGTAGACTCCGTTGGCCAGGAAGGTGGAAAGGGCCCCCTCGACGCCTTCGCGCTGAATGAGCGCTTCGGCGTCGCCGTACTCGCATCCGCACGCTCCGAGCAGGCGGGCGTACGGGGACTTGGGAGTCCTGACATAGAATTCGCGAAGCAGGCTGAGAAGGCTCTGGCTACGCGTGGAGAGTCGTCCCTGCAGACGGGAGCGAGCCTCCTGCACGGACAGAGGACGTCTCAGGAAGCGGGGGAGTCCGCCCAGAAACCGGATGCCCACGCGTACGTCGTCCCACATTGAGGCTAGAGCCACTCCTGGAACAGGATCATGGCGAACAGCGTCAGCGAGACCACCAAGCCCACCGACGCCCGGCGCCCCTCCTCGTACGCTTCCGGGAGCAGCTCGTAGAGCACCATGAGGACCATGGCACCGCCTGCGAAGCCCATGGCGTAGGGCAAGGAGGGGTGGAACGCCTCTACGAACAGGAACGCGGGTACCGCCATGAGTGGCTGCGGCAGGGATGAGAAGATGCTCCACCAGGCGCAGGCCAACACACTCTGACCCTGCGGCCGCAGCACCGCCGAGATCGCCAGCCCCTCCGGGATGTTGTGCACGGCGATCGCGATCGTGATCAGCGTCGCCAGCGCCGCCCCACCCGCGAAGGACGCTCCCACCGCAACTCCCTCCGAGAAGGAGTGGACGGTCATCACCGCCACGATCAGGAGCATGCGACGCGCCCCCAGACCCTTGACGCGACCGAACTCGACGTCGTGGCCCTCCAGGACGCGCGAGAGCACCAGCACGAACAAAACACCCAGGTTCGCACCCGCCACCGCCTGCACCGGACCGTACCGCGACCCCTCCACGAGCAGGCCGAAGCTCGCACCCAACATGAGGCCCGCCGCCACCGCATTCGAATAGGCGACGGCGCGCTCCGAAACCGTCTTCAGGAAGAGGAAGGGCAGCGCGCCCAGGCCTGTGGCCAGCGCCGTGACCAGGGCAAGCAGGAAGACCGTCAGAACCGGGTGTACCTCGGCCCACGCCAGCCAGGCGGCGCTCATGGCCGCACCCTGCGAGCGGACCGTTGCCTCACGCCCCGAGCCCCAGCAGGAGAATGGCCACCCCGATGGCGGCGCTGGTGAGCAACGCGATGCTGGTGGGGCCGGCCTCCCGGTACGCCTCGGGCAGCAGCTCCACCAGTACAAGGTGCACGAGTGCACCGACGGCGAAGCCCGCCACCCAGGGCAAGACCGCAGGCGTGCTGGTCAACACGGCCATGGTTGCCACGGCCAGGAGCACCTGGGCGCCGTTGGACAACACCGCCAACGTGGAGGCGAGTCCGATCGGCACGCCACGGGAGCGGAGCACGGCCAACAACAGCACAGCCTCCGCGATGTTGTGCACGGCCAGCACGCCGATCAGGATCAGGCCCAGCTCCAGGTCGAGTGCCGCCGCCGCCCCGATGGCCACACCTTCCCACGCGGAGTGCAGGGCCTGCACCATGAAGACCTGATACCCGTAGATCGGATCGGGCTCGTGCTGGCGATTCAGCTCCAGCTCCGCGGTTCCCGACCAGCGATGGGTGCCGTGCACCAGGGCCACGCCCAGGAACGCGCCCGCCACCGCCGGCCAGACCGCCTGAGCGAACGTGGCCAGTATCAGCGCATACGCTGCGCCGAACATCAGCCCCGCAGCCAACGCATTGGACCAACCCAGCCAGCGCGGGGCCACGTCCGACCGACCCAGGAACGCGAGGCCGGCAATGCCTGCCACGCCGGCGGCCACGGCGCTCCACACCAGCACCGAGAGAATCGGCGTGGAGAGCATCAGACCTGCGGGGAGCCCTGGGGCCCCCAGTTCGATTCGAGGATCACCAGCTTCTGCCAGATCTTCCCGGAGAGTCCAGTGGTGAGCCCCTCGACCTCGTTCACGGCGGTCAACACCACATCGTCCTGGAGGGTCTGGATGTACAGTGCGGCCACCTTTCCCGTCAGGGAAAGCATCTCCGAGCAGTAGTCCAGGTAGCGGGCCAGGTCGGCCGGAGCCAGGGTGCGCTTGGGGGAAGAGGGTGTGTCGACCACCACCATACGCCGACGCGCAGGGTCCTTGGTCAACTGGTGCATGTCCACGATGTGGGCCAGGGAGCGGAGCTCATGGAGTGCCAGCAGAACCCGCCTCCGTTTCATCCGGCGTTCCAGCGTGCTCAGGAAGAAGATCCCGAGGCCGATCAGGACCATGTCGTTGATGCCCGCTTCCAGGGTCTGGACGAACTCGCTCCAGGTGAGTGGCTCCGACGGTGCGGACAATCCGTAGATGGTGACGACCAGACCCGCCACGACCACGGCGATGAGCATACCGCTGAGCGTGCGCAGCCAATAGTGCGGACGGCTGGCCCATTCGGTGGCCCGGCGCGCTTTCTCCGCCAGCGTCTCCAGGGTGGCGCACACCTCGGCCAGGCCGGCGCCAGGGAAGCGTTCGTCGATCCGTTGTCGCAAGGTGCGGATCGTGCGGACGATGTGCTCTACGTCGAGCGCACGATACCGCTCGTCCACGACCGTCGAGAAAGGGCTCAAGTGCCGCTCCGGCGCAGCACTCGGCCAGGCCGTGCCCCAGTCACGCCACCGTCCTCATAGACCGGCTGGCCCGCCACCCACACGCGGAGGATCCCCGCCGCCGGCTGGTGGGGCGCGTCGGTGGTAGCACGGTCCACGACGACATCGGGATCGAACAGGACGAGGTCGGCCACTGCGCCGGGGCGCAGCGTGCCTCGGTCCTCGAAGCCCATGTGTTCCGCTGCCAATCCTGTCATGCGATGGACGGCCTCGGCCAGCGGGAACAGGTCGTCCTCCCGGACGGCGGCCAACACGCGAGGGAAAGCCCCGAATCCACGGGGATGGGCACCCGCGAGCGCTCCATCCGACGATACGTTGCTGTGGGGCCAGCGGAGCAACGCCGCTACGTCCGCCTCATCCATGCTCGTGGCCAGGATGCTCTCCGCCGCGTCTCCGCCACTCGTCCGGGTGCGCTCCCGCTCCGCGACCAGCCACATGTACGCATCGACGGGATCGAGGCCCTTCCCCGTCGCGATCTCGGCCAATGTGCGGCCCTCGAGCTCGGGAGCGGGAGCGAAGCGCGCCAACACCATGCCTTCGGGCGCCACCATCTCCGACAGGGCATAGGCAAATGCGTCGCGATCGTCGAAGTCGCGCTCGGTGAGGAGCACGGTCATGGTCGACTGCCAGAACGTGTAGGGGTACACATCCGCGGTGACGTCGATGCCCTGGGCGCGCGCCTGGTCCAAGCGCGCCAACAGCTCGGGGGCTCGCCCCCAAAGCGCGCGCATGGCGAGCTTCATGTGGGAGATCTGGACCGGCATCCCGGTCTCCCGTCCGATGGTCAGGATCTCCTCGACCGCGTCCCAGAGCGCGCGATCCTCACTGCGCAGGTGAGAGATGTAGCGGCCACCCTCACGAGCGGTCCGGCGCGCCAGCGCCAGCACCTCGTCCGGGCTCGCGTAGATGCCCGGATCGTATTCCAGTCCGCTGGACAGCCCCAGGCCCCCCGCCGCCAGGTCGGCCTCCAGCAAGCGGATCATGGAATCCACTTCCTCCGACGTCGCCTCCCGCTGGAAGTCGTCGCCCAGCACGAGAGCCCGCAAGGTGTTGTGACCCGAATAGGACGCGACGTTGATCGCGGAAGGCCGGGCCTCACGCTCGCGAAACCACTCGGAGAGAGGGAACGAGGACCCTCCGTCCTGGCCGACCACGATCGTGGTGATGCCTTGGCTGACGGCCCCCAACGCGCCGGGCTCCTCAGGGAGAGAGCGGTCGTGATGGCTGTGCGTGTCGATGAACCCCGGCGCCAGCACCGCCCCCTGCGCATCGATCACGGTCTCGCCGGCGGCCGGCTGGAGGGCCCCGACCTCGGTGATGCGGTCCCCGACCCAGCGCACGTCCACCCGCTGCTCCGGCGCGCCCGTCCCGTCCAGCACGCGGGCGCCGCGAACCAGGACCTGGGGAGAAGCAACGCCCGCGGGCGAGCAGGCCGCCAATGCCAGAACGAGGAGAACCGAGGATCGCTGCATGCGGACCGAAATATCAGGCCCCCGGGGGGGCCGGCAACGCCACCCACCCCCCGGACCAGGGCCGGCTGGACGGCCCCGACCCTGGACAAACCCCGGGTTCCGGGCCTAAGCTGCCGCCCTTCGGTATCGTCTCAGCGCGCCCAAGGAGAAAGTCGGATATGGCGGAAGGCCAGCGGGTTCGAATCACGCTCAACTGGATCAAGCTCCTCGACAGTCTCGACATGGGAGACGAGGGGCAGTTCCGCTTCACCGCCAAGGTCACCAGCAGCGATCGCGGTGGTTTTTCCGAGGAGATCCGGTTCCCGGAGGAAGGCTACTATCCGCTCTCTTCGAAGCCCGGCTGGAATTTCGTCAAGCTCGATCGCGTGCTGTGGGAAGGCGAGATCGCGACCGGGATGACCTTGGAGCTCGTGGGCGAGGAGCTGGACAAGCTCTCCTCCAGCGACTTCCTCGATCACTATTCCCGGACGTTCGCGGGGCCCCCCGCCAACTGGGCCGGACGCTACCACCCGATGGACGAGGGAGCGGACGATCCCGAGAACATGTCGAACTGGCGCGTGGCCTACACGATCGATCTCGTCTAGGGTATCCCGCCTGCGGCGTGCAACCGCGCCTCCCTTGGGGGGGCGCGGTTTTTTTTGGGTGGGGCCGGCTCCTGGACAAGGACTCCCTTCCGGCTTGCCATGATGGGCGCATCGGGTCCGTGGCTGCCTGGCGGGCCCGGACTTTCGGTTTATATTCGGTCTCGGAGGCACCCCGTGAGACCGACCCCCCCCTACATCGAGTTGCACTGCCACTCCGCCTTTTCCTTTCTGGATGGGGCCTCCCATCCCGAGGAGCTGGTGCTGCGAGCCCGGGAGTTGGGCTATCCCGCCCTCGCGCTCACGGACCACGACGGACTCTACGGCTCGATGGAGTTCGCGCAGCTCGCCAAGTCGGAGGGCCTGCAGCCCATCACCGGAGCCGAGCTCACCCTGGCGGACGAGGATCAGCCCGGCGCCCCTCCTCCGGCACGCTGGGACCCGTACGCTCCCCCGGCTCCGGACGACCCCGGGGTGGGCACCGCCAGCGTATTCCGCCCCCACCTGACCGTGTTGGCGGAGACCCCGACCGGCTACGCCAATCTCTGTCGCGCGATCAGCGAAGCGCGCGGCAACCACCGCCGCGATCCCTGGTTGACGCTCGACGCCCTGCTGGGGCGCAGCGAGGGCTTGATCGTGCTGAGTGGGTGTGCGAACGGGCCTCTGGCCCGCGCGCTGGAGCGCTCGATAGCGGACGGAGAAGCCATGGCCCGACGACTCTGGGAGGCGCTCGGTCCCGGACGGTTCTTCATAGAGCTCCAGGTCAACCAGGCCCGCGGGGAAGGACCCCGCAACCGTGCGCTGGGCCGACTGGCGGACCGTCTTGGCATTCCAGTCGTGGCGACCGGGAACGTCCACTACCACCACCCGGAGCGCGCACGTCTGCAGGACGTGTTGGTGGCCGTGCGCCACCGGACCACGCTGGATGGAGCCCATGATGTCCGCAGGCCCAACCACAACTATGCGCTGGTCCCTCCCCTCGAGATGGCCTGGCGCTTCCAGAGTCGTCCGGACGCGCTCACCAATACCCTGCACATCGCCGAGCGCTGTGCCGCCTTCGACCTGACCCAGGACCTGGGCTACGCCTTTCCGGATTTCGAAGGAAGCGAACAAGGTAGCGCCGCCCAGGTCCTGCACCGGGTCTGTCACGCGAGGTTGGATGAGAAGTATCCGCCGGGTTCTCTGCTCCGCACCGATGCGCAGCTCCGCCTGGAGCAGGAGCTGTCCCTGGTGGAACGCCACGGTCTCAGCGGCTTCTTCCTGGTGTATCGGGATATCCTCAACCTCGGACACGAGGTCGCCGCCCGAGTCCGGGGCAGCGCCCCTCGCGCGTCATCCGGCCTTCCCCCGGGACGAGGGCGCGGCTCCTCCGTCTCGTCCATCGTCTGCTACTTGATCGGCCTCAGCCACATCGACCCTGTGGCCAACAACCTCTTCCTGGGCCGCTTCCTGAACGAAGCGATGAGTTCGGTACCCGACATCGATCTCGACTTCGCACGTGACATCCGCGAGGAGCTCATCCTCGCAGTCTATGAGAAGTACGGCGCCGAACACGCTGGCCTGGTCTGCACATTTCCCACCTACCGTCTGCGTTCGGCGGTGCGTGACGTGGGCAAGGCGCTCGATCTCCCCCTGGGCGACATCGAGAAGGTCGCGAAGGTGGCCGAGCGGCACACGGCCCTGGAAGAGGAGCTCGAACGGATCCCCGAGCTCAAAGGCCGCAAAGATTCCCCACTCTGGAGGCACCTGGCCGAGTTGGCCCGCATGGTCAAAGGGCTCCCCCGCCATGTCTCCCAACATGTGGGCGGGATGATCATCTCCAGTCGGCCCCTGGTCGAGATCGTCCCCCTGGAGCCCGCCGCCTGGGAAGGACGGGTGCTCTGTCAGTGGGACAAGGACTCCTGCGACGACGCTCGTTTCATCAAGATCGACTTCCTGGCGCTCGGGATGCTGTCGCTGGTGGAGGAGTCCATGGACCTCATCGCCGAACGACACGGCAGTACTCCAGATCTGTCCCGCATCGACTTCGAGGACTCGGTCGTCTACGACCGGATCTGTGCCGGGGACACCGTGGGCATGTTCCAGGTGGAAAGCCGCGCCCAGATCCAGATGCTGCGCCGCTCCCAACCTCGGACCCTCGAGGAGCTCTCCATCCAGGTCGCCATCGTGCGCCCGGGGCCCATCGTGGCCGGAGCCGTCAATCCCTACGTGCGTCGTCGCGAACAGCTGCGCCAGGACCCGTCGTTCCAGATCCCCTATGACCATCCCCTGCTGGCCGAGGCCCTGGCGGATACCTTGGGCGTGATCATCTTCCAGGACCAGGTACTGCTCGTATGCCGCGCGCTCGCCGGGTTCAGCGATGGACAGGCAGAAGGCCTGCGTCGGGCCATGAGCCGCAAGCGCTCGCGTGACGCCATGAAGAGCTACTGGGAAGCATTCCGGGTCGGAGCCGCGCGCAAGGGAGTGGGTGAGGAAACCGCACGTACCGTCTTCCAGCAGGTCGTGGCGTTCTCGGAGTTCGGTTTCCCCAAATCGCACGCAGCCGCTTTCGGGTTGCTTGCGTACCAGTCGGCCTGGTTGCGCCACTACTTTCCCACCGAGTACTACGTGGCCCTCTTCAACAACCAGCCAATGGGATTCTATTCGCTGGATGCCCTCGTGCGGGACGCACGCCGGAACGGCATCCGCGTCCATCTGCCTGATCTCAACCGCAGCGAGGTCGCCTGCACGGCCGAGGAACAGGATCTACGCGTCGGCCTTGGCTTCGTGCGGGGCTGGGGAGCCGACATCGCGGATCACGTGGTCCGGGAGCGGAACGCGCGCGGCTCCTACCGTTCTCTCCTCGACTTCCTTCGCCGTACGCCCTCGACCCTCAAGCGACCCGCGATCGAAAACTTGATCTGGGTGGGCGGTATGGATTCGTTGGGTCTGTCCCGCAGAGAGTTGATCTGGCAGGTTGGACTCTGGCTGGGCCCCGAGAGCGATGACCGTCGCAGCAGCGAACGGGAGAACCATGCCCAACTCGGACTGGATCTCGACACTCCCCACGCGGCGATCGCCTTCGAGCAGGTCGGGGAGCACGAACGCCTGTTGGCCGAGTATCGCATGCTGCGCTTTTCCACCGCGCTCCATCCCCTGCTCTTCGTGCGAGGCTCGCTCCCCGCCGACCGGGTGCTCTCGGATCGGTTCGAGCAGCTCCGACAGAACGCTACCGTCACGGTAGCGGGTGTGGTGGTGGCCCGGCAGCGCCCCCAGACGGCGAACGGATACACGTTCATCCTCATGGAGGACGAAGCGGGCGCCATCAACGTGATCGTCAAGCCGGAGATCTACGAACGGGACCGCATGGCAGTGCGCATGGAACCGTTCCTCTTGGTGCGAGGCAGGCTGCGCAAAGATGGTGCGACCACCAACGTGATCGCCTACGATGTGCGCGGTTTGCGCAGTGACCGCGGAGACGCGCTCCCCAGCGACGGGCCACCCACACTCGAGTACTGGGGCGCGGCTCCTCCTCCTGCCCCCACCTCCTCACCTACGGGATACCTGACGGCGCTCCGGCAAAGCCCACCTGACGTGAAGAGCTTCGGCTGACACCCTGCGACGTCAGGACGGATCGACCGAGAGATCCCGCTGCACCTCTTTCCGCAGCCAGGCCCGAGCGGCGATCCAATCTCGCTGCACGGTCTTGGGGGAGATCCCCAGCGCTTCGGCCGTCTCGTCCTGGGAGAGACCCGCGAAGAACCGATGCTCGACGACCTTGGCTCCTCGCTCGTTCACGGCGGCCAACCGCTCCAACGCCTCGTCCAGGGCGAGGAGCTCGTCGGCCTCCTCCACGGTCAGGAAGGGCTCGACCTCGTCGAGGGGGAGGTCGGCCTGTCCACCTCCCCGTTTTGCCCGCTTCTTGGAACGGGCCCAGTCCACCAGCACACGCCGCATGGTGTGGCCCGCGATCGACAGAAACTGCAGTCGGTCCTCGGCTGCGATGCGCCGCTGCCGCGCGAGGCGGAACCAGGCCTCATGGACCAGCGCCGTCGCCGACAGGGTGTGATCTGCCCGTTCCAGCTTGAGCTGATGTCCGGCTACGGCACGCAACTCGTTGTAGAGCAGAGGGATAACCGCTTCGAGCGCCCGGGGGTCCCCGGCGCCCAGGCGCTGGATCCAACTGGTGACGGGTTCGCTTGGCTTCACGCTCTTCACGCTAGGGTTCGGGTCGAGCTTGGCCCACACCCCCTCTGCGGGCAAGATGTCCACCAATCCGGGTGACACGACGCGATCCAGTCATGCCCTCCTATGATCTCGGCGCCTCTCCGGACGCCCACGCATGCACACGGGTCGGACCGCTGCGCGCGCTCCCGGCCGCTCCGGCCGACGACTCCTTGTCCAGCTTGACGGCCACGGTGGCCATGCTCTCCGCGCAGGCGGGTGTTCGCGCGCTTCTGCTGGACCGGGCCACGCTGCGGCGCGCGGCGCGGCTCCTCCAACACCACGAAGCCGCGCCCGAACCGGCCACGGGGGTCCTCGACCCCCTCCCTCCCCCCTGGCGCCTCCATCGTCGAGAGCGGCGGGTGGACGAAGCGATCGGCCTGCTCAGCGCGCTGCGCTCCAGCCCGGTCCCCGTCGTCGCGACGACCATGGGACCAGAGCCCCTTCCGGCCGCGGCCGTCGCGCTGCTCGGCGCCGCCGATGTGGTCCTGGCCACGCGGGACGCCGAGTTCGACTTCGCGGATGCCTTCGAGCACCTGGCGCCGGCGCCGGCTGCTGCCTTTCTGGTTCCGGGCCGCTTGAGCCCCGGCGCCTTCCGCCACCTCCTTCTGACGGGCCGCCGGTTGGGAGCGGAACAGGCCCGCAGCCTGGGGCTGGTGGATGAGGTGATCGAGCCGGGGCACCTGGACGCCCACGTAGAAGCGCTCGGTCGCCGCCTGGGAGCGTTGTCGCGCGAGGCGGTCTCCCAGATGAAGCGATTCTGCGCCGAGCTGCTGGAGCCCGCCGTCGAGGTGCGGGTCCGCCTGGCTCGCGATCACGTACTGCGGGCCCCTGCGGCCCATGACGCGCCTCAGGAGGTCGACTGGCGCTCCAGTCGCTCGAGGTAGAGCACGACTCCTTTCCAATCCGTCTCCGCCGGGAAGGTGTCGAAGTAGCGCTCGATCTGCGCCCGACCCACGCTCGGCGCCAGGCGGTCGCGCACCGCCCGTTCGTAGCGCGCGCCCGCGTCCCCGTCTCCGGCGCTGCGAGCCGCGGCGACGGCGGCAACCAACTCCTCGAGCCGCGCGGCCAACTCTGCCGCGCGCCCCCGGGGGTCGTCGTGGAAGCCGAAGTGGGCCGCGGCGATGCGTGTTGCCTCGACCTCTTCGAGCATCCTCAGCGTCAGGGCCCAGGCCGCGGCGTCCAGGCTGGGCGGCGGAGTCGGAGGGTGCACGGGCGCACCGGGCGCCAGTAGGATGCCGAGCGCGTCGCCCGAGAACAGCGTGCCGGAGGCCTGGTCCAGGTAGGCCAGGTGGTGGGCGATGTGCCCCGGCGTCGGGATGGGGAGGAGTCCGGCCACCGAAGGCAGACCCGGTCGCCAGGGCCGGAGCTGACCCTCCCGGAGAGGGCGCACCTCACCCCAGAGCCGCTCATGGGCCTCATCTCCGAACGTACGCCGAGTGCTGCGTACCAGGCGCTCGGGATCGGCGAGATGGGGGGCTCCCTCCTCGTGTACCACCACCTGCAACCCGGGCGCCCGCTCTGCCAGGTGACCGGTGACGCCGGCGTGGTCGAGGTGGATGTGCGTCAGGAAGACCCGCTTGAGCTCCTCGGCCGTCAACCCGTGAGCCGCAAGCTCGGCCTCGAGGCGCGGAAGGCACGTGGAGGGCCCGGGATCGACCAGCGCGGGCTCCGGCCCGAGGAGCAGATAGGTGCTGATGGCCCCGTCGAGCCCGTCTACGCGCAGATCGATCGCGTGAATGTCCAGAATCTCCTCCAGGAAACGAAAGGGGCGGCTCCCCTGGGAGCCGCCCCTGCCTACACGCCCCGCTGCGCGCCTGCTGCGCTCAGCGTTTGGAGAGCGGCACGAAGTCGCGCTCCTGCGCTCCCAGGTACACCTGGCGCGGCCGCGCGATGCGCTGCTCGGAATCGGCCAACAACTCCTCCCACTGGGTCAGCCAACCCACCGCCCGCGGAATCGCGAACAGCACCGGGAAGAGCTCCACCGGGAAGCCCATGGCTTGATAGATGATGCCGGAATAGAAGTCGACGTTGGGATAGAGGTTCCGCTCGACGAAATAGTCCTCGTTGAGCGCGATCTTCTCCAACTCCAGGGCGATGTCGAGCAGCGGATTGCGGCCCGTCACCGCGAAGACCTCGTCGGCCGTGCGCTTGATGATCTTGGCGCGCGGATCATACGACTTGTAGACCCGGTGCCCGAATCCCATCAGGCGCTCCTCACGGCGCTTCACCCCTTCGAGGAAAGCCGGCACGTTCTCGACCGAGCCGATACGGGTCAACATCCGCAATACGGCTTCATTGGCGCCGCCATGGAGCGGCCCATACAGCGCGGCCATGGCCCCGGCCATGGACGAGAACGGGTCGGCATGCGCACTCCCGATCACGCGCATGGTGCTGGTCGAGCAGTTCTGCTCATGGTCGGCGTGCAGGATGAACAGGATGTCCAACGCACGCTCGAGGACCGGATTGGGCTTGTAGTCCCGCACGCCGATCCGGAACAGCATGTTCAGGAAGTTGGCCGTGTAGGAAAGCTCGTTCTCCGGGTAGACGTAGGGCAGCCCGCGATGATGCCGATACGTGAACGCCGCCAGCGTCGGCATCTTGGCGATGATGCGTACGATCTGGCGCCAGCGCGATTCGGTATCCTCGATGTCCTTGGCGTCTGGATAGAACGTGGAGAGCGCCGCCACGGCAGAGATCATCATCCCCATGGCGTGGGCGTCGTAGCGGAACCCGCCGAGTAGCTCGAGGATGTTCTCGTGTACGTAGGTGTGGAAGGTGACATCGGAGACGAAGGCGTCGAGCTCGGCCTGCGTGGGCAGCTCGCCCTTGAGCAGCAGGTACGACACCTCGAGGTGGCTGGCTTGCTCAGCGAGCTGCTCGATGGGATAGCCGCGGTAGCGCAGGATACCCTTGTCGCCGTCGATGTAGGTGATGGTGCTTCGTGTCGACGCCGTGTTCGTGAAGCCGGGGTCGTACGTCATCATCCCGAAATCGTCGTCCGACACCTTGATCTTGCGCAGATCGAGCGCGCGGATGACGTCCCCTTCGAGAATGTCGACCTCGTACTCGCGACCGGTGCGGTTGTCCCGGATGGTCAGGCTATTCCGGGCGTTCTCCGTCATGTGCGTCTCCCCCTGGACTCGTGCACGTCACCGTGTTGAAGGATCCCCGGGCCAGCCGCACCTGGGTGCGGCGGCTCGGAGCGCTGTGCGGGTCAGTGCCGGAGGCGGGACTCGAACCCGCACGCCCGTGAGGACAACAGATTTTGAGTCTGTCGCGTCTGCCAGTTCCGCCACCCCGGCTCACCCGACGAATCAGCCCATAAGCATAATGGGATGGAGGTTGCAGCCTCAACCGCTCCGCCGTTGTACCCGACCCGGGGCAGACGATAGCTTCCCACGGGCCGGCGATCTGGACCTCGTACGTGGCGCGCCTCCCGGCCAGCGCGCAGCCCTGGAGAAACAAGCGTGGCTCAGCCGACCTCGGACCCCTTTGGCGCTCGCACCCGACTGGACCTCCCCGAGGGACCGACCACCGTGTACCGCCCCCAGGTCGTCGAGCGGCACGGTCTGGCCTCCTTCGACCGACTTCCCTTCTCCATCCGGATCCTGCTCGAGTGCGTCCTGCGCCATGCCGGCCGGGGCTATGTGACGGAGGAGGACGTGGGCGCGGTAGCGGCCTGGTCGCCGACCCGGAGCGGCGCCGACTTCCCGTTCATGCCCACCCGGGTGGTCCTCCAGGATTTCACCGGCGTCCCCGCCGTGGTGGACCTGGCCGCCATGCGGGACGGGCTGGCCCGACTGGGCGGCAAGGCGGATCGCATCAACCCGGTGGTTCCGGCGGATCTGGTGATCGACCACTCCGTCCAGGTGGACTACTTCGGCCGGGGAGACGCCTACCGCCTCAATGTGGAGCGGGAGTACGAACGCAACCGGGAGCGCTACCAGCTCCTGCGTTGGGCCCAGACGGCCTTCGAGGATTTCCGGGTGGTGCCGCCGGGTACCGGCATCGTGCACCAGGTCAACCTGGAGTACCTGGCCTCCGTGGTGCACCGCCGCCCCGACCAGGGCGATTGGGTGGCCTACCCCGACACCTGCGTGGGCACGGACTCGCACACCACCATGATCAACGGCCTGGGGGTGGTGGGCTGGGGCGTTGGGGGGATCGAGGCCGAAGCGGTGTTGCTCGGCCAGCCCTACTACATGCTGCTGCCCGAGGTGGTGGGGGTGAAGCTCACCGGGCACCTGCCCGAGGGGGCCACGGCCACGGATCTGGTGCTGCGCGTCACCGAGATGCTGCGCAAGCACGGCGTCGTCGGGCGCTTTGTGGAGTTCTACGGGTCCGGCCTCTCCAACCTTCCCCTGGCGGACCGAGCCACGATCGGCAACATGGCACCCGAGTACGGGGCCACGATCGGCTTCTTCCCGGTCGACGCCGAGACGCTGCGCTATCTCCGGGCCACCGGCCGCAACCCCGACCTGGTCGACCGCGTGGAGCGGGTCGCCAAGGAGACGGGCCTGTTCCGAACCGACGACACGCCCGACCCCGACTACACGTCGCGGCTCGAGCTCGACATCAGCACGGTGGAGCCGAGTCTGGCCGGGCCCAAGCGGCCGCAGGATCGCGTTCGCCTCTCCGACATGAAGTCCACGTTCCAGCGCGATCTCCCGGGGCTGCTGCCCCAGGGGGCCAGCCTCTCCGCCGCCGGGAACGGAGGCACCGCCGTTGCCACCGAGACCCGGCGCGAGGTGGAAGTGGCGCTGGACGGTGAGACCATGCCGGTGGGCGACGGCTCGGTGGTGATTGCCGCGATCACGAGCTGCACGAACACCTCGAATCCGTCGGTCATGGTGGGCGCCGGGCTGCTGGCCAAAGCCGCGGTAGAGCGAGGCCTCGACGTGCAGCCCTGGGTCAAGACCAGCCTCGCGCCCGGATCACAGGTGGTGACGGACTATCTCACCGCTGCCGGCCTGCTGCCCTACCTGGAGCAGCTCAAGTTCCAGGTGGTGGGCTACGGCTGCACCACGTGCATCGGCAACTCCGGACCCTTGCCCGAGCCCATCGAGGGCGCTGTGAAGGACAACCAGCTCGTGGTCGCGGCGGTGCTTTCCGGGAATCGGAACTTCGAAGCGCGGATCCACCCCCATGTGCGCGCCAACTACCTGGCCTCGCCGGTGCTGGTGGTCGCCTACGCGTTGGCCGGCCGGGTGGACATCGATCTGTACAACGAGCCCCTGGGACACGACCGGGAGGGGAAGCCGGTGTTCCTCGCGGATCTTTGGCCGTCGCCTCGCCTCATCCACGACACCATCCAGGCTGCGTTGAAGCCGGACATGTACGTTCAGCGCTACGGCGAGGTGTTCCAGGGAGACGAGCACTGGCGTTCGCTTCCGCTGCCGACCGGCGATGCCAACCTCTACGAGTGGGACGCGGGCTCCACCTACATCCAGAACCCGCCGTTCTTCGAGGGCATGACGCTGGACGTGCCTGCGCTCTCCGACATCGCCGGTGCACGCGTCCTGGCGCTCCTGGGTACGTCCGTCACCACCGACCACATCTCCCCGGCCGGCTCCATCGCCAAGGACGGACCGGCAGGCAGCTACCTGCAGACCAAGGGGGTCGCGCCCCGGGACTTCAACACCTACGGAGCCAGGCGCGGCAACCACGAGGTGATGATGCGCGGGACGTTCGCCAACGTGCGCATCAAGAACCTGCTGCTGGGCGGAAGGGAAGGCGGATACACCATCCACTTCCCCACCGGGGACGAGCTCTCGATCTACGATGCCGCGATGCGCTACGTGGCGGCGGGCACGCCGTTGGTGGTGCTGGCCGGCAAGGAATACGGGACCGGCTCCTCGCGCGACTGGGCCGCCAAGGGAACCTTCCTGCTCGGTGTCCGGGCAGTCATCGCCGAGTCGTTCGAACGCATCCACAGAAGCAACCTCGTCGGCATGGGGGTGCTTCCGCTCGAGTTCATCGACGGACAGAGCGCGCAGTCCCTGGGACTGAACGGTCGCGAGACCTTCGCCATCCACGGCATCGCGTCCGGGTTGACGCCCCGGGGCACGGTGCAGGTCCAAGCGCAGTCCGAGGACGGCTCGGTCACGACCTTCGATGCCCGGGTCCGGCTGGATTCCGACGTCGATCTCGAGTACTACCAGAACGGCGGCATCCTCCAGACCGTCCTGAGGAAGATGGCCAGCGGAGCCATGTAGTGTCCCCGGCACTCGGATGAAGCGCTCGGTCGCTTCGCTCTGCGTCGGCGGGCTCGTTTGGATCGGGGTCGGGTGGCTCTCGCCGCCCGACCTCGCTGCACAGCGCTTTCGCGACATTCCCCCCACCCTCCTCTTCGAGGTGCTGCCCTCGGCCCAGCGCTTCTCGGAGCGCTCAGGCGACCCACCGGTCTTCCGCGCCTACGCCACCGGCGTGGACGGTCAGGAACAGCTGATCGGGTACGTCTTCCACACGGCCGACCTGCCGCCGGAGCGCACCGGCTACAGCGGCCCCATCGAGACGTTGGTGGGGATGGACCTGCAGGGCCGCCTCACAGGTGTGCGGATCACCGACTACTGGGAGTCCCTGCGGAGCAGTCAAGGCGATTTCCTGCGCGTGGCGGGCGTGCAGGAACAGTACGTGGGCAAGCACATCGGGGACGCGTTCTCGGTGGGCGACGACGTGGACGGCGTCTCCCGTGCCACCATCAGCGCGCTCGCGCTCGCGCGCGGGGTACGGGACGCCGCGCGTCGGGTCGCGGAGGCCTACCTGAGCCTGGAAAGGGCGGCGCCCGACGAGACCACGGAAGCCTTCGAGACGCTTTCCTGGTTGGAGTTGGGGCGGCGTGGGCTGGTCGAGCGTATGGCGCTCGAGGGGGCGGGCCGGTCAGCGGCCCAGGTGTCGCTCGTCTTCCTGGAGAATGATCGGTTCGGCGAGCTGCTCGTAGGTGAGCGAGCGATGGAGATGGTGCGTCGCGCGAGGGATGCAGACCCGGGCGCACCTATCGTGCTGTACGGAATCGACGGTCCCGACGTGCGCCTGTTCCAGCGCGAAGGGTGGCAGGTCGTGCAGGGCGCCGACACGCTGGCCCTCGAATCGGAGCGCATCCGCCCCTTCGGGTTGGCGTCCGGCGGCATGCTGGACACGCAGTTGGTCACCTCGGGGCTCATGCTGCTCCCTCCCGCCGTGGACGCGACCCGACCGTTCACGGTCCGCTATCAGCCGACGGCCACGCTGGGCCCTTTCACAGCGGAGATACGCACGCAGGCAGCTCGTCTGGCGAACACGGCGCGGCTCGCCGCGGGCTCCCCCGAAGTCACCGAGGCCGGCTCGCCCGAGGCCCCGCCTGCCGAACCGCCCGCGGAACTCAGCAAGCCGGAGACCCTCACGGAAGCGGACTCCGAGCCCGCGGAGTCCGCGCCGGTCGCCGATACTGCAGCCGTCCCACTGCGGTCCGCGAGCGGCTCGCCGTCCGCCGCAACCAGCGAGACCGTCGAGATCGAACCACCCGCCACGGGTCAGCCCGCGCTGGATCTCCCGCTCCGTGAGTTCCAGGACGAGACCCGGTTCGCGCGCGCCCTGGCCCGCGCCTCCGGTGGCCGACTCCTGGGAATCGTCACGGTGCTGCTGCTCGCGACGCTCGCGTTCTTCAGCAAGCGCCCCGCGGCGCGTTGGACGAGCCTGGCGGCTACGCTGGGGTACCTCGGCTTCATCGATGGTGGTTTCCTTTCGATCTCCCACCTCACCAGCGCCATCTGGGTGGGACCGGGCACGTTCCTCGACGACCTGCCCCTTCTGCTACTGGTGACGTTCACGCTGGTCAGCACCCTGGTCTGGGGGCGCGTCTTCTGTGGCTTCCTCTGCCCGTTCGGCGCGCTTCAGGATCTGCTGGAGCGCATCCTGCCTTCGCGCTGGCAGCGCTCGCTGCCGCGCCCGGTGCACCGGCTCGCGGTCTGGGCGAAGTACGGTGTGCTGGCGCTCATCGTGGGGTCTGCGCTCTCCGGCAGCCACCGAAGCCTCTACGCCTGGTTCGAGCCGTTCGGTACCGTGTTCTTCGGTACGCGCTCGTTCGCGTTGATCGGCATCGCGGGAGCACTCGTGCTGGCCGCGGTCGTGGTGCCGCGCTTCTACTGCCGCTACGCCTGCCCACTGGGCGCCGCGCTGGCTGTGGGCTCGCTCGTCGCGTTCCGGCGGATCCCCCGAGTCCGGCAGTGCACGGTGTGCAGTGTGTGCGAGCAACGCTGCCCGACCGGCGCCATCGAGAAGGCAGCCATCGACTTCAAGGAGTGCGTCCGCTGCAACGTGTGCGAGACGCTCCTGCACACGAAGACCGGAGTGTGCCGTCACGATTGGGCCAGCGTAGAGCCCCGCCTCGTGCAGATCCAGGCGGGAGACCGTCGAGGTGCCGCCCATGTCCGCTGAGCGTCCCACCGTCACCCGGCGCGACGCGCTCCGCATCACGGCCCTGGCCGGGATCTCGCTGGCCTTCGGCGCCAAGTTGCGAGAGAGAGCAGTCCTTCATCGGGTGCACGACACGCGTCGCGGACTCGGCACGCTGATCACGCTCACGGTGGAGCACCCCGACGGTGCAGAAGCTCGTCGGATGCTGGAGCGGGCTTTTCACACGGTCGAGGGCCTCGAGTCCATCCTGAGCCGGCACCGGCCGGGAACAGCGCTGTCGGCCCTCAATCGCACGGGCACGCTGGAACGGGTCCCCTCCGAGCTGATGCAGGTGCTGCGTGCAGCACGAGAGGTCTGGGCACGAAGCGACGGTGCATTCGACCCCAGCATCCTGCCGGTCCTCACCCTCTACGAGGCCTGCTCCCGGGAGGGGCGGCTCCCCACGCAGGTCGAGTTGCGTTCCGCGCGCGCGCAGGTCGGGTTCGAAGGGATCCGGCTGGGAGAGGATCGCGTCGAGTTCGCCCGCCCGGGGATGGGCATCACCCTGGACGGGATCGCAAAAGGGTACGTGGTCGACCGCGTCGTCGAGCGGCTGGTCAGCGATGGGGCCCAGCGCGTCCTGGTCGACGCCGGAGGCGACATGGCCGCGGGCGGCACCACGTCGTTGAGGGAGCCCTGGCGCGTGGCGCTGCAGGACCCACGCTCCTCCGAGCGATCGGTGGGGCAGATCGCCCTCGCGGGCACGGCAGTCGCCACCTCGGGCGACTACATGCGGACGTTCAGCGAGGACCGCTCCGCACACCACATCCTCGATCCGCGCACCGGGACGTCGCCGACGGAGATCGCGTCGGTCAGCGTGACGGCCCCCTCGGCCATGCTCGCGGATGCGCTGTCGACGGCGGCACTGGTACTGGGACCGAGGGACGGGCTGCGCTTGTTGGAACGCACGCCCCACGCGGAGGGCGCGCTGGTCGCCAAGACCGGTGAGGTGAGTCGAACCTCGGGCTGGGCGGCCTTGGAGCTCTGAGCGGCGACGTCGCTACTCGCGCAGGGAAAGCGGAGGACCCAGCACCTCCCGCAGGATCATCGCTTTGCGGGCGGCCGCCGGGTCCTCGAGGCCCAGGGCGCGGGCCGGACGCCGTCGACTCGCGGGGGTCGGACGCCGGAGCGTGGGCGCCGCGGACAGCCCCGACGCGGAGCGCTCCCCGGCGACCGGCAGGGGACGGGGCTCCAGGCGCTCGAGGGAGACGGCTTCCGGAAGCGCGTCCGGGGGCGGCAGGGGGCGCGGCGCGGGGGATGGTCTGCGGGCCCGCGCAGGCGGCACCGCCACCCGGGGGCGTGCACCGTCCGAGCCCGTCGGTCGACGCTGCGGGGTCTGCGCCTGCGGCTCCGGAGCGGGTGTAGGCACCGGCCGCGGCGGACGCCCCTGGGCCAGCGCCTCGATCTCCTCCCAGAGGTCTTTGGGGATCAGGTCACGGGCTCGGCGCGGGCGCGCCTGCGCCACGTCCCCGGACTGCGGGCCCTGCTCCCGGCGCACATCGCTCGGGCCGGGCGCGTTGCGACGAGCGGCGCGCTCCTTCCGCTTCCGCTGATTCCCCAGCGCGCCCAGGAACCACGCGACCAGGAGCAGGATCGGGATCAGGTCCTCCACAGGGGCCTCAGCTGGCGGGAGACACCGGGGACTCTCCGTCCCCACCCGCGATCGCCGACCTCATCTCGGTGTCCGCCTGCACATTGCGATAGCGCACGTAGTCCATGACTCCGAGGTTGCCGGTGCGGAAGGCCTCGGCGATGGCCAGCGGCACCTTGGCTTCGGCCGCAACCAACTCCGCGCGCATCTCCTGCACCTTCGCGCGCATCTCCTGCTCCTGCGCCAGGGCCATCGCATGGCGCTCTTCGGCTTTGGCCTGGGCGATCCGCTTGTCCGCCTCCGCCTGATCCGTCTGTAGCTCGGCCCCGATGTTCTTGCCGACGTCCACGTCGGCGATGTCGATCGAGAGGATCTCGAAGGCCGTCCCGGAGTCGAGCCCCTTGGCCAGCACGGTCTTGCTGATGTTGTCCGGGTTCTCGAGCACGGCCTTGTGCGACTCGGCCGATCCGATGTTGGAGACGATGCCTTCGCCCACGCGTGCGACGATGGTTTCCTCCCCCGCTCCACCCACCAAACGATTGATGTTGGCCCGCACGGTCACGCGCGCGATTGCGATGAGTTGGATTCCGTCCTTCGCCATGGCGGCCACGCGCGGCGTGGTGATCACCTTCGGGTTGACGGAGACCTGGACCGCCTCGAACACGTCGCGGCCGGCCAGATCGATGGCAGCCGCCTGCTGGAAGGACAGATCGATATTGGCCTTGTCGGCGCTGATCAACGCACGCGCCACGCGCTCCACGTCGCCACCGGCGAGATAGTGCGCTTCCAACTCATGGGCGTTCAGTGGGAGCCCGGCCTTCGTCGCCGAGATCAGGGGTCGCACGACCGCGGCCGGATTGACGCGCCGCAGCCTCATGCCGATGAGCTGTCCGATCCCGATGCGCACGCCCGAGAAGATGGCTTCCAACCACAGCTTGACCGGAATCGCCCACAGCACGATCGAGACAAGGAGAATCGCACCGATCGCAACGAGGATCGTCGTCGCGAAGAACAGTTCGTCGCCCATCATTGCTCCGTGATTTCGCGTACCACGTGACGGTACCCCTGAGACGCCACCACACGGATGCGCGCACCCCGGGGAATCCAACCCGACTCCGAGACCACATCGATCCGCTCATCCTCGAACAACCCGGTACCCGAGGGACGCAGGTCCGTCACCGCGGAGCCGTCTCGTCCTACCAGATCCGCCCGCACGGCCGCGGAGACGTATCCCAGCGCGCGGTCGGTCTCGGTATCCAGGAGCACTCCGCGGCGGGCCAACCTTCCGCTGGTGGGAAGGCGCCGGATCAGGGCCCAGCCGATGACGAGCATCATCAGGACCGAGGCGCCCAGGACACCGCTGGCCTGGGCGAGATCCTCCGCCGTGGGAAATGCACCCAGGAGACTCAGGTAGAGGCCACCGGCCACCCCCACGATGCCCAGCACTCCGAAGATGCCGAAGCCTGGAAGCACGAACGCCTCGATGGCCAACAAGACCACACCGACCCCGAAGATCAGCATGTCTTCCCAACCCGCCAGCCCCAGGATCAGGTGGGAACCGAAGAACAGGGAAAGCGCCAGGAACCCTGCCGCCCCGCCCAGTCCCAGACCGGGCGTCTTGATCTCGATCAGCAAGCCCAGGAAGCCGATGGACAGCAGGAAGGGCGCGACCGCCGGGTGCGTGAGCACGCGCACCAGACGCTCGGCCCAATTCGCGCGGGCTTCCGTCACCGGAGCGCTTACCTGTCCGCCGATCGCGGAGACGACCGCGCTCCAGTCGGCGACGGGCTCTGCGTATCCAAGCGCATGGGCCTCTTCGGTGGTCAGCGTCAGGAGCCGGCCCGCCTCGATCACGCCCTCGATGGCGATGGTCTCGTCGACCATGGCCTCGGCCACGCGCGGATCCAGCCCGTGCTCCTCTGCGAGCGCCCGCATCTCGCTGCGCATTGCGGAGACGATCTTCTCGGGAGCCTTCTCCCCGGCCCCGTTCACGGGCGTGGCTGCTCCCATGACGGAGCCCGGAGCCATGTAGACCTTGTCGGTGGCCAGAGCGATCAAGGCGCCGGCCGAGAATGCCCGCCGGTTGACGAACGCATAGACCGGAATGGTCGCGTCCCGCACGGCGTCGGCGATGCGCTCCGCGGCGTCGACCCGGCCACCAGGGGTGTCGATGTCCAGCACGACCGCCAACGCGCCCTTCGCCTCGGCCTCGTGGACGATCCGCTCCACGAAAGGAGCCAACCCCAGCTCGACCGTGCCGGTGACCGGCACACGATAGACGGTCTGAGCGGGGGCCTCCCGCGCGCTCAGGAAACCCGTCACCAGGAGAACCACCGAGAACGCGTTCCGTCGGGTCATGAAGAGATCTACCTCGGCCCGGGGCCGTCATCCTCCTGATGGTCGGCCAGCAGTCGGCACCCGTAGTAGGCGCGACGGACCGCGACCAGGAGATTGCCTTCGTCGAGGGCCTCCCTCGCTCCTTCCTGGAGGTGGAGCGCCCGCGTCTGCCACACTTCAGAGTACGCGTCGGCCGGCAGGTTTCTTCGAACGCGCCGCTGGGAGCACTCCAGGAGCCCCTCGGCCAGGGTCGCCAAAGGGACCGCGAGGAGCTGATCGGATCCCTCGAGGAGCGCTCTCAAGGCCGGGGCACCCTCCAGCCCCTCTGAGGCGCCCAGCCGTTCCTCCACGCCCCGCAGCATCGGCTCCAGGCCGCCTGCGGGCCCCACCAGACTCCGGACTTCCGTGGCTGCCCTCCGGAGCGCCCCCCGTTCACGATCCAGGAGAGCGGCGTCCGTAGCGGCCCGGGCCAGCGGGGCAGCCAACGAGCGGGCCTCGGCCCGAAGCCCCTCGGGATCCTGCGCCGTCCCCGCCCAGGAATCGGTCCAGAGGGTCCGGGCCCGCGCCAGGCCGGGCGAGGCCTCCAGCCCCTCCGTCGTGGAGAGGAGCGTGGGAATCGGTAGCGGAAGCGCCGCCAGAGCCGGGGCCGCCGCGCTGGGGCCCGTCAAATCCTCACAACCCGCCGCGGCGAGAACGCCGATGACGAGCAGCAACCCGCAGAGGCGGGGGCGGGGGGACGACCTCGAGACCTCCATATGCCAAGTATAGCGCGAAATGGGCCCCGGCACCCCCAAAGCCCCCCCGCAACCACGGCGCAAACTGCGCCCGCGGCACTCCATGCCGCGGCGGCTCGCCTTGACCCTCGTGGAACCGGACGCCTAGGTTCGTTCGGACGATCGTCCGAATCTCCTCCCGGAGCGGTGTGGACGCCCGAACGCGGTACGACGACAAGCTCGCCCTGATCCTGCACCGCTCGGCGGAGGTCTTCGCCCAGAAGGGATTCCACCAGGCGAGCGTCCGGGATATCTCTGCGGCGACGGGCGTCAGCCTCTCCGGGCTCTACTACTACTTCAAGAGCAAGGAGGACCTGCTCCTCCTCATCCAGACCCATGCCTTCGAGACATTGCTCGAGCGCTTGGAGATCTCCCTGGAGCAGCCACTACCCCCGGCGGAGCGCCTGTCGAGGATCGTGCACACCCACGTGCGCTTCTTCGTGGACAACATGGCCGAGATGAAGGTCCTCTCCCACGAGGCCGATGCGCTTCCCGCCGGGCGGTCCGCGCCAGTGCGGACCCTGAAGCGGCGCTACGTCCAGCTGGTCGGCGAGTGCCTGGCCGCCTTGGCGCCCGAGGCCTCGCCTGGGGAGCTCCGCATCGGCACCTTCGCGCTCTTCGGGCAGCTCAACTGGATCTACACCTGGTACCGCCCCGATCTCGACCCCGACGCCCCCGCCCTCGCCGAGGCGCTGCTGCAGCTCTTCCTGCGCGGGTTCCCCGCCAGCGTCTCGGGTGGGTCGGCGGAACGTGCCGGGGTATCAAGCCAAGCTTTCTTCCACGCCGACGCTCGGCACGAACAGGACTGAGGGAATGAGCGACAAGAAGCTGGTCCACTATGAAGCCAAGGATGGAGTCGCCCTGCTCACGCTCGACGACCCGCCGGCCAACACCTATACGCACGAGATGATGCGTCAGCTCGACGAGGCCATCGTGCGTGCCCGCTTCGACGACTCGGTCTGGGTGGTCGTGCTCACGGGGAAGGGCGAGAAGTTCTTCAGCGCCGGCGCCAACATCCAGATGCTCTCCGAAGTCACGTCCGGCTTCAAGTACTGTTTCTGCCTGCACGCGAACGAGACGCTGAATCGCCTCGAGCACACCCCCAAGCTCATCATCGCCGCGTTGAATGGTCACACCGTCGGCGGCGGGCTCGAGATCGCGATGGCCGCCGACATCCGCATCGCCCGCAAGGGCGCAGGCAAGTGCGGCCTGCCCGAGGTCAGCCTGGGCGTACTGCCTGGCACGGGCGGGACGCAGCGGCTGGTGCGCATCGTGGGCAAGTCGAAGGCGATCGAGCTGATGGCCACCGGCGACATGTTCGACTTCGAGAAAGCGGAGAGCCTCGGGTTGGTCAACCAGGTCTGGGCGTCGGAGTCACACGCGGACTTCATGGAGAAGATCATGGAGTACGCCAAACAGTTCACGCCGCCCAACAAGGCCGCCAAAGCGGTCGGCAACATCAAGCGTTCGGTGCAGACCGGCGCCGAGGTCCCCTTCGAGCTGGCACTCACGCTCGAGCGTGAGCTGCAGCAACAGCTCTTCCAGAGCGAGGACGCACGCGAAGGCCTGAACGCGTACGTCCAGAAGCGCACGCCCGAATTCAAAGGGCGCTGAGCATGGAGGGAGTGCGCACCCGCCTCTGGATCGATGGCGCCTGGAGTGACGCGAGCGATGGCACGCGCGTCGCCGACGTCAACCCGGCCACACATGAGGTCATCGCGGAGATCCAGTTCGCGGGAGTCTCGGACGTCGACCGCGCGGTGGAAGCCGCGCGGTCGGCAGCCGGTCCCTGGGCCTCCCTCAATCCGCACAAGCGCAGCGCCCTGCTGTGGAAGCTGGCCGATCTGATCGAGGCCAACGCCGAGGAGTTGGCTCGCCTGGAGACGGCAGACAACGGGAAGCCGTTCTTCGAATCCCACAAAGTGGACCTGCCCAGTGTCGTGGAGAACTTCCGCTACTTCGCGGGGCTCGCCGACAAGGTGCAGGGCGATACCATCCCGGTTGCGGGCCCCTTCCTCAACTACACGCTCCGGGAGCCGGTCGGAGTGGTGGGCATCATCGTTCCGTGGAACTTCCCGCTGTCGCTGGCGGCCTGGAAGGTGGCCCCTGCCCTGGCCTGCGGAAACACCATTGTCCTGAAGCCCGCCGAAGAGACCCCGTTGACTGCGCTACGTCTGGCCGAGCTGGCCGGTGAAGCAGGGTTTCCTCCCGGCGTGCTCAACGTGATCGCGGGAGACGGGGAGACCACCGGCGCGGCCCTCGTGCGACATCCTGGCGTGGACGCCGTCGCGTTCACCGGCTCCACCGAGGTGGGCCGCATCGTCATGAGAACCGCGGCCGATACACTGAAGAAGGTGTCCCTGGAGCTCGGCGGGAAGAGCCCGAACATCGTCTTCGCGGACGCGGATCTGAAGGCCGCCGTGCGCGGTGCGTCCACCGGCATCTTCTACGGTATGGGCGAGGTGTGCGCGGCGGGTTCGCGTATCCTGGTCGAGAGCAGCATCTACGACGACTTCGTGGCTGCCTTCGCGGAGCGCGCCGCGACCATGAACGTGGGCGATCCCATGGACGGCAAGACCCGGATCGGCGCCATCGTGAGCCCAGCGCAGACCGAGCGGATCATGCGTTATGTGGATGCAGGCAGGGCGGAAGGGGCACGCCTCCTGTGTGGTGGAGAGCGGGTGCAGGTGAACGGTCGCGGGAACTTCGTCACGGCCACCGCGTTTGCGGACGTCGATCCCGGCATGACCATCGCACAAGAGGAGATCTTCGGTCCGGTAGCCGCCATCGTGCGCTTCGAAGACCTCGACGACGCCATCCGCATCGGCAACGACACCATCTACGGCCTGGCCGCGGGCGTCTGGACCCGGGACATCGGCAAGGCCCACCGCGTGGCCAAGGAGTTGAAGGCGGGGACCGTCTGGATCAACACCTACAACCAGTACGACTCCGCCTCCCCCTTCGGTGGGTACAAGTCGAGCGGGTTCGGGCGTGATCTGGGCTACCAGGCAGCGCTCGAGAAGTACACGCAGACCAAGAGCGTTTGGGTGGCGTTGGACCGCTAGCGGTCGCGACCCGGTCGTTGTTCCGTAGGCGGCGCCAGTAGGCCTGGAGCGTTGTTGGGAATCTCCAGATCAATGAGGCGGGTCATGCGATCGTCCCTGGCACTGCGCACCTTGGCGGGGGCTCTCCTCCTCGTCGCGGCGCCTGCTCTTGCCCAGACCCCACACATCCGGGTGACCCTCCTCGGCACGGGGCGCCCCGATCCGGCCGTCGACCGGTTCGGCCCGGCCACACTCGTGCAGGCCGGCGGACAGACGCTCCTGTTCGACGCTGGCCGGGGCGTGACGCAGCGCCTTTGGCAATCGGGCATTCCGTTGGGGACGGTGCGCGCCCTCTTTCTCACGCACCTCCACTCCGACCACACAGTCGGGATTCCGGACCTTTGGCTGACCGGTTGGCTGCCGACGCCGTTCGGTCGACGGGATCAGCCGTTGGAGGTATGGGGGCCGGAGGGGACGGGCGCGATGATGACCCACCTGAGGGAAGCCTACGACTGGGATGTCCGCGTGCGCCGCGACGGAGAGCACCTGCCGCCGGCCGGCATCGAGGTCACCGCCCACGATGTGGAGGAGGGCCTGGTCTTCGATCGCGAGGGAGTACGGGTGACGGTGTTCCTCGTGGACCACGGTGGATTGCTCGAACCCGCGTTCGGCTACCGCGTGGATTACGCCGGACACTCTGTAGTGATCTCGGGCGACACCCGGCCCAGTGAGAACCTCATTCGCCATGCGTCCGGTGCCGACGTACTGGTGCACGAGGTGGCTGCGGTACGCCCAGAGCTGCTCGCGGCGTCCGCCTCGGCACCGGTGGCCCAACGAATCCTGGGCTTCCACACCTCGCCGGAGGACGCAGGCCGCGTGTTCGAGCGCGTGGCGCCGAAGCTGGCGGTGCTCACTCACGTGGTGCTTCTCACCACGGACCCCGCGTTCCCGCCACCTACGGCCGACCAGGTCTTGAGCCGAGCACAATCGACCTACGGTGGCCCGCTCATGCTCGGGGAAGATCTGATGGCGATCGAGATCGGAGACTCGGTGGCCGTCCATCGGCCGACCCCCAACCCTCGGTAGCAAGCGCGAAGCCAAAGGCTGACGGTGTACTCACGCTCCACGCGCCGGGAGTTGCTCTGCCGTCACGCAGCGCCCCTTGCCCCCGCCCGCCCCTCGCGACGGCCCTGCGCAGGTCACCGGTGCGTCAGCAGAACCCGAACCCCAAGGGAGGGACCCCGAGGCGGCGGCGCGCGGCCTTCTGCATGAACTGCTCGGTGTAGAGCCGGATGTGCGCGCCGCGCTGGTAGACCTCCACCATGTGCAGTTCCTGGGGCGAGATCATGCGCAGCTGATCCGCGCCCCCCAGCAGCGGCGCCTCGTCCAAGCAGACCTTGATCTCGGCCGGCCGGCCGCGCACATACGCGCAGTCCAGGGAGGCGTAGCTGATGAAGCTGCCTCGCGGGCACGGAATGAGATGGACGCCCGCGCGGCCGCGGATGAAGTCGAGCAGATCCGCAGCACCGGACCACAGCAGGTCCTGGCGCTCGATCGTGCGCACCGACACAGCCGTGGCGTTGCGCCGGCGCTTGAAGCGATCCGCGACCACCTTCACGCCCTCGAGGACGATGGGGTCCGGCTCCATCTCGATCTGCACGGGGCCGTCAGGAGCGAGCTCGATGAGCAGGTCCGCGTATCCCAGCATCTCGACCCGGTAGAGATCGGGGCCTGCGTGGACGCGTGGAAGGCGAAAACCTCCATCCGCCCGCGTGTAGGTGCCCCAGTCCGCCTGCTCAGGTCCGATCCAGGCGCCCAGCAGCGGCGTTCCCGTGCGGACGTCGACGATGTGCCCCACCAACGTGGGCGGCTCCTGGCTCGGCTGCTCCTGGGCCGTCAGGAACTGGGCGGTCGACAGCAACACCGCAAGCGAGGCGAGGGCGTGGCGCATGGAGTCCTCCGGCCAGGAGTAGAGCGGATGGCGGCTATCCTCTCCTACGCCTCCCCCCGCCAGAGGTTTCCCCTCCCGTGTACCGGGCGCGGCCCCGGCCGCCTGGCGCCGAGGCCCGTGGGGTCACCCCTGCGTCAGGTTGGGTCGATCGTCCGGTCCGCGCAACCCGGCGTCCAGGTCGTGCAGCAGGCCGTCCCGCACGTCGTAGATCCAGCCGTGCACGTGCAGCGTGCGATCCGCCTCCCAGGCCTCCGTGACCCAGGGGGTGGCCGCCACCGCGTCCACCTGAGCCAGGACGTTGAGCTCGCACAGGCGCCTCCAACGCGCCCCCGGCTCGGCCAACGTCCCCAACTCTCCGGCGTGCGCGTCCCGCACCGCTCGGATCGGCTCCAGCCACTGGTCGATCGGCCCCGCCAGGGGCTGCGCATCGAGGGCTGCCTGCACACCTCCGCACCCGTAGTGTCCGCAGACGATCACGTCCGTGACCTGAAGGGTGGCGACGGCATATTGCAGGACGGACTCGAGGTTGAGGTCCCCCGGGCGCACGACGTTGGCCACGTTGCGGTGCACGAACACCTCACCGGGGTCGAGGCCGACGATCTGGTTGGCGGGCACCCGGCTGTCCGAGCAGCCGATCCATAGGAAGCGAGGACTCTGCTGCCTTGAAAGGCGGGAGAAGAAGTCGGGGTCCTCGTGGACCCGGGCCTCGGCCCATTCCCGATTGTTGGCGAAGAGCTGGGGAAGAAAGCGCACCGTCTATCCATTCGCGGGTGTGAAGCGCGCGCCCGGCACACCGTGCCCCGGGGCACGCCCGGTTGGCCTTGCAGGGCCTGCCGGGCGCGGGTAGCCTAGGGCTCGCCGAACCCCGGGCCAAGTCCCCGCACCACGCAACCACCGCCCCTGTATGTCCCGAACCGTCTGGATCATCGACGCCGTGCGCACGCCGATCGGGCGCCATGGTGGCTCCCTGGCTTCGGTACGGCCGGACGACCTCGCCGCCCGCACGCTGGAGGCGCTCGTCGAGCGCACCGGGATCGATCCGGAGGCCCTCGACGACGTGATCTTCGGCTGCACCAATCAGGCGGGTGAGGACAACCGCAACGTGGCGCGCATGGCGCTGTTGCGGGCCGGTTTTCCGGTGACTGTGCCGGGCGTGACCCTCAACCGCCTCTGCGGCTCCGGCATGCAGGCCGTCCACAGCGCGTTCCATCAGATCCTGGCCGGCGAGGGGGACGCCTTCATCGTGGGCGGGGTGGAGAGCATGAGCCGCGCACCCTGGGTGCTGCTCAAACCGGAGACGGGCTATCCCCGCGGGACCCCGGAGGTCGCCGACACGGTGCTGGGCTGGCGTTTCACGAACCCGGCCCTCCCCGCCGAGTGGACGATCGGGCTGGGCGAGACCGCCGAGGTGGTGGCCGAGGAGTTCGGCGTGACGCGCGAGGCTCAGGACGACTTCGCCCTGGAGAGCCAGAGGCGAGCGGCCGAGGCGATGGAGGCGGGTCGCTTCCAGGCGGAGATCGTCCCGGTCCGCATCCCGCAGCGCAGAGGCGATCCCCTGGTGGTGGACGTCGACGAGCACCCGCGCCCGGAGACTACGCGCGAGGGCCTGGCCCGGCTCCGTCCGGTCTTCAAGGCGGGCGGCACCGTGACGGCCGGCAACTCTTCGGGACTGAACGACGGTGCCGCGGCCCTCTTGGTCATGGAGGAGTCCCGAGCCCGGGCGCTGGGGCTGGAACCGCTGGTGCGGGTGGTGGCCACGGGCACGGCCGGCCTGGAGCCCCATCGCATGGGCATGGGGCCGGTGCCCGCGTCCCGGAAGGCCCTGACCCGCGCGGGCCTGGGGCCTGCCGACCTGGACCTGATCGAGCTCAATGAGGCCTTCGCGGCCCAGGCGCTGCCCTGCGTCCGGGAGTTGGAGTTGGACCCCGCTCGCGTGAACGTGAACGGAGGCGCCATCGCGCTGGGCCATCCGGTGGGCTGCTCGGGCGCACGGATCCTGGTGACGCTCGCGCACGAGATGCGCCGCCGCGGCTCGCGGCACGGGCTGGCTTCCATGTGTATCGGCGTCGGCCAGGGCATCGCGACCGTCGTGGAGGGACCGTGAGCATCCGGCGCGTCACCGTCATCGGCGCGGGCACCATGGGACACGGCATCGCGCAGGTCGCGGCCGCCTCCGGCTACACCGTGGTGCTGAACGACGTCAGCGCAGCCGCGGTCGACGCCGGCCTGCAGCGCGTCCGCGCGAACCTCGACAAGGGTGTGGAGTTGGGGAAGGTGGACCCGAGCGCGCGCGACGTTACTCTGGCCCGCTTGAGCGGCAGCGGACGCGTCTCCGAGGCGGTTGCCGACGCCGACCTGGTGATCGAAGCCATCCCGGAGCGCGCCGATCTCAAGCGCGCTCTGTTCGCCGGAGTCGCTGCCTCCGCACCGACGGGAGCTCTGCTGGCCACCAACACATCGTCCCTTTCGATCGCGGAGTTGGCCGAGGCTACGCCCAATCCGTCGCGCTTCTTGGGTCTGCACTTCTTCAACCCCGTTCACATCATGGCGCTGGTCGAGGTCGTGCATGGGCCAGATACCTCGGGGGAAACGCTGGCCGCGGGGCTGGCCTTCGCCCGGTCGCTCGGAAAGGAGCCGATCTCGGTGAAGGACTCCCCGGGCTTCGCCTCCTCGCGGCTGGGTGTGATCCTGGGCCTGGAGGCCATGCGCATGGTGGAGGAGGGTGTGGCCAGTGCCCAGGACATCGACAAGGCGATGGAGCTGGGCTATCGCCATCCCATGGGTCCGCTCAAGCTCACGGACCTGGTCGGATTGGACGTGCGCCTGGGGATCGCCGAGTACCTGCACAGCGCGTTGGGGGCCCCGCACTTCGAGCCACCCGCCATCCTGCGCCGCATGGTCGCCGAGGGGAGGCTGGGCAAGAAAACCGGCCAGGGGTTCTACGATTGGACGGACGGAGCCAAAGGATGAGCGAGCAGAGCGTCGTCGTCACGGTCGAACCACCGCTGGCCTGGATCCGCATCGACCGACCGGACAAGCTCAACGCCCTGAACGAGTCGGTGCGGCAGCAGATCATGCAGGCCGTCGACGCGCTGGCCTCCGACGACGCCGTGAAAGTGGCCATCCTCCACGGCGCCGGCGAGAAGGCGTTCGTCGCGGGCGCCGATGTCAGCGAGTTCGCCGCCCGCACGCCGGCGGAGCAGCGCCGCATGTACCAGCTCCGCCGCGTGTATGATGCGGTGGCCGAGTTCCCGAAGCCGCTGATCGCCGCCATTCACGGCTACTGCCTGGGCGGTGGCTCCGAACTGGCGCTGGCGTGTGACGTGCGCGTAGCCGACGTGACGGCGCAGTTCGGACAGGCCGAGATTCGACTGGGATTGATCCCGGGCGCGGGAGGGACGCAGCGTCTCGCTCGCCTGGTGGGTCCCGGCCAGGCCATGCGCATCGCGCTGTCCGGGGACGTCATCGACGCCACCGAAGCGCACCGCATCGGGCTCGTGGAGATCCTGGCCGACGCCGGCCAACACCTGGGGAAGGCGCGCGAGCTGGCCGAGCGTATGGCCCGCTGGAGCCCGGTGGCGCTGCGGCTCGCCAAGCAGGCCGTACGCGCCGCGGCGGAGATGCCGCTGGCGGCCGGCCTGGAGCTCGAGAGGGAGCTCTTCCTGGCGGCCTTCGCCAGTGCCGACGGCCGCGAAGGCGTGCAGGCCTTCATCGAGAAACGGCGAGCGGAGTTCAGCGGCGCATGAGAACGAAGGTGTTGATCGCCTACCTGATCGCGCTGACCCTCGCCACCATCTGGCCGGGCGCGGCCCTCGCCAATCGGGTGCGCCCCTTCATCTTCGGTCTTCCTTTCAACTTCGCGTGGTACGCCTTCTGGATCCTCTTGGGCTTCGTGCTGTTCCTGTGGTTGGACGCCGAACAACAACGGCGGGAGCGCGGCCAATGAACGCCGGAACCCTTCCCTGCTTTGAACGGGCGGATCTGTAATGGAGCGCTGGGTCGTCGTCACCTCCATCCTGGTTCTTTACCTGGGCGTTACGCTCACGATCGGGCTGATGGCAGGGCGCCGCGCCAGCAAGAGCGTCCAGGGCTACGTGGCGGGCGACCGACAGTTCGGGCTGCTGGTCATGTACTTCGTGACCGGCGCCAGCGTGTTCTCGGCCTTCGCCTTCCTGGGCGGCCCCGGCTGGGCGTATTCGCAGGGAGCCGCCGCCTACTACATCCTGGCCTACGGCGTCATCGGCATGGGCGCCTGGTACTGGCTGGGACCTCGCATCGCGGGCGTGGGTCGTCGCCACGGCTTCGTGACGCAGGCGCAGCTCCTGATGGGGCGCTTCCCCTCGCGCGCTCTATCCCTGACGCTGGCCGTGCTGGCCGTGCTGGCCTTCATCCCCTACGTGACGCTGCAGATGTCGGGCGCTGCCATCGTGATCCAGGCGGTGACCGAGAACCACGTGCCCATCTGGTTGGGGGCGGCGCTCTCCTACGGCGTGGTGGTGTTGTACGTCCTGTTGGGCGGCGTGGCGGCAGTGGGGTGGACCAACACGTTCCAGGGCATCTTCATGCTCGCCATCGCCTGGACACTGGGGCTCTATCTGCCGATCCACCTGTACGGCGGCGTGGGAGAGATGTTCAACCAGATCGAGGCAGCCCGCCCCGAGCTGCTGTCACTTCCGGGGCTCACGGCCGCGGGCCAGCCCTGGGGTTGGGGAGGGTTCTCCAGCGCGATCCTGGTGAGTGCCATCGGGCTGATGATGTGGCCCCACTTGTTCATGAAGGCATTCACCGCCAAGGACGATCGCACGCTGCGCCGCACGGTGGTGCTCTTCCCCACCTTCCAGCTCTTCCTCATCCCGGTGTTTCTGATCGGGTTCGCAGGCGTGCTCTATCCCGGTAGCCCGCCCCGCCCCGACTTCATCCTGCCCTACCTGATCCTGGAGTCCAACCTCTCACCGATCGTGGTAGGGCTCTTCTGCGCGGGCGCGCTCTCCGCGTCCATGTCCACGGGCGATGCGCTGTTGCATGCGGCGGCCTCGGTGGCCATCGAGGACGGAGTGCACCCCTTCGCGCCGGGGCTCAGCGACAAGAGCCAGCAGCTCTGGATGAAGATCGTGCTGATCGGTGTGGCGCTGATCGCCTACGGCTTCGCCATCAGCGGCAGTCAGTCCCTCGTGGTGCTGTTGCTCACCGCCTACGGGATCATCTGTCAGTTCGCTCCCCCCATCCTGGCGGCGCTCTACTGGAAGCGCGCCACCACGCCCGGCGTGCTGACTGGGTTGATCTCCGGATCGGCCACCGCGCTCTGGTTCTACTTCCAGGGCGGGCGCCCCTTCGAGCTGCACGAGGGACTGCTGGGTCTGATGGTGCACATCCCTGTGCTGGTGGCGGTGAGTCTGATGACGCAGCCGCAGGATCCGGCGCACGTGGCGCGGTTCATGGGAGGGGGCACGGAAGAAGCGCCACGCTGACCGCCCGACGCGCCCGTCGCGATCGGAAAGAACCAAGCCCGCACGGCGTGGCTACATCTGTCCGGCAAGGTACTCCGCATTCACCTTGAGCATCCAATAGGCCTCCGGACTGATGAACTTGACGTTGAGCGCATCCAGCTCATTCGCGAATGCGACCAGCTCGTTGCTCGCCGCCGTCGGGTTGCCCGCGGCCAGGTTCGCCGCGACCGCATCCAGCTTGACCTGCAGGCTGTTGCAGACCCCCTGATTGGTGATCCAGCCAAGGGTGGTGCAGGAGGCCGTGAGCTGCTGCACGATCTCAGGAAGGCCCAACGCATCCGGGGAGTGTGTGGGGGCAGGCACTTCGAACGTCTCCGCGAACGACGCAGGATCGTGGTGAATACCATCGGGATTCTCTTCTGGCGTCCCCCACGGCTCGGCACAGCACGCAGCCCAGGCGGGCTCTGTCCGTGCAGATCGGAGGCCAGGCAGGAAGGGACTGCGCAGAGCGAATCCTGCCAGCGTTGACCCCGGCTCAAGACCGTCGAGCTCCCAGGCGACACCTCGCACGTTTCCCCAGGCAATCCCATCTGTCATTTCCACCAACTTCCACGCCCCAGGGGTAGATGCTCCCAACGGTACAGTGAAGCCCCTGTCAGTCCGTGTAAAGGTGCGCCCATGGGCGTCGATACTATCGTAGACACCGCTGCTCGGTAGCCGCACGGGCTGCCCCGTAGCGGACGGATCGACCAAGTCTATGTATGCAGCCGCGAGGGGATGCTGGCCGGCCACCGGATTCGACAGTGAGTACCGGTAGATCCAATAGTCGGCCGAGTCCTCGATCGCGTCGAGTTGGAGTAGCGATCCGGCGACACTCTGAACACCCGCTTTCACAGAGTCCCCACCGAAGACCAACAGCAGTGCCGCACACCCCGCGACGGCGATGACCACAGCGCTGGTTCGTTCCATCTAGATCACCCTCCGGG
Organism: Gemmatimonadota bacterium; assembly: GCA_041390105.1. Lineage (NCBI taxonomy): Bacteria > Pseudomonadati > Gemmatimonadota > Gemmatimonadota bacterium. Next base: position 809,854 of record JAWKQO010000001.1, read on the forward strand.
ATTCGTGAGGCCGGGCCGTGCGAACACGAAATGTAGGTGGTCGCCCTCTCGTAGGACGTACGCACCCACTTGATCCGCCTTCTCCGCGGCCTGCAAGATGTCGATCACCTGTGCCCCCTGGCACTGACCGTAGTGCAACCGGTGCGTTTCCCCCTCATCCCAACCCGTGAACTTCACGCGGCAGATAGCCACGTCCAGATCGATCCCAAGACGATGGCTCAAGTGCGAGTCCAAGTACGGGTGATCCTCAAGTGCCCCGGAAGCGCGCCAATTGAACGATCCCCCGCCCTCCAGCGAAGCATCATTGAACTGCGGATAGAGCAGGTCGGAACCGTCGACCCTCTGCAGCAGAGCGGCCAAGGAGAGGGCATGGCCGGCAACGTCCGTCCGCAGGAACCAGTTTCGCGCTACACCGTGATTCTGGTTCCCCCAACCGACGTAGTAGGCAAGTGAAAGGAACGGCGGAGGCTGCAAAGCCGGCACCGCCACTTGCACAGCCGTAGAAGCCGTGTCGCTCTCTCCTGCTGCTTCCGCCTCAACAAGAAATCGCATGGTCCCGGCCATATGACCGGCTACGAACGTCGCCTTCACTTCTCCGTTTAGGTCGGTGGTACCGTCTATCGTCGGCGACCAGTCTTGTCCGTCTTCGAAGTATCCGAGAATCGGGCGTCCGTCATCCGGCAACGAGTGACTCGGCCACGTGACCTTGCGACTGCTCGATGTGAGCTCGACATCTCCTGCGATGTGTTCATGGCCTCCCGTTCTCGACTGGTAGACCGCACGGAGGGACACCGCAGCACCTTCCACAGCACCCTGCGAATCTGAGCCCCGGACCGTAACGGTCGTTCTCCCCGGGGTCTGCGCGCGGTGTGTTACGGCAATCCCTGTGGAAGTTCCGCGTCGGAATTCACCCGAGACCGTGCGCTCGGCTGTGCGTGGGTGAATCGCCTGCACATCGACCGAGACCTCCACCTCGAGCGCCGAGCAGGAGGCATCGTATGCCGCCACCAGCTTCCCGTCTGCTGACCCACCCGGGGCTGGGCATTGGCCAGGTCCCACGGTGATCAGATTGCTCACCGCCTTCGCCGAATCACCCGCCTGATTGAAAGCGGTCAGGTGCATCCGCCCGGTCGCGGGCGGGGCATACCCACACTCGGACATCCCAGCGCACGCCACCACCGTCCCGCTCTGCCCCGGAGCGGCCGCCGTATCCTCCACCTGCCAGCTCCACACCTGATCCTGGCCGGAGAAGTTGTCGGTCGAGGTAAACTGGACCGTGTCGCCCTGGGCTACGGAGTCGGGGGTCCCGGCAACCGTCAGCTCCATCGTGTCGGGGCGGATCCACACCACTTCGCTCGGGGCCTCCACCGTGCTGGACGCCACCTCGGAGCGTGCATACATGCGACCGCTGGCCGGCGGCCGGTAGAGGCAGGACGTCTGGAGCGCGCAGGGTAACCCCAGCTCCCCGGCACCCCCGCGCCCCAACGGTTCAGGCAGCGTGTCCCCTGCTCGGAAGTACCAGCGGGTGTTGTTCAGAGAAAGCTCGGAAGTCGCCGTGAACGTGACGTCCGTGTCCGCCTGCCCCGTCGCGGCGTCGATGAGTACGGTGGTCGGATCGGCATGTACCTCCAGCGGATTGAGGGCCCGAACCGACACCGTCTGCGCTCCATTGATCAGATAGCCCGCCGCTTGATGGCTCTCTGCGCCGCCGACGCCGGGAGGGCACCCCAGGGTCTGCGGATCCGAGATGCAGCCCCCCGCCGGACCGCCGCCGCGCCGACTCACCTCCACCTGCCCTGCATTGAACACGATGCCGCGGGCCTCCATCGCCAACCCCGTCGAGTCCACGGTGAAGGACAACCCTTGCCCTCCGATCCGGACACTCACGGCGAACTCGCCACCGGTCGCGGCAGCTCCCTGAGGGCCCACTGTGGTACCGGCCAGCGGTAGGTTGCAGTCGAAGCCACAGTAGTACGCCGTATACTCCGGGTTGGATGCAACGGTCAGGCCACCCTCCACGCGCACGATCAGGAAGGGGTTTGGCTCAGGCACCTGGATGCCCGTGGCGGTCCAGCCCAGCGCGTCGAACGCACTCGGTTGGAGCGGGATCGGCGCGGGGCTACCCGGGATCGTCGGCGGATCTGGGAGGTGGTCCGCAGGAGCCTCGATCGGAACCTCGACCGAGACGGGCATGCTCTCGGGCCCGCAGGTGACCAGCAGCGGGGTGCTGGCCAACGCTGCGAAGGACAGAATCCAGCTAGAACTCGCTCGCGGGGGGGGGGGATAGCATGACTCGACCCGTTGCGCCGCAGGGGAAGCTCCGACCCTTCCGGGGCCGGAACGCCGCGAACGTAGGCGCACCGCAGCTCAGCCGCAAGCTGAACGCGGGACCGCGGCGGCTAGCCACTGTCCCGCCGTCAGGTCGTGCCCCGAACCCTTGATCCGGTAAGCGCGGCCACCACTTCCGACCCACGGCCGCGCGGCACCCGCACAGGGTAGGCGCTTCCCGGGGGCGTGACGCCCTTGAGGAAGTGCGGGTTGAGCTCCCGGAGCACGGAGTATTCGACGCCCGTGCGCTCCGCGACCCGCCAGAGGGAGGTTCCGCCAGGCACCAGCACGCGATCGAACTGATAGGGCGTCAGGTACTCGACCTCCAAGCCCAGCTCGGACGAGCGTTGGGCCAGCGTGCGCGAGGCCAGGATGCGCGGCACGTACTCCCGCGTCTCCCGGGGCAGATGCTGCACCACTTCCCAGTAGATGTGTCGGTCGGCGTCCGGACCGTGTCTACGCAACAAACGCGCAACGCGCGTCGGTCCCGCGTTGTAGGCGGCGGCCGCCAACGGCCACGAGCCGAAGCGGTCGTGCAGGGCTTGCAGGTAGTCCAGCGCGGCGTCGGTGGCGCGGATGGGATCCCTGCGCTCGTCCACCCACTCGTCCACCCGCAATCCGTAGTCGCGTGCGGTCCCTTCGCGCAGCTGCCAGATGCCCAGCGCGGAATCAGGCGACATCACACGCGGGCGCAGCCCGGACTCCACCATGGCCAGGTACAGCAGATCGTCCGGCATGCCGCGCGCACGCAGCCGCTCGCGGATCATCCCGGCATAAGCGCCCTGGCGGGCCAGGTAGCGGCGCAGGGTCTGCGGATCCGTGGAGAGCAGCCGGTCCGTCCATTCGGCCACCTGGGCTTCCAGCTCCGTGGGCAGCTCGTCCCAGGGCTCGAACGCCACCTTGCGGGGCCCTTCCAGCGCCCCCTCGGCCGAGCGCGTTACCAGCGAGGGCCGGCCGAACGCGAGCACGCCGAGCAGCAAGCCGATCCAGACGGCCAGGCGGGGCGCCGCTCGAGGGCGCACCACGGGTGAGGGGGCTTCGGGGGTGTGGGACTCCGTACTCATGATGAAACCGTACGGCTCCTGGATGTGAAAAGATCCGCTCCCGCGGAGGCGGGACGACGGATCTCTCGTAAACGAAAGAACTTACGCCGGGTAGACCGAGACCACCTTGCGGCCGCGCCGACGCTCGAACTTCACCTCACCGTCCACCAGGGCAAACAGCGAGTCGTCTCCGGCCCGGGCCACGTTCCGCCCGGGGTGGATGGGCGTGCCGCGCTGGCGGATGATGATGCCCCCGGCCCGGATGGCCTCGCCACCGTAGACCTTCACGCCGAGATACTGCGGGTTGGAGTCCCGCCCGTTGCGGCTCGAGCCGACGCCCTTCTTATGAGCCATGCTGGTCTCCTTGCCTGGCGATCAGAGGGCGACCGAGTCCACGCGGATCTCGGTGAATCCCTGCCGGTGACCCTGCTTCTTGCGGTACCCCTTACGGCGCTTCCGCTTGAAGACGATGATCTTCTTGTCTCTACCGTGAGAGAGGACCTCCGCCTTGACCGTGGCTCCGCTCACGACGGGCGTGCCCACGGCGACGTTCTCGCCGTCCGAAGCGACCAACACGTCATCGAACGTGACGTTGGCGCCGGGCTCGGCGTCGAGCGTGGGGACCCGGAGGGTTTCCCCCGGCGCCGCGCGGAACTGCTTGCCCCCGGTGCGGAAGACGGCGTACATGATGTCCTCTCTGTAGGTCAGATCTGAGCCTGGTAAGGTAAAATCCGGCCGGGACCCCTTCAAGACCTCCCTGCGGCGGGGTGGTGGGTCAACGTGACCCACTGCGGGCGGCTGGCCACGAAAGAGGGCCCGGAGCGGCGTTCCGTCCGCTCCGGGCCCTACCAACTGCCCGGTGGCATTGCCCCCTCCTCAGGGAAGGCCGCCGACCCAACGGCTGCGGCTCGGGTCCGTAGGGTCGGTCGCCCACGGGTCACGCCTTCTCAGGCGCCCTGCCGCGCCCTCCGCCCCATGCCGCGCCACCGTCGGCGTGCCTCCATCGGGAGGCTCGGGCGGGGCGCCTGGGGCGCCTCGAACCCTGGCCGGGCTTCTGCGCGGGCCCATGAATCGGAAGGCCTGAATGCAGGGATAGGCCGCTCGGGATCCGGGGGCAAGGATCGTCGGCGGGGAGGGCCCAACCACGCGCCGCCCGCCTGACTTCCGTCGCCACTCGGGCCGGCCGCCTGGAGGGCAGCCCCTGCTGGGATGGGGTGCCCCGCCCGCTGTACGGGCTCCGCCTCCGCAGGGCCCTCCAGCTAGGCGCCCGAGTCGCCGTCCATCGCGTACTTCTGGGTGACGTCCGTCTCGGCGGGCCCGGCCAGCAGCCGGAACTCGTCCTGGTTCAGCAGCGGATCGTCCCGCACCTCCACGCGGAGGCGCGTGCGCTTCTGGACGCGCTCCACGAAGTCCGGCTCCTCCTCCATCAGGTGGAGCACGACCTCCGGGTGGGTACGCACCACCACGGTCTTCTCCTTCCCCTCGGCCCGGATGCGTCCGATGGCGCGCTCCGCCGAGCGCAGCACCGAGCTGGGCGTATAGACCCGCCCCTTGCCGCCGCACTGCGAGCACGCTTCGGTGAGCGCCGTGAAGAGGGGCGGCCTCACCCGTTGGCGCGTCATCTCGATCAGACCCAGCGCCGACAGCTCGAACGTCTTGGTGCGGGCCCGATCCCGTCCCAGGTGCGAGCGCAGCTCGTGCAGCACCTTGTCGCGGTGTTTCTGCTGCTCCATGTCGATGAAGTCGCAGACGACGATTCCGCCCACGTCGCGCAGACGCAGCTGACGCGCAATCTCCCGGGCCGCGTCGAGATTGGTCTTGAGGATGGTCTCCTCGGGGTCCTTCTTGCCCTTCCCGGTGAAGCGCCCGGTGTTCACATCGATGGAGACCAGCGCCTCGGTGGGCTCGATGACGATGTAGCCGCCCGAGGGCAGGTCCACGCGCCGCTGGAAGGCGCCCTGGATCTCCTCTTCCACGCCCTCCTTGTCGAAGAGCGGCTCCTCACCCTGGTACAGCTTCACACGACCGACCAGGTCGGGATCGACGCTCTGCACGTAGGCGCGGATCTCGTTGTAGACCTCTTTCGAGTCGACCGTGAGGCGCTCGAAGCGGTCGCTGAACAGATCACGGATGATCCCGCTCACCAGGTGGGCGCCGCGGTGCACGCGCGCGGGCGCCTCGGCCGCCTGAGCAGCCGCCTCGATCTCCAGCCAGGTGTTGCGGAGCTCGTTGAACTCGGCCTGGAAGGTGCCCTGGTTGAAGTCCTCTCCGACGGTGCGGACGATGATCCCGCCCTGGTCCTTGGGAAGGATCTCCTTGGCGAGGGCCCGCAGCCGTCCCCGCTCCGAGCGCTCGCCGATCTTCCGACTCACGCCGACGCGCGCGGAGTAGGGCATGTAGACCAGGAAGCGACCGGGCAGCGAGATGTGCTTGGTGAGCCGCGGTCCCTTGGTGCTGATGGGCTCCTTGGTCACCTGCACCAGGACCGTGTCTCCCTTGGAGATGTAGTCCTGGATGGGAGGGAACTTGCGGGCTCGGCGGGGCGGTCTGCCGTTGGAGCGGCCTCCCTTCCCTCCCTTGGCCTCCGCGCCCTTCTCGTCGCCGCCCTCGGCCTCTTCTTCCGGGGAAGCCTCTTCCCGCTGGTCGCCCCCGCGGCCTCTGCGGCCCCGCTTGCCGCGGGACCGCGGCGCGGGCTCCGGCTCGTCATCGTCGTCCTCTTCGGGCGCGATGTCGGAGATGTGCAGGAAGCCTGCCTTCTCCGTGCCGATGTCGACGAACGCCGCCTGGATGCCCGGCAGCACGGCTTCGACCCGCCCGAGGAACACGTCGCCGACCATACGACCCTGATCGGGTCGGTCGAACATGAACTCCGCGAGCTTTCCGTTCTCGAGCAGCGCCACCCTCGACTCGTGCGAGGATGCGCTGATCAGGATCTCTCTACGCACTCCTGACCTTGATGTCTCCCGGAAGACCGCGACCGGGCCACTGTCCACGACCCCGCTCTCGTCCGGATGTGGGCATCCGTCGACGAGACACGGCCGCCGCTCTCAGCGCGCCTGTCGCCTCTCCCGCATGTGTTCTAACGTGCCGACGCGCCCACCTCGGCCCCCACGGCGGTCCGTGCGGGTTCATGAAGCGGTGGATCCGCCAGCATAGCTTCGTAATCCTCTTTCTGGAGGAGGCGACCGATCACGAGCTTCTGCACTTCACTCGTGCCCTCCCCGATCTCGCAGACCTTCGCGTCGCGCAGCATCCGCTCGACCGGATACTCGCTGGAGTAGCCTGCGCCGCCCATGAGCTGCACGGCCTGGATGGTGGCCTTCATGCAGAGCTCGGACGCAAACAACTTGGCCATGGCCGCTTCCTTGGTGAACGGCCGTCCCTGATCCTTGAGCCACGCCGCGTGGTAGGTCAGGTGGCGTGCGGCCTGCAGCTCCGTCGCCAACTCCGACAGACGGAATTGCACGGCCTGGAAATCGTAGATCTTCTTTCCGAACTGCTCCCGCTTCTGGGCGTACGCGAACGCCACGTCGAACGCCCCCTGGGCGAGTCCGAGCGAGAGCGCGGCGATGCCGATCCGTCCGGCATCCAGGGTCTTCATGAAGTTGATGAAGCCCTGTCCTTCCTGACCAAGACGGTTGGCTTCCGGCACGAACACGTCCTCGAGCAGAAGCTCGCGCGTGTCCGATGCCCGCCACCCCATCTTGTCCTCCTTCTTCCCCGCCTTCACCCCGTTCATGAAGTCGAGGTCGTCCAGGTGGCCCATCCCCACGCTCCGTGCCCGCTCGAGCTCGGTGGTGGGCTTGGTGACCACGAAGCTGCTGATCCCGCGAGTGCCCGCGTTGGGATCGGTGACCGCGGTGACCGTGAAGATCTCGCCCACCCCGGCATGGGTGATGAAGATCTTGGATCCATTGACGCGGTAGCCATCGCCTTCGCGCACGGCGCGGGTGCGAGTGCCTCCGGAGTCGGAGCCCGCACCCGGCTCGGTGAGACCGAACCCGCCGAGCACGCGGCCGGACGCCAGCGAAGGGACCCAGCGCTCCTGCTGCTCGCGGGTGCCGAAGCTCAGGATCGGAGACGTGCCCAGCGTGGTGTGGGCGGAGATGGTGATGGCGTGGCTGGCGTCGAACTTGGCCAACTCCTCCACCACCAGGATGTAGCTGCGATAGTCCAGCCCCATCCCCCCCAGGTCGGCGGGAACCGGCACCCCGAGCCAACCCCGCTCGGCCATGGCGGCCACGTTCTCCCAGGGGAAGACACAGCGCTCGTCCAGGTCCCGCGCCACGGGGACGATGCGTTCCAGCGCGAAGTCCCGGACCTCGCGCTGCAGGGCCCGATGGGCATCTGTCAGATAGGGTTCCATCGCATCCTGCATGTACGGACGGGGCCGCAGGCGGCCGCTGGAGCAGCCGATACGACCCCGCGTCCCATAGGCGAGGTCGGTTACCCGTCATGGGTTCTCAGGGTCCGGCCCCCGCTCCAGCCGGCCGGAGTCCGAGAGTCACCAGCTCTGCGCGCCGCACCGGTCGCAGGCGTGGCAGCGGCGCGGAGACCGCTCCCCGAACCAGGCCAGCAGCTCCCGGCGCCTGCAGCCGCGCGCGCCCAGGAACCGCTCCGCGGCCCGGAGGCCGGCCAGCCCCTGTCGACGCAAGTCCCGCACCGGCCCCAGGTCCAGGGGGCCGGGGCACACCTCGAGCCGACCCGACTCCCGGGCCCGCACCCCGCCGGCCGCCTGAAGAGCCCGCAGCATCCCGTCCGCGGAGGAAGCGTCCCAACCGGGAGGAAGCGCGCGGGCGAGGGCGCGCTCGCTGAGCGCTTCGCCCGGCCTGGTGACTCGACGCAGGACACCGTGCAGGGCCAGGACGGTTTCGGGGGCAGGACGGGACCCCGAGAGCAGGGAGCGCCGCAGGGCCCCATCGCCCGGACCATCCAAGGCGAGGACGTGCGCCTCTTGCCCGTCCCGCCCTGCTCTCCCGGCCTCCTGGTAGTAGGCCTCGAGGGACGCCGGGAGGCTGTAGTGAGCAACGAAACGGACATCCGCCCGGTCGATCCCCATCCCGAACGCGTTGGTCGCGACGAGAACGGGATGCCGGGAGCTCAGGAACCAGTCCTGCGCCTCCAGGCGGGCAGCGGCCGGCAGGCCCGCGTGGTAGGGCCGAGCCTCCACACCCCGGAGCGCCAGCTCGGCCTGCAGCGACCGAACCGTGCGGCGGGTGCCGGCGTACACGATGGCCGCGCTCCAGCGCCCCCGGGCCAGCGCCGCCCGAAGCCTTGGAACCAGGCACGCGACCTTGTCCGCAGGGGTGGCCGCCCGCTCCACCCTCCACACGAGGTTGGGCCGGTCGAAGCTGGTCACCACCTCCAGCGGGCGCACCAGTCCGAGCACGCGGGCGATGTCGCGTCGCACCGCCGGGGTCGCCGTGGCGGTGAGCGCCAGCACGGGGTGACGGCGGGAGGAGCGCCCCTCGAAGAAGCTTCGGTAAGACGGCCTGAAATCGTTCCCCCACAACGAAATACAGTGCGCTTCGTCAACCACGACGAGAGAAGGAGCCCGCGCCGCCAGGAGGTGTTCCACTGCGCCAGTGGTCATTCGCTCCGGGGCCAGGAACAGCAGATCCAGCTCGCCGCGCCGCCCAGCATCCAGGACCCGCCGGTTCTCGCGCTCGCTTTGGGCCGATGACAATCCCCCGGCCCGCAGTCCGAGTCGACGGCCCCGCTCCACCTGATCCTCGATCAGCGACAAGAGTGGGGACACCACCAGGGTGAGCCCGCCCCGCACCACGGCCGGCACCTGGTAGCAGAGCGATTTCCCACCCCCGGTGGGCAGGACGCCGAGCGCGTCCCGACCGGCGATCACGGCTTCGATCAGCTTCCGCTGCCCCGGTCGGAAGCCGGGAAGACGGAAGCGGTCTCGAAGCACTTCATCCAGCGGGGGGACAGCACGAGCGTCGGACACGCTCGGAAGGTGCAGGCGCCCTGGGGCGGCTCCAGGGACCGACCGGCCTACTCCTCCTCGGCCTCCGGCGCCTGCGTCGGCGCGGCCCGGCCCACGAACCGCAACAGGAACGCCACCAACAGGACGGCGATCGCGATCCAGACCAGGACGCGAGAGGGCAGCATCATTCCCACCAGAGCCAGCCCGGCGCCGAGGACGAACAACGCCGCGCGCGCGACGAGGAAGGGTCCTGCAGGTGCCGCGCGCGAGGCCCGGAAGACCACGCTACCGGGACTGCTTGGCCAAGAACGCGCGGACGCCGGCCTTGAAGCCTTCCGTGGAGCGAGCGCGTGCGTTGACCTCGGCACCCATCGCCACGCCCTCCGCGAAGGTGCGCCCGTCCTGGTCGTACAGGAGGCGCTTGGTCATGCGGATGGCCTCCGCCGGCTTGGCCGCCAGCGCCGCCGCCAGCTCCTGCGTCGAGGCGTCGAACCCCTCTTCCGGGAGGAGCCGGGCCACGAGGCCCAACTCATACGCTCGGGTGGCAGGGATGCGCTCCCCCATCACGGCCAGATCGAACGCGGCCGCCTCGCCCACCTTTCTGCGCAGGATGGCCATGACCATGGCCGGCACGAAGCCGAGGTTGACCTCCGGATACCCGAACTGCGCCGCCTCGCTCGCGAACACGAGGTCACACGCGGTCGCGAGACCACAGCCGCCGGCGAGCGCACGGCCCTGCACGGCCGCGATGACGGGAACGGGATGACGGCGCAGGGCCAGGAACAGCGCGCCCAATCGGTTGGCGTTGTCCAGATGTGCGTCCCGGCCCTGATCGAGCGTGCGCTCCAACTCGGCCAGATCCGCCCCGGCCGAAAAGTCCTTCCCGGCCCCTTTGACGAGGACCACGCGGACGTCGGGATCGGACTCCGCCATGTGCAACGCCTCTGAAAGTGCAGCTACCAGCTCGGTGTTCAGCGCGTTGCGCTTGTCGGGCCGATTGAGTGTGAGCGTAAGGACGCCGCCGCTGAGCTCCTGAAGCAGCACGCTGCTCACGGCGTGGCTTCCCGGGGCAGACGTCCGCGCCCGCGCGTGGCCTCCGCCACGGCCTGGGGCACGTCGATCTCCATCCTCAGCAGCGCGGTGGAGAACACCTTGCCCTGCGCATCCGTCAGGAGCGAGACCGTGCCTCCTCCTCCCAATGCACCGTGCAGCAGGAAGTTCAACGCGTGGAGATTGGGGAGCTCGAAGCGTTCCACCGCGCCCTTCACCCGGGCACCGAAGTGCGCCTTCACACGCTCCGGCGTGAGTTGCGCGCGCAGCAGCTCGTAGTCTTCGGGTCGGTAGGCGATGACGCCCACGTTGGCGGTGTCCCCTTTGTCTCCGGAGCGCGCGTGCGCGAGCTGCAACAGCGGGATCTTGGCCACCGGATCAGACCTCCAGTACGTCGACGGCGAGATGGGGCTCGACGGCCTCCCGACGGATGAGCGCCGGCCAGTAGGCCACGATTTCCTGCACCGCCGGCCGGCCTCCCGCGAAGCCCGTGACCGAGGGCGGTCCGGTCAACACCAGCGGAGCGATCTCCCGCGTGAAGCGCTCCACGGCCGCCCGGTCGTGTCCCCGCACCGCGATCCGCAATTGCACCTCGGGCAGATCCGCGGGTGGCTCCCCGGCCAGATGTCCGTGTGTGGCGTCCCAGCCCACCAGCTCGGTGAGCACCTCATCGAAGTGAAGACCCAGGCGCTCCAGTCGGGCCCGCAGCACTCGGTCCGCGGCACTCGCTTTGGCGACCGCGTCCGGCCAGGCGTAGACCAGGGTGCCCACCGCCTTCCAGCCGTCCGAGTACGCCACGGATACCTTGAGGAACTCCGTGGGATGCGCGCCCACGATGCCCCGCACGCCCACGCGGTCAGGGCCCTGTTCGTCCAGCTGGATCGTGGTGAAATCGGCCACGACGTCCGGCGTGATGTACGAGCGGGGATCCCCCATCTCGTAGACGATCTGTTCGGACACGGTGGCACGGTTGATCCGCCCACCCGTGCCGGGATGCTTGGTCACCACGAACGTTCCATCGGCCCGCGCCTCGATGATCGGGAATCCGACATTCTCGAGATCGGGTACGGTCCACCAGTCGATCAGACAGTTGCCTCCGGAACTCTGCGCCCCGCACTCGTTGATGTGGCCTGCCACTACACCCGCGGCGATCCGATCATAGTCGTCCCAGTGCCACCCGAACGCGTGGATCATGGGCGCGTAGGTGAGCGCCGTGTCGGTGGAACGACCCGTCACCACGACATCGGCGCCGCCGCGCAAGGCCTCCACGATGGGCCGCGCGCCGATGTACACGTTGGCGCTCTGCACCCGGTCCCGAATGGTGGAGAGCGGCGCACCGGTCTCCATGTTGGCCAGCGCGTGTCCCTCTTCCAGCAACGTGTCCAGGCGGTCCATCAGGTCGTCGCCCGTCACCTTGCCGATGCGGGCCCGTCCGCCCACGCCGGCCTCACGCCCCGCCACCACCAGGGCGTCGGCGCAGCCATCCGGATTCACGCCACCAGCGTTGGTGACGACCCGCACACCCTTCGCGACGCAGGCCGGAAAGATGCGCTTCATCAGCGGGATGAAGTCCCGCGCATATCCAGCGTTGGGATCCCTGCCCCGCTGCTTCTGCATGATCGACATCGTGACCTCGGCCAGATAGTCGAGCATGAGGTAGTCGATGGGGCCGCCCTCCACCTGGCGTACCGGCGCCTCCAGATCGTCCCCCCAGAAGCCCTGCCCGCTCGCGATCCGGATCACCCCTGTGGTGTCACTCATGTGCGAACCCCGTCCAGGTGGGGAGGCAAGGTGAAGGGACCCAGGTGCGGGCCCGGATTCGACAAGCCGGCACGCAGCACCAACTCCAACGCGTCGTGCAGCTCCTCCGGCAGCACGATCGCGTCCACGAAGCCGCGCGCCGCCGCGAAGCGTGCGTCCAACTGACGGTCGTACTCGGCGCGCACCGCGTCCATCTTCGTGGTGAGGTCCTCGTCGGGCACCAGTCCCGCCTCCTTGAGCTTCTCCAGCTGTGCGCTGAACAGGGCCATCACCGCGCTCTCGCCTTCCATCACGCCCATCCGGCCCGTGGGAAGGGAGAGGATGAAGTCGGGATCGAAGCCCTGACCCGCCATCGCATAGTAGCCGGCACCCGACGCGTGGTTGAGCGTCAGCACCAGCTTGGGCACCGTGGCCGTGGCCATGGCCTCGACGAAGTGCGCCCCCGCACGGATGATCCCCGAGTGCTCGGCATCGGGGCCCACCATGAAGCCCGACACATCCTGCACGAACAGGATCGGCGTGCGGTGCCGATTCATGGTCTCGATGAAGTAGGCGATCTTCTCGGCACTCTCCGTATAGACGATGCCGCCGAAGCGCGGAGGCCCCTTGCGGGAGTCCTTGACCATGCCGCGCGCGTTGGCGATGACGCCCACGGGAATCCCGCGGATGCGCCCGGTGCCACAGACCATCTCCGCGGCGTACTCCGGTTGGAATTCCAGCCAGCTCTCGTCATCCAACAGGATGTCCAGCATCGCGTGCGCATCGTAGGGCGCGCGGTGGTCCGCCGGGAGCAGCTCGTAGAGGCGTTCGGGCGCCTCCGTCCCGGGCGTGGAACGCGCAGGCACCGCGCCCGGCGGTGCCGGTAGATCGGAGATCAAGCGCCGGAGCAACAGCAATCCTGCAGCGTCGTCCTCTGCCTTGTAGTGGGCCACGCCGCTGACCGAGGTGTGCACACCGGCGCCACCCAGCGATTCGGAATCGACGACCTGACCGGTGGCACCCTTCACCAGGTTCGGCCCGCCCAGCCCCATGAAGCTGGTGCCTTCGATCATGACGATGACGTCGGAGAGCGCGGGCAGATAGGCTCCACCTGCGATACACGGTCCCATCACCGCCGCCAGCTGGGGCACTCCCAGGTAGCGGCGCATGATGGAGTTGTAGTAGAAGATGCGGGCCGCGCCGTACTGGCCGGGGAACACGCCGCCCTGGTAGGGGAGATTCACGCCGGCCGAGTCCACCAGGTACACGATCGGGATGCGACACCGCATCGCGATCTCCTGGGCGCGCAGGATCTTGGTGATGGTCTCCGGCCACCAGGAGCCCGCCTTGACGGTGGCGTCATTGGCCACCACCACGACCTCCCGTCCCTGAGCCCGCCCCACCACCGTCACCACGCCCGCCGCCGGAGCTTGTCCGTCGTAGAGATCGTGGGCCACCAGCAAGCCGATCTCGAGCACGGGCTCGCCCGGATCCAGCAGCTGTGTGACGCGCTCGCGGGCCGTCAGCTTTCCTTGAGCGTGCTGACGTGCGCTCTTCTCCAGACCTCCACCCAACTCCAGGGTGGAGCGCAGGGCCTTGAGCTCCTCCGTGAGCGCCCGGAGTCGACCGACGCCTGCGGTCCCGGTTGTCGGTGCCGTCACGTGGAGAGGACGTCCTCACTCCGCGATGCAGCCCACTCGCGGATATAGGTGACCGCGTCGCTGGTGGGCGATCCCGGCCCGAACAGCCGTCCGATTCCCATGGCCTCCAGCCGTTGGCGGTCCTCCTCGGGAATGATGCCCCCGCCCGTGAGCAGGATGTGATCGGCGCCCTCCTGCCGGAGGAGCTCCTGTACGCGCGGAAACAGCGTCATGTGCGCCCCGGACAGGATGGACATGGCCACCACGTCCACGTCTTCCTGGATGGCCGCGGCCACGATCATCTCGGGCGTCTGGTGCAGCCCGGTGTAGATCACCTCGAAGCCGGCGTCCCGGAAGGCGCTGGCGATGACCTTGGCACCCCGGTCGTGTCCGTCGAGGCCGGGCTTGGCCACGAGCACCCGAATCGTTCGGTCCATGCCTTTCGTTCGTCCTTGTACGGGCGGATCAGAAAAAGACCGGTTCCTTGTAGCTCCCGAACACGCGCTCCATCGCATGACGGATCTCGTAGAGCGTCGCTTCCGCACGGGCGCATTCCAGAATGTACGGCACCAGATTCTCCTGGCCCCGCGCGGCCTGCTCCAGTGCTTTCAGCGTCTCCTCCACACGCGCCGCGTCACGGCGCGCCCGCAACTCGGCCATGCGGGCCCGCTGCCGCTGCTCCACACCCGGCTCGATCTTCAGGGTGTCGATGGACACGTCCTCGTTCCCTTCTTCGAAGTCGTTGACGCCGACGATCGTGCGCGCCCTCGCCTCGATCTCCTTCTGTTGCTGCATCGCCGAGCGCGCGATCTCCGACTGAAACCAACCCTGCTCGATCCCGGGCACCACGCCGCCCAGCTCGTCGATGCGCCGGAAGATGGCTTCCGCCTCCGCCTCCAGCTCGTCCGTCAGGGCTTCCACGTAGTAGGAGCCCGCCAGCGGATCGATGGTGTTCGGCACCCCCGTCTCATAGGCCAGGACCTGCTGCGTGCGCAGCGCGATGCGGACCGCCTTCTCGGTGGGCAGCGCCAGCGTCTCGTCCATCGAGTTCGTATGAAGGGACTGGGTCCCGCCCAACACCGCCGCAAGCGCCTGGTAAGCCACCCGCACGATGTTGTTCTCCGGCTGCTGAGCGGTCAGCGTGACGCCAGCCGTCTGCGCGTGCGTGCGCAGGCGCCACGACTCGGGGCTTTGCGACCCGTACTTCTCGCGCAGCGTGCGCGCCCAGATGCGACGGGCCGCCCGGAACTTCGCGATCTCCTCGAAGAAGTCGTTGTGCACATCGAAGAAGTAGGACAGCCGGGGCGCGAACTCATCCACGTCCAGCCCGCGGGCCATGCCCCGCTCCACGTATTCGAAGCCGTTGCGCAGAGTGAACGCGAGCTCCTGGGCCGCCGTGGCGCCCGCCTCACGAATGTGGTATCCGGAGATGGAGATGGGGTTGTACTTGGGGGCGTTCTCGGAACACCACTGGAACATGTCCACGATCAGGCGCAACGCCGGGTCCGGCGGATACACCCAGGCGTGCTGCGCCTGGTATTCCTTCAGGATGTCGTTCTGGACCGTTCCCCGCAGCACGGACGCGTCGATGCCCTGGCGCTCCGCGGCGGCCACGTAGAAGCAGAAGAGGATGACCGCGGGACCGTTGATGGTCATGGAGACCGACACCTGGTCGAGCGGGATGCCCTCGAACAGCCGCTCCATGTCGGCGAGCGAGCTGATGGCCACGCCACACACTCCGACCTCTCCCAACGAGCGGGGATGGTCGGAGTCGTAGCCCATCAGCGTCGGGAAGTCGAAGGCGACCGACAACCCGGTCTGGCCGTGGTCGAGCAGGTACTTGTAGCGGGCGTTGGTCTCCTCGGCCGTCGCGAACCCGGCGAACTGGCGCATGGTCCAGAGACGGGTGCGGTACATGGTGGCGTAGGGTCCCCGTGTGAACGGGTACTCGCCCGGTAGCCCGGTCCGGTCCAGATAGGGCTCGCCGTTGACGTCGAGGGGCGTGTAGAGGGGTGCCACCTCACGGCCCGACACGGTGGTGAACAGCGTGTCGCGCTTGGGCGCACCTTCGTAGCGCTCGTACCAGCGGGCCAACTCGCCGCGAAGGCGCCGCACCTCGGCTTCTCGCTCCTCCAGCTCGGACTCCAGCCGGCTGAGCGCGTCCTTCTCGACAATCGACATGATGCCCCCTGTGGGAATCCCGGAAACGCCCCCCCGGGAGCGCCCGGATCGGCTTACCCCTTGGCCCCGAGCAGGTTCTGGACCACGTCCTCCGCAACGGAGTAGGGGGTGCCGCCCCCTGCTTCGATCGCGTCGAGGCCCCGATCCAGGATGCGGCGGGCCCCGGGCTGCTGCCAGGCCAAGCGGCCCAGCTGCCGCTCCACCACGCTGAGGACCCGGGCCGCCGCCCGTGCGCGTCGACGCTCCTTGAGCGCGCCTGACGCCTCCAGATGGTCCCGGTGCCGGTCCAGTGCCTCCAGGAGCTCGGACACCCCCTGCCCCGTCTGGGCCACCGTCTTGAGAACGGGGATCTCCCAGGGAGACTCCTCATCGACCCGCGCAGCCGCCGGCGCCGCGGGGCGCGGCGTGAGCTGGACGCCGTGGTGCGCCGGAACGTCGCGGAGGGCTTCCCCCGTGCGCAGGTGGATGGCCAGCGCGAGCTCCTTGACCAGGCGGTCGGCCCCGGGGCGATCCGACTTGTTGACGACGAAGATGTCGGCGATCTCCATGAGGCCCGCCTTCATGGCCTGGATCCCGTCGCCCGACTCCGGCACCAGCGTCACCACCACCGTGTCGGCCGCGGACTGGATCTCCAGCTCCGTCTGGCCCACGCCCACCGTCTCGACGATCACCCGGTCGAAGCCGAAGCCGTCCATGAGGTCGATGACCTCCTCGGTGGCGGTCGCCAGCCCGCCCAACGATCCGCGCGTGGCCATGGAGCGGATGAAGATGCCGGGATCGGTGGCGAGCTCGTTCATGCGGATGCGGTCGCCCAGCAGCGCTCCACCGGAGAACGGCGACGTGGGGTCCACCGCCACGATCCCCACCGTCTCTCCACGGGCGCGGCAGGCGGTGGCGACCTGCGCCACCAGGCTCGACTTCCCCGCCCCGGGCGGGCCGGTGAAGCCGATGCGTCGGCCGCGGGGTCCGCCGCGCGTCGCCGCGTGCAGCAGAGCCTGGAAGCCCGGCCGCTCCGCCTCCACGGCGGTGATCGCGCGAGCGAGGCCGAGCCGCTGGCCCGCGCGAAACCGGTCCAGGACCTCCTCCAGCGCCGGAGTGAGCGGCTCCAGAGCCTTCACGAGGAGCCTCCGGGACGAATGCCCCGCGCATGGCGCAGCGGATTCTCGAGAAGGTGCGTGGGAATGAAGAGCACGAGCAGGAACATGAGCAGGGAGATCACCAGTCCACCGGCCAACAGCCACACATTGCGGACGGCAAGATAGATCACCGAGGAGATGACCGCCGTCACCGACGCGAAGATGGAGAGCAACAGGCGCCTGGCCTGCAGGTGCAGGAAGCGCTCCTGGGCCTGCACGTCGCGCGGGTGCATGCGCACGCGCAACTCCTCTCGTTCGGCTCGCTCCAGGATCTGCAGGACTGCGCGAACCACGTGGCCCACCTCGCCCACGGCGTCGCGGGCCATGGCGGTGGGCTCGCGGCGGGTCGTGTCCAGGATCTGGCGGCGCAGACCGCGAATCACCACCCGGATCAACCCCAGGCCGTCGAAGTTGCGATCGTAGAGGATCCCGATCCCTTCCAGGAGCACGGACGCTCGGAAGAAGTACACGAGCTCCTGCGGCAGGATCAGCGGCCAGGTGTAGAACGTGTCGTAGATCTCGTGGACGATCTCTTCGATGCGCTCCCGGTTGCTGCCCTGGGCCCGCTCCATGATGCGCAGGATCTCGAGGGCGGCCTCCCGTACCTCGCCACGGGACACCTCGGGGCTCATCATCCCGAGCTTGTACATCTCGTTGATGATGGCATCGAGGTCTTCGCGTTCCACGGCCAACGCGATGTGCAGGATCGACTCACGTGTCCAGCGGGGCACGTCGAGCACCATGCCCCAATCGAGGATGACGATCGTGCCGTCGTCCTGGACCAGCAGGTTGCCCGGATGGGGATCGGCGTGCAGGAACCCGTCCACCATCATCATGCGCAGATAGAGACCGGTCAGGTTCTCCATCACCTGCCGGAAGTCGAGCCGCCCTTCGGCGAACTGCGTCTGGAGCTGGTCGATCTTGGTGCCCGGCGTGAACTCCATCACCAGCACCCGCTGGCGGGTGAACGCCGGCAACACCTCCGGCACCCGGAAGCGTCGGTCGTTGTCGAAGAAGTGATGGAAGCGGCGCATGTTCTCCGCCTCCGACCGGAAATCCATCTCCTCGCGCACCTTGACCGAGAATTCCCGCACCGTGGCGGTCAACGCCCGCACGTGATGGTTGGGGAAGACGACGTTCAGCCAGTACAGGAGCCGGAAGGAGATGTCCAGGTCCAGCGCCACCAGATCCTCGACGCCCGGCCGCAGCACCTTGACCACGACGTCACGGCCCTCGGCTCGCGCCCGATGGACCTGTCCGAGGCTGGCCGCGGCGATGGGTTCGCGATCGAAATCCTCGAGCACTTCGTCGACGGGCTTGCCCAGCTCCCCTTCCAGCACCGCGAGGATGCCGGCGGACGGAACCGGGGGGACGCGGTCCTGCAGGCGCGCGATCGCGGAGAGATAGGGCTCGGGCAGGATGTCGGCGCGCGTGCTCAGAAGCTGCGCCAGCTTGATGAACGTGGGGCCGAGATCGGCGATGGTGGCACTCAACCGGTCGGCGCGCCTCTGGTGCTGCTCCTCGGTGCGGCGGGCGGGCCGACCCAACACCACCCAGCGCCGGCGATCGCGCAGGAACGCGAACACGAAGGGGAGCAGCCGCCGTGCGACTCCGAACGTGCGCGCGAAGCGACTCACAACAGCAGGGCCGTGGCGAGGCCCAGGAGCAACAGGAAGCCGCAGAGGTCGGTGAAGGTCTGCACGAACACCGAGGAGGCCACGGCCGGATCCAGGCCGACGCGGCTGAGGAACGTGGGCACGAAGGCACCGGCGAAGCTCGCTACCACCAGATTCCCCCACATGGCCAGCAGCACCACCAGACCGAGCCGTGGCTGCCCGAACAACACTGTGCCCAAGGTGGCAGCGATGCCGCCGATGAGGGCGCCGTTGGCCAAGCCGACCAATACCTCCTTGCCCACGGCGCTCCAGGGGCGTTCGCCCATGTCGCCCTCGGCAAGCGTGATGCGCCGGAGGGTCACCGCGAGCGACTGCACGCCGGCGTTGCCACCGAGCGCCGCGATGATCGGCATGACGAAGATGAGGGCGACGTCCCCTTCCACCGTATCCGCGAACATCCAGATCACCGAAGCGGCGATGGAGGCGGTCAGCAGGTTGAGACCGAGCCAGGGTGCCCGCGAGCGCACGGCGTCCACCCAGCCCCCTCGGACTTCCTCTTCGTCGCCGACACCGGCCAAGCGCAGCAGGTCCTCGGTCTGCTCCGCCTCGAGCACGTCCAGTACGTCGTCGAAGGTGATGCGGCCCAGCAGGTGGCGGCCGGCATCGACCACGGGCACGCTGACCAGGTTGTAGCGGGCCATCAACCGTCCCACTTCCTCCTGGTCGGTGTCCGCCTCCACCTCGATGGGGACCGGCACCACCAGTTCCGACACCCGTACGCCCGGGTCGGCCAGGATCAGGTCGTTGAGCGGAACGGTGCCCAGCAGCTGGTGCTGCCCGTCGACCACGAAGACCGCGTAGAAGTCGCCGACCTCCTGACCCTGCCGTCTCACTTCCGCGATCGCCTCTCCCGCGTTCAACGTCGAGAGGATGGCCACCAGGTCGGTGGTCATCAGACCACCGGCAGTCTCCTCGCCGTAGCGCAGGAGGTCGCGCAACTCGCCGGCATCGTCCGCGGGCAGCTCCGCCAGGATGCGGTCCTGCTCGGGCGGATCCAGCTCGCCGATGAGGTCGGCCGCGTCGTCGACCTCCAACTCCTGGATGAGCGCCGCACCGCGCTCGGGCGCCAGCGCCGCCAGCAGCTCGGCCCGCTCGTCGCCCTCCTCCATCTCGGCCAGCGCTTCCGAGGCCAGCTCGGCGGGAAGCGCGCGCACGATGGCCAACTGCAGCGCTTCGGGTGCGATCGACTCGAGGAGGTCGGCGATATCGCTCGGGTGCAGCGCGGCCAGGAGCTCCACAACGCCGGCGTCGTCACCGGCCTCGGCCCGGGCGGTGAGCAGTTCCAGGCGGTGCGCTTCGTCGCGCACGAGCTCAGCGGCCACGTCCACCCCCGTTGGTGGGATCGACGTCCTGGACCAGCGACTCCTGGAGGGAGAAGAACTCGCTCGCGAAGCGGTCCTCTCCCTCCGGGTGGTCGAACCCGAGAAGGTGCAGCGTCCCGTGCACGGCCAAGCGCACCAGTTCCTGGGACAGCGGTACTTCGAGCTCCGTGCTTTGCCGGACTGCCTGCTCGTAGCCGATGTAGATGTCTCCGAGCGGGGGCTCTCCCGCCTCGTGGAGCGCGAAGCTGATCACGTCCGTGGGTCGGTCGTGTCCCAGATAGCGTGCGTTCAACGCCTGGATGCCGTGGTCGTCCTGAAGGGTGAGGGACACTTCGCCCTCCTTCACCTCGTGCCGGTCCAGCACCGCGCGCACGGAGCGCTCGAGAACGCCAGCATCGACGCCGGCGAACCCTTCGACGTTGACGAGCACCTGGGTCACGACGGCGCTCCACCCGTGCGGCTGCTCCCGTCCGGCGCGTCGGTCAGGTGGCGGGTGGACGGATAGTCGATGCGCTGGTGGTACATGCCCTCCAGCACCTTGATGATCTCCTCGCGTACCCGGCCGATCTCTCCCAGGGTGAGCGGCGCCTCATCCAACTGTCCGTTGGCGATCTTGGCGTCGATCAGGCCGGTGACCAGCTCGCGGATGCGCTCACGGGTGGGATCCTGCAGCGCGCGGGCCGCCGACTCCACCGAATCCGCCAGCATGAGGATCGCCGTCTCCTTGGTCTGCGGACGCGGGCCGGGATACTCGAACACCTCGGCAGGCAACTCGGCGCCGCTCCCCTTCTCTTCCAGCGCCTTCTCACGGAAGAACCCGATCGCCTGCGTTCCGTGGTGCTCGAGGATGAAGTCCAGGATCACGGGCGGCACACGCGACTCCTTGGCCAGGCGAAAGCCCTCGGTGACGTGCTCGCGCACCAGCGCCGCGGACATCTCGGGCTTCAGCTGATCATGGGGGTTGCGCGTGCCGGGTTGGTTCTCGATGAAGTACTGGGGCTTGAGCATCTTCCCCACGTCGTGGTAGAAGGCCCCGACCCGGCACAGCAGTCCGTCGGCCCCGATCGCGGTGGCGGCCGCCTCGGCGACATTGGCCACGGCGATGGTGTGCGCGTAGGTGCCCGGCGCCTCGCGCGCCAGACGTCCCAACAGCGGGCGCGTGGGATCCGCCCACTCCAGCAGCGTCTGCGGCGTGGTGATGCCCGTGAACCATTCGAAGACGGGCAGGAACCCCATCGCCAGGATGGCGCTGGCCGCGGCTCCCAGGCCTGCCCAGGGCAGCGCCGTCAGCAGCTCGGCGCCATCGCGCCCCTCCATGAGCCACACACCGAGGATCGCCAGCGCATGCGCGACGGCGATGATCAGCATGAACGCCCAGAACTGGGAGCGCCGACGCACCACGCGCACGGACAACGCCCCGGCCGACCCCGCCACCAGCAGCGTCGGCGTGACGATCTCGGCATCGAACGGTCGCAGCGCCCCGGTCATGACGGCGAGAAGCACGGCGAAGATCAACGCCATGCGGCCATCCCACAGCACTGCCACTGTGAGCGCCACGAAGGGTACGGGGAGCAACTCGTAGGGGAGCCCCCGCGAGCCGATCACGGCCGCCACCGCGAAGTAGGCGGCGGCCAACGCCGACAGGACCAGCAGCCACCGGTAGTTGCGGTACACGCCCTCGCGGAAAAAGAAGAGCAGTGCGCCGAACACCGTCAGCAGCAGGGCATGGAACAGGGTGCTCCCCACCAGGCCAGAGAGGCGCCAGCCGCCGGTAGACGCAACGCCCAGCGCCCGCTGCGCCTCCGCGTAGGCGTCCAGCCGTGCCAGCTCCTCGTCGCCGATCTGCTCGTTGGCCCGGACGATGGCTTCGCCGGCCAACACGTTGGTCTTGATCAGCTGCACGGCGCTCTGGGCGCGGGAGCGCTCTTCGCGCGTGATGACCGCGTTGAAGTCCAGCGACGGCACCATGAAGCGGATGAGCACCAAGCGCAGCAGGTTCTGCGCGTCCGGTGAGGCCACGGCCACCGGGAGGCGTCGCGCGGCGGCATCGTAGAACTCTCCCACCGACATGACCGAGCTGCGGTCGACCGTGCGGTCCCGCTCGCCTTCGCGCAGGCGCAGCTGTTCCGCCGAGGCATAGACGGGGTCGACAGCCTCGTGCACGCCCGCGGGCAGCAGCTCCCGCGTTGCCCGCAGTGCCGTCGTCCTGAGCGCCTGACGTGCCCCCTCGTTGGCGAGCACTGCCACCTGGGCCGGCGAGGCCGGCACGCCCGCCTCGGAGACGAAGGCACGCACGGCATCGGGTGTGGCGCCCTCGCGCGTGGCGACCTCCTCCAGCCGGGTGAAGAAGCGCTCCAGCCCCGCGCTCATGGAGTCGACCGCGGTGGGGCGAACGTCGAAGGTGGGCGCGATGCCCGCGGCCGCCTCCGCCCGCTCGCGCTCCAGCTCCTCCGGCGACTTGGGCACGGCGAAGTTGAAGCGCGCGATGACGGTCTCCGGCGCCACCCGCCCTTTGGAGTAGCCCTCCAGATTGGTGCGCGGCACCGCCGGGAAGGTCAGCGAGATGAACACGGCCAGCAGAAGCACCAGCAACGCGCGGGCGCCATGGAAACTCCACGAGCCCACGCGCTCGCTCCGGGCCGGGCCGGAGAGCCGGCCCAACACCCGCTGGCCGGGGGCGTTCACGGGGTCTCCTCGGTGGCCTCCGCATACGCGCGGATGATGTCCTTGACCAACCGGTGGCGGATGACGTCGGCGCCGTCGAGGTAGACGAACTCGATCCCCTCGACGCCCTGCAGAATGCGCTCGATCTCCAGCAGGCCGGAATCGGAGCGCTTGGGCAGGTCGATCTGGGTGGTGTCTCCCGTGATCACGACCTTCGAGTTCAGACCCAGCCGGGTCAGGAACATCTTCATCTGCGCCTGCGTCGCGTTCTGCGCCTCGTCCAGGATCACGAACGCGTCCGACAGCGTTCTGCCACGCATGTACGCCAGAGGCGCGATCTCGATCGCTCCGGCCTCGATGGCCGCGCTGACGCGGTCACGCGGCATCAGGTCCTCGAGCGCGTCGTAGAGGGGGCGGAGATAGGGATCCACCTTCTCCTGCAGATCACCGGGCAGGAAGCCCAGGTTCTCTCCCGCCTCCACCGCGGGCCTCGCCAGGATGATGCGACGGACGCGCTTCTTGTAGAGCGCATCGACCGCCATCACGACCGCCAGGTAGGTCTTGCCGGTACCCGCGGGACCGATGCCGATGACCACGTCGTGGTTGGCGATCGCCAGCAGGTAGCGGTGTTGCCCTTCCGACTTGGCGGCCACCGCCCGTCGCGATCCGGGCAGGCTCACCCGGTAGGCCTCGTCCGGCGGAACCAGACCGTTGCCGCCCGGCTGGGCGGCGCCATCGGCGAAGCGCGCCACGTCGGTCGCATCGAACGGAGCTCGCATGCGGGCCAGCTCGATCATGTGCATGGCCACCGGCACCGCGGCCTCCACGCCCTCCAGCGGACCGGACAGCACGAGGTACGTACCACGGAACACCACGCGCACTGCGAAGCGCCGCGCCAACTCCTGCAGGTTGCCGTCCCCGACCCCGGCCAGCAGGAGCGGGTCCGCGCCTTCCGCGTCGAGCCGGTGCTCGACCAGGGAATCGGTCTTGTCGCTCACTCGCGTCACTCCCTTCACGCCCCCTGCGGCGAGCGCAGCCGGATGTGCAACTCCGCCAGCTCCTCGTCGCGGACCGGGCTGGGCGCGCTCTCGAACAGCGCGCGCGCCGCGGTCGTCTTGGGAAACGCGATGACGTCCCTCAAGCTGGCCGCGCCCGCGAAACGCTGGACGATGCGGTCCATCCCCAGGGCGATGCCTCCGTGCGGCGGCGCCCCGGCGTCCAGGGCCCGCAGCAGGAATCCGAACTTCTCGTCGATCTCCCCATCCTCCAGCCCGAGGATGTGGAAGATGCGCCGCTGCAGGGCCGACCGGTGGATCCTCAGGCTCCCCGATCCGAACTCGGTGCCGTTGTACACCAGGTCGTAGGCCAGTCCGCGCGCGCCGGCCGGATCCGAGTCCAGGAGGTGCATGTCCTCGGGATGCGGCATCACGAACGGGTGGTGACCCGCTGCGAGCGTCCCGTCTTCCCCGCGTTCGAAGAGGGGGAAGTCGACCACCCACAGCCACGCGTTCCCCTCGAGGCGTCCGCCGGCGGCTTCCCAGGCCCGCACACGCACGGCGTCCAGCGCCGGTCCCGTGATGCGGTCCGCTCCCGCAGCGGCCAGGGCCAGCCCACCTTCGCGGAGCCCGATGCGGTCCGCCTCCTCCAGGCCGAGGGCCTTGGAGAGCGGCCCGGAGAGCCCCTCGCCCGTGCGCTTGGCCCAGAGCAGGCCCGGCGCACCCGCCTTCTTGGCGTGCCCCTCCAGCGCCTCGATCTCCTTGCGGGAGATCCCTGCCCCTTCCGGGACCACCAGCCCGCGGATGCGACCGCCGGCGTCGATGGCGCCGTCGATGATGCGCAGCCCCCGGCCCTGCAGAACGGGTGACCAGTCTCCGATCTCGATGGGACAGCGCAGGTCGGGGCGGTCGCTCCCGTAGCGTTCGACGACGTCGCGGTAGGTGGTGCGCGGGAACGGCAGGGGCGCGTCCTGACCCGCGACCGTCGCCAAGCGGTGCATCAAGCCCTCGATCCAGACCAGGATGTCCTCGGGCTCGATGAAGGCGGCCTCCAGGTCGATCTGCGTGAACTCGGGCTGGCGGTCGGCCCTGAGGTCCTCGTCGCGGAAGCAGCGGGCGATCTGCATGTAGCGGTCGAAGCCCGCGACCATGAGGATCTGCTTGTAGATCTGGGGACTCTGCGGCAGCGCGAAGAACTGCCCCGGGTGCACGCGGCTGGGGACCAGGAAGTCCCGGGCCCCTTCCGGCGTGCGCTTGGTGAGCATCGGCGTCTCGATCTCGACGAAGCCGTGCGCATGGAAGTAGTTCCGTGCCTCCAACACCAGCCGGTGCCGCAGCATCAGGTTCTGCTGGAGCTCGGGACGGCGCAGGTCCAGGACGCGGTGCTGCAGGCGCAGCTCCTCGGAGGGCAGCTCCTCCTCCGGCGTGCGGTAGACCGGAATGGCCGGGACCGCCGCCTCGCCCAGCAGCTCCAGGCGCAGGGCCTGCACCTCGATCTGGCCGGAGGCCATGTCGTCGTTGCGGGCCTCGGGCGGTCGCAGCCGCACCGTACCGTGGACGCGCACCACGTCCTCCGCCCCCAGGTCCGAGGCCTGGGTCAGGCTCTCCGCCTCCGTCCAGTCCGGGCCGCAGGAGATCTGCACGATGCCCGACCGGTCACGGAGGTCCAGGAACACGATGGCCCCCAGATCCCGACGCCGGTGGACCCAACCGACGACCGTCACCGCCTCCCCCGCGCGTTCGGGAGAAAGCTGCCCCAGAGTGCAAGTGCGCAGCGCCGTGCGCCCGTTTTCGATCGCTGTCATGAACGCCCCGAGGCGCGCCTCAGCACACGCCTCACCTGTACGAAGAGGGTGAAGACCACGGCATACCCCACGGTGACCCCAATGGCGTCCGCCGTCCAATCGGCCCAGGAAGGCATGCGATACGGGACGAAGTGCTGATGCAGCTCATCGACCGCCCCGTAGAGGAAGCCCACCCCGATGGGCAGGGTGTGCCGGCCTGGCAGGGGCTCGTGGGCCTGACCCCAGGCCAGGAGCCCCCCCAGCACGGCGTAGAGCCCGAAGTGGATGATCTTGTCGTTGTTCGCGAACTGAACGACCCGCGGAACCGAGCGGAGCTCGCTGAGAAGGAACAGGACCACCGCCCATCCGATCGCGGGCCCCCACGAGACGATCCAGCGGCGCAGGCGGGGGGGTGGAGTTTGGGGCGGCAGACGCGCTCCTGGGTTGGGTTCGCGCTCGTTCCCGTGCAGGCGGAGTGCGGCTAACTTAGCCGGGCCCCAAACCGCCATCAAGGAATGTCGACCGCAGAATCCCGGGCCTCCGAGGCCCGTCCCAACCTGCTCGGACTCGAGCCCGACGCCCTCCACGCCGCACTGCGCGAGCACTTCGCCGGGCGCGGCCAGCCGGGGTTCCGGGCGGGCCAGACGGCCCGCTGGATCCTGGAGGAACGGGCCACCTCCTTCGAGGCCATGACCGACCTGCCCGCCGCCGAGCGGGCGGCCCTGGCCGAGGCCTTCAGCATGGAGGAGCCCGCGCTGGCAGAGGTGCAGCGCTCCCGGGACGGGACCACCAAGCACCTCTGGCGCCTGGCGGATGGGGAGTTGGTGGAATCCGTGTTGATCCCGGCCCGGGACCGGCTGACGCTCTGTATCTCTTCCCAGGCCGGCTGCGCCGTCGGGTGCACGTTCTGCGCGACGGGCTGGTCGGGCTTCCGCCGGCAGTTGGATACGGCCGAGATCGTGGGCCAGTACAGAGCTTCCCAACGGTGGGCGGACGAGAACGACTACGGCCGCATCTCCAACGTGGTCTTCATGGGGATGGGTGAGCCGTTGGCCAACCGGAAGGGGGTCTTCCCCGCCCTCACCCTGCTCAACGCGGGCTATGGCCTGGGCGCGCGCAAGATCACCATCTCCACCGTGGGTCTGGTGCCTGGGCTGCAGGAGCTGGCGCGACGGCCCGAGCAGTTCACGCTGGCGCTGTCCCTCCATGCACCCAACAGCGCCTTGCGGCGAGAGCTGATCCCGATGGAGAAGCGCTATCCGCTGGCCGATGTGATGGCGGCGCTCGAGGCCATTCAGGCCCTGGGCGGCCGCCGTGTGACCTTCGAGTACACGATGATCCGGGACGTGAACGACGCCCCGGAGCTCGCTCCCGAGCTGGCCCGCCTCGCCCGCTCGATCGGCGCCTTCGTCAACCTGATCCCGTTCAACCCCATCCCCTGGCAGCACTGGAAGCCGAGCGAGCCCGCCCGGATCCGCCACTTCCAGGAGGTGCTCGAACGGGCGGGCGTGATGGTGGCGGTGCGGGAGCCCCGTGGGCGGGACATCGATGCGGCGTGCGGGCAACTCAGGGCGAACGTGGTGCCGATGGTGTGAGGGTGGGCCGCGGCCCGCTCCGTCGGGGCCGTTGGCCGCGCGGTGTCGGGAACGCTCTTCCGAGGTCGGGCTACGGGTGGCGTCTGTGTCGGGCTAACTGCACGCGCGGTGTGGCGGCCTGAACCTGTGTGTCGCAGTATATGCGGGACTCCACTCTGGCAGCTTGGGCTCTTAGGCTGACTGAAGTGGCGTCCAAACGTCGTTAGCTAGACTGAGAAACGTACTAGGACCGTGCCCGAGGCCTTAGCCACTTCACTCGATCTTCCCCTTGCCTGGAGTAGGGTGAAGGCTGACCTGAAACACCGGCGTGCTTTCCTAACGCACCCTTTTCAGGTTGACCTAGTCGAAGCCGGCCTTGACGAGTGGCTCGAACAGCTCAGGGACGACATAGCCGCGGACCGGTACATCCCCTCCGCTTGCGGGATGGTTGCTGCACCCAAGCCGCATGGCGCGATTCGGCCCGGAGCTGACCTGGCGATACAGGATCAAGTGGTCTACTCAGCCCTGCTGCAGCTCGTGCGGGGTGAGGTTCAGCCCGCGCTCGAATGGGCCGACCCACCCCCCGACTACGCGTATCGTCTGCTCACCGACCACACCCGGCGCGATTGGTTCCAGCCGTACTTCCCTAGGTGGAAGGCGTTCGACGCCGACAGCCTGGAGCTAATCCGAGGCGGTCGTGAGATCGTCGTCACCGCTGACATCGCCGGATACTACGAGCTCATTGACCTCTCCACGCTTCGATCCGATCTCAACGCCCTTGGTGTTGACCGTGAGGCCCTTCGACTGCTCGAGACGAGCCTCCACCGTTGGGCGCGGGTGCCACGCAGAGGGATCCCGCAGGGGTTCTCCCCATCTGACATACTCGGGAAGCTGTACCTTAATGCCGTCGACCGTGCGATGGCCGATGAGGGGTTCGTACATCGTCGATGGGTCGACGACTTCCGAGTCTTTTGCGAGGATGAACGTGAGGCCAGGCGCGCCCTGCTGAGACTTACCGGCCTACTTGGTTCGCGGGGCCTCGTTGTGCAATCGGCAAAGACGCGGATCCGCTCGGCTGCGGATGCTCGGGCGCGGTTTCATCAGGTCCACGGGGTCCTGGAGCCGATTCGAAACGACTTCATCGCCCGGCTGGTCAACGCCGGCGCGCTAGCACGCCCGTCAGTGACAGCCGCCGAGATCGACGAGGCTCTGGCCCAGCTCGGTGAGGACGATCCCGTCGAGGTGCTACACGAGGCGTTTGACACCCACTTCGTGGTTGACCCGGGGAACTTCAACAAGACGCTGCTGCGCTTTCTCCTGCGTCGCCTCGGTAGCGCGGGTGACCCTTATGCGCTTGATACCGTCATCCCCTACCTGGCAACCCATCCGGAGGAGACAGAAGCCGTCCTCCGGTACGCCGAAGCGGTTGGCGCGACTGAGCGTGTTGAGGTCCACTACGTGGCGATGGACCAGGACGCACGAGCTCCGTATCCGTACCAGACGTTCCAGCTTCTGCGGTGGCGCCTGGCCGTATCCGCAGCCCCAACGGAGCACTTCCTTCGCTGGGTAAGAATCAAGGCTTTTGAACCCGTATCACTGTGGGCCGTCCGATCGGCCGCTCGCGCCATCCTGGGACGCTGGGGCTCGCCGGCCGACCTCGAACGCCTACAGGCCGCTTACGCGGGTGCCGCGTCGGACCTGGAGCACGCCGAACTCGTCTGCTGTTTGGAGCGAATGGAGGTAGGCCGTCGCAACGCCTTTCTTGGACATGTGGGCGGAGACGGTGAATTGACATCGAGAGCCACTCGGCTGGTTCGGCAAGGGGCAGTCAGGTGGGACGCTAGCTAACAAGCATTTGAAGCAGACAGCGGCATTTCAGTGGGGTGCAAGCGTTCCGCTTGCACCTCGTTTGGTTGCCGCTGCAGCTTAAATGCAGATCCGTTAGACGGCCGAGCGGAGGTGAGACGATGTCTGCACCCGCACCGAAGTCTCGAGTCTTCCGGACGGAGCACCGGCGAACCCAGCGCAGCCCCGGAGGCCGCGTGGCCCTGCCAGCTCTGAGGACCGCTGCCGTACTGTGGCTCGCATTGCTGAGTCCATACGTTCTCGGTGCCCAAACGGTGGCGGATTCCGTATCCGTCCTGGTGGCAGCCGCAACGGGGTTCGACTCGGTGAACGGCCCGGCCACGGAGGTGACGAATTGGTTCGTGTGCATCACTCCGCGTCCTGATGGCTGCAATGGCCTCGGACTACGGGGCGTCCGAGCGACGGGCGCGCTGTCCGCGGTCGCGGAGCGGCTGGGTCTGGCGCCTGATCCGGATGGCATCGATGACGTCCCAAATTGTCCCTGGAACCGTGGCGCGCCTGACGGGCGTCGCGGCGTGACGCTCGACTTTGGGTTGCCAGCGATCGATGGGACACGGGCTAGGGTTCATGTAGGTCTGCGCTGCAGCGGGTCGCACGGGGCCTTCGTAGAGGGTGGAGTGGTCGAACTAGAGGAGTCAGCGGGCGCCTGGAAGGTCGTAGAGATCTGGGACCGCTTCATCACCTGAGCCGCCTTCATCACCCCGTGGTTGGCGGCCGTCTAACACGCGTTTGCTGCTGTCGCGCAATGACTTGGATGGTCCAGGCCGGGTCGGCTTGCGCCTCCCTGGCCCGGGAGACCATGGTAGGGCGCGCAGCAGAAACGCCGACCGTTAGACGTCACCGAAACCAACTCCGCGGCTGCCGGAATGCCTCTGTCATCTTGGACCGAGACCTGCGGATCTCCATCGAGATCGCCATCGCTTGATCGCGCCTGGAGGCCCGATGACTAGGCTTCGACTCGCCGCATTCTTCATCGCTCTGTACGGTCTCATCCTCGTCGCCAACGCAGCCTTCTTCTGGTCGTGGAGCGGAGAGGCCGGGGATCTACTCCGCCTTGGAGCAAGACTCTTCGGGTGTGGATTGGCCTGCCATGGTCTTTGGACCGGGGCAACGTGGGGGTGGTGGCTCGCGGCGATCTTTTCTGGGGTCCTGGGAGTGCTCGGGATGTTATCTATCATCCCTCTCTTGGCCGCCGACGTATTCGCGAACCGCCCGTACCCCATGCTGGACATCGCTGCGTACATCGGGTTCACAACTGCCTTGGGCGCTGCATTCGTTCTCCTCATGACACCCGCTGCCCGACGAGCGGCTAGCGATCGTCAATCCGTCGGCGAGTGACGTCTAACCCGGAGTTGCTGCTGTCCGGGTAAGTTGGGTGGGTCCGGCAGCACTCGCCTGGCGGCTCGCGCCCCGGGTCGGCATCATGGTCCGGCAGCAGAACTCCAATCCGTTAGGCAGAAGCGACACCGCGGAGACTTGATGTCACGGTTTCGACTAAGCCACCTGGCATTGGCCTGCCTGAGTACTAGCGCGTGCGTTGACCGGCACTCAGGGCCCGAGCGCCTGGTAGTGCGTGATAGCGCTGGTGTCTCGATCGTCACGAACGCGGCCCCGCTGAACCCTGAGCCGGTCGAGCTCCAAATCGGCTCACCCGTCGCCGAGTTTGGCCGCGGACCTACGGAATACGACTACTTCGAACGAGTCACGGGAGCGACCCGCACTCGAGACGGCCGGTTGTTCGTACTGGAGTTCGGTGCCCGAGAGCTGCGAGAGTACGCAGCGGGGGGTGCCTTTGATCGAGTCCTGGGGGGGCGGGGTCAGGGTCCTGGCGAGTTCGTCTTCCCGAGCGACCTACGGCGAGTCTCCGGCGACTCAGTCGAGGTCTGGGATCGTCGCCAAGGCAGGCTGTACACCTTCACCCCAGGCGGTGACCTTGCCCGCGAACGCTCATTCGTCGAGCCTAGCCGCCCTCCACCCATTCACGTTCAACGGCTGTCGCCATCCTCTTGGGTCGGAGCCTGGGCATCTTACGACCAGGTGCACTCCCTGGTGCAGACGGTTGACGTGGAACTGGTACAGATGCCGGTGGTCTTGGTCGCACTCGATAGCGTAGGGCGCGCTCTCGACACAGTCGCGCTACACCCCGGGGCTCGATTCTTGGAACTCCCGAGGGGTTCGATGACGGGCGTATTCTCTCGCTCAACGCCGTGGACCGCTGCCGACGGCCGGCTGGCCTTTGGAGACGGTAGTACGCCCGAGTTCCATGTCGTGGGCGCAAGTGGCGATACCCTCCAGATCGTCCGGTGGCAAGCGGAGCGGCACCTCCTAGATCGAGACGTGATCGTCGCCCTAGCCAACTCGATTGGCGCAACGAGACAGATCGACATCACCCTCGCTCCGGCGTTCCTACCCGATACGCTCCCCGCCTACAGACGACTAGAGTTCTTCGGGGACCAGATCTGGATCGGGAACGCCACACCGTTCGACCTCGGTTCGGATCGCTGGGAGGTGTTCAGTGCCGCCGGCCAATGGCTACACACTGTCCGACTCCGGCCGCAATCCGACATCCTCGACGTAGCAAACGGGCATGCGGTCGTTTCGGAGACGGATGGGCTGGGAGTACAAACGTTGGCCGTGTACCGGCTCCCATTCTGAGATGGCCTACACTTGGGTGAGCTCTGCCTAACACGGAATTGCTGCTGACCGGGCACGCCGCGTGGGCCCGGCAGCACTCGCCTAGCGGCTCGCGCTCCGGGTCGGCATCATGGTCCGGCAGCAGAATTCCAATCCGTTATACAGCAGCTTCACCCGTCGCCGCTGATCCCCGGCCTCCGGGGGTCTTGTCAACCGTTACCGCACGTGGTAACATATAAAGATGGGCAAGATCCGCCGGGGCGGCTACGTCTTCGTCACCTGGACGGGTGACCACAGCCCGTACCATGTCCACGTGTATCGGGACGGGACCCTGGTGCTGAAGTGGGACCTGGAGAACGATGTCCCGATGAAGGGAAAAGCGACCAAGCGGCTGCTCCGTCTGATCTCGGAGCTTCGCGAGGAGGGGCAGTTGTGAAGATCCGATCGGTGGCAGCGAACAACCGGAAGAAGGTGCTCGAGATCGAGGCCGGCCGGTCGTCGTACGTCTTCCCGTATGCCCTTCTCCGGGTACGCCCGACTCCGGACAATCGGGTTGCCCGGGCGTATCCGGACCCCGAGCTAGGCCACGAGGGATTCACATACGAGCTGGAAGATGGCTCGCAGGACACGATTCACGCCGACGCGATCTTGGAGTACAACCAGGATCCCGAGTACCTAAAGAACCTTCTGTTGCATCGCCTGACGCTAGAGGCCAACACGGCCGTAGCCGCGAGCGACCTGAGCAAGCGTGAGCTCATCCGACAACTGGGCACGTCGGCCAGTCAGTTCTACCGCCTTCTCGATCCGACGAACTCTACCAAGTCGGTCGGTCAGATGCTGGCTCTTCTGCACCTCTTGGGGCGGGATGTCGACGTCGTTGTCTCGCCACGACCCGAGCCGAAGTCTAGTCGCCAGCGCCCGAGACAGCGCAGGCGTCGCAGCCCTACTGTATAACACGCGTTTGCTGCTGTCGCGCAATGACTTAGGTGGCCCGGGCCTGGTCGGCTTGCGCCTCCCTGGCCCGGAAGCCCTTGGTGGGGCGCGCAGCAGAAACGCCCACCGTTATGCAGCCAGGCCCAGGCCGCTTAGAGTCCAACGAGGGAGCCGTCGTTGAAATCGAAGCCCCTACTTGTTGCGTCGGCTAGTATGGCCGCACTCGGCTGCGGCGCGGAGTCATCGAACGCCCGGAGTTACACGCTTGGCGACACCATCGTCGTCGAAAATGTCTCCCCGCTGGTGGCCGACACTGTTCACCCTGTCGAAGTCCAGCGATATGGGCGCGCCGCCGGAGAGCTGGAGTACCTCTTTAGCCACATCTCCTCATTTGCGGTGGGACCGGCGGGTGAGGTCTACATCCATGACGACGGTGAGGGAATTCGCGAGTACGCTCCAGACGGCGATTTCGTGGGGTATGTCGCACGGCAGGGCGAGGGACCCGGTGAGGTACAGTACGTCATCGGTATGCACGTCTCAGCGACCGGAACTCTCGCTGCGTACGACCTAGGGAACTCAAGGATCTCCGTGTGGGAAGACGGACGCCCAGTTCGTGTCGTGCGCCGACCGGATGGCATGCCCATGTACCGCGGGAACACGGTAGTGGTCGAGCCCGACGGAGCGCTTTGGGTCGGCGTCAATCCTCCCCATCCGAGCTCCGGCGCCATCGCCCATCCGCGCCCAGTCTTCGTTTCCATTGATCCGTCGGGCACCCAAGGGGATACTCTCTTCACACCCTCGGGCTCCACCTCCGAGTGTCCCACGTTATCCGATGTTCAGAACCGCTCGGGCTTCTGGGAGGATCGACGAGAGCCGTTCACACCGAAGGTCAAGTGGAATCGAGGGCCCGGCGGGACCTTCGTGGTTGGCTGTCCAAGGTCCTTCGAGTTCGACGTGTATCGACCCGACGGCGCCATTGTCAGAGTTCGTCGGGACCATGCAGCCATCGCTGTGTCTTCAGAAGAGCGTTCGTTCTGGACGGGCGTCGGCCGCATGTCCGATCTGCCACCGGAGCGCCCCGCCTACGTGAGCTTTCTTGTGCCCGGTGACGGGCGCGTTTGGGTCTGGCCCACGCAACCGAGCGTACGTACGCCTCTGGATCCTGAGGTCGCCGAAAGGGCGGGAGTTAGTCATTCGTGGGTGACGGGATGGACGGGCGCCTTCGACGTGTTCAACCGCGAGGGTGAGTGGTTGGCGGTAGTGCAGCTGCCTCCCGGTGCCCGCTACAGCGGCTTTCCAACCGAACCCGATGTCTTTGTCCGGGGGGACACGCTTTGGGCCGTTGCACTCGACTCAATGGACGTACAGTACGTCGTTCGCTACGAAGTCCCAGAGCTCCGCGGGGCATCGTAGACTGGCTGCATAAACGTCGTTAGGCGGAAATCCAATCTTCCTGGAAATGCTCCGAGTCAGTCTCCCGTTCGTGTCGTTCCTGGGCATGATGATGCTCCTGACGCCGCAGTCCGTTCGGGCCGACTCCGACGGATACTATTGCGTCGGCGCAGACTACATCGCCTATCAACTTCGTGGTTGGAACTGGTACAACCGCGGCGAGCATCGGCTGACCGTGGTCCGCTTCGGTGTGGACGGGCCGAGGCTGCTCGGAGAGGTCGCCTTGGGCGCAGACTTCCAGCCGCATGCGATGGACTGCGGAGCCCGAGAGGTCGTCCTGCAAGGATTCGGGGAGGGCTACATCCGAGTCGCCGTCGCACTCCGCGAAACCGGACTCGAGGTCGCCGAGCTGCTCCGAGATCCAGTTCGGCAGTTCTCGCCGGCCGACTTCCCGACGCCGCTCCCCAATCTGGGGGACTACTCCAGAGCTGGCTCCACCCAGATCGGCGACGTCGGGGGCACCCCTGTCTGGCTCGCCATCTTGCATCATCCCGTCGGTGGTCCTCGCTGGTGCCGGGAGGTCGAAGCCTGGGTGCAGATCGGCGATCCCGAGCAACCTCCCCGCTTTTCCCTGCAGCTGTATCGCGGATTCGCCGCCTGCGAGGGGCCAGGCTAGCGTCCGGCGATTCCGCCTAACAAAGAATTGCTGCTGACCGGGTAAGCTGCGTGGGTCCGGAAGCCCTCGCCTGGCGGCTCGCGCTCCGGGTCGGCACCTTGGTCCGGCAGCAGAATTCCGATCCGTTAGGCGGCCCTTCTAGCGCCGGGGGGCGCGTCGGCGTTCCCCCGGCATAAGAAGCTTGCCGATTATCACGCTTCGCACAAACGCCATTTGTATGCACCTTGCACCTTGGGTGCCTTGCGAGTGGGATATCTGTATGTAGGAGCGGTTCACGGTCCGTAGGCGTTGCCGTCCGCCCGCACACGGCCCGCACCACTCTGGATGTGAGGAGGTGAAGCGTATGCATCGCAGCCTGGCGGGATTGTTTGCGGTGGCCGTCGCCGTGACGGCAGCTGAAGCAGCGGCGCAAGACACACCGCTACGAGTTGGCAGTCTAGACGGCCCCAATGAGACAGTGTTTGGCTTGATCGCGGACGCGGATGTCGATCCCACCGGCGATGTCCTCGTTCTCGACATGCGAATGCTGGAGTTGCGGCGTTTCGACCGTAACGGGAGTTACATCGGGAAGGTGGGAAGCCCAGGCAGGGGTCCGGGTGAGTTTCGGTACCCCGAGGCCCTGGCGGTCGACAACAAGGGCAGAGCCTGGGTGCTCGACTCCGGCAACCTCCGAATATCAATCTACGACTGGCGTGCCGAGGGGGAGCCGATGCGGACGATCCCTCTCCCGTTCCCAGCGTTTGACCTGTGTGTGATGGGGGAGCATGCCTGGATCGCGGGCTACAGCCCGAGTGGGGTTGTTCACTCACTCGATACAAGCGGGGTGATCGAGCGCTCCTTCGGCGCAGCGGTGCTTCCGGCGCCAGTCGAGGGTCGAAGAGCGGAGATCCTCAAGGCCTCGCTGAGCGACGGGTCGCTCGCCTGCGACCAGGAGTCCGGCACGCTGGTCTATGCCCGACGGGACATTGGGTCAATTGAAGCGTTTTCTACCGAGGGCCGCCGCCTTTGGAGCACAACAGTCCCCGATTTCGCTGCAATGGAAGTAGTGGTCACAGAGGCGGGGCGGATTTCGTACCGACCTCCCGATGGCTTGTCCTACCAGAATCGCGTAGCCGGTCTCGTGGTCCCTCCCAAGGCCACGACCGTGCTCGTACAGATCGAAACAGTGAGCCTCGGTCGCTTGGAGCCGGATGCCGCCGACCTTGTGGAGACTAGATGGCTTGACATCGACACGGGGCAGTGGCGCGGACAAGGGGGGCTCGGCGGCCGAGTGGCACATGCCGGCGCTGAGACGTGTCTGCTGTTCGAGAACCTCCCCTACCCGCGAGTCTGGAGCGACATGTGCCCTTCGCCCGCCGGGAGGCCCAAGTGAGTCGGATAGACAGATCCACCTTTCTTCGATCCGCCTTCGTCCTCACCGCAGGCGCAGGCACTGCGGCATTTCTGGAGAGTCGGTCTAGGCCGTCCGTGCCCAGACCTGATCCAGCGGGGGTCGAACAGCCTGAAGAGGTTCTTTTCATCTTCATAGCATCTTCGACTTGCGGTGCATCGGAGGCTCCTGGCCTTGCCGCTGCCCTCAGCCGTGCACGCGTCGCACTTCAAGACCGAGTGAGGAGGGCCGGCTTCGGCTTCGCGTCGGTCGGCGTAGCGCTGGACCACGATTGGCGTGCCGGGCTGGCGTTCTTGGAGGATTTCGGGCCGTTCGACGAGGTAAGCTCCGGCCGCAAATGGTCCAACAACATGGCAGTGGACTACCTTTGGCGGGACCTGCCCGGAGATCCCGCCATTCCACAAGTGCTCATAGTTCGACGCGAAACCAGTTGGCGCACAGACGGGTGGCTTGACGTCGGCCAGGATCGACTCCTTGGGCGGCGTGTAGGTGTCGAGGAGCTGCTCGCATGGTCCCAAGCCGGCTTTCCGCTCGTAGACCTCTAGCATGGCGCAGTATCCACGTCGCCGTCGG
Organism: Gemmatimonadota bacterium; assembly: GCA_041390105.1. NCBI lineage: Bacteria > Pseudomonadati > Gemmatimonadota > Gemmatimonadota bacterium. The sequence goes on from JAWKQO010000001.1 coordinate 846,389, forward strand.
AGGACGAGGCCGAACTCCCGCGATTGGCGTATTCCTACTCGGTGCGCCGCCTAACCCGCGTTTGCTGCTGGCGCGTGCCTTCCCAACCCCGGCGGCCTTCCCCGGCTTGCTGCCAACCCATCCGGGAGGACATCCTGAGGGCGCAGCAGAAACGCCGACCGTTAGGCTGCGCCCTTCTGACCGCACCTTGGGGAACAGTGTTCAGGTGCTCCTGTAGGACGGAGATCGCCTTCCAGGAGCCAGCCTTGGGGCCACTTCTCCCGCCGCCACCGATCCGTCGGTCATTCGTCCTGCGCGTCTCGGTGGTGTGGGCCTTCGCGCGCATCATCACACTGGTCGGTGCCTCTCTGGAGAGTGGTGCAGGTCAAGATTCCTCTCTTGGTGTTCTCCCGTTGGCACTCCTGGTCGACCCGGTGGTTGTCCTCGTAGTCATGCTCGACATGCGTCGTCGGGCGGAACTCATGTTCCTCGCGAACCTGGGGTGGTCTCTCCGACAGATCGCGTCCTCGGCGGTAGGGGCCTGCCTGCTCATGGAGGCGCTGCTGCGAGTCGTCGTTGGGTAGCGACCGATATGTCTTCTGGGCAGAGGGAGTCGGAAAGTCCTTCGGGAAGACTGTAGCGTTGAAGTCTGCGTCACTCTGGGCCGAGGCGGGGAAGGTTACGACGCTGATGGGTCGGAATGGGTCGGGGAAGACGACTCTGATGCGCGTTGCCGCCGGCACCCTCCGACCCGACTTCGGCGTAGTGTCGTTCTTCGGGCAAGTGACCGAACACCCCAGGTTGGCGCGACTTGCACGCCAGGGGCTCATGTTCGTTCCACAGAATCGCCTCGCCATGCCTCACTACCTTGCCCTCGACCAGCTCCAAGCGGTGGCGTCTCGATTCGGACGTACACACGTGGATCAAGCGATTGAGGTGGCGCGTCTGGCGCCTTTGTTGGACCGACCGGTCGACACGATGTCCGGGGGAGAGCGTGCGAGGCTCTCACTTGGGCTTGCATTCGTCCGCCAACCCCGAGTCCTGATCGCCGACGAGCCTCTGGTCGGGCTGGCCCCGGTCGAGCAGGAAGCATTGGCGGAGCTACTTCGGACCCTGGCGGCCAACGGCACCGCCGTCGTCACTTCTGGCCACGACGCACGCATCCTCCTGAACGCCTCGGACGTGATCATCTGGTCTGCGGCGGGGACGACCCATCACCTGGGCTCACCGTCCGACGCCTTGGGCCACGAGCAGTTCAGGCGGGAGTACCTTGGCCCGGCGTTCACGTAGTGCCAAGTCCGGACGCGGTGAGCGGTCAAGGACCTAGTTAACAGATGAGTCAACGGACCTTCTTTACAGTACGCCGTCCTTTGTGTGAGCCACCCGATCTCTGAGTTCCCGCCCTACGAGGGTCGGGAGAGTCGAGAATGAGGCGCTTGGTTTCGAAGAAGTGACCGAGCCAGACGGGACCGAAGTAGACGTTGAAGAGGCCGTGGTCAATCTCCTCAAGCCCAGCGTGATGACCGCCGAGCAGGGTTCGACGTTCGCCGACCGACTGTGCGCTCCCGGGCCATCCAATAGCGACCACGCGCCCAGCGGCGCCCAGGCCCCATCCGCACTATGTTCCGGCATGACACCGCCCTCCGACCGCCCCCCGATCTCGCGCCGCACCTTCGCCACCCTACTCGCCTCGACGCCGTTCGCCCTCTCGGGGCTGGCGGGGGCCACGCCGCCGCTCCCGCAGCCGGCCGAAGGCCGGGGCCGCTCCGGGCTCCCGCACAGCGCCCGGCAGATCACGCTGCTGTACACCAACGACTTCCACAGCGCCTTCGAGCCGGTCCCGGCCTTCTGGCGGCCTGGCGCCCCGCGGCTGGGCGGGGCCGCCCACCTGGCCTCGGTCATCGAACGGGAGCGCGCCGCCGCGGGGACGTCGTTCCTGCTCGACTCGGGCGACATGTTCACCGGCACCCTCTCGCGCCTCACCGAGGGCGAGGCCCTGCTCGAGTTGATGTTGCTGCTGCGCTACGACGCGATGGCGGTCGGCAACCACGAGTTCGACTACGGGTGGCAGGCGTTCGAGCGGGGGATCACCCGGGTCCCCTTCCCGATTCTCTGCTGCAACGTCCGCTACCGCGCCTCCGGCGTGCGGTTCTGTCGCCCGCACACGATCCTGGAGCGCGACGGCGTCCGCGTCGGGGTCATCGGTGTGATGGGAAGCCTGGCCGCATCCCGGACCATCATGCCTTCCAAGGTGGCGGAGCTCGAGTTCACCGACCCGGTGGCCGAGACCCAGGCCAGCGTCCGGGCGCTGCGGGACACCGTGGACGTCCTGGTGGTCCTCGGCCATCAGGGACTGCCCGGCCCCATGCAGTCGGACGCTGAGGCCGATCCGACGGTGCAGCGCCCGCTGGACGAAGACGTCGGGTTCTGCGGCGCCGTTCCGGGCATCGACGTCTACATCGCGGCGCACTCGCACCACGGGCTCGAGCAGCCTCTGGTCCACCCGGACACGGGCACCGTGATCACCCAGACCTATGGCTACGGGACCCGGGTCGGGCGGGTGCGGCTGGCGTTGGACGGCGGCCGCGTCACCGGGCACGAGGTGGACCTGCTCCCCGTCGAGAGCGACCGGATCCCGGCCCATCCGGCCGTTACGGCGCGGGTGGCCCAGTATCGCGCGCGGGTGGCGCCCGAGATCGGGCCTCCCGTGGGCAGCGCCGCCGCGCGGTTTACCCGCAAGTACCACCTCGAATCCACGCTGGGCGCGCTCTGCGCCGATGTCATGCGCACGCGGGCCGGGAGTGAGGTGGCGCTGACCAACGCGGGCGGCCTCCGCGCGGACCTGCCCGAAGGCGCAATCGACCGCGGGCACATCCTCGACGCCTTTCCCTTCCTGAACGATTCGGTGACGCTCGACCTTCCCGGTGGCGCGCTCTGGGGCGCGTTGGAGCAGGGGTGTTCCCTCGAAGCCGGGATGGTGCAGGCGAGCGGCATCGAGGTCCGCTACGATCCGCGGCGCCCGGTCGGGTCCCGGATCCTCTCGGCGCGGATCGGCGGGGTCCCCCTCGACCGCGAGCGGCGCTACCGGGTCACCACCAACAGCTTCATGGCGGAGGGAGGAGACGGGTACCGCGACTTTCGTGACGGCAAGGAGATCCGACGCGATCCCGTGCTGAGCGAGCTGATCGCGGACCACTTCCGCCAGAAGGAACGGGTCGACCTTCCCGGGATGGGACGGCTCGTCGCCGTGTGAGGCGGCGCCCCTACCGCACCTGCGCGCCGATCCGGTCCGCGCGCACCTCGCGGAAGAACCGGAAGGGCTTGAGCGACTGCTTGTCGTAGGAGTAGTAGATCCGCGAGGCCCGGCCCTCCAGGCGCCATCCCTCCAGCAGCCCCCAGTAGCGGGAATCCAGGCTGCGGTCGCGGTTGTCTCCCAACATGAAGTAGCGATCCTCGGGCACCACCAGCGGTCCCCAGTTGTCCCGGGTGGGCCGGTAGCCCTCACGGACCACGCCGGGCGCGAGGTAGTCGCTCTGCCAGCGCATCCAGGGATGCGAGTCGTCGCCGTTGGGATCGTCGTGCCGGACGTAGGGCTCGTCCTGCGCCACGCCGTTCAGGTACAGCACCTTGTCCCGCATCTCGACGGTGTCGCCGGGCATGCCGATCAGCCGCTTGACCAGCTTGAGCTCCGCTTCGTGCGGAGGGTCGAAGACGATGACGTCCCCGCGATGCGCCTTCGAATAGCCCGGGATCCGGATGCCCGGCTCACCGGTGAACGGGATCCGACTCCCGATCGCTGCCCGGTTGACGATGAGGTAGTCGCCGACCAGCAGCGTGTTCTCCATCGAGCCCGAGGTGATCACGAAGGTCTGGAGCAGGAAGGTGCGCATGACCAGGAACAGCGCGAAGGCGATCAGGACCGACTTCGTCCACTCCCAGGCCACGCCGGACGACGAGTCCTCCTTCGGGTCGCCGCCCCCGCCGGCCGCACGTCGCGTCGGCGCTCCCTTGGGGGGAGTGGCGCCTCCCGATTTCCGTTCCTTGGCCATCCTCGTCATCTCCTCGCTACGCCCCGCCGCTCACCGCCGAATATAACCCCGGGGATCCCACCAGGGTCGCGAGCCGGTGTCCGCTGGAGCTACCGCGTCCGGGACCCAATCGATCCCCAGGCGGACCGTGACCTCGAGGAGGCGGGAGGAATCGGGAACGCTCACGACGGAGTCGATCCGGAGGACCTCCGCCACCCGGCGGGCCCATTCGGGGCGCCCCACGCGGTCCGTCACTACGGAGGGCTCCTCCGAGAAGGTTTCGGCGTTCTGATAGGAGACCACATCGTAGCCGGCGCTGCGCAGCGCCTCGGTGGCCGTGCGGGCCACCCCGGAACGCCCTCCCCCATTCAGCACCTCCACCCGCACGCGCTCCTGCAGCGGGGCCACCGCTTCCGGAGCAGGAGTGGGCTCGGGCTGGAGGAACTGGGCCAGGGCCGACCCCAACAGCGTCCCCACCGCCAACAGCGCCACCAGGATCCCGAGCTGAGTCAGCCGACTACGCATCGCTCTCCACCAACGCGTTCCAGCAGTGGATCGAGAAGTCGGAGACCGGTTGGCCGCGCGCGAGCAGGTGCCGCAGCCGGGCCGCCATGATCTCCCGGATCACCTTCCTGAGCTCCCCCGGCATCCGGTTGCGGAGGGGATCGCGCAGCTCCGCCAGCGACGTGCGCCCCGGTTCGAGGAAGTCTGCGGCCGAAAGCGCCATGCCCAAGGCGTCGAACTCCGGATGGCCCAGGGTGTGGAAGGCAACCGCCCGGATCAGCGAGGCGTCGGCCACTCCCTCTGCAGCGAGGCGCTGGGCCGCTGCCGGACCGTGCAGGACCGGCCCGGGCAGGGCAGCGAGCGCGCCCGCCAGCAGCGGGCGCAGCGACTCCGGTTCGGCTTCCCGCAGCGCGTCGTGAAGGAGCCCCGCCGCCGCCCAGCGGTCGACCTCCCGCGGGGGCAAGCCCAGGTCCTGCGCCCAGGCGCGCATCAGCGCGCGCACCCGTTGCATGTGCGCCCGCCGCTTCTCGCCCGCCACCGCCCAGGGAGGCAACTCTCCCTCTGCAGCCCGCTGCAGAAGGGGGTGCAACGGCTCTCCTGTGGTCGACGAGGGGTCGGTCAAGCGGCTCTCCGGTGCCTGCGTGTTCGGCTCCAGCGACGTGCGTACACGGCACCAGGCTACGTGGCCTCCCCACGGCGGATCAAGCGCCCCCGGGAAGCGGCGACCGTCCCTTGGCCGCGGTCGCTCTACCTGCGAAGGTTGCACCCATGTCGTCTCGATGGGACTCGGTGCTCGTCCGCGCCGTCGCCGGCGAGCTGGGCCGCCGCCTGGGTGACGCACGCCTGCGCGCGCTCTACTTCGACCGCTCCGCGCCGGCAGCGTACGCCTTCTTCCGCACCGGCACGCTGGAGATCCGGCTGGACGGGCCGGAACCGTCCGTGCTGTGGCGTGCTGCCACCGAGCCGTACCCGGGGAGTCGTAGCCTCCCCGCACGGGTGACCGCGGTCTCTTCCCCACCGGACGAGCGGCGACTGACGGTGGAGCTCCGGCGCGTGCGGGGCGCGCCACGGGAACAACGTCTGGAGATCGAGCTGATCCCGCGTCGCTCGAATGTCTTCCTCGTGTCCGGGGGTCGCGTTGCCGCCGCCCTGCGCGCCGACCCGCTGCGCTCCACGGGCGAGGGCTACCAGCCGCCCGAGCCCAGCCGGCGACGCTGGGCCGAGGTGACGCCGCTCAGAGCGGAGTGGGACGCGTTCATCGCTTCCCTGCCCGGCGAGGAGCGGGAGACCGCGCTGGTGCGCGAGCTCGCTTGGAGCAGCCCCATCAATGCGGCGGAACTGCTCGACGCCGACGGCGGCTTCGAGCTGTGGCGCACACTGCAACGCGGCGCGGACCCGGCTCCCACCCTGCTCCTCCTTCCGGCGGGGCCACAGCCCTACCCGCATCCGCTGGGCTCGCTGCCTTCGTCCCCGCTTTCCGATCTCCTGGACGCGGGTCCAACGCCACCACCGCCGTCTCTTCCCAGCGACGTTCTGCGACGGGCGGAACAACGGGTCGAGGAGCTTGCCCGCAAGGAGCGCTCTCTGGAGCGGCAGACGCAGAAAGCCGAGCGCGCCGAGGTGATGCGCACGCAGGCCGACCTCCTTCTGGCCCGGCTGCACCAGGTCCCCCGCGGGGCCGAGCGTCTGGTGCTGGAGGGCTTTGCGGGCGAGCCCGTGGAGATGCGTCTCGACCCCAGCATGACCGCGCAGGAGAATGCTCAGGCGTTGTACGCACAGGCGCGCAAGGCGGAGCGCGCCCTGCGTGACCTCCCCGGCCGCCTCGCGGCGACGCGCGCGGCCAAGGAGCAGGCAGCGGCAGCGCTCGAGCGACTCCGAAGCGGTCACTGGGGTCCCGAGGAGCTCCGTCCTCTGCTGAGAGGCGCGGTGCCCGGCTCGGCGCGGGGCCGCCCCGGGAGTCAGGCGCCCCTGCCCTACCGCCGCTACACCAGCTCCGGAGGCCTCGCCATCCTCGTGGGAAAGGGCGCGCGCCAGAACGACCAGCTCACCTTCCACGTCGCGCGCCCGGCCGAAGTCTGGCTGCACGCGCAGGGCGTCCCGGGCGCACACGTGCTGTTGCGCTGGGACCGGGACGAGGCCCCACCGGCAAGGGATCTGGACGAGGCTGCAGCGCTGGCCGCCCTGCACTCGGCCGCCCGTCACTCCGCCGTGGTCCCGGTGGATTGGACACGGCGCCGCTATGTGCGCAAGCCTCGTGGCTCCAAGCCGGGGTCGGTGGTGCTCGAGCGCGGTGCCACGCTCATGGCGCGCCCGGACCCCGACCTGGCTGAGCGTCTGCAGGGGGGCGAGGACGGACTCGACCAACACGTCTGAACCGGTCGGCGCCCAACGTCGGGGGATTCCGGGCACCTGGCCGGTGGCCCGTCGCGGGGCCCTCGGACTCAGGTGATGAAGTCCGAGACGCGGATCCCGTATTTCTGGGGGTCGGTGGTCTTGATGATCGAGCGCTTGGGCTCACCCGTGACCGGGTCGCGCTCCGACAGGTCCAGGATGTAGGTCTCCGGCCGAGGCACGCCCATCGCGTCGGAGATCACCACCACGCGGGGCTGGTGCAGGTGCTCGGGATCGGGGTTTGCCTGCGAGACCACCGCCATCTCGAGCGTGTCGAGGATCACCAACGTTCCCACCGGGAACACTCCGGTGGCGTTGATCAACGCGCGCACCAGCAGTGGATCGAATCCCCGGCGCGGGTTCTCTCGCATCTCCCGCAGGACCTCGTCCGCAGGCCAGGGCTCGTACTGGTAGCTGCGGATCGAGGTCCCGGCGTCGAAGGCGTCCGCGACCGCGACGATGCGGGAGAACAGCGCCGGCATGCGCGGGCGCTTGTTCTGCGGATATCCGGTCAGATCGATCTTCATGTGATGCTCGTAGGCGATGAGCATCTGCCGGTACGGAATGTCCGCGAACCCCTTCATCTCGAAGAGCGACAGCATGCCCTCGGTGGGGTGCTCCTTGAGGATGCCCCACTCCTCGTCGGTGAGACCACGCGGCTTGTTGATGATGGCCGAGTCGATCTTCATCTTGCCGACGTCGTGGAAGAGCGCGCCCAGGCCCAGCTCGTAGAGTTGCCGCTTGTCCAGCCCCAGCCGCTGCCCGATGACCAGGCTGAAGATGCAGACGTTGACGGAGTGCGTGAACGTGTATTCGTCGAAGTCCCGCAACGTGGTCATGGCCAGGAGCGAGGGCTCGTCCGAGAGCACCTGATCCACGATGGTCTGCACCGCGCGCTTGACCTTGCGTACGTTCACGGCCCTGCCGAGCCGCACGTCCGTGAGCACGTCCTTCGCCACCTTCACGGAGCGTACGTAGGTGCGCTTGGCCGCCTGTAGCTTCTCCTCCTCCTCGGACTCCGGCGAGTGCACCTCGCTCTCGGGTCGGAAGCGCAGGTTGGCGAGTTGCGCCCCCTCCACGCCTTCCATGAACGCCTCGTAGGGGTCGTCCCCCTGGGGGCGGCGCAGCAGCAGCGACAGGAAAGGAGCCCACTCCTCACGGCGCACGCCCTGGAACACCGTGACCTCTCCGAGGCCGTGGTCGGCGAACACCTTCCCGATGCTTCCGAAGGTCGAGTAGTTGGTCAGCTCCAAGCGAAGACGGGTCTCGTTGACGAAGAAGAACTCGCCGACCACGCGGAGCTCCAACGACCCGTCTTCCGCCAGCACGCCCGTGGTGAAGGTGTGCAGCTCGTCGAGCGCGTGCTGGACGGTCTCGTTCTCGATCGGGTAGAACTTGAGGGCGCGCAACAGCGCGTAGAGGGACGCCAGATAGTGGCGCCCCTGCTCCTGCGCCTTGGCAGCGGCCGCGCGGTCGTGAGGGGGCTGACGCTCGTCCACGCTACTCCCGCTCCATCCGCAGGGCACGCCCCACCGCGCTGCGCACCACGGGCTCGGTGGCCGTCTGTGCGGCCCGCAGGTACTCATGCGCCTTGGGCGTTCCGGCCCGACCCAACCCCAACGCCGCTCCGGCCCGGATCTCCTCCGGCTCCCGGCGCCCCAGAAGGCCGCGCTTGTTCAGCAGGTTCCCGAGCAGCTCCACCGCTTCCTCGCCCCCCACGGCGCCGTAGCTTTCGAAGAACGCGATCTTCTCCGAGATGTCGGCGGTGCGAATGGCGCGGCCGGTCACCACGGTCTTGAGGGCCTTGGCCGCCGGACGGTAGCGCAGATCGCCGAGACCGCGGGCCGCCGCGATGCGAACGGCGCGATCGGGGTCCTTGAGCGCCGCTTCCAACCCGGCTGCCACCGTCGAGACGCGGAGCTTGGCCGAGGACTCGACCGCGGCCAGGCGCACCTCGGCGGACGTGTGGCGGGCCAGCTCCGCCAGCCGGGGGCCGGCGTCGCCCAGCGCCATCTCCCCCACCATGCGGCAGGCACCCGCCAGCACCGTCTCGTCCTTGACCTCGAGCAGGTGGAGCACACCCGCCGGATTCCGCTTGCCGATGGCGGCCACCGCTTCCAACAGCAGGGCGCGGATGCGCTTGTCCTCCGACCCCATGGCCGCGCGCAGCAGCGGCTCCAGGGCGCCCCCGCGCAGGTACTGGAGGAACTGCGAGAGCTCGGCGGGCCCGACGTCGATCCCGCCGTCTGCCAGCGCGAACACCAGCTCCTCGATCGCCTCCGACCCGCTCACCTCGTCCAGCACCGCGTTGGCCCGACGCACCGACTCCTCGGAGAGGACGCCGCGCGTGGCCAGCATGGCGTGCACGCCCTCCAGGAGGAGGGTGGCGGACCTGATCTCCCCCTTGGACAGGAAGCTGGGCAGAAGGGTGCCGAAGATGTCCAGGATCAGGAACTGCCGCTCGGCACGCCCTTGATCCTCCATGCGGTCGAACAGGGCCGAGAGCACATCGGCGCGGATGTCGCGCTGCATCTCCCGGTCGACCTCGCGCCTGAGGATCTCGACCTCACGCGGGTCGAAGGAGTAGAGGGTCGGATTGAAGTCCTCGGCGCCGATCTTGGCCTTGGGGGGCTCCGGCTCGGCGGCGGTCGCGACCTCACCTTGGGAGGTGGCTTCGTCCTCGACGATCTCCCCCTGCCAGGCGGCGCTCAGGTCCAGCGACCCGGGGTCCTTCTCCGGGACCTCGACGCCCTCCGCCAGGAGATCCACGTAGTGGTACTCGAGGTGGTGCAGGTCGGCGTCCCATAGGATGGTCAGCAGGTCCTCGCCCTCGGCCCGCACCGAGCGCGCACGCTGCAGCACCCGGAGCAGCGCCTCCAATTCCTCCTGCTCGACGCCCTTCAGGAACTGGACGTCGCGAATGCCGTCCTTGTAGAAGAGGAAGGCGAGGGACTCGGAGCGGGTGTCGTTGCGATAGACCTCCTCCCCGAACCAGAGGAAGCGGTCCTCCTCGATCTGGATGCGGAGCTCGTCGACTTCGGTCCACAGCTTCTCGAACGCGACCCGGAGGTTCTGGACGAACCGTTGGTAGACCGGGTTGTTCTCGTCGTAGAGCTGGAAGGCCCGCAGCGCCTTCTGCAGGACCGTGAACAGGTCACGGGCGTCGTCGAGCGGCAGCTCCGGGATCTCAAAGCCGTCCGGCGTATTCCCGCCGGGAAGGTTCGACGCCAACGGCCTCACTCGACTCCTGCTCGGCTCCGATCAGTTTTCGCCCACCGCGGACCGGGAGTCGCACAGCGCCCCCCCGGGCCCCCGACCGGGGGATTCTGGCTACCGGTCAACCGGATGAAAAGGCCCCCGTCCGGCGCAAAAGGCAACCCCCGGCCCTCCCTCGGCTCCCCGCGACCTCCGGGCACGGGCGCCGGTTGCGCTTCGGGGTCCCTTCGGGTTATCCTCTATTCGGTTCTTGTTCGGGACCCCTGGAGGGAGTGGCCCACATGCCCCTGACCAAGAGGCAGAAAGAGATCCTGGACTACATCGAGTCGTTCATCGACGAGTCCGGGTACGCACCCAGCTTCGAGGAGATCGCCGAGGCATTCGGCTACGCCTCCCTGGCGACGGTGCACGAGCATCTCAGCAACCTCGAGCGCAAAGGCTACATCCGGAAGGCCTACAACGAGAGCCGCAGCCTCGAGGTGGTACGGGAGGACGAGTACAACTCCGCCATCGAGCTTCCCCTGCTCGGGGCCGTCGCGGCCGGTCTTCCCATCGAGGCCGTGACCGACCACGAACGGCTCTCCGTGCCCGTGGACATGATCCGGCGCGGCAAGGAGAACTACGTGCTGCGCGTCGAGGGCAACTCCATGATCGACGAGCAGATCCGCGACGGCGACTACATCGTCGTCAGCTCGCAGCAGACGGCCGCCGACGGAGAGATGGTGGTGGCCCTCGTCGGTGGGGACTCCGTGACGGTGAAGAAGCTCTACCGCGAGCCGGGCAACCGGATTCGACTGCAGCCTGCCAACGAGACCATGCAGCCCATCGTCGTGTCGGCCGAAGACGTGGCCGTGCAAGGCGTGGTCGTGGGTGTGATCCGAAAGTACTGAGACTCTGCACGGGGTCGCTCACGACCCGGAGGAAACTGACATGCGTGTCCCGTTCGCCATCGGTCGGCTCACCCCCCGCTCCACCGAGATCGTGCTGCTCAACCGGCGTCGCCAGCAAACACCTGTTCCTGGCCCTTGGCAGCTGCGCGCCCTGGTTCGCCCGGTGAGCGGGTTGCGCGTCGCACAGGCGTGACCCCCTGCGGGCCGCGGAATCCGCGACTCACCCGCGGACCGCGCGGCTCGCGTTCGGGTTGACTTGCCTCAGGGCCGATCTACCTTTCCCCGGGTGAGCTCCCTGGAGGACATCCGCCTCCGCGTTACACTCCACTACGATGGGACCCGGTACTTCGGTTGGCAGCTTCAACCCGACGCTCCGACGGTACAGGGTGAGGTGGAGCGCATCGTTCAGCGCCTGACTGGCGCGCACCGCACCGTCCTCGCCTCCGGACGTACCGATCGTGGCGTCCACGCCACCGGTCAGGTCGCATCGGTGTTGGTTCCCGGAACCTGGACTGCCGAAGGTTTCGGTCGCGCGCTCAACGCGCTCCTGCCCGCCGACATCTGGGTCGAGCAGGTCGCCGACGTACCGCTCGCCTTCCATCCCCGCTACGACGCCCTGGAACGGACCTACGTGTACCGGGTGGGCACCGCTCCCGGCGCGCACTCGCCGTTCATCCGCCCCTATTGCTGGCCCCTGGACGCCACGCTCGACGGCGCCTGCCTGTCCGAGCTCGCCGGCCAGGTGCTCGGCGAACGCTCGTTCAAGGCCTTCGCGCGGGCCGGTCAACCGGAGCGCGGGGAGCGCTGCCGCGTCATCCGCTCCGAGTGGCGTCCCTGGGACCTGGGGTGGGAGCTGGTCATCAGCGCCGACCGCTTCCTGCACCACATGGTGCGCTATCTGGTAGGCACCATGGTGGAGATCGCCCGCGGTCGCCGCGCGGCGGCGGAGTTGGATCGTCTGCTGGGCGGGGACGACGACCTGCGGACCTCGCCACCGGCCCCCCCCTCCGGACTCTTCCTGGCGCACGTACGTTATCCGGGAGACGCGGCCCCTGACCTCGCGTCTCTCTCCACCCCGTTCACCTTGAACTCCGGAGTCGTTTGAAACGATGAAGATCTTCCTGGACACGGCCGACATCGGCGAGATCCGCCGCGCGGCGGAGGCCGGCCTGATCGACGGGGTCACGACCAACCCGTCCCTGTTGTCCAAGGTGGCGGCCGGACGCGAGCCCCGCGTCATCTTCAAGGAGATCTGTGAGAGCGTGGACGGGCCCGTGAGCGCAGAGGTGGTGGCGCTGGGCACCGAGCAGATGGTCGCCGAGGGGAAACGTCTCGCCGACATCCACGACAACATCGTCGTGAAAGTGCCCCTCACCGAGCAGGGTCTGGGCGCCTGTCGCCAGCTGCGCGACGAGGGCATCCGCGTCAACGTGACGCTGTGCTTCACCGGCCCGCAGGCTCTCCTGGCCGCCAAGGCGGGGGCCACCTACATCTCGCCCTTCGTGGGTCGCCTCGACGACATCGCCCAGGATGGGATGGCCCTGATCGCGGAGATCCGCGAGACGTACGACAACTACGGGATCGACACGGAGATCCTCACGGCCTCCGTCCGGCACCCCCGCCATTTCGTGGAGGCGATGCGACTGGGCTCCGACTGCGCCACCATCCCGCCTTCGGTGCTCTATCAGCTGCTCAAACACCCCCTGACCGACCTGGGCCTCCAGCGCTTCATGGAGGACTGGAAAGCACTGGGCGCGGAGCTCTGATCCACCATGCGCGCGAACGTGCATCGACTCCTGCTGGCTTCCCTGGCCGTCTTGACCTCCGCAGGGTGCGGCGGCAACGGTGAATCGGGAGGCATGGTGGACACCCTGCAGGCGCAGGTGCCACCCGTAGCCCAACAGATCGATGCGTCGCGCGCCACCGCGATCGTGCGTGCGGCCGAGCGCGTCTCTCCCGCTGTGGTGAGCGTGCACGTGCTCCGACGCCAACGGGTGGCGTCGGCCTTCTTCGATCCGTTCTTCGGGGGCGGGCGCACGCAGATCGTCGCGGGCTTGGGGTCGGGCTTCATCTACGACGCCGACGGACACATCCTCACCAACGCCCACGTGGTCGAGGGGGCGGAGCGCTTGCGCGTGACCCTCCCGGACGGACGGGACATCGAGGCCGAGCTGCAGGGCGTCGACCTCACCACGGACATCGCCGTGCTGCGCACGTCCGAGGGAGGCCTGCCGCACGCACCGATGGGCACCTCGGAGGGCCTCCTCATCGGCGAATGGGCCATCGCGATCGGCAATCCCTTCGGGAATCTGCTGTCCAACTCGGAGCCCACCGTCACCGCAGGCGTGATCTCCGCGCTCGGGCGCCACATCGTCCCGGACGCGGCCGACGCGGGCTTCTATCTCGGCATGATCCAGACGGACGCCTCCATCAACCCGGGCAACTCCGGGGGCCCCCTGGTCAACGCACTCGGAGAGGTGATCGGCGTGAACACGTCGATCTTCTCGCGCAGTGGCGGATCCGAGGGGTTGGGCTTCGCGATTCCCATCGACCGCGCCATGCGCATCGCACGGGACCTGTCCGATGACGGACGGGTCGACCGTGCCTGGGTGGGACTGCGGGTTCAGGCCGCCGAGGCAGACGAGTGGGGCCGCACCAGCGGCGTCGAGATCGCCTTGGTCGCCGGGGGCTCCCCCGCAGCGCAGGCGGGCTTGTTGGCCGGCCGCCGCATCGTGCGGGCCAACGGCCGAGCCATGACCGGCCCCCTCGACTATCAGGCGGTGCTCCTCGACCTGCGCGCAGGTGACGAGGTCACCCTGGAGGTCGAAGGCATGCGGGACGCCGTGCACCTGACGGCCACGACCCTGCCTTCCGCTTCAGCGCCACGCATCACCGCACTGGACGGTCTCGAGCTGATCACGGTCACGTCCGCCATCCAGGCGGAGTTGGGGCTCGCAAGTGAAGAAGGAGCGTTGGTGACGGCGGTGGGGGGAACCACGGCCGCGCGCTTGGGGCTCACATCGGGAGACGTGATCCGACGGGTCAACCAGGCGGTGATCACAACGGCCGAGGAAGCCTCGGCTGCGTTGGAGGATGTCGTTCGTCGAGGCGGCGGACTGCGGCTCATCTATGAGCGCGGCGGCCGCTACATCACCTACGACCTGAGAGTCCGTTGATGGGCGAGGAGCTCGACCGCTACCACCACCCGTTGGGCGATCGCTATGCGTCGGCGGCCATGCAGGAGATCTTCTCTCCGCGTCGCCGCTACGGAACCTGGCGGCGCCTGTGGCTCGCGCTGGCGGAAGCGCAGCGGGAGCTGGGGCTCGACATTCCCGAGGGAGCGCTGGCCGAGATGGCCGCGCACCTGGACGACATCGACCTCGGGCGCGCCGCGGAGTACGAGCGCCGCTTCCGCCACGATGTCATGGCGCATGTGCACCTCTTCGGCGACGCCGCCCCCACCGCCAAGGGAATCGTGCACCTGGGAGCGACCAGCGCGTACGTGGGCGACAACACCGACCTGGTGCTGCACCGGGACGCGCTCCTGCTGCTCGCGGGTCGGCTGGTGCGCACCGTCGCGTCGCTGGCGCGCTTCGCGCGCGAACACCGCGCGCTGCCCACGCTGGGCTTCACGCACTTCCAGCCGGCGCAGCCCACCACGGTGGGCAAGCGGGCCACGCTGTGGATCCAGGATCTCCTGCTGGATCTAGAGGAGCTGGCCTTCCGCCTGGACACGCTGCGCTTCCGCGGCGTGAAGGGCACCACGGGAACGCAGGCCTCCTTTCTCCAACTCTTCGACGGACGTGGCGACCGGGTCGAGGAGCTCGACCGGCGCGTGGCCGAGAAGATGGGCTTCGACCGGCGCTTCGCGGTCACCGGCCAGACCTACACGCGCAAGACGGACGCGGCCGTGCTGGCCACGCTCTCCGGCATCGCCCAGTCGCTCTCCAAGCTCGGCAACGACCTGCGGCTGCTGGCCCATCTGCGCGAGGTGGAGGAGCCGTTCGAGCGTGAGCAGATCGGGTCCTCGGCCATGCCCTACAAGCGCAATCCCATGCGTTCCGAACGCATCTGCGCGTTGGCCCGCCACGTGATCGCGCTGTCCGCCGACCCGGCCTACACCACCGCCACCCAGTGGCTGGAGCGCACCCTGGACGATTCGGCCAACCGCCGCCTTTCCATTCCGGACGCCTTCCTCACCACGGACGGGATGCTGGTGCTCGCCGAGAACGTCACGGACGGTCTCGTGGTCCATCCCGCCATGATCGGTCGACATCTGGCCGAGGAGCTCCCCTTCATGGCCACGGAGTCGGTCCTGATGGCATCAGTGCAGAGGGGCGGCAGTCGACAGGAGTTGCACGAGCGCATCCGCCAACACGCGCATGCCGCGGCGGCCCACCTGAAGGCCGGAGGAACGCACAACGATCTCAGCGCGCGCATCGCCGCAGACGAGGCCTTCGGACTGAGCGCCGCCGAGATCGACGCCCTGGTCGACGCGAGACGCTTCGTGGGCCGGGCGCCCAAGCAGGTGGAGGACTTCCTGGACGACGAGGTGGCGCCGACCCTGGAGGCCTGGGCGGAGCGACTGCAGGGGCAGAGCGTTCCGGCCGCGGAGGTGCGGGTATGACCTCGCTTCCCCAAGCGCTGGTGCGACCCACCCTGCCCTTGCCTCGGGTCCATGGGGGCAAGGTGCGGGAGGTCTACGAGGTGGACGCCGAGCGTTTGCTCATGGTCGCCAGTGACCGGGTGAGCGCCTTCGACGTGGTGATGGCGGAGGGCGTTCCCTACAAAGGGGTGGTCCTCACCCAGATCACCGCCTGGTGGCTGGATCGTCTGGGCAGCCGCGTGCGCCACCACCTCCTGAGCGCCCACCCCGACGTGATCCGTGAGGAGGTCCCGGCCCTGGCCGCTGTGCCGGCGTCGTTGTGGGAAGGACGCTCGATGCTGGTGCGGCGCACCACGCCTCTCCCCATCGAGTGCGTGGTGCGAGGCTACCTGGCCGGCTCGGCCTGGAAGGAGTACCGGGCCTCGGGCACGCTGGCGGGCGAGCCGCTGCCGACGGGGCTCGTCGAGAGCGCCCGTCTCGACCCGCCCATCTTCTCCCCGGCCACCAAGGCCACCAGCGGCCATGACGAGAACATCCCCTTCGAGGGCGTCCGGCAGGCGGTGGGCGCCCAGACGGCCGACACGTTGCGGGCGCTCTCGCTGGAGATCTACGGGTTCGGAGCCGAGACGGCGTCCCGGCGCGGCATTCTGCTGGCGGATACCAAGTTCGAGTTCGGCCACGACGCTTCCGGAGTGCTGCGCCTGATCGACGAGGTCATGACCCCGGACTCGTCGCGCTTCTGGCCGGCCGAGCACTACCGCGCAGGCACGCAGCCACCTTCTCTGGACAAGCAACCGGTCCGCGACCACCTGGACGGACTCGACTGGAACAAGCAGCCACCCCCGCCGCCGCTGCCGCCCGAGGTGGTGCAGCGCACCACCGCTCGCTACCTGGAGATCTTCCAGCGGCTCACGGGCACAGCGCTGACCGACTTCGAGCCCCCCCGGACCCAGGGGGAAGCATGAGACTCGCACCCGAGGGCATCCCGTTCGTCGTGGGCGGCCTGCTCCTCGGGAGCGTCTTGGCGCACGCTGCCCGCTCGCTGCAGTCCTGGGCGGCCGCCGCCGGTCCGGTCCTCATGACGCTGGCCGCGCTGGCCGCGGCCTTCGGCCTGTTCTCGCTCTGGTTCTTCCGCGATCCCCTGCCCGCGCCGGTCGGCGAGGCCGACGCCGTGGTGGCGCCCGCCGAGGGCCGCGTGATCGAGATCGTGCGGATGCCGGAGCCGACCTTCATCGGCGGCGAGGCCGTGCGCGTCTCCATCTTCCTCTCCGTCTTCAACGTGCACGTGCAGCGGGCGCCGGCGCGTGGTACCGTGGCGCTCAAGGACTACCATCCGGGTCTGTACCTGGCTGCCTGGGAACCCAAGGCCAGCGAGGCCAACGAGCGGGCGACCCTCGGCTTCGAGACCGAGCGCGGCCGGCTGCTGGTCCGTCAGATCGCTGGACTGGTCGCGCGGCGCATCGTCACCGATCCCGTCGTGGGCGAGGGGGTAGAACGAAGCGCACGCATCGGGTTGATCCGCTTCGGGTCCCGGGTGGACCTGTTCCTGCCGGCCGACTGGCCTGTGCTGGTCGAGGTGGGGACGCGGGTCCGCGCCGGAGAAACCGTGGTCGCACGCATGCCTGCACCCGCTGCCTGAACGGGGGACACTTCGACCGTGATCTTGAAGCGCGATTCCGGACTGCAACGCGGCATCCTGATCCTGCCGTCGGCGTTTACACTGGCCAACCTCTTCTTCGGCCTCTATGCCATCGTGCTGGCCGACCGGGGCAACGCCATCCTGGCGGCCTGGCTCATCGTCTTCGCCGCCATCACCGACAATCTGGACGGGCGCATCGCGCGGTTCACGCGCACCGGCTCGCGGTTCGGGGCGGAGCTCGACTCGCTGGTCGACGCCATCTCCTTCGGTGTGGCGCCGGCCTACTTGATGTACGCGGTCTTCTTCTCGGAGGGGTGGGGATGGTTGGTGCCCTTCACGCACGTGGCCGCCGTGGTGATCCGTCTGGCCCGCTTCAACATCGAGCAGGGCGGCAAGGCGCATAAGCACTTCCTTGGGTTGCCTTCCCCGTCGGGAGGCATGCTGCTGGCCACGTTCTACCCGTTCAGCCAGACCCCCTTCTTCCAGACCTACCTGCAGGGGTGGGCATCACCCGAGGTCCTGGCCACCATGGTGGTCATGGTCTCGGTGCTCATGCTGAGCCACGTGCCCTACGCGGTGGTGCCCCGCATCAATCTCCGCTCCTGGACCGGTGCGTTGAGTGCCGCCCTGATGGCGGCCGGCGTGGCGCTGGCCATCACCGTACCCCGCTACTACTTCTTCCCCGCGCTGGCCGCCTACACACTCAGCGGTCTGCTCCGCAGCTTCGTGCTGGGCTTGCTGGACCGCCTGCCGGACCGCGACCCGTTGCTCGACCAGGAGAGCGTGGCGGAAGCACAGCGTCCCGTGGACTACGAATCGTACGGCTCCAGCCGCCGCACCGAACCGACCCGCCCCGCCGACTCCGTGGAGGACCTTTCGTGACCGAGTACCTGGTAGAGATCCGAGTGAGCCCGCGCCCCGGCCTCCTGAACCCGGAGGGCAAGGCCATCCACCACGCGCTCAATTCGCTCGGATTCGGTGGTGTGCAGGATTGCCGGGTGGGCAAGTCCATCGAAGTGCGCTTGAACGCATCCAGTGAGGCGGATGCGCGTCAGGCCGCCGAGGACATGTCCCGCCGCTTGCTGGCCAATCCGGTCACCGAGGATTTCGAGGTGGAACGGATCGCCGTCGCGGAGCCCGTATGAGCCTGCGTGCCGCCGTCGTCACCTTCCCCGGCTCCAACTGCGACTACGACGCCTACCATGCGTTCAAGATGGTGGGCGCCGTGCCCACGTTCGTGTGGCACCGGGAAACCGACCTGGGAGACGCGGACGTGGTCTTGCTCCCGGGCGGCTTCTCCTACGGCGATTATCTGCGTCCCGGCGCCATCGCGCGCTTCAGCCCGATCATGGACGCCGTCATCCGCTTCGCCGAGCGTGGAGGCCCGGTGCTGGGCATCTGCAACGGCTTCCAGATCCTGTGCGAGTCCGGACTGCTGCCGGGGGCTCTCCTGCGCAACGATCATCGCCATTTCAACAGCAGGGATGTCTGGCTCCGCGTCGAGAGCGGCGACTCCCTCTACACGTCGGACTACCAGCCGGGCCAGGTGCTGCGCATTCCCATCGCGCACGCGGATGGAAACTACCACGCCGACGCGGCCACGCTCGACCGCCTGGAGAGTGAAGGGCGGGTCGCCTTCCGCTACTGCACGCCAGACGGCGGGCAGGCCGGTGCCTACAACCCCAATGGGTCCGCCCGCTACATCGCCGGCATCCTGAACGAACGTGGGAACGTGATGGGCATGATGCCCCATCCGGAACGCGCCATGGAGGCTCTGTTGGGCTCCACCGACGGCCGCGGGATCTTCACGTCCCTGCTCTCCTCTCTCGTGCGAACCTGAACCCGGAACCGCCCCGCACCGTGACTGACGCCACGCTCGTCTCTCCGCCCCTCCCTCGTCCCGGCGATCCCGAGATCACGCCGGAGCTGGTTGCCGACCACGGTCTCAGCCCCGACGAGTTCGAACGCATCCGGGGGATCCTGGGGCGCGATCCCACCTTCACGGAGCTCGGTGTCTTCAGCGCCATGTGGTCCGAGCACTGTGGGTACAAGAACTCCAAGCGCCTTCTGCGCCTGCTCCCCACCAAGGCGCCCTGGGTGATCCAGGGACCGGGTGAGAACGCGGGCGTGATCGACATCGGCGACGGCTATGCCCTCGCCTTCAAGATCGAGTCCCACAATCATCCGTCCGCAGTCGAGCCCTACCAGGGTGCAGCGACCGGGGTCGGGGGCATCCTGCGGGACATCTTCACCATGGGCGCGCGGCCCATCGCCGTGCTCGATTCCCTACGCTTTGGAACGCTGGACTCGCCTCGGGTGCGCTACCTGTTCGGCGGTGTGGTCAAAGGCGTCGGGGACTACGGCAACTGCGTGGGCATCCCCAACATCGGCGGCGAGGTCCAGTTCGACCCGGGCTACGACGGCAACCCGATCGTCAACGCCATGTGCCTGGGCCTCATGCGGCATGACGACCTCATCAAGGGCGAGGCCGCCGGTGTCGGCAACTCCATGATGGCGGTGGGCGCCCGCACCGGTCGCGACGGCATCCACGGCGCCACCTTCGCCAGCGAGGAGCTGAGCGAGGACTCGCAGGACAGCCGTCCCCAGGTTCAGGTGGGCGACCCGTTCACCGAGAAGCTCCTGCTGGAGGCGTCGCTGGAGCTGATCAAGAGCGGTCACATCACCGGCATCCAGGACATGGGCGCGGCGGGCCTCACCTCGAGCGCCTCCGAGATGGCGGGGCGCGCCGGAAACGGCATCGCGCTGGAGATCGCGGACGTGCCCGTGCGTGAATCGGGCATGACCCCGTACGAGATCCTGCTTTCCGAATCCCAGGAGCGCATGCTGGTGGTGGCCGAGCTCGGCCGCGAGGACGAGGTCCGCAAGATCCTGGAGAAGTGGGAGCTGGAGGCCGCCGTGGTGGGCACGGTCACCGATGACGGCCGTTTCCGCATCCTGGAACACGGCACGGTGGTGGCGGACATCCCGGCGCTGCCGCTGACGGACGGCTGTCCCACCTACGAGCGCGAGGGTGTCGAGGCCGCGCATATGGCAGGCCTGCGGGCGGACCCGCTCGCCGATCTGATGAAGGACGGGGACCTGTCCGCCGACCTGCTGGAGATGGCGGGCGCTCCCAACCTGGCCGCCAAGACCTGGCTGCACAGCCAGTACGATTCCACCGTCCGCTCCAGCACCGTGGAGCGGCCGGGCGGGAGCGCCGGCGTGGTGCGCATCCGGGGAACGAACCGCGCTGTGGCCGCCACCACGGACTGCAACGGACGCTACGTCTACCTGGACCCCCGCCGCGGCGCGCAGATCGCCGTTGCGGAGGCGGCGCGCAATCTGGTCTGCGTGGGCGCCCTGCCGTTGGCCATCACCAACAACCTCAACTTCGGCAATCCGCTCAAACCCCACATCTACTACCAGTTCCGGGAGGCCGTCCTCGGCATGGCCGAGGCCTGCACGGCGTTCGAGACGCCCGTCACGGGCGGCAACGTCTCCTTCTACAACGAGACCGACGGCGTGGCCATCCTGCCCACCCCGGTGATCGGGATGGTCGGCGTGATCGAGGACGTGGAGCGCACGCTCCACTCCGGCTTCCGGTCGGAGGGGGACGCGATCCTGCTCCTGGGGACCAACCGGGGGGAGCTGGGCGGCTCGGAGTACGCGGCTCACCATCGCGGCCAGGTCGTGGGCATGCCCCCGGAGGTGGACCTGCTGGCCGAGCGCGCGCTGCAACGCTTGATGCTCTCGCTGGCCGAGGAGAGCGTACTGGAGTCGGCGCAGGATTGCTCGGACGGCGGCCTGGCTCTTGCCCTGGTGGAGTGCGCGCTGGCCGACCCGGAACGCCCCTTCGGCGTCGACGTGACCCTGGAGGACGACCTCCACGGCACCGCACTGCTGTTCGGGGAGTCCCAGGGCCGCATTGTGGTGTCGTGCCCGGAAGCACGGGTCGCCGAGGT
Organism: Gemmatimonadota bacterium; assembly: GCA_041390105.1. NCBI lineage: Bacteria > Pseudomonadati > Gemmatimonadota > Gemmatimonadota bacterium. The sequence continues at coordinate 867,604 of JAWKQO010000001.1, forward strand.
CCTGTCCGCTGCGGCCCAACACGACGTTCCGGCCCGGCGCCTGGGAACGGTGGTCGAGCGGAGCCGGGGCTTCCGGGTCGCGTCCCCGCGCTGCCAGGTGGACCTCGCCACGGACGCGTTGGCCGAACGCTACCACGGAACCTTGGGTGCCCTCATGAACCAACTGGACGGAGAGAGCTGATGCGCCTCCCCACCGTGCCGCCATCCGCCGACGTTGCGGCCGCCCATCTGGACGACCGTCCGCACGAGGAGTGTGGCGTGGTGGGGGTCTCGGGCATCTCGGGTGCCGCCGAGCTCGCCTACCTGGCGCTCTACGCCCTGCAGCACCGCGGGCAGGAGTCGGCCGGCATCGTGGCGCTGGACGGCGGTGAGGCGCGCCTCCAGAAGGGCCAGGGGCTGGTGTCGGACGTGTTCACCGCCGACTCGCTGGCTCGGCTTCCGGGCAGCGTGTCCGTGGGCCACGTGCGCTATTCGACGGCCGGTGGCAGCGTGCTGCAGAACGCCCAGCCCATCGTGGTCCGCTACGCGGAAGGGCACCTGGCCATCGCCCACAACGGCAACCTCACCAACCAGCTCGAGCTCCGGCAGCGCCTCGTCTCCGAGGGCGCGCTGTTCCAGAGCTCCAGCGACTCGGAGATCATCGTCCACCTCATCGCCCGCTCCCGGCACCATTCCGTGGAGGGCCAGATCGACGATGCCCTCACACAGCTCGAGGGGGCCTTCTCGCTCGTCATTAGCGTGGGCGAGACCCTCTACGCCGTGCGGGATCCCCGGGGCTTCCGTCCCATGGTCCTGGGCAAGAAGGGCGACGGACACATCGTCGCCTCGGAGACCTGCGCGCTCGACATCATCGGGGCCGAGTACATCCGCGACATCGAACCCGGCGAGGTGCTGAAGATCCAGGGTTCACGGCTGACGCGGCTGCGTTCCCTGCCCGCTGCCGCACGACCCTCTCCCTGCATCTTCGAGCTGGTGTACTTCGCGCGCCCCGACTCCCGCATCTGGGGCATGAGCGTGGACCGGGCCCGGCGCGCCTTCGGCCGCCAGCTCGCCCGCGAGCACCCGGTCGACGCCGATTGCGTGATCGCCGTGCCCGACTCGGCCAACTCCGCGGCACTGGGCTACGCCGAGGAGAGCCGCATCCCCTACGAGTTGGGCCTGCTTCGCAACCACTACGTGGGCCGCACTTTCATCCGCCCCTCCCAGGCGGACCGCGACTTCGGAGCCCGCATCAAATACAACCCCGTGCGGGAGGTCCTGCACGGCCGCCGCGTGATCGTGGTGGACGACTCCCTGGTCCGCGGTACCACCAGCAAGAGCCTGGTACGTTTCATCCGGGCTGCCGGAGCGCGCGAGGTGCACTTCCGCATCGCCAGCCCGCCCGTCCGCCACCCGTGCTTCTACGGGATCGACATGCCCAGCCAGGACGAGCTCATCGGTTCGCGCCTGGAGGTCGCCGACATCGCTCGAACCCTCGGTGTCGATTCCCTGGGCTACCTCTCCCTGAACGGCATGAACAACGCGGTGCGGCAGGCGGGACCGTTCTGCAACGCCTGCTTCTCAGGCGAGTACCCGGCGCCTCTGGTCGACGTCGAACAGGGACTCCAGGCGGCGGGGCTGCCACCAGGCTGCTGAGGTGGGCCGAAGCGGTCCACTGCGTTCACCCTTCAACCCCACACCCCTTTGCGCGACCGGCTGCAGCGCCTCCCCAAGACCGAGCTCCACGTGCACCTGGACGGCAGCTTGAGGCCGGCCACCATGATCGACCTGGCCTCGGAGCGTGGAATCCCCCTCCCCTCCACCGATCCCGAGGAGCTGGCCAACCTCATGCTGGCCCGGGACGCGCACAATCTCGAGGAGTACCTCGACAAGTTCCGGGTGACCCTGTCCTTGATGCAGCACGCTGCCGCCATGGAGCGCATCGCCTACGAGCTGGCCGAGGACAACGCCCGCGAGAACGTGCGCTACGTGGAGATCCGCTACTCGCCCATCCTGCACACCCAGGAGGGCCTTCCCCTGACCGAGGCCGTGGAGGCGCCGCTCCGGGGTCTGCAGCGGGCGGAAGCCGAGTTCGGGATCCGCACCGGGCTCATCATCTGCGGGATCCGCAACATGGACCCTGCGACCTCACGTGACCTCGCAGATCTGACGGTGGCCTTCAAGGGCCGCGGGGTGGTGGCGTTCGACCTGGCCGGGGCCGAGTACAACTACCCGGCCAAGAAGCACAAGGACGCGTTCTTCACGGTCATCAACAAGAACATGGCCACCACCATCCACGCCGGAGAGGCCTACGGCCCCGAGTCCATCCACCAGGCGCTGCACTACTGCCGGGCCAACCGCATCGGTCACGGCACCCGCCTGTACGAGGACCTGGACCTGCTGCGCTACATGCGGGACTTCCGGATCCCCATCGAGGTCTGCCTGACCTCCAACGTGCAGACCCGGGCCGTCCCCTCCTACGACGACCATCCGCTGCGCAGCTACTTCGACGCCGACCTGGTCCTGAGCCTCTGCACGGACAACCGCCTCATCAGCGGTACCACGGTCACCGACGAGTACGTGCTGGCCCACGACCACCTCGCCTTCTCCTGGACGGAGCTGGTGCGCCTGGCGCGCATGGGCTTCGAGAGCGCTTTCCTGCCCTGGGACGAGAAGCAGACCCTGCTCCGGGAGTTCGACGCCGAGGCGGCCCGTCTGGGCGCCGACTGACGGTCGGAGCGCGCCGGGGCCCCTCTCCCCTCCGCAACCCCACCGACATCCCCTCCCCTCCCGCACCGATGGAACGGGCGCCCCAAGCAAAACGGCCCCGGGGTCTCCCCCGGGGCCGTCACACTTCGTACTACCTCTCGATCAGAAGGCGTAGCGCACGCCCAGCTGCATCTGCCAACGGGAGCTCAGGTCGAAGACGCTGAGCGGGTCCGCGTTGCCGTCGTCGTCCAACCGCAGCCGCCCGGTGGGGCGGAAGATCCCGCGGTTGTTGGCCGTGTCCCAGCCGCGCAGCTGGAGCAGGTCCAGCCCGGCGAACTGCGGCCCCTCGCTGATGCCCCAACTCTGGTTCAACAGGTTGAGCACGTTGAAGACGTCGAGCGTGATCTCGGCACGCTGTCCCGTCACGGTCGGCACCTTGAAGGTGAAGCGCGTGTCGACCCGGTTCTGCCAGGGACCCTGGCAGACGTTACGGGTCAGGATCTGTCCCCGGTTCTCCGCCAGACAGGCTTCGCTCTCGATGAAGGCGTTGAGCACGTTCCAGTCCGCCGGATCCGTCAGCGTGATGTCGCCCGGGCCCGAGGGCACGTAGAGCAGGTCGTTGAAGCGGTTGCTGGCGTAGGACGCCTCGAAGCCGTCCGCGTTCACGTCACCGTCGTAGACGTAGCTGTAGCGCCCGCCCGAGTTGCCGATGTAGAACCACGACCAGCTCACGTACTGCCCCAGGTCCACCAGCCCGCTCAGCACGACCTTGTGGCGCGTCTCGTAGTCGGACGTCGACAAGACGGGGTCGTTGGGGCTGCCCTGCACCGGGTTGAACCCGATGTTCGACGTCGCGATCGACGACGTGAGGCCGCTCAGGTCCTCCGCCCGCGCGTAGGTGTAGGAGCCGTTCAGCTCATACCCGTCCGCATACCGCTTCTGGAGCTGCAGCGTGCTGCTCCAGGACCGGTCCTGGTCGCTGTTGCCCAGCTCCACCACCGCCAGACCGGCCGTGGAGTTGATGCGGTTGGGCGAAGCCACGCTGCGGTTGTCCGCACCGTCGGCGATCGCACCCGCCGCAATGGTGCCGAAGACCGGCCGCCCGCCCTGGGTCGTGGTCACGGGCGAGGCGAAGTTCACGTTCAGCTCACGCAGCAGGATCTGCTTGGCGGACTTCGTATAGAGGAAGTCGGCGGTAGCCACCAGACCGTAGGGCAGCTGCTTGTCCGCACCCAGGTTGAAGCGCCAGGCGTGCGGCCACTGGAAGTCCGGATCCACCACGTTGATCACGGCCAGCGGGGGTGCCGGCGTGCCGCCCGCGGCGCAGGTCGTGGGCTGGTTGTCCGGGTCCAGGGTGTAGGCCGGCATGTTCGAACCAGAGGCCGAGCAGTTGATGGTCACCTGGAAGCGCCCGGTGTTGCTGTACAGGTTCGACAGCCACACGTAGGGATAGCGGCCCGTGAAGATGCCGGCGCCACCACGCACCTGCAGGCTCTGGTCCTCGAAGACGTCCCAGTTGAAGCCCAGGCGCGGAGAGATGATCCCGTTGCCCGACGGCACCTCGTCGGTGCTGCGACCGAAGGCGGCGGCCACGTCGGCGTTCGCTTCCGGCTTGTCTCCCACCAGCGGTACGTCGTAGCGCAGCCCTGCCGTGAACACCACGTTCGGCCGGACCGTCCACTCCGTCTGCCCGTACGCGGACAGCTGATTCACGGTGAAGCGCGCATTCAGGTCCAGGCCCGGCCGGTAGGGCACGCCGCGCCGGTAGGAGCTCGGCGTACCGGCCGCCAGGTCGTCCAGCGAGTTGAACGTCCACTCGCCGGTGATGCCCGGCGCGAACAGGTTGCGGAAGCTGTACCACTGGCTCTGCGCCCCGAAGGTGAGGCGGTGATCACCGGCCGAGAAGGTCACGTTGTCGGTGATCTCCCAGCTGGTCTGATCAAGCTCGTTGCCCTGCGAGAAGAACTCCGCGCCCGCGATCAGACGCTTGGTGCCGGTGCCCGCCTGGTTGGGCACGCTCACCTGCACCACCGGGAAGCGCTCCCGCGGGGTGCGCCGGTCCTCGATGTCCGTGCGGCCGAAGGTCAACTCGTTGTAGTACTTCCCGAACTGCGAGTTGAGCTGGGCCACCGACGAGTTGGTCGTCGACCCGAAGAAGTAGAAGTTCGAGTCGAACGAGTAGTTCGAGCCCGGGAACCGGTTGACCGTGACATCGTCCTCGGCACGCACGTAGTTGTGCCGCAGGGTGAGCACGTGGTTGGCGTTCAGCTGGGCGTCGATGCGCGCAAACAGGTTGCGGTTGGGGTTCTCGACCGTGAAGGGGCCGCCCTCGCCCGCACTGGCTCCCTGGCTCTGCAGGAGCTGCACGAAGCGGGCGGCGTCCGCGTCGGCGATGCCGGTCTGCGTGACCGGGTCACGCCCCAGGGCCAGCCCGCCCGCGGGGGAATCCTGCGTCTCGAACTCGCCGGACAGGAAGTAGTGCACCTTGTCCCGGACCAGGGGGCCGCCGACGGTAGCTCCCAGCAGGCGGTTGGTGAACTCGCCCGGGGCGGAGAACGTCTGCCCCCGCACATCCAAGGTCTCCCGGAGGAAGCTCTCGTTCCGGTAGTAGGCGTACGCGGACCCATGCACGTCGTTGGTGCCGGACTTGGTCACCGCGTTGATGAGCCCGCCGGTGAAGCCGCTCTGGCGGACGTCGTAGGGCGCCACCAGCACCTGATACTCCTTGACCGCCTCGATCGAGATGGAGCGGGCTCCGGCCTGGCCGCCGGGCTGCCCGGTGGCACCGAGGCCGAAGAGGTCCTGGGAGACCGCACCGTCGATCTGGATGTTGTTGAAGCGGTTGTTCTGACCACCCACCGAGGCGCCACTGGTCAGCGGACTCAGCGCGATGAAGTCGGTGAAGTTGCGGGTGATGGTGGGCAGCGTGCGCAGCTGGTTCTCCGTCACGAGCTGTTCGGCACCGGTGCGAGCGGGGTTGATCACCTGCTCCCGCGTCGCCGTGGCCGTGACTTCGAGCCCCTCGAGCTGCACCGCCTGCACGGCGAGCTGGAAGGTCAGGGAGAGGTTCTGGCCGAGCGTGAGCGTGAACCCGCTCCGCTCCTGCGTCGCGTATCCAAGGGCCGAGACGCTGACCCGGTAGGGACCACCCACCTGGAGACCGGGAACGACATAGACGCCGTTGTCCCCGGTGAGCGTCGCCTTGGTGAATCCCGTGGCGAGGTTCGTCACGACCACCTCCACCGCGGTGACGCCGGTCCCGTCCGGACCGGTCACTCGACCGCTGACGGTCGCGGTGGTCACGCTTTGAGCTGCTCCCACGCCGGGCAGAAGCCCGAGCGCGAGAATCAGCAGCCCCATCCGTCCGCACAGACGTTTGAGCCGCATCGCTCCATCACTCCTTTTTTCTGGATAAGCGGACACCGGACAAGGGCCGTCGTCCGCGGGGTCTCCGTGTCAGGGCTGCAAGGGGGGAGGCAGCCACTGAGCAGCATCTAAAGCTATGTAACGGGGGGGTCGGAGTGAACGGGAGGAAGGCCCCCGTTTACGGCTGCGTTACCGCTTCCCGACGGGTTGGAGGAAACACTTGACGTCGTGGGTCGGCGGGGGTCGTAGAAAGACGAAACCCCCGCCCGGCCGAAGCCGGACGGGGGCCCGTCATTCCCGCTCGAGAGCCGGGTCAGACCTGAGGCTTAGTTCGCCACCAGGTTGGCCGCGGGCTGCTCGATGTCACCGTTGTCGACCATCAGGAACAGCAGACTGGCCGGCGTCACGGTGGCGAACCCGGCGGTGACCGGGTTCGGCGTCACCTCGTACACACCCTCCTCCAGGTTGCTGAACACGAACTGGCCGCTCGCGTCAGTCGCCACGTTCTGCGGCGCACCCGGCAGGTAGGTGGTGCAGGTTCCGGCCGTCGGAGGCGACGTGGAACCAGCGGAGTCCTTACAGCGACGCAGCGTCACCGTCATGCCGGCCACCGGAGCAGCGGCACCGTCGACAATCGTACCGCGAGCGGTCGTGTTGTCGTACAGGAAGGTGAAGTGCGACGGGGTCACGAAGTTGCCCTGCGTCTGGCTGTAGTCCCAGCGCGGCAGAACGGGCAGACCCGTGGTCGTCACGGCGGTGTCACCGACCTGGCGGGTGAGGTTGCCACCCAGACCAGTGGTCGTCGCACCGGTGGTCACACGGGCCGTGTCCGCCACCACACCACCAGCCGAGATCGTGCGGAGCACGGTCGCAGCCGTCAGCGCGCTGGACGCATCGGCCTTCACGAAGTACAGACCCTCGCGGAGCTTGTCGAACGCGTAGTTGCCGTTCGCATCGGACGTGGCAGTGCCGACGACCGAGTCCGCGCTGATCGCGCCCTTGTACAGCGTCAGCGTGACGCCGCCCAAGGCCTCGTTCGGATCACGGACGTCACCGTCCGCGTCACGATCGTTGACCACGACACCGAGGATCTTCGTGTCCATCCGCGTAGCGGTGAAGTTCACGATGTCGTTGTCGGCATTGCCCTCGAGCTCAGCCGATTTGGACGAGGCATTCGTTCCGAAGAACGACCAGATCGAGTCACCGGTCGCGGTCACCGAGTCGGCGACCTCGACGTGGTAGACGCCCTCGACCAGGCCACCCAGCGAGTAGGACCCGCCGCTGACCGTCAGCGTGGTGTCCGTCACGTTGGGCTGAATCAGCATCGGATCGGGCGTGATGTGGACATGGATGCCATCCGCGTCCGTGCCGTCCGCCGCACGCACCACGCCGGTCAGCGAGGTGTTGTCGTACTTGTAGGCGAACGTCGAGCACCCAGCGAGGCCGCTGGTGTTGCCCTGCAGCGGGCACAGGTCGGCCTGGAAGCTCTGGCCACCCCAATCCGTCACAGACTGGATCGTGTCGTTCAACACGACCTTCGAACCACCGAGCGCCAGCGGATGCGCGGTCACGGCGTACGAGGTGTCCGTGAAGAAGCTGTTGAAGGTCACCGTGTTCACGCCGGGGCCCGGGCTGGCCGAGGTCACGAGGACCGGCGCAGCGCCGCTCGACGGCAGGTACCACAGCGACACTTCGATCTCGTCCACGTTGGTGATGTCGTCGCCGCCCGTGAAGATCGGGTCAACGAGCGAGTCATCGGCCTCGTGGTGGATCCGGACGACGATGTCCGCCGTCAGGAACCGGACTTCCTCGGTGCCCAGGAAGTTGCTGGTGCCGGGGCCCTGGAAGCCGTCGTGCGTGAACTTCAGATACCGGGTCGCTCCCGTAGCGGGCGCATCCGGATCCGGGGTCTGGTTGAAGAGCTGGTTGCCCGCCGGAGCCGGCTGGCTACCGATACCCTCGGCCAGACGCACGTAGTACGTGATCGGCAGCGAAGCGGAGCCGATCGTATCCCACATGGTCGCCACACCGGCGGCGTTGGTCACCCCGGACTTCCGGGCCGACGCCGTGGTGTCGTTGAAGGCGCTCCAGTTCCAGCCGTTCAGCGTGTCGACGCCGTTGATCGTGGTGGCGTCGAACTGGATCCGAACCTCGGAGTTCAGGACGTCGAACGTGTCCGACGCCAGATCCATGCTGCTGGTGGGATCGTAGGCAGTCTCGATCCGGGTCTCACCGTTGAGCGTGAGCAGCCCGTTCGGGTTGCCGAAGTACTGCGCGAAGACGATGTGGTCCGTCAGACCCGGCTGCGGGCTGGCGTCGTTCGCACGGGCGAAGGTGAAGTCCACGCAGCCCGTGGCGTCCGTGACCTTGGTGCCGAACGCGTTGATGTCGCTGATCGCGTCCGCCTCGGTGGGATACAGCTTGATGGTCGAACCGGCGACCGGGTTGTGGCCCGGGCTGACCGAGTCGATACCGGTGAAGCTACACACCGAGACCGTCTGCTGGACGATGTCGAACGGCCAGTTGACCGTGGCGGCTGCGCCGGCCGAAACCGCGAGGGCCTCGGTGTCGCTGGTGCCGCCGAACGCCGCGAAGGACGGGATGTCCGGATCCGCGGAGTTGATCTCGACCTGGTAGTTACCGGCCACGAGGTCGGTGAACTCGTACGAACCAGTCGAGTCGGTCTGCGTGGTCTGGGTCTGACCCACGCCAGGGCCGGTCAGCGTGATGAGGACGTTGGCCGCCTCGAGGTTGTTCTCGAGCGCCGCGCCATCATACACGTCGTTCTTGTCGTTCTCGTCGAGGTACAGGATACCGCGGACGATCGCGTTGGCCAGCTGCGTCCCGGAGAAGCTCACCACTTCGGCCTCACCCGCGGACACCGTGACGCTCTGCGACGCCGTCGAGAACTGGTACTTGGTAGCATCGAAGCCGCTGATGGCCACCGTGTAGGTGCCGGAGCGCAGCCCCGAGAAGGCGTACTGACCAGCGGCATCCGTGGTCGTCGAGCCCGAGCCGGCGCCCGACAGCGTGACCGTCACCCCACTCAGGGAGCCGACGCCGGCGACGGCGACGTTACCCAAGATCGAGGAGGTGCGGACGAAGGAGCCGCTGAAGCTGACGGTGGCCACCTGACCCTGGGTCGAGATGGTTGCCGACTGGGAGGTCGCCGAGAACGTCGCGTCCGACGGCGGAGTGATCGAGACCGTGTAGGTCCCGGCATCGAGGTTCGCAAACGAGAAGTTCCCGCTCGCGTCCGTCGTGGTGGAGGCACCAGAGCTGAGCGATACCGCGACGCCGGAGAGGCCCTGCCCCTCGGCCGACACAGTCCCGCTGATGGTGCCCGTCACTGCCTGGGTCCCCTCGTCGCACGCCGCGAAGGCGAACGCCGCGAGAGCCGCCAGGGTGAAGAGCTTGAGCTTTCTCATCATCCACTAGGGTCCGATGAAGGTGACTGTATTCTGCTCCGCGCCCCCGCACCATGCGGATGGTTGGCCGACGGACAGAAAGAACCGGGAGGGTTGGAAGCAAGACCGATGCCAGGTTGTCCACCCGGTTCATGGCCGGTTTTCGGGCGCTTTCCTGGGTTTTCCACATCTGATTTCCGTCGATCGCCGACCGGGGAATCCAGTTTTTTGACGATCCGGTAACTCCCGTGCCCCGGGGTGGCGCCCGATCCGGCACTCAGGGCCGGTCCCGGGCGGCCCCTCGGTGCCTCCTCGGACCGCTCGGAACCTCGGGAGGGCGCCCGAGGGTCGAGGGACGGCGGGCCGGGCCGTTCCTAGGCCTCGGACTCGGCCAGCACCCGCTCGGCCAGCTCCACGAACTCCCTCGATCCCAGGTAGAGGGGGGTTCGCTGATGGAGGCTGGTAGGCTGCAGCGAGAGAATGTCCCGCTTGCCGTCCGAGGCCCCGCCCCCCGCGTGCTCGCAGAGGAAGGCCAGAGGCGCCGCCTCGTAGAGGAGCCGGAGCTTGCCCGCGGGGGCCTTGGTGTCGGCCGGGTACATGAAGATCCCGCCCTTGAGGAGGGTCCGGTGGAAGTCGGCCACCAGGGACCCGATGTAGCGGCCGCTCCAGGAGCCCTCGGCGCCGGACTTGAGGCGCTCGACCAGGCGCCGCTGACCGTCCGACCATCGGGCGGAATAGGCCTCGTTCACCGAGTAGAGGCGCTGCGGCGGATCCGGTAGACGGATGTTGGGATGGCTGAGCAGAAACTCGCCGATCGAGGGGTCCAGGGTGAAGCCATGGACCCCATGCCCGGCCGAATACACGAGCATGGTGGAGGACCCGTAGACGACGTAGCCCGCCGCCACCTGCCTGGACCCCGGCTGGAGGCAGTCCTCGAGGGTGCCGTCCCGCCCATCCGTGATCTGGCGGTGGATGGAGAAGATGGTCCCGATCGAGATGTTGACGTCGATGTTGGAAGACCCGTCGAGCGGGTCGAAGATCAGGACGTAGTCCCCAGTCGGAAACCGGGCCGGAATGGGGATGATCTCCTCCGACTCCTCGGAGACCATGCAGCAGAGGTTCCCTGCATGGTCCATGGCCTTGTACAGCACGTCCTGCGCGAAGAGATCCAGCTTCTGGACCGCCTCCGCATGCACGTTGGTCGAGCCATCGGCACCCAGGATGTCGACCAGACCGGCCATGTTCACCTCCCGGGAGATGAGCTTGGCCGCCAGGGCGATGTCATAGAGGATGTTGCTGAAGGCCCCGGTGGCACCCGGGTGGAAGCGCTGCTCGTCGATGATGTGGCGTCCGATGGTGATGACGCTGGTCTCTGGCATGCGCTCCCGCCTTTCCCGCGCTGTAGACGTTGGACGGCTGCAAACTACCGGGCCGGCGACCCATCCGGAAACGCCTCCCCCGACGCCCCTCGGGCCCGCCGCACCCGCCAACGGCCCGCCGCGTCGACCCGCACCCGGACCGTGCCATTTCGATCCGTTCGCAGGATGCGTGCCCCGGAGGCGTTCAGCCGAGCCATCACCCCACCATCGGGGTGCCCATAGCGATTGCGGCGACCCACGGAGATCACGGCCAGCTCCGGTCGAGTCGCCTCCAGCAGGTCCCAGGAGGTGGAGGTGGCACTGCCGTGATGCGCGACCTTGAGGACTTCCAACTCCGACGGGAGCAGGGGCAGCAGGCTGCGCTCCACCTCCGCGGAGATGTCCCCGGTGAGCAACGCCTCGAAACTCCCGTACCGGAGCAGGAGCACGACCGAGCCATCGTTGAGCGATGCGTCCGCATCTGCGGTCGCCGGCGAAAGGACCTCGATGCGGACGCCATCGAAGTCCAGCACCTGCCCACTGCGCGCGGGGACCCAGGGAATCCGCTCGGCGTGCGCGCTGCGCAGGACGTCCAGATAGGGCGACGAAGCGGCCGCGACGCCGGGATCGATCACCGAGCGCACTTCGAGGGCAGCCAGCACGCTCTGAGCACCCCCGGAATGATCCAGATCGGCGTGGCTCAGCACGAGCGTCTCCAGGATCTCGACGCCATGGTCCGTGAGGAAGGGAACGATCCGGTCGCGCCCCGCATCGAACGAACGCCCCCGGCCTCCGCTGTCCACGAGCAGCCAACGCCCCCGGGGTGAGCGTACCGCGATGGCGTCCCCCTGCCCGACGTCCAGCACGTACAGGTCCAGCTCCCCCCTCCCCCCCACTTCCTGCAGCGCCCGCAGCAGCGTGGGCGCCCCCGTCAGCGCGGCGGCCAGCGCCAAGACCCGGACCGGGACCGTGCCACGCCGCGTGGCCCGCATCACCGCCGCTACCGCGACGGCGGTCACTGCGAGCTGGGGCTTCGAGACCGACTGCGCTGCCCACTCGAAGCTCGCGACCCATTCCACCCCACGGGCGAGTCCAGAGGCTCCCCAGGCGGTCACCTGTCCCAGGGCGGGAGCGAGCGGCGGGAGCACCAGTCCCAGCGTCAACGTCAGGACCCCGGAGACGATCACGACGCCCGCGAACGGGGTCAGCAGCAGCGAGACGGGAACCCCGACCAGAGAGACTTCCCCGAAATGCCAGGCGACGAGCGGTAGGGTCGCCGCGGTGGCCGCCAGAGTCGCGGCCAACGAGGAAGCGAGGGGCGCGGGCACGGGGGTATCCTCGAGCCAGCGGACGAGCGGCCTGCGCCACAGGATCAGCCCCAGCATTCCGGCGAAGGAGAGCTGCAAGCCGACGCTCGCCGCCCACTCGGGGCGCACCGCCAGCATCAGCAACGCCGCGCCGCTGAGCGGCGCGGTGCCGAGCGTCGGGCGCCCTCGGGCCCGCACCCAGGCGGCCGTGCACAGAAACACCGCGGCCCGGGTGGCCGCGCCCGGAAAGCCGATCACCCCGACGTAGGCCCAGACGGCGGCGACGGTCAGGGACATCCGAGTGGCCGCCGTCAGCGGCGCCAGCAGCAGGGCTCCGTACAACACCACGCCGACGACCCCGACGTGAAACCCCGAGATGGCGAGCAGATGGGCCACGCCGGCGCGCGCGAACGCCTCTCGTACGTCGGGCGGGATCCGCTCACGCCGAGCGAACAGGAGCGCATCCATCAGAGGCGCAGCGCGTCCGAAGCGCTCGGCCGAGGCGGCCAGCCCTGCCGCACGCAGCCGGTACGCCCACGCCCCACCCGGCGGCGTGGAGAGGGGTTCGCTGCTACGAACGATCAGCCACCCCGCCGGGTCGGAATCCGTGCGGCGCCACCACCCTCGCACGCGGACCCGCGCACCCGGTACCGCATGCACGTCCTGCGCGAGTGTGCGCGCCTCGGCGCCCGCGCACGGACCCACCTCGATCCGGAAGTGAGTGGGCCCCAGGTCCGCGTAGCCCTCGAAACGACCCTCGGCCACGAACGCGCCGGCGGCTCGTTCGCGAAGGCAGCGCGCGAGAGGATCCCTGAGGACCGCAGACGCGTTCAGCGCGCCCGCGAGCACGCAGACGACGCTCACCAGCCCCGACCTGCGCGGCGCCGACCCACGGCGCCCGGGGCTCCTGGATGCGACGATGAGACCGCCGAGCGCCCCACCCGCTCCCACCCACCCCGCGGGCCCCACGTGGGCCAGGGCGAGCAGCGCGCCCGCTGCATAGGCGAGCGCGACCCAGAGCAAGGGCGCTACGGGCGTTGTGGGTCTCCTGGTACTCGACGACCAAGGAGGCGAGCCGGGCTAGCCGGTCGCTCCCGGACTACTCCTCCGGATCGGGGCGGAAGAGGTCACGCTGGAAGCGGTCGACCCGCTCACGCTCCTCCCTTCCCTCCTCCGCCAGCTTCTCCTTGAGCAGGCGCCGCACCTTCAGGTCCGCCTGGATCCCTACCAGCAGCATGATGACCATGCCCAGGATGAGCGAGCCGAACACGACCAGGGCGAGCGGCACGCGGTACAGCGTGGTCAGCCCCAGATCCAAGCGTACCCGTTGGGCACCATTCGCCGCGGCGAAGGACAGCGAGGCAATCAGGAGCACAAGCCCCCCGATCCATCCCACCAACGATCGCACGGCCTAGGCTCCCTCGACCAACTGGCCGGCGAAGGTGGGCCCAGTGGTGCCGGTAAGGCGCACGTGCACGTAGCTGCCGATACGCTCCGGGGATGCCTCGAACGCCACCACCTTGGCTCGACGCGTTCGTCCCATCAGCTGTCCGGGCGTTCGTGCCTCGCGCTCGACCAATACCTCCTCGACGCGCCCGACCTCCGTTTCGTTGATCTCCTGCTGGACGGCGCGCGCCACCTCGATCAACCGCTCGAGTCTGGCAGCACCCACGCTGTCCGGGACGAACTCCTCGGGCGGGAGCCGGGTGGCCGGAGTGCCCTCGCGCGGCGAGTAGCGGTAGGTGAACGCATCGTCGAAGCGCACCGCACGGATCACGGCCAGCGTTTCCTCGAACTCGGCCTCCGTCTCGCCGGGGAAGGCGACGATGACGTCGGTGGAGAGCGCGATGTCAGGGACCTGCGCGCGCACGTCCTCCACGATGGCGAGGAAGCGATCCACCGTGTAGCGCCGCACCATCCGCTTGAGGATCCGGTCACTCCCGGACTGCAACGGGAGATGGAGCTGCTCGCACACGGCGGACTCCTCGGCCATCGCCGCGATCAACTCCTCGCTTACGTCGTTGGGGTGCGGCGACGTGAACCGCACGCGCCGGATGCCCGGGACGCGTGCCACCGCACGGAGCAAACGCGGGAAGCTCCAGCCCTCGGCCTGGTACGAGTTGACGGTCTGTCCCAACAACGTGACTTCGGTCAGTCCGCCATCGGCCAGGCGCGTCACCTCCTCCAGGACGTCGGCCGGGCGGCGGTTCTTTTCGGGGCCGCGCACGTAGGGCACGATGCAGAAGGTACAGCGGTGGTCACACCCTCTCTGGATCGGGATCCACGCTGCCGTGCGCCCCGTGTGGCGCTGCTCCAGACCTTCGTAGTTCTCCCGCGGGTCCAGTTCCAGGACGGTGAGCTGTAGGCCTCGGCTCTTGGGGCGGGTCCGTGCGCTCCGTCCACCGTGGGCCTGCGCCAACCGCTGCGGGAGATCGCGGTAGCCGTCCGGGCCCACCACCAGATCCACGTAGGGGGCCTGCTCGAAGAGGGTGTCTCCCAGGCGCTGTGCCATGCAGCCCGTCACGCCGATCAGGATGTCCGGGCGCTCGTTGCGCAGCGCCTGCAGTTGACCGACGCGGCCGAGCACCCGTTGCTCCGCATGCTCGCGGATGGCGCACGTGTTGATGAGGATGACGTCGGCGTCTTCCGGCCGCGGGGCGAGCTCGTATCCGGCCCCGGCCAGAATCCCCTCCATCAGCTCGCCGTCGCTGATGTTCATCTGGCACCCGTAGGTCTCGACGTAGGCCCGTCGCGGGCCGGCGGACGGTTCCCCCGCCGCCTCCGGCCGATAGCCGCCCTCCGAGCGCTGCGCTCGCTGTGCTGCGGTGGTCGCCATGGTCAACGGCCCCGAATCGAAGCTGAATCTCGGTGTCCCGCCTACGCCGGGACGAGGGCCCCGGAAGCCGCGTGAATATAGAGATCGGCCGCGGATCCCCGAAGGGTCCCGGTGAGCACGCCTCCGGCCCCGTCCGCCCCGGCGACGGGGCGCCACCCCTCGACGCGCACGCGCAGATAGTCCTCGGTCAAACCGGCCTGCGCACCCTCGACCACCACTGCGGCCGTGGTCCCGATGCGGCGAGTCCGGTACTCCGCGCCCTTGGCCTGAGCCAACTCACGCAGCTCTCGGGCTCGGTCCGCTGCGAGTTCCTTGGGCACGGGATCCGGGAGGTCCCAGGCCGCGGTGCCCCTGCGGGCGGAAAACGGGAAGACGTGCAGATAGGTGTAGGGCAGCTCGTCCACGAGGGCGCGGGTGTCGGCATGGTCGCGCTCGCTCTCCCCGGGGAACCCGGTGATCACATCGGCCCCCAGCCCCAGCCACCGGGTTCGTTCCGCCAAGCTCAGCACGCGCTCCCGCACCTGTTCCCGGGTGTGCCAGCGACGCATGCGGCGTAGCACCGCGTCCGAGCCGCTCTGGAGCGGCATGTGCACGTGGGGCACCAAACGGTCGCCGGCACCCGCCAGCAGGTCGATCATGCGATCGTCGAGTTCCGTGGCCTCGACGCTCCCCAGCCGGAACCGCACTCCGTCGATCTGCTCCAGGAGGCGCTCGACCAGACCCGAGAGCGTGATGCGCGGCTCCAGATCCCGCCCGTAGTGCCCGATGTGGATGCCGGTGATCACCAGCTCGGGATGATGCTCAGCGAGGTGCGACGCTTCCCGTACCACCTCGTCGGGAGCGCGCGAGCGGCTGGCACCGCGCGCGATCCGCGTGGCACAGAAGGCGCACTTGCGATCGCAACCGTCCTGCACCTTCAACCATCCGCGTGTCCGCCCCCGACGGGAACGCAGCAAATCCGCGCCAATGGGCTCATGGTCGAGCCGGTCCAAGGAGGAGCGCAGCGTCAGTGGCACGAGGTGCGGCGTCTGCAGCACGCCAGCAGCGACTATCTGCGGATCATGCCCTTCGACCACGAAGCTGACGCCCGCCATCTCCCGATAGCGGTCGGCTTCGAGTGCCGCCGAGCACCCGAGCACCACGATGCGCGCGTCCGGATGTCTGCGGTGGAGCCCCCGGATGGCACGCCGCGCATCGGCATCGGCCTGATGCGTGACCGTGCAGGTGTTCACTACGAACACGTTCGCGCGGGAGACGTCATCGGTGGTGGACAGGCCGCGCGCCTCCAGCTCCTGCCGGATGCGCTCGCTGTCGTATTGGTTGGCTTTGCAGCCGAAGGTCAGGTAGTGGACCGCCACTCCGCTGCCGCTGCTCAGCGCCCGGAGACGCGCAGGCTGACCGTCATGCGCCAGAAACGCTCCGAGAGTGTGTCGTCGGAACGCGTGCCGCGCTCGAGCGCCAGATCGATGCCCGCCAGCGTGAACTCCTCGACCTGCGCCAGGTTGAGCGAAAGGCCGGCCGAAAGCGACGACTCGACCGGGTCTCCCTCTCCGTAGCGGTAGGGGAGCCCCGCCCGACGATAGCCGAGCCGAATCGGCAGGGTACGCCCGATGAACCGCGGACCGCCCCACTCCATGCCCAGACCGAGCGCCGTGACGGCGCCCGTGGTCTCGATGCCGGGGATTCCTGCGTCCGCTCCCGCCCAGTCGGCGTAGCGGAAGCCACCGGTCACCATCAAGCGCCGCGTGAGCGCGGCACTGGCGCCGAAGCGGTACTCGAGAGGAAGGTCGAAGGTGGCGCCCTCCGCATCGAAGCCGGGTTTGGGATCGGCCTTCAGGCTGCCGGACCACCCCACGGCCGCCCCCAGCCGTACGATGGGAACGGGATCGAACTGCACGCCGACGGAGCCGGCCGTGCCCGAATAGGACCACGCCGCCACCTCGGTGAACGTCGCCACGTCGTTCCCGACCGATAGCGAATCCAGCGTGCGCGTGAAGGCACGATCGAGCCGCCCCGTGTAGCGACCGAAGGCCGCACCGACCCCGACCCGCTCGCCGATCCGCCTCCCCCATCCAACCTGGAACAGGGCCACGCCGCCTTGCGATTCGAAGCGGTCCTCAGCGGCAACGGATTCACCCCCCACGTCCACGGTGGTGGTCCGCTCCGCCGCCCAGCGCTGATCGAAGACGCCTTGGTAGGTGGCGGTCAGGTTCCCCCAGGGACCGATGGGATAGCCTACGGCGAGCATGGGGAAGCGGACCCCCTGTAGATCACCCGCCAGCGAACCTTCCTCATAGCGACCCCAGGTGGGCTGCATGGTGGCCATGAGCGTAGGGAGCGCGATGGTCGCTGCGCTGGCCGGGTCGTTCGGGACCATCGAGCCACCGAGCAGCCCCGGTCCGACCACCCCCAGCGCCCGGGCCCGGGCGTCGAGCGCCTCCAGCGGCAGACCCAACCCTCCCGACCCGAACAACGATTGGCCAGCGAGCGGGCCGTGCAGCGCCAGCAGCAGCGCCAGCCCCGACAGAGTGCGCTTCATCGGATACCTACCTTGCCGCCCACGGTCAGGATGAGGCGGAGCACCGGCGCCCCCGAGCCCCCCAGTCCCGCGAACGACATGAATTCGAGGGACGACGGCTCGACGGGACTGATCAGCGCCAGACTATTCACGGCGACCGTCCCTGAGTCGGGCTCGATGAGGTTCTGGATGAACGGCGTGATGGACACCGGCACGGTCTGCCCGGGCGCGCTGGAGAACGCCGGCCCGCTGATACGGATCCCCGCGAAGGGAGTCAGAAGATCACCCAGTGGCGATCTCGGGAACGTCTCGGGTGCGAGCAACTGTCGCGCACCGATGCTGATGGAGTCGCGTGGCTGGAACGCGGGCGGCCCCTCGATCGTGGTCAGGAGCAGCTGGGCGGAGCTGAGCTCGTCCGCACGCAAGGTCAGCGGACAGGTCACGACCGCACACAGCGCAGCAGGACCGGTGAGCTGGGCCGGCAGCGCAAGGGAGAGCGATGCCCGCCAGGCCGGGGCCCCTCCCACGCGCAACTCCCCTCCCGTTGGGGAAGGGATGGGATCATAGATGAAGGTCACCCCCGAGAAGTCGTCCGCGGGGGAGGTCAGCACCACGCTGGTGTCCGGGTTCACGCTGGGTTGGACCTCCACCTGGATGCTGAAGTTGGAGATCCTCAAGCGGGTCCCGGGCGTGCGCGTATCGAGCCGAACCCCCCGCACCCGCGTCGTGGAATCCTGCACCATGCTCAGCGCAGCGCTGTCCAGCGGAATCCGGAACGTATCGGCGCTGACGGTCGGCACCCAGGTGCCCTCCGCCAGGAACGCGACGGGACCCGCGCCGGGCTCCGTCCAGGGCTCCTGAGCGCCGACGGAATCGACAGCCCACTCCCAGGACGCGGTCTCGCCGTGCCAGATCCGGTCGACGCGGCCGACGGAGATCCCGACGGAGTCCTCGTACACACTGGCGGCGGTGTCGACGATCCCGACCAGAAACGCGTTGAGGGTGGTGAGCAGCGTGTCGCTCACGCTGGCACCCGTCGTGTCGAGCACGGTCACCGACGTGGCCCCGGGGATGAAGCGCACGAGCGTGCGCGCTTCCAGGGAGTCCGCCGAATACTGATGCGCGATGAACCCCACGCGGCTCCCGTCCCCGCCGATCAGCTCGCTGGTGCGCCCGAACCCGCCCGCCGTCCTGGCGGAGGTGAGGAACTCGGAGGCGGGTAGCATCACCTCAACCGTGATGGGCTCGACCGGGACCAACCCGGGATCCTGCGCGGTCGGCACCTCGTTCTGGCACGCCGCCAGCACAAGCAGGCCGAGGAGGCCTGAAGTGGCCCGGTGCTTCCTTCCGATGCTACTCAGCGGACACCCCCTCCTCGAAGCGGAACGCCACCGGAAGCAACTCGCTCAAACGCCACTCGCCCCGCCCTCCCTTCTCTGCGATAGATACGATCTCGATGTCGTCCGCGAACTCGGCCAGCACCTGACGGCAGGCGCCGCACGGCGGAATGGGCCGCTCTGCGTCCGAGACGATCACCACCCGCCTGAACTCGCGTCGACCCGCGGCCACGGCCGCGGCCACCGCCGAGCGCTCGGCGCACAGGGTGAGACCGAACGACCCGTTCTCCACGTTGCATCCCGCCCAGAGCGACCCGTCCGTACACTCGAGGGCAGCGCCCACGTGGAGCCCCGAATAGGGCGCGTACGCCCTGGAGCGCGCGGAACGCGCCACTCCCTCTGCGCCGTCAGTCGCCACCGTCCTCGATCCAGATGCGGGGAAGCCGGGCCGTCAGGCCGGTCAGAACCTCGTACGAGATGGTCCCGGCGTGGCCGGCGACCTCCTCCAGCGTGATCTCCTCCTGGCCGTCGCGGCCCAGGAGCGTGGCCACCGCGCCGGCCCGCACCGAGGGCACGCCGGTGATGTCTACCACGGTCATGTCCATCGAGATCCGCCCCACGATGGGAACGCGCACTCCGTCGACAAGGGCGGAGCCACGATTGCCGAGGGCCCGCGGAAGCCCGTCCCCGTACCCGATCCCAAGGGTCGCCCAACGCTCCGCCCCGGCGGCCGCGTAAGTGGCGCCGTATCCCTGCGTCGTGCCCGGGGGAGCGTCCCGCACATGGAGGACCCGTGCGCGCACGGTCGCGACCCGCTGGGGAGGGGGCGCGCCTTCGCCCACCCGCCCCCCATACAGGAAGATCCCCGGGCGCACCCCGCCGGCGGCGTACTCCGGAAGGCGTAGAGCCCCGGCGCTGTTGCAGGCGTGGACCAGGACGTCGTCGGGAGGGCCCAGCCGGGCAAGGGCTTCCCGGAACCGTCCCCATTGCTCCCGAGCAGAGCTCAGGTCCGGCTCGTCGGCCGAATGGAGGTGCGTGAAGCACCCTTCCAGATGAATGCCGGAGTGGGCGCCCCCCAACACCACGGGGCCCCAGTCGGCGACGGTCCGCCAGTCGAAGCCGGCCCGCCCCATCCCGGTGTCGATCTCGATGTGGAAGGGCACCCGGTGCCCGGCCGCGGCCCGCTGCAGCAACTCGACGGAATGCAGGTCCGAGAGGGCCGGGGTCAGGCCCGCCGCGACGAGCTCGCCGAGGGCCCCCGGCGGAGGAGGGCTGAAGACGAGAATGCGTCGCTGTACGCCCAACGCCCGCAGCTCGCGCCCCTCGTCGACCGTTGCCACCCCGAAGGCCCAGGGGTCTTCGAGGTCCAGCGCGGCCGCCGCGGCGCCCATGCCGAGGCCATAGGCGTTGGCCTTGATCATCGGGATGAGGCGGACGCCCTCCCCCACCGCTGCCCGCACCCGGCGGAGATTGGCGCGCAGCGCGGCGGGACGCACCTCGATCCAGGCGCGCGTGGCTCGTTCCGTTGACATGGCGGCCCGAAGATGCCAAGAAGTGGGGCTTTCGCCAATCGTCCCGGCCGCCATGAGCACTCCTCCACCGCCCTCCACACCACCTCCAGGACCCCGGCTCGACCGGGCCCTCGAGCTCGTTCGTTTCCTGAGGGCGCATTGCGAGTGGGACGCCGCACAGACTCCCGAGAGTCTGATCCGCCACCTACTCGAGGAAGCGCACGAGGTGGCCGACGCCATTCGAAGTGGCGACGCGGCCCGCCTGCGCGACGAGCTCGGCGACCTCCTGCTGAACCTGGCTTTCCAGATCGTGATCGGGGAGGAATCGGGTCGCTTCGACGCCGAGGCCGTCACAGCGCACCTGGAGGAGAAGATGCGTCGCCGGCATCCCCATCTGTACGGCGATGGGGAGCGACGCGCTTGGGAGGAGCTGAAGGCCGAGGAGCGCGCGCAGGAGCACGGCGTGCTCGACTCCCTGCCCGCAGGGTTGGACCCCCTGCACCTGGCGTTCCGCCTCCAGGAAAAGGCCGCCGGCGTCGGATTCGACTGGCCGGACGCCTGGGGAGCGTTGGAGAAGCTGGCGGAGGAGGCACGCGAGCTCGAGGAAGCGGTCCGTCAGGGTCATTCGCAACGGACCCGGGACGAGCTGGGCGACGTGCTGTTCAGCGTCGTGAACGTGGCTCGCCTCCTGGGTCACCATCCCGACGAGGCGCTGGACGGCACCAACCGCAAGTTCCGTCGACGCTTCGCCGACATCGAGGCTCGGATGGCGCAGCGGGGTCTGCGCTGGGAGGAGATGGACCTGGCCGCGCTCGACCGTCTGTGGGACGAGGCGAAGCGAGACGAGTGAGCCGGTGAGAGCGCCCCAGCGCGGGTCCGTGGAAGCCCCGACGCGGGGTGCCCCACTTGTGCAGAGCTTCCCTAGTAGCCTGCGCGCTTGTCCACGAGGTTCAGCAGTGGTTCGCCTCGGAGGTAGCGGCCCACGTTCGCCTCGATCAAGGTGGTCTCTCGCTCCCAGAACCCGCGCGTCACGGCAGAGACGTGCGGGGTGACCAGCACGTCCTCGCGCGCCCAGAGGGGATCCCCCGCCGGGAGCGGTTCGGTGGCGAAGACGTCCAGGGCCGCACCCCGGAGGCGCCCCGTCGCCAGGGCCCGTAGCAGCGCCTCGGGCTCGAGCAGCGACCCTCGCGCCACGTTCACCAGCACGGCGCCCCTCTGCAGCTGGTCGAAGAAGGCGTCGTCGAAGGCGCCCCGGGTCTCGTCCGTGGCGGGTGCGGACAACACCACGAAGTCGGCACCTTCGACGGCCCACAGAAGCCCTTCGCGGCCTACGCGCACCTCGACTCCCTCCACGGGGCTGGGAAGGTGGCGGCGCCGCACGGCTCGGACCCGTGCCCCGAGCGCGCGCAGCTTGCGCGCCACCTCCTGGCCGATCCCCCCGAACCCGATGATCGCGACCGTGCTCTGCCCGAGCTCGCGCACCGGTGTATCCGCTGCGTAGAAGGTCTCGGCCACCCAGGCGCGGGAGCCCTGTCCGCGGCGCGCCAGGTCCAGTCCTCGCGCGAAGAACAGCAGGTAGGCGAGGACGGTCTCGGCCATCGGAACGGCATGCACTCCGGCCGAGTTGGTGAAGAGCACGTCCCGCTCCAGAAGCCTGCCGCGCAGAGACCCACCCACGCCGGCCGCCCCCGAGTGGACCCAGCGGAGGCCCGCACCCGCATCCAGGACGTCGTCGGGAATGCCGTAGCCGGCGTAGATCTCAGCCGCTCGCACGGCCTCGAGGACCGCGGGTGTGGCCACCCCGGCCCCATCGCCCGAGCCGTCGGAGGGCGTTTCGATCTCGATCACCTCCCACGTGGGTCCGAGCGCGCGGCGCACGCGCTCGCCCACCCAGGAGGGCATCGACCACACAGGTCTGCGGTCCTGCAGGTCGAGCACGAAACGGCGCACGTGACGTACCGGCGAACGCGGTCAGGGCGTGAGGCGGTGCATCATGCGCGGGAACGGGATGAGCTCCCGGATGTGGGGGCGTCCCGTGACCCACGCCACGAAGCGCTCCAGACCCAGACCGAACCCCGAGTGCGGAAAGGTCCCGTAGCGCCGCAGATCGAGATACCACCCGTAGGCCTCTTCCGGCAGATGCTCCTCGCGGATGCGGGCGAGCAGCCGGTCCAGGTCGTCTTCGCGCTGGCTGCCCCCGATGATCTCTCCGTACCCCTCCGGCGCGATCATGTCGTTGCAGAGCACCGTGCGGGGATCGGCCGGGTTCTCCTTCATGTAGAAGGCCTTGGCCTGCTTGGGGTAGTTGTAGACCATCACGGGCAGCTCGAATCGAGACGCCAGCCGTGTCTCGTCGGCACCGCCCAGGTCGTCTCCCCACTCCATCTCGCTGCCTTCCTGTTTCACGATCTCCACGGCTTCCGTGTAGGAGACGCGCGGGAACGGAGGGACCACGCGTTCCAGTGCGGACGTGTCCCGCTCCAGCAGCGCCAGCTCCTCTTTGCGGCGGTCCAGCACGCGCGCCACGAGGTAGGAGACGAGATCCTCCTGCAAGCGCATGTTGTCGTCGGAGTCCGCAAACGCCACCTCGGGCTCCAGCATCCAGAACTCGGTCAGGTGGCGGCGGGTCTTCGATTTCTCGGCGCGGAAGGTGGGGCCGAAGCAGAAGACCCGACGGAAGGCCGGGCAGGCCGTCTCCACGTAGAGCTGGCCGGTTTGCGCCAGGAAGGCGCGTTCACCGAAGTAGTCGGTCTCGAAGAGCGTGCCTGCCGACTCACCGATCGAGCCCGTGAGGATCGGCGTATCGATCCGGACGAAGTCACGCTCGTAGAGGAAGTCGAGGATGCCCTGCTCCACCTCGGCGCGGATCCGCAGGAGCGCTCGCTGCTGCGAAGACCGCAACCACAAGTGCCGGTGGTCGAGCAGGAAGTCGACTCCGTGTTCCTTGGGTTGGATGGGGTACTCAGCGCTGGCGCCGATCACCTCGATGCCGGTCACGCCGAGCTCGTGTCCTCCGGGCGAGCGAGGCTCCTCCCGCACCGAGCCCTCGACCGCGAGGGACGTCTCCTGGGTCAGCGTCCCCAGCCGTTCCCATACCTCGGGCGCCACCTCTTTCTTGGCGACCACGCATTGCACCAGCCCCGTACCGTCCCGCACCACCGCGAAGCCCACCTTGCCGTGGATCCGGGTGGTTTCCACCCACCCGAGGATACGTACCGTCTGGCCCACCCAGCGGGACAGGTCTCGCACTTCGGCGACGGGGATCTCACTCATGGGACGCGTGCGCACTCCGGGGAAGAGAAGGATGCGAGGCCGGAGGTTGGCTCGGCCCCGGGGTAGCTGTCAATCGGCCCCAACACACGGACGGGGCCCCACCTCGGGAGGCGGCAGCCACCCCCCCGGGCTCTCAACCCGGGGTGCCCCCTCCCCCCCGCGCGCGGTCAGCCCACCTGGAAGAGCCGCAGGCGCTCGGCGTGCCGGGTCTCGAGCAACTCGCGCACACGAGCATGTTGCGGTCGGGCCAGATCCGGATCGCGTTCGACCAGAGCGCGCGCGCGCCGTTGGGCCACGACCAGCAGCGGCTCGTCCCGCCCTAGGTCGGCGAAGCGCAACACCGGGTCCCGCCCATGCTGTCGGTCGCCGAAGAAGTCTCCCTGCCCCCGGATGCGCAGATCTTCGTGGGCGATGCGGAACCCGTCCTGGGTGTCGCGCAATACCTTGAGCCGCTCCATCGCCACCTCGCCGGGCTCAGCCACCAGGATGCACGTGGACTCCGCTTCCCCCCGCCCCACCCGCCCCCGCATCTGATGGAGCTGCGACAGCCCGAAACGCTCGGCGTGCTCGATCACCATGACGGTCGCATTGGGTACATCGATCCCGACCTCGATGAGGGAGGTGGAGATCAGCAGGTCGATGCGGCCCTCGGAGAACGCGCGCATGACCTGGTATTTCTCGTCCGCCGGCATCTGTCCGTGCAGCAGCCCCACGGTCTTGTCGGGGAACACGTCGCTATGGAGTCGCTCATACTCCTGGGTGGCGGAGCGCAGGTCGATCTTCTCGGATTCCTCGACCAGGGGGAACACGACATAGCCCTGCCGGCCCCGCGCCAGTTCCTGACGGACGAAGCGGTACACCTCCTCCCGTTTCCCGGAGAAGCGCAGCAGCGTGCGGATCGGTGTGCGGCCCGCTGGCAGCTCGTCGATGACGCTCAGATCGAGGTCGCCGTAGAGCGCCATCGCCAAGGACCGCGGAATCGGTGTCGCGGACATCACCAACGTGTGGGGCTGCTCCCCGCGCTCACCGAGCGCCATCCGTTGACGCACGCCGAAGCGATGCTGTTCGTCCACCACCGCGAGCCCGAGCTTGGAGAAGCGCACGCCCTCCTGGATGAGCGCGTGGGTACCCACCACCAGCGGCACCTCTCCGGTCTGGATCCGCTCCAGCACCCGCCCCCGCTCCAGCGCGGTGAGGCGACCCGTGAGCAGATCGACGTCCAGCCCGAGTCCCGAGACCAAAGCGCCCATGCGACGCTGATGCTGCTCGGCGAGGATCTCGGTGGGCGCCATCAGCGCGGCCTGGTAGCCGCTCTCCACCGCGAGCAGCATCGCGAAGAGCGCCACCAGGGTCTTTCCGGAACCGACGTCGCCCTGCACCAGCCGGTTCATGCGTCGCCCGGAGGTGAGATCCGCGACGATCTCCCGGAGCACGCGGCTCTGCGCATCGGTCAGATCGAACGGGAGAGACTCGACCAACGGCCGGATGTAGAGATTGCTGCGTTCGAAGACGACACCGGGGTAGGCCAGCATCGCCTCGCGTCGGGCGCGAGCCTGCACGAGCTGCAGGAAGAAGAGCTCGTCGAACGCGAGCCGACGACGCCCCTGCTCCACGTGCTCCAGCGACGTGGGGCGGTGGAGCGCCTCCAAAGCCTCCCGGATGCCGACCAGTCCCAACTCGCGCAGCTCGGCGGGTGACCAGCACTCCTCCTGTTCGGACACCTGCGGGAGCAACGCGTCGAGGTTGCGCCCGATCACGCTGCGCAGCACCCACTGCGGTAGCTCCTCGCTCGCCGGATAGCTCACGAAGATGGTGCCGGTGCTGTCCCCGTCGGACTCCTTCCCCGCCCGTGACAGGACCGTCATCTCCTTCGGTTGGATCTGGCGCCCATGGAAGAAGCGCACCGGCCCGCTGACGAGGACCAGGTCCCCCTTCTCGAGCTTTCGGTCGAGCCAAGGCTGCCCGGGCCAGGCGGACGTGATCATGCCGCTGTCGTCCTTGAGGACGGCCTGGAAGATCCGGAGGCCCTTGCGCGTGGGGACGATGCCTTTGCTGATGACCGTCCCCACCACGGTGGCCTCCGTGCCCACCTCCACGCTGTGGATCGGGTCCACGCGCGAGGCATCGTCGTAGCGGCGCGGCACCCAGTAGAGAAGGTCGCGCGCCGTCTTCACGCCCAGGCGGGCGAACGCCTCGGCGCGGGCCGGTCCCACACCCTTCAGGAACTGGATCGGTCGGTCGAGCAGTGAGAAGGTCACCCGGCGACGATAATCAATGGGCGCCCGCTCGGTCAGGGACCCGGATCCCCCGGTACCGGATCGGCGTTGCCCGGGGCCCGGGCTGGAGAGCGGGGCGCCCCTGTCCGCCGACGGCCCTGGTCCAGGCTCAGTGGACCAACGCGTCCACGAATTCCTGGGGACTGAAGGTCTCGAGGTCGTCGATCGCCTCGCCCGTCCCCACCAGCTTGACGGGCAACCCGTAGTCCTGGGCCAACGCCACCACGATCCCGCCGCGAGCAGTGGAGTCGGTTTTGGCCAGGATGATCCCGGACAGATCCACAACCTTGCGGAACGCCTCGACCTGGCGGACCGAATTCTGCCCGAGCGTGGCATCGAGCACGATCAGCGACTCGTGAGGTGCCCCCGGCAGCCGCTTGCGGATGACGCGGTCCACTTTGGACAGCTCCTCCATGAGTCCCCCATGGGTGTGCAGCCGGCCCGCGGTGTCCACCAGCACCACGTCGATGCCGCGCGCGACCGCCGCCTCGATGCCATCGAAGGCCACTGCCGCCGGATCTCCGCCCGCCTGGCCCGCCACGAACTCTGCGCCGACTCGACCCGCCCAGATGCGCAGCTGCTCGACCGCGCCGGCACGGAAGGTGTCAGCGGCAGCCAACAGCACGGAACGGCCTTCGCCCCGCAGCCGAGCCGCCAGCTTGGCGATCGAGGTGGTCTTGCCGACCCCGTTGACGCCGACGATGAGGTAGACGGTGGGTCCCGATTCGGCGGCGCTCAGCTCGCTGGAGGGTGCGCCGGCCAGGATGTCGCGCACGCGCTCTGCCAGCGCTGCCTCGAGCTGCGGCACGGTGCGCACCTTCCCGCGCCGGAACAGCTGCTCCACATGGTCCACCAAGGACAGCGCCGCCGAGACGCCGAAGTCGGCTGCGATCAGCCGTTCCTCGAGTTGCTCCAGCGCCTCCTGGTCCACACCCTTGGCCGCGACGCGCACGTCCGTGAGGGCCAGGTCGACGATGCGCTTCCAGATCCCCTTCTTCTTCTCGTCTTTCTTGCGAAACAACCGTGCCATGCGTCGGGTCCAGACCTCTGGTTGAAGCTCAGCGCAAGCCGCGCCGGCGCCGGGCGATCCACTCGGTGATCAGCAGGCCGATGAGCAGGAGGAAAGGGATGGGAGTGGTGCGCAGCCGCTGGCGGCCCAGCATCCGTACCGTGGACCCACTGCCCAACTCGGCACCGATGCGCTCGGGGTCCTGGGTGGGGATGCGAAGGTCATCGGAGAAGCGCTCGACGTCGAAGCGGCCTTCCCCGAGCAGCGCCGCATCGGTGCCGTCTCCCGCAACCGCGCTGAAGCGATAGGTCCCTGGGACGAGCGACGGCATCAAGGCCCGCTCATCCGTTCCCACCGTGAGAACGGTGTCCAGGTGCGCCGGGCCCTCGAGCGTGATCCGTACGGAATCCCCGGCGAGTCCCGGTGCCGCCCAGAGCACCGGACTTCCGCGCGCCACCACCGGACGTTCCGGACGCACCCTGTCGCCGGCTGCTGCGGTGCTTCCACCCACCAGCCACTGACCCACGCCCGTCCACAGCCTGCGGTACGCGTCCGCCGGCCCATCGCTACGGAGGGCCCAGCGATAGAAGCCCTGACCGAGGGCCAGCGCCCAGCGCCGATCCGCGCTCCCACCCAGGGCCAGCGCGGGCTCCAGCACTCCGCGGCCGCCCCGGCGCATCTGCAGCGCCGGAAACCAACCGGCGCTGATGGCAACCGTGATGGCGGCCGTAAGCGGAGGAGCCGCCTCCAGTCGAAGTCCGGCCAACTCGGCCGCGATCGGCGACGCCGGTAGCACCGGCTCGGGAGTCCACTCGGCCTCCACCGGGCCGCTGGCCGTCAATCCCAGCGGCGTCAGCGCATCGGACGCGACCGGGAAGATCAGGAGCCGGCGGGCGCGCACCATGAAGTCGTCCAGCCAGGCGGGGCGGTCCGCCCCTACGCCATGCAGCACTGCCAGCTCCGCCGCTGCCAGACGCTGAGCCACCTGCTCCGCGCTGAGAGAGCGCACGCTCGGCCCGGCCTGGTCGTTCAGGAGGAAGCGGTCGGAGCCGACACGCAGCAGCGTGGTGACCCGAAGGCCGGTCGCGGCCTGAAGCACCGGCGCCAGCATCCGCGGCTCGAAGTCCGGCGACCAGGATACCAGCACCAGGCCGCCCTCCTCGCCTTGCTTGAAGGCATAGGCCACGCGCTCGTCATCCTCAGGGAAGGCGTCTCCTTCCACCGACGCCCGCACCGTGTAGCGCACCAGGGGCCCATCGGCTTTGGGGCCCGGCAGTCGCAGGCGCGTCCCCACGACCGCGCCGGGGGCGCCCACCGCAACGGTCGTCGTCCCCACCAATGTGTCTTCCTCACGCACTTCCACGCGGGCGGAGTCGCCCGAGCGGAGCCCTTCGCCGAACACCGTCAGCTCGATCTCGAACCCATCGGTCTCCGCTACTTCCGGCAGGACGAACGAGGCCACACCCACGTTGCGCAGCGCCTGCCCCGCGTCGTCGAAGCCGACCGTCAAGCCCAGCCCCGCTGCCTCCTGCAGGGCTCCCGCCAGGTCGGCGATCCGGAGGTCGCTGAGGACGACGACGCTCTCGGCACCTCCCTCTGCCGCGACCCGCAGCGCCGGGCCCAGCCGGCTTCCCAGTTGATCAGGAACCAGGCTCGCCAGGGTGTCAGACGACAGGGCACGGGGCAGATCGCCGAACCCCACGACCCGCGTGGCGGCCGTTCCAGCACGGGCCCGCTGCCAGGGGGCGCCTTCGGCGGCCCCCATGCTCAACGACAGATCGAGAAGACGCCAGGCCCCCACGTCGCCTTCGCGAGTCCAGGGGAGTTGCGGATTGAGCAGCAGCAGCAGCGCGAGGACCAGGGCGGCGGCACGAAGGCCGATCAACAGCCCGGTGCCGGAAACGCGCAGCTCGCGCGTTCGGTAGTTCCAGACGGCAAAGAGGATGAGGAGCGCGCCGCCCAGGACGAGCATCGCCCAGCCGGTGGGGGTCACGCGCTGCCGGTCGCCGTTGAGATTGGTGGGGTCACCGTGGTGCGGACCCGCCCGCCACCGCTGGCGACTCCTCGGGTCGGATGCGGCCGCTTTCGTCCAGGTCGTCCGTGGTCATGGACGCGATGGTCGGGGCCGGCTGGGTCGGCAGCCGCTCGAGCAGCGCGAGGCTGACGGCCAGGTGGGCGTCCCAGACCTCGCGCTCCTCGTCCGGGACCGGATTGCCTTGCGGCAGGTCCACGGAGAGGGGGTCGATGGCCGACCCGCGACGCCGCAGCTCGTAGTGCAGGTGGGGCGCGGTGGCCAGCCCCGTCATGCCCACGTAGCCGATGATGTCCTCCTGGTGCACCCGGTCCCCGACCTTCAAGCCGGGTGGAAAGGCGCTCAGGTGGGCATAGCGACTGAGGAAGCCGTTGGGATGCTGGATCTCCACGGCATTGCCGTAGTTGCCCCGGCGGCCTCTGTGCACCACCACGCCGTCGGCGGTCGCCATGACGGGCGTCCCGGAGGCGGCAGCGTAGTCGACGCCGGTATGGGCTCTCCACGTCTTGAGAATCGGGTGGAAGCGCGACATCGTAAAACGTGAAGAGATACGACTATACGAGAGCGGCTTGAGCAAGAAAGCGCGGCGGACCGACTTGCCCTCCGCGTCGAAATAGCTGCCTTGGCCGTCGCCGTCCGGATCGAACCAGATGGCCCGGTACGAGGCTCCCTGGTTGATCAGCTCCGCCGACAGGAGCACGCCGTCTCGCATGGATCCGTCGGGACGGACCTGGCGCTCGAAGGCGAAGCGGAAGAAGTCCCCCTCCTGGATCTGGCGGGAGAAATCGACCTGCCACTGGAAGACCTGATCGAGCTTGTGGATGAGGAGCGCCCGGTCGCCGGGGGTCATCGACGCCAAGCCTGGATTGCCGGTCACGGCGTTCCAGAGCACGTCCTTGATCTCCCCGGCCACGTAGACCGTGTCCACCCATACCGGGGTCTGGACCGTTTCCGATTGCCAGCCCAGAGACTGACGTGTGAGGTGGACGGTCTCATCCGGGGACAAGGCAACGTCCACGGCTCTCAGCGAACCGTCCCGGGTGTTGCGCTGGAAGGTGACCTCCGTCCCGGTACGCATGCGGCGCGGGCTGGCCTGCTCCCGGAACGCCATCAACAGCTCTTGCTGTTCGTTGATGGTGAGGGAGGCGGCCTCCATCAGCTGGCCGAGCGTCTGGCCGGTGCCGAGCGTGTGGACGTCGAACGACAACGGCGGCTCGGCCTGGAGTGGCCGGATCATGCCGACGTCGGGAGCGCCCCCGAAGCGGACCAGCCCCATGGCGAAGAGGGCCGAGGTGCCGATCAGCCCTACGGTTAGCGCTTTCCCTGGCTGCATGCCTCCGGATCCACCCGGTCGCGCCGTCTTCCGGACCGGGCGGGAGGCCGGTCAGTCCATCTGACGACGGATGAACGTCGGTATGTCCAACTCGCCCAGCTGTTCCTTGGTCACGATCCGCTCCGGGAACCGCTGGAATGGAGTGACCTCGGAATCGCTGGAGCCCCCTGCTACCGCCACCCGGCGAGCCGGCTCGGCGGGACGACGAGGCTCCGGCCGGGCGATCGGAGCGACCTCCTCGCCCGGCTGTTCGAACCCCGTCGCAATGACGGTGACCCGGACCCGACCCTCGAGAGCCGGGTCGTGGACGGCCCCGAAGATGATCTCCGCGTCGTCCCCAGCCTCGTCTTGAATGATAGTAGAGATCTGGGTGACCTCGTCAATGGCAAGGTCCATTCCACCGGTGATGTTGATCAACACCCCCTGGGCACCGCGTATGGAGACGTTGTCCAACAGGGGTGAAGAGATGGCTTCCTGGGCGGCTTCCTGGGCACGGTTGTCCCCCTCACCGAAGCCGGAGCCCATCAGGGCAGGGCCTCGGGAGGCCATGATGGTGCGGACGTCCGCGAAGTCCACGTTCACTTCCCCGCTCACCCGGATCAGATCACTGATGCCCTGGGTGGCATGCAGGAGCACCTCATCCGCCTTCTTGAGGGCATCGCGGAAGGAGGTCCCCTTGCCCACCACCGAGAGGATGCGGTCGTTCGGTACCACGATCATGGTGTCGACCGTGCGCCTGAGCTCCTGCAACCCCTGCTCGGCCTGCCGCATGCGCTTCTTGCCCTCGAAGGAGAAGGGCCGCGTGACGATGGCGATGGTCAGCGCTCCCATCTCCCGCGCCAGCTCACCGATGATGGGCGCCGCGCCGGTCCCGGTGCCACCGCCCATGCCTGCGGTCACGAACACCAGGTCCGCCCCCTGGATGAGGGTACGAACCTCGTCGGCGCTCTCGGCGATGGCCTGGCGGCCGATCTCCGGGCGCGCTCCTGCGCCCAGGCCGCGCGTGAGCTTCTTTCCCAGCTGCAGGACGTGATGGGCCCGCGAGCCCTTGAGAACCTGGGCGTCCGTGTTCGCGGAGATGAAGTCGACGCCCTCCAGCTCCTCGTCGATCATCCGGTTGACGGCGTTGCCACCGGCACCACCGACGCCGACCACCACCATGCGAGCCTGCCGGATCGGCGGCTCCTCGAATTCGAAGATCATCGATCTCCTCCGCTACGCGCGCGCTTGCCCAGGGGGTGTAGCCGGACCCCAATATCTAGTGGCATCGGGGTTTGCGCCATCCCTCCAGTAGTGTATGCCGCTTCTGAAGCGACCGAAGCGAGCGTGCTCGCTCGGCATCAGAAGAACTCCCTCAACCAGGCGCCCACGCGCGCGAACGCGCCCGAGGCACGCGTGGACGTTCCTTCTCCGGTGTCGTAGAAACGGTCGGCACCCCGGAGCGCCAACCCCACGCCCGTGGCGAAGCGCGGGCGAGCCACCGAGTCGGAGAGCCCCACCAGGCCTTCGCAGGGAACACCGATCCGGGCCGGGGATGCGAAGACCTGACCGGCCAGCTCGAGCATTCCGGGAATGCCTGCGGTCCCGCCGGTCAGCACCACACCGGCACCCAGGCGATCCAACAGGCGGGTCTGCTCCAACTCCTGCTGCACGAGCCCCAGCAGCTCGTCCAGTCGCTGTTCGATGATGTGGGCGATCAGCTCCCGGGACACCTGTCGGACCTGCCCCGGTCCGGGGCCGGGGAGCTCGACGGTCTCCTGGGGATCCGTCAGCCGCGAGACCGCCACCCCCCAGCTCTCTTTGGCCTTCTGCGCCTCGGCGAAGGGAATGGAGAGGCCTTTCACCAGGTCGTTGGTGACCGTGGTCCCGCCCAGAGGCAGAATGGACACGTGCCGGAACTTGCCCTCGTGGAAGACGGCGATGTCGGTGGTGCCCGCCCCGATCTCGATCATGGCCACGCCCACCTCCTTCTCGTCCTCGGTCAACACCGCGCGAGCGGAGGCCAGGGGTTCCAGGACCAACTCCTGCACCCGGTAGCCGGCCTTGGAGACGGCCTTGCGGATATTCCCCGCGGGTTGCGCCCCGCAGGTGATCAGGTAGACGTCCGCCTCCAGGCGCGTGGCGGTCATGCCCACCGGGTCGACGATCCCTCCTTGATGGTCCACGACGTAGTCCTGCGGAATGGCGTGCAGCAGCTCCCGGTCCGGGGGCAACGCCACCGCGCGGGCCACTTCGTGAACACGCTGCACGTCCTCTTGCTGGATCTCGTCGCCTCCGATGGCCACCACGCCCAGCGAGGCGCTGGTCTGGATGTGGGCGCCGGCGATCCCGGCGTAAACGCGGTCCACCGTGACGCCGGCCATGACCTCCGCCTCGCGCAGCGCGGCCCGCGCGGTCTCGGCGGTCTCGTCGATATGCGTGACGACATCGCTGCGCATCCCCTCCGTACGCGCTTGCCCCACGCCCACGATCTTGACCTGCGAACGGTGGCGGGGATCACTCGACACCTCGGCCAGGACCGCGCAGGTCTTGGTCGTCCCGATGTCCAGGCCCGCTACGAGATGCGATCTCATCGGCGCTGCCGCCCGAAGCGCACCACCACCTGATCGGCGAAGCGCAGGTCCACCTCGGTGGGATCCGGTCTCGAGCCGGGCTCGAACGCGTGCGTCAGCGCAGCCATGCCTTCGGACAAGCGGCGTGCGCTCACGGGCGCCCGCCAGTAGAACGTGACATCCGGCGCCACCAGCCGGATCCCCACCTCGCCCCGCTCGGTGAGCCACGCCTCCGAGATGCGCTCACGGAATTCCGAGTCGACGGACTCCAGGCGCGCCAACTCGCCCAGGAGCACGCGCAGGGCACCGGAGGACGCGAATTGGGGATCGGACGGATCCAACGAGGCGCGCAGGACCGGTAGGTCGAGCCGGTGTACGCTCGGATCGATGGGAAGGAGTCGACCGTCGGTTCCAATGGGCTCCAGGGTGGCTGCGGAGACGAACGCAACCGGCTTGTTCTCCACGATCTCGAAGCGCAGCGTCGAGGGTGGGCGCCGGCGCACGCGAACATTCTCCACCAACGGATAGGCGCGCAGGCGTTCCTCCCAGGCCTCCCGATCGTCCCAGAGGCTGGACTCCGCCGTGATCCCAGCGATCTCCGCCGCTTCGACTCCGGTCAGATACCGTGTGCCGGTCACCTCGAAGTTGGACAATCCGAACAGCTCCATGTGGGCGAGCGCGCGAGGAAGCTGCCGAGCCCCGACCCAGAGGGTGGAACTGACCAGCAGCGCGAACGCGAAGCGCCCTACCCAACGTGTGCGCCGACGAGCGCGAGGTCTCACGTGTCCTCCTCGAGAGAACGGATCAGCCGGGGACCGACGTGCTCGATGGAGCCCGCCCCCAATGTGACGCAGACATCGCCCTCCTCCAAGGTGGGAGCGACGGCTGCGGCCAGCGTCGCGATGTCGGCGTGGTAGTGAACGTCGCTGGCGCCTTGCGTGCGCGCCTGCTCCGCGATCAGAGCACCAGTGACTCCCGGAAGCGGCCGCTCCCGCGCAGGATAGACGTCGGAGACCCACAGCCGATCCGCCGCCGCCAGAGCGCGCCCGAACTCGATCTGGAAGTCACGCGTGCGGCTGAACAGGTGTGGCTGGAACAGCGCGACCAGCCGCCGCCCCGGAAACGCCTGCCTGAGCGCCTGCAGCGTCGCCGTGACCTCGGTGGGATGGTGTGCGTAGTCGTCGAGCACGTCGATGCCACCCACACGGCCCAGTGGCTCCAGGCGACGGCCCACGCCTCGATACCTGGCCAGTCCCTCGCGCACTTCCTCCCACCCCACTCCGAGCGCCCGGGCCGCACCTGCCGCGGCAGTGGCGTTGAGAACGTTGTGGTGACCGGGGACATGAATCTGGAAGCGCCCCGCGGGGTGGCCCCGCTCCACCAGCGTGAAGGCGGACCCACCCTCCTTGGGCGTGATGTCGAGCACCCGGAGCACCGCGCCCGCGCGTGTTCCGTAGGAGACGACGTCCTCCAGTCCGGCGACCACGCGTCCGGCACCGACGTCGTCGGCACAGGCCACCACCGTGCCTCCGTCCCGGCGAGCGGCCAGGAAGATCCGAAAGGCTTCTTCGACCCCGGACAGATCGCCGTAGATGTCGAGGTGGTCGGCTTCCACGTTCGTCACCACGGCCACGTCCGGAGCGAGCTGGTGGAAGGAACGGTCGTACTCGTCCGCCTCGACCACGAACACCCGGTCCGCCCCCGCCCGGTAGTTGCCACCCCAGGCCCGCACCGCGCCCCCCACGAAGGCGGACGGATCCAACCCCGCCCGAACCAACACCTCGGTGACCAGCGTGGTGGTGGTGGTCTTGCCATGCGTGCCCGCGATCGCGACCACGCGCCCGCGCTCCACCCACTGGCCCAAGGCCTGGGCCCGTTTGAGCACGGGGACTCCGTGGTCGAGAGCCGCGGCCACTTCCGGGTTCTCCTCGGTCACGGCCGCCGTTCGCACCAGCAGCGTGGCCCCCTCCACCTGTTGGGCCGCGTGGCCCTCGAACAACTGCACGCCGAGCGCACGGAGGGGCTCGACCTGCGCACCAAGCGCCAGATCCGACCCGGTCACGACCAACCCCGCACGAGCCATCGCCTCAGCGAGACCACACATACCCGCGCCCGAAACGCCGACGAAGTGCACATGGCTCCCGGGAGCGAACTGCGTGGAAGCGGGGGCGCTCACTCGTCACCCTCCGGAAGCAGCTCGCTCAGCGCCCGCGCGATGGCCTGCGCCGCCTGCGGCCGACCCCGCGCCCGAGCGTTCTCCGACATGCGCCTGAGCTTCGAAGGATCGTGCAGGAGCGCGCACACTGCGCTCCAGAGGCCGCGACCGTCGGTGCTGCGCTCCGGGAGGTGCACGGCCACGTCCGCCGCGGCCAAAGCCTCGGCATTGCGCGTCTGGTGGTCCTCCGCGGCAGTGGGAAGCGGAAGCAGGATCGAGGGCAGACCCGCGGCCAGATACTCCGACGTGGTCATGGCCCCCGCCCGGCTCAAGGCCAGGTCGGCGGCGTTCAGCGCGCGGGGCATGTCGTCGATGTAGGGCACCACGTGCACCCACTCGGGGTCCCCGAGCTGGCGCAGCGCGGCGCGCACCGGCTCTTCATGGGTGGGTCCGGTGGACCAGAGGAGTTGGAGCGCTTCGGGCCGGGGCCACGCCTCTCCCTCCACGCCCCGCACGGCATCGAGCACGCGCTCGTTCAAAGCACGCGACCCCTGGCTGCCTCCCGCGACCAGGAGCGTGGGCCGGTCGGGGAGCCCCAACGCAGCCCGCGCCTGAGCAGCGGACTCCTCCCGAAGCGCCCGGATCGGATTCCCGCTCACTTGGACCCGAGGACGGGCGCGGGCGGACAAGAAGG
The DNA here is from genome assembly GCA_041390105.1 of Gemmatimonadota bacterium. Classification (NCBI taxonomy): domain Bacteria; kingdom Pseudomonadati; phylum Gemmatimonadota; species Gemmatimonadota bacterium. The sequence goes on from JAWKQO010000001.1 coordinate 903,256, forward strand.
GGATGCACTCTGGATAGGCCACATGGATCTGCCGGGCCCAGCGCGCCAACATCCGTGTGGTCACCCCGGGCCAGCTGTTCTGCTCCTGCAGAGCCAGCGGAATGCGGAGGAACACCGCCGCCAAGCCGGCCGGTGCCGCAGCATATCCGCCGGTCACCACCACCAGCCGGGGGCGCCACCGACGATAGTGGGCGAGCGTCACGTGCACCGCGCGGACGAGCTTGCGGACGACGCCCACGTTACGGAGCGGCGAAGCGCGTGACAGGCCCTCGATGTCCAGCAGCAGCGGCTCGAACCCGCGCTGGGGCAACACCCGCGCCTCGATCCCGCGCCGCGCACCCACGAAATGGGGCGTGATGTCGGGGCGCAGCCCCTGCAGCGCCTCGCAAAGGGCCAGAGCAGGATACAGGTGACCGCCGGTCCCGCCTCCTGCGAACACCACGACGGGCCGTTCCACCTCAGCCCCGGGCCCACGTGTGCCCGCGGCCGATGGACATCAGCACACCGACGATGGCCAACGTGACCACCAGGTTGGATTTCCCGTAGGAGATCAGGGGAAGAGGAAGACCCGTGGACGGCACGATTCCCAGGCCCACACCCATGTGCAGGATGGCGTGCAGCGCGATGAGACTGGTGAGTCCGACGGCCAACAGCTCCCCGAAGAGATCCGGTGCGCGGCGCGCGATGCGGAATCCGAACAGGATCAGCGCCAGATAGAGGACCACCAGGATCAGCACACCGGCGAACCCCCACTCTTCGCCGATCACCGAAAACATGAAATCCGTATGGGGCTCGGGCAGGAAGCCCAGCTTCTGCCGCCCCTCGGCGAAGCCGACACCGGTGAGCCCCCCGGAGCCCAGCGCGATCAGCGACTGACGCACCTGGTAGCCTGCGCCGGTGGGGTCCGCACCCAGGTTGAGGAACGCGGCCCAGCGCTCGGCTCGGAAGGACACCTGCATCTCCCGATAGAGCGCGGGCGCCACCAGCAGCCCCAGCAGCACGAAGTGGCCGATGCGCCCACCGGCCGCAAACACCACTACGGTCGACGCCAGTCCCATGAGGGCCGCCGTGGACAGATTCGGCTCCAGCGCCACCGGCACGACCATGGCGGCCCACACGACCAAGAAGGGCAGCAGGCCACGCGAGAAGCTCTTGAAGTGCTCCTGCTTGCGCACCGCCAGCCCCGCCGTCCAGACCAGCATGGCGAAGGTCGCGAGCTCCGACGGCTGGATGCTGACGCCGAGCCGGATCCAGCGCCGTGCTCCGTTGATTCGTGGAGCGATCGCCTCGGTACCGGGGATGACACACACCAGCAGCAGAAGCCAGCAGGCGAACAGCAGCGGCCAGGCCAGGTGACGCCACCAGCCGTACGGCATGCGCGCGCACACGACCAACGCGGCCAACCCCAACGCCGCCGCCATGATCTGCTGAAGCACGTAGTAATAGTCGGCGTGACCGTCGCGCAGGGCCAGCATGGCGCTGGTGCTGTACAAGGTGACCAGGCCGAACGACAGGAGCAGCAAGGTGATGGTGAGGACGGCGGCCGGCTCCCAGCCCCGCCCCAGTCCCGTGTCAGGGAAGCGAACCGGACCCTGAAGGGCGATGTCGTCTCGCGGTGCCACCTTCATCCTCCTGCCGCGAGGGCCCGGAACCGGTTCCCTCGCTCTTCATAGTTCTTGAACATGTCGAAGCTGGCCGTGGCCGGGCTCAGCAACACCGCGTCCCCGGGTCGGGACAGCGCGCGCGCCCGCGCGACCACATCTTCGAAGGGCCCATCCACCCGTACCACTTCAGTCGCGCCGGCGATCTCGCTGGAAAGCCGATCGGCGACCGCGCCGTACACCAGCGCCACCCTTGCGCTCTTCCGCAGCACTTCGCTCAAGGGGGCGAAGCTCTCTCCCTTGTCCACACCCCCGAGAAGGACCACCAGTGGGCGCTCGACGCTGGCGATGGCGCTGCAGGAAGCGGCGACGTTGGTGCCCTTGGAGTCATTGATCCAGAGGACCCCTCCCACCTCGGCGACCGGCTCCAAGCGGTGTGGCAGGGGACGGAAGCTCTCCAAACGCTCGCGCACATGCTCGACGCTCGCCCCAGCCAGACGGGCCGCCAGCGCGGCTGCCAACGCGTTCTGCACATTGTGCACGCCGAGCAACGGAAGGCGTGACCGAGGAATCAACGACTCGGTTCCCTGCCCCAGATCCAACGCGAGGGCGTCGCCCTCCAGGAACGCACCGGGACGGCGTGCCCGTCCCACACTGAAATGGTAGCGCCGGCCAGGAACGTCACCCGCCAGGGCGTCCACCTCCGCTTGGTCCGCCAGCACCCAGCGACTCTCGGTCGTGGCATTGCGGAAGAGCTGTGCCTTGTCCGCATAGTACTCCGCCACCGAGCGGTAGCGATCCAGGTGATCGGGGGCCAGGTTGGTGACCACGCCGATATCGACCTGGAGCGTCTCGATGGCGGACAGCTGATATGAGCTCAGCTCCAGCACGCACCAATCCGGTTGCGGATCGAGCAGAGCCAGGGACGAGGCGGCCGGCCCCAGGCCGGCGCCGATGTTTCCGCCCAGCCCGACACTCCGTCCCTCGCCGTCCAGCAGATGCGCGATCAACGCAGACGTCGTCGTCTTTCCGTTGGTCCCCGTCACCCCGATCAGTGACGAGCGTAGGAACCGAACGGCGAACTCAGGTTCAGATACCCAACGGACGCCCCGTGCGCGTAGCGACGCGAGCACCGGAGCGTCTGGTGGGATCCCGGGACTGGCCACGACGAGGTCGGCTCCTGCGATGCGTTCGAGGTCGTGGCTTCCCAGCTCGACGTCGGCTCCGAGGGCTCGCAGCTCGTCTGCACGAGCTGCAGTTGCAGCATCGGTCCTGGCTTCCGAGACATACGTGTCACTCCCGTGATGACGGGCCAGGCGCGCAGCGGACTCCCCGCTGGCCCCCAGACCCAGAATGGCGATCGTCATACGCGTGCTTCACCGGATCTTCAGTGTGCCGAACGCCAGCATTGCGCAGAGCACTCCGAGGATCCAAAACCGGATCACCACCTTCGTCTCGGACCAGCCGAGCTTCTCGAAATGGTGGTGGATGGGAGCCATCCGGAAGATCCGTCGCCCTGCGCCGTAGCGCCGGGCCGTGTACTTGAACCACCCCATCTGCAGCATCACCGACACGCCCTCGAGCACGAAGACGCCACCGACGATGACGAGCAGGAATTCGGTCTTGAGCAGGATGGCCAGGGTCCCGATGGCACCGCCGAGCGCCAGCGAGCCGGTATCGCCCATGAACACCTCTGCAGGGTGGGCGTTGTACCACAGGAAGCCGATGGCCGCGCCGGCCAACGCGACGGCGAAGACGGTCAGCTCGCCCGTCCCGGGCAGGTACAGCAGGCCCAGATAGGCCGAGGTGTCGACGCGGCCGATGAGGTAGGCGAAGATCCCGAAGACCACGAGTGCCACCGCGCACAGTCCTGACGCCAGACCGTCCAGCCCGTCGGTGAGGTTGACCGTATTGGAGGAGCCGGCCACCACGAAGGCCACGAAGGCCACGTAGATCGGCGGAGCGAATACCGCCAGCCAATCCGCGAAGAACGGCACCATGGTGGCGTTGGGTTGCATCGCCCCCCAGATGGGACGCCACATCAATGTGGCGCCGAGGGCGAGACCGAAGGCGAACTGGCCGATGAGCTTGTAGCGGCCCACCAGGCCTTTGGAGTGTCCCCGTACGACCTTCAGGTAGTCGTCGAAGAACCCGAGCGCGCCCATCCAGAGCAGCGAGATGAGCGCGGTCCAAGTGAATGGATTGGTCAGGTCGGCCCAGAGGAGGGTGGAGAGCGTCGCGGAAAGAACGATGAGCACCCCTCCCATCGTCGGCGTCCCGGCTTTGGCCTGGTGACTCTGCGGACCCAGCTCCCGAATGACCTGGCCCACCTTGAAATGGCGGAGCCACCGGATCGTCATGGGCCCGAAGAAGAACGCGAACAGCAGTGACGTCACCACCGCACCCGCGGCCCGGAACGTCAGGTACCGGAACACGTTGAAGACGAAGTACACGTCGCTGAGCTGGGGGAGCAGGTGGTAGAGCACGGGTCAGGCCTCCCCCCCGAACGCTGCGCGTAGAGGTTGCAGCAACCGCTCCAGCCGCACACCACGGGAGCCCTTGAGCAGCACCAACTCGTCGCCCTTCAGCAGAGACGAGACCCGCGTCACCAGCGCCTCGGGATCTTCGACGCGCACCAGACGTTCGTCCGTGCGTTCCGGGGCCGCGCTCGCGAAGGCGCCCGTCGCGATCACACGGTCCAGTCGACGCGCCAGAGCGCTCCCCAACACCTGCTCGTGCAGGGCCCCGCTGCGGTCTCCCAACTCCAACATGCTTCCCAGCACCGCGACCTTTCCTCCCGCATGGGGGAGCATCTCCAGCAGATCCAACGCGGCCTCGACGCTCTGGGGATTGGCGTTGTAGCAGTCCACCAGCACGCGCAGGGTACCGATGGCGCGCATCTCGCCACGCATACCGGTCGGCTCGACGGAGCCGAGGCCGGAGGTGGCCACCCGCGGCTCCACGCCGAGCTCTTCTGAAAGGGCGAGTGCCAGAAGTGCGTCGACCACCGCCGCGCGTCCCGGGATACGAAGGCGCACCGGTTCTCCCTTCCACGTCCACCCGAAGCAGCCCTGATCGTCGACGGCCGCGTCGTCGGGGCGCAGGTCCTGATCGGCCCGGGGGCTCCAGCCGGCCACGCGCACGGCCCGACCCGTGGCACGGGCCGCCGCCGCCAACTCGGGGGGCTCGTCTCCCACCAGGGCCACACCGTGCGCCGGAAGACCGCGGACCAGCGCGAGCTTCTCGTGCAGCACGCCTGCGAGGCTTCCCAGGCCTTCGAGGTGCGCTTCCCCCACCGTGGTGACCACCCCCAGGGAGGGCTCGGCTACGTCGGTGAGGGTCGCGATCTCACCCGGCTCGTTCGTACCCATCTCCAGCAACACGACCTCCGCATCGGCCGGGGCCGAGAGAAGGGTGAGCGGGAGGCCGATCCGGTTGTTCAGGTTGGCGGTGGTGGCATGCGTGCGCAGGGCGCCACCGATGGCTCCCTTGGCCAGCTCCTTGGTCGTGGTCTTCCCGGACGACCCGGTGATTCCAACCACACGCGCAGCCAGGGCTCGACGGCGGTGACGCGCGAGGGCGCCCAGCGCCACCAGCGTATCCGGCACGGCGTACGCAACCAGTCCGACGCTCCCGGCCTCCTCTGCGCGGTCCTCCCGCACGATCGCACCGCGGGCTCCATCGCGCGCCGCTTCGGCCAGGAACGCATGGCCGTCGAAGCGCTCCCCGACCAGCGCCACGAACAGGTCCCCCGTGCGGATGGCGCGCGTGTCGGTTGAGACATCTTCGTACACAGGACGCTGCGAGCCACCTTGTATGCCAAGTGCCTTGCGGACCTCGCGATCCGTCCAGCGGAAGGCGGTCACGCGTGGCGTCCCAGGTGCTCATGCACGATACGGCGCTCGTCGAAGGAACGACGCTCACGCCCCACCACCTGGTAGGTCTCGTGCCCCTTCCCCGCGAGGACCAGCACGTCCTCGGGGCCGGCCATGTCGAGCGCATGTCCGATCGCCGCCCGGCGGTCCGTGATCCGCTCGTAGCGCGCGGTCCCCAGTCCCGGCACGATCTGATCGATGATCGCGTCCGGATCTTCGGTACGAGGATTGTCGGACGTCACCACGATCCAGTCGGCGTGACGTGCGGCGGCCTCGCCCATGCGCGGACGCTTCCCGGGGTCACGATCCCCACCAGCACCGAAGAGCACGATCAATCGGCCGCGAGTCAGCGGTCGCAGTGTCTCCAGAACCCGGTCCAGTGCTTCAGGGGTGTGGGCGTAGTCGATCAGCACCGTGCATGGAGCCGTCGCCACTCGTTCCAGGCGGCCAGGCACTTGAGGTGCACGCTCGAGTCCGAGGGCGACTTCCGGAAGGGAGAGCCCCAGCGCCAGCGCCGCCGCGGCAGCACCGAGGGCGTTCTCCACGTTGAAGCGCCCCAGCAGCGGCAGCTGCACGCGCGCCTTCTCTCCCTTCCATCGCAGGAAGAACGCCGAGCCGCGGTGGTCCATCGTGAGTCCGGTGGCCTCGAGATCCGCCCTCGTCTCGACCCCGAAGGTCAGCGCAGGCCGCGCGGACAGTCGGCCGCTCCAGGCCTCCTCCTCCGCGTTGATCACCGCCGTCCCACGCTCGTCGATCAACTCCGCGAGCCGGGCCTTGGCGGCGATGTAGTCGTCCAGGGTCGGATGGTAGTCCAGGTGGTCACGGCTGATATTGGTGAACACCGCCACCTGGAAACGGAGACCATCGACGCGACGCTGATCGAGCGCATGCGAGGACACCTCCATCGCCACCGCCCCCACTCCCGCATCGACCAGGGAGCGTAGCCACTGCGCCAGCTGCACCGGCCCAGGCGTGGTGAGCGACTCCGTGCCAGGGCGCACCGACCCGCCGGGCTCCACCAGCCCCAGCGTGCCAATGGCCACCGCGTCCATCCGGGTGGCGAGCAGCGCGCGAATCAACAGCGCGGTGGTAGTCTTGCCGTTGGTGCCGGTCACGCCGATCAGCGTCAGCGCTCGCCACGGCGAACCGTAGACCCGCTGCGCGGCCAGCCCAGCCGCCCGGCGTCCGTCCCGCACCACGACCTGCGGAAGCGTCAGGCCGGGCGTGGGGCGCTCAACCACCGCCGCCACCGCACCGCGATGGGCGGCGTCCGCGACCGCGTCGTTGGCGTCGAACTGCGTACCGGCCCATGCCAGGAACACGTCGCCCGCCTGCACCGCCCTGGAGTCCTGGGCCGCGCCGGCGAGCACCGGATCGCCTGCTCCGGCCACGCCGGTGACGAGCCCCGCCGCCTCCAGCTCCTCACGGAGCGCACTCAGTCGCAACACAGCGCTCACGGGCGTGGGTCTCGACTCCCGTTGCGTGGGGCGGCCACGATGAAGATGGTGTCGCCAGCGGTTCGCACGCTGCCGATGGTCGGACGCGTTCCGGTCACCACGCCCTCCCCGCTCCAGCGCACTCGGAACCCGGAGGCGTGCAGGCGGCGAACCGCCACGCGCGAGGACAAGCCGCGCACATCGGGCACCCGCAAGGCGCCTTCGGAAGGGGCTACCGCGACGGCGGGGTCCGGCGTGGGCAGCGCGGCCCAGGCCTCCGCGCTCGAGTGGGCGTCGTCGTTCCCGGCGTCCCGGCCGGCGAAGCGGAAGGGACTCGACACCGGCGACCGGCGCGCCTGTCGGCGGGACGTCTTCACCAGGGCACCGCGATCGAGGGGCGTGCCGTGGGCGGCGAGAATGGACTCGAGCGTGGCCAGTGTCACCGGCGCGGCCACGGATCCGCCGTAGTAGCCACCGCGGGGCCGGTCCAGCTTGACGTACACCACGAGTTGGGGGTCGTCGGCCGGAAAGAAGCCCACGAACGAGGAGTAGTACGCGCCCACTTCGTATCCACCGACGCCGTAGGCGCGCGCCGTTCCGCTCTTGCCGGCCACGCGGAACATGGACATCTGCGCACGCGTGCCGGTGCCGTCCTCGACGACATCGACCAGCACCTCGCGGATGGCCCGCGTTACGTCCTCGCTCGCGACGCGGCGCACGACCCGTTTGCGGTCTTCCCGCACGACGCTGCCTGAGGGGTCGCGGACCTCGCGGATGAGCAAGGGCTCCAGCAGCGTCCCGCCGTTGGCGAGCGCGGCGTAGGCCATGGTCATCTGGATCGGGGTCACACCGACCTCGTAGCCGATGGCATGGGAGACGGCGGACTGCGCAGACCATTGCGAGGGGGCCCGCAGCGTGCCCCGCACCTCACCCGCCAACGGCACTCCCGTGTAGCTGCCGAAGCCGAAGTCCCGCATGGTCTCGTACTGCTCACGCGCGCTGAGGCGCTGGGCCGCCTTGGCCACACCGACATTCGAAGAGACGCGCAGCACGTCCGCGAGCGTCATCTTTCCGCCGGCGTGCACGTCGTGCACGGTCCGGCCGTGGATGGTCCAGCTCCCGTTCCCGGTGTCGATGGAGTCCGACAGCTGCATGAGCCCACGCTCGAGCAGGGCCACCAACGTGATGGGCTTGAAGGTGCTGCCCGGCTCATAGGGCGTATTGACCACCGACAGTCCGGGCTGACCGTCCGATCGCAGCGAGACCATCGCCAGGATCTCGCCCGTGCGGGGGTCCACCACGAGGAGGTCGCCGCCCGCGGCGTTGGTGTGCTCGATCTGGCTCTGCAACGCCTCTGCGGCGATCTCCTGTACGTCCAGATCCAGGGTCAGCGTGACGGACCCTCCCGGGACCGGCGGGCGCACCGTCCAGGTCTCGCCCGGAATCTCCCGGCCGTACCCGTCCCGGGCGCTGACTTCCTCGCCAGCGGCGCCAGCCAGGATCGCGTCGAACGTCTCTTCGATCCCCCCCAGGGCCTTTCCGTCGATGATGCTGCCGAGCAGTTGCGTGCCCCGGAGGCCCGCAGGATACACGCGCCGGACCATGCGCTCGGTGTGCACGCCGGCGAGGCCCTCCAGTCCCTCACGGACGGAAGGCGCGAAGTCGCCAGCGACGTACTTCCACTTCCGGGACGAGCGTACCGCGCTGCGCGCCTCGCTGCGCGAAATGCCGAGCGCCTCGACCAGGCGCGTTTCCGTAGCGTCCGCGTCCCCAACCTCCCGCGGGGCGATCGCGACCTTGATCCGCTCCTGCGACACGGCGAGTGGAGCCCCATTCCGATCGAGAATCGCGCCACGAGCCGCCGGCACCTTCACGGTGCGCTGCTGCTGGTTCTCGGCCAGATCCCTCCACACCTCCGCCTGCAGCACCTGCACCTGCACCGCGCGTAGCACGATGGCCAGGCCGGCGAGCACCCAGAAGGCAAGGACCACGCGACGCCGGCCCACGGGGCGACCGACACGGGCTGATGCGGATCGGGAGCGGCGACGACTCACGAGTCCTCCAGCGGAATGAGCCCGAGCTCGTCTTCTCGGGGTGGGCGGAGTCCCAGAAGGGCGGAGGCTTCGCGAACGCGCGGTCGGCTCTCCAGGTAACGGATCTTCTGTGCCAGATCGGAACGCTCGTCCCGCTCGAACAGGACGTCGGCCCGCAGCCGCTCCCGCGCTTCCATCACCAGGCGAGCCCGGCCCTGGCGCCACGCCACGGCGCTGAGCGCGGCGAGGAAGCAGGCCACGGCCACAGCCACCAGCACGGGAGTGGACGCCCGGTTCATGCGGCGGCCCTCCACGCGCGCAGCTTGGCGCTACGCGCCCGCGGGTTGCGCTCGGCCTCCTCAGCGGAGGCGGTGACCGGCGAGCGGGTGAGCGTCTCACCCAGCGGGCGGCCCCGGCACACGCACACCGGCAGGCGCGGCGGACAGACGCAGGAGCGGCTCCACTCCTGGAAGGCGCGTTTCACGATGCGATCTTCCAGGGAGTGGTAGGCGATGACGACCACGACCGCGCCGGGCGCGAGCGCAGCGCGGATGGCAGGCAACGCGCTCTCCAACGCCTCCAACTCCGCGTTGAGGGCGATGCGCAGCGCCTGGAATGCGCGTGCCTTCTCCCCCATCGACGCCGAGCGCCCCAGCGTACGGGACAAGGCCGCCACCAGGTCGTCGCTGACCGCGAACGGAGCCGCGGCGCGACGCCGCACGATCTCTGCTGCCAATCCCCTGGCCCGGGGCAGCTCGCCGTAATCCTTGAAGATGCGGTGCAGCTCGTCCGCGGACGCCTCGTTCAGAAGGTCGGCGGCACTCGGCCCCTCGCCCTCCATCTGCATCCCCAGCGGAGCCCCGGGCCGGAAGGTGAATCCGCGGCGATCGGCATCGAGCTGATGGGAGCTGACCCCCAGATCCAGGAGCGCCCCGCTCAGGGAGCCCGGCGCCACCTCGGCCACGCCGAGGGCCTCGTCGAAGCGGGCGTTCACGAAGCGAACCCGTTCCCCGAAGGGAGCCAGCCGGGCTCGAGCTGCTGCGAGCGCCTCCGGATCCCGATCCACGGCCAGGAGGTCGCAGGCGGGGCAGTGTTCGAGGATCCGCGCAGCGTGGCCCGCCCCGCCCACGGTGGCATCGAGCACCGTGCCTCCGTGAAGGGGGCCGAGGTGCTCCAACACCTCGTCCACCAGGACTGGCTCGTGGTACGACACGCGAACGACCTCATCCGAAGATCTGCAGCGCGAAGCGATCGAAGTCGGGCCCCGCCGCGGCGCGCGCGCTTTCGCTGAAGCGGGCGGGATCCCAGATCTCGATCCGATCCAGCATCCCCACGAACAGCACCGTGTTTCCCAGCGCGGCCGCCTCCTTGAGCCAGCCCGGAACCAGAAGCCGGCCCTGCTTGTCGAGGGAGGCATCGACCGCGTTGGCCGTGATCCAGCGCACCTGGTCCTGCGCGTCCTGCGACGAGCGCCTGAAGTCCAGAAGACGGCGGCTCACGTCCGCCCACGCAGAGGTCGGAAACAGCGTCAGAGCCTGGGGTTGCCATTGGAGGAGCACGAAACCCTCCCCCTCGGCCTGCCGCCGAAGGGGAGCCGGGAGGCTGACGCGTCCCTTCTCGTCCAGTGAACCCTCGTACCGCCCCAGGAAGCCCGACACCGCACACCATTGTGGGAGAAAGTGGCAGATCGTGGCAAACAGGGGGGCAAGATAGGGGCCACGGGGGTGGCGAGCAAGGGGAGGGGGCGTCTGGGAGGAGAAATGGCGAAAAGGCGCCTCGAACCAGGTCTCGAGGCGCCTCGGGGCACGTCCGCCAAACGGCCGGGAGGGCCGGCCGGTAGGATCTATTTTCCGGCTCGGAATGGCGATCCACCCAGCGCGGCAGGAGACGGCCATCGCTCCCGGGATCGCGGCGAGCCGAGCGAGGCGGACTCCCCTCCCCCGAACACGACAAAGCGCCCTGGAGCGATTCCGCTCCAGGGCGCCGGGATCCCACAACCGGAGGGAGAACCTCCGGGGACGGTGCCGGCCGGGGGGACGCCCCGGCCGGCCCGTCAGTCTCTAACGGCCACGCTTGATGATGGCCTCTTGGATCTCGATGAACGTGTTGGAGTTGGTGATGTACTGATCGATGTTCACGTTCTGTTGCTGCTGGTACCCGCGGTGCGCCTGGAACAGCTCGAGCGCCCGCTGGAAGTAAGGAAGCGCCCGCTGCGCCGTCTCCAGCGTCTGCGGCTTGCCGATGGCCTCACCCATCTTGTACCGCGCATACCCGTTCCAGAACCCGACCTGGTTCTTGACCTCGGTGCTTTGCGCGAACGTCATGGCGTGGTCGAAGAGCTGGATGGCCTTGCCGAAGTTCTGCTCCTGCACTCCACCCCGGTAGCCCTGGCTGAAGAGCATGTTGGCGATGGCGTCACCGTTCTGCTCTCCGCTCTCCACCGCCGTGCGCAGCGCGGGAATGGCCTCGTCAGTGCGATCGGCTTCCATGAGCCACAGTCCACGCCGCGCCAAGAGGTTCGGATACGCTGAGTCGATCGAAGCCACCCGATCCAGCGCGGTGAGCGCGTCGTCGAGACGGTCGGCCCGCTTCAGCACGTCCGCGTACAGCGACCAGAGCTGCGCCTCGTCCCCGTGCGTCTTCAGCGCGTCTTCCGCAGCCGAGATGGCCTCGGGCAAGCGGTCGAGCTGCTGGAGCGCGGCGATGCGGTTGCGGATGTCGGTCACGTTGGCCTCGGTGCCACGCATGGGCAGCACCTTGGCATACGCGTTGAGACCCTCTTCCAGCAGCGTGCGCTGCTCGTCCGTGATCACGCTGGCATCGCTGCCACCGACGGCGCTGGCCGCCACGATCGCGTAGCGTGCGTACTGCTCCAGCAGATCGGCGTTGTCCGACTCGATGTCCAGACCGGCCTTGATGACCTGCATGGCCCCGTAGGGGTCACCAGCCTGGGCCATATCGAAGGCCACCTTCATGCGGACCTGCACGTTCCCTGGAGAGAGCTCCAGGTAATCGTTGTAGAACCCGCGCGCCTCCTCGGCATTGCCGAGCTTCACGGCCGCATATCCCGCGGCCAGGAGAGCGTTCTCGTGGATCGGGTTCTTCTCGAGCACCTGACGGAAGTCGCGCATGGCGTCTTCGTAGCGGTCCTGCGAGTTGTAGACGAACCCGCGGGTGTACAGCGACCCCACACCGTTCGGATTCAACTCGATGGCCCGGGTGCAGTTTTCCTCCGCGCTCTCCCACTGCTGGCTCTGCGCGTACTCGGCGCAGAACTGCGCATAGCGCTGCTGCTCGACCAGCGTGCGGAAGAACGTGGAGATGTGGTCCGCAGCTTCCTTCTCGCCCTTCTCGCCCACCGTGATTTCCTGGACGTCGAAGGTCTCACTGGTCTGGGCGTCGATGAACTGCGCGGTCACCGTCGCGTCTTTGCCCGTGGCCGGCTTCACATAGCCGCAGACCACCACCGCAGCGTTCGCGATGTTGGCCAACTGGCGGGCCTTGATGCAGTCCAGGTCGTCCTCGTCGATGCGGTTGCGCTTGAGGACGTCCTTCAGCTCCTTCTTGTCGATGGGGCTGTGGGTCGGGAAATCATTGATCCGATCGCGCAGCTCTTCCGCGATCTTCTCCCCGAGCTTCTTGTTGCCGCCTTCGGCGGGCCAGAAGTTCGGCACCAACACGCGAAAGCGAGCAGACGCCGTCTGCTCCTGCGCCGCGGAAAGCGTGGGCAGAAGCGTGGCGAGCAGCAGTGCCGCTACGCCCGTTGCGAGACCCCGAGTCAAGCGTTCGTGCATCCTACCTCTCCGTAGAGACCCCCGGTATCGTGATCGAGAACCCATCCCCACCCAACACCCTTGCAGCTTGAAGGGAAGTAAACCGGCCCGGGGCATAGGGTCCCCTGGGGCCGTTCAAACCCCAAAACCTGCAACCTAGGACCAGCCCGCGGGGGCGGTCAACCGGCGCTTCATCGCGGGGTTTTCCCTCCGTCCCGGGAGAATACGGCCTGGCCCCCGGCCCCTTTCGGCCTCCGCGAAGGCTGCCGTCGGTCCCGACCCGGGGCGGGGTCGGCCCCGCTCCATGGGCCGAGCCGTTGCTGCCGCTCCGATCCCACGGGTCAGCGCCGGTTCCCTAGGTCGCTCCCTCCTCCCCCCCCAAGCCCGGACCCTCATGGGCCAGAATACGCTCCCTGAGCTCTGCCGGGATCCGGGTGGAACGCCCGGCCGCGTAGTCGTACATGACCTGGATGGTCCGGCCGCTTACCAGCAGCGCTCCTTCCCCGGAGCGGACCTCGTAGGCCATCTCGAAGTGCTTCTTCCCCAGGCGTACGATGCCCACGGCGACCTCGAGGTCGTCCGGATACAGCACTCGCTGGCGGTACCGTAGCGTGGCCTCGGCCAGGACGTAGTCGATGTCCTCGATGCCGGGACGCCCCATCACGTCGCGCCAATACGCCGCGCGAGCCTCCTCGAAATACATTAGGGCCACGGAGTGATGGGCATGGCCGCCAACGTCGATGTCGCGAAAGCGCACCGGCACGCGGTGGCGGAAACGCAGGATGGGATCGCTCATGGGGAGACAAGGTAACGGACAGCGGGTGCTGGTGGTGGGAGGCGGCATCATCGGCCTGGCGGTCTCCCGGCAACTGGCCCGGGACGGCTGGGACGTCACCATCCTGGAGCGCGGCCGACCCGCTGAAGAGGCGAGCTGGGCGGCGGCGGGCATGCTCTCACCGCTGGGCGAGTCCGAGAGCGGCCCCTTCCGCGCGCTGGCCCTGGACAGCCATGCGCGTTACCCCGAGTGGACGGCGGCGGTCGAAGAAGAGAGTGGCCACGCGGTGGACCTGCGCCCCAGCGGCCGCCTCGTGCTCGCCCGCTCCAGCGAGCGTGCGGCCGCCCTCCGCCAGGAGTGCGCCGTATTGTCTGGTGAGGGTCACGCCGTCGAGTGGCTGAGCCGCCCGGACGCACGCGCGCACCTGTCGACGCTCTCCGAGGACATCGAAGGCGCTGCTTGGCACGCTCTGGATGCCCACGTCGACAACCGCAAACTGGGCCCCGCGCTCCTGCGGGCCGCCGAGCGGGCTGGCGTCGCGGTCCGCTGCGGCAGTGGGGTCAGCCACATCCTGATGGAGGGGGGCCGTGCCGCCGGAGTACGACTGGACTCGGGGGATCGGCTCCCCGGAGAACGGGTGATCGTGGCGGCCGGAGCCTGGTCGGGGATGATGGACAGCCCCCATCCGGTGCCCGTCCGACCGGTGCGCGGGCAGATGCTGGCCCTGGCGCCTGCCGCCACCCCGCCGGAGCACCCCATCGTGGACTCGGGGGACGTCTACGTGATCCCGCGGGCGGGACGGATGCTGGTGGGAGCTACCGTGGAGGAGGCGGGATTCGATCGAACGCTCTCCCCCGCCAACGCGAACCGCCTCCGCTCCGGCGCTGTCCGCGCCCTGCCAGGCCTCGCGGGCGCCTCCGTCGACGAGGAGTGGATCGGCTTCCGTCCGGGCACGCCCGACGGGCATCCCGTGCTGGGGTGGGCACCGGACGTCGAGGGCCTGTTGCTGGCGACCGGTCACTATCGCAACGGCATCCTTCTGGCCCCGGTCACGGCAGCGCTCGTCGCCGACCTGCTCGCGGGGCACCCTGCCCCGCTGGCCCAGGCCTTCGCACCGAGCTCCTGAAATTCAACGGTTTTCGGACGCGGAACACGCTGCGCTCCCCCGTGTTGAACGCGCGTCCCGACCGGAACGAACCGTTCCGCTCACCCGCTCAGGAGGAACCATGCATTCTCGTCCACGTCTCTGGGCACTCGCGCTCGCGCTCTCGTTCGCGGCAGCTGCGCCGCCCACGCTGAGCGCACAGGAGTGCTTCGTGCGCGGCAACCGTGAGGAGGCGGCCAACCGGCCCAGCCCCCTGCGCACCACCACCGCCCAGGTGGGCGACCAGACCGTGCTCGTCTGTTACGGCGCCCCGTCGGCGCGGGGGCGGACGATGATCGGAGGCCAGCTGCAGCCCTACGGACAGCCGTGGCGTTTCGGCGCCAACGAGGCCACGTCGATCCATCTCCCCTTCGCAGCGGAGATCGCGGGGGTGCGGGTGGAGCCTGGCTCCTACTCGCTCTGGGTGATCCCCGGGGAATCCGAATGGGAAGTCCACGTCAACCGGATCGTCGAGCGCTGGGGCATTCCGCTCGACGATGCTGTCGTGAGCGCCGATGTGGGACACGGCACCGTGCCTGTGACCCGGGCCGACGAGCCGGTGGAGACCCTCACCATGGAGCTGGAGCCCCACGGTGGAGGTCATGCGGAGCTGTTGGTGAGTTGGGAGCACAACCGGATCCGCATCCCGATCCACGGCTCCATGTAGCCACTGCCCCACCAAAGCGCACCACACGACGAAGGCCCCGGACGGCAAACCGCCGCCGGGGCCTTTCTCGCGAGCGTCGACGCCGCCGACTAGCGACTGCGGATACGGATCCCGCCGCTCCCGGTGTCGACCTCGATGTGTCCACGGCCGTCCCCGAGGATCCCGCGGAGGTAGTCCCGCTGCGACTGCGAGATGCGGATCGGCAGGTCGACGTCGATGCCACCGCTTCCGGTCTCCAACTCCAGCTCAGCGCCGGCTTGCTCGGGCAGCGCCAGGGTCACGGCACCGGAGCCGGTATCCACTTCGAGTCGCTCCACGTCGACCGTCACGTCGAGGAAGACCTCACCACTCCCGGTGTCGACGACGACCACGGGTGACCGGAGCTCCTCCATCGATACCGACCCGGAGCCCGTGTCGAACCGAGCGGACTCGGCCGAGACGGTGGAGCCGCGGATACCGCCCGACCCCGTGTCGATGTCCACGCGGCTCCCGCTCACCCGCTCCATCTCCACGCCTCCCGAGCCGGTGTCGACCACCACGTCCCCTTCCACACCGCGCACCCACACGTCGCCGGATCCGGTGTCGATGCTCACGGGGCCATTGTGCTCTTCGACCCCGACGGTGGCGGCACCGACGTCCACGTGCAGCGCGCCCTGCATGCCCTGGGCAGTGACCTCACCCGCCGCCACGTAGATGGAGAGATCGTGGTCGGCGGGCACCTCGATCCTGAGATCTGCCCATGCTTCCAGGCCGCGGCCGGAACTGCGGACGCGAACCCGTCGGCCGCCACGCCCTTGATCGAAGAACGTGCCGTCGTCGCGCACGCGCAGGTCCGTGCTGCCATTGCGGCGCGATCCGTAGACGATGTTGTCGCCGGGATAGATGACCCGAAGCGTCTCACGCCCGTCGATGCGCCCCGTCTCGACCTCGAGCTGCTCCGCGTCGTCACCGTGGCGCGTCAGCGTCACCCGAACTTCGGAGCCGGATCCCCGCACGATCTCCGCCTGTCCGGCCAGATTGTAGATGGCGACTTCCCGGCCGCTGATGGCATACCGCTCTTGTGCCGCACCCGGCGCTGCCGCCACGGCACCCAACGCCAGCACCAGGATCGGCGCGACTCTCCACGTATGCATGATGTCCTTTTCCCTCACCCCTAGTGGATGCGGATGCGCCCGTTCACCGTCTCGACCTGGACGCGCTCGCCCCCGCTTCCCAGCTGCCCGCGCGCATTGCGCTTGCCCTTGGAGTGCAGGGTGACGGGCAAATCGGAGGCGAAGCTCCCGTTCACCCAGCTGGCGTCCACATCGGCGTCGGCACCGTCGGGCAGGTCGAGCTCGACCGCTCCGTTCACCGTGCTCACGTGCACAGGGCCACTGAGAGCGTCGGCCATCAGGTGCGCTCGGACGGAGCCATTCACGCTGGAGGCATTCAGACGTCCCAGGGACTCGACCTCGACGCTCCCGTTCACAGCGCTCACGTCCACCGCGTCGATGCCGCCCGTCACCTCGACGCCCCCGTTCACCGTCGACGCCGAGAACTCGACGCCTTCGGGAACACGGATGTCGAACTGCACCTGCACATCACCGTTGCGAACGCGGCCGCGGCGTGAGCCGTCTTCGCAGCCGTCCCAGTTGTCGTAGATCGCGCACACCGTGATCCCACCGGAATGCTCGCGCACCTCGACGCGCACGTCCGCCACGTCGCCATGACGGCTGGTGCGCACGGCCCGCACCTCAACCTCGGGGCCGTCGGACGCCGACGCCGTGATCTTTCCGTTCAAGCCCACCACGGCCACGCGGTCCCCCCGGTCCACCCGCCCGCTCCACTCGAAGGGGCCTTCCTGTCCTTCCCGGGCTTCGGCCGAGGGGCGCTCCGCGCTCCTGTACTCGTAGACCACACGATGGGCGGCGCCGTCGTCCCGGTGGAACAGCCGCTCCGTCAGCGAGAAGGCGGCATGCGTGACGCGATCGGCCGCCCAGGCGGCACGGGCGCCCAGCGAACTCTCGCGCACCAGCCAGAGGCTGCCCATCAGCGCGATCCCCAGCAAAACCGTCGTTCCAATCGGCTTCCTCATCGACCCTCTCCTCGGCTGTGCCGTGTTCTCTGATCGCTCCGGTCGTCCCGGCGCACCTGCTCGCGGTCGTTCTCCCCCAAGCCCCGTACGCGCACGTCCCCATCGAAAGTTTCGACCCGCAGGGTGGCCTCCCCTGCGCCCATCCTGAATTCCAGCTCGGTGCCGTTCCGCAGCCGTTTGGCCTCGATCGGGAAGGACGCGCTGAAGGACCCTTGCCGGGCGCGGGCCCGCACCTCCAACGAGGCATCCTGCGGCAGCGCCAGGGTGATGTTCCCGTCGTGGGTGGTGATCGAGGATCGGCTCCCGGGCGCGAGCGAACCCCGGAAGCGTACGTCACCATCGATGGTGGCCACCTCCAGCGACCGCGCATCGACGTCGAGCACGTCCACGTCCCCGTCCACACTGCTCAATACGAATGCACCGGCCCCGCGCTGGACGAGGATCTCGTCGTCCGGCGCGTCCACGTTCACGTTGCCCCGCACGTCCTCGAGCCAGACGCCGCCGTCCAGCGCCCGGACCGAGACGGTGCCCTGCACGTCGCGCAGGCGTACGTCGCCCTCCTGGATCCGCAGGGACACGTCCGCTCTCAGGCCGCGCACGTCCACCTCCACCTCCTGCCCGTCGACCTCGAGGTCCAGCCAGCGAGGTGCTCGGACGTGGTACTCCCGGGGCACGTCCGCCGAGTGCCCCCTGCTCGAGGCCCGGACACGGATCTGCGAGCCATCGCGGTCCAGACGGTACCCGCCCCGCCAACCGTCCACCGCGATCTCCAGCTCGCTTCCGTCGGTGGCCTCGACATGAAGCACGCCCCCGATGCGGGAGAGATGGAGATGGTCGCCGCGTTCGACGCGCAGCACGGTATCGGTGGCGGGGGAGCCGACCGCGAGCAGCGCAACGAGGGGGAGGGCAGCAAGCATGTCAGGAACTCACCACGAGCGTTTCCTGGAGGTAGCGCGCCTTGCGCCGCAGGGTCGCTTCCAGGTGTTCCTGCAGGTAGGGATCGGCGGGGTCGGCGGCCAGCGCCGCCTGGCTCTCCGCGATGGCCCGATCGATCAGGTCCAGATTGCGGCGCAGGACGCGCAGCGTCTCCGGCGCGAGAAAGTCTTCCGCCCCCGCCAGCACGGCCTCCAGCTCGGCCAGCTCCTTGGCCAGCTCCGGAGAGCGCGCGGCGTCGGAGACGACGCGGGCCTCCGTCGGCAGGGCGACGGCCGGCCCCAGCACGGGCACCGCGGCCACCCGTTCGGTCCGGGGCGCCGGCCCGCGCGCCACCCAGGCTGCGCCTGCCCCGAGCGTGGCCATGGCCAACGAGGCCGCGGCCGCTTGTACAACGCTCAGTCGGATGCGCCGGCGCCGCAGGGGCACGACCTGGGCGGCGGTCCCTGACTCCGGCGACGCCACGCGTCGAGTCAGCCGGTCCCGCACGTTCGGCCACAGATCCTGGGCCGGTTGCCGCGGGGGAAGCCCTGCTGCCGCGTCCACGATGGCCTGCAGGTCGGCCAGGGTCCGACGACATGCCTCGCACCGGGCCAGATGGGCCTCGACCGAGCCGCGCTCCGCGGGCGACAGGGCATCGTCCATCCAATCGGAGAGCCGCTCCGCGACGTGGCTCACGCCCGGCCTCCCAACTGCGTCCTGAGCATCATGCGCGCCCGATGGAGCTGGGACTTGGACGTCCCTACCGAGATACTCATCGCCGTCGCGATCTCCTCGTGCGTGAACCCTTCCACATCGTACAGCACGAACACCTGCCTCGCTCCTTCCGGGAGCGTGCCGATGGCTCGCTCCAGATCGATCGCCAGCCCCACCGTGGCCCTGGGCCCGGCGATCCGGTCTCCGTCCGGGAGCCCACCCGCGTACCGTCGCCGGCGCGCGATCTGCTCCCTGCGTCCCAGGATGTGGTTCACCGCCAGCCGATGCAGCCAGGTCGCGAACCGGGACCGCCCCTCGAAGGTCGGGAGCTTCTCCCACGCCCGCACGAACACCTCCTGGGTGAGATCGTCCGCAGCATCGTCGCCCACCAACCGACAGGCGAGACTGAACACCCGCGTGACGGTGCTGCGATACAGACGCTCGAACGCCTGGGGATCCCCGCCCCGGGCCAACTCGACGTCCCGTATCTCCTCACTGGCGGCGTTCGGCCCCACGTTCAGCGGCGAATCCCCCGGATCGGTCTCGACGTATTCGATAGGGGCCGGCCTCCACGGGTTGGAACGGTCCGCCGCGCGGGTTGGGCCCGGGCCCCTTGACCGTCCCCCGTACGGAGCGCCAGCCTCTCACGTGTCAGACGGTCCGTCCACCTTTGGCGCCCTGGACAGCGCCAGGAGACTCAGCATGCAGATCCTTCCGGTCGACCTGACAGGTCTAGTCGCCGTGATCCTGGGGATTTCCGTGGTCCTGGTGCCGGTGATCGGGCTCACCGCCCGCTTCGCTTTGAAGCCCACGGTCGAGGCCCTTTCACGCTTCTTCGAGTCGAAGGGCCGAGACGAGGCTCTCGTCCTGTTGGAGCGCCGCTGCGCGCTTCTGGAGAGCCAGCTCGAGGCCATGGAGATGGATGTCCAGCGCCTCCGCGAGGGTGCGGACTTCGATCGACAGCTCACCTCGGGAACCGCGAAGGCCCCCTGACTTTCGTGACACCGGAGATCATCGCTCACCGAGGGTATTCGGCACGGGCGCCCGAGAACACGGTCGCAGCGCTGCGGCTGGCGCTGGACGTAGGAGCCCCCGCCTTGGAGTGGGATCTGCAAGCGAGCGCGGACGGGGTCCCCATGGTCGTGCACGACGAGACCCTGGAGCGAACCACCGATGGGCTGGGTAGGGTCGACACCTACACACAGGCCGAACTCTCCGATCTCGATGCGGGATCGTGGTTCGACCCGGCGTTCGCCGGAGAACCCCTGCCCGCCTTGAGCGAGGTCCTGGACGCCGTGGGCGCCCGGGCGCATCGCCTGTATCCGGAGATCAAGGTGGGAGCATCCCCGAAGGAGGTGGACCGCATCCTCCGCGAGGTCGAGAACCGCGAGCTTCTCCGGAAGACCGTGTTCATCTCGATGGATTGGGACGCCCTGGATCGGATCCAGGCGGCAGCTCCCGGGACTTCCGTGGCCTACATCGTGGAGGCCGAGGACCGCTTCGAGGCTGCGATCGACCGTGCGCGGGACCGACCGCACACCCTCCTCGATCCGGACTATCGCCTCGTGCTCGCGGATCCGGACCGTACCGCCCGGGCGCGCTCCCTGGGCATCGAGTTCGCCGTTTGGACCGTCAACGATCCCGAGGAGGCGGCGAGACTGGCGCGGATGGGTGTGAGCCGGTTCACCACCAATGAAGTGGAGCGGCTTCTGGAGTGGGCCAGCGAATGGAAAACCGAGGGCTGACCCGCTTCTTCAGACGCGGGCGCGCGGCGCCTTCCCTACTGTAGCTCTCCGACGCCTGGCACCGTTCCGAAGAGCGGCTTGCCGGGTGCTTCCGGCACGGTTCCTCCGATCGAAGGCAGAGTGAACAGGAAGCGGGTGCCCTCTCCCGGTGCGCTCTCGACCCAGATGCGGCCGCTGTGGGCCTCCACGATGCCCTTCGCGATCGACAGACCCAGCCCGGCGCCCCCCTGCCCTTCGCTGAGCTGCCAGAAGCGATCGAAGATCCGGTCGAGATGATCGGTGGGGATGCCCACGCCGGTGTCCGCGACCTCGAAGACCACCTCGCCCTCGCCGGGCAGGCTGCGGATCACGATCCGCCCGCCCTCGGGGGTGAACTTGATGGCGTTGCCCAGCAGGTTCGAGAACACCTGCAGGACGCGGTTGCGGTCCGCATTGACATGCGGCAGCGCCCCCGCCAGCTGTTCGTCGATGCGGATGCCTTTCTGGTGGGCCAGCGGCCGCAGCTGTGCGAGCACGTCTTCGACCAGGGGTCCCACCGCGTTGGGCGTCGGGTGCACAGGCAGGGTGCCGGTCTCGATGCGGGAGATATCCAGGAGGTCGCGGATCAGCTCCTCCATGTGCTTGGCCTGGCGTTTGATGACCACCAGCTGCTCGCGCTGCTTCTCGAGCGGGAGCGGCACCTCCAACAACAGGTCGGCGGCGATGTAGATGGTGCCCACCGGGTTCCGCAGATCGTGCGACACCACGCCCACCACCTCGTCACGGGCACGGACCGCCTCGTGCAGCGCGGCCTCGGCCTCCCGGATCTCGGTCAAGTCGACGAACGACAACACGGCGCCCCGGACCTCGCGCCCGTCGATCATGGGTCGACAGGATACCTTGGCGGGGAACGTGCTCCCATCCAGCCGACGAAGCTCGGTGTCCGTACTGAACGAGACGTTGCCCGACTCCAGGGCCTGGCGGAAGAGCCGTGGCATGCCGGACTCGGGCTCGTCGCCGAATGCCAGCGAGTCGAGATCCCGGCCCAGCGCACTTCGGGGTGAGCGCCCGAGCATCTCCGCGGCAGCGCGGTTGATGAACGTGCAGCGTCCATCGAGGTCGACCCCGAGCACGCCGTCGGCGGTGGCACGCAGCACCGCGTCCGTTTCGCGTCGGGCGTGGACCGCGTCCAGCCGGCGGCCATTCGCCTCACGGGCCAGTCCTCGCAGCCGACGCGCGACCAACCCCACGGCAACAATGGCGAGCAGCGCCGAAAACAG
The DNA here is from genome assembly GCA_041390105.1 of Gemmatimonadota bacterium. Taxonomy (NCBI): domain Bacteria; kingdom Pseudomonadati; phylum Gemmatimonadota; species Gemmatimonadota bacterium. The sequence goes on from JAWKQO010000001.1 coordinate 925,267, forward strand.
CGCCGCGATCACCAACCACGACATGATCCGCTGCTGCAGGGCTTGGTTGGCGGCCGCCTCCGCGCGGAAGTCGGCGACGCGGCTGCGGAAGGCCTCGTTCAACCGTTGCGACGAGGTCAGCAGCCCGTCGTAGTAGGTCTGCTCGGTGGCCACGCGTGGCAGCCACTCTTCGAGGCTGATGTCTCCCGCCAGCAGAGGTAGGTGGTACAGGTGCCAATCCTGCGCACGTTCCCACAGATCCGTGAGCAGGCGTTCGAGCTCTTCGTCCCGCTGACCGGACTCCTCCGGCAACCGCTCCTCGACCAGCTGCTGGAGCTCGGAGAACCGCTCGCCCGCGCGGGCGCGCTCCGCCTCGTAGGCGTCGCGGATGCGTCGGCGCTCGACCGCGCTCTCGGTTTGCTGGAAGGCCTGCACCCGCGAGAACGCACGTACCTCGGCGACATGGAAGCGCCAGGCCAGCTCCTGGGCAGGCTCGTAGATGCCCCCCACGAGGTCTTCGAGGGGGGTGAGGCGCTTGGAGAGCTGGACCGGCACCAGACCCAGCGCCAACAGGAGCACCACCAGGAATGCCAGAAGGGCGTGCGTCGCCCGCTCCCGGCGGCGGTTCTCCGCCTCCGCCAGGGGATGCAGCCGGCTGGGTTCAGCCTGGGATCCCGCCATGCACCTCGTTCGCTCGAGCCAGAGCCACCACCCGGGGGGAAACATATGATGGCCGGACGGGCCGGTCACCCCCGCCGAGAAGCCAACGTCTCAAGGCGCGCCCAACGGACGCTTCGGAAAGGATCACCACTGCAGACGGAACCCCAGGAACCGGATGTCCGAGTTGTCAGGCGGCCCTTCGCCCGGTCCTCCCTGGCTGCTGCCCTCGGTCACGGAGAGGATGACCGCCACGGCCACTCCGGTGACTGCGGCCAGCGCCCCCGTGCGCGCCCAGCTGAAGCGTTTCTCCTCCACGCTCACCAGACCGTCCCAAGGCAGCGCCAGGTACGTGTTGAAGCGACTGCCGGTGGCGGGCGTGCTGCCCCGGGCCGGAATGGTCAACGCCAGCGCAGCGGCATCGGTGGGCTCCGCAACCCGGCCCTCCACGCGCTCCGTGAGCTCGCCGATCACATCCGCCTGCTTGAGCGCCTCCTCCCGGGTCAACGTCACCCGCACAGGGTCACCCGCCTCCACCGCGCGCGGGTCGACCGGCGCGAAGGTCTGACAGGCTCCCAGCGCAGTGGCGACCGCGACGCCCACGCACAGGTCGCGGACGGTTCTCTTCGTTCTCGCACGACTGGTTTGCACTGAACCTCCCTTCTCGTTCCCACGGCAAGCGACGACGGGGGCGACCGTAGCCGGCCGCCCCCGCGTCGATCTCCTACGTGTTGTTGCTCCCGATCAGAGGCTGGGGTTCACCCGGCGCTCTTCCTGGGAGATTGGGAAGCAGGTGTCCCGGCCGCTCGAGAACGGATCGGCCACCACGCCTCCCTCCTCCTGCCAACGACGGAGGTCATACAAACGCCGTCCCTCCAACCACAGGGTGGCGCCCCGCTCGAAACGCAACGTCTCCCAGGCCTCGGCCAGCGAAGCGGGCTCGGCCAGCGCCGCCAGACCATAGACGTCCCGGGCCTGATTCAGCAGATCGGTCATCCCGGGGATGTCACCGTTCCGCAGCGCTGCTTCTGCCCTCAGCACCAGCATCTCGGCGCCCTTGGTCAGCGGGATGTCGTCGTCCTGCGTGCGGAACTTGAGCTGCTGATAGAAGTCCGTCTCGCCATCCTGACCCTTGGAGACCTGCCCCGAGTTGTCGTACACGATCTGCCAGGGCACGCGCGGATCGTTGGGGTCGTTGTTCTCCCAGATGGTGTTGAAGACCGTGAACTCCTTGCGGGCCGTGGTCTCGAAGACCAGGTCGTTGCTGACCGCGCCCACCGCCGTGCTGTAGATGGCGTTGTAGACGAAGCTCGCCGGCACCTGCTGGGCATCCGCCACCGCCTGCGACCAGTTGTCCAACCAGGCGCGCACGGAGGCGCGCCCACCGTAGGCGGCCCGAACATAATCCTGCCGATTGGCGGCCGTCCCCACCGCGATGGCCCGCGTGAAGAGCGAGTCCGCCCGGATGAAGTGCTCCGTGTTGGGCACCTCTGGGCCACCGTCGACGGTGCTGGTGCACTGCCACTCGCCCAACGTGCGGTTGGCGAAGCCGCCGAGCAGGTAGGCGCGTGCCACGTTCGGATCCTTCTCGAACTGGGCCGGCTCCAGGATCTCGGCAATGCGCCGGAGGCCGTCCTCGGCTACCCAGCGGGCCTGCTGCAACGTGCCGTACTCGCCGTCCCAATCCGCCGGCGTCTGCAGCAGCTGTCCGCGCGGATAGGTGCCGAAGTCATAGCTGCCACCGTGCCAGATCTCGCCGTCCGCAAGCAGCACGTTCTGTAGCGAGCCGTCGATGGACTGCGTGAGATCGAAGGACATCCCCGCCACGATGCCGGGAATGGCATCCGCGGTGTTCAGGTCGGCGTCCGCGATGCGACCCGGGGCCTCGACGTCCAGCGAAAGCACGTCGGAACACGCGGCCGCCGGCCCCAGCAGGGCCAGCGCGAGAGCGTAGCGGATCGTCTTGTTGTTCATCGTCATGATCGCCGCCCCCTAGAACGTCGCGCGGATGGAGAACAGGAACGTACGCGGCGCCGGGATCTGGTAGTACTCGCGGCGACCGTAGTCGGTGGCGCCGTCATAGATCCCGCCCTCGGCTCGGTCCTGGAAGTCCTCGACCTCCGGGTCCACGCCGGTGTAGTCCGTCCACTTGAACAGGTTCACACCGGACAGCGTCACGCTGGCCCGCTGCGCATAACGGCCCACCCAGGAGCTGGGCAGGTTGTAGGTGAGCGAGATGTTGCGGAGCTTCCAGAAGTCCGCCTTCTCGATCCAGAACGACGCGTCGTGGCCACCGTACAGGTTGGTGGCGCAGCGCGCCCGCTCCAGCGCCGTCACGTCGTTGAGCGCGTTCGCGTCACCGGCCCGCGACGCGAAGATCTTCTCCTGCACGCCATAGCACGGGTACCACACGCCCCGGCGACCGTTCTGGTAGCCCGTATAGTTGGGCAGATAGTGCCCACCCTGGTGCTCCAGCAACGCGTCGATCGAGAGACTCTGCCCCAACGTGATCGTGGAGTTGAGCCCGATCAGGCGCGTCGGGTTCGTGGGTCCGATGAGCGCATCTTCCTCGATGATCGGATCCGCGAAGGCATCCGGGTTGGTCACCACCAGTCCGTAGTAGGACGGCACCGCGTGCCCTTCGCGGATGCCCGCCAGGTTGTCGGCGTCCAACTCCTGGCCCGCCAGGTCCACGGCCTCCGTCTTGTTGAACGCGATGTTGGCCCGGGCCCGCCACTCGAAGTTCGCGCGCTGCAGCAGCGTGGCGCTGAGTTGGAACTCGCTGCCCGAGCCCTTGATCTCGCCCACGTTCTCCACGCGCGTGGCCAGGAAGCCCTGCGAAGGCGGATACGTCACCGGCACCAGCGCGTCGGTCGTGGTGGTGCTGTAGTAGGTGGCTTCCACACCGAAACGGCCTTCCAGGAAGGACGCATCGAAGCCCACCTCGATCTCACGCGTGCGCTCGGGACCCACCTGGTCGTTGCCGATGTCGCCGGGGGTGAAGCCCGCCACGCCCTCGTCGCCGGTCACGGGCCTCCAGGTGCGCAGCTTGTCGAACGCGCCCGGTGCCTTGCCGGACTCTCCGACCGCTGCCCGGAACTTGGCGGCGTCGAACCAGTCGGTCGGCCAGAACGCGTAGTCGGACAGAATCCAGGACAGGGAGAGCTTCGGATAGTACTGGAGCCCGAAGTCGTCACCGAAGGCCGAGTTCCCGTCCACACGCAAACCGGCCGTCAGGAACAGCCGGTCCTGGAAGCCCACCGACTCCTGCAGGAAGAAGCCGGCGTTGGTGGTCGCCACGGTCGCGTCCGTCACACCGGTGGCGCCACCGCCCGACGTCAGCGTCGGCTTGCCCGGGCCCGCGAACTCCTGCGTGCTCACGAACTTGGTGCGGTAGCGATCCCTGAAGATCTGACCACCCCAGGAGAACGTCGAAGCGATGGACTCGCCGAAGCTGTTCTGGAAGGAGCCCGCGTAGTCCACGGACAGCTTGGAGCGGATGTTGCTCTCCGAGCTGTAGAAGCCACCGGGGTTACGGAGGTGGCCGAAGGGGTCCCACTCCTCCGAGTCGAAGGACAGATAGTCCCAGCCCACCGAGAAACGGTTGGAAAGGGACTCGAACGGATTGTAGCCCACCACCAGCCCGGTGGTGTAGCGGTCACTGGTGCCCGTGTTCTGTGAGTCGAACAGGTAGCCGTTGCTGGCGCACAGCACGGTCACGTTGGCGCAATCCTCGCCTTTGCCGCCCTTGAAGTTGCCGTTGGTGCCCCGCCCCACGTTGAGCAGGAAGCCGTTGGCGTTGTTGCCGTCTTCCACGAAGCGGCTGTTGCGGCGCGTGTAGGCCGTGTTCAGCGCCACGCTCAGGTCCTCGATGGGCGAGAAGTCCAGGTTGCCCCGGAAGCCGCCGTCGCGTGAGCGCTGCGTCTGCAGCGTGCCCTCCGCGTCCGAGTAGTTGCCGGACACGTAGTAGGAGACGCGCTCGGAGCCACCGCGCACGGAGAGGCCGTAGCGCTGCTGAAGCCCATTCTGGAACCAGCGGCCCGACGCCGGACAGGTGGGATCCTCGAAGTAGACCTTCTCGCCCGCCGTGCTGCGGCTCATAGACAGGCCGTACAGGTCCTGGGTGCGACCGCATTGTGTGAACAGCTCGGTCGGATCTCCATCCGGGCCCACCTGGCCCATGTTGGAGAAGCCCGTGGTCAGGTCGGCCGTCCAGATGGGCTCACCGGACACACCACGCTTGGTGAAGATCTGGATCACGCCGCCCGCAGCCTCGGTGCCGTACAGCGTCGTGGCGGAGGCACCCTTCACCACCTCGACCCGTTCGATGTCCTCCGCGTTGATGTCCTGCAGCGGCGAGATCGACTGACGGGCCGCGGTCCCGATGGAGATCGGCTGGTTGTAGACGCGCACGCCGTCGATGTAGATGAGCGGCTCAGGCGCCTGAGACGCGGTGTTCTGTCCGCGGATGCGGATGGTGCCGCCCGTGCCGGGCTGCCCCTGGGCCTGCGATACGGTCACGCCCGGGATGCGGCCACCGATGATGTTCTCGGGGTTGGTCACCGGAGCCAGCTCCAGGTCGCGCGAGGTCACGGCGTCCAGGGCGTTGCCCACCTCTTTGGCGCGCACCTCGGCCGCCGTGCCCGTGACCACGATCTCGTCCAGCGCGATCGCGGTCTCGCTCAAGTTGAAGTCGGCCGTGGCTGTACCGCCGGCAGCGATGGTGATCTGCTGCGAACCGGATACGTAGCCCAGGAGCTCTACGCGCACGGTATGGGTGCCGGCCGGCACGTTCAGGATGAGAAAGCGACCGTCGGCGTTGGTCAGACCGCCGATGCGGAGTCCCTCGATGAAGACCTGGGCACCGGAGAGCGGACGCGCCGTGGCGGCCGCTTGCACGCGACCGACCACACGGCCCATTTCCTGGGCGTCGAGGTCAGGGGTCAAGGGCCCAGCCAGGAGCGCCACAATGGCGAACCCGCGGGCCAGGGCGGACAATCGAATGTTCATGCACGACCTCCGGCGGGGGCCCGCGCCAGCGCGCAGGACTCCGCATGGGAAAAGGGGTGTGATGGCTCGCGCCCGGTGCAGGCGGGTGGCACCGACGCACAAACTGGCGCATCGCCAGCTCGTTGGACCGACTTCCTCTCCTCTGGTTCCTCCGACAGTGGACATGGGCGCGAGGGTTGCCCGCGGGCGGAGAAGATCCCAGTCAGTTTGGGGGAAGTGGCGTCAAATCGTCAAGATCTCGGGGTGCGGCCCGCCCTGTCCCGGGCCTGTCTCCCCCCTCTCCAACACCTCCCGGGCGCGCTCCAGATCGGCGGGCGTGTTGAGGTTCAACAGGGGGGACCAACCCCCTTGGTTGGGCAGGACGACCCGGCTCACCCTCAGGCCAGCGACGAACTCGCGGGCGGACCGCCCCCCCGCCGTCAGGAAGTCCTCCAACCGGTCTTCGACCTCGACCCCGTAGCGCCCGCATAGAGGCTGGTCTCCCGCTTCGGGGCAGGAGGCCAGGGAGCCGTCCGGAGCGGGCGCCGCCGCCAGGCAGCGTAGCTCCGCCTCGGTCACCAGCGGCAGGTCCACCGCCAAGACCAGGACACCCCCGCGCCCGAGCCGACGGGCCTCGCCCAGCCCTGCCAGGATCCCCCCCAACGGGCCCAGCCCCGGCTGCGGATCCACGACGCGGCCCACGTCCGGCAGGGAGGTGGCATCCCTCTCGCTCGCGACCGCCACCACCACGCGCCCCGTCACCGGGGCCAAGGCTCCGACGGCGCGCTCGAGCAGTGATCGCCCTGCGACCCGCGCTTGTCGCTTGTCCGATCCGAAGCGGCGGCTCCCTCCCCCTGCCAGCACCACCCCCAGGAGTGCGCTCACGGGAACGTCACGCGCTCGGGGCCGGCGTAGACGTTGAAGCCGCCGGCACGGGCGAAGCCGGCCAGGGTGACGTTGAAGCGCTGAGCCAGGTCGACGGCCAGGCTGGAGGGTGCTCCCACGGCCACGACCGTGGCCAACCCCGCCCGCACGGCCTTCTGAAGGATTTCGAAGGAGGCCCGCCCGCTGATGACGAGCGCCCTGCGCTCCAGGGGAAGGCGGCGCTCGAGGAACAACGACCCCACCACTTTGTCGACGGCGTTGTGGCGACCGACGTCCTCCCGCACGCATTCCGGACGCCCATCGAGGGCGAAGACCCCCGCGGCGTGTAGTCCACCGGTACGCGTGAACAGGGACTGCTCGTGTCGCAACGCGTCCGGGAGCTCCACGAGCAGCTCGGCGGGCCAGCGCTCCCCGAGGTCGGGGAGCAGGGCGCACCCCAACTGCTCCACCGCATCCAAGGAGGCCTTCCCGCAGACACCGCAACTGGAGCTGACATAGAAGTTGCGGTCCAGCCGACCGAGGTCGAGCTCCACACCCGCGCGCACGGACACGGTCACCACGTTGTAGGTGCGCTGTTCTTCGGAAGCACAGTAGGCGATCTCGCGGATCTGGCGGGAGTCCTCGAGCACGGCCTCGCTGAAGAGGAAACCGGCCGCGAGCTCGAAGTCGGCACCCGGTGTGCGCATGGTGACCGCGATCGAGCGCTCTGCGGGGCCCTCGTCGGTGGTCGCTCCCTGCTGCACGCGGATCTCGAGCGGTTCCTCGAGGGCAACCTCGTCGCGAGTGCGCCGAGCTCCTCCCTCCCGAAACCGCACGACGTCGACCCGTTGGACGCCCTTCCGTTCACCGAGCACGCGCACTCCCTCCCTCGTTCGCGACGCCGAAGTCTCCCCGGCCCTGGCCGGCACCGTCAACCCGGGCCCGGCTCCTTTTTCAGCACTCCGGGTACCGGGTGCCTCCACCTGCCCCGTCAACACGCGAGCTGCCCGGATGCGGAACCGCGCCCTACCGCTGCTTTCCTTGGCCGCCGCGCTCGCGGCCGGCCCGGCGGAAGCCCAGGACGCCGCCCGGCTGATCCAGGACGCGCTGGATCGCAACGACTCCCGCACTGAAACCGTCTACAACTACACGGTCGTCCACCGATTCCTGGGACTCACCTCGGAGTCGTACTTCGAGCGGGCCGACGTGGACGGTCGTTGGGTGTTCGTACCCCGCATCACCGCCACGGACCTCGCGGACCAGCGCCTTCGCCAGGATCGCACGGGTCACCTGGGCATTTCAGCCTGGGCGGACCCCTTCGGCCACCTGCAGCGCTGGGCCTCGTCCGCCACGGTCGAGGGCACCGAGGTGATCGACGGCGTGGTCAACTGGGTGATCCGTATCGACGACTTCGGCGGCAGCGAGTGGGGGCTGACCCCGGGGACCTACGCCGACGGCGTCTTCCGGCCCAGCGTCGGGCGCCTCTACCTGGACCGACGCAATCTCCTGGTACAGCGCTTCGACGTCACGGGCTCCTATCTGCAACAGGACGGAGCGGCCCGCCCGGTGCGCATGCTGGCCCTCCTTCAGGACTATCGGACCATCGAGGGCCTGACCCACCCCTTCCGGCTGGAGATCGAGGTCCACGGGCTGGGCGCCCCGTCCGACGCGGAACGCACCGCTACCCAGCTTCTGGCGGACCTGCAAGCGCAGATGGCTACCCTGGGCGAGCAGGATCGCGCGCTGGTGGAGGACGTGGTGCGCCAGCAAGTGGAGCGACTGCAGCGCGAGCTGGGCGGGGATGCGCCGATGCGCCTGGTGGTGGACGTCCAGGAGATCCGCGTCAACCAGGGTCCGCCCCGAGAGTGATCCCGGGGCGGTGGTCCCCCACGTGCCCTACCAGCCCAACGCGATGCGCGGAATCGCGATCGCCAGCCATCCCAACACGCCGGTGATCACCGTCTTCCCCGTACTGATGTCCAGCGCTTGCCGAAGCCCGACGATGGCGGCCGCCAGCATCCAGAACGGCAGGACCAGCCCGACGCCCCAGCGCACGAGGGGAATCAACCCGAGCACGGCCAAGATGCCCGGCGCCTGCGCGAAGCCCAGCGTGCGCAGAACCTCTCCCCAGGTGGCCTTGCCGTCGAACAGGCGCGTGCCGATCAAATAGGTGACGCCCGCCCAGACGGCCCATCCCACCAGCGCGGCGATGGCAGCGCGAATCATCCCCACCTGGCTGCCCCAATGACCCAGCGCCTGGCACGCGGCCACGATGGCGACCACCGCCGCCGCCTGACCGGTGGCCGTCTCGTCCGCCTCGACCTCCTCGAAGGTGTCGATGTCCAGCATCGCTGCGCCCACCATGCGCTGCGACATCGTGCGAGCTTGCGCTTCCATGGTTGACCTCCGTGAGGGGAGCCGCTCCAGATGGTGCAGCAAGCTATGCCGTGCGGGGCGGCGGCGCACCGTACCGCGCGGGCGCGCTTCGGTGCTTGACACTCCGCCAGGGCACGCCGAGGGTTGGCCCATGCCCACCTCCCTCGCCCGCCGGGGCGCGCCTCGGTGCCTCGCGTTGGCAGCCACGCTGCTCGCCCTCGTGCCCTTCCCGCTGCGCGCTCAAGAAGGGCAACGCCTCGCCTCGGCGCTCGGGTGCGGAGCCTGTCATGCGGGACTTCCCGGCGCGGAGGAGATCCGCACGCGCGCACCCGTGCTGGGACCCGACGGGGAGACCCTGGAGGTGGGGTTCATCTTCGAGTATCTCGGCGATCCCATCGTGCGCCGACCGGAGATCGCACCCTCCCGCATGCCGGACTTCCGGCTCGACGAGGGCGAGCGCCTGGCCCTGGCGCTGTACCTCGGGAAGGGAGGCGCACCTTCACCCACGGTCGAGGCCGCTCGCCAGCGCTTCCCGAGCGTGGACGCCGATCGGGGCCGCCGGATCTTCGGCGTGCTGGGGTGCGCCTCCTGTCACGGGCACCGCGACGTACTCCCAGCGCAGGTTGGACCCGACCTGTCCCGGGAGGGCGCGCGGGTCCTGCCTGGATGGTTGAGCGCGTTCCTGGCCGCCCCCACACCGGTCCGGGGGCCGGCACATCCGGCGGCGCCCGGGAGCCGCATGCCCGACTTCCGACTGAGCCCGGACGAGGTGGCCGCGCTGAGCGCCCTGCTCTCCAGCACGGGGCGGCCCCGCGCCAGCGATCCCACGCCCCTCTCTCCCTTCATGGCAGCCCGCACCCAGCACCTGCTGGTGCAGCGGCTTTCCTGCCTGGGGTGTCACGAAACCCGTTTCGGCGGCGGTGGCATCGGCCCGTCCCTGGTGGCGACGGCAGAGCGCCTGCGCCCCGAGTTCGTCGTGGAGATGATCACCGATCCATCGCGGGCCGCTCCGGGCGCGCCCATGCCGCACCAACCCCTTCCGGACGCGGAGGCGTCACGGGTGGCGCGTTTGCTGTTGTACACCTCGAGTCGGGCCGCGCCTCCACCGCCACGATCCCTTTCCGATCCCGACCACCCCGCCTGGAGCGCCCTGCCCGACGGCGGTGGCGAAGATGAGGGTGCCGCGCTCTACGCACGCCACTGCGGCTCCTGCCACGGACCGGAAGGGCGCGGCAACGGCTGGAACGCGGGCACGCTCCCGGTGCCACCGGCGGTGCACGCCGATCCCGAAGCCATGGGGCGGCGTCCCGACGACACCCTCTACGACGGCATCCACGCCGGGGGGTTCGTGTTGGACGGGAGCGCACGCATGCCGGGCTTCGGTTCGCTGTTGAGCGACGCCCAGATCCGCGCCCTGGTGGCGTACATCCGCGTCCTGTGCGCCTGCGCGCAGCCCGCCTGGGCCGGAGGCGAGGCGTGATCAGCGCCGCGCACACGTGTGTCGGGCGCGCGGGGCTGTTCGCCCTCGCCTCGCTGCTGGGGGCCTGCGGAGGGGAGTCCTCTCCTCGGTCCCAGGGGCCCGAGTCCTTCCCCGCCCCGCTCGCCCCGCCTGCGGAGACCGTGCAGCCCTCCGACTTCGCGGGCGCGGAGCCCTGCGCGGAGTGCCATGCGGAGCAATACAGCGCCTGGGCGCGCTCCACCCACGGGCGCGCCGGGGGCGAACCGGGCCCTCGCGTGGTGATCGCACCCTTCGACGGGCGCGCGATCCGCTTCGCCGACGCCACGGTGATTCCGCGCATCCGCGGGGGGAGCTACGAGTTCGTGGTACGCCAGGACCACTTCGAAGAGCAGGTCTTTCCGGTGGTCGGCGTGATCGGACGTGCGCATATGCTGGGCGGAGGCACCCAGGGCTTCCTCACGCTCCTCGAAGATGGAACCGAGCGCTTCCTGCCCTGGGACTGGTCGGGAGGAGCCGCGGTCTGGTTCTGCAACAGCGGGAGCCGGCTCGACCGCGGCTGGGTGCCGATCGATGAGACGATGTCGCTCTGGGCGTGCGGCGACTGGCCCCCCGTTCGGCCCATCGGCACCGTGGACCGCTTCGCCAACTGCCAGGAGTGTCACGGAAGTCAGATCCAGACGCGCTTCGATCCGGGCACGACGGCGTATGAGACTACGTACACCACGCTGCAGGTCAATTGCGAGTCGTGCCACGGGCCGGCCGCGCGCCACGTGGAGATGGCACGCGCCGGCACGTTCGTAGACTCTGACATCGGGCTGGCCAGCCTGGCCTGGATGGAGAAGGACGCTTCGCTCGGCGTGTGTTTCCGCTGTCACGGCCTCAAGGACGTGGTGCGGGAAGGCTACCTCCCGGGCGACCCGTTCGAAGAGCACTTCGCGCTCAAGTTCCCGGTGCTGGGAGACCGGCCCTACTTCGCGGATGCACGAGTGCGCAGCTTCGCCTATCAGGCGACGCACCTGGCCAGTGCCTGCTATCTCGAGGGACCCATGGACTGTGTGAGTTGTCACGAGCCGCACGGTCAGGGCTATTGGGACATCAACCGCGCTCCGCTCGCCTCACCCTTCGACGACGGTCAGTGCACCGCCTGCCATCAAAGCAAGGCCATCGAGCCTGAACGGCACACCTTCCATGCTCCTGGTTCCGAAGGCAGCCGCTGCGTGTCCTGTCACATGCCGTATCTGCAGCATCCGGAGGTAGGGCCGGGCGTGCCGTTCGCGCGCTCCGACCACACGATCCCGGTTCCTCGTCCGGCCTTCGACGCTTCCCTGGGGATCACCAGTGCGTGCGCTGGGTGCCACGAGGATCGCTCCAGCGAAGCGTTGGAGCGTTCGGCGCGCGCCTGGTGGGGCGAGCTCAAACCGCAGCGCCCGCTCGTGCAGGCGCAGCTGAGCGACAGCGCCGGGATCGACCTGCTCCGCCCCGACCTGACGGACCCGCTTCTGCAGTTCCAGGCGCTGAGCCGCTTCCTCCTGCAATCGCTCGGGCCGGACCTGCCCTCGCTTCCGCCGGAGACCCGGTCGCGACTGGAAGGGTTGGCGCGGAGTCCCGATCTGGACGTACGTGCGTTGGCGCTGGCGGCGCTGCATTGGAGTCGAGGCGACGACCCGGCCGTGCGAGACCTGTTGGTGCGGGCACTCGTCGAGTCGGACGCGCCTTCCGCGCTTCGTGGGCGCTGGGTGTTGGCCCTTGGATTCCTGGGAGACCAGAACCGGGACGCCGGCTCGTACGCGCGGGCGGAACGCGCCTACGACAAAGCGCTCGAGATCGAGCCGGGCTCCGCCTCCGTGTGGACCGCGCTGGGGCAGCTCCACAATCAGACCGGCAACAGCGCCGCCGCCGTGCGCGCGTTCCGCGAGAGCTTGACGCTGGATCCGAACCAGCCCGTTGTGCTGGTGAACCTGGCCCTGGCGCTGGAGGGTGCCAACGACCCGGCGGGCGCCCGTACGACACTGGAGCAGGCCACGCGTCTCAACCCGCACGAACCGCTGGCCTGGTTCAATCTCGGCAACCTGCATCAGAGAGCCGGCCGCCTGGACGACGCCGTCCTGGCGTACCAGCGCGCCACCGCCAGCGACCCCGGGTTGGGTCGCGGCTGGTTCGAGCTGGGACGCACGCTCTTCCGACTCGAGCGCTTTCCGGAGGCCTTGCAGGCGGCTCGCCGCGCCGTCGAGTTCATGCCCGACCACGCCCCCTCCCGGCAGATGATGGAGGATCTGGAGCGGGCCCTTCCGGGGCGCTGACCCAGAGCCGGACCGGACGACACACAGCCGCCCTGCGTCCCCGCCGTCGCACGGGCTCCGAAACGGACGCCCACCTCTCGCCCGCCGCAGCACGGTGCGGTATCGTCGAACGGGGCACGCCGCCAGAGCCCCCAAACACACGAGCCAGGAGTCGAAGTGGGAGTGATGCGCTCCGCCCTGTTGTGGGGCTCGCAGAATCGCTGGTTGGAGCATCAGTTCCGCCGGCGCCGTTTCGCCAAGAAGGCGGTCTCCCGCTTCATGCCGGGCGAGCGCCCCGAGGACGCGCTCGGCGAAGCGCGCTCGTTGAGCGAGAAGGGCATCAGCACCGTGGTGACCTGCCTCGGCGAGAACGTGGCCACGGTCTCCGAGGTCGACGCCGTGGTCCAGCACTACCTGGACACGATGGAGCGCGTCGAGGCCCTGGGGCTTCCCACGCACATCTCGGTCAAGCTCACCCACATGGGCCTCGACCAGGGACAGGACGTGGCCATCCGCAACCTGTCCACGCTCGCTGCCCGCGCCGCGCGCCTGGGCCACACGTTCTGGGTGGACATGGAGTACTCGCGCTACGTAGATGCCACCCTGGACGTGTTCGAGGCGGCCCGGGCGCAGCATCCCAATCTGGCGCTTTGCCTGCAGGCCTATCTGCACCGCACGCCGGAGGATCTGGAGCGCATCGCGGGCGCGGGAGCGGCCGTCCGCCTGGTGAAGGGCGCGTATGCGGAGCCCCCCGAGGTGGCGATGCCGCGCAAGGCGGACGTGGACGCGTCGTTCGAGCGGCTGGCCCTCCGTCTCATCGAGTTGTACGGCGGCTCAGGCCAGGTACCAGGCGTCGCCACCCACGACGTGCCCCTCCTCCGTCGCATCGCGGCCGCGGCCAGCCGTCAAGGATGGGGCAACGATCGCTTCGAGGTGCAGATGCTGTACGGCATCCAGCGCGCGGCGCAGCTCCAGTTCGCGGGCGAAGGGTTCCCCACCCGCGTGCTCATCAGCTACGGCGAAGCGTGGTTCCCCTGGTACATGCGGCGCCTGGCGGAGCGGCCCGCCAATGTGGGCTTCGTGTTGCGCAGCATGCTGGGAGGGTGAGCGGAGCGCCGCGCACGACAACGACCGTGCGCAGCGCTCCCGCGTTACCTGGCCTTCGGAAGCTCGAAGGCCATGGGATAGGCCACCCACACGGCGACCGGGTCATCGCCGTTCCGCGCCGGGGCGAAGCGGAAGCTGCGCGCCACCGACATCGCGGCCTCATCGAGTGCTTGGTGTCCCGAGGTCCGGCCCAAGCGTACGTCGGTCACGGTTCCCTCGTCATCGATGTGGAACCACACGAGCGCCTCTCCTTCGATGCCCGCGTCGCGCAGCAGCGGCGGGTATTCGCGCTGCAGCCTGGTGGCCGCCGCTTCCGCGTCCTGAAGGCGGGGAGGCACCGTGAAGGGCGTGAACTCCGCGCCCTCCGGGACGTCCACCGGGCCACCGCGCGCCCTTGGGGGGCTGCCGCGGGTCTCTCCATCTGCCCGCTCCGGGGCGACCGTCCCTTCGCGCTCCGCCGTGGCGTTCCGCCGGAACGTGATCGGGAACGCGACCCAGACCGGGACGGGGGTCTCCCCGTTGAGCGCCGGCGTGAATTCCATGATGCGCGCCACCTGTAGCGCGGCCTCGTCCAAGGCGGGATGTCCGGAACTGTTCTGGACCCGTACGTCGTCGACGATTCCATCCGCCTGGATGTGGAACCAGACGTTGGTGGTCCCGCCCACGCCCGCGTCGCGCAGGAGCGGTGGGTAGGCGGCCTGCAACTCCTCCGTCACACGCATCGCGTTCTTGAGATCTGGCCGGACGGTGAACGGAGTGAACGTGGGCCCGGAGCGGATGGCCTCGGCGTCAGCAGCATCCTCCACGACCGGCGCGGTGATCCCAGCCCGCTCCGGACCGGGCGCGAAGCACGCGACCGCGAGGGCGATCCCGGCCGACACGGTCAGCGCCACCAGGACCGGCACGCGCAGACGAGCGCCGCCCGTCATCCGGTCGATGCGCCGCTCGAGCAACGAGGGAGGTTCCGAAAGCGCCGGTAGCGGCACGCCGCTGACGGGGCGCACACTACCCACCTGAAGGAGGAGCTCGCAGTAGTCCCGCAGCCGCACGCCCGCGCGTCGCAATACGCGCTGGTCGCAGTCGGACTCCATCGCTCCGCGCAACCGCCTCAGCATCCACCAGAGCGGCGCGTTCCAAGGCAAGGCCGCCACCAGCATCGTCGCCATCGCCAACAGGCGCCCATCTCCGGCGCGCACGTGCTCACGCTCGTGCGCCACCATCAGCGGCAGTCCAGGTGCGGACAGCGCCCAACGCGGCAGCACGATGCGCGGCTGCCAGAATCCGACCACCGCCGGCCCGGTCTGCTCCGAGATCCACACCGCTTCCCCCGCCGCCACCTCGGGCGTCCAGGAGCGGGCGCGGCGCCGCAGACGGAGCACCGCCAGGGCAACCCAGGCCAATGCCAGCGCGGACGCGAGGCCCCACAGGATCACCATCCAACGGTCCAGACGGTCGGCACCGGTCGAGGATGGAATCGTGAGCTGTAGGCCGTCGAGCACGACCACCTCCGTGGGAGGCGGAGGCGTGGCCGCGTCCGCAGTCCAGGGCACGCCACTCAGGCGAACGAGCGGGAGCAGCAGCGCCAGCACCCCCGCCCACACCCAGGACCAGCGGGCGGGAAGACCGCGGTGCTGGAGGATCCGCTCGGCACCGAGGGCCCCCAGGGCTGCCAAGGCGGTCACGAACACGGTGAAGAGCATCCAGGCAGCGATCATCGGTCCTCCTCCTTCAGACGGTCGTCGAGGAGCTTTCGGATCCGGCGCAGCTGGGCCTCCGAGAGGCGCCGGTCCGACACGAGGTGCGCCAACAACAACTCGGGCGAGTCTGCGAAGACGCGGGAGACGAGCCGCTTGGCAGCGCTCTTGCGGGCGTCGGCTTGCTCCACCAGGGGGTGGTAGCGGTGGGCCCTGCCCTCCTCCGTGTGCCCGACAAACCCCTTCTCCTCCAGCGTTCGCAGTACGGTGAGGACGGTGGTGTAGGCGAGCGGATCCGCGAGTCGGGCCTGCACCTCGGCCACGGTGGCCGAGCCCGTCTCCCAGAGCACCGTCATCACATCCAGCTCCCGGTCGGCAAAGACCAGATCCATGGACGCCTCCTCGGTCGGTCATTCGATCTACTAAACGTCTAGTAGATCGTACGACAGGCCCGACCGACTGTCAACTAGTCAACTAGTAGATCCCGGGGGGGGGAGGGTGCCTGTCGCTGGACGGCGGGGGCTCAGGAGACGGCGCGCTCTTCCATGAGGGCCAGCGTGTTGCCGGCCGGGTCCTCCAGGAAGGTCATCCACAACTCGTAGGTGTCCGTCCGGTGCACGACGTGCGGCTCGTCGACGAACTCGGCTCCCTTTGCTCGCATCGCTTCGTAGGCGGCGGGCAGATCGTCGACCCGGTAGTAGAGGATCGACCCGGGATGATCGTGCCCGGGCTCGGACGCGGAGCTGAGCATCAAGCGCACGCCGCCGCACTCGAAGAACGCCAACCCCGGCGGCGCCTGGAAGAGGAAGCGGAGCCCGAGCACGTCGCGGTAGAAGACGGTGGCACGTTCGAGGTCGCTCACGTGCAGCGCGATCTGACCGATCGACGCGGGTGCGTGCGAGAGTTGACTCATGGTGGCCCTGGGTGGCGAGTGGTTCCGGTACAATACCGCCCCCGTTGCGCGGAGCCAGAGCGCCTCCGATGATGCCGGCTCCGTCCCCAGCCCGGAGATCTCGATGACCCGCACCTCGCTGTCCCTCTGCCTGGCCTTCTCGACGTCCCTCGCAATGGCGTGCTCCGGGGGTGAGGCAGCCCGGGAGGGGGAGGCGACGCCGGCCGAGCCCCGCATCGCGATGGCGCCCACCGCGGGCGACCAGCTTCCGGCCGCCATCCTGGGAGAGGCGTCCGCCCCCGGTGGAATGGACGTTCAGTATCTGGAGGGCGATGCGGCCACCACGGGCTATCTGGCCCTCCCGGAAGGCGCCGGCCCCTTCCCCGCCGTTCTCCTCATCCATGAGTGGAACGGCGTGGTGGACCGGATCCGGCAGATCGCCGACGCGTTCGCGGCGGAAGGGTATGTGGCCCTGGCCGCGGATCTCTACCACGGAAAGACGGGCGCCAACGCCGACGAGAATCGGGCCCTGGTCGCGGAGGCCCAGGCCGATCCCGACGCCATGGTCGCCAACCTGAATGCCGCGGCGGCCTACCTGCGCGCGCGCCCCGACGTATCCGGCCGGATCGCGACCATGGGGTGGTGCTTCGGGGGCGGCGTTGCGCTGTCGTACGCATTGGACGGCGACCCGCACGAGGGGACCGCGATCTTCTATGGACGTCTCGTGGACGATCCCCAGCGACTAGCGAGCATCCACCACGAGGTGTACGGCACCTTCGCGGCCGAGGACCAGGGCATCCCGCCGTCGGCGGTCGAATCGTTCGTGGCCGCCCTGCGCACCGCGGGCGTGCCGAACGACGTGCACGTCTACGACGACGTGAACCACGGCTTCTGGCTGTACGTGGATCGCGATGCCGAGAACGCGCGCGCCCCGGCCCTCGATGCCTGGCAACGATTGAAGGCCTATCTGGAGCGCACGCTCTCCTGACCCTCGCGGGCTCATATCGTGTCCACGCTCGTGGTTCTGGCCGCGGGTCTGGGGAGCCGTTTCGGAGGCCCCAAACAACTCGAGCCCTTGGGGCCCGGTGGCGAAACGCTGCTGGAGCTGACCCTGCACGACGCCTGGTGCGCCGGCTTCCGGCGCGCCGTTCTGGTCACGCGCGCGGAGTTGCTGGGACGCTTGCGCGAGCGACTCGACGATCGCGTGGGATCCGCGCTCACACTGGAGTACGCGCTCCAGGACGAGGGGCCTGGGACATCCGGTTCGGAGCGACGAAAGCCCTGGGGCACCGCACACGCGGTCCTGGCCGCGCGCGCGCTGCTGGACGCACCGTTCGGCGTGGCGAATGCCGACGACCTCTACGGGGCCAGCGCCCTGGTCGAGCTTGCCCGGGGGCTCGAGCGACTCGGCGTCGCGGAACGCCGGCCCGCAGGTGTCCTGATCGCCTACCGGCTCGATCGCACCCTCTCGCCCAACGGAGGGGTCTCACGCGGCATCTGCGCGTTGGACCCGGGACAGGGACTGATGGGGATCGAGGAGGTGCTGGACATCGGGCGAGGTGACGCCGGCCAGATCCAGGGCCGTGCCCTGGATGGGTCGGCGCGGCGGTTCTCGGGCGTGGAGCCCGCGTCACTCAACCTGTGGGGCTTCGACGAGGACGTCCTGACGCTTCTGGACGACTCCTTTGCGCGTTTCCGAGCGGAAGCCGGGGCCAGCGACGAGTACCAGCTTCCCACCGCCGTAGGAGAGGCCCTGGCACGAGGAACGCTTCGCGTCCAGGTGCAGACGACCGATGCCGAGTGGCTGGGCGTGACCCACCCGGAGGATGCCCTGCCGGTCCGGGCGCGCCTGCGGGCGTGGTTCGCCGAGGGACGCTATCCTACCCGGCTGTTCACCTAGAGTCGGCATCCGCCCACCGCGCGGAGCGCCGCGCCTGCGACCCACGAGGAGCCGCATGGAGCTGCACTGGATCGATTGGGCCGTCATCGCCACCTACGGCGTCCTGGCGCTGGCCATCGGCGTGTTCTTCGCTCGCCGCGCAGGCCAAGGCACGGAGGACTTCTTCCTGGCCGGCCGCAAGCTCCCCTGGTGGCTGCTGGGCACCTCGATGGTGGCCACGACGTTCTCGACCGACACGCCCAATCTGGTGACGGACCTGGTCCGCAACGGCGGCGTCTCCCAGAACTGGGCCTGGTGGGCGTTCGCGATCACCGGCATGTGCACGGTGTTCTTCTACGCAAAGCTCTGGCGGCGCTCGGGCGCGCTGACCGACATGAGCTTCTACGAGCTCCGCTACTCCGGCCCCCAGGCGGCCTTTCTGCGCGGCTTTCGCGCGATCTACCTCGGGATCTTCTTCAACGTGATGATCATGGCCTCGGTCACCCTGGCCGCGATCAAGATCGGGGGCGTGCTGCTGGGCCTGTCCAAGTTCCAGACGGTCACCCTGGCGGCCACGGTCACGGTCATCTACTCCGCGACCTCGGGCCTATGGGGCGTGGTGGTAACCGATCTGCTGCTGTTCGTCATCGCGATGATCGGCTCCGTGGCCGCGGCCTGGTTCGCACTGGCCCATCCCGACGTGGGTGGACTGTCCGGTCTGTTCACGAACCCGGCCGTGCAGGGCCGGCTCTCCCTGCTACCGAACTTCGGCGACCCCAAGACGGCCCTGGCCATCTTCATCGTGCCCGTGGCGGTGCAATGGTGGAGCACCTGGTACCCTGGCGCCGAGCCCGGGGGTGGCGGATATGTCGCGCAACGCATGCTGGCCGCGCGCGACGAAAAGGAGTCGATGCTCTCGACGCTGTGGTTCAACGTGGCGCACTACGCGCTCCGGCCCTGGCCCTGGATGATCGTGGCCCTGGCGTCTCTGGTGGTGTACCCGGACCTGGCTTCGCTGACGGCTCGCTTCCCCAACCTGGATCCGTCCATCGTGCGGGACGATCTGGCCTACCCTGCCATGCTGGTCTTTCTGCCGAGCGGGCTTCTGGGGTTGGTGGTGGCCTCCCTGGCGGCCGCCTACATGTCCACCATCAGCACGCACCTCAACTGGGGCGCGTCCTATGTGGTGGACGACGTCTACCGCCGCTTCCTGGCTCCCGACCAGGACGAGCGCCACTACGTCCAGGTGGGTCGTGTCACGACGGTGGTCTTGATCGTACTGGCCTCGACGGTGGCCCTTTGGCTGGAGAACGCCTGGCAGGCGTTCCAGATTCTGCTGCAGATCGGCGCAGGCACCGGCCTCGTCTTCCTGCTGCGCTGGTTCTGGTGGCGCATCAACGCCTGGACGGAGATCGCGGCCATGATCGTCTCGTTCGCGGTGGCGGTGTGGTTCCAGTTCGTGCACACCCGCATCGGGCTACCCGCGGTCGATCCCACTGCGCAACTCTTGATCGGCGTGGCGATCACAACGGCGGGATGGCTGTTTGTCACGTTCGTCACGCGACCCGTCGACACTGCGACGCTACAGCGCTACTACGACCTGATCCATCCAGCGGGCCATGGCTGGCGGTACGTGGTCGACACGGGCGGCGACGGCGGGGACGGCACCATCCCCGCGGCGGTGGCTGGGTGGTTCCTGGGCTGCACGACCATCTATGCGGCCCTCTTTGGAACCGGCTACCTGCTCTACGGGCGCCTGTCCCTGGCGTTGTTCGCGTATGCGATCTTCGCTGTGGCGGGCTGGGGTGTGTTGCGCGTGTTGCCCCGCGTCAGCCTGACGCGCTGAGCGGCTCCAGGGACTCGACGTGGGCACCGGGTGAAGGCACGGCCGTGAAGACGACCGGGTCCTCGCCCCAGGTGCGGAGCAAGGCGGTCCAGTCACGCTTCACGGCCACTTCCGAGACCGCGTCGCACAGCGCCACCACCGAGCCGCCCAGGCCCGCTCCGGTGAGCCGCGCTCCCGCCGCCCCCGCCGCGCGGGCGGCGTCCACGAGCGCGTTCAGGCGAGGCGTGCTGACCTCGTAGTCGTCCGCGAGACTCGCGTGCGAGGCGTCCATCAAGGCCCCGAAGGTCTGGGTGTCGCCCGTCCGCAATGCACGTTCCGCCCGCTGCACGCGTTCGGCCTCCGTCAGTGTGTGGCGAAAGCAGCGGAACAGCTCCGGGGGCAAAACGTCCGCTGCGCGCCCTAACGGATCGAGCTCGGCCTGGCGGAGCAGGTCGGCGTAGGTCACCTCCGCGCCCGACTTGCGTTGGAGCACCTGGCAGTCCGCTCCGCTCCAGTGCGGCGCCAACTGCTGCAGCGCCTCTGCGCAGCGGCGCACCTGGCGGTTGTAGAAGGCCTGCACGCCGCCGGACTTCTCCGCACGCTGGCCGGAGTGGGCGACCACGAAGCGCCAGGACTGCGGGACGGGGACGGTGCGGAGCGTGAGGGGGTCGAAGTCGATGCGGGCGGCATGTCCACGGGCGCCGCCCAGCGAGATCGCCTGATCCATGCCCCCACCCTCGGTGCCCACGAAGCGCTCGGCGCGCGCCAGACGCCCCATCAGGTCGGTGCGCTCGACCACGAGCCCGTTCGCCTCGAGCAGGGCCAGCCCCGTAGCCACCACGAGGGCGGACGAGGAGCTCAAGCCGGCGGCCACCGGAACGTCGCCATCGACCCATGCATCCATGCCCCGTGGCTGCCCGCCCCGTTCCTCGACGAGCTGCTGTACCGCCCAGGCGGCCGCTTTGGTGTAGTTCAGCCAGTGACCGCCCGCTCCCCGCTCGAGCGGCTGGTCCAGCCGGAACGAGCCGGGCTCCGAGCCCGGATCAGCGTTGACCAGACGGACGGTCGCGTCGTTGCGAGGGCGGAACCACACCGCAATCCGGAACTGGATGGCCATCGGGAGCACCGGGAGCCCGTTGTAGTCGGTATGGTCTCCGATCAGGTTGACGCGCCCCGGCGCGGAGGCACGGTGGGTGGAGTCCGCACCAAACACGCGCGCGAAGCCGGCGGTGCCGCGCGGAGGCGCGGGGCCGTTCAAACCGCCGCCTCCCTGCGACCCCTCGCCCCATCCCCCAAGGCATCCACCCAGGACTGCAGGTAGGCACGCTCCGCGGGGTTTGTCGCCATCTCGACCGCAGCCTCGTAGGCCGCGAGTGCCTCCACTTCCCGCCCCGCCCGACGGAGCAGGTCGGCACGTGCCACCTGATAGGGCCCATAGGTGCGGAGGCCCGGCTCGCGTCCGAGGTCGTCCAGGAGCCGCAATCCGGCTTCGGGTCCGTCGCTCATCGCCACGGCCACGGCCCGGTTCAGAGCGACCACCGGAGTGGGGGCGACGATCGTCAACTGATCGTATAGCGCCAGAATCTCCGCCCAGTCCGTCGCGTCGGCCCGCGGCGCGACCGCATGCACCGCGGCGATCGCGGCCTGGATCTGGAAGGGTCCGGGACGCCGCTCCCCGAGGGCGCGCTCGAGCTCGAGCAGGCCGTGGGCGATCTTGCCCCGGTCCCAGCGCGACCGGTCCTGCCGCTCCAGCAGGACGAGCCGGCCGGCCTCGTCCAGCCGCGCGTGGCGACGGGCATCCGCGAGCAACAGCAACGCCAGCAGGCCGCGTGCCTCCGGCTCGCCTGGAAGCAGCTCCACGAGGCTCGCGCCGAGGCGCAGCGCCTCGTCGCTCAACTCCGAGCGCACCAGCTCGGCATCTCCGGAGGAGAAGTGTCCCTCCGTGAAGATCAGGTAGATCACCTGCAGCACCGCAGCGAGGCGTTCCGGCAGGTCCGCCGGCTCGGGGACGCGGTACGGGATCCCCGCAGAGGTGATCTTCCGCTTGGCGCGCACGATGCGCTGCGCCAGCGCGGGCTCCTCGATCAGGAAGGCCCGTGCGATCTCCTGCGTGGTGAGACCGACGATGGTCTTGAGCGTGAGGGCGATACGCGCCTCGATGGGCAAGGCCGGGTGACAACACGTGAAGATCAGCCGCAGACGATCGTCCGCCACAACGGCGTCGTCGGGGAGACCCTCGGCAGCCCCCTGTGCTCCCTCCAGTCGAGACAGCACCGCCGCCTTTTCGCGGAAGCGTTCGCTGCGACGGATGCGGTCGATGGCTCGGCGCCGAGCGGCGGTGTGGAGCCAGGCCGCGGGCTGGCGCGGCACGCCGCTGTGGGGCCAACGGTCGAGGGCTTCGCTCACGGCGTCCTGCAGCGCGTCCTCGGCGTGCTCGAACTCGCCGGTCAAACGGATGAGGTTGGCCAGGATCGAGCCCCGGTCGCGTCGAAACACGCGGTCCAGAGCGGCCCGGGCCGCACCCGCCAGCGGTGGGCCGGCGGGTGCGGTGGACCGCTCGGCGCTCGGATCAGACATCCAGGAGCGGACGGACCTCGACCGAGCCTACCGGCGCGATCGGGATCTCCGCCGCCCAGCGCAAGGCTTCATCGAGGTCGGAACACTCGAGCAGGTAATAGCCGCCCAGCTGCTCCTTGGTCTCCGCGAAGGGTCCGTCCGTGGTGAGGACCTTACCACCGCGAACCCGAACCGTCGTGGCGGCGGTGGTCGGCTGCAGACCAGCCCCCGAAATGTAGACTCCGGCCTCCTGGACACGCTGCGAGTACTTCATCCAGGGCTCCATCACTTCGGGAGTCATCTCCACCCCGTCCCAGTTCGCCTCGTCTTCGTAGAGCAGCAGCATGTACTTCATGGGACTCCCCCAACCTATGAGCCACGGCGGGCCGTTCGTGAGCCGCGCTCGGCGGGCTCTGCTTCCTGTCGAACGGAGGCCTCGCCATTCGACACTTGCCCGGTGTTCGGGTCGCGGGCCGGTGCCCCCCCCAACCGGGCGCCACGGGGCGTCTCGGGAAGGGTAGGGCATCCGCTCGCACCCGCGCCAGACTGGGTTGCGTGGCCCTGCCCCAGCGCCTCTACTGCCGACGTCGCCCGAACGGAGGAGCCATGCGGACTCAGCGGATGATCACAGCAGTGGACGCCCACGCCGGCGGGGAGCCCGGCCGGGTCATCACCGGAGGCGTCCTTTCTCCGCCCGGACGCACGGTGTACGAGAAGATGCGTCACCTCGAGCGCTACGGAGACGCGTTGCGTCTGTGGATGCTCCGGGAGCCCCGCGGCTATCCCGCGCTCTGCTGCAATCTGTTGGTCGAGCCCTGCCATCCGGAGGCGGATGCCGGGTTCATCATCATGGAGCAGACCGAATACCCGCCGATGTCCGGCAGCAACACCATCTGCGTCGCCACCGTCCTGATCGAGACCGGAATGGTGGAGGCGGTCGAGCCTCTGACGCACCTGACGCTGGAGACGCCCGCGGGGCTGGTGCGCGTCGAGGCCACCGTGCGGGGCGGCCGCGTGGAGCGCGTGCGCTTCGAGAACGTCCCCTCGTTCGCCGTGCACCTGGATGCGGAGATCGAGGTCCCCACGCTGGGACGGGTGCGGGTCGACGTCGCCTGGGGCGGCATGTTCCATGTGATCGCCGACGCGACGCAGCTCGGCCTGGAGCTGGTTCCCGAGCGCGGCGACCAGTTGGCGCGAGCCGGTGCCCTGCTCACGGCGGCGGCCCGTGAGCAACTTCCGGCGGTGCACCCCGACAACCCGGGGATCGCGGGAGTCTCGATTGCTCAGCTCTCCGGCCCGGCCCGTGGCGCGCACGCCGACCTGCGCAACGTGGTGGTGGTCAGCACCGCGACGGTCGATTGGGACCGCCCGGAGACCTGGCGCGGAGCCATCGACCGGTCGCCGTGTGGCACCGGCACCTGTGCGCGCATGGCCACGCTGCATGCTCGGGGTCAATTGGGGCTCGGCGAGCCTTTCCGGCACGAAGGGATCCTGGGCACGGTCTGGACCGGAACGTTGCAGCGCCAAACCGAGATCGCCGGCACGGCGGCCGTGGTTCCTCAGCTGGAGGGTCGGGCCTGGATCACCGGGATCGCACAGTACCTGCTGGATGCCTCGGACCCCTTCCCCACCGGCTTCACCGTGGGCGATCTGTGGGGGTAGCAGCGCTTCGCCCGGCGCCCGTGCCGGCCCCGCCCCGCACTCCGTGGCGCGTGGCGCTACTCCAGGATGAGGAACAACGCCTGGGTCGGCGTCCAGTAGTAGTCGAACAGCACACCGCCTGCGATGGGCTTGGCCTCGTGCCCCTGCAGGGCATCGGCGACGTCCAGCTTGCCGTTGAACGTGACCATGAGCAGGCCCAGCGCGCGTCCACCGAACACGCCCCCCGGTGTGGAGCGCAGATCGACGGCCGTCCACGTATAGGTGAGTCCCTTGTACTGAAACTCTGGGACCGCGCCGGCCATTTCGGCCGGAACGACGCCCGGGGTTCCCGACAGGGGAAAGCGGCCCTTGTCCTCGAGGACCTCATAGGCGGCGTGGCGGATCGAGTTGAAGTCGGAAAGGACCTTGGCGGCGTCCGCCCGCCCGATGGGGCCGCGCAGGCGCGGCACCGCGATCGCGGCCAGGATGCCCACCATCACCATGGCGGAGAACAGCTCGGGAAGGCTGAAGCCCGCCCGGCCGAGGCGGTGGCGGCTCATCGTACGACTCCGGGCGTGAAGAGGATGGAGGGGTTCTCGTATTCGGCCAGGTGCGTGGCTTGCCCCTCCACTTCGGAGGTGAGCGTGTAGCGCGCGCCCGCGGGGCGATAGGTGACGCCGGGAATTCCGAAGCCCAGCTCATCCAGCGACGTGGGCAGCCGTCCGTTGGTCGTCCGATACGCCTCGATCCCGAGCACGGCCAGCGCAGCGCCTGCCCGGGCCGCCTCCGCCGCCTGGTCCCGCGTCAGGGTCAGCGGCTGTTCCCTGAAGGTGATGGTGTTCCAGACCAGCACGCCCACCAGCGTGAGCGACAGCCCGATCATCGTGCTCGGGCGGGCCAGAAGCGGCTTGGGCGGGCGCTGGGTCTGAGCCACCTGCCGGGACGTCTCGGCGCGCTGTTCTACGCGCTCCATGACGGATGCGAGGGCTTCGCGCTCGGCCTGGCTGGCTTCGGCGTTCGCAGCGTTCGGGTTGGCGTGGTCCATCGGAGATCCGGTCTGGGAACGAGGGCGCGCGCCCCTACGACGCAGACCCTCCTCGCCCTGGAGTCTCGGACAACGGCCCCGCCGGGTTGAGTTCCCGGCGGGACCGCTGCCCCGGCGCTCAGGATCCCGCCCGTCCGCCCGTTTTCGGAGTCTCCACCTGCAGCTCGACCCGATCGGCGTTCCACTGCGAGTCTCCCAGCAGGTTCCGAACGAAATACTCGGCCCGGAGCCAATACCAGTAGTCGCTCATGTTGCCGTAGCCGTGACGCTGCCCAGGGAAGACGAAGAAGTCGAAGCGCTTGCCCGCCCGGATCAGCGCCTCGGCCATGCGGAAGGTGCCCGCATGGTGGACGTTGTTGTCGACGTCGCCGGTGGTGAGGAGCAGGTGGCCCTTCAGGTTGGCGGCCAGATCGGAGTTCTTCTGGATGTCGTACTCGAAGGAGACCTCGCCATCGTCGCCGACGATCTCCTTGATGCCGTCGTGCTTCTCCGACCAGTTCTGGTTGTAGACATCGTTGTTGTGATTCCCGGACGACGACACTGCCACCTTGAAGAAATCGGGATAGACCAGCATCGCCGCCGTGGACATGAAGCCGCCACCGGAATGACCGTAGATCCCCACCCGGTCCCGGTCGATGAAGCCGTGCTCGTCCGCCAGTTGCTCGATCGCGGCCTTCTTGTCCGCCAATCCATAGTCGCGGAGGTTGCCGTAGCCATAGTTGTGGTACCACTTGGAGCGGTCGGGGTGGCCGCCCCGGTTACCGATGGTGATCACGATGAACCCGAACTGCGCCAGTCCCTGCTCGAAGGGCGCCAGCGAAAACGCCTTCGCCACGGACTCGGTTTGCGGCCCGGGGTACACGTAGGCGACGATCGGATAGACCCGCTCCGGATCGAAGTCGTACGGCTTGTACATGACCCCATAGAGGTCGGTCACTCCGTCGGCGGCCTTGACGCGGTAAGGCTCCGGCATCTGGTACCCGGCCGCCTCCAGGCGGCTCAGATCGGCGGTCTCCAGGTCCATCACCTTGCGCCCGTTCGAATCGAAGAGCGCCGACGCCGGTGTCGTGTTCACACGCGAGTAGGTGTCCACGAAGTACCGGTTGGACTCCGACACGGCGACCTGGTGATCGAAGTCGCCGGGATCGAGGAGCGATAGGCCCGTGCCGCTGACTCCCACGCGGTAGAGATGCCGGTAGTAGGGATCCTCGCCCTCCTCCCGGGCGTTGGCGGTGAAGAACACGAAGCCTCGCGTCTCATCGACCCCCTCGACGCCATCGACGTGCCAGGGGCCTGAGGTCAGCTGCGTGCGCGTTCCGTCCGCTGCGACCCGATAGAGGTGCGCCCACCCGTCCTGCTCCGACCACCAGATGAGGTCGCCGTTCGACAACCGGTACGGATTCTGATGCTCGATGTAGGTGTTCAGGCGCTCCTCGATGACCACGCGCACCGATCCGGTCTCCGGATCGGCGACCAGCACGTCCACCCGATGCTGGTCGCGACTGCGACGCCAGAAATAGAGCTCGCCGGACCGGTCGGAGAGCCAGCGCGTGATCGGCATCTCCTCCGAGCCGTTGCCACCACCGCCGAAGAACCCGCCTCCACCGCGGCTGTCCGGATCGTCGAAGACCCCCATCCGTTGGTCCTTCCAGGGGGAGTCGTCGAGTTGCTTGATGGCGCGGGCCTCCATGTCGAAGACCCAGAGCTCGGTCTGGGTGACGTTCTCCTCACCCGGCATGTCGTACTTGTACGTTTCCAGTTGGGGCCGCTTGTTGCCGGTGGCGTGCACGACCCAGAGGTCGCCCACCTCGCGGCGGTCCTGGCGCGTGAGTGCGAACCAGCGGGAATCATGCGACCAGGAGGCGCCCGAGCGCTGCCGCTTGTCGTATTCCTTGCGGGTTTCGTCGTCGGTGTCGCCCCGGCCCGCGAACCCGTAGCTGTAGTGCTCTTCTCCGTCCGTGGTCAGGCGGACCTCGGCGACTTCCACCTTCATCTCCGCAGAATCCGCTTCCGCGCCCGACTTCCCCCGGCGCGCGTCGAGGATCTTCCGGTACTCGTCGTAGCTCATCATCCACAGATCGAAATGACGACTGAAGACAACCCAGGCCGTGTCCGGGGAGACGCTGGCCCAGGACGGGTGCAGGTCGGGAGCCTCGTAGTCCTCCAGGAGTCGCAGCGCCTGGCTGTTGACATCATACTCGAAGTACATCACCTGCTTGCGCGTGCGCGGCCGGCGGCTGCGAGAGCGCTCCTGCTCCTGATCCTGCTCCTGGACGGTGTCCGCCTCGGTGATCACCTCATCCTGGGACGTCTGCACCTCGAACTGCAGCGTGTTGTCATCGATGAAGCGGATGTTGCGAATGGGTAGATGCTGGGCGTCCCAGGGATCCCTGGTGAGCCGCGTGAGCTCGGCGGCGATGCGGTCCCGGTCGAACAGGAGACGACGCGTCCCGCGAACCGGGTCGACAATGACGAAGGTCTTTCCCTGGGAGTCCTCCCACTCGTACCAGAAGCGGTCGCCGTGCTCGATCCATCGAGGCGTGACGGACAGGCTACCCACCAGGTCGCGGATCTTGTATGGCGCGAAGCGCGCCGCCAGCTCGTAGTTGGCCGATCCCGGACCACCGACCCACCCGGGTTCCGGCGCGGCCTGCGCGCCGAGGCGGGGGGTGACGGAAGCAGCAAGGAGGACCGCGGTGAGTAGACCTGACATCCAGCGTTCCCGCCGGGGCGGGCATGCGAGAGTGTGCATCAGGATCTCCATGGAGAGCGAGCTCGGAACAGGCGTCACCCAAGAGGGGGAGCCGCAGGCGATTCGGCAAATCACCCCACGGCTCCCGCCGCGCACCCGGCCCTGCGCGTGGCCCCGCCGCCCCACGCGGGGCGCGGACCGAACTCCACCTCCGAGAGGGGGTATGGCGCCTCACCCGCGCCCGACGCGGGCAGCCCTTTTCGAGGTAGTGGTGATGAAGATGCGGACCCTGATCCTCCACGTGGCCGCGACGGCCCTGCTGTTGACGCCCCTCTCCGCCCAGATGGCGGACCGGCTTCCCCCGACCAACCAGGAGATGTTCGCCCCTCTGGAGATGCCCGATCCCACGTCGGTCAGGTCTCCCACGGGCGAACCGGGACCCGCCTATTGGCAGCAGAGTGCAGACTACCGCATCCGAGCGTCGCTGGACCCGTCGGCGCATCGCGTCACGGGTTCGGAGACGATCACCTACACGAACCACTCGCCCGACGCGCTGGAGTTCCTCTGGATCCAGCTCGAACAGAACCTGTTCCGTCCAGGGTCCCGAGGCGCGCTGGTGAACTCGGGGTCGCGCTGGCGGGGAGCCTTCGAAGAGGGGGGGATCGATCTGCGCCGCATCGAGGTGATCCAGGACGGCAAGCGCTACACACCGGCCACCATGATCGACGACACGCGCATGCGCGTCGACCTCCAAACGCCCGTCGCTGAGTCCGGCGGCCGCGTTGAAGTGGAGATCGAATGGTCCTTCGTCGTGCCCGAGTACGGCGCCGACCGCATGGGGCGCCTGCAGGGACAGGACGGCTGGGTATACGAGCTGGCCCAGTGGTATCCACGCATGTACGTGTACGACGACGTAGATGGCTGGAACCCCCTTCCCTACCTCGGGCAGGGCGAGTTCTACCTCGACTACGGGAACTACGAGGTCGAGATCACCGTGCCGCGCGATCACATCGTCGTGGCCGGTGGACACCTCACCAACGCGCCCGAAGTGCTCACCGCGGAGCAGCAACGTCGCCTGGAGCGCGCGCGTGGCAGTACGCAGACGGTGGCCATCGTCGCAGCCGACGAAGTGGGGTCTGCTGCGAGCCGGCCGTCCGGCTCGGGGCCCCTGACCTGGAAGTTCACGCTGGAGAACGCCCGCGACTTCAGCTGGGCTGCCTCACGCGCCTTCATCTGGGACGCTTCGTCCTGGGAGGACGTGCTGCTTCAGTCCGCCTACCCGCGAGAGGGTCTGGGCACGGCCGACAACCCGGGGTGGGAGCATTCGACGGAGTATCTGCGCCACACGATTCCGTATTACTCGGCGCAGTGGTTCCGCTACCCGTATCCCGTGGCCGTCAATGTTGCGGGCATCGTCGGTGGCATGGAGTACCCGGGCATCGTGTTCTGCTCGGTGCAGGCCCGTGGACAGGGGCTGTTCGGCGTGACCGACCACGAGTTCGGACACACGTGGTTCCCGATGATCGTGGGCAACGACGAACGTCGCTACGCGTGGATGGACGAGGGCTTCAACACCTTCCTCAACCACTATTCGAACCTCGCCTTCTACGGAGAGGAAGCGCAGCGCGCGCAGCGCACCAGCTCGGGCTACATCACCAGCCAGATGCTGGCAGCCACGGCAGACCAACCCATCGAGACCTATCCGGACGTGCTCAGGCGCGAAGGCTTGGGCTTCATGGCCTACCGCAAGCCCGGCTACGGACTGATCCTGCTCCGCGAACTCGTGCTCGGGAATGAGCGCTTCGACCAGGCCTTCCGTTCCTATGTGGCCAATTGGGCATTCAAGCATCCCAAGCCCTGGGACTTCTATCGGATGATGGAAGAGGTGAGCGGAGAGCAGCTCGCCTGGTTCTGGCGCGGCTGGTACCGCACCACCGAGACCCTGGACCAGGCCGTCACCGAGGTGGCCTTCGCAGAGGGCACCACACGCGTCCAGCTACGGAACCAAGCGGGTCTGGTGATGCCGGTGCCTCTGGAGATCGAGCTCGAGGACGGGAGTACTCTGCGAGAGACCTTGCCCGCCGAGGTCTGGGCCCGAGGCGACGACTACATGTTGGAGCTGTTCACCCGGCTGCCACCGGTCCGGGTCACCCTGGATCCGGACGCGCTCCTTCCCGACACCGACCGGGCCAACGACGTCTGGCGGGCCAGGCCGGTGAGCTGAACCCCTCCCGTCGTTCCGAGCCGAGGTGGCGGCCCGGCGCCCTGCGGGGTGCCGGCGCCGCCGCCAGGCTCCCTCCACCCGGCGGCGCAGGGCCGCGTAGCACCCCCGCAACAGTCTAACTGGCACACCGGTTGCTCCCCTGGGGCCAAGCGTATCGCCCCATGGAGGAGGACATGACGCCCCGTCCCATCATCGCAGCGCTGGCGCTCGGCCTGGCGCTGGGCGCCTGCCTCGAGCAGCAGCCTCTCGATCCGACCCTCTGGGAGCACCTCGACGTGGTCGAGGACACCGTGGCCCTGGAGGCCAGGGTGACCTATCTGGGCGGCGAGGAGCTTCCGGTCGTGGCCGCAGCTGATGCCCAGGGGGGTGGCGCCGCCGGCTACAAGATGAAACAGATCGCGCGGGTGAGTCCCCCGGTGGTGGCCGGCGTTCAACTGCAGGCCTCCCACCTCGTGCGGGACGGCTCGCGGGCGTTCGTCGGCTACAACGTCCGCGGCGATGTCTTCCGTGGCGGCGTGGATGTCTTCGATCAACTGAACGGCGAAGAGCCGCGGCTGCGTGCGCAGGCGCTCCTGTACGACTCCGAGATCTCATCGGTGGATCTGTCCGGCGGCAGCCTCTACCTGGCCACCGCCACCGCGGATGAGTCGTTCCGCTCGCCGGCTGTGCTGGAGGTGATGTCGGTCGACAACGGCGCCAAGAGCCTGATCAGCACGGCCAGGGTCGAGCTCTCCAGCTTCGCCGGCACGGGGGTGCGTGCGTTCGGGGGCGAGGTCTTCACCACCTCGGGTTCCAATGGGCACGTCACCGTCTTCGACGGTGCGCTGCGGCCGGTGTTCTCCGACGCGCTCGCCGACGCGCGCGCCGTCGATGTCAACGACGCCTACTTCGTGGCCATGCGGGGCACGCCCGGCCTGCTCCGCGTCTACGACCGCGGTGCGCGAAGGGTCCTGCGCGACATCCCGCTCGGTGGCGCCAACACACCCAACGCCAAGTCGTCCCTGTTTCTCGTGGGCGACCTGGCCTTTGCGGCGGCGGGCGACGGCGGGGTCGTGGTCGCGAACGTGGCGACCGGCCAGGTGCTCGAGCGCCTCGCCGCGCCACCGGGACCCGGCATCTCCGTCTCCAACGGGTTGGCCTGGTACAAGGACCTCTTGTTCGTCGCCAATGGCGAGGGCGGTCTTTGGATGGCGCAGGCCACGCGCGATCTGGATCGCCTGGGCGGAGCCGCCCCCGACTTCCACATCGTGGGCCGAATCGATCTGAGCGGCTCCGCCAACTTCGTGGAGGTGAAGGGCGACCTCCTCTTCGTTGCCACCGGCTTGGCGGGGCTCACCATCGTGGAGTTCGACAACTGATGCCTGCCGCACTCCGACTCACACCCACCCTGCTCGCCGGGTTGGGCATGCTGTCGCCAGCGCTGGTCTCCGCGCGGACCCCTCCATGTCCGGAGGCCGTCCAGAACGAGGCAGGCTGGCGCGCGTTGCGAGACGCAGACCTCGCGAGTGCTCGTGCAACCTTCAGCGAAGTACTGGCCGTCTGTCCCGACGACGTCGACGCCACCGTCGGACTTGCCTACGTGGAGCTGCGGGCGGACCGCTTGGCACAGGCCCGCCTGCTGCTCGAACGGGCCCTGCTGCTCGATCCCACCCACGGCGACGCTCGAAAGGGTCTGGCCAGACTCGAAGGCCGCAGCGGCCGCATCGCCGCCTCCGAGCGACACTGGCGCACCGTGCTCGAGCAACAGCCGGACGACGTCGAGGCACTGGTCGGTCGGGCCCGCGTGCTGCGTTGGCAAGGAGACCCCTGGGCTGCCCAGCCGCTCCTGCAGCGCGCGCTCGCCCTGGACCCCGCGGACAACGCGGCGCGCGAAGAAGCAGGCTGGAACCGGGCCACGCTGGGCGCGACGGTTCAGGGACGCATCACGCACGAAGGAGACTCGGACGACAACCACGTCACCACCTTCTCGTTGGGAGGGGCCCTGCCGGTGAACGCCCGGATCCGGCTGGGGTGGCAGAGCTACCTTCGTAGCACCTCGTTCGGAATCGACCGCGATCGGCGGGCGGCTGCCTACCATCTCACCAGCGCCGTGACGCTTCCCTCGGGCTGGCGCCTTCGCGGAGGCGTGGGCGCGAACGAGACGAGCGTCCTGGGCCAGGCGGTCGCGGCCGACTTCGACGTCGCAGTCGCGACGCCGGTGGCGACGCCACTGCAGCTGACCGTGCGGTTGGCGCGCAGCCCGCGACACTACACGAGCACCCTCATCGAGCGCGGGGTACACGCGGACGAAGCGGGCCTCGATGCCGCCTGGACCTCCGGCGTCTGGTCGCTCGCGACGACCTCGTCCCTCGCACGCTACCGTGGCACCGAGTCGAACCGGCAGTGGACGGTGGGCACCCGCGTGCGCCGGACCTTCGGGGAGCGTTGGGAGTCCGGCGTGATCGCGCGCGGCTTCGGCTTCTCGGAAGATCTGCGCGACGGGTACTTCGATCCGAGCCACTTCCTCCTGGCCGAGATTCCAGTCGCCACCAGCCGCACCACCGGCCCCTGGCGGGGGCGGCTGGAGGGGGCGGTCGGTGCGCAGGCGAGCGCGCTGCAGGACGGAGTGAGCTTCGCGCCTCGCGTGGCGCTGGATGCCGGCTACCGCCTGGCGCCAGGGCGCGAGATCGTGCTGACCGGAGTCTGGACGCGATCCGATGCACTCCGGCTCTCTGGGGGCCGAGGGTCGTACCGCTACACCTCGATCGGTGTCGCGGGAAGCTGGGTCTTCTGAGGTAGTCGAGTCGTCGGCTCGGCGTCGAAGCCGCGGCGCTGCATCTTGCCCCAGTCCGCGCTTCCCTTCATGAGGCGCAGCAGCCCCCGGAAGCGCCAGTACACGGTGAGCTGGCGGTAGCCGAAGTTCTCCGCTACGGCCAGAAGGAACAACGAGAGCACGTCGCGGATCCGCAGGTAGCGATGGAATGCGTATTCCTCCAGCGTCACGGCCAGGAGGGACACGAGGGCGCCCAACGCCACCGCCATCAGGAAGAACAGCCCCACGTACCAGGACACCGTCCATCCCATGAGGAGCGTGAGGGCGAACGAGGCATAGCCCAACACCTCGACGACCGGACCCACCATCTCGAGGAAGAAGAAGTGGGGGAAGGCGACCAGGCCGGTGAAGCCGTAACGTGGGTTCAGCAGGAGGGCGCGGTGTCGGACGAGGCTCTCGTAGAGCCCCCGCTGCCAGCGGTCGCGTTGGCGGCCCAGCGTCCGTAGATCCTCGGGCACCTCCGTCCAGGCGACCGCATCCGGTGCGAACGCGATGCGGCAGGGCACCCCGGACTCCTGGCAGTGGCGCTTGAGGCGCACCACCAGCTCCATGTCCTCTCCCACGGTCTCTCCGCCGGTGAAGCGACTCGCGTACCCGCCCGCGCCGACCACCGTGAGTCGCTTGAAGAGTCCGAACGCGCCCGAGATCACCAACGAGGCGTTCGCCGACGCCCAGCCCACCCGACCCACCAGGAAGGCCCGCAGGTACTCCAGCACCTGGAAGCGCGCGAGTCGCGACCTGGGGAGCCGCACGTCGGTGATGATGCCGCCCTTCAGCTTGCATCCGTTGGCCACCCGGATCATCCCCCCTGCCGCGACGGTGGTGCCATCCTCGAGGAAGGGACGGACGATGCGCATCAGGGCATCGCGTTCCAGAAGACTGTCGGCGTCCATCGCGCAGAACAGTGGCGTCACGCAGTGGTTGACCGCGGCGTTCAGCGCGTCAGCCTTTCCTCCGTTCTCCTTGTCCAGCACCCAGAGATTCGGATGGAGGCGACTGGAGAACAGCCCACGCACCTTCGCCGTCGGGATCTGGGCCGTGCGTGCCCGCACCCCGGGGACCAGGTCGAAGGCCTCCTTGAGTCGGTCCAACGTGTGGTCATTGGAGCCATCGTTGACCACCAGGATCTCGTGCTCGGGATAGTCCAGCGCCAGGAGTGACCGAACCGACTCGACGCACGTGGCCTCTTCGTTGTAGGCCGGGGCGAAGACCGTAATGGGGGGAGCGGCAGAGATGAGCGTGGGCTCCAATGCGGAGAAGGTGCCCAGGCTGGGGACGTAGCGGGCCAGCGTGCGCACCGCCAACACGGCCATCCAGCCGTAGACCGCGTTGATCAGACCGAAGTAGACGAGGACGAAGAGATTGAACGTCTCGACCAACGGAAGGAGCACATCCGTCATCGCGGGCTCCCCTCGGCAAGCACCTGGGAGCCGATGGCCGCCCGCGCGTGGCTGGACAACGCCAGGGCTCGCAGCTCCGCCCGCCAGCCGGCCTGGAGCAGGCTGCGGGCCGCACGCAGCGCCACCCATTGGGAGGGATCGTCGTAGACCATGCGCTTGAGGGTCTCCAACTCCGCGGGTCCGCCCAAAGCCGCCAGCGCGTCCGCGGCGGCCACGCGCACCACAAAGTCGGCATCACTGGCACAGCGCATCACGATGTCCAGGTGATCCGAGCTTCCCACCTGCCCCAGCAGACGCAGACAGGCCGCCAGTACCTCGCGGTCGCGTTCGACCGCCAGGATGCGGGCGGCGCTGGAGGCAGCCTCGAAATCGTTGAGCTGGCGGAGCGCCTCGGCTGCGGCCGTGCGCACCTGGGCGTCGCGCGCGTCATCCTCGAGCGCGGCGCGCAGCGCCGGCGCTCCCGCCGGGCCCACCGCCGCCAGCGTGGAGGCCAGGAAACGCGGGGTCCAGTCCAACAGACGGTGGAGGCGGGCAATGACCGCAGGCAGGTGCTCGGCGCCCTGGGGCCGACACAGCGTCTGCACTGCCATCATCGTCACCAGTGGCGCTTCGTCGTCGAGCGCCCGCAGCACCTGCGCGGTGTACTCGGGCCAACCCAGCTCGCCCAGCGTCTGGATGGCCCGTGCGCGAACGGGCGCCGACCGGCGGGTGGTACGCTCCGCCACCACCGGAAGCAGGGGGAGGGCCAGGGCGCGTATGCGCTCACGATCCTCGCCCGCCAGGCGCCGTGCGAAGCGCAGCAGATTGCCCACGAAGAGCAGGCGATCCCCTGGGTGTACCGAATCGATCAGCGCCCGCGCGTCCTCCGTTCCGTCACCCACCAGCGCCGAGACGATGCACGGGTCCCATTCGGCCGTCAGCGTCCTGCGTCGCTCGAGCATCCGACGGGCGCTGCGTCGGTACGCGAGCGCCAGGAGCGCGCAACCCAAGGCGACCAGGACCAGCACCAGGGTGACGACCGCCAGAAACGACAAGGAAGGCGCCACCGCGCGCGACACCGCACCAAGCCAGACGAGCGGGCGCATGGATCAGCCTCCCGTGATCAGCCGCTGCACACGGAGAGACAGTTCGGCAAGCGAGAACGGCTTCCTCAACGTGTCGGTGGCTCCCATGGAAAACGCTCTGGACACCTGTGCCTCGCGCTCCATGGTCAGCATCATGATGGGCACGTGAGCGAAGGTGGCCGTCTCGCGGAGCTTGCGGAGCAACCCGAACCCGTCGGTTCCGGGCGTGGCCACGTCGAGGATGATGGCGGCAGCCCCGAGCGTCGGAGTCACCTCCAGCGCGTCGAGCCCGTCGCCGAAATGAACCACGTTGAGGCCGTCCCGGGTGAGGCGCTCGGAGATGAGGCGGGCCGTGAGCTGGTCGTCCTCGACCAGAAGTACCGTAGCCTGCACCGGCCTGGTCGGATCGTCCGTCCACACCACCCCAGCGCCCGAAGCGCGGGCCGCAGAGACCAGTCGCCGCTCCGCGCTCATGATGCCGTCCTCGAGACTCTCGGCCGACTCCAGCGCCACCATCCCCACGGAGCAGGTGATCGGAGGGACACGGGTCCCGTCGGGCTGCTCGGCCAGCGCCGTCTGGATCTTCTCGATGGCGACGCGCGCCGCCTGCAGATCCGTGTGCGGAAACGCGACCGCGAACGCATCGTCGCCCCAGCGCGCCACCAGATCGGAGCGGCGCAGCGTGGAGGAGAGGCGTTGACCGAGGAGCCGCAGCACGGCATCCCCGACGTCCCGACCGTGGAAGTCGTTCAGGGCCCGGAAGCGGTCTACGTCCAGCAGGGCCAGCGTGAGCGGTTCCCCCTTGCGCACCAGGGCTCGCCAGCTGTCCGCCAGCGCGCTCACGAACACGCTACGGGTGCGCAAACCGGTCAGTGGATCGCGCAGCGCCTGATCACGGATCTGCGCCGCCCGTAGGAGGAAGGCACCCGCCAACGACGAGAGAACCGCCGGGTGCACCGGCTTGGTCAGGTAGGCATCGGCGCCGAGGGCGAACCCCTCGGTCTGGGGCTGGGGGCCCGTGGCCCCCGAAACCACGATCACCGGAACGCCCGACGTGACGGGCCGGGCCCGAAGCTCGACCAGAAGGTCGCGCCCGTCCGCGTCCGGCAACTTCTGGTCGAGGATCACCAGATCGATGCGCTCCATCCCGAGCAACCGATCGGCCTCGGCCTTGGTGGACGCGACCAGCACCCGGCGTCCGGGAGCGTCGAGGATGGCACGCGTCAGCACCACGGTCGTGGCGTCGTCCTCGACGACCAGGATGGTGACGGGGTCGTCGATCTTGGGCTCGAGCTCTGCTTCCACTCGTCGGATCAGGTCCTCGGCGGCCCCGAGCAGGGCCGCGTCCTCCAGGCGCGCGAGAGCGCCCGCCACCTCGGCCAGCTCGGGGAAGCGCCCCGCGATCTTCCGCGACAGGGCTGCGGACAAGCGTCGCAGGGAATCGACGTCACCCGCCCGTCCGGTGCGAGCCACCTGGAGCGCGGTCCGCAGCGCATCGCGTTGCGCCACCAGGCCCTGGCGGAACCACCGATCCATGGGGTCGGCCCCGTCTGCCGCGGAAAGCGGCTCCGGGACGCGCGCTGGAAGTGGCTGACCGCTCTCGGGGGGAGTTGCAGGAGGCGCGACGACGGTGGGGGAGCGAGGTGGGGTGGGCACGAGTGCCAACACCTTCTCGGCAGCCTCGCCTTCCACGAGGAGCAGGCCGGAGGGGCCCGAGACGGGCCCTCGGTCCAGGGCGTCGCGGATCTCCGCGTAGGCGCGGTCGACCGGGCCGCCCAGGGCCAGAACCAGACCGGGGCCGCGAGCGGTCTTCTCCCCCAGGAGTCGGCCACGATCGAGGCCTGGGTCGCGCACGAGGAGGGTGTGGGCCTGCGAAACGCGCCCCGCCTGGCAAAGGAGGACCACGGCGCCGGGTCGCAGTCGCTCGAAGGCGGCGCGATTGCGGGGGCCGTCGTTGACGGGCCACACCCCCACTCGAGTTCCTGGCCCCACATCGAGACCCGGGCGCGCGTCCGGGCTGAGCAGGACCCTGAGATCCTCCCCGGTGGGGGGCGACTCGATTCCCGCCTCCAGGAGCCGACGCGCCTCGGGGCTCGACGCCGGCAGCAGCGCAACCTGCCGGGGGGCATCCCGGTGGGTCGCCGGCGCCGCCCGGGGCGGAGTGGCGGACTCGACAGACAGTGTAGACGGCATTGCTCTCGGTTCAGGCGGGCACCGGCGCGGCGCCCCTCCCCCGGGAGTATCGGCCGTCTCTCCCCAGGGTTGTCGTCGCGGGGTCGAATCCAGGGCCCGCCCCTTCCCGCAGCGAGGTCCGCCCCGTGGAGTCACCGGCCCGGCAGCCCCGGGATCCGGGGGGATTTCCCCACCGAAACCCGCGTTCCCTCTCCTACATCCGGCGCCGCGGAGTTGGCCGGATCTTGGTCAAGCATCCAGCGGCACGGGGAGGCGCGGGTCCCGTCCCGTCCCGTCAGAGTCGTCCGGCGTTTCCGGCACCAGACCGGCCCGCAGGAGGCGCGAGCATGGCGAGCGTGGATTGGCTTGGGCGGGAGCTCGAGCGCAGGGGCGTGTCCCGGCGCGAGTTTCTCGAATTCTGCGGCGGCGTCGCGACCATCCTCATGCTTCCCCGCTCCGCCGCCGGCGATCTGGTACAGGCGCTGGAGACGGGGCGGAAGCCGACGCTCGTCTGGCTGGAGTTCCAGGATTGCGCGGGCAACACCGAGTCCTTCCTCCGCGCTGCGCGCCCCTCGACCGCGGATATCCTGCTGGACACTCTCTCCGTCGACTATCACGAGACCATCATGGCCGCGGCCGGCCACCAGGCCGAAGCGGCGCTGGCCGGTGTCGCCGAAGGTGAAGGATACCTCGTCGTCGTGGAGGGCTCGATTCCGACGGGCGCCGGAGGTGCCTACTGCACCATCGGCGGCCGCTCGGCCCTGGACATCGTGCGCAGCGTGTGCGCCAACGCCGAAGCGACGATCGCGGTGGGCACCTGCGCGGCGTTCGGTGGATTGCCCGCTGCCGCCCCCAATCCCACCGGTGCACTGAGCGTGGCCGACGCGGTCCCAGGTGTGCGCAACCTGATCAATCTGCCCGCCTGCCCCACCAACGCCGCCAACCTGGCCGCCCTGGTGCTCTACTACCTGACCTATCAGCGCTGGCCTCCGCTGGACAGCCATCGCCGCCCGCTCTTCGCGTACGGCAAGACGATCCACGACAACTGCGAACGCCGAGCCCACTTCGACGCGGGCCAATACGTGGAGGAGTGGGGAGATCCGGGACACCGCAAGGGCTACTGCCTCTACAAGGTCGGCTGCAAAGGACCGGTGTGCTATCAGAACTGCCCCGAAGTGGGTTGGAACGAGGGCACGAACTGGCCGATCGGATGCGGTCACCCCTGCCTGGGCTGCGCGGAGCCCGACTTCTGGGACAAGATGACTCCGTTCTATGCCCACCTACCCGGCGTGCCGGGCTTCGGCCTGCAAACCCCGATCGACAAGGTGGGGTTCTGGGGCACGCTCGGCGTCGCCGCCGCCTTCGGCGCCCACGCCCTGGTACAGATCACGAAGCGCAAGCAGTCGGTCGCATCCGCTCAGCACGAGGGAGGTGAGCAATGACGCGCGTCGTCGTCGACCCGGTGACCCGCATCGAGGGCCACCTGCGCATCGAAGCCGAGGTGGACCGAGGGTCTGTGCAGGACGCATGGTCGTCCGCCACCATGTTCCGGGGCATCGAGCTGATCCTGCGCGGCCGTGATCCTCGCGACGCCTGGGCCTTCGCCCAGCGCATCTGCGGCGTGTGCACCACCGTGCATGCCATCGCCTCCATCCGCGCGGTGGAGAACGCCATCGGGGCCGAGCCGCCGCCCAATGCCCGCCTGCTTCGCCAGATCATCATGGCCACCCAGATGATCCAGGATCACGTGGTGCATTTCTACCATCTGCACGCGTTGGACTGGGTGGATATCGTCTCGGCGCTGTCGGCCGACCCGGCTCGCACGTCGACGCTGGCGCAGTCCATCTCCGACTGGAAGCTGTCGAGCACCGACTACTTCCGCGGGATCCAGGAGCGGTTGCAGGCCTTCGTCGATCGCGGTCAGCTCGGACCGTTCGGGAACGCGTACTGGGGGCATCCGTCCTACCGGCTCCCACCCGAAGCCAATCTCATGGCCGTGGCGCACTACCTGGAAGCGCTCGATTGGCAGCGTGAGGTCATCAAGATCCACGCGATCCTGGGTGGGAAGAACCCACACCTGCAGAACTTTCTCGTGGGCGGGATGGCCAGCCCGGTCGACCCCAACGAGCAGGCGTCCATCAACATGACGTCGGTGGGGCAGATGCAGAGTCTGGCCGCCGAAGCGCTGCAGTTCGTCACGCAGGTCTATGTCCCCGACCTGCTGGCCGTCGCGTCCTTCTACAAGGACTGGGCCGGCATCGGGGCCGGTGTCGGCAACTACATGTCCTACGGCGAGTACCCTGAAGGCGACGGACCGGGGGCTGCGCAATACCTGCCTTCCGGGATCATCCGCGCACGGAACCTGGGCACCGTCGAGCCGCTCGATCCGTCGCGCATCACGGAGTCGGTCACACACTCCTGGTACGAATACGAAGGTGGAGACGACGTTGCGCTCCACCCCTTCGACGGCGAAACCGCCCCGCGCTATACCGGCCCGCAACCTCCGTACGAGCTGCTCGACACGGGAAACAAGTACTCCTGGCTCAAAGCTCCGAGGTACGATGGCGAGGCCATGGAGGTCGGACCGCTCTCCCGTATGCTCGTCGCCTACGGGGCGGGACAACCCCGTGTCCGGGAGTTGGTGGGTGCCGTACTGGGTCAGCTGGGGGTGGGCCCCGAAGCCCTGTTCTCGACGCTGGGTCGTGTCGCTGCCCGCGGCATCGAGACGCAGGTGCTGGCGGAGAAGCTCCCCGAGTGGATCGATGCCCTGGCCACGAACATGGGAAGCGGCGACCTGCGGATCGCCGACAACGCCAAGTGGGATCCGGCGAGCTGGCCAGCGGAGTGCTCCGGAGCGGGACTCCATGAAGCGCCACGCGGATCGCTGGGCCACTGGGTGCACATCCGGGACGGACGCATCGCCAACTACCAGTGCATCGTACCCAGCACCTGGAATGCCGGACCCCGCGATCACAACGGTGTTCGTGGTCCCTATGAAGCGGCACTCGTCGGCACGCCGGTCGCCGACCCCGACCGGCCCATCGAGATCCTGCGCACCGTCCACTCCTTCGATCCCTGTATCGCCTGCGGAGTGCACGTCTTCGATCGAGGCGGCGGCACCCGGGCGAGGGTGAGAGTCCGATGAACGCGATCGCGCAGCCGATGGCGGAGACGGCGGGACGCAGGGTCTACGTGTGGGAGGCGCCCGTCCGCCTCACCCACTGGCTCATCGTCGGGTCGATGCTGGTCCTGGCCGTGACGGGCATCTTCATCGGTACGCCGTTGTCCCTGGCGTCTGGAGAGGCCCGTGATCACTTCATCATGGGAACGGTCCGGGTCGTGCACTTCTATGCGGCCATCGTCTTCTCCTTGGCTGTGCTGAGCCGGATCGTGTGGATGTTCCGCGGCAACCGCTATGCGCGCTGGGATCAGTTCATCCCCACGCGCCGTGAGCGCCGCAGAGACATCAGCGGAATGCTCCGCTTCTACTTGTTCCTGGATCGAGAGCCCCCGCCGAACCTGGGTCACAACCCCCTGGCGGGCATGGCCTACCTCGCCGTGTTCGGGCTGTACCTGGTGATGATCCTCACCGGGCTCGGGATGTACGCCGCCTACGCACCGGTGGGATCGTCGTTCCGGGCGTTTCTGTTCGTCGGTCCCATGCTGGGAGGCCTCCAGCGCTTGCATCTGATCCACCACGTGGCCATGTGGCTCCTGCTGGGGTTCGCGGCCCATCACATCTGGAGCGCGGTCGAGGTCTCGACCGTGGAGGCCAACAACACGCTCGAATCCATCGTCACGGGATACAAGTCGGTGCCCCCGGGGGGAGCCCATGACGTCTAGCACGAACAGAGTCGGCGGACTGCGAGTGGTCGGCCTCGGCAACGTTCTCTGCGGCGACGATGGGTTGGGCGTGGCTGCTTTGCGCCTGCTCACGGAACGTTACACGCCACCCGCTGGCGTCCAGGTGCTGGACGGGGGCACGCTGGGCTTGTCGCTCCTGTCGCACGTCGCCGATGCCGACGCCCTGATCCTGTTGGACGCCGTTGCCGCGGACGCGCCTCCCGGTACGGTCCTGATGCTTCGGGAGGACGACGTCACCGATGCCGCCCGTGAGCGGCTGTCAGTGCACCAGGTGGGTGTCGCAGACCTCTTCGATGCGCTGCGCCTGCTCGGGCGCTGCCCACCGGTGCTGCGCCTCGCCGGGGTGGTGCCCGCCACGGTGGAGCTGCGGGTGGGGCTCTCCGAACCAGTTCAGGCGGCACTCCCCGAGTTGGTCCGGCGAGTGGTGCGCGAGGCGGCCGCCATCGGCTACCCGTTCTCCGAGGGAGGGAATGCGAAGAACCCGGAGTTCCGTGCTGCTGATGATCGGGTTCTCCTGGGCTTGTAGCGGCGAGGGGGACGTGCGCGTGCCCACGGATCGCCTCGCGAGCGAGGAGGCGCGCACACATGGACGCGCGCTCTTCCTGGAGCACTGCGCGCTCTGCCACGGCGAGGCGGCGGACGGACGGGGGCTGCGTCGGGCGGACCTGTCCGCCCCACCCCGGGATCTGACCGATCCACGCTGGCGTGCGGGCACAGATGCCACCCACGTCTTCCGAGTGCTTCGGGATGGACTGCCCGGCACGTCCATGCCGTCGTGGCGATCGTTGAGCGACGACGATCGGTGGGATCTGACCACGTACGTTCTGAGCGTCGCCGAGCGGGGAGCGTAGGAAGCCGTGCACGAGCTGAGTCTGGCCCTGGAGATCTGCCGCATCGCCGAGGAACAGGTCGGTGCGGCGGTGCTTCCGGACGTGCTCGAAGTGGGCCTGGAGGTGGGAACCGAGAGCGGGATCGAGATCTCCAACCTGGCATTCTGCCTCGACACGCTGCTCGGCCATCCCCCCTTCGGGCGAGCGCACGCCACCATCGAGCGGACCGCCGGAGACGATCTGCGGGTCACCTATCTGGAGGTAAGCGATGACCGTCCGACGCATTGAGGTGCGCGAGCGGGTGATGGCGCGAAACGACGAGCTCGCTCGGGAGGTGAGGGCGCGCTTGGCTCGTCACCGGGTTGCGGCGTTGAACCTGGTCTCCTCACCGGGCTCCGGGAAGACGACCCTGCTGGAGCGCACCTTGTCCGAGTTGGGACATGAGGTGCGCTTCGCCGTGGTCGCCGGGGATGTCCAGACGGACAACGACGCGCAACGGGTGGCCGCCCACACCTCGCGTCTGGTTCAGGCCGTGGTGACCGGTGGTGCCTGCCACCTCGATGCGAGCCAGGTCTCGGACGCGCTGGACCACATCGACCTCGACGACACCGATCTGCTCTTCATCGAGAACGTGGGCAACCTGGTCTGTCCGGCCAGCTGGGATCTGGGCGAGGACGAGAAGGTGGTGCTGTTCGCCGTCACCGAGGGCGAAGACAAGCCGCTCAAGTATCCGAAGATGTTCCAGAAC
Source organism: Gemmatimonadota bacterium (assembly GCA_041390105.1). NCBI lineage: Bacteria > Pseudomonadati > Gemmatimonadota > Gemmatimonadota bacterium. The sequence continues at coordinate 968,315 of JAWKQO010000001.1, forward strand.
GCCTCTGTGGCGGTGCTTACCAAGGCCGATCTCCTGCCCTGGGTCCCGTTCGATCTCGAGCGCGCCCGGCAGTCCCTCTATGAGATCAACCCGGATCTCACCGTCTTGACGCTCTCGGCGTTCCACGGAGAGGGACTGGAGCCCTGGTTCGACCTGCTGCGCTCGCGCGTCCGGCGGGGCGCCTTGGTCGGCTAGCTTCGATGAGCGCGCTCGCACACGAGGGGGAGCCGGTCTCCCTGGACATCCACGTGCGTGGCGTCGTGCAGGGCGTGGGATTCCGACCGTTCATCCATCGCCTGGCCGTGCGCCACCACCTGCGCGGATGGGTGCGCAACGAGTCCGGTGAGGTCCGCATCCACATCGAGGGGGATGCCGAGGCGGCGTCCTCGTTCCTGCGCGGCCTCGAGCGCGACGCGCCGCCCATCGCGCGAATCGACACCGTCGAGGTGTCAGACGCGCTCGCCGGACCGTCTCTCGGCTTCCGCATCGACCTCAGCGCGGAGACGGGCGCCGAGGCGCTCCCGGTCTCCCCGGACGTGGCCGTCTGTGCCACGTGTCTGTCGGAGCTCAGGGACCCCTCCAATCGCCGATACCGGTACGCGTTCATCACCTGCACGGACTGTGGGCCGCGCTACACGGTGATCGAACGCATGCCGTACGACCGTGCGCGCACCAGCATGGCCGCGTTCCGGCAGTGTCCCGAGTGCCGCACCGAGTACGAGTCACCGTCGGATCGGCGTTACCACTCGGAAACGAACTCGTGTCCCAGCTGCGGTCCCGGTCTCTGGTTCGAGGCCAGCGATGGCCGCATGGTCTCAGGCAGCGACGCGGCCCTGGCCGCCGCGGCTGGGTCTCTGCTGGCAGGCGAGATCGTGGCCCTGCGCGGCCTGGGCGGCTTTCACCTGGCTGTCGATGCCACCCAGCGCTCAGCCGTTCGACGCCTGCGGCGACGCAAGCACCGCGAGGGCAAGCCGCTGGCGATCATGGTGCCTTCGGTGGACGCGGCCCGCAGGATCGCGTTGGTGGACTCCCACGCCGCGGACCTGCTGGAGTCGCCGGAACGCCCGATCGTGCTCCTTCCGCTTCTCCCCGACTCCGCGATCGCGCCTGGAGTGGCACCCGGCTTGGGACGCATCGGCGTGATGGTGGCCTATACGCCGCTGCACGTACTGCTGCTGGAGAGCTGCGCGCGTCCGCTGGTGATGACCAGTGGCAACCTCTCCGAAGAGCCGATCGCCATCCAGAACGCCGAGGCACGGCGGCGTCTCGACGGGGTCGCCGACGCGTTCCTCCTTCACGATCGCGAGATCGTCTCGCGCTACGACGACTCGGTCGTGGTGCCGTCGGGCGACGTGCCCATCGTCGTTCGTCGCGCGCGCGGGTATGCGCCGCTCCCGCTTCCCCTCCCCCGGGCGACGCCCCGCCCCCTTCTGGCCGTGGGTGCGCACCTGAAGAACACGTTCGCCCTGGCCGAGCGGCAACGCGTCTTTCCCAGCCAACACATCGGGGACCTGGAGAACATCGAGACGCTCGATCACTACTCGGAGGCGCTGGCGCGCTACCGCTCCCTCTTCCAGATCGGTCCCGAGGCCGTGGTGCACGATCTGCACCCGGGATACCTGTCGACCCGGGTCGCGCTGGACGTGGCGGAGCGCGAGGGCCTGGAGGTCCTGCGCCCGGTGCAGCACCATCACGCCCACATCGCGGCCGTGATGGGTGAGCACGGACTGGACGAGCCCGTCGTCGGACTGGCCTTCGACGGCACGGGCTACGGAGAAGACGGAGCGGTCTGGGGCGCGGAGTGCCTCCTGTGCACGCTCACGGAGTTCCGGCGGTTGGGCGCGTTGCGCTACGCACCGCTTCCCGGCGGCGACCGGGCGGCCCGCGAGCCGTGGCGCACTGCCCTGGGCTACCGATCCCTGGCACCCCACCATGCACCGGCCTTCGAACGTGCGTTCCGGGGGATCGAACCCCGTGCGCTGGCCGCGGCGCAACGGCAGATCGAGACGGGACTCAACGCCCCTCAAGCGTCGTCCATGGGCCGGCTCTTCGACGCGGCCGCTGCCGTCCTCGGCGTGCGGCGCGTCGCCGAGTACGAGGCGCAGGCTCCCATGGAGCTCGAGGCGCTGGCGGGCGCGCGCCCCGCGAGCGAAGCGCTGCCCTTCCCGTTGGTCGAGACCGAGGAGGGTTGGTGGATGGACCCCCTCCCGCTGCTGGTGGCCCTCGGCGAGTCCCGGGCGAAAGGCGCCTCCCTCCTCGGCCTCGCAGCGTCGTTCCACGACGCGGTGGCCACCACGGCCGCGGAGCTCGCCGAGCGGGCCTGCCACCGCCACGGGACGCGGCGCGTGGCCCTGGGCGGCGGGGTCTTCCTCAACCAGCGGCTACGCGACGCCCTGGTGACGCAGCTGCTGGAGCGCTCCCTGATGCCCCTGCTCCCCCTTCGACTGGGTCCCAACGACGGCGCCATCAGCTACGGCCAGGCCGTGGTGGCGGCCGCCCGCCTGCACGAGGAGACCTGAAACCATGTGTCTGGGAATACCGGGACGGATCACCGAGATCCACGAGGACGCGGGTCTGCCCATGGGCACGGTGGACTTCGGCGGTGTGCGCCGCGAGGTGTGCCTGGCCTACGTGGCCGATCACGTGGAAGTGGGCGACTACGCCATCGTCCACGTGGGCTTCGCCATCTCCAAGGTGGACGAAGAGGAAGCGCGCCGAACCTTTGAAGCGCTGAAGGAGATGAGCGAGCTGGACGAGCTGTCCTGGATGCGCGAGGTGGCCGAGCAGGGACTGGGAAGCCTCGAGGACGGAGGCGGAAGGTGAAGTACCTGAGCGAGTACCGCGACCCGCTCCTTGCCCGCAAGCTGGTGGACCGCATCCAGCGCACCGCCACGCAGGAGTGGGTGCTCATGGAAGTCTGTGGCGGTCAGACCCACACGATCGTCCGCCAGGGAATCAACGAGGTGCTGTCGGGCGCGGTGGAGATGATCCACGGTCCCGGTTGCCCCGTATGCGTGACACCGCTCGAGCAGATCGACCGCGCCTTGGCGCTGGCGGCCCGCCCCGACGTCGTGTTCACTTCGTTCGGAGACATGCTGCGCGTGCCCGGCAGCGAGTGCGACCTCCTGCAGGTGCGCGCCCGGGGGGGCCAGGTGCGGGTGGTCTACTCACCGCTCGACGCGCTGGAGCTGGCCCTGAACAACCCCGAACGGGAGGTGGTCTTCTTCGCGGTCGGTTTCGAGACCACGGCGCCGGCCAACGCCATGGCCGTCTGGCGCGCACGGGAGCTCGGGATCCGCAACTTCAGCGTGCTGGTCTCCCACGTGACCGTGCCGCCCGCGATCGAGGCGATCCTGACCGCACCCGACAACCGCGTCCAGGGCTTCCTGGCTGCCGGCCACGTGTGCACGGTCATGGGCTGGATGGAGTACGAGCCGTTGGCTGCGCGTTACCAGGTGCCCATCGTCGTCACCGGGTTCGAGCCTCTGGACATCCTCGAGGGCATCCAGATGACGGTCATGCAGCTGGAGGAGGGCCGTCACCAGGTCGAGAACCAGTACGCGCGTTCGGTGCGACGCGGCGGAAACCGCCCCGCGCAGACTCTGGTGGCGCGTGTCTTCGAGCTGGTCGATCGTCAATGGCGGGGCATCGGCACCATCCCCGGCTCCGGCCTGGGCCTCAAGGCGGAGTTCGCCGACTACGACGCCGAGCGGAAGTTCGATCTTGCCGGCATCCGCGCCACGGAACCCGAGGCCTGCCATGCGGGCGAGGTCCTGCGCGGGCGGCTGAAGCCCCACCAGTGTCCTGCGTTCGGTACAGACTGCACACCGGAGCGCCCGCTGGGTGCACCCATGGTCTCCTCCGAGGGCGCCTGCGCCGCCTACTACAACTTCCAGCGCTTCCAGTCTCCTACGGAGGTGACCGCATGAGCACGCAGACGCTGTCGCGAACCGGTGTCTCCTGCCCCACGCCCATCCCGGACCGGGAGCGTGTGCAACTGGGGCACGGCTCCGGCGGGAAGATGAGCGGCCAACTGCTCGCCGAGCGCTTCCTGCCGCGCTTCGCCAACGCGGCGCTATCGCTGCTCGGAGATGGCGCGGCCGTGCGGGCCCAGAGTCCGGACCTCGTCGTCTCCACGGATACGTTCGTGGTCTCCCCCCTCGAGTTCCCGGGGGGCAACATCGGTACGCTGGCCGTGCATGGCACGCTCAACGACGTGGCCATGATGGGCGCCGATCCGCTCTATCTGGCCGCAGGCTTCGTCCTGGAGGAAGGACTTCCCTTCGACGTGCTGGATCGTGTGCTGGACAGCATGCAAGACGCCGTCGCCAAGGCAGGCGTGCAACTCGTGACGGGAGACACGAAGGTGGTGGAGCGGGGCAAGGCGGACGGGATGTTCATCAACACCACCGGCATCGGGTTCCTGCATCACACCTTCCACCCCAGGCCCGATGAGGTGCATCCCGGCGACGCCGTCCTCGTGAGCGGCCCGCTCGGTTGCCATGGTATCGCCGTGATGGCCGCGCGCGGCGAGATCGGCTTCGAGGTGGACGTGGAGAGCGACAGCGCCTCCCTGCACCCGTTGGTCGTTCTGCTGCGGGAACGCTGCGGATCGGGCGTGCACGCCCTTCGGGACCCGACGCGGGGGGGCCTCGCCAGCGCGCTCAACGAGATCGCACGGGCCTCTGGCGTGGGCTTCGAGCTGGAGGGGATCGACGCGGTCCTACCCGAGCCGGTGGCGGCTGCCTGCGAGATGCTGGGCCTGGACCCGCTGTACGTCGCCAACGAGGGCGTGCTGGTCGCCATCGTCGACGCGGAGCATGGCGAGCGGGCGCTGGCGGCGCTGCGCAGCCACCCGCTCGGGCAGCAGGCCCAGCTCGTGGGACGGGCGGTGGACCGACACCCGGGCCTGGTGGTGCTCCGCACCGGACTCGGTGGAAGTCGGATCGTCGATCTCCTTCCAGGAGATCAACTTCCACGGATCTGTTGACCTGCTTTCTCGGCGGGCCTCGCCCCGCCTCGGACGAGACTTTCCAAGGAGGAACCATGACGAGAACGAGCCCACTGGGGCGCCTGGCTGGACTGATCGGAGCGTTGTTCGCTGCCGACGCACTGCCGCTCTGGGCACATCCCGGCGCGGGACCCCATGTCCACGAGCCGACCCTCTCTGTCGCGGGTGCCCTGGGCGCAACGGCTCTGGCGATTCTGCTGGCGGCCGTGGCGCGGGACCGACTCGGGAACCGCTGAGGCGGGACCTGCGAACAGGCCGACGCCGGGCAGGCCGCCGCCCCGCATCGGACTACCTGCCGCGCGCCTCGCGCAGCTGGATCGCCACGGTCGTCAAATCGTGCACGGGCGTGGGCACTTCGTGCACTCGTCCGAGTCGGGACACCGTCCCGTTGAGGGCGTCGATCTCGGTGGGAATGCCCGTGGCCAGGTCGTGCAGAAGACTCGGGTAGAACCCGTCGGGAAACGCGTCGAGCACCGCGGCCACGCGCGACTCCTCCTCCGAGTCCAACGGCACGCCGAGGGCGCGGGCCACCTGCAGGACCTCCGCCACCGCGGCGCGTTGCAGCCGGTCACCGGCAGGGTGCGCGCGTAGGGGTCCCAACGTTGATCCACTGGGCCCACAGAGTGCGGCCAGCGTGCACACCACTGCCATCTTGCGCCAGAGTTCCATGCGGATGTCGGAAGAGACCTCGACGACCAGCCCGGCGCTTTCCAACGCTCGGGCGATCGGCGTGACCAGAGTTGCCGACGCCGCTCCACCCACCGGACCCGGCGGACTCAGCACGATGCGGCCGTGCTCGCCTTTCCGCTCGATGACGCCGGGACCGGTGCGAAAGGCGGTCACATAGGCCAAACCCGCCAGGAGGCGATCGCTGCGCACCCCCATGGCTTCGAGCCGCTCCACGGCATCGACACCGTTCAGGAGGGGGACCACCAATGCCCCCTGCTCCGCCAGGTAGTGCACCTGGGGTGCAACGCCGTCCAGCGCGTAGGTCTTGACCGTCACCAGCACGACGTCAGGCCGCTCCACGTCCAGCCCGGAGGCTGCGCAGGGGATGCGTACCAGATACCCGCCCGTCGGCTCGCGCACATGCAGCCCGTCCCGGCGGATGACCTCGAGGTGCTGGCCGCGCGTGACCAGTTGCACGTCGTGCCCCGCCCTCAACAGTGCGGCACCCAGATAGCCGCCCAGGCCGCCCGCACCCAGCACCACGAACTTCATGCGTCACCTCCGGCCGCTGCGCATCGCCTGTTCCGGCGCGTCGCGCCCCTGACGCTTCCATGCGTTCCGACACTCATCGGTCGGTCACGCAGCCCAGCGAGGCGGAGGAGACCGCCCGCACATACTTGAGCAGCGCCCCCCCCGACACGGGGAGCGGCGGCGCGACCCAGACGCTGCGCCGCCGCTCCTGTTCAGCCTCCGGCACGTTCCACTCGATCCGATCCGCCTCCGCGTCGACAACGATCTCGTCGCCGTCCTGCACCAGGGCAATGGCGCCCCCGACCTGTGCCTCCGGGGAGACGTGACCGACCACGAATCCGTGGCTACCCCCTGAAAAGCGGCCGTCGGTGACCAGCGCCACCGCAGGGCCCAGCCCCGCCCCCATGATCGCCGACGTCAACGTGAGCATCTCCGGCATCCCGGGACCGCCCTTGGGCCCCTCGTAGCGCACGATCACAACGCTGCCCGCTGCCACTTCACCGCGCTCCAGGGCGCCCAGTGCCGCTTCTTCACGATCGAACACGCGTGCGGGCCCGACGAACCGGGTGCCCTCCTTCCCGGTGATCTTGGCCACCGCGCCTTCGGGCGCCAACGACCCTCTGAGGATGCGGATATGCCCCGTCGCCTTCAGGGGCCGTGCCAGGGGGCGAATGACGTCCTGCCCTTCGCCGAGAGCGGGGAGCGCCGCCAGGTTCTCCGCCAGGGTCTTCCCCGTCACGGTGCGGCAGTCGCCATCCAGCATGCCGGCCTGCAGCAGCAGCTTGAGCACACCCGGTGTACCGCCCGCCCGATGCAGATCCTCCATGACGTAGCGTCCGCTCGGCTTGAGGTCCGCGAGATAGGGCGTGCGGTCACTGACGCGTTGGAAGTCGTCGAGGGTCAGCTCGACGCCGGCCGCCTGGGCGATGGCGAGCAGGTGCAGCACGGCGTTGGTGGAACCGCCGAGCGCCATCACCACCACCATCGCGTTCTCGAAGGCCGCGCGGGTGAGGATGTCGCGCGGCCGCAGGTCCACTTCCAGCAGCGACCGCAGTGCGCTTCCGGCCGCGCGACACTCCTCCAGCTTGGCGGGATCGGTGGCGGGCGTGCAGGAGCTGTACGGCAAGGTCATCCCCAGGGCTTCCGCTGCCGCGGCCATGGTGTTGGCCGTGTACATGCCACCGCAGGCACCTGCTCCCGGGCAGGCACTGCGCACCACGCGCTGGAACCCGGCCTCGTCCAGCGCGCCGGCGATCCGCTTTCCATAGCTCTCGAACGCACTGACGATGTCGATGGGCTGCCCATCCAGCCGACCCGCCCGGATGGTGCCGCCGTAGACCATCAGACCGGGACGGTTCAGGCGGGCCATGGCCATCAGCGAGCCCGGCATGTTCTTGTCGCACCCCGGCACGCACACGGTGCCGTCGTACCACTGTGCCCCCATCACCGTCTCGATCGAATCGGCGATCAGATCACGCGACGGAAGCGAGTAGCTCATGCCCGCCGTACCCATCGAGATCCCGTCGCTGACGCCGATGGTGTTGAAGCGCATGGGCACCATGCCAGCGGCTCGCACGCCCTCCGACACCGCGCCGGCGAGATCGAGCAGGTGCATGTTGCAGGGGTTGCCCTCCCACCACATGGAGGCGATGCCGATCTGAGCTTTGTCCAGGTCGCCTGGAGTCAGACCCGTGGCGTAGAGCATCGCCTGCGAGGCAGCTTGCGACGGCTCCTGGGTCAGCCGACGACTGTAGCGGTTGAGCATGGAACCGGAATCAGGCACGCGGGGACTCCATGGGCACGAAAGACGCCCCGGAAAAGTAGCCGACCGATGGACGACCCTCAAACCAGGGACCCGCCCGCTCGGGCGGCATCCCTCAGCGGGTGCCCTGCAGGCGCTCCAGACGCTCGCGCCGCCGTTCCTGGCGCTGGTCCCAACGCTCGGCCCAGCCCCGCAGCTCCGGCTCGTGGGCCTCGGTGGTGAGCACCACCAGCGTGTCCCCCGGTTCGGCCATGGTATCCCCCCCCGGCACGATGACGCGGTCGGCCCGCCGCAGCAGCACCACCAGGCACTGGGGAGGCAGCCGCAGATGGCGAATGAGGCGGCTCCGTCCTCCCTGATCGACCGGAGGCACGTGCACTTCGATCTGCACCGAGGCGCTGCCCTGTACGTGCAGAGAGCCGCCGGCCCGCTCTAACAGCTTGCGGTGCTCCTCGCTGAGCTCCTGATACGCCCACATCATGTCATGGCGGCGCAGCACGCCCACCACTGCCCGTCCACTGGCGTCTTCGACCACCGGGATCTGCTGGACGTCCGCCTGCGCGAACAGTCGGAAGGCCACGCGCAGCGTGTCGCCCGGCTCGCAGGAGAGCACCGTGCGGGTCATCACGTCTCCCACCGTCCTGCCTTCCATCTCCCCCGCCAGCACCGCCTGCTCGAGATCCGTGTCGGTGATGATGCCGATCAAGCGCTGCTGGTCGTCGACCACCGGCCAGCTGCGCGTCCGCCGCGAGCGCGCGAAGCGCGCCATCTCTTCCAGCGTCAAGGCCGGTGAGAGCGTCTCGAACTGACGGCTCATGGTGTCTTCGACCAGAACCAGGTCGAGCACGCTGGACGCTCCACCCGCCGGGGTGAGCGCCCCACGCCGTCGCAGCTTCAGGGAGTAGATGGAGTCGGGATGGACGCGTGAGGAGATCAGATAGGCCACCACCACCGAGAACATGAGGGGGAGGATGATCTCGTAGTTGTCGGTCATCTCGAAGAGGATGATGATCCCCGTCATGGGCGCGTGGGCCGCGGCCGCGAACAGGGCTCCCATGCCCACCAACGCATAGGCCCCCGCGGGCGCCGTCTGCAACGGAAGCCAGGCGTTCACCAAACGCCCGAACGCGCCGCCGCCCATCGCGCCGATGAACAGCGCCGGCGCGAACACACCCCCCGAGCCACCCGCGCCCAGTGTGATGGACGTGGCCAGGATCTTGAGCGCCACCAGGGAAAGCATGAGGCCCGTGGTCAAGCTGCCCAGCAGTGCGAGCTCGACGCCCTCGTGCCCCACCCCGAAGATGTGTGCGCTCCCGAAGAACCCCATGGCGCCGACGGCGAGCCCGCCCACGATGGCCTTGAAGACCGGGCCCCGTTGCCAGCGCTCGAAGGCGTCCTCGAACCAGTAGACGCTACGCACGTAAGCGGTCGCCACCACGCCCAGCAGGACGCCCAGCAGCAGGTAGAGCACGAATTCCCAGTCGCTCACCAGCGTGAACGTCTCGACCAGATGGAAGGCGGGCTCCCGGCCAAGGGCCGCCTGCGAGACGGCTGTGGCGGTGACGGCCGAGATCACCACCAGGCCGAACGAGCGAGCCACGAAGCTGGTCAGGATGACCTCGAGCCCGAAGATCGTCCCCGCGATGGGTGCGTTGAAGGTGGCGCCGATGGCACCCGCGGCGCCGCACGCCACCAGCACGCGGAGCTGTTCTGGCGTGACGCCCAGGAGCTGGCCGACCGAGCTGCCCAACGCCGACCCGATCTGGACGATCGGCCCCTCGCGCCCCACGGATCCCCCCGACCCGATGGAGATGGCGCTGGCCAGCGCCTTGGCCACGGCCACCCGCGGCCGGATGCGACCGCCGCGCATGCGCACCGCGTATTGGACCTCGGGCACGCCGTGCCCACGCGCCTCCGGCGCCCAACGCCGCACCAGCAGCGTGACCAACACCATGCCGAGCGGGGGCGCCAGGAAGTAGTGGAGGTTGGCCAGCGCGGGAGGCAGACCCAGCCACTCGCCCAGGTGTTGTCCCTGCCCGAAGAAGAACCACTGGACTCCGGCGATCAGCACCCGGAGCACGATGGCTCCGAAGCCGGCCAGAAGACCCACCGCGATCGCGACGAGGAGGGGAGCGGTGGTCTCCGAGTGCGCGACGCGCTGTCTCAGCCGGTCGAGGGGCTGGAAGCTCATGCGTCGCGGCGGGAGAGCTCGTCCATCGTGGGGCCAAGGATAACGGAGGAGCGGGGCGGAGGGGAGACGCACGCGGTGCCCCGGCACGCCGGGACCGGCCGCCTGCCCCTCCCCCCCGCCCGCACTCACCCACGCATCAGTTCACCCGCTGGGTATAGATCACCGCATCGTTGGCGCCGTTCGGGTCGTTCTCCAGGCCCGCCACCGTGAGGGTCTGCGAATGCAGTCCCACCACAGTCCCCTCGAAGGTGAGGGTGAACTCGAGCGGCGCGCCCGCAGCGACGGGACCGAGAGTGCAGGTCACCACGCCTGCTCCGTCCACGGTGCACGAAGCGCCTGAGGCCGACAGGAACGCCAGCCCTTGGAGCGGCGTGGTCGTCACCGTGGACCCGCTCGAGGACGACGGACCCAGGTTGGTGACCCGGAACACGCTGTTCATGGTGTCTCCCACGAACCGGTTGTCCTGCTGACTCACCTGTGTGAGCTCCAGATCCGCATCGACGTCGTTGTCGGCGATCTGGACCACCACGGACTGCGCTGCCGCGCCCGAGTACGCCGGATCCGCACTGGTCACGGCGTGGCGAATGGTGTCGCTGTGCAGCCCTTCGGCCACGGCATCGTCCACGGCACTGGTCAGGTAGGCGAGCGGCAACGCCCAGTCCGCCACAGTGAAGGTCTTGGCACCGTCGGTGACCACTTCACCCAACGCCGAGCTCGGTGTCACCGTGACGTCCGCGCTGGGCGGGGTGGCGCCCAGGCACACGCTGTAGCTCTTGGTGGCTCCGCCCTCGGCGAGCGTGAGCGTGGGTGGGCCTACGGCAACGTCGGCACTGAAATCGTAGGCGACCACGCGCGTCCGTCCGGGTGCCTGATGCAGACGCCAGGCGTGGTTGTTGTCCACCAGGTACCCGCCCAGCATGGAGAACGTGGGACCGGCGGTGCCGTCGTCGGTGATCACGTCCAGCACCTGTCCGCATTCTCCGCCCTCGTAGGGCGACGCGCCGGACAGAGTCAAATTGCCCGTGGCGCGGAAGGACCCCGTGACGACCAGTTGATCGTAGTCGCCGGCGTCCGGCCCGCCGACCTCGAGGGCCACGGTCGTCGTGTTGTCCAGGTCCGCGGACGCCATGGTGAGCGTGCCCACTCCGTTCCCGGGCTCGATGCGCGCGCCGCTCCCGATCACGTCCCCGACCGATCCCGGTCCGAACAGGACGGCGTGGTCCAACTCCAACACGCCCACCATGGTGCTGAGCGAGTTCGCTTGGAAGATGGTATTGAGGGTCATCCGCAGACTGGCGCCGTTGGCATCGATGAAGCCCTTGTTCTTGAGCTGTACCACTCCGGGGCCGTCGACACTCAGAGTGCCCCCGCCCGACAGTCGCATCTCCCCTCGGTTCACAATACTGTCCGACGAAATGGTCGCGCCCCCCGTGGTCAGGCGCAGCTCCCCGCGGTTGAGCAGACCGGGGAACGACAACGCGACGGAATCCACCGCGGTGGAGGCCACCATCAACGTGCCGTCGATGATGAACGGACCCGCCGTCAGACGGTCGAAGACATAGTCGTGATCGCTGTCGCCAAAGGCTCGCAGGGTGACGTCCTCGCCGATGATCCCGGTCACCCTGGTGGTGCTGGGACCGCCTCCGCCGGGGAACAGGTAGAGGGTGCCTTCAAGTGCGGGCTCCCGGATGGTCAGGTCGCCGGTCCACACGGCCAGGGGCATCCCCCCCGTGAAGTCGAGCACGCCCCCCGTCCATACGAAGTCGAACCAAGCCTGCATCACGGCGTCCCCGGTGATTTCGCCTGCGCGTTGGTGCCAGCTGACGCCGGTGGCCAAGGGCCGGGGCCGGAACTCGATGTTCGAAGTCTGACCGGTGCGCCCGACGATGACGCCGTCGTTGACCACGCGTCCGTTGCTCTCGAGCTCGAACTTGACCGGGGCCGTCAGGTCCAGAGTGCCGCCGTTGCGGATGCGAGCCAATTGAAAGAGTGCCAGCTGTCCGCCGCAGGCGCAGGGGTTGGAGACCGTGATGCGCCCATCGTTGATCAGGGTCGGCCCGGGAAATCCGCCGATGACGTGCCCGCCCACGGACGGGATGTCGAAGCGGCTGCCGGCAGCGACTTCGAGCGTGTCGGAGACCGCGAACGTGCTCGCCAGCAGGGGATACCATTCCAGGGTCACCGTGGCCCCCGCCCCTCCGATCCGAATGCTCTTCACGTCGGTGGAGAACGACAAGTTGACCGTGTAGGTGCCGGGGGCGTCGATGCACACCACGTCTCCGGCCGCGGGAACGCCCGCCGGCGACCAGCGCGTGGAGTCGACCCAGAGGCCCCCGATCCCGGAGGCCCAGGAGCGGGTGCAGGCGCTCGCTGGAATCGCTGTCCCCGCCGCGGTCAGAGCGGGCGGGCCCAGCCTCTCGGAAGGGGCTTCCGTCGGAGAGTCATGACAGGCGCTGAGCACCAGCGCCGAGATTGAACACAGGTACACGCCGAGCCGGGGCATCGTCCCTCCCCGTCGAGTGGTGGCACGCGCGGCTCACCCGTCCGCGCGACACCCGACACGGCGACGGTCGAGGGGGGAAGTTGGACACCGGAGGCCAAAGCCGGTGCACGATGGCCGGGCGCCGCCGCTTCTCGGCGCGGCCGCCCTAGGGATCCTCTCCCAAGGACGCGTAATAGCTCGCGATCCGCTCCTGCATGCCCGCGCGCGTGTACACGTCACGTCGACCGGATTCCACGACGTCCGCGATCACCGCGGCGACCTCCTCGGCACTCTGCGAGTTGGGCAACTCCCAGGAGCTGGGTCCGCCGTGCATCGCGTTCGCCCCGAAATCGGTGCGTACGACGCCGGGCGAGACCAGAGAGACGTGGATGTGCGGGTAGGCCTCGGCCAACTCCGCTTGGAACGTGGTGCTCAGCGCGTTCAGGAAGTGCTTGGCGGCACAGTACGCAGAACGGAAGGGCGCCAAGGGGATGCGCCCCAGCAGCGAGGAGATGTTGATGATGTGCCCCTGTCCGCGTTCCTTGAAATGGGGCAGCACCTCCTGCATGCCGTAGAGCGCCGTCATGACGTTGATCCGCATGATCTCGTCGATGTCGTCGTCCGTCAGCTCGGAAGGCATGCGGAAGATGCCCCGACCCACGTTGTTGATCCAGACATCGACGCGGCCGAACCGCTCCAGTGTGGCCTCGACGGCGCGCCGCACCTCGGAGCGTACCGTCATGTCCGCGACGAAAGGGACGACGGTCCCTTGCGAGCGATCCGCGACGTGCTGCAGCGGATCCGCACGTCGGGCAACGGCCAGAACGCTGTGGCCGCGGGCGGCCAGCGCTTCGGTGGCAGCCGCGCCGATGCCCCCGCTCGCACCGGTAACGACGATCACGCGTTGCTCCACGCTGCTGCCTCCTGGGGTGTGGGTGCCAAGGCGGATGTGGTACTCAGCGGAGGGCGGGGGTTCCCTTTCCGCGGGTCCTGGAGCGCTGCACGCACGATGACCTCCGACGCGAACCCCCGGGGAACTGGCCCATGTCCGACGCTTGCGCAAGACCATCTCCGACGCTTGCGCGAAGAGACTCGGGGGCGAGGTTGTCTCGACCCACTCGACGCCCCCAGGGGCCCCTTCCCCGGGGCCTGCACGAGGTCTTGAGCCATGGCCATCCATGTCGTCCTGGTTCACCCGGAGATCCACTGGAACACGGGGAACGCCGCGCGGACCTGCCTGGCGGTGGGCGCGACCCTGCACCTGATCGAGCCCCTCGGCTTCTCGCTGGCGGAGCGCCAGCTCAAACGTGCGGGCCTCGACTACTGGCCCCATGTGGACCTGCAGGTGTGGCCCGATTGGGAGGCGTTCGAGCGTGCCCTGCCGTCCCTCGGCACCCCCTGGTTCTTCTCGACCAAGGCGGCCCGCTCCTATTGGGACGCACCGCTGCGCGAGCCCGAGAACGTGGTCCTGGTGTTCGGCCGCGAGACCGCCGGCTTGCCCGGAGATCTGCTCGCACGCTACAGCGACCGCCTCCTGACCATCCCCATGGCCTCTCCGCTCGTCCGCTCGCTCAACCTCTCCACCAGCGTAGCCCTGGCCCTGTACGAGTTGCTCCGTCAGCGGCGGTGAGGGCCCCTGGACGCCGGCCCGCCTGACTTGTCCCCGCGGGGCCCTTGCCCCCAGCTGGCGGCCGTCATACTATTATGATAGTATTACATGAATAGTACGCACTGGAGAGCCCATGCCCCGACCCGCGCGCCGGCGGTCCCTGACTCCCCTCGGCGAGACCGAGATGGAGGTTCTGCAGCACGTCTGGGCGCTGGGCCACGCCACGGTCGCGGACGTGCACGCGCGCATCCTGGAGGAACGGTCCGTGGCCTACACCACGGTCATGACCGTGATGAAGAAGCTCGCCGAGAAGGGCTTCCTTCAATACGAGCCCGACGGTCCCTCCTACGTCTACTCCGCGGCCCGTTCACCCGACACCGTCCGGGGTGAGCTCCTGCGAGACGTGCTGGAGAAGGTCTTCCAGGGCTCCCCCACCGCTCTGGTGCAGTCGCTGGTCGAGGACGAGCAACTCACTGCCGACGAACGAACAGCGATCGTCGAGCTCCTCGCGGAGTTGGATCGACAGGGAGGGCAAGGATGACACTCGACCCGCTCGAGCACCTGGGGCGCATCAGCGTGGGTTGGTTCTGGGGCCCGTTGGCGGTGTGGACCGCAGGAACCGGAATTGCCCTCCTGCTGCTCGGTCCGCACCGCACCCTCCAGCCCCTGCTCGCCTACCGTTTGCGGCAGGGGATGTTGCTGGCGCTGCCGCTCACCGTCGGGCTGGGGCCGCAACTCGCGCGGCTCATGCCCACCCCGCAGCTGCTGCCAACGTGGGGGACGCCGCGCTCGACGCCGTCCGTCGCGCTGACACCGCCGGCCCTCCTTCCCGACGCGGCGCCCCCCGCGACGGTCGACGTGTTCGCTTTGATCCTGGGCGCCGCAACGGTGTGGGTGGCACTCCTGGCGCTGCGTGCTGGATGGCGGTTCCTGGGACGTCTGAACCTGCTGCGTAGGCTCGGTCGCCTCGCCGTGCCGGTCACCGACCCAGGGGCAATCGCCATCCTGGAGTGGGGGCGTTCCGAGCTTGGCGTCGAGCAACGGGTCGATTTGCTGGAGGGACCGCCCGGAACGATCCCCATGACCTTCGGATGGCGGCGCCCGAGGATCGTCGTCTGCGCCACACTGGCGCAGCAGCCGGAGCGCCTGCGCATGGCCGTAGCGCACGAGCTCATCCACGTCCGTCGCGGCGACGCCGCCTGGGCTGTCATCGAGGGCCTGATCGCATCGCTAGGCGTGGCCCATCCGCTGGTTCCCGCACTCGCCAAGGCGGTGGATCGTCATCGGGAAAGCTCGTGCGATGCGGAGCTGGTCGCCCGCGGCATCGCACCTCCCGGGCCCTATGCGCGGCTGCTCTACGAGCTGGGCGCAGGGAGCGCCCTTCCCCTTCCCGCCCCGGGGCTCGCTGCCCGGCACTCGAATCTCACACACCGGTTGGAGACCATGAGACGCTTCGCGAACAAACCCGAATCCCGACATCTGCGCCCACTCAGCAGCGCGGCAGGCGCAGTGGCCTGCCTCGGCCTCGTGGTCCTGTCCGCCTGCTCCGGGATCCCGGGCCTGCGGTCTAGTGTCAGCGACGAAGCCCGCGACGCCGCCGAGGAGATCACCTCGCGCTTGGGCCCCATGGCCGACGAGACTCGCGAAGCGGCCCTCGAGCGACTCGACGTCCAGATGGCCTACCTCCGCGAGCGCGTGGAGGGCGCGGCAGGTCGGATCGATGAACTCGAGCGCAGCAACCAGCGGGTGGCCCCTCACGTCTACGAGGAGTACCAGCTGCTGAACCAGATGTACCTGCAGCGGCTGGAGACCTACGAGACGCTGAAGATGGAACGAGAGACGGAGATCCGGCTGGGGCGCTCGTCGCGCTGAGGTGCGCAGAATCAGCCGCGCGCCACTCCCGCGTCCGCCAACGCCGCGGCGACGATCCCGGCCGCCTCTTCTTGGATGCGCGCAAGATGCTCGCGCCCCAAGAAGCTCTCCGCATAGATCTTGTATACGTCCTCGGTGCCCGAAGGGCGCGCGGCGAACCACCCGTTCTCGGTCACTACTTTGAGGCCGCCCAGCGGAGCGCCGTTCCTGGGAGCGCGGGTGAGCGTGGCCACGATGGGCTCCCCCGCCAGCTCCTTGGCCGTGACCTGCTCGGGCGAGAGGGCCTTCAGCACGGCCTTGGCCTCGGGTGAGGCGACCGCGTCGGTGCGCTCGTAGACCGGGCTTCCGAAGCGGGCTTCCAGCGCCTGGTAGTGCTCGCTCGGATCCTTGCCGGTGCGCGCGGTGATCTCGGCGGCCAGCAGGTCCAGGATGATCCCGTCCTTGTCCGTGCTCCAGGCCCGGCCGTCGCTGCGTACGAACGACGCGCCCGCGCTCTCCTCGCCACCGAACGCCACGCTGCCGTCGAGCAGGCCGTCCACGAACCACTTGAAACCCACCGGTACCTCGACCAACGGGCGCCCCAGATCGCGAGCCACACGGTCGATCATCGAGCTCGAGACCAGGGTCTTGCCGATGGCCGCGTCCGCTCGCCACCCCGGTCGGTGACGGAACAGGTAGTCGATGGCCACCGCCAGGTAGTGGTTGGGGTTCATCAGCCCGCCCGCGGGCGTGACGATGCCGTGACGGTCGAAATCGGTGTCGTTGCCGAAGGCGATTGCGTAGTCGTCCTTGAGCGCCACCAACCCGGCCATCGCGAACGGGGACGAGCAGTCCATCCGGATCTTGCCGTCCCAGTCGAGCCGCATGAAGGAGAACGTGGGATCGATCCTGCGGTTCACGACCTCGATGTCCAGCCCGTAGCGCTCCGCGATGGGATCCCAGAAGGCGAGCCCCGCCCCGCCCATCGGATCGGCTCCGATGCGAAGTCCGACGGCGGCGACGGCCTCCAGATCCACCACGTGGGCAAGGTCTGCCACGTACGGCGTCACGTAGTCGTGCTCATGCACCCGATCGGATGCGAGTGCTCGCCTGAGCGTCCAGCGACGCACGTCCTGCAGCCCGCCCTCCAACAGCTCATTGGCGCGCTTTTCGATCACGGAAGTGATGTCCGTGTCCGCGGGGCCGCCGCTCGGCGGGTTGTACTTGAAGCCGCCGTCGTCGGGAGGATTGTGCGAGGGCGTGATCACCACTCCATCGGCCCGATCATCTCGGTGCTTGGCGTTGTGGGTCAGGATGGCGTGCGAGATCACGGGCGTCGGCGTGTATCCGCGGCCCGACTGGATGACCACGTCCACGCCGTTGGCGGCGAGCACCTCCAGCGCAGTCACCATCGCCGGCTCGGAGAGCGCGTGCGTGTCCATGCCCAGGAACAGCGGCCCCACGATCCCCGCGCCCGCGCGGTACTCCGCCACCGCCTGGGCGACCGCCAGGATGTGCGCCTCGTTGAACGAACGCTTGAGCGAGCTGCCGCGATGGCCCGAGGTGCCGAACGTGACCCGCTCCCTCCGGTCGGCGGGGTCGGGCCTCTCCACGTAGTAGCTGGAGACCAGGCGGGGAATGTCGGGCAGGCGGTCCAGGGGGACGGGCTGGCCTGCGAGGGGGTCATGCGACATGGCGGTCGGGGGCGGAGGCGGCGGTTGGGACGGCGCCTCGAATCCTACTGCTTCGGAGGCGGCGGTTGGGACGGCGCCTCGAATCCTACTGCTTCGGAGGCGGCGGCCCCAGGGTAGGGCTACCGGGTGGGTATCACTGTACTCCGGCGCGTCGCGCGCCGCGGCCTCGGCTCGCACCAGCGGCGGCGGAGGGGGACCCCTACGGCCGCTCCAGCAAATAGGAGACGTCGAAGAAGGGGGTGGAGACGCCGATGGTGCCGATGGTGGCCCGAGCCAACACCACGTTGCCCACCTCCCCGCCGCCGCTGAAACGACGCACCACCAGCGTGTGGCGCACCGCTCCCCGGTCATACGCCAGGGTCAGCTCCACCGGGTCGGCAACGCGCACGTTGACCAGCGCGAAGACCGCGTCGAGGGTGATGGTCACGCACGAGGGGCAGGTGGGGAGACGCACGCTGTCCGCGTCGAAGGCGATGCGCAGACGCGCGTCCTTGTTCTCGAAGGGCTGGCCGTCCACCAGCCCCGCCCCGCTCCCAAAGTAGTCACCCACCCAGGCGCCGGCCTCGTCGCGGACCGCCTCGACCGCCGGATCGACCTCCACATCCGCAGGCCCGCCGAAGCTGCATGCGGAGAGGAGGAGGGTCACGGCGAGGAGTGTGCGCGGCAAGGTCCGGTCCGCCCTGGCAAGTGGATCCGAACAGGAGTCCCGGCAAGATCGCTGGAGAACGGCCCCGATCGTGCGCAGGCGACAAACCCCGTCACGGCAATCACTTCGCTTCGATGGGCGCTACTGGATGGGCGTCGCTCCGCTCCGCCGCGTCGGCCGCTCAGCGGCCTCGGCTCGAACCCCAGCCAGACCGCTGTTCAGACCACTCTGCATGGATGGGCGCTGAGGGATTTGAACCCCCGACCCCCTGCTTGTAAGGCAGGTGCTCTGGACCAGCTGAGCTAAGCGCCCGTCGGTAGTGAACGTAGCCGGGGAGCGGGTCGGTCGGTAGCCCGACTGGCCGCTGGGCGGGTCACCATGCGCTCTCCTCAGCTCCGAGGAAGCTCAGGCGGCAGGACACTCGACGGAAAAAACCAGATCCGCGCGATGCGCCCGCCCAGAATCTGATAGGTCACCAGCTGGGTCGCGGTGACTCGATCGGCTCCGGCGCCCCACGAATCCATCTCTACCGCGTGAACGAACTCGTGGACCTTTGCCCCCGGAATCACCTCCATGCGGAGATCGTCCAGGTCACCGAACGCTTGGACCGCCATGCCCACGATCTCGTCGCGGCCGCGGGCCACCTCGGTCAACCCATCGTTCTCCAGCTGGAACCAGATCACGTCCTCGGCCAGCCACTCCCGCATAGCCTCGGGGTCATGGCGATTGAAGGCTGCCGCGTACGCTTCGATCACGACGTGCGCCGGGATCACTCCCCGTTGTGGGGCGCGGGAGGGCGCGCTGGCGCAGGCCGCCAAGCCGCCCATACCCACCATCACGAGTACCCCCCGAATCGCTTCCCTCATGCCTCTCCCGTCGTAGCGCCCTCGCAGGAGCGAGCAAGCGCTGTGCCCGGCGCGGGCTGACGGCCCTTTCAGCAGCCGTACCCACGGATAGCTACCCGCGACGAAGCGTTTCCTTGACCGCACGCGGGATCAGCACGAAGTCACCGCCCTGGTGTGAACCGAAGTGTCCATGGACCGGCATGTTCACGCCCTTGGCGCAGTGCATCTTCAACTCGTCGAAGGTGAGCAGGTCGTCCTGTTGGACATTCTTGTTCCCTCGGGTCTCCAATGCCTCCAGGACATTGCGGGCAAAGGGCGAATGCGCCTGTTCCCCATCTTTGACGCTCCCGATCCCCGAGGCGATGAAGTAGCGCGAGCCACACATGAGCTGGCGGTCGAGGAAGTATTGCGTGTCCACCGATGCGTAGCTGCTTCTGTATTTCTCGGTCATCGCCAGCCGGTCCAGCTGCTCCTTCTGTTCCCGCGTCAAGGTGTAGCCGGTGCGAGCGTTGTATCCGAACTTGCCACCAAAGCACACGTCCAGGATCAGTAGAACGTGTTTGAAATCCAGATTGTCCAGAATCTTCTGCAAGGCGACGAACTGGAAATAGGACCTCAAACCTCTGTCGTCTCGTAGGCTCTTGGAGTCTTTCAGTACAATGAACCCGTCGTCGTGGATCACGCTGTCGAAGTGTCCATGGCCCGCAATGAACACGATCAGATTCTTTCTCTCGCGCACCTCGGTGTAGTCGATGAGAGCGCCTTGCAGGTCATCGTAGGTGGCGTTCGGCAAGAACCGTGTGTCATAGCCGTACTCCTTCCTCAGCAGCTCCTCGACCCTTGTTCCATCCGCGATCGGGTTCCTCAAGCTGTCCCAGCCGGGCGCATCGAACTCGTCGATGGCAACGACCAGCGCACAGTCCTCGGGCCCTACGTTCGCTGTTGGAGTTTGCGTCTGGTCCGGGATCGTGGTACCGCGGGTGTCGACCGCCCGGATCCGGGCGGCGAGGTCCGCATAGTCCTTCTCATAGAAGATGCGGGAATAGAACCACGGGTTCTGGAGAACCGGGAAGTCCTGTTGTCGTTGCAGGATCTCGAACTCGACCCGCTTTCTCTGATGGGGGTCGAACAGATCGAGAAGACTGGCGTCGATTCCCGTCAGAATCTGGGTCAAGACACCGCCTTCCGCGGTTTCATAGGCTACACCTTCCGAGGAGATGATCACGCGGTTGCGACGGGTCAGGGCCGTGAGCTGAGGGTCTTGACTCGACAACGCGGAGATCAGGACGTCCTGCATCCCCTCCTCCGAGCAGAGGTCGAGAATGAACAACTGCTTCTGGCATTCGATCTGCGAGGTCCAGCTGTGAAGCTTCTCCAGGGACAAGGCGTGTTCCGAGGCCTCGGAGACATCCGCCCACGTCTGATCCCCAGGGTGGGTCAGGAGCCTGAATCCCTCCTTCAGCACCGCGTATCCTGCCAGGAAGATCACCAACACGTCATCCGGTCGCGCCTGTGCGACGACCTTCTCGAAGCTCTGGGTGATCCGATCGAGAGTGGCCTCCTCGTCGTCGTGCAGGTAGGCATGGAGGGCACCTCTGATCGGAACGTCCTTCTCGATCTTCCAGGCGATCCGACGCGCGTCATCCTTGCAGGCGTTCAGCTCGCCAATGAAGGGCAATCCAGTGCGATCGATGGCGACCGTGATCAGGTGGAGGTTGTTTGGCTCCCTTGGAGGGGGTGCTTGTCTCACCATTCCCATTGCGGCCTCCGCGTCAGGGAATCAGAACGTCGTGCGGGGAAAGGGCCAGGAGGTCGTAGGGCGGCGTTCAGGCGGGAGGCGGGCTCATCGGACATGGGGCGCAACATCCGGCGGGGGAGGAGGGTCCGCAAGCGACTTCCGCCACAAATCCTGGTATGGATTCCGCGACCCAGCGCCCCAATTGCGAAGGTCCTCCCCCTGCGCGTGATGCTCGGTTCTCCCTCAACCAGGCCCGATCCGAAGTCGCCTCTTCACCTGTTCAGCCTCCACCTGCGTCGCTCGTTTGAGCGGCGGCGCGTCGGGTAGCAGCCGTCCGGTCGGATCGAAGAAGGTCGCCCCACCGTCCGGCTTCAGCTCGACCCCATAGCCCCCCTCGTGCAGCAGTCGGTGATGCACACGGCAGGTCAGGATCAGGTTGGAGAGGCGCGTGCCGCCTCCGTCCGCCCAATGCCGCACGTGGTGAGCATCGGTGAACCGCCGGCCACAGCCCGGGAATCGGCAGCCTCGGTCTCTTACCTCCAACGCCCTACGGATCGCCGGCGGAATCGAGCGCGTCCTTCGTCCGACGTCGAGCACTCGCCCGTCCGCGTCTCTCGTGACACGCACAACCCCCGCATCGCAGGCCAGCCGCCGTGACGTTGCCGCGGAAACGCGAGTCCCGTCATCCAGCTCTGACATCTCGGGCTCGGAGTCGCCGTCGAGCGTCTCGGCCTCCACATGCAGCACTACCTGGTACCGCTCCGCCCGCGTACCGCTCACCGGCGCCTCCGGTCCACCGCCCTCCTGGTCGAGCCCCGCCGCGAGCGCCCGCTCGGCCAGCAGCCCGACGGCGTCTGCCCGCCGCTGCTCGGGTGTGATCGCTTCGCCGTACCCGGCCAGACCCGGCCCCTTCCAGAACAGGGCATCGCTGGCTGCATCCAGCGCCCGCATCAGCAGGGCACCCACTTCCGGGTCCAGTCGTCCTTTCACCACATACATCCCATCGTCGTCCGGGAAGACCGACAGTGTCCGTCTCTGGTGCCTCAGGCGCTCAAGCTCCCGCTCGTCCAGCCGGCTGTGACGCTTCCATCCACGCACGACGCGCTCCAACTGATGAGCTGTGGAACTGAGAGCCACCTCCAGCAGTTCGGACTCGCTGTTCGAATCGGCCACTCGCGTGAGGGCCCGTACCTTGGAGAATGAGAGCTCGCCGCGCGCCATGGCGCCGCGGATCTCCGGAAGCGACGTGAGTGCCCGGGCCGCACGCACCTTCTCCCGCGCCGCGCCCAGGTCGATTCCCGTGCGCCACGCCAACCAGTGCGCGCACGTGACATGACCAGACAGCTCCCACCCGCGCCGGCGATCGAACTCCGCGATCAAGGTCAGTTGTCGGTGGGTGGCGGAGGCGATCTGGGCCGCAAGCGAGGCAATCTCGTCACTCAGCGCTTCCAGTTCGTCGAGTTCTTCGTTCGGAAGGTCGAACGGAGAGCGGCGAGGGGCGTCGGGTCCTGCGATGGACGCGGGAACCATAGCAGAGGCGGGAGCGAAACCCATGAAACGGCTGCCTTTCGGAGGGCGAATCGAGCGCGTTCGTGGCGCGTGCACGAAAGGTAAGGGCGGGTTTTTCGGCCTCACTGAGGGCGCCTGGAGCCACGAGTGTGACGCCGCAGGCCGCGGAGGGGTCAGCGGGACCGAGCGGCCGCGCACAGAGCCTCGAGCAGAGCGTCAGTAACGCCCGAACCCACGATCTCGGATGCCGGTAGGCACGCGTGCCGCAAAGTCGTCCATAGCAGGATGGGACGTCGTTGATGGACCGGCCCCGCAGGAGACGAGGAGCAGCCACGATCGCGCTGCGATCGCGATCACCGGGTGTGGCAGGTCCGGTTTCTCGACGGCTCCGGTCGGGCATCCTAGCTTGTCGCCATCGCCCCACCGGGGCGCCCCCGGGTTCAGGTGCCTGGCTGCGCGTCTTCTCGAGCCGTCGGAGGTGGGCTACCATGGGGTAGCATGCGAGCAGGGTGCCAGCGAGCAACAGGATGCCGATGAGTGAGCCGCGGCCGCACCGCACGCTCCGGCTCGTCTGGGAGGTGCTGGTGGCGTCGACCGCCGCGCTGCTGGCGATCACCCTTCCCATCCGTTTGCTCTCCGGCGGGGACCGCGGCCTGCCTCCGATCGCCGAAGTCTTCGTGACGGTCGTGTTCGGGGTCGACTTCGTTCTGCGGGTCCGCGCACGCCGGAGTTCGGGAGCGCCGACAGGACCTGCATGGGCCACGGTGGACGCGCTGGCCGCCCTTCCTCTGGCGCCGCTCCTCCACCGCCCCGAAGCCGGGCTCCTGCGGCTGGTGAAGCTGCTCCGGGCCTTCCCGCTCTTCGGTGGGATCGGTCACCGGCTGCGCGCCAACCCTGCCCTGCTCCGCCTCGGCGGCTTCGTGCTCATCCTCCTGGTGCTCGCCCACTGGCTCGCGTGCGCCTGGATGGCACTCGGTGGCAGGGGTCCTGGCGGCCTCGCCCGAGCGAGCTATCTCGAAGCCCTCTACTGGACCGTGACCACCCTGACCACGGTCGGGTACGGAGACGTAACGCCGGCGACCGCGCCGCAGCGGCTCTACGCGATGAGCGTGATGCTCCTGGGCGTCGGGGTCTACGGATTCGTGATCGGGAACGTGGCCACGCTGCTCACGCGCGTGGACATGGCTCGCGCCCAATACGTGGCCACGCTCGATCGCCTATCGGGCTTCCTGCGCTACCGGCGCGTCCCTCTGCACGTGCAGCGGCACATCTTCGACTACTACCGGTACCTCTGGGAGCACCGGATGGGGTACGACGAGGCGTCGCTCCTCGAAGATCTGCCCCCCACCCTCCGCCAGGAGCTTTCCCTGGTGCTCAAGGGGGACCTGATCGAGAAGCTCTCGTTTCTCGAGGGAGCCTCCAAGGAGCTCATCCTCGACCTGTGCATGCGCCTGAGACCTCTCGTCTTCACCCCGGGCGACACGATCGTTCGCGCGGGGGAAGAGGGGCGGGACATCTACTTCATCAGCGGTGGTGCGGTCGAGGTGCTCGCGCCCGATGGGACGCGGGTGGGCACCCTCACCGATGGCGACTTCTTCGGCGAGCTCGCGCTACTCCGCTCCCAACCGCGGACGGCGACCGTGCGTGCGCTCGGATACTGCGACCTCTACGCGTTGGACCGGGACGCCTTCCTCCGCACACTGGAGCGCTATCCAGACTTCGCGGAGCGTATCGAAGAGATCGCACGAAGCCGTCCCCACCTGGAGGGATAGGGCCCGGACTGCGAGGTGCACGGCCGCCCCCCCCCACCCGCGCCCCGCTTGCCCCAGCCGCAGGCCTCTCCCTACCGTCCGAGCATCGATTCCCCATCCGACAAGGAGCGGTGAGCCATGGCTCCCCTTCGACGGTTCCTCAGCGCCTTGGCCTGCGTGCTGGTCTCGGCTGGCCCTTCCCTCGCTCAGCAGTCGGTCCTGGAGACCCGTGACCCGGGCCAGGCCCAGGATGCCGACTTCGCGCGCGCGATCGCCGAATGGACCACGCAGCCCGAGTTCATGAGCCCGCTGGTGGACCACTTGCCCACGGTCGAGGGCGTGCCCTCCCCCAAAGACGTCTTGGGCTATCACATCGGCGCTCCCAAGAAGCTCACCTACTATGCGGATATTCTGCGCTACTACCGCGCCCTGGAAGCCGCTTCGCCGCGTGTCAAGGTGATCTCGACGGGGACCACCGACGAGGGCCGGGAGACCGTGGTGGTGTTCGTCAGCTCGGAGCAGACGATGGCCAACCTGGACCGCTACCGGGAGGCGCTGGCCCACCTCGCCGATCCGAGGGGGCTGTCCGCCGAGGAGGCCAAGGCCGTCATCGCCGAGGCCAAGCCGATCTACCATGTGATGGGGGGACTGCACAGCGGCGAGACCGGCCCACCCGAGATGGAGATGGAGCTGGCCTACCGCCTGGCCACCGAAACCTCACCGCTGATCCAGGGCATCCGCGACAACGTGATCACTTCGTTCACGCCGGTGGCGGATCCGGACGGACGCGACCGCTACGTGGATTGGTACTACCGCTACCTCGTCGACATCGACAACGAGGACGACCGCATGTCGGGCCCGCCCTACTGGGGCAAGTACGTGCTGCATGACAACAACCGCGACATCAACTACTCGCAGGTGACCATGCGCACTCTGCTCGATTGGTACCTGGAGTGGCACCCGCCCATCATGCACGAGCTGCATGAGTCGATCCCCTTCATGTACAACTACAGCGGACAGGATCCACAGAACCCGGCGTTCGACCCCATCCTGTTCGGCGAGCTGCCCTGGTACGCCAACTACGAGATGGCGCAGATGATCAAGTACGGGATGCCGGGCGTGTGGACCCACGGGTTCATGGACGCCTGGTCGCCCGGGTACCTGGGCGCCATGTCCTACAACCACAACGGTCTCATGCGCATGTACGAGACCTTCGGCAACGGGGGCGCCACCACCATGGAGCGCGATCTCTCGGGAGGGGGCGGTCGTCAGGTGACCCGGGAGTGGTATCGCCCGCTCCCGCCCTATGAGAAGGTCGTCTGGTCCATGCGCAACAACACCAACTACATGCAGACCGGAGTCCTCCTGGGGCTGCAGCTCACCTCGCAGTTCCCCAAGGTGGTGCTGGAGAACTTCTATCTGAAGACGTTGCACTCGATCGAGGACGGCGAGAACAAGACGCCGCACGGCTTCGTCCTGCCGGCCGGGCAACGGGACATGACACGCGTGGCGCTGCTCGTGAACCTGCTCCGCACCCAGGGCATCGAGGTGGGTCAGGCTCGGCGGGCCTTCCAGATCGGGGAGACCACCTATCCGGCCAGCTCCTACGTGATCAAGCGCAACCAGCCCTACGGGCGTCTGGCCAACCTGCTCCTGCAGCGTCAGGACAACTACCCGGACGAGAGCCTCCAGACCTACGACGACAGTGGCTGGACCATGGGCTTGATGCTCCAGACCGAGGTGGTGGCCGTCGACGACCAGGCCATCCTGGAGGTCCAGACGGCGCCCGTCGATGCGGTGAGGCTCGCCGGATCCATCACGGGGCGGCGCTCCCCGGCCCTGTACGCAGTGCCTCATCTGGGCTCCACGAATATGATCACGCTGCGCTACCGGCTGGCCGACCTGGGTGTGCAGGCGCTGGACGAAGCGTTCGCGGCGGAAGGCGTCGAGCTTCCCGCGGGCTCCTTCCTCATCCCGGCGGCGGGCGCGGACGAGCGCATTCGCGCGGCCATCGAGGAACTGGGACTCACGGCCGTCGGGCTGTCCTCCGCGCCCGATGTCGCCACGCATGAGTTGGACCTTCCGCGTATCGCGATGTACAGCACCTGGAGCAGCACCCAGGACGTCGGTTGGGTGCGCTATTCCTTCGATCAGTTCCAGATCCCCTACGACCTCATCTACAAGGAGCGGGTCCGGCAGGGCCACCTCAAGCGTGACTACGACGTGATCGTCATGCCTTCCCAAGGCCGGGACGGGAAGAGCTTCGTGCAAGGCCTCGAGCCCCGCGACCGACCCGTCGCCTACACCCAGACGCCCGAGTTCAAGAGTCTGGGAATGTACGGATCGTCTGACGACATCACGGGAGGGATGGGACTGGAAGGCGTCCTGGAGTTCGAACGCTTCCTGAGCGAAGGCGGAGTGCTCATGACGCTGGGCAACGCCACCACGTTCCCGACGGACATGGGTCTCGTGCGAGACATCAACAGCTCGCGGCCCGGCGGCAACTTCTACGCACCGCGCCCCATCGTGGAGGCGCAGGTCACCCAACCCGAGAACCCGATCTTCTACGGCTATACCGAGAGCACGCTGCCGATCAAGTACACCAACGGTCCCCTCCTTCAGGTACCCGACGACGAGCAGGACGACGTGATGCTCATGAAGTTCGTGGGGGGGAAGGATGCCGTGCTCAGCGGCTTGATGCGTGGGCCCGATCAGATCCGCAACCGCCCCGCCATCGTGTCGGTTCCGGCCGGTTCCGGCCGGCTCCTCATGTACGCCACCAACCCGGTGTACCGCTGGCAGAACCACGGCGAGTTCAACATGCTCTTCAATGCCCTGTTGAACTACAACGACCTGGAGCGACGGGCGAAGCATCCGGTGACCGAGGACGCGGCCGCCGGAACCGGCGCGGCCCACCCCTAGGCCCGGGGCCGGCCTCGGGCACGCCGCGGGACACCCGCCTTGCCCCGAGGCCGGTCGCACGGTCTCTTGCCTGGTGCTGGTCCAGGGCCGGTCCACCCCCGAACACGCGGACTCGCTCGAGATGCCCCCCAACGAGCATTCCTATTCCAAGCCTAAGCTGGTCCTCCTCGGGCCTGCGCAGGCCGCGGACAGCGCCGCGGCCCCCGCCGCCGCCACCCGGAGGTCTCTCGCCATCGATCGGGACTTTCGACTCGCGGTCGAGGCTCTGGCCCTCCAACCTCAGGAACAAGCCCAACTCTTCGAGAACAGCTGCGTCACCTGTGGACTGGTCACCCGATTCTCGACTGCGGCGACGGCATTCGAGGGCCTCTGGACGGGTCGGCTCGCGGCGGGGCAGGCGCGCCTCCTTCAGGAGTTGCGTGAGTCCGTGGCCGGGTTGACCGCCGCGGACCTCACCTGCTTCCGTTCCGATGTCCTTACCCGACCGGGCTGGGCGCAGGTGCGACGACGGGCGGTCCGCCTGGCCTTGGCGCTGGGGTGGTCCGAGAAGCTGCCCTTGCATGTCCATCGCAGCCGAACGGCGCGCTGAGGATCGCGCTCACCCCGCTTTCTCTGCTGTCTCCGCGTCCAGATGCGCGCGGATCCGCTCGATCAGCGGATGCCCCCGCGTATGGCGCGCACCATACGTGAGGTTGAACGCGTAGTCGAAGTCGGGGGGGTTGGCGCCCTGGTTGTGCTGCAGGATCGTCTCGAGCTTGTCGAGCGCCTTGGCCACCTTCGCTTCCGGCGATTCCGCTGCCTCGTACTCGTCCCAGAGCGCGAGCAATTCCAGGCGCTTGGCTTGGGGGAGGGGCTCGAGCAGCCTGACCAAGTCCCGGCGCTCCGCGTCGGACTTGGGTACGGTCGGATCTTGCAGCGTGGCGGGGATGTCTCCGCCCAGAGCCTCGCCCAGGTCGTGGATCACGCACATGCGCAGCAGCCGATCCAGGTCGACTCCGTCGAAGCACTCGCCGAGGACCACGACCATGAGGCACAGTCGCCAGGTATGCTCCGCGACGCTCTCACGTTCCCCGCTCGACGTCCAGGCGCTCCGGTGCGTGGTCTTCAAACGCTCAGCCGTCCGCAGGAACTCCAAGGGTCCTTCGAGCTCGGCATCCACGAGTCCGTCCTCGCTGCTGTGAGCGCTCCGACCCCGAAGCAAAGCCCACTCTTCCAGCAGCGCAACCTTGTTGGCCGCTAGCCGGCCTGCCCGTCTTCCGTCCCGGCCGCCTTGCGGATCTGGGTGATCAGCTCGTGCATGCGGTGCTCGATGGCGGCCATTTCTGCCTCGGCCCGGGTGGCGTCCCTGCCGCCCCGCTTGGCGTCGACGCCCAGCCAGTTCAGGCGCTTCACCTCTTCCAGGAAGACAACGGTGAGATTCCGGAGCCGATTGAAGCGCCGGGCCCTGGCCCACGCGTCCGACGTCCGGGCGCGCTGGGCCGGTTGGATCCCGGCGGCCACCCAGATCAGGGGCGCCAGGGCCGTGAAGCCGACGACGGTCCGGAGGAATCCGGGGAGCGGCAGCGCCAGGGCGACCGCTTCGACGATGACGACGGTCCAGAGGATGGCCCGGGGAATCCAGGCTTCCTCTGAAGCCGCGTGGCTGAAGGCCACCTCCTCCGCGGAGGCAGCTTTTGCGACTCTGTTCATGTCCCTCGCGCTCGAAATGGGGCACTGTGCACCACCTCTGTCGAGTCAGAAGGCAAGAAGCGCGCCGCGGGAGCGGGCCGGCCCATACGCCCCACCGCTCAGCGGTTCAGCCAGTACGCCACCTTGATCAGAAAGGTGTTGTCGGGGTGGAGATCGAAGAGCCCGTCGAAGTCCTGGCGCCAGGGGCGCCGGCTCTGGTCCTCGGCGAAGGCCTCCCGGCCGTGCGCCCAGACCAGGAAGAGCGTGGAGCCGGGACGGTACTCCCAGCGGACCACCGCGTTGGTCCTCAGCTGCCGGAACGAGAAGCTGGCCGGCGAGCCCGCAGGGGGCGTGAAGGGTTGGTAGCGGTCCTGGTAGGCGGGGGCGTCCGGGGTCGCGCTGATCTCGCGCACGTCGGACCACGTCCCGCTGCTGGCGAACGGCTCGCCATAGAACTCGAAGGTCAGATCCGGCGTGGCTGTGTAGTTGACGCGCAGGTTGAAGGACACGGTGCGCTGGTCCAGGTGGGCAAAGCTGTAGTGCACCGTCCCGGGGCCATCGCTGAAGTTGCCGTACCACTGCGCGTCCCGGTCGGCCCGGAAGATGTTGGCCCCCACGCTGGTCGTGAAGCGATCCGAGAACCGGAAACGAAGGTACGGACTCAGGTTGGTGGTCCGCGTCTGACCCTCGTCCGCGAACCCCAGGTTCACCCACATCCCCCCCGCCAGCGTCCTGCGGCTGTCGGAGTTGATCCCTCCCCACGGGTAGAACCCGCGCGAATCCCGAACCGAGGGCCCACCGCGCGTGCAGCGGTCGCAGTAGCTCTCGCCGAGGTCGCCGAGGGTCCCCCCCAGGTGCACGTCCCAGTTGCTGTGGAGGCCCATGTGTCCGTTCAGGTTGATAGCGCTCTCCAGGCGCAGCCCCGAGGTGGTCCAGTGCTCCCAGTGGTTGGCGTTCACCTGCGCCCATCGGTACACGCGCGTCGGCGTGCGAAAGCTGAGCGCCGCCCAGGTGCTCCAGTCCACGATGTCGGCGCGGCGCAGGAACCCCAGGTCGTTGGGCTCGAAGCCTGCGGACTGCTGCACCAGGCTGGTTTCGAAGCGGGTGATCCCGCCGCCGTACTTGCCGAACTTGAGCTGCGCTGCGTACCCGGAGAGGGAGGTGCGCGTGGAGTCGAACACCAGCTCGTCCCCCGGCTGCTGGTAGTAGTGCACTGAGCCGCGCTGCGTGCGCGCGATGGCTTCGGCGCTGCCCGCGACGCGCGAATAGGCGAACGACCCGGCGACCTCGTAGCGCCGATCGCTGAAACGATTCCGGAAGGTGACGCCGGAGACGTAGGCGCTCTCGTGCAACCAGGGGGCGCTGAAATCGTCCATCGCTCGGTTCACGGCCGTGCCGATCCAGCTGATGCCGGCATCCCCGTCCCGGAAATCCTGCTGGGCGCGCAGCACGGCGTAGTTGGTCCGTGGCTCGACGGTCCGCCCCTGGGCGCCTTCGACCTGTTGGGTGAACGCGTCGAGCGCGCCGAACGAGAAGCCCCCGGCGGTGCGACCCGTCAGCTTGGCGGCGGCCGCGATGGGCGTCGCAGTGGGCGTACGAGCGTCGCCATACTGGCCCGAAAGCGACGGGCTCCGACCGATGCGGCGGGAGTAGAACAGCCCTTCGTTGGTGGAGCAGTCCACGACGATGTAGCAGTTGAGCTGGAAGCTGTAGAGCCCGGTGCCTTCCACGAAGAAGGGGCGCCGCTCGCTCAGGAAGGTCTCGAACGCGGTCAGGTTCAACACCGCCGGATCCGCTTCCACCTGCCCAAAATCGGGATTGAGCGTGGCGTCGAGCGTGACGTTGGGCGTGAGGCCGATCTTGAGGTCGCCACCCACGGCCAGCTGCTGGTCGCGCTCGAAGCCGCCTCCGGTCGGCCGGGACACATTGCGGGTGAGCACGTAGGGCGTGACTTCCGTGCGGCGCGTCGATCCCAGGCCGGCGAGGCCCTCCAGTTGCCCGAGCTGCGAGATGAGGCCGCTGGTGGTGCGACTGAACAGGGGCCAGGCGACGGTCTCGTTGTAGCGCTCGATGTCACGCCACACCCCGAAACCGAACGTGTGATCGGCGGCATCGGCATAGCGCAGCTGGGAAAGCGGGATCTGAAACTCCGCAGTCCATCCCAGGGAATCGACGCGGGGCACCACGTCCCACACACCGTTCCAGGAGACGTCCTCGTTCCCGTCGTTGAAGATGGAGAAGTCGCGCTTGACGCCGTCCGGATTGACGTGGAAGGCAAAGCCGGTGCGCCGGTCGTTGTACGAGTCGACGTAGAGGCTGATCTGGTCGGAAGGTCCCCGGACGTCCCGTCGGGTGAGCGCGCGCCTGATGCTGTCGGGATGGCTGTCGAAGGCGCGCACGAAGACATAGAGGTTGTCGTCGTCGTAGGCGACCTTGAACTCCGTGGGCAGCGACGGAGCTGCATCGGGCTGGGGATCGAACTGCCGGAATCCCGTCTGGGCTGGAGCCCTCAGCCACACGGCATCGCCGTCGCGGCCGTCGATCTGTGGAGGCACCTCCGCGCGGATGGCCACCGTCGCCCGGGCCCGCCCCGCTCGCTCCGCGGCTCCACGATCCCCGTCGAGCGACTGGGCACCCAACCCTCCGGCGGCAACCGCCAGCCCGAGGATCGCCACGATCCCTGCGCGCATGTCCCCCCTCCCCGCCCTCTCGGGCCCCGTTTCCGGTAGCATCGCACCGTTGGATGGACGGGAGGGGGAAAGGGTTTCAATTCGAATGTCACCGGGTCTGCGCCCGGCGGCCCGACGGACACCACGACGGGCAAACGCCGGCGCAGGCCCGGGTCGCTACGGCGGGCCGGGGAGCACGCGCTCCACCAGGGTCTGTCCCGCCCGCAAGCCGTCGGGATGGATGCCGTGTCCCATGCCCTTGTAGAGGCGCACGTCCACCTCGGCGCCCATCGCCGTGAAGAGCGCAGCGCTTTCCCGCACGCGCTGCGCCGGGATGTGCGGATCGGCATCTCCACAGGCGAAGAGGGCGGGCATACCGGTCAGGGCCGCCCCTTCCCCGGGCCCGCCCGCGTCGGGTCCGATCACGCCGCCGGCAAAGGCGAGGAGCCCACCCAGAGCCCGCGGCCGCCGTCGCAACGACTCGCTCGCCAGACAGGCGCCCTGTGAGAACCCCACCAGCACCACCCGCGTTGAATCGATCCCCGACTCCGTCAGCGTCGCCTCCACGTCGTCGAGCACCGTCAGTGCCGACGTCAACCAGGGCTCGTTGCGGTGGGTGGGCTCCAGGAAACGGAACGGATACCACGTGTGCTGTGCCGCCGCCGGCGCCACCAAGGTCACGCCCTCGGAGGCCAGGTGCAGGCCCAGGTTCAGGATGTCCTCGCTGGAACCTCCGCGGCCATGTACCAGGACCAGCGCGCCGCGAGCCTCAGCGAGGGGGGCGCCTGCCCAGAGAAGGGACTGCCCCTGGTGGGGGGAATCGGGTCCCGTCGTACCCGGCGTCGTCGATGGCATGGCATCCTCTTCCACGAGCTGGTCTGGCGCGACGTCGATCGCGGGCCTAACCCTGGAGCGCTCCAGAGGTGCCCTCGCAGAGCCAGAACGCTCATGACCCCGGACGAGTACCAGCAGCACGCGCACACCGTCGCCGACTGGATCGCGGAGTACTGGCGCTCCATTCGCCGCTACCCGGTCACGCCGAACATGCGTCCGGGCGATCTGATCGATCGACTCCCCGACTCCGCTCCGGAAGAGGGCGAGCCGATGGAGCGGATCCTGGCGGACTTCGAAGCGGAGATCCTCCCCGCCGTGACCCACTGGAACCACCCGCGCTTCCATTCCTTCTTCGCGATCTCGTCCTCCCCGCCTGGCGTGCTGGCCGAGACGCTCATCGCGGGCCTGAACATGCAGCACATGCTCTGGGCGTCGGGGCCGGCCGGCACCGAGCTGGAACAGGTCACGCTTGATTGGCTGCGTCAGTGGTTGGGCCTCACCCCCGGCTGGTTCGGACAGATCCTCGACACCGCCTCCACCTCCACGTTGCATGCGATCGCGGCCGCGCGTCACCGCGCCGACCCCGAAAGCCGCGATCGCGGTCCCGACGGACGACTGCGCGTCTACACGTCGGAGTACGCGCACTCCTCGGTGGACAAGGCCTGCACGATGGCCGGCATCGGTCTGAACAACCTGACGCGCCTTCCCGTCGACGAGGCCTTCCGGCTGCGCCCGGACACCCTGCGCGAGGCCATCCGCAGCGACCGCGCCCAGGGGCTGCGGCCCGCATGCGTGGTGCCCACCGTGGGGACGACCGGCGTCACCAGCGTCGATCCCGTCCGGGAGGTGGTCGAGATCGCGCGCGAGGAGAACCTGTGGGTCCACGTGGACGCCGCCTACGGCGGAGCGGCGGCCGTGGTCCCCGAGCTGCGGCACCTGCTGGACGGGGCGGACGGAGCCGACTCCATCGTGGTGAACCCACACAAGTGGCTCTTCTGCCCGATGGACATCAGCGTGCTCTATACGCGTGACCCCGACACCTTCCGAGGCGCGTTCTCCTTGACGCCGTCCTATCTCCAGTACCAGAGAGACGATCGGACCGTAGACCTGATGGACTACGCGATTCCGCTGGGGCGCCGCTTCCGCTCCCTCAAGCTCTGGTTCGTCATGCGGTCCTTCGGACGGGCCGGCATCGTGCAACGGATCCGCGAGCACGTGCAGTGGGCCCAGCGACTGACCGACCTGATCGCTGCCGATCCGCGCTTCGAGATCGCGGCGCCCACGACCATGGGTCTGGTGTGCTTCCGCTGCCGAGCGGGGGAGGCGGCGACCCGGGCGCTCCTCGAGGCCATCAACGGATCAGGGTTCGCGTTTCTCTCCCACGCCACCATCGCAGGCCGACTCACGCTGCGCTGGGCCCTGGGTACCTACCTCTGCACCTGGCAGGACCTCGAAGCGGTCTGGCAGCGGGTCCAGGAGGCCGCGCCGCCGCCGGAGTAGACGCCCCGGCCGTCTGCCACGCATCGCCCGCCGGCTCGCGCGCGGGCCGCGGGACCGCCCCCCCTCGGCCGGGCTCAGTGCCCGGCGGCGTGCCCGTCCTTGCGGGGGTCCGACGCGGCAGCCCAGCCCCGCGGCAGCTTGATCACGAGCTGAGCTCCGCCGTACGCCGGATCGGAGTCCGAGATCTGGTGCCCCAGGGCACGCAATGCGGCTCGCGTCTCGGCCCCGATGGCGGGCTCCAGGGCC
The DNA here is from genome assembly GCA_041390105.1 of Gemmatimonadota bacterium. NCBI lineage: Bacteria > Pseudomonadati > Gemmatimonadota > Gemmatimonadota bacterium. Next base: position 1,002,443 of record JAWKQO010000001.1, read on the forward strand.
ACGTTGCGACCCGAGAGGTGATAGAAGCGCGCCGCGTCGACCGCCGCCTGCGGGTCCATGTGGAAGTCGATCAGGTTGATCAAGAGCTGGGCATGCCCTTGCGGCTGCATCGCTCCCCCCATCAGCCCGAACGCCATCCACGGCTGCCCGTCCCGGGTGACGAATCCCGGGATGATCGTGTGGAACGGGCGCTTCCCGGCCGCGGCCCGGTTGGGATGACCCACCTCCAGGGTGAACCCGGCCCCGCGGTTCTGCAGCACGAATCCGGTCCCCGGCACTACGACGCCGGACCCGAAATAGCCGAAGACCGAGTTGATGAAGGAGACCATGTTGCCGTACTGGTCCGCCACCGACAGGTAGATGGTCTCCGACGCCTGCGCGGCCTCGGGCGCCTCTTCGCGGTCGGCCGCCGCCCGGGGTGAGATCAAAGCCCGGCGACCGGAGAGGTAGGCCTCGGAGAGGAGCTCCTGGGGCGAGGTCGTCATCCAGTCAGGGTCCGCCACGTAGGTGCGGAGGTCCTCGTAGGCCAGCTTCTTGGCTTCGATCAGATGATGGAGATACTCGGGCGAGTTGTGTCCCATGGCCGCGAGATCGAAGGGCTCCAGCAGCTCGAGCATCTGCAGGGCCGCGATCCCCTGACCGGACGGGGGCAGTTCCCACACGGTGTAGCCGCGGTAGTCGACCGAGAGCGGGTCCACCCAGCGGACCGAGTGGCCCCTCAGATCGTCGAGGGTCAGGAAGCCGCCGTTGGCCTGCAGGTGCTCGACCACTCGCCGGCCGAGGCTTCCGCCGTAGAGGGCAGCGGGGCCCTCGCTCTGAAGCTGCGCGTACGACGCCGCCAGGTCCGGATTGCGAAACCACTCCCCCGCCTCGGGACCGCGGGTTCCCTCGAACAGATAGGTCGACGCGGCGCCGGGGTCGCGCGAGAGCTTGGGAACCTGCGCCCGCCACTGGGCGGCGATCACCGGCGTGACCGGGAAGCCTTCGTCCGCGATGCGGCGCGCCGGCTCCAACGCCCGGGCCAGATCCAGCGTCCCGTACCGTTCCAGGAGCGCGGCCCACCCCGACACCGCGCCTGGAACGGTGACGGACTGGGGTCCGGAACCCGGCATACGCTCCACCCCGGCGGCCAGGAGGGCGTCCGCATCCAGGAGCGCACCCCCTTTGCCTGACGCGTCCAACCCCACCAGCCGCCCTTCATCGGCCGACCAGAACAGTGCGAACATGTCGCCCCCCATCCCGGTCATGTGGGGCTCGACCACCCCCAGGACCGCCGCCGCCACCACGGCGGCATCGATGGCGTTGCCCCCGTTCTGGAGCACCTCCAGAGCGGCGGCCGTGGCCAGGGGCTGACTGGTGGCCACCGCGCCCCGCGGCGCGTAGACGGTGGAGCGGCCCCCGGCGCTGAAGGGGCCCTGCTGGCCCGACAATTCGGCGGTCGCGCTCATCGACACTCCTAGGGCGAGCAGGGCGATGAAACGTTTTCGGTCGCTCATGCGTCGTATGTGTACGGAGGGAGGAAAGTGGTGGAGGACAGAGGAGACATGACTACGTTGAGGAAGACACCCCCGAAGATGGCGATCCTGGGAATCACGCTGACCGTCCTGGCGTTGGCGTCCGGAACCTTGCTGAGCGGGACCCCCGCTGCGGGCTCCGAGCCGGCGCTGCCGGCCCAGCCCGCGGTCGCGTCCCCGGTAGCCCCCCCGGCCCCCAGTCTCGCCGTGAACTGCTGAGTCATCCGCATGCGGCTCCCGGGCCGCATGCGAACCCCGCCAGTACGCCCCCCGGGTGCGTCGACTAGAGGATGAGCGCCAGGGGGATCAGGATCACGTAGCCCAGGACGAGCAGGAGCGGGGCCGCCGTGATGGAGCCCTGCGAGAGCAGCAGGTACCCGAGCCCCACGGCCGCCAACCCGGCCACCCCCAACACCCCATTGATCGCGGAAAAGCGCAGCGCCTGGGAGAGGGTTCGCTCAGGGCTCGCAGCGTCGGTCTTGGACGTTCTATTCTTGGCCACGGCTGCACGCTACCCGGCCCCGACCCCCATGGTCAAGGGACTCGGGTGCCGAAGGGGTCAATCCTCGTCGTCGTCGTCGTCCATCCCGATGAGGTCGCCTTCGTCGGAACCGTCATCGAGATTGAACTTGCGCAGGATGCGCGCGAGCCGCGACCGCGAGATCGCCAGCGTGCGGGCCGCCTGGCTCTTGTTGCCCCCACAGCGGTCCAGCACGTCCGCGACGTGCGCCGCGATCACCGCGTCCAGCGTGTCCGAGTCCGGCCCCTCCGAGCGCTTGGCCCGCGAGGAGACCTGGATTCCGAGTGAGATATGCTCCTCGGCGATGGCATGTCCTCGCGCCAGGACGATGGCGCGGGTGAGCACATTCTCGAGCTCGCGGACGTTCCCCGGCCATGAATGTTGCTTGAGGCGCCGCATCGCGGGCTCGGAGATGAAGCGGGACTGCGACCCCATCTCGCGCGCGGTCTTGTACAGAAGCGCCTGCGCCAACAGGGGGATATCCTCGCGGCGCTGACGCAGCGGTGGCACCTCGATCTCGACGACCTTCAGTCGGAAATAGAGATCCTCACGGAAGCCGCCCTCTTCGACCAACTTCTCGATGGGCTGATGGGTGGCCGCCACCACGCGTGCCTCGGTGAAGCGCGGCTCCTCCCCACCCACGGGATAGAACTGACGCTCCTGCAGCACACGCAGCAGCTTCGTCTGGAAATCGGGCGAGGTGTCGCCGATCTCGTCCAGGAAGATCGTGCCCGAGCCCGCCAGCTCGAAGTACCCGCGCTTGGAGGATACGGCGCCGGTGAACGAGCCCTTCACGTGCCCGAAGAGCTCCGACTCCAGGAGCGTATCCGACAGCGCGGTACAGTTGACCGCGATGAAGGGCTCGCGTGACGCCGCCGAGTTCTGATGGATCGCGCGCGCGATCATCTCCTTCCCCGTGCCCGTCTCGCCGCGGATGAGCACGGTGGCGCGGTTGCGAGCCAGCACTCCGATCGTCTTGAAGATCTCGATCATGCGCGGATCGCGCCCCACCACCGTGTTCTCGCCGAACGAAGGGGGCTCCCCGTCGTCCTGGACGCGCCGGGCCGTGCGGTTGAGCCGCTGGGCTTCCAGGCAGCGCCCCACCAGGGACTCCACCTCGCCCAGGTCGATGGGCTTGACCAGGTAGTCGAAGGCGCCCGCCTTCATGGCCATCACGGCCGAGCTCATGTCCTCGTGGCCCGTCGCCACGATCACGTCGACCTCGGTCATGTCGGCCTTGACCCGCTCCAGGAGCTGGATGCCGTTCATTCCCGGCATGTGCAGGTCGGTGATCACCACTGCGGGATCGAACTCCTTGATGCGAGAGAGCGCTTCTTCCGCGCTCCCCGCGGTTCCCACGTGGTGGCCCACATGCTCGAGCTTGGTCTTGAGCACGGTCAGGGCGTCCGCATTGTCGTCGACCAGCAGAATACGCGACGGCATCGGCAAAGCGTTGCCTTCCTTGAGCGCGGGGGGGCTCGGGTGGCGCAGGGGCGCGCCGGTCCGACTCAGACGAGGCTACTACCCGGCCTCCCCACCGGGGTTCGGATCGGGCGGTGGAGCCGGTGCCTCCGTCGCCGCCGCCACGTCCCACCAGGCAGGCGCGTCGGGGGGTTCGGCCGCACGCAGCCGGGCCATGCGGTCCCTCAAGCGGCGCGCCCTCCAACGCCAGAGCAGCAGCAGGACCGCCCCCAGGGAAAGCCAGAGAAGGACGCTCTGGGAGAGTACCAACCCCCATCCGTAGCGCCGCTTGACCCAGCGAAGCCAGGCCGACTCGAACCGCCCTGGCGTGAAGCCGAAGACCTGCGCCAACGCCTCGTCGAAGGACCCGTCCGAGCGCCATCGCTCCAGGAAGATCCGGAGGCCCTCTTCTCCGGCCGGTTCGAGAAGGTACTCGACGGCCGTGGCGGCCAGGTCGTAGGCCAGGCCCGCCCGGGCGGCGCCAGCGGGCCAATCCAGAGACAGGGAGTCGAGCGGCGGCGCGGCACCGGTGGCCAAGGCCCAGCGGAGCTTCCAGCCGGCTCTCGCGTCCCACTCGCGCGCCGCGTGAAGCGCGTATCCCTCGTGAAACCATCGCGGTATGCGGAGCCCTCTCAGGTGTTGCTCGAGACCGAGGTGGGCCCATTCGTGGCGAAGCGTCACCGCCCGCGCCCCACCTCGGGTGCGGTTGGACGCATAGACCGGCAGCACGATCACGTCCTGGTCCGGCAGCGCCACGGCGGCGCTCCAGTCGGGAGGCGCTCCCCCGGTGAGGGAAAGAAAACGCTCCTCCGTCTCGGCCAGCCGTAGCTGAACCCCTCGGGGCAATCCAGGCGGTAGCGCCAACAACGGAGGTAGCGCGTCCAGCTGATCCAGCAGCGCCTGGGCGCGAGCCCGGTTCCCGTCCCAGAACTCCACCCGGACGCGCTCGCCCACCACGGCCTGCGGGGCGGTGGGCGGAGTCTGGACCTCCGACGCCACCACCGTCAGCGCCATGCAGAGCCACGCGAGAGCCATCGTGCATCCGATCGAGCCGGAGGAGCGTGGGCCCTGCGCCGAGGTTCCGCCCCCCCGCGGTGCTGTCCTCCGCGCTCCGGGCCGGGGGGCCCGAGTCGGACCGGGACCGGCAGATGCCCTAGGCGGTTTCCAGCGTGCGGTGGCCGGAACGAGCCGTCTCGTTGGACGGGTTCAGCTCCAAGGCCAACTCATAGTACTCGGCCGCCCGCTCGTGCTCCGCTTCCTGATGGGCGAGCTGACCGAGTTTGGCATACACGTCGTCCCCCAGTCGGGGTTCGACCCGAACGGCCCGTTCGTAGTGAGCACGGGCCCCGGCCGGGTCGCCGCGCTGCAGGGCCAGGTCACCGAGGTTCTTGTGTGCCTGCGGGGGCGGGTCCTGCCCCACCGCGCGCAGGTAGAACGCTTCCGAGGCAGCGGGCTCACCGACCCGCTCCAACACAGCGCCCGTATTGACCAGGATGGTGCCGTCCTTGGGATGATGCGTCAGCCCCTCCCGCCCGATGCGGACCGCGTCCTCCATGGCGCCGTCCATGGCGGCGGCCAGCACGGCGTGCGCGTAGTACATAGGAGGCGGCACCTTCCCCCGCATGCGCTCGCGGTAGCGAATGAAGGCGTCCGTCGCAGCGCCCGCCTGCCCCGCTTTCAGCAGCGTGATACCACGCTGCAGGAACAGATCGGCGTCCGTGGGACGCACGCCTTCCGCCACGTCCAGCAGGTGGAGCGCCTCGTCGGTACGTCCCAGCATCTCGAGCGCCAGCGCGCGGTTGCACAGCACCGAATAGCGCTTCTGCTCCGCGGCCGGCAGCGCGCCGAAGTGCTGGAGCGCGTCCGCGGCCTTGCCACCGCGCAGCGCGATGAGCGCCAGCTTGCGGTGCGCCCGCTCGTTCTCGGCATCCAGCTCCACCACGCGCCGGAACTCTCGCGCCGCGTCCTCCAGCAATCCGGCGCGGTCGAAGGCGAGTCCCAGATCGAGATGGCGCTTCACGCGCAGCTCGGGCGTGTCCTTCTGGGCTCCGACCTTTCGTCCGCTCTGTTCGGCAAATCCCGCTTGCACCAACCCGTACAGCGCCTTGCCGACCTCGAACTCGACCAGCCCGGTCTGTCGTACGACCTCGTCCACGGAGCGCTGGCCGTCGAGCACGGCGATCACCTTGTGCTGCTCGCGCGTCAGCTCGACTTCGCCATCCTCGGGGAGCCGAGTGATGGAGAACACCAGATCGAACGAAGGAATGCGCTTCTCGATCAAGCTCCACTCGTCGACCCGGCGCGCACCCTCCAACAGGAGGTTCTCCGCGTTGATCGAGACGAGCCGCGCCTCTTCCTCTTCCGGAACGTGATCCGGGTCGAAGTGGAACGAGCCCTGGGTCCAGGTGAAGAGGTGATAGACCGCCTCCGAGACCTGAAGCTCCACATACGACTTGAGCTGGTCCTCGGACATGGCACCCTGGGCGACCAACATGCGCCCCAGGCGGGCGCCTGGTCGGTGGGCCTGCCCCTCCATGGCCGCCGACAGCTGCTCCCGGTTGATGACGCCGTTCTGTACGAGCAACTCCCCGAGACGGTCCGGCCTGTTCAATACGGAAGCGTAGGTCACCCGCCCCTGATCGAAGTAGACATAGCCGAAGTTGGAGCGATCGGTGATCCACAGACATCCGCTTTTGCGACCCATGGCCAGCAGCTGGCAGATGTCCGCGAGGTTGACCTCGTTGAGCGAGCCGCGTAGCGCCATCAGATGTCCTCCGCCACGATGCGATCTTCCACGCGCGGCCACTCCCAGACCACCTTCTCCGGGGAGGGACGCCACGGCTCGCGCGGAGCTTCCGTGCGGGCGGGGCCGGTCCCGTTGCCGACAAGAGCGGCCGTCTCAGGGCCAGCGGGCTGCTCGAAGGGAGCGAGGATGGCATCGATGATCTCACTCAGCTCCGAGACGGGGAGGGTGTCGTTCCACCCCTCCCCGCGCTCGGAAGCCGTGTGAGAGGTCACCGGAGCCGGATCGAGAAGGTCCGCCGTCGCTGGCTGGGGTGCTTCGGTCGGTTCCTCGCCGGACTCCGGTGACATGTCGAAGGCGCCAGGCGCCTGGGGCTGCAGAGGCTGCGCGTCCGAGACGTCGGGCACGGCGCCGGGCTGTGCTCCAGGGGCCGCCGGCGCGGCGGCTGCCGGTGCCTCGGCGCTGGTCGCGCGGGACGGGGCAGCGCGCACCGGCTCCGGTGGCAACGGCCGATCGTCCTCGATCCCGGCTTCGCGCTGCCACCGCTTCTTCTCGGTGAGCAGCGTAGGGAAATCGTCCGTGCGGATCTTGATCTTGGTGAGCGACGGGGGCGCGCTCGGGTCGGGCCCCACCTCCGGCGTCAGGGCATGCCGCTCGGAACCCCCGTCCAGCCCGGCCAGTGACGCCTCGAAGGCGGGGTCCAGCGCCTCCTCGGGGCGGATCACCTTCCCCTCGTCGTCCCTGCGCACCAACGCGAGGTCCGGCCCCACCTCGCCGCCGCCCTCGAGGCTGTCCAGCGACGTCTCCAGCGCGCTCTGCCGCGTCTGACGGCGGGCGAGCAGCTCCGAGGCCGGCAGCGGTGGCTCGCCCTTCACGTCGACCTCGACGACCAGCCCGCCTTCGAAGCGCGAACGGAGTCGATCGTCGACGTGGGCCACGCGCGACGGCGGCCGGTCGGCGGCGATCACGATGCGCGCGCCACGGCGCTTGACCGCCTCGAACAGGTGGAAGAACTCGTCCTGCGCCCGCTCGGTCTGGGAGAGCTCCTGCGCCTGGTGGACCATCAGAAGCTCGACCGTCCACCAGCGCTCGCGCCACGCTCCCGCGACCCCTTCGGACAGCGCGGCGATGAACTCCTCGGCGAACTCCTTGGCCGAGATCAGGGCCGCGCGCGCCCGGGGACGGGCCGCCAGATAGGTGGTCCCGAGCGCCTCGAGCAACTCGCGGGCTCCGAAGCCGTCGGGACTCCACACGAAGAGCGGATTGTATTCGGGCGTCTCCTCCCCGGTGAACTCGCGGGCGGCTTTCACCGCCAGCGGTGGGAAGCGTTCCGCGATGTCGTCGAGCACGCGGTCGTCGCGGAAGGGTGGGAAGTCCCGCACCCGTTCGCGGGCCGAAGCGAGCAGCGCCCGCGCCTCCTCGACCCGCTCCGGGTCGGTGAGCACTCCGCGTGCGGCTTCCGGCCAGGGATTGCCGACCATGTCCAGCTCGGACTGGATGGTCCTCAGCTCGTCGAGAACCGCATGGTACTCGTTGACGATGCGGTCCGGGTCGGCGGGCTCCAGGTCCCCATCGAGCACCCGGCGCAGGCGCGAGGCGCTGAACCCCTCCGCTTCGGCGGCCTCGGCGGCCTCACGGATGAGGGTCTGCCACGGCTCCTCGAACTCGGGCTCCTCGTGCAGGGGCACGCTGGACACCGTGGCCAGACGGCGAGGCCGCCGAGGACGTTCGCGCGGCACGTCCACCAGCTTCGGCACTTCGGCGGCGGTGACCACCCGACCTTCGAGATCCTGGATGGCCAGGATGCGGTTGAGGCCACCCATCAGCTCGCGCACGTTGCGGAACGGCAGGCGCGCCACGGCCTCGGCCACGTCGTCCGCCAGCTCGATCCCACGCTCGGCCCGTCGCCGCCGGATGATGGCCAGCCGGGTCTCGAACTCGGGGGGCGAGATGTCCACCATCAGCCCACCCGAGAAGCGAGACAGCAGCCGCGCGTCCAGTCCATCGATCTCGGCCGGCGGCCGGTCGGAGGCGAGGACGATCTGACTGCCGGACACGTTCAGCGCGTCCAGCGTCCGCAGCAGGATCTCCTGGGCCTCGGATTGTCCGGTCAGGAACTGGACGTCGTCGAGGAGGAGGATGTCGAGGTCTTTGTAGCGGTCCCGCATCTCGTCCTGCCGACCCTGGGCGAGCGCGTCCGCCAACTCGTTCAGGTAGCCCTCGAGCGTCTGGTACAACACGCGCGCGTCGGGATTCAGGCGCTCGGAGTGATGCGCCATGGCGTTCAGGATGTGGGATTTGCCCAGGCCCGACGCCGAGTAGAGGAAGAGCGGATTGTAGGACGCCGCCGGGGAGTCGGCCGCTCGGCGCGCCGCCGCGGACGCGAGGCGGTTCCCGGGACCCACGACGAACGTGTCGAAGGTCATCCTCGGGTCGAGGTCGAAGGCGACGTCCCGGATCATCGGTCGGGGAACAGCCGTTCGAGGCTGGCCATGAGGGAGGACTCGAACTCTTCGGCCCGCGAGGGTCCGTCTCCGCCGACGCCGGCCAGGGAGCCCAGCGTGCGCGCGAAGACCTCGAAGGCCGACCGGGCTGGCGTGGCCCGCCCGTTGGCAGGAAAGACGGTGAGGAAGAGGATCGGCCCGGCCGGCGTGACCAGCTCGCTCAGGAAGAACTCACAGGTGGTCCCGCGGTTCTGGGCGTGGGCCATTCCGGGGTCCCCGACCAACTCACCGATCTTCTTTCCGGTGGCGTGGATGCCCGCCGCGAGCGTGGCGATCTTCATGACCTGGCGGGAGTCAGGAAAGCCTCTCTGGAGCAGGAGCCGCCCCGAGCGGTTCATGAGAACCACGCGCGCTGCGCCCGCGTCACGGACGAACGTGTCGACCGCGATGTCCAGTGGTCCCGGCGGAGGCTGCCGCTTCTGTGTGCCCCCCGTCGAGCTCGCTTCCATTCCGCCCCGGCCTATCCTCCGCGCGCGGCCCGGCCAAAGGCCAGTGCCGCCGCGAGATCCGGCGGTGGTGGGATTCGGAAGTGCAGGAGCTCACCCGTCACCGGGTGAACAAAACGCAGTGCCCGCGCATGCAAGAATTGCCGAGGCACCCGGGCAAGGAGTTCCCTTGCCCATCGTCTCTGCGGTCCCGCGATTCCGCGCTCCCAGCCCGCGCCATACAGGGAATCTCCGATGACCGGATGACCCACATGCAAGAGGTGGACCCGGATCTGGTGGGTCCGCCCGGTCGCGAGGCGGACGTCGAGAAGCTCGGCCGCAGGCCACCGTTCCCGGACCCGGATCTGGGTGCGCGCCGGCCTCCCGGACTCGACGACCGCCATGCGTTTGCGATCGCGCGGATCCCGGCCGATGGGCGCGTCGATGGTGAGCGGGTCCTCGGCCAGATGACCCCAGGCTGCAGCCAGGTAGATCCGCCGGATGTCCCGTTTCTTGAGGGCTGCGCTCAGTCCGAGGTGGGCGGCGTCCGACTTGGCCACGATCAGGAGTCCGGACGTGTCCTTGTCGAGCCGGTGCACGATCCCGGGCCGGAGCCGTCCACCCACACCGGAGAGGTCGCGCACGTGAAACAGGAGTGCGTTGACGAGCGTGCCGCTGCGGTGTCCCGGCGCCGGGTGCACCACCATGCCCGCACGCTTGTTCACCACCAACAGGTGCTCGTCCTCGTGGACCACGTCGAGGGGAATGTCCTCGGGCAGGATGTCGACCGGCTCCGGCGCGGGCACGGTCACATCGATGATCTGCCCGGGCTCCACGGGGTCCGCCTTGCGGGCAGTGCGCCCGTCGACGAGCACCTGCCCTGCCGCGATCAGCGAAGCGACACGTGTGCGCGAGAGGCCCAGCCGTTCCGAGAGGAAACGATCGAGTCGTCCGCCGTCGCTTGCAGTCGCCTGCAGACGCTCACGTCGTTCGCTCACGCAACTTCCTCTCCTCCCACCAGATGGCGACGATCAGCGTGAGCGAGCCGCCGAGCACCGCGACGTCGGCGAGATTGAAGACGGGGAACGACCAGCGCAGCACGCGCAGGTGGATGAAGTCCACGACACCGGCCGGCTGCTGGAAGCGGTCGATCAGATTGCCGAGCGCACCACCGAGCGTGACCGCGACCGCATACAGGCGCAGACGCTGTTCGACCGGCATGAAGACGAAGACCAACACCAGAAGCCCGGCCGCACCCAGACCCAACCAAAGCGCCCAGCGACCGGGCCCGCCTTGCACGCCGAAGGCGGCTCCCGGATTGAGCAGGTACGTCAGCGTGAGCACGTCTCCCAGGACGGGAACCCGGTCTCCCACCTGGAGCCAGACGCGAATGAAGTTCTTGGAAAGCTGGTCCAGCAGAACCATGCTCCCGGTCACGCCCAGTAGCACGACCAGCTTGTTGGGGCGCCGCACGGCGGGTGGCCCCTCGGCACGCTCCCGCTCCGTCACCGACGACCTGTTAGTCGCCCCGGACGACGTCGAGACCGATCCAGGCGGAGCGTCCGTCGAGGTCCTCCGAGCGCGTGTGAGCGAACCGGCCCTCGGCAGGGCCGTCCAGCACGTCCAGCTCGAGCGTCAACGTCTCGGCCTTGAGCGCATCGGCGAAGTGGCGCGCGGCACCCACCACCTCGGCGGGGCCGGCCACCGCCAGGCGGATCCGGTCCGAGACCGCCAGGCCTCCGTCCTTGCGGAGGCGCTGCACGCGACTGACCAGCTCGCGATAGAGCCCCTCGCTCAACAGCTCGTCGTCCAGGGTGGGGTCGAGGGCGGCGACATGCCCGGCCTCCGCCCGAACGGCGAACTCGCCCTGCGCCTCTTCGAGGACGTCCAGATCCCCGGTCTCCAGCGCGAAGGCCTCCCCGTCGACCTCGATCTGTACCGCCTCGCCGGCCCGGTAGCGCTCCAGGGTCTCGGCGTCCAAAGCCCGCACCGCATTGGCGGCCAGCTCCGTCCGCTTCTGGAAGCGCTTGCCCAGCGCGCGGTAGTTGGGCTTGGCTGAGATCCGCACCAGGCCGTCGGAGGAGGAGAAGAAGTCGACGTCCTTCACGTTGAGTTCGTCCTTGAGCACATCCAGCAGCTCGGGACGCGGCGCGCGGCCACCTGGCACTACCGCTCGCAGGGTGCGCAGGGGTTGCCGGACGCGGATGCGCACATCCTCGCGCGCGGCCCGTCCCAGGCGGGAGAGCACGCGTACCGCGCGCATCTCCTCCAGGAGCGCTTCGTGGTCGGCGGATCCTGGACTGGCCTGCGGAAACGGGGTGAGGTGCACGCTTTGGCCCGTCAGCGCACGACAGAGCGCGTCGGAGACGAACGGTGTGACCGGTGCCAGCAACCCGCTCACGGTGTGCAGGGCATCGTAGAGCGTACGGAAAGCCGCACGCGCGTCGGCGCTGTCGCTGTTCCCCCAGAAGCGCCGTCGCGACCGACGCACGTACCAGTTGCTGAGGTCGTCGACGAAGGCACCCACTTCCCGGTAGGGCCGTGTGATCTGGTAGCTGTCCAGATCCTCGCGCACCAGCCGCACCAATCCGTCCAGGCGGGCCAGCAGCCAACGATCCAGCACGGGGCGTTCCCCGGGCGCCGGGTCCGCGTGCGACGGGCGCCAGCCCTCGAGATTGGCATAGAGTGCGAAGAACCGGTAGGTCTCGAGCAGCGTGTCGAACAGCGCGCGGCTGGCATCCGCCACCACGGCCGGATCATACCGTTTGTCCGCCCAGGGGTAGCTGACCGTCATCATGGTCCAGCGAACCGCGTCGGCGCCGTGCTCGGCGATGGCGTCGAACGGATCGACGACGTTGCCGCGCGACTTCGACATCTTCTGTCCGTCCGCGTCCAGGATCAGGCCGTTGACGATCACGTTCCGGTACGAGGGACCGAGCCCCAGCATCGTGGAGATGGCGAGCAGCGAGTAGAACCAGCCCCGCGTCTGATCCATGGCCTCGCAGATGTAGTCGGCCGGGAACTGGTCTTCGAAGATTTTCTGGTTCTCGAACGGATAGTGCCACTGCGCGTAGGGCATCGAGCCCGAGTCGAACCAGACATCGATCACTTCGGGCGTTCTGCGCATCGTCCCGCCGCACGAACAGGTCCAGGTGACCTCGTCGATGAAGGGACGGTGCGGATCGAACGGCTCCGGCAACGGACCCGCCCGCTCCGCCAGCGCTGCGAAGCTGCCGATCCACTCGACGTGCTCGCGGTCCTGGTCACAGACCCAGGCCGGCAGGGGCGTGCCCCAGAAGCGGTCGCGGGACAACGCCCAGTCCACGTTGCCCTCCAGCCACGCGCCGAAGCGCCCTTCGCCCACCTCGGGCGGGTGCCAGGAGACCTGGTGGTGGTTGGCCAGGAGGTGGTCCTTCAGCGTCGAAGTAGCGGCGAACCAGGAGTCGCGCGCCATGTAGATCAGGGGCGAGCGACAGCGCCAGCAATGGGGATAGCTGTGCACATAGCGCTCAGCACGGAAGAGCGCGCCCCGCTCCTGGAGAAGGTCGAGCAGGATGGGATCGGCGTCCTTGACGAAGAGCCCACCCACGACGTCCACCTCGGGCAGGAAGTGCGCCTGGTCGTCGATGGGACGGAGCAGAGGAAGCCCGTGCCGCTGTCCGGCCGCGTAGTCGTCGGCGCCGAAGGCCGGGGCCATATGAACCAGCCCGGTGCCGTCATCGGCCGATACGAACTCCTCCGCAACCACCGTCCAGGCCGTGGGCGAAGGGTCCTTCACCTCGATCAGGTCGAGCGGCCGCTGATAGCGCGTGCCCACCAGCTCGCCACCGGTGTGGCGCCCCACGATGGTGGCGTCCTCGCCGAACAGCGCAGCGGCGCGCGACTCGGCCACGATCCGGATGCCATCCGGTGTGTCGACCTCGACGTACGTGAGATCCGGATGGACCGCCAGCGCCGCATTGGACGGCACCGTCCACGGTGTCGTGGTCCACGCCACGAAGGCGCGGCCGCGCGGCTCGCTCGCTCCGGACGCATCGAGAAGCGGGGCCAGGAAGTAGAGGGACGGATCCTCCACCTCCTCGTAGCCCTGAGCCACCTCGTGCGACGAGAGCGCGGTTCCACAGCGCGGACAGTAGGGCACGCTCTTGTGGCCCCGGTAGAGCAACCCCTTCCCGGCCAGCCGCTCCAGGATCCACCAAACGCTCTCGATGTACTCGGCGTGGTAGGTCACGTACGGCTTGGAGTAGTCGAGCCAGTACCCGATGCGCTCGGAGAGCTTCTCCCAGACCTCCAGGTAGGTCCAGACCGACTCGCGGCAGACCTGGTTGAAGCGCTCGATGCCCAAGGCCTCGATGTCCGGCTTTCCGGAGATGCCCAGCTTGCGCTCCGCCTCGATCTCTACGGGCAAGCCGTGCGTGTCCCAGCCGGCCTTGCGCAGCACCCTGCGACCGGTCAGCGCCCGGTAGCGACAGATCAAATCCTTGGTGGTGCGACTGATGATGTGATGGAAGCCCGGCCGACCGTTGGCGGTGGGCGGCCCCTCATAGAACACGAACGGCGGTTTGTCCGCGGTCCACTCCTGAGTGCGGAGGAACAGGTCTTCCTCACGCCAGCGCGCGAGTACGGCCTCCTCCAGCTCGTTCAGCGACTTGGGCAGCTCGGGATAGATCATGCGTCGTCGAGGTTCGCGATCACGTCGTGCACGAGCCCCGTCAGGCGGGGCTCCGCCTCCATGGCGGTGCGGATGATGGTCGGTACGTCGGCCGGTTCCAGCGCGTCCGGCAAGCAGGCGTCGGTGACGATCGCAAAGCCGAGGACCCGGACGCCCATGTGCCGCGCCACGATCACCTCAGGCACGGTGGACATGCCCACCACATCGGCCCCCATCTGGCGCAGCATCCGGTATTCAGCGCGGGTCTCCAGGTTGGGCCCGGTGACCGCGACGTAGACGCCGCGCCGCAGTGCGATTCCGCGCCGCAGCGCCACGGCCTCGGCCAACCTTTGCAGCCTCCGGTCATAGGCCTCGGACATGTCCGGAAAACGGGGACCCAGAGCATCCAGATTGGGGCCGACCAGTGGATTGTCTCCCAGCAGGTTGATGTGGTCGTCCAGCAGCACGAGATCTCCGGGAGCCCAGAGCGGATTCATCCCGCCGCAGGCCCCGGTCACCACCAGCACCTCGATGCCGAGCCGCGCCAGGACGCGGATCGGGAATGCGACCTGTTGCAGCGAGTGGCCCTCGTAGCGGTGCATGCGACCTTGCATCGCGACGACCGGCACACCGGCGAGCCGACCGAGCAGCAACCGTCCCGTGTGGGACTCGACCGTGGAGAGCGGGAACCCGGGAATCGCATCATACGCGAGTTCGGCGGGGGTCTCGATCTCTTCCGCGAGCCCTCCGAGGCCGGTCCCCAACACGATCCCGACGCGGGGCGCTGTGAAACCGGGAAGGGAGCGGACGCGAGCCGCGGCCTCGTCGATGGCGGCCAGCGCCAACGGCCCCGGGCTCACCCGTCCGAGCCCGGCTGCTCCGACTCGCCCAGCGTGAAGCGCCAATGAGGCTGCCAGGGCGCCACCTCCCGGTCCTCGTCGTCCTCCCCAGGCTCAGGACCCAGCGTCTCGATGGCGACGATGTCCTCGTCGTCCTCTTCCTCTGTGTCACCCCGTGCATCGCTGGGCGCCGTGTCGCGGCCCCCTGCGCCCCCGCGAGGGACGAACAGTTCCAGCTCCAGCGGCCGCTCCTCGAGCGGATCACGGCCCTCTTCGACGGAGACGAAATCCAGCTCGCGCTCCAACATGGCACGCACTGCCCGAAGGAAGCGGCGGCGGCGGCGATCCATTTCGTCCATCGACAGGCGGATCTCGTCGAGGCGGTTCTCCGCGTCCATCAGCATCCGCTCGATCTCGGCCTCGGCTTCGCGACGCATCAGCTCGGCTTCCCGCTGGGCCTGTCCCGAGATGTCCTTGCGCAGAGCCTGCGCCGTGACCAGAGCGTCCTGAACGGCCTTCTCGCGATCCTGCTGCTCGCGCACCTGATCACCGAGGCGAGCCGAGCGCTCCTTGAGCGTCATGTTCTCCTTGACCAGCGCCTCCAGCCGCTCCGCCACAATCTCGAGAAACGTATCGACCTCGCCCGGATCGTAGCCGCGCATGCCTTTGCGGAAGTCGCCCCGTTTCTTTCGAACGTCCAGTGGTGTGAGCTCGATCATCTCGGTCTCGAATCAGTGGATGGACCGGGGCCGGTGGCCGACCCCGGC
This sequence comes from Gemmatimonadota bacterium, assembly GCA_041390105.1. Lineage (NCBI taxonomy): Bacteria > Pseudomonadati > Gemmatimonadota > Gemmatimonadota bacterium. The sequence continues at coordinate 1,017,867 of JAWKQO010000001.1, forward strand.
TACGCGCGCTCGCCGAAGAGGGCGGTGCCGACACGAATCATCGTGCTTCCCTCCTCGATCGCGATCTCGAAATCATGGGTCATGCCCATGGACAGCTCCGTGCCCTGATACCGGCTCAGGGCGGTCGCCTGCTCGTGCAGCTCCCGCAAGCGCCGGAAGGTCCTCCGGATCCAGCCTTCGTCCTCCACGAACGGCGCCATGGTCATCAGCCCCCGAACCTCCAGCCCCGGCAGCTCCAGCACACGGCCCAGGGCGTCGAGAGCTTCGGCCGCCTCGAAGCCGCCTTTGACGGTCTCCCCAGAGGTGTTCACCTGTAGCAGCACCGGCAACACGCGCCCCTCCTCCTCCAGGACCCGGCTCAGACGCTCGGCGAGCCGCTCCGAATCGAGGGCATGGAACAGGTCCGCCGCCTCTGCCGCCTCCCGGGCCTTGCGGCGCTGGACGTGCCCGATGAGGTGCCAACGAACGGCCCCTGCAGGGAGCAGGCCCCGCCGCTCCACCAGAATCTCCGGTCGGTTCTCGCCCAGGTCCGCGATCCCCTCCGCCCAGGCAGCGCGCAGGGCCGCGACCGGATGTCCCTTGGTGACCGCAACCAGGCGGACGGCGCTCGCCTCCCGCCCGGACCGGACCGCAGCCTCGGCCATACCCGCCTCGATCCGCGGAAGCGATTCCCGGAGGCGGTCCCGATAGACCCGCTCCAGGGCGCTCTCCTCCCCCGCTCGGGGTTCGGCATCCGACTCGCAAGCGACCCGTGCCAACGCGACTCCTACGCTTGGTGGACAGACATACAAACCTAAAGCTCTGCTCCCCGGGAAACCACGAGGGAGCAGCCCGTTCGGCGCGGCGGCTCGTGGCGGTGCGCGTGGGCTGCCGCGGCAGGCACTGGAACGGGGAAGGCCCCGCCGGACCGAGTCCGGCGGGGCCTCCGCACTGCTCGTCCCAGGATCCGGCTACTGGATCTGGAACGTAATCGGAAAGGCCACCCAGACCTGCACACGCTTGTCGCGGTTCAAGGCCGGTGTGAACTCCATGATGCTGGCCACCTTGAGCGCCGCGTCATCCAGCGCTTTGTGGCCGGAGGACTGCTGGACCTGGGTCCGCAACACCCGTCCGTTCTCGTCGATGAAGAACCACACGTTGACCGTGCCACCAATGCCGGCATCACGGAGCAACGGCGGGTACTCCCGCGTGAGGGCCCGTTGGACCTCGGACCGGTTCTTCAAGTCCGGCTTCACGGTGAAGGGCGTGAACGTCGGTGCAGCCGAGATGTCCGTCTCCGTCGCTTCGGGCGGCGGGGGCAGGTCCTCGACCGGGTTGTCCGCGAAGGTCGTGGTCTCGATCGTGATGTCCTCTTCGAGCGGCGTATCCGCGATCACGGGCGTCGCCGGACGGGCGATCGCCTGCGGTGGCGGCGGAATCTCGATCTCCGGCGGGAGCTCGATGGCCTCCAACTCCTCGGTGGCAAAGGACACGTCGGCCGCGGTCATCTCCGGCCAGAACTGGAACACCGCGAAATGCAGCGCGGTGGCGGCCAGAATGGAGCCCCAGAACCAGGTTCCGAAGCCCTGCTTGAAGCGATCGTTGGCCGTCATGACCTCGGCGATCGCGGATCCCTGCGCATCGCTCATCGTCTCTCTCCCGACATGCGGCGCTCGAGCTCGGTGGCGAACACGACGCGAACGGCGCCGGCCTCCTGCAGCTCCTTCTGCACCTGGTCAATGAAGATGTAGGGCACGTCCTTGTCCGCTCGGATCGAAGTCACCAGGCGGCGGTCGGTCTCGACGTACATGGGAGCGACCAGTGACGAGACGTCGGCCATCGCCACGGGACGGTCGTTCACGAAGACGTTGCCGTTCTCGAGCACCCACAGCTCCAGGACGTTCTTCTTCTTCTCGTCGATCTTCTGGGTGGCCTCAGCCGCGACCCAGTCGATCGGCTGCTCGCCCGACGTCCGGAAGACCGTGGTCACCATGAAGAAGATCAGGAGGAGGAAGGCGATGTCGGCGAGCGACGACGAGGGGATCTCGTCGGAGACGCCCGACTTCCTCTTGAACCCACCTTGCTTGATCGCCATCGCGTCTAGTTCTCCAGGAGCTGCAACGAGATACGTTCCGCGCCGGCCGACTGGAGGGCATCCAGGACGTCCACCATGAATCTGTACGGCGCATCGGGGTGGGTCTTTACCGCCGCAATCAGGCCGGGGTTGCTCGCCACCTCCAGGCGCCACATGGCCTCGATCTGGTCGGGCCGCACCTGCTGCGTCTGCTGGCTCTCACCCCGCTTCACCTCGACCAGGCCGTTGGGCTGGACGATGAGGTGCATGATGTTCTTCTGGCTGACCTGGACCTGCTCCTGAGCCTCCGGAAGCACCACCGGCAGCCCCTTGTCGCGGGGGAACACCGTGGTGACCAGGAAGAAGATCAGAAGCAGGAAGGCAATGTCCGCCATCGACGAGGTGGGCACCTCGTCGCTGACCTTGGACTTCTTCTTCATGAATGCCATGGAATCGCTTCTCCGCCTGTGTCGGCGCTGAGTTCAGATACCGGGTGATCTGTGACGAGGTTCCGGCCTCAGGTGGTGGCCGCCCGCTTCTTTCCCTTGCTGCTCGTGACCTGGAGCTTGCCCTGCTTTTCGAGGTCCCAGGCCAGATTCAGCACCTCCTGGGTCCCCTGCTCCATGTCCACGATCAGCTTGTCGATCGCGTACACGAAGAAGTTGTAGGCGATGTTCACCGGGATGGCGATGATCAACCCCGCGGCCGTCGTGAGCAGAGCCACCTTGATGCCGCCGGCCACCAGTCCCGGATCCACGTTGCCGGCCGCTTCGATGGAGGCGAACGCCAGCACCATTCCGAGAACGGTCCCGAGGAAGCCCATCAGGGGGGCTACGTTGGCGATGGTCGCCAGCACGACCAGCCCCCGCTCCAGGAAGCCGAGCTCGATGGTGCCGGTGGTGTTGACGGCCTGCTCCAACTCACCCCGGCGGACCTTGAGGTCCTTGAGGCGCGTGAGGCCCGCGTAGAGGATGGCGGCGGTCGGGCCCCGCGTCGACGCAGCCGTCTGGATGGCCTCGTCCAGCCGGCCCCCACGGGCGGCATCTTCCACCCGGCCCATCAGCGTCTTCGCATCCTTGTGCGCGATGAACAGCGTATAGGCCTTGGCGATGATCACGCCCAGCGCGATCAGCGAGCACAGGACGAGCGGGTACATCATGAAGCCGCCGTCGGCGAACAGCGACATCAGTTGGTATTGCGCGCCGGACGATTCCAACCGCCACTCCTTGGATTCCAGGGTTGTGCCTCTGGCAGAAGCCGGGGCCTCCACACAGGCCCGCGCCCGGGGGGCACAAGCGGCGGCAATGTAGGAAGTGCCCGACGAGCATGTCAAACGCCCCGGCCGGCCCCTGAATCGGGGCCGGAAACCGGTCGGGGGCCCCGACCTCAGGCCCCCGCGGCCCCCAGGGAAACCGGGGGCGCCGGAGTCTCGATCAGCTCCTTCAGGCGCGCGCCGTCGACGCCCACCTCGAGTCGTCCTCTCTGGGCTACGGCGATGCGGCTGGTCTCTTCGCTCACCACGATGACCAGCGCGTCCGTCTCCTCGCTGAGGCCGATGGCAGCCCTGTGCCGGGTCCCCAGCGACCGGTCGCTCACGGGACTCTGGGTCAGCGGCAGAATGGCCCCCGCCGCCTTGATCTGGTCGCCGGAGATCAGCACGGCGCCATCGTGCAGAGGCGAGTAGGGGGTGAAGATGGTGGCCAGGATGTCCGAGGAAACCCGGGCCTCGACCGGCCGGCCGGTGTCTCCGTAGGGATCCAGGGCCACCTCCCGCTCGATGGCCAGGATCGCTCCCACCTTCTGCCGCTGCAGCTGCTCCACCGCCGCCACGATCTCGTCGGCGACCTGGCTGGACTCCATGCGACTGAAGCGCCGCAGCATGCGGGTCTGTCCCAGGCGGGCCAGGGTCTGACGCAACTCCGGCTGGAACACCACGAGCAGCGCGATGGCTCCGTAGCGGAAGACCGTCTCGAGGATCTGGCGAATGAGGGAGAGGCCAAGCAGCCGCGCGACGAAGTACACGCCGGCCAGAAGCAGGACGCCGAGGAGCATCTGCATGGCCCGCGTGCGTCGCAACAGGAGGAGAAGCCAGTAGAAGAGGGCGGCGACCAGCACGATCTGCACGAGATCCAGCAGACCCGGCCGCAGGAAGAGCACTTGATCAAACAGCGTCCTCACGCGTCCTCCCTCCCCGCCCGGCGGATGCGGTGCGCCACGTCCAGGGCTCTGCGGGCCGAGCGCACATCGTGCACGCGGAAGACGCGGGCCCCGCGCTCGAACGCCGCCACGCACGCCGCCAAGGTGCCTTCCACCCGTTGATCGGGAGGTAGCCCCGCCTCGCCCGCCAGGAAGCGCTTGCGGCTGGGGCCCACCAGCACAGGCCGCCCCAGCGCGCCCAGGCGGGCGAGCTGCGCCAGCAGTGCGTAGGACTGCTCCGCGTCCTTGGCGAAGCCGATCCCCGGGTCCAGGACCACCCGGGACTCCTCGATCCCCGCTCGGCGAGCCCGTTCCAGCGCCACGCCCAACTCCTCGACGACCTCCTCCACGACGTTGGCGTAGTGGGCAAACTCGACCATGGTGGGCGGATCCCCCCGCATGTGCATCAGCACCAGCCCGGCACCCCACTCGGCCACCCGTCCGGCCATCTCGGGATCGTGGGCCAGTCCCGAGACATCGTTGACCACCTCCGCACCCGCCTGAAGCGCCTCCTCGGCGACGCGGGCTCGCCGCGTATCGATGGAGACGGGAGCCGGGATCTCGGTCAGACGCTCGAACAGAGGCGCGAGTCGGCGGAGCTCCTCAGCGGGGGCGACGGGCCTGGCCCCCGGTCGGGTGGACTCACCTCCGATGTCGAGCAGGTCGGCCCCGGCCTCGACGAACGCATGCGCGCGCTCCAGCTGGGCAGCGACATCCGGCAGCCGGCCCCCATCACTGAACGAGTCGGGGGTGAGATTGAGGATGCCCATGACGGCTGGGCGGTCCAGAACGAGGTCGCGCGTGCGCAGCTTCCAGACCGGGACGCCGCCGGCACGATCCCGACCGCTCCGGCGGGACGGATCGTCCACCCCGTGGAGCATCGGCGAGCTCATTCGTGCGAAGGACGCTCTCTCCCCACGGGTGGGCGCACGCGCGCCACCGGTGCGGCCACCTCGCTCTCGCTCAACCCCTTCTGACCTCCGTTCCCGGAGGACGCCACCAGGACCGGCTCGGCGGGGCGTGGGGGTGGAAGCTCGCGGCCGTCGGCGAGCAGCTGGATCTCGTCGCGGTCCAGCGTCTCCCGCTCGAGCAGCGCTTGGGCGATCGCTTCCAGGAGCTCGCGCTCGCGGTTGATCATCCCCCTCGCGCGCTCGTGGGCCTCGTCCAGGATGCGCTTGACCTCCACGTCCACGAGCTGGGCCGTCGACTCCGAGATCTCCCTCCGCTGCACCAACTCGCGGCCCAGGAAGACCTCCTGCTCCGAGTCGCCCACCGCCATGAGGCCCACGGCGTCCGACATCCCGAAGCGGGTGACCATACGCCGAGCCAGCGAGGTGGCCCGCTCGATGTCATTCCCGGCACCGGTGGTGACCTTCTCCTGCCCGAACTCGAGCTCCTCGGCCACGCGCCCGCCGAACAGCATGACGAGCTGGCCCTCCAACCACTCCTTGGTATAGGAGTGCCGGTCTTCCTCGGGTAGGGAGGCCGTGATGCCCAGGGCACGGCCGCGGGGCACGATGGTGACCTTGTGCACGGGATCCATGCCCGGCAGACGGACACCGATGACGGCGTGGCCGGCCTCGTGGTAGGCGGTCAGGCGACGCTCGGATTCGTTCAGCACCAGGCTTTTGCGCTCGGTGCCCAGCATGACCTTGTCCTTGGCCCGCTCGAAGTCGTCCATATTGACCTTCTCGGCGCCGCGGCGGGCGGCGAGAAGAGCGGCCTCGTTGCAGACGTTGGCCAGGTCGGCGCCGGCCATTCCGGGCGTGCCCTTGGCGATGATCTCCAGGTCCACGTCGGCAGCCAGGGGCAGCTTCTTCGCGTGTACGCTGAGGATCCCCTCGCGGCCCCGCACATCCGGCAGATCCACCACCACCTGTCGGTCGAAGCGACCCGGACGGAGCAGCGCCGGGTCGAGCACGTCGGGCCGGTTGGTCGCGGCCAACAGGATCACGCCCTCGTTGGCCTCGAACCCATCCATCTCGACAAGGAGCTGGTTGAGGGTCTGTTCGCGCTCGTCGTGCCCGCCGCCCAGGCCGGCACCGCGGTGTCGGCCCACGGCGTCGATCTCGTCGATGAAGATGATGCAGGGTGCATGGGCCTTGCCCTGTTCGAAGAGGTCGCGGACGCGCGACGCCCCCACACCCACGAACATCTCCACGAAATCCGACCCGGACATCTGGAAGAACGGGCGGCCCGCTTCACCGGCCACTGCCCGCGCCAGCAGCGTCTTCCCGGTTCCGGGAGGCCCGACCAGCAGCACCCCCTTGGGTAGGCGGCCACCCAGCCGACTGAACCGCTGCGGGTCCTTCAGGAACTCGATGATCTCCTCGAGCTCGTCCTTGGCCTCGTTGGCGCCGGCCACGTCGGCAAACGTCACCTTGGGCGTATCCGGCGAGATCATCTTGGCCTTGGAGCGCCCGAACTGGAACGCCCGGTTCCCTCCGCTCTGGATGGTGCGGAACATCCACAGCCAGAAGGCGATGAAAAGCAACCAGGGGAGCACTCCGATCAGGAGCGCCCACCACCCCTCCTGGGGCGCCTCGGCACTGACCACCACGTTTTGCGCTTCGAGTTCGGACAGGAGGTCGTCTGTGACCTCTCCTGCCAGGATCACCTGGAAGCGCGTGACCTCCCGGTCGTCCCGCGTGATGGGGCGCCGGAACTCACCCGAAGCCTTCGTGACCCGAGGCTCGGTGCGGATGGTGACGTCGTGGATGTTCCCCGCGCGAAGCTGCGCCCTGAACTCGGTATAGTTGAGCAGGGCTCCGCCCTCCTCCCCCCCGCGCCGCGCAGTCAGGACCGCGAGGCTGAAGAGGACGATGAGCGCGATGAATGACGTGACGCGAGAGAGCCGCACCAACCTGCCGCGCGGGTCCTCGGGCTTCTGATCTCGTTCCGCCATGAACTCCAGGGGACGCTCGGAGCGCGGCCGCTAGGGCCTTTCCTCCAGGCTGCCGATGAAAGGAAGGTGCCGAAAATCCTCGCTGTAATCCAGTCCGTACCCCACGAGGAAGTCAGAAGGTGCATCGAACCCGACCCAACGAGGCGCGACGGGCATTTCCACCAGCCGTTTGTGCAGCAGGGCGCAGACCTCCAGGCTCCGGGGCCCCCGGGCCTGCAGCGCGGGCACCAGCCTCCGCAGCGTATTCCCCGAGTCGATGATGTCCTCGACCACGATCACATGGCGGTCGCGGAAGGTGGCCCGGGGATCGTAGAGCAGGTCCAACTGCCCGCTGGAGACCTTGGCCGCGCCGTAGCTGGCCGCCACCAGGAAATCGATGTGCAGGGGGCGATCGATCTGTCGCACCAGGTCTGCAACGAAGATGAACGACCCCTTGAGGAGGCCCAGCACCAGGAGGTCCTCGTCCGCCGGGTAGTGGGCGGTAATCTCGCGCCCCATCTCACGAACGCGGTCCGCGATCTCCCCCTCGGAATAGACCACCCGCGCCAGCCGCTGCCCGGCGGCCGTCACGATCTGCTCGGCGTCGATCGACACGATCCTCGTCCCTCTCCACGGATGCTGGAGCCCGGTGCGGCTCTCGGGCCGCGCCACAGTACCGGAGCCGACACGCCCCCACCAGAGCGCGGCGACCCGCCAACTCGTCCGTCCCGCCCGCCTCTACTCCGAGGCCCCCCCTGGGCGTTCCGCGGCGGGTGCTCGCGACTCGCGGAGATCCTCCGGCGGTCCCGTGGTGTCCACGCCGGCGGGTGGCTTCAGGAGCGCGAAGCGTAGGCGGTCGCCGTAGCGCTCCACGTCCAGCCCGCCGCGGATGTGGAAGCGCCCCTGCGTGGAGGCCAACGCCTCGAACAATCGCCGCGATGATTCCTGGTCCGGATGCACACCGAGTGCCCGTGCCCCGTGGCGCAGCACCCGGAGCGCGAGGTGCGGCTGCAGGCGCCGCAGCCGGGGAACCGACCATTCCGCCCACCCCGTGCCCTGCCCGACCCGGGCCCGCGCCTCGGCTCGCCGGGTCCGAGCCTCCCACGCCTCCTCCGACTCGCGAGCCAGCGCCGCCAGTCGCACCAGCGAACGGCGGGCCCCGGGAGCGACCGCCCGCTCCAGCTCCGGGAGGATGTGGTGGCGCAGCCGGGCGCGCGGCTGCGCGGGATCGAGGTTGCTGGGGTCGAGCCGGGGGTTCAGACCGACGCGCTCGGCATACGCCTCGATCTCCGCCCGCCAGAAGGGCAGCAGCGGTCGCAGGATATGCGCCCCTCGGCGCGCGGGGATGCCCGCCAGGCCGGCGGGGCCGGTGCCACGGAGGATGCGGAAGAGCACCGTCTCGGCCTGATCGTCCGCGTGGTGCGCGGTCAGCACCCGCTCGGCCCTCGTTTGCGAGCGCACTCGTTCCAGGAAGTCGTAGCGATGCCGGCGCGCCTGGTCCTCGTTGCGGAGCGCGATGTGGGCACGACCGCCGTGGAACGGCACCGACCAGGCCCGACACACCCCCCGCAGCCAGTCGGCATCCGCGCCGCTGGCCTCGCGCATCGCGTGGTCGTAGTGGGCCACGGCGAGGCTCCACGCGTTCCCGACGCCGAACCGCAGAAGGTGCAGCAGCGAAAGGGAGTCCACTCCGCCGGAACATGCGACCAGGAGGGTCTCGCGCGGCTGGACCCCCAGTGCGGCAAGGCGCTCGGCCACCCGCTCGGGCAGGGATCCGGGCTCGGCGTTCATACGCCCATCGTCAAGCCCGGCGGAGCCGGACGCCCCGCCCTCTCGACGAGCACGCGGGCCAGGACATCGAGGCGGTCACTCTGGATGCCATCGGCACCCCAGTCCAGCAACTCGGCGATGCGGCGAGCCTCGTCGACCACCCAGACGTGCACCGGCAGGTTGCGCGACTGCGCGGCCCGGATGAACGAGTGGGTCGCGACGGTGCGGCCACCCCACCGGTCGGGGATCTGGAGCGCATCGGCGTCCGGCGTATAGAAGGAGGACGGCAGCCGGCGCAGCACCCAGAAGCGCCGGATCTGCGCCTCGGAGGCCCCCCACGGTCCCCGGTAGCCGCGCGCGCCCACGCGATTGCGCTCGTACTGCGCGGCCAACAGCACCCGCGCCTCGGCACGGTGCTGTCGGATGAGCCGCACCAGCCCCGCAGCCGCGTCCGCGGATTTGCTCTCCACGTTGATACGCGTGTTGGGGAAGGCCTCCAGGACCTCCTCGAAGCGCGGGATACGCACGTTCCGTCCCCGGAAAGACGGGTGACCCTCGAGGTCGAGGAAGTGATGGCCGGCGTCCAGGCCGGAAAGTTCGGACCAGTCGGCATCGGCCACAGCGCCCTGCCCGTCGGTGGTGCGCTCCACCGTGGCGTCGTGGTGCACCACGATCACGCCATCGCGGGTGGCCCGCACGTCCATCTCCAGCACGTCGGCCTGCCACGACTCGACGGCCTGCTGGAAGGCGGCCATGGTGTTTTCCGGGGCCAGCGCCGCGCCACCCCGATGGGCCATCAGCAGTGGGGCGCCGGCGAAGAACGAGTGGCCGGGGCGCACGGGAACGCGCTACAGATCGCCGGGATCGATCTCGTGCAGGGTCTGCAGCACCACGTCGAGGAGCTGGCTGGTCATGGCACGCTCGGCCCGGGTCCGCTCCGCGTCGTCCGCCTCGCCGCTCTTCAACTCGGCATCGAGCTCCAACACGCGACCGGCCAGGAAGGCCACCAGGTCCTCCACGACCTCGGGACGAGGCTGGGCCTCCGCCTTGGCGGTGGGAAGCGCCTTCTTGAGGAGCAGCCCGCGCACGAACGCGAGGAACCCCGGGAACGTGAGTTGAGGCAGAGGACCTCCCTCGAGGTGCTCCTCCTCGGTGAGGTTCTCCCACTCCAACTCGTTCCAGTAGAGGTCGAGCGCCTCTTCCCGCAGATACTGCCGTTCTTTCGACTCGGCGGCACCGTCCCCGGCTACGGTTTCGGGCAGCTTCTTTCCAATCGCGCTCTCCAGACGAGCGCGGCGCTCCTCCACGAGCCGGCGAGCGTCCGGGGTGATATGCGTCGAGGTCACGGGTTCGGCATTCGTACCAGAGAGTGGACAATCCGTGTATGGGCGCAACTTGAGCCGCGCGCATCGCCCCGGCAAGGTGCTCGGCCGCCTCGCGGGAGGCGCGCCCGGGCGCTACTCTGCCGGGGACTGCTCCACTGTGGGGGCGGCGTCGCGGGCCCCCCTCGCGCTCGGCCTCCGTTCCGATCTCACCATCCGGACCCTCGAGCCCGTCGTGAACCGTTCCCTGCCGCTGGCCCTCCTGCTCCTGCTGCTCCATGCCGCGCCGACGCTCGCCCAGCGCGTGCTGCTCCGTCCCCAGGCCGTATTCGACGGGGAGCGCCTGCAGCCGGGTTGGGTGGTGCTGGTCGAGGGGAGCCGTATCGCGGCGGCGGGGCCGGCCGCCTCCGTCCCTGCACGGGGTGCCTCGGCCATCGACCTGCAGGGGCTCACCCTGATGCCGGGTTTGATCGAGGGGCATTCCCATCTGCTCCTGCACCCCTACAACGAGACGCCCTGGAACGACCAGGTGCTCTTCGAGTCCTGGGCCGAACGGGTGGCCCGCGCCGTGGTGCATGCCGAGAACACACTGCGGGCCGGCGTCACCACCACGCGCGATCTCGGCAGCGAGGGCGCGGGCTACATGGACGTGGGCCTCCGCGACGCCATCAACAAAGGCGTGGTGCCGGGACCGCGCATGCTGGTGGCCGGCCCGGCCATCGTGGCCACCGGCAGCTACGGTCCCAAAGGCGCTCCGGAGTGGCACCTCCCCAAGGGAGCGGAGGAAGCCGATGGCGTGGACGGCCTCATCCGGGTGGCGCGCGACCAGATCGGCCGCGGCGTGGACTGGGTGAAGGTGTATGCAGACTACCGGTGGGGACCGAACGGACAGGCTCGCCCCACCTTCACCGAGGACGAGCTGCGAACGCTTGTCGAGGTGGCCGCCAGCTCCGGGCGCTACGTGGTCGCGCACGCGTCTACGACCGAAGGCATGCGACGCGCGGCCGCAGCCGGGGTGCGCACCATCGAACACGGGGACGACGGCACGCCGGAGGTCTTCGCGCTCATGCGTGACAACGGCGTCGGCTACTGCCCCACCATCGCCGCCGGCGACGCCATCAGCCAGTACGGGGGGTGGAAGAAAGGCTCCGACCCCGAGCCCGTTCGCATCCGCTTCAAGCGCGAGAGCATGCGTAGAGCGATCGACTCGGGCGTGGAGCTCTGCTTCGGCGGCGACGTGGGCGTCTACCCGCACGGGGACAACGTACGCGAGGTGGAGCTGATGGTCGACTACGGGATGGCCCCCGCCGCGGCTGCACACGCCGCCACGGAAGGGAATGCCCGCATGTTCGGGCTGGACGATCGCGGCCGGGTGGCGGAGGGTCTGCTGGCAGACCTGATCGCGGTGGAAGGCGACCCCACTGCGGATATCCGCGCGCTGCGCAGGGTGCGTTGGGTGATGAAGGGGGGAGTGGTGGTGCGAGAGCGATAGGGAGCGGGAGCGGAGCCGCGGGCGGCCGAACGGGAACGCGCCTCGGCGCCCGGTTCCCTTGTTCAATCGCCCGGCGCCGCTCCCCGCCGCTGCGCAGAGGCAACGACGGGGAGCAGCGCTAGATCGGGACCACCTGGGCTGGCAGTTGGACCTAGTGGTCAGTTGGGCCTACTGGCGATCCTCTGGTTGGATTGGGTGAGCCCGAGCGTGCAGGGATAGCTGGGCGAGGCAACGACGGTGAAGGGCGCGCTCGGCAGGCGCTCTCGCACCGAGCACGGGTTGGCCTCCCTGACCAGCACCGTCCGATCATCGCCGCGGAAGACGGCCCCCGTGTGGGGGACGTCCACACCGCTCAGCACGGCCTGCGCGGTGGCCAGCCCCGTGGTCGGGTCGAAGCGCAGCACTCGGGTACTGGGAGAACTCCCTCCGAATCGAGCGAAGATCAGACCGTAGTCCCCCTCGTTGTCGCCACGCAGCGCCGCTCGGGAACACGTCACACTCCGGCTCCTGGTGGATCAACGTTCGAGCCGCCCCGCTCATGGGGACGGCGTAGTAGTTGACCGAACATCCAGGTTGGAAGGTCCAACCGATCAGACCCCAGGTTCCGGTCGGGTCAACCTCGTAGTACCAGCTGTACACGTCGGTCGCCAGGGTGGTCGCGAAGAAATCGACGTGGTCGACGGAACCGTCGGCCCCACGGGTCACATACAGGTCCATCCCTTGGAGCTCGAACGACTCATTGCCGCGGCTGTCCACAACTGTGACGCCGCGCCACGTGACGTCCAGAGTGTCGGTCTCCAGGAAGCGGCGCTCGGCGATCGAGTCGAGCGTGCTGACCACCGCGCCGGTATAGTCCATGACGACGGCCCGAGGCTTCAGACCACCGGGCGGAACCTCCGAAAACGAGATCAGCCGGCCTCCTTGAGCGACCGAGACCCGCTCGGTCACTCCGACATCTCGCCCGGCCAGAGAGATTGTGTGGCCCACGGCTCCGTTCGGATCGGTGAGGAACTGCAGCTCCGGGCTCGCGCCGCCACCGCCGAGGGCCACGGGATACCCGCAGATGGGGACCTGACCGGGCTTCTCTTTGGCGAGGAGTTGCAGGGAGCCGTAGGCGTCGAGTTCGCGGATGCTGGTGCCCGCCAAAAGAGGCTTCGGAATCGGCAACGGGGATCCGTTTCGGAACCTTGGGACTTCAGGACCCGCGAGGATCTTCTGTTTGATTTCCGCCGGCGAGATTGACGGATCCATGGCCTTCAACTGCGCTGCTGCACCCGCGACCAGAGGCGCGGCGAACGACACCGCTGACTCGGGGATCTGGGTCCCAGGGACGTGCCACACGCCTGTGCGGTGGGCAACTGGAACCCGGTAGGCCGGGGCTGCGATTTCGGTCCGTCCTTCATAGTACCCCGAGTGGTCGAACGGCCCTTCGTTCCAGAGGGAGTCCCCGGGCGCAGACCCACTAACGATGAGGATGCGAGACCCGACCTCGGTCCACACGCTATCCGCCAGAACGGAGACGAATAGTCCGTTCGGTCGGGGGGCGTCATTGCCATCGTTATCCGCCGAGTTGACCCACAGCATTCCGGGGACCTTGGTGAAGAGGCTCCGCATCGCTTCAGCCACGCGAGCTGCCTCTGTGGAATCCTCGGGGAACCGAGTTGGATCGATCGAGGCCAAGACGATATCGGGCATGAATTCCTTCAACTCAGGAACCACCTCCCGCACGAACCGATCGGACGCTTCAACTACTCCAAGGGAATTCAACGAGAGCCTCGAGCGCCAGACCATCCCGGCTATCCCAATCCCGTTGTCACCCGGTGCCGTGGCTAGAGACGCAACCCACAGCCCGTGATTCTCGACGGCCGTGGGACCAGCCGGGCCCGAGACTCGATCGACTGAGGCCTGAATGTCCAAGCCGACCGTGGACAGACTGTCGAACTCAAAATCGATGACCGCGATCCGGGGGACGATTTCGCCGTACATCCCGGTTACACAACCCCATGCCTCAGGTGCAGATACTGCTCGGAAGGCCCAGGAGTACTCGTCTTCAGCGAGCCAGTCGTTGCGTTGCAGGAGTGGTGCGTCATCCGGCAGACGTAGGTTTTGTTGTGCGGGGTCGGGTCGGACGCGCTTGTACCGAGGACTGAACCACCGCACATGGGGTGACTCCAACATCTGTTGGAATACGGCTCGCACAGCTGTCCACGTTGGGCCCGGGTCTGGAATACGGATCGTATACTCGTTGAGGTAAGGCGCCCCTCCGATGACTTGCGCTTGAAAGGCGACCAAGAACGCGTTGATTGTCGCGCCGGGCGTGTCTTTGTCGAAGCCCACGTCAACGACGGTCCGGTACATCAGTGTGATGGTGTCGCCTGGCGGTGATGAGTAGAGGGTGTCTGGCAGATCCCATGGCGTGGAGTCTGGGACTGCCGGAGCGAGAGTATCCACGCCAGCCGTCTCCACCTCCACCCGCAGCACCGGCGCATTCACACCCTCCTTGGAGTCGAACTCGACCTTCCCGCCACTGTCCTCATCGGTTCTGGCCAGGATCCATCCGAAGTGCGGCGCCGACCCGTTCAGAAACGCCTGGACGTCCGCGGTCACGTCGAACTGGACCGACCCCGTCTGGTCGTTGACGAACAGCAGCGTATCGGTGGGCTCACCCGCGAACTCGGTGCCGGGCGCCGCAGCCATGTCCCACTGATCGGCCGGTGCACAGTCGAACGTGCCGTTCCCTGGGTCGGGGTCGTCGGCGCAGTTGAAGGTCGCTCCCAGTTCGGTCCAGCTCCGCAGCATCCGGTAGGCCCCCACCCATCGACCTGACCCACCCCACCCAAAGGCCGTGTCGACGGTCAGCTCCAGGTGGGCGGACGTGAGGGTGCCGGCCCCGACTTCGGCGCGGATGGCGGCCGAGTCGAATTGCACGAGGCTTCGGTCCCGGCCGTTCTTGCCCCGCACCCAAAGGCGGTCCTGCGTGCCTCGATTGGTGTCAGGGATCGTGGAGCGGATATGGGTATCCGCGATCGGCGTGAGCTGCGTGACGATGGTGTCGGACGCCTGCAGCAGGCGGGGCGACTCGACCCGGACTGGATCTTGATCCCCGCAGCCCAGGAGGCAGGCGAGCAGTCCGAGGGAGAGGGGGGCGCTCCTGGCGACTCCGGACATGGCTGTGCCCTCCAGAACCAACGGCGGGGGCGCCGCCATGGCCGGTTCGGCCATGTGCGCCCACACCAGGGAGATGAGGATTGGGTAGGTTAGCCGCATACCCCCCCCCCTTTGGCAATGTCTGGATGGGACAGATTCCGGGTACCCCGCAGCTTGGGCGCCCTCCATTCAGTATCGGTGCAAGGGCTGGACCGTTCCCTCAGGGGGCCGCGGGCCCTTCCTACGCCCCGGTGATTCCTGGTGAGCCCACCGTCCGGATCCCGAGTCTCTCCTCCATCATCGCCACTTCCCCTCGTGTGCGTCGCTTCAGGGGTGGCACGTTGGGGAGGACCCGTCCGGTAGGATCGTAGAACGTCGCTCGACCGTCCGAGGTTAGCTCGACACGGTACCCGTCCTCGTGGAGCATGCGGTGGTGCTGACGGCAGGTCAGGATCAGGTTGTGGAGCGCCGTGTGACCCCCATCGGCCCAGTGCTGGATGTGATGTGCGTCCGTGAACCGCCGGCCGCAGCCGGGGAACCGACAGCCGCGGTCGCGGGCCTCCAGCGCGCGCCGGATCGCCGGCGGGATCGTGCGGGTCTTGCGGCCCACGTCGAGCACGCGTCCGTTCGGGTTCCTCGCGATCCGTACCAAGCTGGCGTCGCAGGACAGACGCCGTGACGTTGCCGCGGCAACGCGAGTGCCGTCCTCCAACTCCGACATCCCAGGTTCTGCATTCGCCGCGAGCGTGTCCGCCTCCACGTGTAGCACCACCTGGTAACGCTCCGCTCGTGCGGCGCTCACCGGGGCGTCTGGGCCCCCTCCCTCCTGATCCAGCCCAGCGGCCAGAGCTCGCTCGGCAACCAGCCCGATCGCGTCCGCACGCTTCTGTTCCGGCCTGAGCTTGTCGGAGCCCTCGACCTCCGGCCCCTTCCAGAACAATGCTTCGCTCGCGGCCTCCAGCGCGCGCTGCAGCAGTGCGCCCACCTCCGGGTCCAGCCGGCCCCTCACTAGGTACATGCCGTCCTCGTCCGGAAAGACCGAGAGCGACCGGCTCTGATGGCGCAGCCGTTCACGCTCCGCTTCGTCCAACCGGCTGTGTCGCTTCCAGCCGCGCACCACTCGTTCGAGCTGGTGGGCCGTGGAGGTGAGCGCGATCTCCAGCAGCTCGGTCTCGTTGTCGGCGTCCGCCACGCGGGTGAGCGCCCGCACCTTGGAGAACGATAGATCGCCCTGTTGCAGGGCGGAGCTGATCTGGGGCAAGCTCGTGAGCGCGCGAGCCGCGCGCACCTTCTCGCGGGCCGATCCCAGATCGATGCCCGTGCGCCAGGCCAGCCAGTGCGCGCAGGTGATGTGGCCGGACAGCTCCCAGCCGCGGCGTCGGTCGAACTCGGCGATCAGTGTGAGCTGACGATGGGTGGCCGAGCTGATCTGCGCGGCGAGCGAGGCAATCTCGTCGCTCAGGTCTTCGAGGGCGTCCAGCTCGGAGGTGGAGAGAACGAAGGGCGAGGCGTGAAGGCCCTCCCGATCCTGGTTCGGGGATCCGACAGAGTCGAGGCTCGTGACGGAGGTGGAACCCGGCGCGAGCGCCAGCGCCGGCCCCGACGCAAGGGCGGACGTGACGGTAGAGCCGACCGACGAAGCGGACGCAGGAGCGAAACCCATGATGAAACACCTGTGAAGCCGGGGGAGACGAGACGCCGCGCGGGACCGGCGATCGTCAAAGATACGAGTGGGTTGCGCGGCCTCTCAGGCGGCTGCAGGACGCAGAAACGCGCGGCAGGAGGATGTAGGAGGGTAGGGTGTGCGGTGAAGTAGCGCACGACGGCGGGCACCCTTGCCCAGAGACGCGAATGAAGGGCGTCTCGGATCACCCCGACCACGAGCAGCCCGATCCGTCCATGGCAGAATGGGACAGGAGTGGCGGAAGGCCCCGCCAGGCGGTCAACAGCAGAATGGGACCGAAGTGCGGGAGATCTCGTTCGACGGGTGGACCCTCAGGCGGCTCAGCGCTGCCCTTCCAGCAGCCGATCATACAACCCCCGCGGCAACAGCCTCCCCAGCCGCGCCGCCATCGCCACCGGAAACGGGAACGAGAACGACTTCCTGCGCGCCAGGATCGCGCGGGTCATGCGCTCCACGGCGTCGTCCAGCTCCAACCCGAAGGGCCGCTTGGCGAAGCTGTGCTCGGTCATGGGCGTGCGCACCCAGCCCGGGTTGATCACGGTGACATCCACGCCGGTACCCCGCAGCTCGATGCGCAACGATTCGAAATAAGAAGTCATGGCCGCTTTGGAGGACGCGTAGGCCGCTCGGAAGGGCAGTCCGCCGTATCCAGCCACGCTGCTCACGCACACCAGGTGCCCCCTGCCCTCCTCCAGCATGCGGGGCAACACCGGATCCACAAAGTGCACGGCGCCCAGCACGTTCACGTCGTAGACGCGCCGCACGGCAGCCGCGTCCACCGGCCGTTGGGTGCGCTCCTGCTGCACACCCGCGTTGGCCACCAACAGATCCACGGGCCCCAGCTCCGCTTCGCAGCGACGCACCGCGTCCAGGGCGGCAGCGGCGTCGGCGACGTCACAGGGGATGGCCAGGGACCGACAGCCGTGGCCGGTCACGGCATCGGCCACCTGCTCCAGCAGGTCGGAGCGTCGGGCCACCAGCGCGAGGTCGAAGCCCTCACGGGCCAACGCGCGAGCGAGTCCGCTCCCGAGTCCGGAAGACGCCCCGGTGATCAACGCCACGCCCACGGGCCCCTCCACGACGGGAGAACGAAAAAGGGGTCCGGAGCGGACCCCTTGGGCGGATGCCGGAGGAGGGACTCGAACCCCCGACACGCGGATTATGATTCCGCTGCTCTAACCGACTGAGCTACTCCGGCGAAGGGCAGGAAACCTAATCCCGCCCTCTGGGGTTGCCAACCCTGGAACCCGGGCCTTTCCGTTCGGAACCGGGGCCGTTCCGTTCCCCGCGCGCGATCCAGGAGGACCCCGATGGACCTGCTCCCCTTCCTCTGGCCGGTGGTGGCCGTGGCCGGTGTCGGCGTCCTGACCGGCTTCCGCATCCTGTGGGAGTACGAGCGCGGCGTCGTGTTCCGCTTGGGCAAGCTCAAGCGCGCCAAAGGGCCGGGCCTGGTGTTCCTGGTGCCGTTCGGGATCGAACGGCTCCGGAAGATGGACCTGCGCATCGTCGCGCTGGACATCGCGCCCCAGGATACGATCACCAAGGACAACGTCAGCGTGAAGGTCAACGCCGTCGTCTATTTTCGGGTTTCCGACCCGGCCAAGGCGGTCGTCGAGATCGAAGACTACTACTTCGCCACCAGTCAGTTGGCCCAGACCACGCTGCGCAGCGTGATCGGTCAGTCCGAGCTCGACGAGCTGCTCGCCGAACGCGAACAGATCAACGAGATCGTGCGCGGCATCATCGACCAGGGCACCGACCCGTGGGGGATCGAGGTCACGGGCGTCGAGATCAAGGACATCGACCTGCCCCAGGAGATGAAGCGCGCCATGGCCAAACAAGCCGAGGCCGAGCGCGAGCGGCGCGGCAAGGTCATCGCCGCGGAAGGGGAGTACCAGGCCTCCAAGAAGCTGGCCCTGGCCGCCGACGTGATCTCGAAACACCCGGCCGCGCTGCAACTGCGCTTCCTGCAGACCGCGGTAGAGGTCGCTGCCGAGAACAACTCCACCACCCTGTTCCCCATTCCCATCGACCTGTTCCGTCCTCTGATCGAGAAGGCCACCGGTGTGAAGGGCGGCGGCATTCCCTTGGACGAAGACGAGGAGGCGGGGGAAGGTGAAGACGCGGAGGAAGGCTCTGTGCGAGCGCTCCCCGATGGCGCCGAGCGCGCGGCCCTGGCCTCGGCTGCCAAGAAGGCGTTGGGTCTCGAACCCGGCGACGCGCGTCGGCGCGCCCGCCTCCCGGCGAGCGACGACGACAACTCAGAGGAGTGAGCCCGGCGGGCTGCGCTCAGCTCTCGCTGTCCGTGCGCGGCTCTCGGTCTTCGTCGGGGGGCCCGCCCGAATCGGGCGCGACCTGATAGAGCACTTCCCCGTCGCGAATGAACCCGAAGCGCTCGCGCGCAATGCGCTCGAGCACGGCCGGATCGTTGTTCAGCGAGTCCGCCCACGCCCTCAGCGAGTCGTTCACGTGGCGCAGGCGCGCCAGCTCGGCTTCGGTTTCCTCGATCTCTGCGCGCGCTCGCCGCACGTCGAAGATCGTGTACTCCCCTCCGAACACCACGAAGTAGAGCGCGATGCCGAAGACCGCCGGAAGCAGATAGCGTCCCCAGCGACGGGGAGGCCGAGGCTCGCTCGGGCGACTCATCCCCAGAGGCTCCTCCCGGGATAGCGCGCCCGGCTTCCCAACTCCTCCTCGATGCGCAGAAGCTGGTTGTACTTGGCTACTCGATCCGTGCGGCTCGCACTTCCGGTCTTGATCTGTCCGGCACCGGTCGCCACGGCCAGGTCGGCGATGAACGTGTCTTCCGTCTCACCCGAGCGGTGGGAGATCACCGAGCGGTAGCCTGCCCGGGTGGCGAGGCCGATGGCCTCCAGCGTCTCGGTCAGCGTGCCGATCTGATTCACCTTGATCAGGATGGCATTGGCCACTCCCTGGTCGATGCCTCTCTGCAAGCGTTCCGAGTTCGTCACGAAGAGGTCGTCGCCCACCAGTTGGCAGCGGCTCCCCACAGCATCGGTGAGCGCCTTCCAACCCGCCCAGTCGTTCTCGTCCAGCGCGTCCTCGATCGACCGGATCGGATAGCGCTCGACCCAGTCGCTCCAGAACTCGACCATCCCGGCGGCGTCGCGCCGCTCCCCGCCCGACCAGGGAAACTCGTAGCCGCCGTTCCGGAACAACTCGCTCGCGGCCGCGTCGATGGCCAGCACGATGTCGTCGCCCACGCGGTAGCCGGCCTTGGCGATCGCTTCCAGCACCACCTCCACCGCTTCTTCGTTGCTCCCCAGGTCCGGAGCGAACCCACCCTCGTCACCGACCGCGGTGTTCTTTCCTTGGGAGGAGAGGACCTTCTTCAACGAATGGAACACTTCGGTGCCCATGCGCAGCCCCTCCGAGAAGGAGCTGGCCCCGATGGGCATGACCATGAACTCCTGCAGGTCGACGTTGTTGGGAGCATGCGCCCCGCCGTTGAGGATGTTCATCATCGGCACGGGAAGCAGGGTTGCCTCGGGGCCCCCCAGATAGCGGTACAAGGGCTGTCCCGCGGCAGCGGCTGCGGCACGCGCCGTGGCCATCGAGACGGCGAGCAGCGCGTTGGCGCCCAGGCGGCCCTTGTTGGGGGTGCCGTCCACTTCGATCATCCGTCGATCGAGCGCGGACTGGTCGGACGCCTCCATGCCCAGGACCGCCGCGCGCAGCTCTCCACTAACGTTGGCCACCGCGGAGCGCACTCCCTTCCCCACATAGCGGCCCTTGTCCCCGTCCCGTAGCTCGACGGCCTCGTGCTCGCCCGTGGACGCTCCGCTGGGTACGGCCGCCCGACCCTGGGTGCCTCCCTCCAGGACCACGTCGGCCTCGACCGTGGGGTTGCCCCTGGAATCCAGGATCTCGCGGGCACGGACTTCGATGATCTTCGGCAACGGACTACTCCCTGGTGTTTCTCTGTGTGCACGCTTGGGGCCCGCGACGCGCGAGCCTCGAGACTCCGCCTACTCCGGGGCTGCGAACTCACCGACCGGCGAGCTGCCCCCGCCGATGGACTCCTTGAGCTCCGCCACCGCCCTGTACGACCGCTGGAGCAACGCTTCACGGTCCTCGTGTGTCAAGCCCTTGGTGGGGATGGACTCGCCCACCTTGATGCGAATGCGTCCCGGTCGGATGAAGAAGCTGCCCTTGGGCATGACCGGTCGCGTTCCGCTGATGGCGATGGGCACGATCGGGACCTGCGCCTGGATGCCCAGCACGAAGGCGCCCTTCTTGAAGGGCTGCAACGCGCCGGTGGGCGAGCGCGTGCCTTCCGGGAAAAGCACGATGGTCAGCCGATCGGAGCGGATGCGCCCCGCCGCCTCCTGCAACGAGTGCACGGCCGAGCCCCGGTCGGACCGGTCCACCGAGATGTGCCCGCACATCCGCCACGCTTGTCCGAAGATCGGGATGCGGGCCAACTCCTTCTTGGCCACGAAGCGGAAACGCCCGGGAAGATGTCCGAGCACCGCGAAGACATCGAACCAGGATTCGTGATTGCCGACCAGGATGTGGGGCTGGTCGGGATCGATGTGCTCGGCGCCCTCCACCTCGACCGTGCTGCCCGAGGCCCGCACGATCTTCTGACCCCAGCGCCGGGCCAGTTGGTCGCACCGGCACAGTGCCTTGGCGGGACGGAACAACCCCGTGAGCAGCGCCCAGCTGGCGTAGGCGGCCGTGAGCAGCGCCCCATAGGTCAACACCCAGGCCGTTCGCAACATCTCAGGCCGGCTCCGCGAAGTGGTCGAAGGCGTGCGGAGTCGCGTCGTGCCCCCGCACCCGCACCTCACCCGGCCCGGCGACCGCCGTTCCCACCCGCGTGAGCGGGATGCCGAACCGCCCCTGGAAATCGTCCACCAGGGCTTCCACCGCACCCGCCGGGGCCAACAGCGCCAGCTCGTAGTCCTCTCCTCCCGCCAGAGCCAGTCGCTCGGCCTCTCGACGGTCGGCCGTCCTCCGAAGCACGCCAGGGTGGATCGGAAGCGCGCCGGCGTCCACCAGCAGGTCGAGGCCCGAGGCCGCGGCCAGGTGCCCGGCGTCGCCCACCAGGCCGTCGGACAGATCGATCAACGCGTGCAGCACGCCGGCGTCCGCCAGCCAGCGCGCCTCGCGCACGCGCGGCGTCGGCCTCAGGAAGGCCTCGAGGGCCTCGGCGTCGGGCCGGCCCCCTTGCTCCCAGGTCCGGACAGCCTGAGCCGCCCCGCCGAGGCGACCCGTCACCCACAGGGCATCCCCCACCTCCCCTCCCGAGCGGAGCACGGGCCGGCGCGCGGCACCCAGGCAGACCACGTCGACCACCCAGGGTGCGCCGGCAGGCACGCGGGCGAGGTCCCCTCCCACGACCAGGGCGCCGCAGGCCTCGGCGGCGTGGCGGCCCCCCGCGACCAGGCGCGGCACCACGTCCGCTGCGCTCTCGCCGTCCACGCCCAGAGCCAGCAGCACCGCGACCGGCTCCGCCGCCATGGCCGCGAGGTCGGACAGCGCGGCGCGGGTGGCCCGCTCGCCGATCTCTTCCACCGTCATCCACTCGCGGCGGAAGTGTACCCCCTCGATGGAGAGATCCACGCTGATCGCCAGGGGACCGGCATCGAGCACGGCCGCATCGTCCCCGGGTCCCACCGCGACGCCCCGGCCGGCACGGGCGGCACCGGCGAGCGCCCGCTCGATCAAACGGAACTCGGTGCCCGCCCCCAGACCGAGGGAG
The DNA here is from genome assembly GCA_041390105.1 of Gemmatimonadota bacterium. Classification (NCBI taxonomy): domain Bacteria; kingdom Pseudomonadati; phylum Gemmatimonadota; species Gemmatimonadota bacterium. The sequence goes on from JAWKQO010000001.1 coordinate 1,040,143, forward strand.
GATGGCTGGAGGGCTACCACGGTGCGGGGAGGTCCATGAGGACGAAGGGCAAGGCGAGATCGCTCGCGCCCGGCGGCGCAGAACGCACTTCCGGAAGCCGTTCCACGAGGTCGCTCGGAGTCAGGGAGTCACCCAGCGCGGCTCGGCGATGGGCCGCGCCGCTGTCGTGCAACGCCAGGCCGCACGCAGTGAACAGGTCGACCCCCTGGGCCGCGTAGGCACCCGCGACCCCTGCCAGGACGTCTCCCATGCCGGCCGTCGCCAGATCGGAACTGCCCTGCACGTCGATGGAGAGGGCTCCCTTCGGCTCACAGACGACGGAGGGGGCCCCCTTGGCCAGGACCACCACACCGGTCTCCGCGGCCAGGCCCCGCGCCCGGTCCAGGCGCTCCGGCTCTGCCAGCGCGCTCCCGGTGAGCCGACCCAACTCGCCCAGGTGGGGCGTCGCCGCCGCAGGTCCTTGTCCGGCCCAGGCACCCAGCCCCGGCGCCCGCCCCGCCGCGCTCAGCGTGAGGGCGTCGGCGTCCATCACCACCGGACTCGCGGAGGCCGCGGCCAGCACGCGTTCCAGGGCGTGGACGGCCAGGTCGTCGAGCCCCATCCCGGGGCCCACCACCACGGCGTCGGACGTCCGCACCGCCTCGGCCAACTCCCGCGGATCCTCGCGATCCACGTAGAGGGCTTCGGGCACGCAGCGCTGCAGCACCTCTCGATTGGAGGCAGGCGACGCGACCCGAACCAGGCCGATCCCGGCACGCAACGCGGCGCGCACACAGAGCAGAGCCGCTCCGGCCATGCCCTCGCGACCGGCCACCACGAGCAAGGAGCCCACCGCCTTCTTGTGCGTGACCGGCTCTCGGCGCGGCCGCCGGGCTGCTGCCCACCCGGGAGTGAGAACCCGTGCATTCCCCAAGCGCGCGTCCGCTGGGGGAAAGCCGATCTCCACGGCGATCAGGCGTCCCGACCGAGCGCGACCGGGATGGAGGAGGGTTCCGAGCTTGGGGGCGCCGAAAGCCACCGTGGCCGTGGCCGACACCACGGCTCCCTCGGCCGCGCCGCTGGTGGCCGAGACGCCGGAGGGAACGTCCAGGGCCAGGACGGGCCGGCCTGAGCGGGTGATGGCCTCGATGGCCCTGGCCTGCGCCTCCCGTGGAGCCCCGCGCAGCCCGGTGCCCAACACCGCATCGACGACGACCTCGGAGCCGGCCAGCGCCTCGCCCAGTCCCCCAGCTTCGCTGGAGGCGGACGGGATGGACCAGCCGTGCCCGAGAGCGGCATGCCCAGGGTCCGACCCGACCGTCAGCACCTGAACCGATCGGCCCCAGGCACACAGCGTCCGCGCCAGCACCCAGCCGTCGCCGCCGTTGTTGCCGGTGCCAGCCACAACCACCACGGGGCCGGCGGGGAAGAGTCGAGACAGCACCTGCGCGGCGCTACGACCCGCATTCTCCATGAGGACCGGCTGAGGCACACCCCGCTGTTCGATGGCCCAGCGGTCGAAGGCCGACGCCTCGGGGCCCGTGGGTGCAGCGAGATCGGGAACACCGGTGAGAGAATGGAGGAAGCCCGCGGGTGGCGACGTCATCCGCCCCCCTGCGACGCAGCGCGTGCCCCGGGCACGCAGCCCCTACTTGTAGCTGGGGCCGATGGCCCGACCCAGCGTGATCTCGCCGTTGTCGATGCGGATGTTGAATCCGCACTCGGGGTTCGAGCACACCCACGCCTTGAAGCGGATGGGCGCACCGTCACGCCCGTAGTCCGACAAAGGGAGCAGTGTCCCCGTTGAGCACTTCATGCAGCCGGGGTATCCCCGATCATCCGCCATTGACTCTCCACCTCTCGGCGCGGTCGTCTTGCACGATCCCGGGCCGCCCGGCCCGGAACGCTTAGAGCCTCGCCTCCCACGGGTAATCCCGCTCGAAGGCCTCCTCGAAATCGAAGACGTCGCTGAAGTCTTCCACGCGGTCGTGCTCCTGCTTGATCAGCACGCCACAGTCCACCAGGGCGAACACGATCTCGCCGAGGTCCTCGGTCGTATGGATGCCCCAATGCTCCAGGACCGTCCGGGCCATGGGCCCGTACTGCTCCATGGCGAGCCCCCGCACTCCTTCCGAGAGCTCCCTCCCGGAGATGTGCCGGGGCTCGGGCAGCGTAGCGATGACCCGATGCAACGCGGAGAGCACGAGAAGATACGCCTTCCCGTGGAACCGTGGGTTCCGCTCCTGGAGTTGCTCCAGGATCTCTTCGGCGAACTGCAGTTCGGTCATGGGCGCAAATGTCGGCGGAGGGCCCTGGCGGCGCCAGCCCCCCGGGACCGGCCGCCGGGAAGCCCTGCGGGCCGCTCCCGGCTCAGGCCGGGACGGGCTCCGCATGCAGTGGGTAGCGGGCGCACAACTCGCGCACCTGGCTCGCAACCTCCTGCCCTACCCGCTCGTCGGCGGGCGCGTCCAGCAGGTCGGCGATCCAGTGCGCGATCTGCCTGAGCTCGCTTGGTCCCATCCCGCGTGTCGTGAGCGCAGCGGTGCCGATGCGAAGGCCGGAGGTGACAAAGGGGGAACGCTGCTCGCCGGGGACCGTGTTCTTGTTGACGGTGATCCCGGCGTGCTCCAGCCGCGCCTCGGCATCCTTCCCGGTCAGCGAGTGCCCGGACAGGTCCACCAGCACCAGATGATTGTCCGTCCCGCCGCTCACCAGCGACAGCCCTCGTTCCATGAGGGTGTCGGCCAGCCCCTGGGCATTCTCGACCACGCGCGACGCATAGCCCGCGAACTCGGGCGCCAGCGCCTCCTTCAAGGCAACGGCCTTGGCGGCGATCACGTGCATCAACGGTCCGCCCTGCGTGCCTGGGAACACGGCTTTGTCCACGGCCTTGGCGTGGGCGTCCTCGCAGAGGATCAGGCCGCCGCGCGGACCTCGCAACGTCTTGTGCGTGGTGGTGGTCACCACATCGGCATGACCCACGGGTGTGGGGTGCACGCCGCCGGCGACCAGTCCCGCAATGTGTGCCATGTCCACCATGAGGAGCGCGCCCACCTCGCGAGCGATGTCCGCAAACGCCGCGAAGTCGATGATCCGTGGGTAGGCGCTGGCCCCCGCGATGATCATGCGAGGCCGTTCGGCACGGGCCTGGGCACGCAACGCGTCGTAGTCGATGCGTCCCGTGTCTTCGCGAACGCCGTACGCACGGATGTCGTACAGCTGACCGGAGAAGTTGACCGGCGAGCCGTGCGTGAGGTGTCCACCGTGGCTCAGGCTCATGCCGAGCACGGTGGCGCCCGGCTGCAGCAGCGCCAGGAACACGGCCATGTTGGCCTGTGCTCCGGAATGGGGCTGGACGTTGGCGTGGGCGGCAGCGAAGAGGCGCTTGGCCCGCTCGCGGGCCAGCTCCTCCACCACGTCCACGTGCTCACAACCGCCGTAATAGCGCTTGCCGGGCAGTCCCTCCGCGTACTTGTTCGTGAGCACCGTTCCCATCGCCTCCAGCACCGCCGGGGAGACGAAGTTCTCGCTGGCAATCATCTCGAGCTGGCCGGCCTGCCGGCGCTCCTCCAAGCGGATGGCCGCGTGGACCTCGGGGTCGACAGCCTTCAGGTGCTCCACTCGCAACTCCTCTCCGTAGGACCTCTCAGACCCAGCTTCGCTGCAGGATGCGGGCTTCCTGGAGGCGCTGCTCCGCCAGACGATCGGCCGCCTCGCTGGTGGGCACGCCTTCTTCGGAGGCATGGGCGAAGATGCGCAGCAGGGTGTTGTAGATGTCACCGGCTTTGCGCTGGGCGCGCTCGGGCGCCCAATCGTTGAGCTCGCCGTAGACGTTGATGAGCCCACCCGCGTTGATCACGTAGTCGGGTGCGTACAGGATGCCCTGGCTCTGCACGGCCTGGCCGTGCCGCGCCTCGGCCAACTGGTTGTTGGCCGCACCCGCGATGATGTCGAACTTGAACACTTTCAACGTATCGTCGTTGACGATCGCCCCCAGCGCGCAGGGTGCGAACACATCGGCGTCGACGCCGTAGACTTCTTGCGTCCCTACGGCCGTTGCCCCGAACTCCTCGACGATCCGTTGCACCCGTTGGGCGTCGATGTCGGTGACGGTGAGCCGAGCACCGTCCTCGTGCAGGTAGGAGCACAGGTAGTAGCCCACGTGTCCAAGCCCCTGCACCACCACGTGCTTGCCGTCCAGATCGTCGGTGCCGTAGCGCTCGTGCGCGCACGCCTTGATGCCACGGTACACGCCGTACGCGGTCACCGGAGAGGGGTCCCCCGAGCGACCCAGCAGGCCCACGACCGAATCGGTCTCCATGCGCACGAACTCCATGTCGTCCACAGAGGTCCCGACGTCTTCGGCCGTGATGTAACGCCCCCCCAGGGACTCCACGGCCCGTCCGTGGGCGCGAAAGATCATCTCGCGATCGCGCGCCTTGTTGTCTCCGATGATGACGGACTTGCCTCCACCCAGATTCAGTCCGGTGATGGCGGCCTTGTAGGTCATGCCGCGGGACAGTCGCAGTGCATCGACGATGGCCGCGTCGTCCGATTCGTAGTTCCAGAAACGCGTGCCGCCCAACGCCGGCCCGAGCGTCGTGTCATGAATCGCGATGATGCCCTTGTATCCCAGCTCGGGCTCGCTCCAGAGCACCAACTGCTCGTGTCCGCGGGTCTCGAGAGCCTCGAAGATCTTCATTCTTGGGTCGTCCTATCGTGGTCGGGACTCGGTCGCCCGACGGTCAGTCGTCCCTGCGCAAGAGGTCACGTGCGACCACCCAGCGCAGGATCTCGTTCGTTCCCTCGTAGATCTCGGTTCCTTTGGCGTCCCGCATCAGCTTCTCCACGGGATAGTCGCGCATGTAGCCATAGCCGCCGAAGATCTGGACGGCTTCGTCAGCGGCGAACATGGCGGTCTCGCTGGCCAGCACTTTGACCGCCGCGCACGACGCCGGCAGCGTCAGGTCGCTGGAGGTGACCTCGGTCCCGGCCAGATCCAGACGCTCCGCGGTGGACCACAGCAACGAGCGGGCCGCTGCCACGCGGATCGCCACCGCGGCCAGCTTCTCCTGCATGGCCCCGAACTCGCCGAGGGGGCGCCCGAATTGCTGACGCTCCCGGGCATAGCGGGTCGCGTGCTCCCCGGCCGCCTGAGCGATGCCCACGGCCTGGGCCGCCACTCCGAGGCGGCCGAGGGTCAATGCGCGCATCGCGTATCCGAAGCCGCCGCCGGCCTCGCCCACCAGAGCTTCCTCGGACACTTCGAGATCGAGGTCGACGCCCACCGTCTCGGAGGCCCGCAGCCCCAGCGTGCTCTCCCGGTCCGTGACGCGGTACCCGTCGGAGCCGGGCTCGACCAGGAAGACCCCGAGGTCGTGAGGTCCCGCGCCCGTGCGAGCGAACACCGCCACCACTCCGGCGCAGGCACCGTTGGTGACCCAGCGCTTGCGGCCGTTCAGTCGCCACCCCCCGGAGGTGCGCGTGGCCGTGGTCTGGATTGCGGCCGCGTCGCTTCCGGCCCCTGGCTCCGTCAATGCGAAGGCCCCGAGCACGTCGCCCGAGGCCATCGGTGTCAACCACCGTGTGCGTTGCGCGTCGCTTCCGAAAGCGAGCAACAGCTCCACCACCGGTCCGTTGTGGATGGAAAGATCCAGCGCCACGGAGGCATCGCCCCAGGCGATCTGTTCCAGCACCGTGACGTAGGTGCGCGCATCCAGCCCCAACCCCCCGAAGGCGTCGGGCACTCTCAGTCCCAGGAAGCCCAGCTCGGCCAGCTTGCCGTGCAGGTCCGCATCATAGGCGCGCTCGGCGTCCCAGCGCGCGGAGTGGGGTCTCAACTCACCGGCGGCGAATTCCCGGGCCAGGGCGCGTAGCTCCAACTGCTCCGTCGAGAGCATCATCTACGCGTCGTACCGGTAGAAGCCGCGCCCCGCCTTGCGCCCCAACCATCCGGCCGCCACGTACTTCCTGAGCAGCGGGCAGGGGCGATAGCGATCATCCCCGAGGCCGCTGTGCAGGACCTCGAGGATGTTGAGGCAGGTGTCGAGTCCGATGAGGTCCGCGAGCGCGAGCGGACCCATCGGGTGGTTCATTCCCAGCTTCATGACCGTGTCGATGGCCTCGGCCTCCCCCACCCCTTCCATCAGACAGAAGATCGCCTCGTTGATCATGGGCATAAGGACGCGATTGGAGACGAAGCCCGGGTAATCGTTGACCTCCACCGGCTCCTTCCCCATCTCGCGCGAGAGCTCGAAGACCGCTGCGGTGGTCTCGTCCGAGGTGGCCAGCCCGCGGATGACCTCGACCAGCTTCATGACCGGCACCGGGTTCATGAAGTGCATCCCGATCACTGCTTCGGGGCGTCGGGTGCGGGCGGCGATCTGCGTGATGGAGATGGAGGACGTGTTGCTGGCGAGGATCGCCCCCGCCGGAGCGGCCTCGTCGATCACGGCGAAGATCTGGTTCTTCAGATCGGCGCGTTCCGGTGCCGCCTCGATGACGATGTCGGCCGCGCCCGCCGCCGCCGCCAGATCGGTGTCCGTTCCGATGCGGGCCAGCACGGCGGATCGGTCGTCAGCGCTGAGCAGGTCCTTCTTCACCTGTCGGTCGAGGTTTCGTTCGATGGTGGCCAGGCCGCTGGCCAGCGCCTTCTCATTCACGTCCACCAGGCGCACCTGCCGGCCCGAGAGGGCGGCCACATGGGCAATCCCGTTCCCCATGGTGCCAGCGCCGACCACCGTAACGCGTTCGAGCTTCATTCCTCTTCCGTCCGTGAGAGCCGTCCGGGAACAGCCTGCCTAGTACTCCGACCCCTCCGACGAGTGCCGCATCCGCAGCCGCGGTAGAGGACCGCGCATCAGTGTCGCCGGGGCTGGTGAAAGCCGCCCCGTGCGAGCCAGCCAAACCGTCGCTGCACAGAGCACGATCAGGGCCGCCAGGCCTCCCTCCGGGCCGAAGGCACCCCCGCCCCACCACGTGGGACCGCGCGGCGCGGCCACCAGGTAAGGGGCATCCACCAGATCGAGGCCGCTGACGGGCAGGTCCGCCCAGAACCCGAGCCCCCAGTTCCAGCCGAGGTGGACGGCCGAGGCCCACCAGAGGCTCAGCGTGCGAAGGTACACCATGCCGAGAAGGGCGCCGGCCGCGGCCAGGGAGGCCAGCGCCAACGGAGTCACGTCCGGATTGCTGAGGTGGAGAGCGGCGAAGGCCACACTGGTGAGCCCCAACGCCGGGAGGCCCCCGAACCGGGCGGCCAGAACCTGGAAGGGGTAGCCGCGAGCCAACGCCTCCTCAGCGGCGGCCGGGAGCGCGAAGAACGCCAGGGAATGCCAACCTGCCGCCAACCAGCCCAGGGGCGTGCCGGCCTCCCTCGTCAGGGCCAGGCCCCCACCGAGTCCGACCAGGGCCGTCGCACAGAGCCCCAGCGCCAGCCCCAGGCCGAGACCCAGCCCCAACTCCCGGGGGATCCCGGCGTGCAGGGGGAAGCCCAGCGCCCCTGGCGGCAGGCCGTCCAGCCGCAGGACCGCGAAGCCCGCCAGCACGGACGCCCAGAGCAACGTGAGCGCCCCTCCCAGCCACGCAGTCGCTCCCGAAGCGTCGGCCACCAGGACGAGCGCGGTGCCAACTCCGAAAAAGAGGGCGAGACGCCCCACGAGCCCCCACCAGCCGGCGCCAAGAGGGTCCTCCGCCACCGACCGAACCTCCCGGGGTTCAGCCCCGGACGCCACGTCCTCCGCGGATCGCCGCCAGCAGCGCGGCTGCCAACGCGGCCTGGATCACGGCCCCGGGAAGGAACGGCAGCACGCCGAGTCGGAAGGCGCCGCCCAGACCCTGTCCCGACACCAGCGCGAGCTGGGACACTCCGCCCAGGAAGATGATGGCCAGACCGGCGCCGGTCCCCAGCGCCGTCCGCAGCAGGCCCGTCCGCCCAGCCAGGACCCGACCGGTCACGAAGGCGGCGACCGGGAAAGCGGCCAGATAGCCTCCGGTCGGCCCCATCAGCCAGGGCAGACCTGCACCGCCGCCGGCGAACAGGGGAAGACCGAGTGCCCCCGCCAGCACGTAGGTGCCGACCGCCAGGGCGCCTGGGACAGCCCCGAGCAGCCCGGCAACCAGCAGCACCGCCACCGGCTGCAGGGTCACCGGGACGGGCGTGCCCGGGAGCGGGATGGCCACGCGCGCCGCAGCCGCCAGCAGGGCGACGGCCGCGAGTTGCGTCAGGGCCTGGGTCGCAACCGGGGAATGGATCCAATGCCTGGTGTCGGGTCGCACAGAGGTTCCTCGTCGGAGGGGATGGGAGGCCGGGCTCCGGCGTGATCTACACCTTCTCCACGGAGAGCGCCACCGCATTGCCCCCGCCCAGGCAAAGTGTGGCGATGCCGGACGAGCCGCCGGTGTCTGCGAGCGCCCCCAGCAGGGTCACCAGGATGCGGGTGCCCGAGGCGCCGATGGGGTGCCCCAGCGCCACCGCCCCGCCGTTGATGTTCACCTTGGCCTCGTCCATCTGCAGCTGACGCATGTCGGCGATGGCCTGGACGGCGAAGGCCTCGTTGACCTCGAACAAGTCGTAGTCCCCGATGGATTTGCCGTCCTTGGCCATCAGCTTCTGGACCGCCTGCACCGGTGCGAAGAAGAGGTCCTTGGGTTCGGTGGCGCCCGACGCGTAGCCGGTGATGATGGCCTCCACGGCCAGGCCGTGCGCTTCGGCATACTCCAAGGAGCACACGGCGATCGCGGCCGCACCGTCGTTCAGCCCCGGGGCATTTCCGGCGGTGACCACCAGGGTCTCGATGTCCTTGGGAGCGTCGTTCGGGAACGCCGGACGCAGCTTGCCCAGGGCTTCGAGGGAGGTGTCCTTGCGAGGCGACTCGTCGGTGTCGACGACCGTCACGCCCTTCCGCGTCTTCACCTCGACCGGGACGATCTCGTCCTGGAAGCGGCCGGCTTCGATGGCGTCGATGGCCTTCTGGTGGGAGCGCAGGCTGAACTGGTCGGCGTCCTCGCGGCTCACGCCTGCCTTGGCCGCCGTGTACTCGGCGTGACCGCCCATGTGGCAGTGGCCGAAGGAGCACCAGAGGCCGTCGTAGATCAGCCCGTCCTGCACGGTCTGGTCGCCGAACTTCACGCCCTCGCGCAACCCACGCAGGTAGAAGGGTACGTTCGACATCGACTCCATGCCGCCGGCCAGGATCAGTCGGGCGTCTCCGGCCTTGATCGCCTGGGCGGCGAGCATCACGGCCTTGAGACCGGAGCCGCACACCTTGTTGACGGTGAGCGCGGGCACGGTGGCTGGGACACCCCCGCGGACGGCGGCCTGGCGTGCGGGCGCCTGGCCTTCACCGCCGGTCACGACGTTGCCCATGATCACCTCGTCCACATCCGCGAGGTCGATCCCCGACCGTTGCACGGCCGCGCGCAGCGCGATGGCCCCGAGGTCGGGAGCGGTAAGCGAAGACAGACCCCCCAGGAAGCGCCCGATGGGGGTGCGAGCCGAGCCTCTGAGGAGGACGGGAGTAGTGGCCTTGTTCATAGCGTGACCTTCTCCGGAAATCCGGCGGGACGGGTTCTGGAAACACGCGACCACCTGGGCAAGGTGGCCGCCGAAAGATACAGCGGGAGCGGGGGGCCGGGGATGCGCTTCACCGTGCCTCCACCACCTGCACCAACTCCGGCCGACCAGGGTCACCCTGGAGCCTCGCGCTCACCACGATCGGGTCGTGCTCGAAGACCAGGGTCCAGCCTTCGTTGACCGCCCGCTTCCACAGCCACGTCTTGGTGTCGAGGGTGACGAGCGGCTCCACGTCGTAGCCCATGATCCAGGGGAGGGGCACGTGGGCACTGGTCGGGCACACGTCACCCAGAAAGATCACGGTCTCGCCGGCGCTTTCCACCAACACCGACTGGTGATGCGGAATGTGTCCGGGGGTCGGCAGCACCCGGACTCCCTCAGTGACCCCGGCTTCGCCCTCGAGCAAGTCGAAGAGGCCGGCGGCGGCCACCGGTTCGTAGTTGGGGGGCAGATAGCTGGCTCGGATGCGAGGGTTGTCCCAGCGGGCGAACTCGATCTCCCGGCGCTGCACCACGTAGCGCGCTCGCGGAAACGACGGCACGGGGGCGCCTTCCCCGCCCGGTCCTCGTCGCGTGTTCCCGCCCGCATGGTCGAAGTGCAGATGCGTGTTTACGACGATGTCCACGTCCTCGGGTTGGTGACCCGTCGCCCGGATGGCGTCTTCCAGAGCGGTGGGGGTGCCGGCGTTCTCCAGGCCGTAGATGTCCTTGAACTTCTCGGACTCCTTGTCGCCTGCTCCGGTATCGACGAGCACCAGCGCGGAGGGCGCCTCCACCAGGAGGCAGCGCATGGCCAGCGGGATGCGGTTGCGCGCGTCGGCAGGGATTCGCTTCTCCCAGAGCGGCTTGGGCACCACGCCGAACATGGCACCGCCGTCGAGGCGCTGCAGTCCTGCCTCCAGCGCGTGGACACGCAGCGTGCCCACGTTGAAGCTGGTCACGCCTCCCGGAGTCGCAGGTGTGCTCATTCTGGAGTCCGTCCGAAGAGGTCTCGTTGCGCGCGCGAGCGACGTGCGCGCCGCTCGGGTACGTATCGAAGATAGCGCTGCAGGGCGAACAGGTCGGAGAGGCCCATGCGCTCGGCGAGATCCAACAGCCGCACCAGCACTCGCGCGGTGGCCATGGCATCCCCATGCGCGCGGTGGCGTTCGTAGATGGGCACGTCGAAGTGGTCGGCCAACCCGTCGAGGCTGCGGTTGCGCAACTCGGGCAGCAGCCGCTTGGCCAAGCGAACCGTGCATAGCCGCGGCACGGGCGGCACGGTGCCGGAGGTCTCTCCGATCTGGCGCGACAGGAAGCCCCAGTCGAACCCGACGTTGTGGGCCACGAAGACGCGCCCTTCGATGCGCCGCACCACCTCGGTGGCGACCTCGTCGAAGTAGGGCGCACCCGCCAACAGGGCGTCCGAGATTCCGGTCAAGCGGAAGACGGAAGGGGGGACCGGGCGTCCCGGGTGCACCAGCGTGTGCCAGCTCTCTTCCACACGACCGCCCCGCACCTCGACGACCGCTACCTCCGTGATGCGATGGCCCCGCGCGAAGGGGCCCCCTGTCGTCTCGACATCCACGACGGCGAAGGCGAGCTCTCGCAGCGGCTGTCCCACCGGCACGGCACCGGGCGCCAGCGACCACACGCCCTCCCCATCGACTGCGAAACGGCTGTCTCCGCCCAGGAGCGAGAAGACGGCCTTGGACGCGGCCCCCGGATGCCCGGACAGCCCCAACACCTCGGCCGCGACGTGGAGCGTGGTGTGGGGTCCCGATTCGAGGAGGCGATAGGCGCGGTCGACCAGGGAGCGAGGCCGGCTCGCGCTCACGCGTCCGCGTCCTGACTCAGCGAGTAGGCGAGCGCCTCCAGCTCCATGGACATGTTCACGTCCCGGAGGGCGATGCCTTCCGGAGCGTGCAGCTGCGTGGGCGCGAAGTTGAGGAACCCGTGCACCCCGGCCGCCGCTGCCCGGTCCACCACGGCCTGCGCCGCTCCCACGGGCACGGCCACGATGGCGATATCTACAGGCGTGTCGGCCAGGACGCGCTCCATGTCGCGCTCGGCCACCACGGTGAGGCGGGCGAGCCGTCGCCCGACCTTGGCCGGATCGCTGTCGAAGACGGCGACGATATCGAAGCCTCGCTCCCGGAAGTCCCCGTATTCGGCCAGGGCCGACCCGATCCGCCCCGCACCGATCAACGCCACCCGCCACCGCCGTCCCAGGCCGAGAATGGCCTTCAGCTTCCGCGCCAGGTCGGCAACCTCATAGCCCCGCCCGCGCTTCCCGAACGAGCCGAACAGCGAGAGGTCCTTGCGCACCTGTGCCGCGGTGGTCGCCCCCTGGCTGGCCAGCTGACGGCTGGAGACGGTGGCGACCCCCTCGTGCTCGAACTCCTCCAGGAAGCGGAGGTAGAGCGAGAGCCGGCGTACGGTCGAGTCGGAGATCTTGCGGGACACGGGGGCCAAACTTGTGAAATCCTTCACAAGATAGTCCCCCACCGGACCGGGTCAACGTGACGCGTCAGTGCGTCACCAGCAGGCCCCGGGCGAGGCGCTCGTCCTCGGCGCGGGCGGCGCGGCGCCCTTCGTCGACGTCGACACGACCCAGCAGGATCATTCCGATCACGAAGAAGACGATCAACGAGGCGATGGAGTAGCGGCTCTGGCCCGACACCTGGTTGATCAAGGCGAAGAGCAGCGGCCCCATGATCCCCGCAAACTTCTCGCCCACGCTGAAGAACCCGAAGAACTCCGAAGAGCGGTCCCTGGGAATCATGGACGCGAAGAGCGAGCGGGACAGCGCCTGCGACCCACCCTGCACCATGGAGACCAGGATGGCGAGTGCCCAGAAATGCCACGCCGAGCGCATGAAGAAGCCGAGCACGCAGATCCCGGTGTACGCCACCAGGGCGAGGTAGATTCCGCGTTTGGTGCCGATCCGCCCGGCGAGCATTCCGTAGGCGAACGTGAAGGGGATCCCCAGGAATTGGACCAGAAGGAGCGCACCGATCAGGTGCGTCTGTCCGATCCCGATGTCGGCGCCATAGATGGTCGCCATCTTGATGATGGTCCCGATGCCGTCGTTGTAGCACCAGAACGCGATCAAGAACACGAACACCTGCCGGAAGCGCCGGACCTCGGCCAACGTACCCACCACGCGCTGAAAGCCGACCCGGATGGGGTTCTGGCCGGCCTCCGCCCGCCAGGCATGCGCAGGCGGCTCCGGTACGCGCCGGAACACCGGCACCGAAAACACGAGCCACCATACCGAGACGCTGAGCAGCGACAACCGGGATGCCGTCGCGGTGTCGGGTATGCCGAACGTTCCCGGCGATAGGATCCAGGCCAGGTTGAGAGCCAGCAGCAGGCCCCCCCCGACGTAGCCGATCGCGTAGCCCGCCGTGGACACCCGATCGATCTCATCGTGGTCGGCGATGTGGGGCAGGAGCGACTCGTAGAAGACGTTGGCCCCAGCGAACCCGATGTTGCCGAGGATGAAGACGGCCGACGCGTACAGCCAGTCGCCTTCCCGCACCCACCAGAGGGCCGCTGTGAACGTGACGCCGAGTCCGACGAACCCCGCCAGGAACCGCTTCTTGGCTCCCAGGAAGTCGGCAGCGGCGCCCAGGACCGGGGAGGCGACGGCGATCAACAGCAGTGCGAGGCTGGTGGTGTAGCCCCAGTACGTCAGCGCCTGCCCGGGCGGAAGGCCGGAGCCCGCGACCTGTTGATAGTATACCGGCAGGACCGCAGCCATGACGGTCGTGGCGAAGGCCGAGTTCGCCCAGTCGTACATCGCCCAGGCGCGTAGCTCACGCCGGTCCAGGCCGAGACGGGCCAGGAGCGATCGGGGGGATTCACTCACGTAGACGATGCCGGGCTTTGGAGGTCGCGGTCCAGGGCTCGACGGAAGGTCACGCCCCAAGGTTCATCCTGCTCGAGCAGCGCTCGAACCAGTGCTACCCAGCGCCCCGGTTCGACCTGATCGGGTCTGGCCTCGGGAGGCAACCCGACCGCGTCCAGAACGTGGGAAGCGGCGGCTCCGAGCGCCAGGTCGGGATGCTCCCTGAGCACTTTGACCATCTGTTTGCGGCGCCACTGAAAGGCCGCCCGCACCAGGACGCGAAGTCCGACCTCCTCGCGCGCGCTCAAACGAGGGGGCCGATGCGGCGTGATGCGCAGCACCGTCGACTCCACGTTGGGCCGCGGGCGGAACGCACCGGCGGGCACGTCCAGGACGCGTTCCACGTCAGCCACGGCCTGCACTCCCACGCTCAGCGCTCCGTACGTCTTGCTCCCGGAAGCTGCGCGAATGCGGTCGGCGACCTCCCTCTGCACCATGACCACCACGGCTCGGGGCCGCGGACGGGAGAGGACGTGGAAGAGCAGAGGGGTGGTGATGTTGTACGGGATGTTGCCGACTACGATGAGCCGGTCGGGATCCGCGATGCCAGCGAGCGGTACGGTGAGCGCGTCCGCGTGCACCACGTCCAGCCGGGGATCCTGTGCGGCGCGCTCCTCCCAGTGGGCGGCCAGAGCGTCGTCCAGTTCGATCACCACCAGGCGAGAGGCCCGCTCGAGCAGCCGTCCGGTCAGCGCCCCGCGGCCGGGTCCGATCTCCACCGTCACATCGTCGGGCTCGATGGGGACGGCGGCCACGATGCGATCGGCGATGCGCGGATCGACCAGGAAGTTCTGGCCGAGTGAGCGCTTCGGATGCCGGGCGTCGATGGATGGCCGGGGGGTCACACGCGGACCAACATGGCCGTGCGGTCGTCCGCCGGCATGTTGCCGTTGCTCTCCTCTGCCAGGTCGAACAGGTGGGCCACGATCTCCGCCACGGGACGTGTGCGATCGGCCACGACGGTCGCGATCACGCGGTCCTCGCCGTTTCCGCGGCGGTCGCGCGCGAGGACGTCCGAGAGACCATCGGTGAACAGCAACAGGAGGTCTTCGCTCTCCCAGGGGGAGCTCTTCTCGCCGTAGCGCCCCTCGGGCGCGATGCCCATCGGGGGGTCGGTGGCGACCAGCCGCACGGCCGCTCCGTCCGGCGAGATGCGGAAGGCATGCGGGTGCCCTGCGTTCGCGTAGACGAGCCGATGGGCCGCCGGATCGATGACACCGTAGAACAGCGTCAGGTACATCTCGGTGGTCTCCAGCTCGTCGCGTACGGCCCCGTCCACGCGGGCCAGCACGCCGGCGGGTGAGCCGCCCTCCGCTGCGTAGATGGCAGCGGCACTCATGACCAGCGTCATGATCAGCGCGGCGGGGAACCCATGGGTGGAGACGTCCCCGATCATCACGCCCACACGGCCGCCGCCCAAAGGGAACAGCTGGTAGAAGTCTCCGCCCACTTGCTCGGCCGGGCGTACCCGGGCCGCCACCTCCGCGTGCGGAAAGCGATCGGCGGCGGGGAGCAGCTTCATCTGCAGGTCGTGCGCGAGCTGCATCTCCCGCCCCATGCGTTCCTGGGCCAGGGTCTTGGCGATCAGTCGGTTGTTCTCGAGCGCCGCACCCACCTGGCTGGCGATCGCGGCCAGCAGCTTCTGGTCGCTGGCATTGAAGCGTTCCCCGTTGCGCCGGCCGACCAGGTTGATGACGCCCACCGTGCGAGGCACCCCGGAGGGAGGCGTGTAGCGGATCGGCACCGAGAGCACCGTCTCCGAATCGCGCACGTCCGTGCGGCGCTCGGGCAGACGGCGGTCCGCGGCCCCTCCACTTCCCTCGGGGCCGAACATCAGTGGGTGCCCCTCGCGGAAGACACGGGCAGTCACCGCATCGGCATCGTCCACCGTGATGGGCTCTTCGCGGCCAGCCCGACCGACCGAGGCGACCAGGTTGAGCAGGTCGGCCTGGGCATCATACACCCACAGCGACCCCCGCTCCGCGGCCAGGACGTCGCACACCTCGTTGAGGATGGCGTGGGCCGCGTCCTCCAAGCGCAGGATCGAGCCCAGCGTCTCGGAGATCGAATACAGCAGGTTGATCTCCTCGTAGCGCTCCGACAGCTCGTAGGTGAAGAAATGGACCTCGTGATCGTGGTCGAGCGCACGCTCGACCTGACGCGCGACCAGCTCGGCCACGGGTTGG
Source organism: Gemmatimonadota bacterium (assembly GCA_041390105.1). Classification (NCBI taxonomy): domain Bacteria; kingdom Pseudomonadati; phylum Gemmatimonadota; species Gemmatimonadota bacterium. The sequence goes on from JAWKQO010000001.1 coordinate 1,055,770, forward strand.
CTGGCGAGCGGTCCCGAAACCCCAACCTCGAGGTGTCCAGGCACGCGACTTTCGATGAGCGCGCGATAGGGGAAGTCGTCCAGCCGTCCGGTGGTCCCGGGCTCGAGTGCCACGCACTCGCCATCACGCCGAAGGAACAGACCGATGTCGATCCCGAGGCCCCGCTTGAAGTCCTCGAGGGTGCGGATCGCGGTTTCGGGGAGCGGCGGCCCCGCCGGGCCGTCCGCGGTCATGCCGGGGCTCCCCCCAAACCGCCCGAGCCCGAGCGGAGAATCAGGGTCACCGAATTGCCCTGCTCATTGTAGTGGACTTCGTCCATGAGCTGGCGCATCAGGAACACCCCGCGACCGCAGGGGCGCCGCCGGTTCCGCGGCAACGTGGGATCGGGCACGCAGGCGGGATCGAATCCCGGCCCCTCGTCCGTGACCCGCACCGTGATGCTGCTGACGGCCCGCATGATCTCCACGCGCACCCGCTTGGCCGGGTCCTGCCGGTTCCCGTACAGCATCGCGTTGCTCAGGGCCTCGGTGAGACCCACGCGCAGGTTCAGGCTGAGCTTGCGGGGATCGGCATGTCCGTTGAGGGCGGAGACGACGTACTCGACCGCCGACTCGATCGCCGCCAGGTCGTTGGGGAGCTCGAGTACGAGATCGTCCAGCCGTGGGTCGCCGAACCCCATGAGGGACAGGAAATCCTGGGTCACAGGCCCTGGAGCGCCTCGGCCCTTGAATCCGCGATGACGAACAGAGTGTCCAGCTTCGTGAGCTCGAAGAGCGTGCGGAGATCCTCGTTGAGCCCCGCGAGCCTGAGCTCCCCTCCTTGCTCCCGGATCTTCTTCGAGAGACTCACCAGAACGCCGAGTCCCGAGGAGTCGATGTACCCCGTGTTGGAGAAGTCGATGACGAACGTCTTCTCGCCCTTGTCGAGCTCTTCGAGAACGCGCTGCTTCAGTTCTTGGCGGTTCCCGACGATGAGCTGACCTTCGACGTCCACCACGGTGATGTCTCCTTCGCGAGACACGGTGAAGCCCATCCTGCCTCCGGGGTCTGCCTTCGGGATCGGGAGCGCGCGGCCACTTTCGTGGACGCGGATCGCACGGGCGGCCGAGCGATCAAACGATAAACGAAGCCGTCCGGACAGGGCAACCCGCTCGGCTCAGGCAGGTTCCACCGCCAGCAAGGCCGTGATGCAGGCACCCCACACGATGTCCTCCACGGAGGCGCCACGCGACAAGTCGTTCACGGGTCGGGCCAGCCCCTGGAGGATGGGGCCCAGGGCCGTGGCCCCGGCGAGCCGCTGCACGAGCTTGTAGGCGATATTTCCGGCGTCCAGATCCGGAAAGACCAGCACATTGGCGGCACCCGCTACGGTCGATCCCGGGGCCTTGCGGGCAGCCACGGCAGGCATCAGCGCCGCATCGGCCTGCAACTCGCCTTCGGCGGGAATGGCCGGCGCCAGGGTCCGAAAGCACTCGACCGCCTGCCGCACGTGCTCGACGGCCGGGCCCGCCGCGGACCCCAGCGTCGAATACGAGAGGAAGGCCACTCGCGGGCTGTCCCCGACCACCCGCGGGCGGGCCTGGCAGGCGGCCAGGGCAATGTCCGCCAGCTGTTCCGGTGTGGGGCTGGGGACGACGCCCGCGTCCGTGAAGGTGAGCACCTCGGGGCCCAGCCCGCGGAAGGAGGCCACGTCCATGTAGAACGACGAGGAGACGGTCGCGAGTCCGGGTGCGAGACCCACGCCGAGCAGAGCGGCGCGGATCACCTCGGGCGTGGACCGGACGGCCCCGGCCAGCGCGCCGTCGGCGTGGCCCGCTCCGACCAACGCGCACGCCTGCTGCAACGGGTCCCGCAGGCGCTCGCTGGCTTCCGCCGGAGAGAGCTTGCCGCCCCGCCGCGCCACCGACTCGTCTCGTAGGCGCCCCAACAGCTCGCCCGGCGGGTCACCCATGACCTCGGGAAGGTCCCCTTCCCCGAACCTCTCTCGCAGCTCGACCTGCAGACCGGCGGGCGCACCCATGAGCACGGGGCGCGCGAGCTTCTCCCGCTGCAGACGCACCGCCGCCTCCTGCACGCGCGGGTCTTCACCCTCCGGGAGCAGAATGCGACAACGGGCGGCTCCAGCCCGCTCGCGGAGCCGCTCCAGGAACGTGGAGGTTCCGCTCAAGGCCCTTTGAGCGCAGCCGCTACGTGCGGCGCCACGAAGCGCGACACGTCTCCCCCCAGGGAAGCGATCTCCCGCACCAACGACGCCGACAGGTAGTCGAAATCGTGATTGGGGACCAGGAAGACGGTCTCCAACTCCGAGGAGAGCGCTCGGTTCATCTGCGCCATCTGGAACTCGTACTCGAAATCGGAGACAGCGCGCAGACCACGGATGACCAGCGTGGCGCCCACCTCGCGAGCGTAGTCCACCAACAAGCCCGAGAAGCGCGCCGGTTGAATCGCCGGTTCGCCCGCGAACGACTGCGCGAGCATGTCCAGGCGCTGATCGATCGTGAACCGCGGACGCTTTACCTGCGTGGCCACCTCGGCCACGGCCACGATGACCCGATCGGCGAGCTGCAATCCCCGACGGGCGATGTCCTCGTGCCCGCGGGTCACGGGATCGAACGAGCCTGGGTAGAGCGCGATGCGTGGACGGTCGGTCATGCGAACACATGGGTGAGCGTGGTGTCCCCGTACCGCCGCTGCTCCAGCCGGGGATCGTCTGGAACCGGGTCGCGCGTACGATGCTCCACCCAGAGCTCCTTTGCAAATGGGCGTTCCAGGAAGCGCTCCAGCAGGGCCTCCTCGATCCCCTGCCCGTACGGGGGATCGGCGAGCGCGATATCGAAGTCGACTCCGGTCAGCCGGCTCAAGTAGCGGAGCGCATCGCCCCGCACCACCTGCACCTCCGAGGCTGCGCCCAGGGCCGCCACATTGGAGTCGAGCGACTCGAGCGCCCCCCGCGCGCGTTCCACGAACACAACGGACTGCGCCCCCCGCGACAACGCCTCCAGACCGAGTGCTCCCGATCCCGCGAAGAGATCCAGTACGCGCGCGCCGGGCAATCGCGGCCCCAGCGATGCCATCCAGGCTTCGCGCACACGGTCGGTGGTCGGGCGCACGTCTCGGCCCCGCGGGGCCCGGATCGTGTGGCCGCGCCACCGCCCCGCGATGATCCTCACGGGGCGCTGGACCGCACGTCGCTCAGTCGCAAGCGGAGGGAGGTCCGTCCCTGCCAGGTCTCGCGCCGTACCTGGAAGATCGCGTCGACCGGCCCGGTCCCGAGCGCTTCCGGAGACACACGGGCGGCCAGGCTGAAGCCGATGGCCGCGAAGCGCGCGCGCCCGGCGCCCATCTCGAGGCTCAGGTGTCCGTTGCCCACGACGCGCGGGGGGCGCGTGAGGGGCACGCGCCGCGCCAAAAAGGTGGGCCGGGGGTTGCCGACGCCGAAGGGGCCCACATGGCGAAGCAGGTCGTAGAACGTATCGTCGAGATCCGCGAGGTCGAGCTCCACGTCCGGCCGGAGCGCGGGGCGGAGGGCATCGCCGTCCAGGTTCGCCCGGGCGATGCGGTCGAACGCGTCTTCGAAGGCGGAGAGGCGGTCGCGCTGGATGTCGAGTCCTGCGGCCATGCGATGGCCGCCATAGCGATCCAGCAGATCCCCACAGGCGTCGATGGCATCGTAGAGATGGAAGCCCGGGACGGAACGGGCGCTCCCCCGCCCCCGCTCCCCATTCAGCGAGACCACGACCACCGGACGGTGCACGCGCTCCACGATGCGCGAGGCCACGATCCCGATGACGCCCGGATGCCATCCCTCCCCCGAGATCACGAGGCCGTGGCGCAAGCCCTCCCGGGCGCTCCGACGCAACGTGGCCAGCGCCTGCTCCAGCGTTCGCTTGTCCTCCTCCTGGCGGGTCCGGTTCAGCTGCACCAGCTGCTGGGCCAGCGCGGCGGCTTCGCCCGTGTCGTCTGTGAGCAGCAGATCGAGCGCGCGACGCGCTTCGTCGATGCGCCCGGCCGCGTTGATGGGCGGCGCCAGAACGAATCCCACCTTGCCCGCCTCCATCGTGCCGCCGGCCAGGCCGGTGGCGTCCAGCAACGCGCCCAGACCCACGCGCTCGGTCCGCTCGAGGGCGCGCAGCCCGATGCGGGTCAGCGCCCGGTTCTCGTCCGTGAGTGGTACGAGATCGGCAATCGAGGCCAAGGCCACCAGATCCAGGTGCGGGAGCAGCGCGTCGGCAGGGAGTCCGCGCTCACGCGCCAGCAGGGCGCAGAGCTTGTAGGCCACGCCTGCGCCGGACAGCCCCCGGTTGGGGTATTCGGAATCCTCCCGATTGGGATTCACCACGGCCACAGCGGGCGGCAGGTCCGGCGCTGGGGTGTGGTGATCGGTCACGATCACGTCGATCCCCAGCGCCGCGGCGTCGGCGACGGCCGCGTGGGCGCGGACGCCGCAATCGACGGTCACGATCAACCGGGCTCCCGCCTCGCGGGCCTGCGTCACGCCGGCCGACCTGAAGTCGTAGCCGTCGCGCAGACGGTGGGGGACGAAGGCCACGACATCGCCACCGAGGGCGCGCAGGAACGTAGTCAGCAGGGCGGCGCCGGAGATCCCGTCGACGTCGTAGTCCCCGTGCACCAGGATGCGCTCGCCCACGGCGAGGGCGGACAGGATCCGCTGCGCAGCTACCGCTCCGTCCGGAAGGAGCGCGGGGTCATGAAAGTGATCGACCAGCGGCCGGAGGAAGCGCTTGGCCGCATCCGCGTCCGCGTGGCCCCTCGCCACCAACAAGGCACACAGTGCCCGCGGGAGGCCAAGCGCTCGGTGTAGGGCTGCGACGGCCTCCGGGTCCGGGGAGCCGGGTTCGACCCAGCGAGGTCGCGGCCACTCCAACTCCGGCTCGAGGCCGGTGGATGGGGACGCCACGGGCGCCGTCAGGCCTCCGAGGGCACGCTGTCCTCGGGCGCGACCTCTGCCGCCACCGCCAACACCACACCGCACGACTCGCAACGGATCAGGACGCCACCCCGGCGGATCTCGTTTTGTAGCTGCAGGGGAATGACCGCGTAGCAGTGCCCGCAGGCTCCGTCTTCGGTGAGCGCCGCCACCACGACCCGGCGCCCCTTGTCCTGCACACGCTCGTAGTAGGCGCGCTCAGCGGGGGGGACCTGGGCGGCGATGGCCTCGCGGCGCTCGGCCAGCGCGTCGATCTCGGTCTGTACGGCTTGCTGACCGGCCAACAGTTCCTCCCGCCGCGGAGCCAACTCGGTGCGCGCTGTATCGAGCTCGGCCTCGAGGTCCTCGATGCGCTCCTCCGCCCGGCGGATGAGATCGAGGAGGCTGAGCGCCTCGTGCTCGTCCGCTTCCATGGCGCGCCGCACCAGGTCGGCTTCCGCGTGAACCGCGGCCTCCTCCCTCAGGTTCCGAACGCTGTTCAGCCGGTCCTGCAGCTTGTCCAGGCGGGCTTTCTTGTCGCGGGCTGCATTCTCCAGGCGGCGCTCGTCGAGCTTCAGCTCGTTCAACCGTCCCCGGGCCTGCTCGACCTCGGTTTCCAGGCGGGCAGCGGTCTCGCCCACTGCCTCCAGCTGCGGCTCGAACTCGAGCCGGCGGTGGTCGGCCTTCTGGATCTCCGCGTCGATCCGCTGCAGGTCCAGCAGCGTCTTCTCACTTCCGTTGGTCATCCGTGTCGCCCGTCGTCCTGGTTCAGTTGGCCCCGGTTGATCTTGTCGGCGCTGCGGCGCCAGTTCTCACCGAGAGTTCGTCGTTCCTGCAACAACGCCTGCTTCTGCCTGAGCAATTCCCCGGCCTGGTCGTCGGGCGCGCTCCGGATCTGTTGGTCGAGCGCATCGATCCGACGATCCAACTCGGCGATGCGGATGCCAGCCACCGCATCCTCGAAGACCATTCCCCCGTGCTCGAGCACCTCGGGGTCGGCGAAAAGGGCCTCGAGCCGCTGCTCCACCGCGGGGTCGAGATGGGCGGGAACGTGATCGAGGCCCGGTTCGTCCAGCAAGAGCTCGTAGATCTTGCGGTAGGCGCGATCCGAGAAGGCGTACGGCCCCACCAGTTCGGCCGCCCGCGGGATCCAGGCACGATTCCGCAGGAGCACCAACAGGAGCTGGCGCTCGGCGCCCATACGTTGGCGCGCGACCGGAGCCGAGGGGGGGCGGGAGGGCGGTTCCCGGCGGACGGTGGGAAGCGGGGATGGAGTAGGCGCACGCTGCAACTCGGCCTCGACCGTTTCGCGTCGTACTCCGGTGCGACCCGCGACACGCTCCACGTAGAGATCACGGAGCGCAGCGTCCTTGGCGGCACGTACGGTCGGAAGGAGGCGATCCAGGGCCCTCCGCTTCTTGTCGATCGAGGAGAAGTATCCACGTTCATCCAGAATCTGGATCTTTCGATCCAGTACGTCCACCGCCTGATCCAGATAGGGACGTAACGCCGCCCCACCCCCGGCCCGGACGAGGGAGTCCGGGTCCTCTCCCGGCGGGAGGGTCACGACGGAGGGGCGGACGCCCGCCTCCAGCAGGACGTCCCCGGCCCGGAACGTGGCCTTGAGACCGGCGGCATCGGAATCGAACAGCAGGTACACGTGCTGGGTGTAGCGGTGGAGCAGCTCGGCCTGCTCCCGCGTGGTGGCCGTCCCCAGGCTGGCCACCACGTTGGGAACGCCGGCGGCGGCCAGCGAGACCACGTCCATGTAGCCCTCCACCAGCAGCGCGAAGTCCTGGCGCCGGATCTCGTGGCGGGCCCAGGAGAGCCCATACAGCTCCTTGCCTTTGTGGTAGATCCGCGATTCGGGCGAATTGACGTACTTGGGCCGGCCTGGAACGCTGCCCAGTACCCGTCCCCCGAAGCCGATGACCCGGCCGGTGGACCCCTCGATCGGGAAGATCAGCCGGTCACGGAACCGGTCGTAGGGCTGGTCACGCTTCTCGCTCTGGCTGAGCAGTCCCAGCGACAGGAGCAGGGACTCATCGATGCCGTGACGGGCAGCCGCGTCCCGCAGCTCATGCCAGGCGTCCGGCGCGAACCCGAGCTGAAAGCGCTCCGCGACGGCCTCGGAGACCCCCCGCTGTTCCAGGTAGCGCCGCGCCCGCTCCCCGTCCGCTGCGCCCAGGCGCTCCTTGAAGAAGTCGCGGGCGAACGCGTTGGCTTCGAAGAAGGGACGGTTGGGGTCGTCCTCCGGTCGCTGGCCCCGGATCTCCCGGACCTCGATGCCGAATCGGTTGCCCACCTGCCGTACCGCATCGACGAACTCGAGCCCCTGACGCTTCATGAGGAATGTGAATACGTCTCCGCTTTCCTGGCATCCGAAGCAGTGGTAGATGCCCTTGGACGGCACCACGTAGAAGCTGGGGCTGTTGTCGTCGTGGAAGGGGCAGCGACCCTTGTAGTCCTTCCCCGAACGCTTGAGGTCCACCACCTCGCCGACCACCTCCACGATGTCGGCGCGCGAGCGTACCTCTTCGACCACGTCGTCCGGGATCATCGCAGCGTCACCACCGTCACCCCAGTGCCTCCCTCACCCTCCCCTCCCGGTCGCAGCGCCGCCACCCGGGGTTCCTCCGCCAGCAGCTCCGTCACGCGCGCCCGCAGGGCGCCCGTCCCTTTTCCGTGGATCACCCGGACCGATGGGAGATCGGCCAACACGGCATGATCCAGAGCACGCAGGAGCGCGGACTCGACCTCATCGACCCGAAGTCCCCGGAGGTCCACTTCGTGGGATGCGAGGTGTTCGGGCGGAGTCCAGATCGCGGCACGTCGGCGCTCGCGGCGCGGAGGCGCCGCGTCCAGGCGCCGCACATCAGCCACGCGGACCTTCAGGCCGTTGTCGAGCTCGACAAGGACGCGACCCTCCTCGACCTCGACGACGGTGCCGATGCCGCCGCTCTCTCCCACCCGCACGCGGTCACCGGGCTGAACGGCCAGGTCCCGGTCCGCCGGGCTGGACCGCTCCGAGACGCGGATCTGCTCGGCGGCCGCTTCTACCGCTCGGCGAGCCTCCCGGGCTGAGCGCTCGAGGTCGGTGGCCGTGCGCACCTCCTCGATGGCTTCCTCCACTTGAGCTCGGGCATCGAGCAGGATCTTGCGCGCCTCGGTCTTGGCATCGCGCACCGCCGTGCGCTCGCGCTCGCGCAACTCCGCCTCGCGGGCGGCCACCTCCGCCAGGCGCGACTCCAATTCCAGGCGGTGCCGTCGGGCCGCCTCGGCATCGGCAGCGGCGCGGCGCTCTTCAGCTTCGATGCGCGCGAGCAGCTGCTCCATGCGCAGCTCGGTGTCGTCCACCCGACGCTCGGCCCGGGCCAGCACCTCGTCGGGCAGTCCGGTCCGCCGGGCCATGGCCAAGCCATACGACCGCCCCGGGCGACCCTTGATGAACTCGAACGTGGGCTCCATGCGGTCCCCGTCGAAGCGCAGGGAGGCGTTGACCACCCGTGGGTCATCGTCGGCCAGACGCTTGAGCGCGCCGAGATGGGAAGTGGCCAGGATACGCGCACCTCGCGACACCAGCTCCTCCACCACGGCCTCCGCCAGGGCGGCACCCTCCGCCGGGTCGGTGCCGGTTCCCATTTCGTCGATCAGGACCAGGGCACTCGAGTCCGCCTGGTCGAGGATGTCCTTGAGTACAGACAGATGCGCCGAGAACGTCGACAAGCTCTCGGCGATCGATTGACGATCCCCGATGTCAGCGAAGACTCTCGAAACGAGCGGCAGCACGCTGCCCCGCCCCAGGGGCGGCAGCACGCCGGAGTGCAGGAGCGCAACGGCCAGTCCCACCGACTTGAGCAGGACCGTCTTGCCTCCGGCGTTGGGGCCGGAGACCACGACGCCTCGCTCGTCCGCTGCCAGCTCGAGGTCGAAGGGAACGACCGTACCACGCGCGAGCAGCAGCGGATGCCTGCCACGCTGGATGCGCAGCGGACCGTCCGATGCGCCCAACTCGGGTCGCACCGACTCGGTCACAGCCGCGTAGCGGGCCCGGGCATGCAGCGCGTCGAGCTCTACACCCGCGCGAAAGGAATCGAGCAGATCCGCTGCGTGGGGACGCAAGCGCGCGCTGCGGTCCGCGAGGATGCGGTGGATCTCGCGCGCCTCCTCCAATTCCGCTTCCCGGAAGCGGTTCATGCCCTCCACCGCGGCCGTCGGTTCGACGAAGAGCGTCTGCCCCGAGGACGACTCGTCGTGCACGATGCCAGGCAGCGTTCCCCTCCCCTCGCGCCGCACCGGGATGACGAACCGTCCCTGGCGGACCGTGACGGACGCGTCGGCGACGCGCACGCGGTCCGGCAAACGAGACATCGTCTCCTCGAGCTGTTTGACGAGGCGTGCGCGCGCGCCCCGGAGCTCCCGACGCACGCGAGCAAGCTCGGGACTGGCGCGGTCAAGGACCTCGCCGTCCCCATCGACCGTCTGGTCGATCAGGCGCTCGAGACCCTCGTCGGACAGCAAACGGGCTCGCAGTGCCTGCAGGGGTGGCTCGGCACCGGACAGCAGGTCGCGGAGGGCCCGGGACCCTCCCAGCAGGGCCCTGATCGAGATCAGCTCGGGTCCGTCCAGCACGGCACCGTCGCGAGCGAGCCGCGCGGTGATGGCACGCGTGTCGGCCAACGCAGGCATCGCGAACGAGGGTACCTTCTCCAGGATCTGCCCCATGGCGACCACACGATCGAGCTCCGCCTCGATCCAGTCGCGGTCCGCCGAGGGCGTGAGGCCGCGCAGCAGTTCGCGGGCCGGCTCGCTGGCAGCGTGCGCCGCCACCAGAGCCAACGTGTCGTCCCATTCCAAGGCACGCAGCGTACGCGCACCCCAGGGCGGGTCTCCACGCGAGCGCGGGCGTCGGCCCGGTCGGCCGACGCCCGCGGAGGATCCCATGCCCGCCGAAGGGGTCACGAACCCAACTCCTCCCGCACGATCCGGTTGGCCTCCTTGCCGTCGAAGCGCCCTCGCAGGAGAGGCATGACCCTGCCCATCACCGCCCCCAGATCGGCAGCCCCACCGGCGACGGCCTCCCGGACCAGGGCACGGACGGCGGCCTCGTCGAGGGGTGCGGGCATGTAGGCCTGCAGCCACTCGGCTTCGCGCTCCTCTTTGGCGGCGAGCTCCGGTCGCGCGGCCCGCATCTGGTCCGCCGCCTCCTTGCGCCGCTTGATGGCGCGGGAGACCACCTGGAGCAGCTCATCGTCCCCCAGCGCCGACCCCTTGTCGATCTCGGCGTTCTTCACTTCGCTGAGGGTCATCGACAGGAGCGACGTACGTTCTGCGTCGCGGGCCTTGCGCGCCGTGATCAGATCGCGCTGCAAGCGGTCTTTGAGGGTTTCCGTGGTCACCGGTTCTGTGCCCTGTTTTCTGGGACGCGTGGGTTCCAAAGCTGGCGCGGCACCCCAGGAGGGTCAATCAAGGACCGGGCGGCAGCCCCGGCTCGCCGCGCCATGGTCGTGCCCGCCGCCGGGGTCTATCGTCGCATCCCTCCATCCGCGCCCACCCGAGGAGACCGTCATGCCCAACGACCTCGACGCTGCCGTTTCCGCCACCCCGGTCGCACCGCTGTCGCGCGTTCTGTCGGTCCGCCAGCGGCGGGCGCGTCCCTCGGGGACTGCGAACGGCTTCGACCCCACGCCTCCGGAGGCGTTTCGGATGCTCGACCCCTGGAAGGGGCCCTGGCGCCAGGCCAGAGGCCGCCACGCTCCACCGGCCGCACAGAACGCAGGTGGCCTTCGTCTCGAACCCTGGGTGGTGGTTCGTGACTCCCGGTGCCCGAGCCAGCGGCCGGCTCTGCGCTGCCTGCACGCGACTCTGCTGGGTTTGGGCGCTGCAGTCGATGACACGTCCACCGGCGCGCTCACGCGGCTGGTCCGTCTGGCCTGCGAGGCCGAGCGCTGGCTGGTGGCGGCCGGCCATCCGGAGGGAGCCTAGCACCGAGGGACGGCAAGCCTCAGGGCGCCCGGAAGAGCCCGCCCCACCATCCCTCGTCCATCTGGCTTTGCACCAGGTCGAGGCCGTGGCGCCGCGCGAGCGACTCCATGCCCTCGCGCTCATGGAGCTCGCACCCGCTCAACACCAACCAGCCCCGCGGGCGCACCGCTCGCAGCAATCCGGGCCAGGCGGTTTGTAGCCGGCGGCTCACCATGTTGGACACCACTCCCTCGAAGCGGCCCCAGTCGTCGTCCGGCTCGAAGGCGCGACAGGCGATCTGCACTCGCCCCTCGCAACCGTTGCGAAGCACGTTCTCTTCGGCCTCGGCACACGCGTAGGAATCCAACTCGATCCCCAGCGCCTGGGCGGCTCCCAAGCGGACGGCCGCAATGGCCAGTATCCCCGATCCAGTCCCCACGTCCAGCACGCGATCGCCAGCCCGAACGGCGCGTTCCACCAACGCGAGCGCCACGCGCGTGGTGGCGTGCTCCGCGGTGCCGAAGGCCATGCCCGGATCGATGGACAGGTGCACGTCCTGGGGTTCCAGCGTCACCTCACTCCAGGACGGCGCCACCACCAGGCGCTCCCCCACACGACGAGGTCCCAGCCCCTGACGCCACAGCCGCTCCCAATCCTCGTGGGCCTGCCAGCCCCACTGGACCGAGTGGGTGCTCCCTGTCGCTTCGGCCAGCGCCTCGACGAGACGGCCCACCCAGGCCTCGGGGTCGTCCGGGGGAGCCACATACGTCACCCACGCGCCCGCCTCCTCCACCACGGCCCGCCCGCCCGCAGCCACCAACGCGTCGGCGACCAGACCCGACTGCTCCTCACCCACGTCGGACACGGCGACCCGCAGCCAGCGGTCCGGGATGCCGTCCCCCTCAGCTCGAGCCAAAGGCCTCCTTCACGCGTGACCAGAAGCCCTTGGTCTCGGTCCGCGAGGGAGGGGGCGACTCGATGGCGCGCAGCTTCTGGAACAGGCTCTCCTGTTCGCCGGTGAGGCGCTCGGGAGTCCAGACGGTGACGCGCACGAGTTGGTCGCCTCGGCCGCGGGCCTGCAGGTGCGGCAAGCCCATGCCGCGGAGCCGCAGCACCTGTCCGGTCTGCACCCCGGCGGGAACCTTGACGCTGACCGGCTCCTCGACCGTGGGGACGTCCACGTCGGCGCCCAGCGCTGCTTGCGCGAAGGTCACGGTCAGCTCGTAAAGCAGGTCGGCTCCTTCGCGCGCGAAGCGGGGATCGTCCTCGACGTCCAGCATGACGGCGATGTCGCCGCGCGGCCCGCCGCGAGGGCCGGCGTTGCCCTGACCCCGTAGCGTGATGAAGTGCTCCGAGCTCACCCCCGCCGGAACCTCGACTTCGATCTCTCGTTCGGCACGCTCCCGACCGTCGCCATGGCACCGCGAACACTGCTGTTCGACGATGGTGCCCTCCCCCTGACAGGAGCGGCAGACCGTCACGCTTACGAACTGGCCGAATACCGAGCGCTGCACGATCCGTTCTTCTCCGGTGCCGCCACAGGTCGGGCATCGCACCGTGCCCTTGCCATCCGCCGACCCCGTTCCGTTGCACAGCCCGCAGGGGTCGAGCAGCGACACGCGTAGGCGCTTCTTCACGCCGTGCGCCACTTCACTCAGCGTCAGCGGCAGCTTGATGCGCAGCGTTTGGCCGGTGCTGCTGCGCGGACCCCGGCGCGCACTCCGCCCGAAGAGATCCTCGAAGCCTCCGAACCCGCCGAAATCGCGCATGAACACTTCGACCGCATCCGCAAAGTCGAAGCCGCCACCCGAGAATCCCGGGCGTCCCTTGAGCCCTTCCTTCCCATAGCGGTCGTAGCGCGCGCGCTTGTCGGGATCACGCAGGACCTCGTAGGCCTCCGTCACCTCCTTGAAGCGCTCCTCGGCCTCCTTCGACCCGGCGTTGCGATCCGGGTGGTACTCGAGCGCACGGCGCCGGTACGCTTTCTTGATCTCGTCCGCGGACGCGTCGCGCGCCACGCCGAGCAACTCGTAGTAGTCGGTCATCGAATCCGTCGACATGGGATGAGGCCGGGCGCGATCAAACGGTGAGCACGCGCGAGATCAGGGACGAGGTATAGTCGACGATCGCGACCACCTTCTCGTAGGGCATGCGTGTCGGTCCGATCACGCCCAGCACACCCTTCAGGTTGCCCGCCCGGTATTCGGCCGTGACCAGGGTCAGGTCGTTGAGCTCGAGGGTAGCGTGCTCCCGGCCGATGGTGACCGTCAGCCCCGACCCCAGCGCACGCTCCGTGAGCACATCCGCCAAAAGGTCCCGCTTCTCGGTCAGCTCGATCAAGCTCTTCAGGCTCTCGCTACTCGTGAACTCCGGCTGCTCGGCCAAGACACTGGTGTGACCGATGTGCACGCTGCTTTCCGCAGAGGTCGGCAGGGAGAACAGCTCGGCGCTCGACTGGATGAAGACGTTGAGGAACTCCTCGGCGGCCGGATCGTCGTCCAAGCTCCCCCGCAGGCGATCGAGCAGCGTCTCCCGGATCTGGCGCAAGGTCAGCCCGGCCAGTCTCTCGTTGAGAATGACCGTCAGGGTGAGCAGCGTGTCGGAGGGGACTTCGATGCGCAGGTCCACGTAGACCGTGCGGACCAGCCCGCCCCGGATGGTGGCGACCAGCAGCACCTTGCTGGAGGAGACTTGCGCAAGGTCGAGCTTCTCGAGGACCGCTTCGTCGATGTCCGGAGCAATCGCGACGCCCAGCTCGCGCGTGATCAAGCTGAGGGCACGCGTGGCCAACCGGACCAGCGACTCGATCCCGGTGGACCCGGTGCCGAGCTCCGTGTGCAGGCGCTCCCGCTCGGCGCTCGTGATCGTGGCCGGACGCATGATCTGATCGACGAAGTACCGGTAGGCGCGGTCCGTCGGGATGCGCCCCGCCGAGGTATGGGGGTGATACAGGTACCCCTTCTCCTCCAGATCCGACATCGTGTTGCGGATGGTAGCCGGAGAGACACCCAGCTCGAAGCCGCGCGCCAGCGTGCGGCTCCCCGCCGGTTCGGCCGTGCTGACGTAGCTGCGCACCACGGCTTCGAGCACGCCTCTCTCGCGCTCGTTGAGCGGGTCGGGCGTCTGCGCTGTAGAACGTCGTTCGTCGGACATCGAGCCGATTCTTCGGTACCCTGTGAAGCTCGTCAACCGTCTGCGGCGAAGAGCGGGTCGGCAGTGGCGAGCGTGCCGTCGAGCGCGACGGCCAGTTCGTCCAGCAGCAGCCAGCCCTCCGAGGTCAACCGCACCCGCCCCGACGTCCGCTCTGCCCAGCCGCTGTCCACCCATCGCTCGACGAGCGCCATCGCCAGGGGCGTCCATCCCCTCATCTCCAGCCCCGCTTCGATGCGAAGACCGAGCCAGATCCGCTCGAGGCGCCGGGACGCCCCCTCGACGACCTCCTCCTCCTCCCGGGGGAGGTGGCCTGAGTGGACGCGCTCCCTGTATTCCGCCCAATCCCGGAGGTTCCAGCGTCGGCGGGGAGGCCGGTAGCTATGGGCACCGTTCCCCAGCCCCAGGTAGGGCTCACCACTCCAGTACACCTGATTGTGCGCGGATTGCCGACCGGGCAGCGCGAAGTTCGATACTTCGTAGTGCTGGTACCCGGCCGCGCCCAACACCTCGACGGCGGTCAGGAATTCCTCCCGGTACTGTCCCTCATCGACCGGGGCCTCCCGCCCTTCGGCGACGGCCCGGCCGAGCGGCGTACGCGCCTCCACACCGAGCCCGTAGAGGCTGATGTGCTCCGGTTCCAGGGCCAGGGCCCGCTCGAGATCCTCCCGCCAGTTGCGTTCCAAGCGGAGCGGCAGAGCGAAGATCAGGTCCAGGCTCAGATTGTCGAATCCGGCAGCGCGTGCCAGTCCCACGGCCCGCTCGGCTCCGTCGGGACCGTGCAGGCGGCCCATCCAACGCAGGGCCGCAGGGTCGAAGCTCTGCACGCCGAAGCTGAGCCGGTTGACCCCTGTCCGCCTCCAGGCGTCCCCCAACGGGGCGTCGAAGCTCTCCGGATTGGCTTCGACGGTCCACTCCAGTCCGCTGCTGGGAAGCACCGCGCTGAAGATCGCGCGCAGTCCCTCCATGGCGTCCACGCCAAGCAGCGAGGGCGTGCCCCCACCCACATACAGGGTGCGCAGCAGGCCCATAGGGGCCTCGTCCAGATCCCGAAGCAACGCCCATTCGCGCGCGATGGCGTCCACCCAGGCGGCCGCGTCCGGACGCGCGTCCACGTGCACCGCGAAGTCGCAATAGGCGCAGCGCCGCGCGCAGAACGGCGCGTGCACGTACACGGATCGGACGGGCGCGCTCACACGTCCGCCCGCGCGTAGAGATCTCCTTCGATCCTTACGACGCGGCCTTCCAGCTCGAGCGCGGTCAGCGCGGCGAAGAGGTCGGCGAGCGGCAGGTCGGTGCGCAGTCGCAGATCGTCCAGACCCAACGGCTCATCGAGACGACGCCACACGTGGGCGGCGCTCGGATCGTCGGGGGTCCAGCTGGACGGCTGCACCTGTAGCGCGCAGGGGAGCACGCCGACCAGATCATCCAACAGGGAGGCGGCGCTCACCACCACGCCCGCGCCCTCCCGGAGCAATTGGTTGCAGCCCCGTGAGCGGGCGCTGTCGATGCGGCCCGGCACCGCAAAGACCGCCCTGCCCAGATCGAGCGCGTGATCGACCGTGATCAGGGCACCGCTCTTCTCTCCCGCCTCTACCACCACGACGGCCGCCGCCAGCGCTGCGACGATCCGGTTACGCTGCGGGAAGTGGTGGGGAAGCGGCGGTGTACCTGGAGCGAATTCGGTCACCAACAGGCCCCGCTCCACGATGCGCCGTCGCAGATCACGGTGCCGGTGCGGATAGGGAACGTCGAGCCCTGCCCCCAGGACACCTACGGTACCGCCCGGCCCATCCAGGGCGCCTCGGTGGGCCGCGGCGTCGATTCCCAGGGCGAGGCCGGAGAACACCACCGCACCGGCCTGCGAGAGCTGCCGCGCCAGGCCCTCGGCATGACGCAGGCCATAGGGCGATGCGTTGCGCGCGCCCACGACGGCGACGCCCGGGCGGGCGAGCAGCCTGGGTTCGCCGTGCAGGAAGAGCACGGCCGGTGGATCGGCCAGTGCCCGCAGTCGGTCCGGGTAGGCGGCCGACCCCCAGGGAACGACGTGCGTGCCGTCACGATCGGATCCAGCGACCACCGCGGCGGCCCGTGCGCGCAGCGCCCGCCACTCCTCCGGCGGCAGGGCCGGCAGGCGGGTCCCACCCCGGGCAGCCTCCGTCAGTGCGGCGACCGCCGAGCCGCTCGCCCGCAGACTGTCACCCAGGGTCCGGCCCCGCGTGGGGTAGGCCAGCGCCAGCGTGACCGCGGCAGATTGCTCGTCCTTCAGGGCATCCATTCACTCTCTTCGTCAGGCTCCGGATCTGCGCGCTGCACGCCCCGCTCCCAGAGCCCTTCCAGCAATTCCCGCACACCGGCGCCGGTCACGGCCGAGATCTGAAAGCGTCCCCACGCCTCGGGCGCGCGGATCGGCGGGACGGTCTGCTCCGACGACAACAGGTCGGACTTGGTCAGCACGAGGCAATGGGGTCGTGCGGCCAGCTCCGGTGAATAGGACCTGAGCTCGTCTCGCAGGCCCTCGTACTCGGCCTGGGGATCCTCGGCATCGACGGGCACCAACAACGCGAGCGTATGGGTGCGCTCGATGTGTCGGAGGAACTGATGGCCCAGCCCTTTTCCCTCGGCCGCACCCTCGATGATGCCCGGGATGTCCGCGACCACGAACGATCGGAAGCCGGGCAGGGACACGACTCCGAGCGCCGGTGTGAGCGTGGTGAACGGATAGTCGGCGACGCGGGGCCGCGCCGCCGAGATGGCCGCCAGCAACGTGGACTTCCCGGCGTTGGGCTGCCCCACCAACCCGACGTCGGCGATGAGCTTCAGCTCCAGCTCCAACCGCCGCTCCTCTCCTTCCTCGCCGGGCTCCCAGCGTCGCGGGGCCTGATTGGTCGATGTGGCGAAGCGTGCATTGCCACGACCTCCGCGGCCACCGCGCGCTACGACGAGCTGGTCCCCGGGCTCGAGCAGCTCGCCCAGCAGCTCCCCGGTATCGGCATCGCGCGCAATGGTCCCGGGAGGGACCAGAATCTCGAGCGTCTTCCCCGACGCGCCGGTTCGGTTGCTGCCTTCACCGTGTCCTCCCCGCTCGGCCCGGTAGTGCTGGCGGTAGCGCTGGTCCAGGAGCGTACCCAGCTGGGGATCGGCGATCAGCACGATATCTCCTCCACGCCCGCCGTCCCCTCCCGCGGGGCCACCGCGAGGCACGCCGCTCTCGCGCCGAAAGGCGTCCGACCCGCTTCCCCCGGTACCCGCCGTGACAGTGATGACCGCACGATCGACGAACATCGGTCAGGCACGCTCCGTCCGGGTACGCACGCGCGCCCACACCCTGCGCGCCTCAGCGGTCGTTCCCGGCGAGACCCGGGCCGCCGCATCGAGTGCCGCCTCTACTGCCGCGGTGGGTGCTCCGGCACGCAGCGCACCCCGAAGATGTGAGTGGAGCTGCGGATAGGCTCCCTGAGCCGCCAGCAGCGCCGCCACGCACAACTCGCGGCGCTCCAGATCGAGGCCGGGCCTGCCCAGGACCTTCCCATATCCGTCATTCACCATCCAACGCTCCAGATCGGGATGCAGGGACCTTACGTTCTCGCGCAGACGCTCCAACTGCTCACCGTAGACCCGGGCGCAGACGACGGGCCCCCGAGATGCCCAAGAGCGCTCGTCCTCTTCGAGCGGCGGCTCGGCGTGCGGCACATGCTCCCTCCACAGTCCGAACGCAGCCAGCACCCGCGGATAGCCCGCGAAGAGGATCGCCTGCAAGAGCGTCTCCTCCACGGCGCGGGCTCCGGCGACGCGCGCCGCCTGCGCCACCGCCTCCTCGAGGCCCCGCCCCTCGGAACTTCCGAGCGCCGCCGACAACTCGACCAGTGCCGCGGTCTCGGTGGTCTCGGCTTCAGTCATGGAGGCGCCGCAGGTCGACCTTCGACTCGATCCGTCCCACCACCCAATCTCGTGTGTTGCGCACCAGAGGACGCGCATGCTCCGCGAGCGCAGCACGGTCGTCCTCCGACAACGCCCCCAGGGTCTCCAGGACCGCGAGCAGGGCTACGCCGGCAGCGCGCCAGCCGCCGTCCTCCACCTTGACGGCGATCCCCACTCCCGACTCCGGCAACCCCGCTCCGTACACCCCCTCTGCGCCCACCTTCGCGAACAGACGTGCCCCCGTGCGCTCCATGAGCGCGGTACACAGCCGACCGCTCCCCGCCACCTCGTACGGATGCGCAGTCATGGCTTCCACGACGGAGGCGGCCGGCTCTCCCCGGCGCGCCGCATCCGCGAACCGCGCGTAGGCCCGCGCCATGTCGAGTACGGGCAGAGCGAAGCAAGACACGCCGCATCCGTCCACCGCCACCTCGATGTCTTCACGGGATCGGCCCGTCCAGCGGGCGACCTCGGCCCACATCCGCTGCTGGACCGGGTGGGCGGCCTCGCTGTAGCCGGCCGTAGGCCATCCGTGGTAGCGCGCCAGCGCCAACATCCCAGCATGCTTTCCGGAGCAGTTGTTGTGAATGCGTCCGGGTGTCGCTCCTTGCGCGATCAGTCGTTCGGCCGACGCGGCGTGCATCGGCACCTGTGGACCGCACTCCAAGGCGTCCTCCGTGAGGTCGATCCGGTCCAGGAGGCCAGCCACGCGCCGGACATGCACCGGCTCCCCTCCATGGGAAGCGCAACAGATCGCCAGGTCGGAAGACTCCAATCCGAACCTGGCGCAAACGCCGTCCTCCACGAGTGGGAGCGCCTGGATCGGTTTGGCGGAAGACCGGAAGAACGTGACGCGGGAGGGGTCCCCCGCCCCCCACAGATGACGCCCCTCCGCATCGGCGACCGCCACATGTACTGCGTGGCTCGACTCCTCGACCGAGCCACGCAGAACCGCGACGCGGTTACTCACGTGGAACCGGGACGCAGCCCCTCCCAGGCCCGGGATCTTCGCAGCCGCGCGGGGGCGTCGCTAGCCCAGGATGAGACACTCACAGAGCCCCCTCGCCCCCCTGGGCGACCCGGACGAGGGCGCCCGCATCCGTGCCCGCCGAGCGCAGGGCCTCCACCGCGCGCATCAACGCGCGATCCGCCTCGGCCTGTACCAGGAACTGCGCCTTCTCGCCGGAGGCCTGCAGCGCCAGCTCGGTGCGCAGCGTGTTGCGCAGGAACGGGGTTGCAGCCCGCCACACCGCGTCGTCCGCCTCGACACCAGCCGCCTCCAAGACGCGCCGCAGGTCCGCCATCAGGGCGTCCGTCACCTGGACGGGCGGTCCGGCCGACTCACCCCGATCGGCGAGTGTGCTGATCACGAAGTCGAAGATGGACCGGTTCAGCGCACCCCCGCTCTTGTAGAGTTCGAAGACTGCCTGCTGCGCCTCGGTCGGCAAGGTGTCAGGGAGCACGGTCAGGTCGGGGGTGATGCCGCCGCCACCCACCAGCGTGCGCCCACCCACGGAACGGACGGTCGGCAGATCGACCTCTCCGTCTCTCGGCACCAGCTGTCCGAAGGGGGAGAGCGCACCGGACGAGAGCTCGGCCACCTGTTCCGACCGGTCCTTCTGGATAGACCGTCCCACCGGCGTGTACCAGCGGGCCGTCGTAAGCTTGAGGACGTCTCCACCCGCGAGCGGATAGAGCGTCTGCACCGATCCCTTGCCGAAGGTGCGGTGGCCGATCAGCAGGGCGCGGTCATGGTCCTGCAGCGCACCCGCGACGATCTCGGAAGCGCTCGCCGACCGCTCGTCCACCAACACCACCAGGGGGAAACCGGGATAGCGCTGCGCACGCGTGGCACGATACGTCTCCGACTGCATCTCCGCGCGTCCGCGCGTCTCGACGATGTCCGCCCCCGCGTCGAGAAACAACTCCGAGATCCCGATTCCCGCGTCCAGGACGCCACCCGGGTTCCCGCGCAGATCCAGCACCACTCCGCGTGCGCCTTCCGCCCGCAACGAGTCGATCGCGGCGCCGACCTCGTCGGTCGACGTCTCAGAGAAGATCTGCAGCGGTACGTAGCCGATGTCCTCCCCGAGCATCGCGTGGAACGGCACCGATTTCACTTCGATGCGCTCGCGCGTGACCAGGAACTCGAGCTCGCTCTCGACGCCGGGACGCTGCACGCCGATCTGCACCTCGGTGCCGGGCCGGCCGCGAAGGCGATCGACGGCCTTGTCGGAACTCCCCTCCCCGACCACCCGCTCCGAATCCACGGCCACGATCAGGTCGCCGGCCCGGATGCCGGCCCGCTGCGCGGGCGTCCCGGGCATGGCTGTCACGACGGTCACGTACCCCTCGCGCTCGACCACCTCCAGGCCCACCCCACCGTAGTTGCCCTCGGTGCGAATGGCGAAGTTGCGATAGTCGTCGTGCTGCAGGAACGCCGTATTGGGGTCCCCGAGTCGCTCCAACATGCCCTCGATGGCGGCGTTGTAGAGCTCCTCCTGGTCGACGTCTTCCACGTAGTTCTGGCTGACCAGATCCGCCACCTGATCGAACAGGCGGCCGCGGAGAAAGCCGGGTGCTCCCCGCTCGGTGCCCTGCTGGAAGAACCAGCCTCCCGTCAGAACGGCGATCCCGAGGACCAGCGCGGGCCCCAGGAGTGATCGGTTCAGCCTCATTGCGATCTGCCTCCAGTGCGTCAGGAGCCGGTCGGCAAGCTGCCGAAGAACTCGGGAAGCTCAGCCACCAGGGCCTCTCGTAACCTCGCCTCCACCGCCTCGACCGAGCCAGTGCCGTCGATCCTGACCATACCCGGTTCCGTGGCAGCCAGTTCACGGTAGCCGCGCTGTACCCGGACCAGGAACTCCGCTCCCTGGCGTTCCATCCGGTCGTGGTGCTTCCCGGCGGCCCGCTGGCGTGCGGTCCCGGCCTCGTCGGGGAGATCCAGCAGCAGCGTCACATCCGGCCCCACTCCTCCCGTGGCGAGCTCCGTGACCTGCCGGATGTGCTGAAGGTCGAGCCCCCGGCCGTACCCTTGGTAGGCCAGCGTGGACAACGCGAAGCGGTCCGCCAGCACCACTTCCCCGCGCTCCAACGCGGGGACGATCACTTCGGTGACCAGGGCTGCGCGGGCGGCCGACACCAGCAGCAACTCGGGCACCGGTCCGATCTCGAGGTCCGTCCGCACCCAGAGGTGGGAGCGGATCGCCTCTCCGATGGCCGTGCCCCCCGGCTCCCGCACGGTGCGGACCTCGAGGCCGCCCGCACGCGCCCACTCGGCCAAACGGGCGGCCTGGGTGGTCTTGCCCGCCCCTTCGGGGCCTTCGAGCACTACGAACACACCCCGCCGGCGGACGGCGTCCGTCATCGTTCTGCCGTCCGCCGGCAGGTCGCCAGGATCACTCGTAGTACTCGATCCCGAGGTGGGTGATCTGCTCCTCGCCCCCGAGCCAACGCAGCGTGTTCTTCAGCTTCCAGTGCTGGATGAACAGATCGTGTTCGGGGCTCAGGCCCGTGGCCGGTACCTGGGGGCTCTTGAAGTAGAAGGAGAGCCACTCCTGGACCCCTCGCATCCCCGCACGCGAGGCGAGATCCAGGAAGATGGCGAGGTCCAGGACGATCGGCGCCGCCAGGATGGAATCGCGGCAGAGAAAGTCCACCTTGATCTGCATGGGATAGCCCATCCATCCGAAGATGTCGAGGTTGTCCCAGCCTTCTTTGTTGTCGCCGCGCGGCGGATAGTAGTTGATCCGGACCTTGTGGTAGATGTCCCCGTACAGCTCGGGGTACATGGAGGGCTGCAGGATGTGCTCGAGCACCCCCAGCTTCGATTCCTCCTTGGTCTTGAACGACTCGGGATCGTCGAGGACGGCGCCGTCACGGTTCCCGAGGATGTTCGTGCTGAACCAGCCGCTCAGACCGAGCATGCGCGCCTTGAGGCCGGGCGCCAGGATGGTCTTCATGAGCGTTTGGCCGGTCTTGAAGTCCTTCCCCCCGATGGGCACGTTGCGATCGACGGCCAGCCGCACCAGCGCCGGGAAGTCGGCGGACAGGTTGGGAGCGCCGTTGGCGTAAGGCACGCCCTCCATGATGGCGGCATACGCGTAGAGCATGGAGGGCGCGATCCCGGGATCGTTGTCCTCCATCCCCTTCTCGAAGGCTTCGATGCTCTGGTGGACCTCGGTGGGCTTGAGGAAGATCTCGGTGGAACCGCACCAGACCATCACCAGGCGATCGCATCCGTTGTCCCGCTTGAAGGCGCGGATATCCTCGCGCAGCTGCTCGGCCAGCTCACGCTTGCTGGACGCTTTCTTGACGTTGGTCCCGTCGAGTCGCTTGACGTAGCTGCGGTCGAACGCGGCCGGCATGGGCTTGACCGTCCGGAGCGGCTCTTCGATCGGATCCAGGTGCCTGCGCTCGAGGACGCCCGCGTTGATGGCGCTGTCGAACGCGTCGTCCGGGATCGGGTCCCAAGCGCCGAAGACGAGCTGGTCCAGCTCGGCCAGGCCGATGAACTCGCGAATGAGCGGAGCGCGGTTCTCCGTGCGCTTGCCCAGCCGGATCGTGTTCATCTGGCTGAGACTGCCGATCGGACGTGCCAGTCCTCGCTTGGCGGCTTCCACTCCGGCGACGACGGTGGTGGCCACCGCTCCCAGCCCGGGGAGCAATACGCCGACCTTGCCCTGAGCGGGGCGGATCTCCGGCCGTTGCATCACGGGTGCTTCTCCTTGCGTGTTCGGTGAGCTCCGGCGTCAGACCGGAGGATTGGACGTGCCAGCCGACGCCGCCTGGGGCGGTGTCGGTGCTTCCAGCGGGACCCCGGCCGCGTGCCGGTAGACCCAGACCATGCGTTGGATCGCGGTGATGTTCGTCGTAATGGCCATCAGCACGATGATGCCGCTGATGACAGCCCCGTTCCACATCAGCCCGAACAAGATCGAGCCCAGACCCAGAAGCACCACCCGCTCGGCCCTCTGCATGAACCCGACGCTACAGTCGAGGCCGAGTGCCTCCGCACGGGAACGGGTGTAGCTCACCATCATGGAGCCCGCCAGAGCCAGCACGATCATATAGATCATCCAGACGTCGGCGAGCTCGGTGCGAACGGTGTTGTACAGCGAGAGCAGCCCGACGAAGACGACCACCTCGCTGATGCGGTCCATGGTGGAGTCGTAGAACGACCCGAACTTCGAGGCCAGGCCGCTCTCCCGAGCCACGCGGCCGTCGAAGATGTCGAACAGGCCTCCCAGCAGCACGAAGAAGCCGGCCGTCCGCACGTGGTCGGTGTGGTAGAGGTAGCCCGCCACCACCGTGGAGACGAATCCCAGCGTGGAGATGGCGTTGGGGTGTACTCGATTCCGCACCAACCAGCGCGTCGCCGGCTCGATGATACGATAGACCGGAAGGCGCAGCGCCTTCAGGCCCTTTTCGCGCTGGGCGCTCACGACGGCAAGATGATGCGGCTTTCGCCGCCCTCTTCGAGACCCTGCGTGATGGTCTCGTTCACACGCATCAGGACCTTGTCGAAATTCGATTGCGCGGCGACCAACCGTTGGTAGCTGCTGTTGGTCTGCAAGCGACCGAAGGTCTCATTGTACGCTTCGGCGAGTTCGGACTCGGGCTCCTGACCCCCCCGCAGCGCCTCGGCGACCCGAGCCTCCAAGGCGTCCATCTCGTCCCGCAGTCGGGTCAGGTCGGCGTCCTCGTCGGCCGACCGGATGGCCCGCCGCAGGGCCTGGTACTCGTCGGTCCGGGCCAGTGCGCCTCCCAGATCCCTTGCCATGTTCAACAGTGCCGACATGCCGGTCCCCTCACCCTCGTCCGGGCCTCCAGGGCCCCTGAACCACGATGGACGGCCCTAGACGGACCGCCTGGCGGCGAGAAGATAACGATCCTTGCCGCTCAAGTCCTCGGCGACGCGAACTTCCTCCCAGCTTCCCACGTCCCGGGCGAGGTCCGCCACCTGGGCCCCCTGCCCGGCGCCGATCTCGAGCGCCAGCAACCCGCCCGGGGCCACCACCCGACCCCCGTCGCGAATCAGCACGTTGACGAGGGCCAGGCCCTCCTCGTCGGCGAAGAGTGCCTGGGCGGGCTCGTAGTCGGCCACCTCGGGGGCGAGAGCGGGCCGCTCGGACCAGGCCACGTAGGGAGGGTTGGCCACCAGGACGTCGAAGCGCTCGCCCGACTCGATGACGGACAAGCCGTCACCCTGGCGCCACTCGACATCCGTGAGGCCCAGGCGGGCGGCGTTGGCGCGGGCCACCTCCAGCGCGTCGCCCGAGAGGTCAGAGGCGACGATGCGACCGAAGCTGCCCTCGCGTCGCAACGACAGCGCAATGGCGCCCGACCCGGTCGCGATCTCCAGCACGCCGGTGATCCCAGCACCCCGCGCAGCGGCCCAATCGAGCACGTGACCCACCAGCCCCTCGGTCTCGGGCCTCGGAATCAGCACCCTGGGGTCGACGAGCAGCTCGAGCTCCCGGAAGGCTGCCGATCCCACGACATACTGCAGGGGTTCCCGCCGCCCCCTGCGCAGGAGGAGCGGGCGAAAGGCGTCGAGCTCGGCCCGCTCCAGCGGACGATCGAACTGGAGGTAGAGGTCGAGGCGCCCGACGCCCAGTGCGTGGGCCAGGAGGAGCTCCACATCGAGCCGAGGTCGCTCCAGACCCTTCTGCTCGAGGTACTGGGTGCTCCAGCGCAGCAGGTGCAGGAGCGTCCAGGCCGCCCCCTCCACGGGGGGCTCGACCGGCGCTGGACGCGTGCTCACGCGTCTTCGCTCTCCAGCCGCTCCTCTTCCTGTGCCAAACGCAGCGCCGTGACGAGCTCTCCCAGGTCTCCGTCGAGGATCTCGGGGAGTCGGTAGAGCGTCAGCCCGATCCGGTGGTCGGTGACACGGTTTTGCGGGAAGTTGTAGGTGCGGATCTTGGCGGAGCGATCGCCGGTGCCCACCTGGAGGCGCCGCTCGCGCGCACGCTCGGCCTCCTGCTCGGCGATCACCCGATCCAGCAGCCGGGAGCGCAGGACCTTGAGCGCCTTCGCTTTGTTCTTGTGCTGGGACTTCTCGTCCTGGCAGGAGACGACCAGGCCCGTGGGGATATGGGTGATGCGCACGGCCGAGTCGGTGGTGTTGACGGATTGTCCCCCGGGCCCCGAGGAACGGAACACATCGATGCGCAGATCCTGCGGATCGATCTGCACATCGACTTCCTCGGCCTCCGGCAGCACCGCAACGGTGGCGGCGGACGTGTGGATGCGCCCCTGGCTCTCCGTCTCGGGCACGCGCTGGACGCGGTGCACGCCGGATTCGAAGCGCAGCCGACCGTAGGCTCCCCTTCCCCGTACCACGGCGATCGCTTCCTTGATGGCGCCGGGGATGCCCTCACTCAAGGACAGCAGCTCCACCTCCCAGCCCTGCCGCTCCGCCAAGCGACGGTACATGCGCAGCAGATCGGCCGCGAAGAGACCGGCTTCGTCTCCTCCCGTACCCGCGCGGACCTCGACCACGGCGGCACGATCCTCCAGCGGGTCCTTGGGGATGAGCAGTTCGCGCACGCGATCCTGCAGTCCCTGGATGCGCTCCTCCAGCCCCTCCACCTCGGCCTCGGCCAGCTCGCGCATCTCGTCATCGTCCGAATCGTGGGCGAGCTCCCGCGCTCCGGCCAACTGCCCCTCCAACGAGAGCAGCGCCCGTCCTTCGTGGACGGCCATCTCCAACTCCGAGCGCTCGATCCCGAGAGTGCGCAGCCGGTCCGGCTCCGTCAGGACGTCTGGATCGGACAGCGCACGCTCGACCTCCTCGAAACGCAGGATGGCGCGTTCGAGGCGTGACCGCAGGCGCGGGTCGACCGCTGGGACGCTCATGGAGTCGGTGCGAAGTGGTGGGCCCATACAGCAACGGCCGGGGGGAGTCCCCGGCCGGGTTCCAGGCCCTCTGTGCCCGTCGGCGGGCGGGCCGAAGTTAGTGGAAGCGGGGGGCCGACTCAACCGCGCGGCTGCGCCCGGACAGGACGAGGAGCAGGAGCACGGCGAGGGTGGCCAGCAGCCCCGGCACATCTCCCCAGCGGGTACTCCTGGTCCAGCTCGACGGCGCCACCGCGATGCGCAGGGACAGCACATCCTGGACGCGGAGCGCCGTGATCGAACCGACGCGCCCGTTCGCGTCCGCGGCGAAGCTGGGGCCGGTATTGGCGACCCGCACCACGGGCCGACCCGTTTCCAAGGCACGCAGGACCAGGTGCGCCGGGTGCTGCTCCAGCCCCAGCGCCCCCGGACCGGGCTCGCGGTACCACGCGTCGTTCGTGAGGTTGACGATGAGGTCGGCGCCTTCCCGCGCCAATGCACGCGTCAGCTCGGGAAAGATCGACTCGTAGCAGATCAGGACCCCGACGCGCACACCCCCGACCTCGGTGAGGCCCGGCTCACGGCCGGCGGCGTACCCCCGTCCCGGCTGCAGGAAGGACGCACGCTCGATGATCGGCACCAGACGGCGCTTGTCGTAGCGCCAGGCCGACAACCCGTCTGCGTCGATGCGAAAGACACTGTTGGTCGGACGTGCGTCGGCACCGTCTGCGGCACGGCCCAGCCCCCCCACCAGCACCGGCGCGCCCGCGCGCCGCGCCAGCTCCTGCAGGGGTGCCACGACGGTGGGACTCCTCGCCACGTCCACGGGCAGGCTCCCTTCGGGGAGCAGGACGAGATCGTAGCGCTCCGTGGGTTCCCAGCGGGACGCCCGGGCCAGGGCACTGTCCGCCCGCTCCCGCACTGGCGCGTGCGCGGGCAGATCCAGTTGGAGGATGGCCAGCGAGAGCGTCGTCCCCTGCGCGGGGAGCGGGTGCCGGCCAGGCAGTAGGACCGCTGCGAACCAGACCGCACTCGCGACCGCCGCCGCTACCCATCGGGCCCGCGAGGCCCGGGAGGCCAGGAGGCCGGCCCAGGCACCCTGGGGGAGCAGCATCCACAGCGTCACCCCCGTCGTTCCCACCCAGGGCGTCAGGGCCAGCAGGCCCGGGTGAGCGGTGAGCGCGACCGGCAGAGGTAGCCAGGGGAACGCCCACGGCCCCAGGTGCCCGCGCACCCAATCGCCCGCCACCCAGGCGAGAGGCAGGGCCAACGCGGAGGGCATACCGACACGGGCGCGCATCCGGTGGGCCGCCGCCGTCACGAGGGCTCCGACCACGGCGAAGCACGTGACCAGCGCCAGATAGGCGAGCGCCCCCAACCAGGGGCGGTGGGAGAGCGCTGCCCCGGTCCACAACAGGAGCACCCCCCAGCCTGCCCCGAACGCGAGGGCCCCCCAGCCCGCCGCCCGCACGGTAGCCCCGCGGCGGTCCGGCAGTCCCTCGAGCGCGAACGCCAACGGAAGCAGCACAAGGAACGGGGCCGGCGAAAAGGGAACCGGGGGAAACGACAGCGCAAGCAGCGCTCCGCTGGTGAGCGCGAGTCGTCCGCCCCCATCGCCGCCACGGCGCGTCCGTCCAGCCGCGCTGCCCAAGGGCCTCACCTCCGCTCGGAACCCGGCTACGCCGGTTCGATCTCCCGGATCTCCCGCTGCTCCCGGGCCGAGCGATAGGCGGCCTCGATCACTCGCATGAGGCGCACCTGTTCCTCGGAGCGTTCGAGCGCACGCTCACCGATCACCATACCCGCGAAGCGATCCAGGAGGCGCCGGTACCCTGCGAGGTAGAGGTTCTCCTTGGTCGACTGTCTCGGCGTGACATCGAGGGGACGCCCACCCAGCTGACGATGCATGGTCAGGGGGGGAAGCCAGCCCGAACCCTCGCGACCGAGCACCCGGGCGTGGTATTGGTCGGAGTCGGCGAACAGGCTCCAGCTCGCCTCCAGCGAGATGGCGATGCCGGAGTCCGATTCGGCGAGCAACACGGCGGCGTCTTCGACCTCGTAGTCACCCGTGAGCGTCACCGCAGTGACACGAGCCACCTCCGGGTACCCCACCAGCCAGAGGCACAGGTCGAGGAGTTGCACGCCGAGGTCCATCAGCGCTCCCCCGCCCGCCTCCGCGCGCCGCTGCCGCCAGGGCGTGCGCGCCAGCGCCACCTTGCGGTTGAGAACGCTGCCGGAGACCGAGTACACGGGCCCGAGCTCTCCCCCGGCCACAAAGGATCGCAGCGCCGTGACATCGGGCCGGTAGCGGTGGGACAGGCCCACCATCAGGGCACGGTCGTTGGCCTTGGCGGCGTCGATCAGGCGCTGCGCCCCGGCGGCCGTGAGCGCGATGGGTCGCTCGACCAACACGTGCTTGCCGGCGTTCAGGGCGGCCAAGGCCTGGGCTTCGTGCACGTGGTTGGGCGTGGCCACCACCACGGCGTCAATGCCGTCGTCCCCGATCAGGTCGGCGTCGTCGAGGACCTGTCCGATCTCGAAGCGGGAGGCCACTTCCCTCGCCTTCAGTGAGTCCGTGTCCGAAACGGCTACGACCTCGACATCGTCCCGACCCGCGAGCAGAGGCAGGTGTGCGACCTGGCTCACGGCTCCGGTCCCGAGGATTCCGATGCGAATCCCCGCCTGGCTCATCGCGTGCGCTCTCCGGGTAGAGGCTCTCCGAACATGACCTGCGCGCCCAGGCGGAACTCGAACGCCCTCAGGTCCTCCAACAGATTGTAGCGGGCAATGCCGTACACGCGCATCCGCTCCGACATGGGGACTTCGAGACCCCCGTGTGCGTTCAGGCCCACCGTCCACGAGTCCAAGAGGTCCTCGACGAACGTGCCCTCGATGGCCGCACCCGATCCGTTGAGGAAGTGGGCCGTGGCCCCGACGCCCGCCAAGCTCAGCACCCCCAGGGACGGGATGGCCCAGACGAAGTGGCCATCCAGACCGACCGCCAGATCGGACCAGGTGATGCTGCCGAGGTTCACCGTGGGCGCCGGCGTCCCAGCGGGAAGCTCCTGCTCGATGAGCGCCTGCACCTGATCCTCCAACTCCCGAACCTCCCCCGTCTTGAAGTCCGAGGACCAGTAGCTTGCATGGGGGACGATACGGAAGCTGGGTCCCAGGTATCCGAGATCGACCCGACCGCCGACACTGAACGCCGACTCTACGCGGTTGGGAGCCAGGAATCCGACGTCGATTCCAATCCCGCGGAAGGAGAGGTTCTCGTAGTCGAACTCGCTCAGATCGGGACGCTGGGCCTCGAGGGGCCCTGCTGCCAACGCCCACGCCGCCAGCGCCACGCCCCACACCGTTCCCCGCCTCGTCACCACGTGCGCCTCCTCATCGGGTTTCCATGCTCAGAACACTACCCACCAGATCATGCTCGTCGGCATCCACGATCTCCACGCGCACGAACGACCCGGGCGTGAGATCGAATCCTGCAGGTCCGCGCACCAGGTGCGTGACGCCGTCAACATCGATCGCCTGTCCCGCTGTCCGCGCCACGAAGGCGTAGTCGCGATCGTCCGGAGTGGCGTGATCGATCAGGGCCACCCGCTCGCGCCCGAGCTGTTCGAGATTGCACCCCAAGGAGATGGCCGCCTGTCGCTCCAACAATTCTTCGAGCCGCTCCCGCTGGAGGGCGTCCGGAACCGGATCGGGGAACTCCGCGGCGGGCGTCCCCTCCTCGACCGAGTACGTGAACGCCCCCACCCGCTCGAAACGCACCTCCTCCAGAAGGTCCAGGAGCGCCTGGAAATCCTCGTCGGTCTCTCCGGGGAAGCCCACGATGACCGTGGTGCGCAGCGTGAGATCCGGGATGGCGTCCCGCAGCCAGGACACCCGCTCACGGATGGTGCTCTGCCGTTCGGGGCGCCGCATGGCCGCCAGGATCCGGTCGCTCCCGTGCTGCAGCGGTAGATCGAGATAGGGGAGCAGGCGGGGCTCCGTGGCCAGCAACTCCACGAGCTCCCGGGTGATCCCCGAGGGATACATGTAGAAGAGCCTGAACCACGGGATCTCGCTTCCGGACAGCAACGCGCGCAGCAAGTCCGGTAGCAAGGGCGCTGTCTCTGACCGTCTCCGCAGATCCCGCCCGTACCAGGTCGTGTCCTGGGAGATGATGTTCAGCTCCCGCACGCCCTGGCGACCCAGCAGAGCTGCCTCCGCCACCAGGCCCTCCAGCGGCGCAGAGCGATGCAGCCCCCGCATGTCGGGAATCGCACAAAAGGCGCAGGTATGGTCACACCCTTCAGAGATCTTCAGGAACGTGGTGTAGGGCGTGGCCCCGGTCAGCACGCGCAGCGGTCGCTCCATCAGGGGGACCGGCGCGTCGTCCAGGAGCTGACGTTCCCGAAGCTCCGGGACCAGCCGGTCCATCTCGGTGAGTCCGAGGAACAGGTCCACCTCCGGAAGCGCCTCCTCCAACTCCGACTTGTAGCGTTGGACCAGGCATCCCACCGCCACCACCGCCCGGACCCGCCCACCGTCCTTCAGCTGGCAGGCCTCCAGCAGCGTCTCGATCGACTCCTGCTTCGCTGCGTCGATGAAGCCGCAGGTGTTGACGAGGACCACGTCCGCATCCGCCGGATCCGTGGCCACGGATGCGCCCATGCCGACCAGCGTGGCCAGCAGACGTTCCGAGTCGACCGTGTTCTTGTCGCACCCCAGGGTGACCAGGCCGACGCGGGTGCCCCGCGCCGAGCCCGCATGCGCCTGTCCCAGCGTTGGAGCGGCGGACGCTCCTGCCAGGGGCTCCAGCGGAAACACCGGGAGCGCGCGCGAACGACCCGGTCGCGCGCGCGCGGAAGGCTCCGCACTCAACGGATCACCACCGTCGCGCCTGGCGGAGGATCGAAGGCGAAGTCGGCAGGAGACAGGGCCGGATCGAGCCGGATCCGGTCGAGGTCGAGCGTGCGCACCGAACCGTTCTCCTGCTCGATACGGATGCGCCGGATCCAACTGGCCGCCGCGTCGAGCCAGACGTCCACCAGCGAATAGCCGGTGTTGGCCTGTAGCGGCTGCAGACGCAGATGACGCGTCGCCACCCCTCCCACGGTCTCGGCGCCGACGAGCGTGGGTGCATACTTCACGCCGGGGTCCTCGAGGAACTCACGGTGGAAGTCGATCGACTGCGATCCCTCGGCCATCTGCATGCGAATCACCTGGCCCGGTTGGGCGCTGGGCAGGTACATCCACAGCCAGGTGCCATCGGCCACGATGCGGTCGCCCTCGGGATCGGTGAACCGCATCTGGAAGAAGTTGGGATCCAGTTGGCACACCTCCCCTGCAGCAGAGGTGGTTTGGCGCAGCAGAGGGACCTCCAGCGTCTGCCGGAAATCGGCACACAGCCCCGTCAGTCGCTCATAGCGCACCGACGCCTTCTCCAGGATCGACAGCGCCTCCGAGTCGGCCTGGGCCCCCAGAGCGGCGGGTATGCACACGAGCGCCAGGGCCATGGTCGCCCGTGCGCTCTGCGCGCGTCGAAGCCAGCGTGGGTCGCGTGACACGCCCTCTGCTCCGGATCGAGGGGGTTCAGCCGTCCGCGGGGCTCGCCCGGGTCGGACCGTCGCCGCTTCTACACGCCGGTTCCGGCGGCCGTTCCTGGGGGTGGGTCCACCCATCGGGACCCTGCGCGCCCCGCACTGCTCAACCCCCGTCCAACCCGCTCAGCAGCAGCTCCAATCCATCGTGCCCGATCAGCACGTCCCGAGGCTTGGATCCATCCGGAGGACCGAGCACCCCCGCCTCGTGGAGTTGGTCCACGATCCGAGCGGCCCGTCCGTAGCCGATGCGGAGCTTTCGCTGCAGCAGGGACGTCGAGCCCTGCTTGTGCTGGATGCATACCTCGGCCGCCGCACGGAAAAGCTCGTCGAAGGCAGCCGCCGCACCGGTGTCGAGATCGAGTTGGTCCGTGTCCTCGGCCTCGCGGGAGCGAACCACTTCCAGGATGTCCTCTTCCGTGCCGCCGTCATCCGGCTCCGCCTGCGCTTCGAGCTGGCGGGCCCGCTTCTCCTCGCGCAGCTCCCGGTACCACTGCATGAGGGCGTCCGTCTCTTCCGTGGAGATGAAGGCTCCCTGCATGCGGACCGGCTCGCTCTGGCCGGGGGGCAGGAACAGCATGTCGCCGTTGCCCAGCAGCGCATCGGCGCCGTTCTGATCCAGGATCGTGCGCGAGTCGGTCTTGGACGCCACCCGGAAGGCGATGCGCGTCGGGAAGTTCGCCTTGATCAGGCCCGTGATGACGTTCACGCTCGGGCGCTGGGTGGCGACGATGAGGTGGATGCCGATGGCACGGGCTTTCTGCGCAAGCTGTGTCAGCGGCTTCTCCACCTCGCTCTGCACGCTCATCATCAGGTCGGCCAGCTCGTCGACCACGACCACGATGAACGGCATCACACCGTCCTGATAGATCCAACGATCCGGATCTCCTTCTTGTCCGTCGGGCTCCGCGCGGCGCAGCACCACACCGGACCGTACCCGCTTGTTGAACTCGGCGATGGATCGGACGCCGTTCAACGACAGCAGCATGTAGCGGCGCTCCATCTCCAGCACCGCCCACTTGAGCACGGCCGCGGCGTCCTTGGGATCCGTCACCACCGAGTGCCGCAAGTGCGGCAGATCCGAGTACGTGGAGAGCTCCACCATCTTCGGATCGATCATCAACAGTCGCAGTGTCTCCGGTGTGTGCCGGTAGACCAGGCTGGTGATGATGGTATTCAAGCACACCGACTTTCCCGAGCCCGTGGCGCCGGCGATCAACACGTGGGGCATCTTGGCCAGGTCGGCCACGTACGGTTGGCCGTTGAGGTCGCGCCCCAACCCCAAGGGGAGACTCCCCCGCCCCGCCTGGAAGGCACGCGCTTCGAGCACGTCGCGCAGGGGCACGGCCAGCGGCTCGGGATTGGGGATCTCGACCCCGACGGCGCCCTTCCCGGGGATGGGGGCGACGATGCGGATGCTCTTGGCCTTCATGGCCAGGGCCAGGTCGGCGTCGAGGTTGGCGATGCGGTTCACCTTCACCCCCGGCGCCGGCACCACCTCGAACTGGGTAACGACCGGTCCGGTGGTGCGCCCGCCGAGCGTGCACTCCACGTTGAAGCTCTTGAGCTTCTCGACCAGGACTTCGCCGAGGTGCTCGAGCTCCTCTTCCATCCCCTGGCGCTCTTCGTCGGGAGGCGCGAACAGCAGGTCGAGGGGCGGCAGAACCTGCGGACCCTCCAGGTCCTCCTCGTGCGGCGCCTGCACGGCCGGGATCGGCTCCTTCCCGCCGCGCCGACCCGGAGCCCCGTCTCGAACGGGGGGCGCTGCCTCGAGTTCTTCGTCGTCGACTTCTTCCTCTTCTTCCTCTTCTTCCTCTTCCTCTTCCTCTTCGTCCTCCTCCCACTCCTCCTCGTCGTCGAAATCCTCGTCCTCGAGCTCCTCTTCCTCCTCTTCGGGCTCGGTCACCACCACGTCGTCCGGATCCGTCTCGTCATGCGTGGCCAGGTCCGGATCTAGGGGCCGGCGTCCGCCGCGGGCCGGCCGCTCGCCCGGTCCCGGGGCCACGCGCAGAGACTCGCGTGCGCGAACGGCGGTGCGCCCGATCACGCCGCCTCCCTGCACCAGGGCACGCCCGATGGGGCGGACCGGACTTACCCGCAGGGTGGCCACCACCAGGGCGAGGAACGCGACGCCGCAGAGGATGAGCGCACCGACCCAGCCGAAGGCGGTCATGAGCGGCTGCGAGGCCCAGGCGCCCCAGGCGCCCCCCCCCGTCCCGGCGGGCGCGATCACCTGCCAGGCCACCGGAATCAGGAGCAGGAGACCGGCAGAGAGGGCGGCCGTCCGCACGGCGCGGTGGCGGGCCAACCAGCCCCCCCGCTCCAGACCCAGCGCCCCCAGGGCCAGGGTCACCAGCGCAGCGGAAACGCCGAATGCACCGTCGAGCGCGACGAACACCCACCGACCCACCACACCGACCACGTTCCCCGACGGAAACCACTCTCCGCCCCGCTCTCCCAGCCACGAAACCGGGAACAGCGAAAGACCCACCAGCACGGCCAGCGCGATCAGCGCGTAGGCGAGGATCTCGCTACGCTGCTCGGCGTCCAGCCACCCCTCGGTGGCCTCCGAGCGCTTGCGGGAGGCTCCTTTGCGAGAACGCTTTCGGCTCACGTAGGCAGTCGAATCACTCGGTCATGCATCTCGGGCGCCAGCGCGTGACGGTCGCGCTGCGCCACGAACGGAAGGTCATCACCCAAGCCGATCTCCACCACGGCGCGGCCCGCTGCGGTGGCCCCCAGCGTCCCTTCGTCGCAGGTGAGAGAGGTCGCCAACTCCTGGGCGGCCCGCGCGGCGTCGTTGAGTCGAACCTCCCCCCCCCGATGGTCGGACAATGCCGCCACCAGCAGCCCCCCGCAGAGAGCGTCGTCCAACGAAAACCGATCCTGGCGACCCGCGCACACGATGGAGACCCGATCCGACTGGGCCGCCACTGCCGCCGCGGCCGAGAGGTTCAACAGGGAGGCGGAAACCACGCGGTCGGCCTCCGCCGCGGCGAGGAACGCTCGGGTGCCGTTGGTGGTGGTCATGACCAGGGACTGCTGGGCGACCTTCTCCGGCAGGAACTCGCGCGGCGAGTTGCCCAGATCGAACCCTTCGATCTTCAGCCCCCGTCGCTCTCCGCACAGGAGCGTGCTCTCGCGGCCCAGTTGGTTGGCGAGCCGCAGGGCCTCCTCCGTGTCCAACACCGGGTAGACAGCGCGCGCCCCGTTGGCCAGGGCCTCGGCGATGACGCTGGTCGCGCGGATCACGTCGATGACCAGCGCGGTGGATCCTTGCACGGCCTGCGGGTCGACCTCGGGAATGGTGAAGAACAGGTCGATTCTCACGGGCGTCCCTTCATCCGATCGATGAATCCGGTGTCCACATCGCCACGCAGGAAGCTCTCATCGCGGGTCACGCGCGCCAGGAAGTCGATGGTGGTGGCCACGCCTTCCACCACGAACGTATCCAACGCGTTACGGGCCCTCGCCACCGCCTCCTCGCGCGTGTTCCCGTGCACGATCAGCTTGGCCAGGAGCGAGTCGTAGTAGGGGGGAACCCGGTAGCCCGAGTACACATGCGTGTCGAGGCGGACGCCCGGCCCTCCCGGGGGGTGGAACGTGGTCACGGTACCGGGGGACGGTGCGAAGTTCCGATCGGGATCTTCTGCGTTGATCCGGAACTCGATGGCGTGCCCACGCAGCACCGGCGGCCCCTCGGGAATGGAGAGCGGCTCGCCCGCGGCAACGCGGATCTGTTCCTTCACCAGGTCTACGGAGGTGGTGACCTCGGTCACCGGATGCTCCACCTGGATGCGGGTGTTCATCTCGATGAAGTAGAACTCCCCACTGGCGTCGAGCAGGAACTCGATCGTTCCTGCGCCGACGTACGCGATGCTGCGGGCCGCCTCCACTGCTGCCTCACCCATGCGGGCGCGCAGCTCGGGCGTCAGCGCCGGCGAAGGAGCCTCTTCGATCAGCTTCTGGTGGCGGCGCTGGATGGAGCAGTCGCGCTCGCCGAGGTGGACGATCCGGCCCTGTCGGTCCCCGAACACCTGAAACTCCACGTGGCGGGGCCGCACGACGAGCTTTTCGAGATAGACGCCCGAATCCCCGAAAGCGGCCTGGGCCTCGCCTTGGGCCTGCTTCAGGAGGGTCTCGAACGACGAGCGCTCGTGCGCGACGCGCATCCCCTTCCCGCCACCACCCGCCGAGGCCTTGATCATGACGGGGTAGCCGATCTCGTCGGCCAGGCGGGCGGCCTCACGAGGGTCCAGCACGACCCCATCCGACCCGGGAACCGTGGGCACGCCCTGCGCCATCACGGTTCGGCGAGCCGTGGCCTTGTCGCCCATCGCCCGGATCTGCTCGGGCGTGGGCCCGATGAACACCAGCTGCGACCGCTCGCAGATCTCGGAGAAGTCGGCGTTCTCGGCCAGGAAGCCGTAGCCCGGATGGACGGCCTCCGCGCCCGTCACCTCGGCGGCGGCGATGATGCGCGGAATGTTGAGATAGCTCTCGCGCGGCTGCGGCGGTCCGATGCAGACGGCTTCGTCGGCGAACCGTACGTGCAGGGATTCTCGGTCCGCCTCCGAGTAGACCGCTACAGTCTCCAATCCCAGCTCGCGGCACGCCCGGATGATCCGAAGCGCGATCTCGCCGCGGTTCGCGATCAGGACCCGTCTGAACACGGTGGGATCAGCCGGGCCGGACGCGGAACAGGATCTGCCCGTACTCGACCGGTTGGGCGTTCTCCACGCAGATCTCGACGATGGTGCCAGGAATCTCGCATTCCATCTCGTTCATGAGCTTCATCGCCTCGATGATGCAGAGCGTGTCTCCCTTCCCCACCGACTTCCCGACGTCCACGTACGGCGGCGCGTCCGGAGCGGGCGCCCGGTAGAAGGTGCCGACCATCGGCGACGTGATGTCCTTGAGGGTCGGGTCACCGCCGCCACCCGCCGCCGGCACCTCGGGCGCGGCGCCGGGCGCGGCCGCAGCCGGCGCCAAGGCCGGGGCGGGCGCATAGGTCGTGACGGGCATCGGCGCGGCTCCCCCGTACTCCGGGGACTTCGCCAGTCGGATCCGGGTCCCCGAGCGCTCGATCTCCAGCGAGTCGAGGGTGCTCTCTTCGATGAGCCGGACCAGTCGTTCCAGGAAGTCGAGATCGATCATGAGCAGATCGGGGCAGAAGGGGAGCGCGCCTCAGTCGTCACACACGCGTCAGGTACTTGTCTTCACGGCGGTCGACGCGGACCACGTCGCCGATCTCGATGAACAGCGGCACCTGGACCACGGCACCAGTCTCGAGCGTCGCCGGTTTGGTACCGCCCTGGGCCGTGTCGCCGCGCACTCCCGGATCGGTCTCCGTGATCTGGAGCTCGACGAAGTTCGGGAGTTCCACGCTCAGGACGCTGCCGTCATGGACCAGCCCTTCACACTCCATGTTCTCCTTCAGGTACTTGAGCTGGTCGTTTCCGATCACATCCCCCGCGATAGGGATGAGCTCGAAGGTGTTCTGGTCCATGAAGTAGTAGAGCTCACCGTCCGCGTAGGAATAGGCAACGGGCCGGCGCTCCAAGCGAACGTCCACGATCTTCTCGCCTGCGCGGAACGTCTTCTCGACCACCTGACCGGTCAGGACGTTCTTGAGCTTGGTGCGCACGAAGGCGCCGCCCTTCCCGGGCTTCACGTGCTGGAAATACGTGATCGCCCACAGGACGCCATCGATGTCCAGCACCATGCCGTTACGAAAATCCGCAGTCGAAGCCATCGCTCGAGGAGAATGGAGGAGTGAGGAAGCTCAGCGTGAGGCCGAGAGGTATCCGACGAGCCCCCTGAGCCCCAGAAGGTAGCTGTTTGCGCCAAATCCGGCGACGGTTCCGACGGCCAGCGGAGACAGGTAGGAGTGGTGGCGAAAGGGCTCGCGCGCCTTCGTGTTGGAGAGGTGCACCTCTACGAATGGTCGCCCCACTCCCGCCAGGGCGTCCCGCAGCGCGATGCTCGTATGAGTCAGGGCCCCGGGGTTGATCAGGTACCCATCCGCCCCAGCAGCGGTGGCCTCGAGGTGGTCGAGGATCTCGCCCTCGTGATTGCTCTGGAACGAGGCGACCTCCACATCCAGACTGGTCGCGACCGCCGCCAGGCGCTCGTCGATCTCCGCCAGCGTGATCGTTCCGTAGACCTCCGGTTCCCGGGTCCCCAGGAGCCGGAGGTTGGGTCCGTGGATCACCTCGATCCTCATGCGTCCAACCCTTCGAGCCAGCGCCGGAACTCGTCGTCCACCTCTTCGCCCGTGCGATCCGGCCCCAGTTCGCGGATGGGCCGGGTCTCGGGAGCCAAGTCGGCCACCGGCAGAGCCTCCGGGCTCAGCTCGGACACCGGCACACGGTCCGGGCCCAGCGCTTCGACGGGCCGAACCTCGGGGCCCAGCGCCTCCACCGGAACGGCGGTGGCACGTTCCTGGGCGGCAGGCTCGGGTTGCGGGGCCGGAGCCTCCAGACCCTCCAACTCGGCGAGGCGCTCACGAAGCGCCGCGCTCTCCGGAGCCCGCGCCACCAGCTTGCGAAAGAGCTCGATGGCTTCGGTGCGCAGCCCCTGCGCGATCAGGAGCTCCGCCATCGTGCGCGTGAGGAGCTCCTCGCCGCCTGCCGACCCGGCCGCTCGATCCTCGTACTCGCCCCGCTCTGCTTCCTCGCTCGCCTCCGCTTCCTCACGCGCTTCGACCGCCGTGGCGACGGGGGGCGACTCACGGTCAGCCGGCGGGGCTTCGGGAAGAGCATCCGCAGCAGCCCCCGCGGCCTCCGCCGTCGGGGGCTCGCTCCCGGCCTCCAAGGCCTCGCGCTCGTCGATGGTGCGAAGCAGCTGCTCGGCATGGTCCGCCCGCTGGGGCTCGACCGCGCTCCAGCGCAGGGCCCACGTGCGGGCGCCGTCCAGGTCACCGGCTAGAAGAGACGAACGGGCCCCCTCCTCGAGCGCTCGCGCGTTCTCTGGATCCAACTCGAGGACGCGGGCGAACAGGGCGGAAGCGCCCGGCAGGTCTCCCAGGTCGACCCGGACCCGCGCCGCTACCAGCTGCCCCGACGAGAAGTCAGGCCAGACGGCACATCCCCGCTCGGCCACCTCCCGGGCTTCGGTCAGGTGACCGCCACGGCGCAGCGCCTCGGCCAGCGGGGCGAAGGCCCGACCTTCAGGGTCGCGCTCGGTACCCACCAGCGCGCGCAGCTCGTCGATGTCGAGGGCTGGCTCCATATCGCGCCAGGGGATGTGGAAAGGGCCCGGCCCGCCAAATCCGGCGGCGGGTGGAGCGGAGCGCGCGAAGATAGGCCAGGGGCCGGTAGAGGGTCAACGCGCGGCCCAGGCGCACGGCGTACCCCGCTCCGTGCGGGGCCCCAGGGCCGGCCGCGGTAGCCCGCTCGTCCGCACGGGCACCCCACCCTGGAGCGGCCCGTGTGGTCGCGACCCTTCACTTCCTGGCCGTGTATGTACCACGTCCCCGAATCCGTTGAGGGGGCTCCCTCGCGGGATTAGGTTTGCCAACCCGGTTTTCGGGGCGTTCGTCCGTTCGGCTCGCGGCCGCAAGGCCGCCAGGAGGGTTGTTCCTGCCATGATGCGTCAGCTGCGCGAGAGCACGAAGTGGATCATGCTGGCCACCGCGCTCGCATTCGTCGGCCTGATGGTGTTCCAGTGGGGAATGGACATCACGGGTCAGAGTGGGGGTGGGTTGGGCACCATCGGGCGGGTCAACGGAGTCCCCGTACCGTTCGATCTCTACGAGAGCACCCGACGCAACCTCTACGACCAGATCGCCGCCAGTCAGGAAGAGCCGATCACCAGCCAGCAGAGCAAGGAGATCGAGGACCAGGCCTGGGACGAGGTGGTGAATCAGATCCTGATCGGTCAGGAGCTGGAGCGCCGCGGTATCACCGTCACCGACGAAGAGATCAAGAGCGCGGCCAACTTCTCTCCGCCTCCGCAGCTCCAATCCGACCCCGCCTTCCAGACCGACGGTGCCTTCGATCTGCAGAAGTACCAGACCTGGATGGCCGGGCTGCCTACCGACGTGCTCCTGGAACTGGAGGCCTACTACCGGTCCATCATTCCGCGCGGCAAGCTGCTGCGGCAGGTCGGCTCAGGCGTATTCCCGAGTGACGGGGAGCTGTGGCAGGCGTGGAAGGACCGGAACGAATCCGTGCGTATCCGCTTCGTCGCGGTCGATCCGGCCGACGGGGCCACCGAGGACATCGCGGTCAGCGACGGGGAGATCCAACGCTACTACGACGGCAACCAGGACGAGTTCGAGGTTCCGGCTCGCGCTCGACTGGAAGTGGTGGTGCTGCCCAAGACGCCCACGGCCGTCGACTCGGCCGCGGCCCGCACACGAGCCGATTCTCTGCGCGGGGCGATCGAGGCAGGCGCGGATTTCGCCGAGGTGGCGCGCACGCAGTCGACGGATCAGGGCAGCGCCTCACTGGGAGGGAGCCTGGGGACGTTCGCCAAAGGGCGCATGGTGGCCCCTTTCGACTCCGCGGTCTGGGCAGTGCGGATCGGACAGGTCTCCGCCCCGGTGCAGACATCGTTCGGTTGGCACCTGATTCGAGTGGACGAGCGCTGGGCGGACTCGGCCACCGCCAGCCACATCCTGATCCCCGTGCAACGCACCGACGCGTCGGAGATCGCGCTGCTGACCCTGGCAGACTCGCTGGAGGCGCTGGCGGAAGAGCGCGATCTGGCGGAGGCGGCTCGTCAGCTGGGTCTGGGGGCGGACACGATCGATCTCACGGCCGACTTCCCCTTTGCGAGCGGCGCTGGGCGTATCGGTGAGGGCATGGACTGGGCGTTGGAGGAGGCAGAACCCGGAGAGGCCAGTCCGGTCTTCGAGACGAGCCAAGCCTTCTACGCATTGCAGCTCGTCAGCAAAGAGCCGGCGGGCGTGCTCCCTTTGGCGGAGGCACGCAGCATCAT
The DNA here is from genome assembly GCA_041390105.1 of Gemmatimonadota bacterium. Lineage (NCBI taxonomy): Bacteria > Pseudomonadati > Gemmatimonadota > Gemmatimonadota bacterium. The sequence goes on from JAWKQO010000001.1 coordinate 1,096,107, forward strand.
CGAGCAGCGGCTTCGCCTGGAGAAGCAGATGGACGCCGCCGAGGCCCGTATCCGTGAAGCTGCCGCCGGCGCCAATGGTTCGCTCGACGCGCTGGGCAGCACTCTGGGCACCGAGGTGCGCGCTCCCGAGGCCTTCACCCGCACCGACTTTGTGCCGGTGTTGGGGCGTCAGAATCGCGCCGTCGGCACCGCGTTCGGAATGAGCCCAGGCCACCTCAGCGACCCGATCCGAACCGACAACGCGGTAGTGGTCCTGGAGGTGCTGGAGCACGTCGCCGCGGACTCGACGGCGTTCGAGGCGCAGAAGGAGGGCCAGCGCCTGGCTCTGCAGCAGCAGGAGGCGAGTCTCCGTCTGCAGGAGTGGCTGGAAGGGTTGCGCGCCGAGGCCCGGATCGTGGATCGCCGTGATGAGGTGTTGCGGCCGGCGGACGAGCAGCCGCTTCCCGGGACCATGGGGGGCCCGTTCGGATCACGCTGAAGCGACCAACGCATTGGAAGAAGACGAGAACGGGGCGGGCGCTGTCTCCAGCGCCCGCCCCGTTTCGTTGTCGTACCTTGGGCCGACATCGATGTCGACGCGTACTTATCGGTCCGGCGCGAACCGCCCGCCGGGGCGCGGCTCGCTCAGCCGCCCGCGACGGTCAGCTCGAGGTGGTCAGCTTCCGAGGTTCCCCGCTGGCCGCCTCGGACTCGGACGCTTTGGCCTGTTGAGGCGGCAGCGCCCGCTCTTCATGCTTCAATTCCCGCTCGATCTCCCGGACCGAGCTCTTGAACTCGCGAATCCCCTTCCCCAGGGACGACCCGATCTCGGGCAGCCTCTTGGCGCCGAAGACGAGAAGCGCGACCAGGAGGATGAGGAGAACCTCCCACATCCCGAGTCCACCGAAACCCATGGTACCCTCCAGGGCCCGGGGAGCGCCCCCGGAGCCACATCGGAAATCGTGCGACCCTTGCTCAGATCAAGGACCGGGCGATCAACCAGACGCCCCCGATCCCGATCAGGGTCAGGACATTCAAACTCAGTTGCAGGGGACCGATCGTAAAGGCCACAGCCACGAGGTCGATCGAGAACGGCCCCAGGGATGCTACTGCCGAGACGGTCAGGAAGGTCCGAGCCGCGCTCTCGGGCAGGAACAATTCGCACAACTGGGTAAGAAGCCCCCCGAGGAAAAGCCCCAGGATCAGCGTCCAGACCAGCCGGGAGCCCGTACGGCGCGCCTCACCGAGCCTCGGCTTCACAGGCTGCGATCCACCGCGTAGGTCACGGAGTCGCGCAGAGCATCCAGGGCCGCACCCGGTGCCAGCCCCGCCAACGCCTCCAGCGCCTCCTCTGCGAACGCCTGCGCGCGGGCGCGGGCATACTTCAAGCCCCCCCGCTGCTCGACGATCTCGACCACGCGCTCGATCTGCTCGTCCGCGGGATCGACCTGGTCGAAGAGGGCACGAATCTCGGTGAGCTCGGCCTCGCTCGCGTGTCGCATGGCCTCCACCAAGGGCAGCGTGACCTTGTGCTCACGCAGGTCGTGGCCGGTCGGCTTGCCGGTCACCAGCTCCGAGCCGGTGTAGTCGAGCAGATCGTCGGCGATCTGGAAGGCCATGCCGAGGTTCTGACCGTAGCGCGCCAGGGGCTCGCGGTACCGATCCACGCCCGCCAACGCGCCCATCTCGCAGGCCGCCCGCATCAGAGAGGCGGTCTTGGCCGCGATGAGCGCGTAGTAGTCGTCCTCACTGAACTCCAGCGCGTCGTAGGAAGTGAGCTGCCGCATCTCGCCCACGCTCATCTCGTTGGCGGCGGTCGCCAGTGCGCGTAGCGCCTCCAAGCGTCCCAGTCCGGCCAGTTCGGTCACGGCCCGGCTGTAGAGGTAGTCGCCCATGATGATCGCCACCTGATGCGTCCAGAGAGCGTTCACGGTGGGCAGCCCCCGGCGCAGCACGGAGTGATCGACCGCGTCGTCGTGGACGAGGGTCGCCAGATGAACCAACTCGACCACCGCGGCGAGCGTGACCACGTCGTCGGCGGGTTGATCGCCAACTTGGCTGGAGAGCAGAAGCAGGGTGGGGCGCAGCAACTTCCCCCGCATCAGCAGGAGATGGTCGTTGACGCCCTGGATTTCTCCGAAATCGGTGCGCACGACGCGACGGAGCTCCGCCAGCACCTGGCTGAGCCTGTCCTGCACGGGGGCCTGAATGGCCGCTAGCTGGGCGGCGGCCTCTCGCAGGAGAGGCCCCGGCCGAGCGCTGGACTGCATCGATTTCGAGCTTCGGTTGGGGTCCGTTTACCGAAGCGAGCGAAGCCGTTCCGTCACGTCCTGGAAGTTGATGTCGAGAGAGAACACCTTCTCGTAGAACTCGACCGCTTCGTCTCGCTGGCCGAGCTCCTCGTGCGCGCGGCCGAGGTAATAATAGATCCCCAGGAGCTCATCCTCCACATCGTGGGGCAATTGGGTGGCCCGACCCAGCGACCGGACGGCGAATTCGGGCTGCCCCTTCTCCATGAAGCACTGCCCCAGCATCTCGTAGGTGGCCAGGTTCTTCCCGTCCGCCCGCAGCGCCAGCTGGAACTCGCTGATGGCCTCGTCCATGAGGCCCATCTCCCGATAGGCGGTGCCGAGATCGTAGTGGGCCCGGACGTCTCCCACGTCCACGTGCTCCGCCACCTTCGCCTTGAATTGGCTGAGCATCTCGCGGAAGTCGAAGTCCTCCTCGGTCGCCGGCTCCTCTGCCTCCACCGTCCAACGTGTGGTCTTCTCGACCCGGTCGATGACCATGGAGCCCAGATCGACGTAGGCACTCTCGATGACCGGCTGCTCGACCGAAGCCAAGTAGATACTGGCACGCTCGTTAGATGGGTCCACCTCGAGTAGCTTCTCGTATACGGCCCGGGCCTCGGACTCCGACCCGCTACGCTCCAGGCACTCCGCCAGCCCCAGGTAGGCGGCCACCCGCATGGGCTGGTCACCGCTTCGGTTGGCGTATTCCACCCGCCGCTGATGGTGGGACAGTGCGTCCGGCTCCATCTCGATCAGGGTGGCCACGGCGGCGGAGGCGCGGTCGAAGCGCATGGCTTCGGCGAAGGACAGGTAGGCCTCCTCCAGCGCCGTCTTGGCCTCTTCGGTGTCGCCCTCGTCGCGGAGCCGGGCTGCCATCCCCAACCAGGTCTCGCCGTCTTCGATGGGGCCCTCGTCGTCGTCCACCTCGGAGCCCCAGGCGGTCTCCACGGCGACGGCGTCTTCGACGGACGGGGCGGCGGGCTCAGTGTCGGCGTCGTCCTCGTCGACGGAGATCCAGGCATCCTCCAGCCCGGCCGCCGCCACGACCTCCTCGTCATCCTCGAAAGCCGGCGCGTCTCCGTTCCAGGACTCACCGCTCTCCCAGGCCCCCTCGCTGTCGAGCTCCAGGGTGGGGAGCGGATCGCCTTCCTCCCCCTCCCCGTCCTCGGATCCCCAGGTCAGGCTTCCCGCGGGCCAATCGTCCTCCGACCCCGACAGCGTGGACTCCTCGGAACCGGCCTCGGAGAGACCCCAGGCCTCGTCCGTGGCGGACGCGTCGCCGGAGGCATCCCACGCCTCGACCGGCAGGGAGTCCTCCACGGCCGGCTCTTCCCAGGCGGTCGTCACTGGCACGCTGAAGGAATCCTCGGCGACAGCCTCCAGCGCCTTTCCGGCCTCGAGGGCATCCTCTTCCCCTTCGGCCACGAGGGCATCCTCCTCCCCTTCGGCCTCGAGGGAATCCTCCTCCCCTTCGGCCTCGAGGGAATCCGCTTCCTCTCCGGCCTCGAGGGCATCCTCGACGATCAGGGTCGATTCCGCCACGTCCCAGGCGTCCGACTCGCTGGCAGGCTCTTCCTCGACCGCCAGGTCCAGGGAGGGCAGCGGGTCCACGGATCCCTCGTCCTCTTCCCAGATGGACTGCTCGAAGCCACTGGAGGTCTCGAGGTCGAGCCCTCCGTCGGCGAAGGGTGAGCTCGCAGCGTCGTCGGAGGATCCGAGGTGGGTGTGCTCGATGTCCAACGAACCGTACGGTGCGTCCTCGTCCACGCCGAGGGTTTCGGCGACCGCCTCGTCGACCAGTCGCTCCGCGCTGCCTGCGTCGGCATCCGTCGCGCCACTGTCGAGCGAGTCGGTCAGGGACGTCGTCTCAAAGGCATCGTAGTCGTCGGTAGCGTCGGGCAGCTCGGCGTCCGGAGCGATCTCACGGAGTCGCTCCTCGATGGCGGCTGCCGCCTCGTCCTGCCCCGACCGGGAGAGGGTGACCCAGGTCCGTGTCAGATGCTCGACGGCCTGGTCCCCCTGCTCGTTGGCCTGGAGCTGACTGACAACCATGAACTGGATGTCGAGGTCGGAGGGTGCGAGCTCAGCGAACTCGGTGAGCGCCTGCAGGGCCGCGGGCAGATTGCCCTCTTGCTGCATGACTTCCGCATAGCGGAGGAAGTTCTCGCGGGCGTCGACCAGGAAGCCCTGGCTCGCCCGGATCTTCCCCATCTGCAGGAAGACATCGGTGCGATAGGGGAGATTCCGGAGAATCTTCTTGAGGATGGCGATGGCGTTGTTCGGGAGCTCGCTCTCGAGGTAGAGCTTGACCGCCTGCTCGTAGTACTCGAGCGCCCCCTCGAGATTCCCGAGGCGGGTGCTGAGATCCCCAGCGCGATTGTAGAGCCCCAGGTCGGGCTGGTCCTCGCTGCCGTGTCTCTGGATCGCCTGCACGTACAGGGAGAGGGCCTTTTCCCACTCCTCCTCCTGCTCGTGCCCGCGAGCCTGCTCCTTCAGCGCTTCGATGCTCATGCTCTTCGGCTTCCGCTCCTTGGCCCTCTTCCCCCGGATCGGGGTCCACCCTCAAAAGCCTGCGGCCGACGCCCCCTTCAGGCGGGTCCGCCATGACCCCCAGAAGGGGCCCCGGCGCCACGTCGACACTCGAGGATCCTCGGCCCGTCCCCATAAACCCCTGGGCCGAGCCCCTCCACATACACGTTCCAGGCCAGAAGCGGATCGGCCGTCGCCGGGCGGGCCCTGGCGGGGGGTCCCACCCCCCCCGGGACCGTCAGAACGGCCCCAAATGGCGGCACACGGCAACCGGCCCCTGGAGCCGGCGCGCAGACGGCCCGAGTGGGAGGCCCCGTCTGGGCTCCGCAGGTGGGAACGGGGGGCGTGGACGACGGGAACGCCGTTCCGGTCCGGGCGCGACGAGGGGGCCAGGTCGCCGACCCGGCCCCCTCCCCACACCACTGCCGAGAGAGTCGCCTCAGCGGACCGGAGTCGGGATCCGCCCCCGCGGGTTCAACGCCGGATTTCCGGGTTGCAGCTGATACGACCAGTCCAGGACGACCAAGGCGTCCCCGGCCTGGTCGAAGCCGGATCCCTGCACGCGGATCGCCCCGTAGTGGGTCTGGCCATCGTCACCCAGCACGCGCATGGGATAGGTGGTTTGGTCCAGCAGCGGCACATCCTGAGTGGTGTACCCACCGGCCGGCGCGACTTCCACGGATACACAGTCCGGATCCGCGCCCACCCCGCAGGTCAGGGCCGACGTGGCGAACCCCTGGGCGTGGATCTGCGTACCCGGGCCCGGGACCAGCCACAACCCATTGGCATCGACCTCGAGGCGGAAATGCCGCTCTGGAGCGTCGCCGCGTACGACCGGGCTGATCTGGTCGCTTTCCCGGAAGCGGAAGCCGGCGTCGAGGGGCCGATCCTCGAAGGCGTACAGCAGCTCCCCCGTGTAGTCCGGGCGCGGCGTGCCCGACGCCGATGCCGAGAGCACGCTCTCATGCCCGAACTGGTCGACCGCCGCGACGCGGTAGGTGGAGGTCTCGCCGTTCACGGCCAACAGATCCACGAACCCCTCGGAGTCCGTCTCCCCGAGCAGGAAGCCCCCCTGGCCATCATCGAGGTAGAGGCGGTAGAAGGAAAAGTCGGACGCCTGTCGGGCGTTGGACCCCCAGGTGACGAAGGTGGCCTCATCCAGCCCCAGCACGTGAAGGCCCGTGGGGACCGGCGGAGGATCGAAGTCGGGCACATCCACCACGACGGGGGACGAGTCCGCCTCCTCCCCCGAGTCCGGATCGACCGCGGCCACGAAGTACTCGTAGCGCTGGCCCTCCACGATGTTCACATCCGCGTATTCGCAGACTCCTTCGGCGCAGCTCGTCACATCTGCGATGAGGAAGTACTGCGGATCGCTGGTGCGCTTGCTGTAGACGCGGAAACTCTCGCCGTTCCACCCGGACGCCAGTTCCCAGCGCAGGGTGACGGCGTAGTTGTAGTAGCTGCCGGTCAGGTGCAGCGGTGGATCAGGAACGCCGCCGGGCCCGAAATAGTTGTCGTCGCAGGCTCCCAGTGCGCCCAAGGCCAGGGCGACCGCCGCCCACCCCCATCGCTTCATCTGACACCTCCCAGGTCGGGTTCCACCCACCCGATGAGCAATGGGTGTACCGCCGCCAAAGGCAGCCAATTCCAAGGGATTTCGGGAGGGCGCCCCCTGCCCTGTCCACCGCGGAGGACAGGCTGGGTGCCAGGTCCGGAACACATGGGTGGCGTCGTCTTGCCCAGGGAGACGGTCCCGCAGGCCCCCGCAACCGCAGTCGGTCCAGCCGGCAAACCGGCGGTGTTTCGCCTAGCGCCGACCCGTCGCGTCCAAGCTCCGCTGCTCGTAGTCGAACTTCAGGTCCTGGTTGTCCTTGAGCTGGACCTCGAAGCGGAAGGTCCACGTCCCGGTGACCGTCTGGATGAAGTCGAAATGGGCGTCCCAGCGGTGTAGATCCCGCGTCAGACGGACGATGTGATCGAGGAAGCGGCCCTCCTCCCGGTCGTAGGAGGTGCGCCAGGTGACGTCCCAACTCTGGGTGGGACTGAAGTTCACGTTGGCGGTCAGCAACTCGCTGCGCTGCAACTCGGGATTGCGTGGGCGCTGCAGCGAATACTGGAAGCTGGCGTTGAAGCCGCCCCCGCCCCGGCGCTGCGGGCCGGCGCTGCGGAAGGGGTCCTGGGTGCGTGGAACGATGTTGACTTCCTCGGCTCCCGGCAGATCGCTGAGCGGATCGTCCGGCGGCGGCCCCTCTTCGGCCACTTCGGCTCCCGGCCTTCCCTTCAAGAACCCGAGCCACCGGAACAGGGCCGAGTTGCTTCCCAGGCTGAACCCCAGGTTGACCGTCGAGAGGTGCATGTCGAAGACCTTCTCGGTCGCGGCGCCCTCTGCGGGCGCTCGTTCGTCGAAGAGGTCCGTCGAAAAGCTCACGGAAAGACCCCGCAGGTAGTCCGAGGTGACGCGCCCCTGGATCTCCTGGTTCTGGACGCCCTCCTCCCAGCGGCCCAAGGAGTCGGCGCGGACGAAGTCGTACTGCACCGCGCTCAAGCTGAGTCCCAGCAGTTGCACGGGCTGCGTCCCGGGACCGGGCCGCTCCGGCTCCGGCCGCCCGGCCAGAGCGTCCGGCCCCGCGCGGGGGGGCGCCAGGGGCCGCTGTGGCGCCAGGCCGGTGGTGTCGTTGGCGATGGCGATGGAGTCCTGCACCGCCAGCGAATCCCGGAGCGACTGTACGCTGTCCGCCTGCCGCGCCGCGTCCTGATTGAGCTTGGCCTCGAAGGTCTGGTTCAGGGTGATCGCGATCTGGTTCTGACGGCGGATCTCCCGTGCTCCGGTGAAGACCCGCCGCTGCAGCTCGGTAGGCGTCACCGCCGGCGCGTAGTCATAGTCGAACGACGGCGAGATCTTGTGGCGAATTCGCTCGAAGCGCCCGAACCCACCCCAGAAGCCGTAGATGTCCGACTTGAGGGTGGCGCCGAATGAGGAACGACGAGGTCCGGCAACGAACTGCTCGGAGGCGTCGGGGATCTCGTCGGACCGCAGCAGCTGCCCCGACATGCGCAGGCGCGGCGTGAACGTCAGCGAACCCCCCAGAGCGCGCATCTGGTAGTCCAGCGTGGTGGACCAATCGACCGTAGCCTCCGCCAGGTCGGAGACTCCGAGGCTGACTGCGGTGTCGCCCGGTTCGAACAAGGAGATCCCTGGCACATCCCGCGTGATGCGCTCATTGAAGCTCACGCTCTGCGAAAAGCCGAACCCGCCCAGGTTGAAGCCCGAATTCAGATTGCCCCGCGTGTTCACCAGGTCCGCGTTGGCCCGGTTGAAGGTGCTGTCGGCGAGCAACGCCGGATTGTCCGTCAGGTCGCGCGTGAACCCCATGCCGCCCGACCAGGACAGGTTGTTGTACCAACGCTCGCGGCCGGTGGGTGCCTTGAAGAAGGTGAGCGGTGTCAGGGAGAGGGACACCGTGGGCAGGGTCATGGTGACCTTGTCATTGGACAGGAACTGCTTGCGGTTGGCTCCCACATTCAGAGAGCCCCAATCCAGGCGGCGCGTGAAGCGCGCGTCCGAATCGATGGATTGGATCAGCTCCAGCGGGTTGCGGCTCTCCCGTCGCACGAAGTCCGTGCTCGTGGCCCATGCCGCTCCGATGGCCAGCGAGGTGCGCTCATTGATCTCCCAATTGTTGGTGGTGTTGAGCGTGGTGTTGGTGCCGCCTTCTGCCTCCCAATACTGACGGTAGTTCACCCCACCCCGCAGGAACTGACGGGCCCAGAGGTAGTTGAAGCTCCCTTGCAGCGAGAAGAACCGTTCGCTGAACCAATCCATGGCGAGCTTGGCATCCGTGTAGTCCGACATGGCCCAATAGAAGCCCAGGTTCGAGACCCGGCGCCGGTAGCTCCCCGAGGTGCGAACGATGTCGTTGACGGAGAACGTCGGCGCCAACAGTCCGCTCGAACGTCCCTGCCCCAGCCCCTGGGCGATGAAGGGAAGCCACATCACCGGCACGTCGGCGAAGCGCAGCGTCACGTTGCGGGCCACGAACCAGTCGTCCGACAGCCACTTGATCTCGCCCGTGGCGAAGTGGTAGTGCGGCTCGTCCAGCTCACAGGAGGTGAACGAGATGTGGCGCCCCCAGAAGAGCCCCGGCTCCACGGAGGTCAGATCGCCGGCCACCCGCCAGTCCGCCCCCTCGTTGTAGACGGTGCGGGCTCCCAGCGCGGTGCCCCGGTCCTCGTTCAGATCGTAGATCAGCTGACGGGTGGTGAGCGGCTCCCCACCGGGCCGTTTGAACTCGGCCTCGCCCCGCGCAGTGACCAGGCCCCGCTCCTCGTCGAAGTCGATGGCGGTGTCGGCGGACAGCTCGAAGTCGTCCCTGCGCACCACCGGGCGGGCCCCCTCTGCGCCCAGAAGCGACAGACGGCGGTCGGCGGCACCGAAGGTGGCGCCCGCTCCTTCGTAGGTGGTGACCTCGTAGCCGGAAAGACGCATCAGCTCGGCCGCTACCGAGTCGAACGCAGCCGCGCCACCACGGGCCTGCGGGCCGCGCCCCGCCCGGGCCGCCGCCGTGGAGTCGTCCACCAGCAGCGCCGAGTCCAACCCTGGAGGCCGGGCGAGTTGGCGAAGCCGCTCGAAGACGCGGATGCGCGTGGAGTCGGGCTCCTGCGCCTGCAAGGGGGCGGCCGACAGCATCAGCGCCAGTACCCCCAGGAAGCGTGCCGCCCTCCGCTCCGCCGCCCCCCTGCTCCGCCTCATCCGCCGACTCCTACCGCTCCCTCCGGTGGTTCGTCGGACGCCGATAGGATCCGGTTCTCCCGGCGCCGGTGGATCACGGCGGACAGCCAGATGCTCACCTCGTACAGGAGCACCAGCGGGACCATCATCAACACCGTGAGCGTGATCACGTCTCCCGGCGACAGGAAGGACGCGATGATGGTATTGATGACCAGCGCGTGCCTGCGTTTGCTGCGCAGGAAATGCGGAGTCACCAGCCCCAGGGCGGAGAGGATCATCACCACCACGGGCAATTCGAAGACCACGCCGAACCCGATCAGCAGCTTGGTGACGAAGCCGAAATAGCGGTTGACCTCCAGCGTGCTTTCCAGGAACTCGCTCTGGAAGCCCAGCAGGAAGGGGATCGTCACCGGCAGGGCGATGAAGTAGGCCATGGCGGCGCCGGCCAGGAAGAGGAGGAGCCCGAAGTAGAGGCTGGGCACGATGACGCGCCGCTCTTCCTTCTCCAGAGCCGGGGAGAGAAAGCTCCAGACCTGATAGATGAGGATGGGAAAGGACAGGACCAGCCCCACGACCAGCGCCAGCTTGAGGGTGACGAAGAAGCCGTCCGTCAGCGCCAGGGCGATGAGCTTGGTGTCGGGCCGGAAGCGTTGCAGCGGGTCCAGCAGGATCTGGATGACGCCGAACCGCTGGACGATGAAGAACCCCAGCAGCGTCCCGGCGACCACGGCGAAGAGCGACCAGAGGATCCGCCAGCGGAGCTCTTCCAGGTGGTCCAGGAAGGGCATCTCACCCTTCGGGTTGATTCTCCGCTCCGTCATTCCCGTCCACGGGCAGCCCCAGGGGGAGCCCCAACTGATCCAGACTCGCCAGCTCGCGCCGCTGCCGGGCGCGAACCTCGCTCACGAAGTCCTCAAACTCGTCCAGATCCCGGAAGTTCCGGTACACGGAGGCATAGCGGACGTAGGCCACCCGGTCCACCTGCCGGAGCTGGTGCATGACCATCTCGCTGATGCGGGCGCTGGTCACCTCGACCCCGGCCGAGCGGCTCAGAGCGTCCTCGATGTCCTCGACGATCTGGTCGACCGTCTCGGCCGAGACCGGCCGCTTGGCGCAGGCCGCGTTCAGGCTCCGGAGGAGCTTGGCCCGGCTGTACTCCTCGGACTCCCCGTTGCGCTTGAGCACACGCACGGGTCGCTCCTCGATCACTTCATAGGTGGTGAAGCGGGCGCCGCATTGCTCACACTCGCGGCGACGCCGCACTGCGCGGCCCCCGCGGCTCAAACGGGTGTCTACGACCCGGGTGTCGGTCGCGTCACACGCGGCGCAGCGCATGGCGGGGGGGTGTCGGCCTCAACCGATCTCGGACAAACGCTCGCGCGCGACCCGCGCCGCGTCGGAGTCCGGATAGCCCGTCACCACCCGCTGGAAGTACCGCCGAGCCGCATCCGCGTTGCCCCGGTCCAACTCCAGCACGCCCACCCGATACAGCGCGTCGGCCGCGAGCGGGTCCGCAGGAAACAGCTCCGGAATCCGCAGGAAACCCGCGATGGCTTCCTCCACGTCTCCGTCCTGCGCCAGCTGATCGGAGAGGTAGTAGCGGGCCTCGGGCACCCGTTGGTGCGTGGGGTACTGCTGGATGAACTGCTCGAAGCCCATGCGGGCAGCGGTGGACGACCGTCGCTGATACGCCGAGTAGGCCGCATCGAACGCGGCATCGGCCTCCTCCGAGCTCCCCGCGGACGAGGGGCCCCGCGAGGAATCGTACTCGTCCAGACGCGCCCGTCCCGCCTCTACCTGATCGCGCAGCTGTGTGAGCGTGCGCTGGTTCACTCCCGACATCTCCTGGACCTGGATCAACTGGTCTTTGATGTCGAGCAGTTCTCGCTGCACGTGGCCGCGGAACTCGAAGGAGTAGTCGGCTTCGGACCGCAAGGTGTCACCGATCTGGTCCAGCTCTTCGAACAGCCGCTGGAAGATCGAGTCCTGGCGGGCGGACTGCGCGCGCATCTCGCCGCGCAGATCCCTCAGGTCACGCTTGGTGGCACAACCCGTCAGCAGCACGACCGACGCAAGCAGAACGGCGGCGCTCCTCCGCGCCGAGGCAGCGCGCAGCCACCCAATCACGAAGGAGCGCCGTTCCATGCGAGTCAGCGGGCCACCGGCTGGATGTCGTTCTCACCAGCGGTGATGACGAAGGCCGCTCGGCGGTTGCGCGACCAGGCCATCTCGTTGGAACCGGAGTCGAGCGGACGCTCCTCTCCGTACGAGATCAGCGTGAAGCGCGACCCGTCCAGCCCGAAGCTGGAAAAGAAGTCACGCACGGCCTCGGCGCGGCGCTGGCCCAGCGCGATGTTGTACTCGGTCGAGCCGCGCTCGTCGGCGTGCCCCTCGATACGGAGACGCACGGCGGGGCTGGCGCGCAGGATGTCCACCTTGTCGCGCAGGACACGCTGCGCGTCCGGCGTCAGGTTGGCCATGTTGTACTCGAAGAACACCAGGGCCGTGAGCGCGGAGCGGGCCATCTCGATCTGGCGCTGGCGCTCGGCCTCGGCGCGGGCTTCGGCCTCGCGACGGGCGCGCTCTGCCTCCTCAGCTTCGCGGCGGCGACGCTCTGCATCGTCGTCGTTGGCGGTGGGCTGGGGCGCCGGTGCCGGAGGGGGCTCCTTCTTGCAGCCTCCGATCGGGAGGGCGATGGCGAAGGCGAGGACCAGCAGGGTGCGAGGCTTCATTCGTTCTCCAGGCTTCTTGATAGGGGACGTCCGCACGGCCGGGGTCGGCACCTCGAAGCCGCACCCACGACCCATTGTGTTCGCTGTGGCATGAACCGGGCCCGCGCCAGCATATAAGGTAGGAAGCCTAGTTCCGCAATATGTTTCCGGCCGCGGAGACCAGGCGGGGCGACCACTCGGGGGCCCGCGCCCGGATGTTGGGCACCACGAGGCGGACGCGTCCGCTGACGGCGTCGACCACCCAGAGCCCGGTTCCGTTCGAGCGTTCCCCTACGAAAACGATGTGTCGACCGTCGGGGGCCCAGCTGGGATCCTCGTTCTGGCCCTCCCGGGTGAGCTGTACCAACGAGCGCGCCCGCCCCCGCCCCACCTCCGCCACCAGGATCTGGTAGCGACCGCGCTCGATGCGGCCGTGGAAGACGATCCGGTCCCCGAAGGGGGACCAGTCCGGGGAGGTGTAGTAGCCCCGCTCGCGGATGTCGAAGGGAGAGAGCAGCTCGCCCTCCCCCCCGCTGGAGGGCATCACGAAGATCTGCGGCGCCGCTTCGCCGGCCAGCCGAGACGTCATGTAGGTCAGCCGCGCTCCATCAGGCGAGTAGCTGGGTGAGATGTCGTCGTAGCGCCGGGCGTTCGTTAGCCGCTCCAGGCAGCAGCCCCGGCCGATGTCGTACGTGTACAATCCGCCGGACCCACCCCCGGCCACCCCGAAGGCGAGGTGCTGGCCGTCCGGGTGATAGGTGGGCGTCAGGAACATGGCATCGTCGATTCCGGGAACCGCCTTCTCCGAGCCGCTGACCAGGTCGAGCTCATAGATGCGGGCCGGGCCGTCCTTGTACGACGTGAAGGCGAGCCGGCCGCCGTCCGGGGACCAGGTGGGGGAGAGCGTGATGGTTCCGTACCGGGTCACCCTGCGCAGGTTCTCGCCATCCGCGTCGACCGTCCACAGGTCCTGGTTGCCATCCGCGTCCCGCCGCGAGAAGGCGATCCGGCTCGCGGCCATCCCCGGTTCGCCGGTGATCCACTCGACGATGGCGTCCGACACGGCATGCACAGCCATGCGGAACTCGTCGCTCTCCGGCAGGGGGAGTTGGAACCGCCCCCGCTGTTTGCGCTCGCGATACACGACATCGTGCAGCTCGAGCGCAAGCACGTATCCCGCCCCGCTGCCTTCCACCTGTCCGTTGAGCAGCCACACCGCCCCCAGGCGGTCCCATACTCCGTAGTTGACGGTGCCGTCCTCCACCATCTCCGGAGGCAGCGAATCGATCAGCTCGAACCGATCGGAATAGCGCAGATCCCGCGCGAGGATGGCGCCCACGCCATCCGTGATGGCTTCCCCGCCGAACCGCGCCGACAGGGGAGGAAACGCCAGCCCGGGTCGCTCGGCATTGGGGTCGTAGACGAGACCCAGCCGCACGTTGGGGAACTCCTCCTGGGCGTTCAGCGAGCGCGCCGCTGCTCCGAACACGAGGAGGAGCAAGAGCAGGAGCTGGACGGCCTGTGGGAGGCGCTTGTGCATGGAGCTCGGTTCCGGTGCCGGAGAGGATGGTCCGCGGCGGCGCGCGCGAGGCCGATGGGCCTTCATCCGCCGCGCGGAGCGAAGAAGAACTCGATGGGAAGGACGTCCCAGGCGAAATCGTCAGGAAGCGGGCCCAAGTGTCCGTCTCTGCCCGCACACTCCACCGCCTCGATCGCCCGCACGTCGAACGCCAGATTCCCGGTCGATTCTACCTTGCGGATGTCTGAAACGGTCCCGTCCCGATGGATGACGAACTGGACCGTTGCGGAGTGACGCCCGGGCGGTGGACGAAAGCACCGTCCGAGTTGGGCCACGATGTTCCCGTAGTATTGGGGATAGTCGCGGCGCAGTCCCTCGAGACGGACGTTCAAGTCCTCCCCACCCTCTTCGCTGGGCTTGGCCTCCGGGTCGGTGGTGGTGGCGCGGCGGGGCTTCTCCTCGGGAGGGTCGGGCGTGGGCTCCGGCTTGGGGGGCTCCGGCCGCTGCTCCGGGGGCGGGGTCACCTCCTCCTTCTGCTCCGGGGGCGGAGGTGCCTCCTCAGGCTGCGGATCGGGCTCTTCGACCACCAGCTCTTCTTCGGGCACCGCCGCTTCCTCGATCTCGGCCGCCTGCGCCGGGGGCGGAGAGAAGAGTTGGATGCGCACGGTCTCGAAGTGGGGACGCTCCGGACGCAGGCTCGCGACGGCCCAGGCCACCAACACGGCCAGCACATGTCCGCCGGTGCTGAGGAGAACGGAGCGCCGGTCCGGCCCCGAGCGCCGGCGGGAGGTGGCCGCCGCCTTGGGAGGGCGGACGATGGCCATCAGCGTTCCCGAGGAGCCGACTCGACCACGACGCTCAACTGAACCCCCTCTACCTGGTTGACCGCATCGAACGCCTCGATGACCCGGCCGTAGGGGACCTGCCGATCCCCACGCAAATAGACCGTCCCGCCGCCGGAACGTTCCGCCAGGCGTGCGACCAGCTGGCGAAGCGACTCCGCCGTTTCAACGGGCTGGTCCTCCACGAAGAAGGTCCCGTCGCGGTCGATGGAGACGATGATGGGGGTTCGATCCGCATCGAGCGGTGCGACGTTGCCCTCGGGCAGATCCACCTCGATGCCGCCCTGCAGGATGGGGGCGGTGATGATGAAGATGACCAGCAAGGTGAACGCAACGTCCACGAGGCTCGTGACGTTGATCTGGGCGTCCGCGGGCAGACCGCGCCGTACGGAGCCGCGCGATCTCACAACCGACCCTCCCGGGCCAGGGCGCCGATGAACTCGCTGGAGAAGCCCTCCAGCTCGCTCATGAAGAAGTCGAGCTTGGCCGCGAAGTGGTTGTACGCCACCACTGCGGGAATGGCCACGAAGAGCCCCGCCACGGTCGTGGTGAGGGCGCCGCCCACACCGGGCGCCACCGCCGCGATGTTGGCCGACCCGGCCGCGGCGATGCCGAAGAAGGTGTTCATCACGCCGATGACCGTCCCCATCAGGCCCAGCAAGGGCGCGATGGAGCCGATGATCGCCAGCCAGGGCAACCCGCGTGACAAGTCGTCGCGCTCCTCCGCCTCTTCCTTCTCCATGACCAGACGCAGCGCCTCCAGCTGGGTCAGGGACAGGCCTTCGCCACTGCGCTGGCCTTGCAGCACGCCGGGTCGCAGATCGGAGAAGAAGTTGATGCCCCGCCGGAAGACCCGCCCGTAGGGCGAGTCGGGAAGCGCCATCAAGGCCCGCATCGCTTCCTCGATGCGTTTGGCGCGCTCCATCTCGTCGATGAAGCGGCTCCCCTGGCGCTGCACGGCTCCGAACTGCCGCGCCTTCCAGAGGATCATGATCCAACTGATGACCGAGAGCACGGCCAGGACCACCAGGACGATCTGGTTGAGGATCCCACCGCTTCTGACCATCCCCCAGGCGTTGGTGGGGGCGCCGGCCTGGAGGAGCAGCAGGGGGAGTGGGCTCACCCGGCCACCCTCGCCGCCGCGATGTGCTCATAGGTTTCGCGGAGCCCATCCCGGATGGCGAAGCGCGGAGCCCATCCGGTCCGGCGCAACTGGGACGCGTCCAAAGTGCTGTGCCGCAGCTCGCCCACGCGGGCGCCACGGTACTCGCGTCCCGGGTGCACTTCGGCGATCTCCTCGAGGAGGTCGGCCAGACGATTGACGCTCGTGCCCACGCCCGTTCCGACGTTGAAGGCCACGTCGTCGAGCTCACTCCCCTCCAGGGAGAGGTCGGACACGCGCAGGTTCGCGCTCACCACGTCCTTCACGTACACATAGTCACGGGTCTGCTCGCCGTCGCCGAAGACGGTCAGCGCCTGCTTGTCGAGGAGGCGCTGCGAGAAGATCGCCACTACACCCGCCTCGCCGTGCGGGTCCTGTCGGGGTCCGAAAACGTTGGAGTAGCGGAGCGCCACGTACTCGAGACCCCGCTCCTTGCGGTAGTAGTTGAGGTAGTACTCTCCGGTGAGCTTGGAGACGCCGTACGGCGAACGGGGATCCTTGGGCGCCCGCTCCGGCGTGGGGATCTGCTCGGGCTCGCCGTAGACCACCCCACCGCTGGACACGAAGACGAAGCGCTTCGTGCCGGTGCGGATGGCCGCTTCCGTGAGGTTGAGCAGCCCCAGCGTGTTGGTGGTGGCGTCCCGGCGGGGATCGGCGACGGAGATGCGGACGTCGATCTGGGCGGCGTGGTGGTTGACCAGGTCGAAGCCCACCTCGTCGAACAGCGCGCCGACGTCGGCATCCCCGATGTCCATGTGGACCAGCTCCGCCCCGGCGGGGACGTTGGAGCGCTTTCCGCTGGACAGGTTGTCCAGGATCCACACGCGGTCGCCCCGGGCCACAAAGGCCTCGGCGACATGGCTTCCGATGAACCCGGCTCCGCCGGTGACCAGCACCTTTCTTTGCGTTGTCATCCTGCTCTCGGTCCTTTGTCCGTTCCCGGGGCGCGGCCTGGCGCCACCGCCCGGGTCCTGCCTCACAAAAAGATCGCGTCGGATAGCTCACCGGCGTCCAAGCCGCCGGGAGCCTCCCGACGCGACCCACGCACATCCCTCGGGGACGTTCCGTAATCGCGTTGTTCTCGCCACGCAAGGGTCGCGGGCGATCCGCGCTTGCTCGAATCTACGGCATCTTTCGGCTCAGGTGCAGAACCAAGCCTTCCGTGAAGGCCGGCGTGTCGATCGACAGGATGCGCGCCGAGGATCGGTGCTCCCGCACGCCGAGGATCTGGACCCGTCCGATCGGCTCCGGCTCCCATCCCTCCGCGGGGGGCAGGTAGCCGATGAACTCGTCTCCCACGACCACTCCATCCGCCCGGCCGACGTCGAGGAACATCACGTCGCCCAGGAGCTGCAGCTCGTGTTGCCGCTGGAACGCCAGGATCCGGGTGTCGAGCATCTGGCCGGTCGCCTCCGGCGTCACGCCGGCCCGCAGCCCGAAGGGCTCCGGCACCTTCACCCAGTCGCCCAGGCGCAGCGGCTGATACTCCTCGGCCACCTCTGCAACCACACCGTCCCCCTCCAGCCGCAGGACCTCGAGCACACCGGTCGGAACCACGACGTCACCGAGGTCCTTGATCCGGCGCTCGATGCGGAAGGTCTGGAGCATGTCCCCCGGTCGGACGGCCACCGGGTTGTCCAGACGGACGTGCAGCAGGTCGAAGGGCTGCGCGGTCATCCGGGTCGACCGTACGCCCGAGGCGACGCTGAAGGTCTGGACGCGACCGATCGCTCCGGTGGGCTCGTCCACCTCGAGGAGCCAGCCCGCCGCCTGGAAGGCGTCGA
Source organism: Gemmatimonadota bacterium (assembly GCA_041390105.1). Classification (NCBI taxonomy): domain Bacteria; kingdom Pseudomonadati; phylum Gemmatimonadota; species Gemmatimonadota bacterium. The sequence goes on from JAWKQO010000001.1 coordinate 1,113,656, forward strand.
CGGGCACGGTGGGCCGCAGCATGGCCACCTCTTCGGCCCGGGCCAGCAGTGGCGCTTCCACCGTCACCGTGCGAGCCGGCCCGCTCCAGAAGGCGGTCCGAGGCGCGGAGGGCTCGACCGGGGGTGCGGGACGGGGGGCCGGGGTGGCGCGCCGCTGCTCCCGCACCGGCGGGGCCGGCTGCGTGGTGACCTCGACCGTGCGGACCGCGGCTCCGGCGGCACCTGGAATCCTGAGCTCCAGGCCGGGCTCGATCTGGTTGGGATTGGGGATCCGGTCGCGGTTGGCCTCATAGATGACCCGCCAGGACGCCACGTCCCCGAAATAGGCTCGCGCGATGGAGGACAGGGTCTCGCCGGTCTGAACCCGATGAACCCGTTCGGTCGCTTCCTGGGCCGTGAGTGCATGGCCGCCCAAGGCGACGAGAGTGAGCAAAACGTACAGGACCCGGCGCATGGAGATCTCCTTGGAAGCCGGGGTGGCCGGGCTGGGAAGATCGACCCTGGGCCCGGGAAAAGCCTGAAGGGAGGCCCGATTCCAGGACTGCTCCCGGACCGGCGCCACCTCCGCGCCCTCCACCCGATGTGCCTTCGACGGCCCCGAGGGCCGCACGCTCCGTGCCAGCCACCCCCCCGAGGGAGGAGGGCTCAGCCGGCCTGGGCGGGGGGAGTCGAGGCCCGGGCTTCGGGAGTGGCCCAGCCGCCGGCCAACCACTCGTCGCCGGAGCGGAACTCCAGGCTGGCCACCTCCACGCTCAAGCCGGCCTGGGCCGCGGCCCGCACCAGGTTGCGCACTTGATCGTCGGGCGTATTGGGGAGCGAGAAAATGACGTGCTGGGCCCCGTAGAGGCGGGCGATGGCAGGGAGCCTGGAGACGGGCCCCAGCACCCGCACCCCACCGATGAGGCTGCGGTGCGCCTTGGGGTCGTCGTCGGCGAACCCGATCACGTTGTAGCTCCGGTCGGTCCGACGCTGCAGCGAACGATACACGGGGAGCACGGCGTCCGCCGTGCCGGCGATCAAGGTGCGCCGGCCTTCCCGCGCCCAGCGGTCGAGGACGGTGACCTCTCCCAAGGCACGCACGCCCAACCGGGTGAAGCCGAAGAAGAGCAACGAGAGAACGCCCTCGAGCACGATCACGCTGCGTGGGAACGATGGAGCCTTGAGCAGGAACAGGACCGCGGTGAACAGGAGCGACCCGATCAGGACGGCGGCCACCAGACGCAGCGCGTCGCGCGCGAGCCCGAAGTGCCACTGCGTTTCGTAGATGCCCATGAGCAGCGCCAGCCCCACCCGGAATGCGATCAAGTACGGGAGCGCCAGTGCGAGGTTGCCGAGCTGGTCCGGAGAGATCTGGCCGTCGAAGCGCAGCAGGAACGCCAGGTAGAGGGCGGCGAACACCAGAACCACGTCGCCCGCTAGCGCCACGATGCGGATAACCCAGCGATGCCAGGCCGAGCCCTCCCAGCCGGCCGCCACCCGCTCGACCTGGAACTCCTCGTAGTTCTCGTGCACGCGGGCCTGATAGAGGAACGCCCCCAGGTACATGAGAACGATGAGGAAGAGCGAGGCCCCCGCGGCGTATTCCAGCGGAGAGAGCCGGAGCACGAGCAGGCCCAGCGTCCCTCCCGCCGCCGAAAGCACATAGACGGCCAGCAAGGCCCTCCCTCGCGAGAGCCCATGCGCGATCAAGCGGTAGTTGATGTGGTCGGCTTTGCCGCGGCTGACGGGGATCCCCGACAACTTGCGTGTGACGGTGACGAAGGTCGTGTTGAAGATCGGCACGGCCAGCAGCAGCGTAGGCGCCAGGACGGTGAACGTAAGGTTGGTGAGCCCTCTCCAGCTTCCTCCGATGGCGAGGCCCGCCAGCAGGAACCCGAGGAACATCGAGCCCGAGTCGCCGAGGAAGATGCGGGCGGGAGGGAGGTTGTAACGGAGAAACCCGAGGCAAGCCCCCGCCACGATCCAGGAGAAGAGCGCTGCCTCCGGGCGGTCGGTCATCCCCGCGAACAGAGCCACGAACACGGACGCTACCGCGGCGACGCCGGGCAGCATGCCGTCCATGTTGTCCACGAGGTTGAACGCGTTGGTCACTCCCACGAACCAGAGGAGCGTCAAGGGAACCGCCAACCACTCCAGCCGCGACCCCAGCGGGAAGGTCACGCCCAACACCACCATGGCCGTCGCCGCCGTGAGTTGGATCAACAGCTTCATGCGGGGTAGCAACAGGCGTACGTCGTCCCAGACCCCGGCGAAGAACAGCAAGCTGGCACCCAGGAAGACCGTGGCCACCTCGGCCACGTCCGTGCCCGTTCCGCCCAGCGCGGTCAGCACGCTGCCCACGACGAGCCAGATCGCGATGCCGCCACCTACGGGGACCGGGGTGGGATGATTGGGATCGGGTGCGGACACCAGGCCGAGCCGCGGCAAGAGGCGAACGGCAACGGCGGTCAGGACGAACGTGCCGAGTGCCGCCACGCCCGTCGCGACCAGCGTCTGCAGCAGTGGAGTCACGCTCCGGCGGCTCCCGCCCCGTCGAGGGCCGGATCGAGCAGCTCGCGGTGTTCCCGCACCCATTCCGCAGTGCGCAACACGGCGTCGTCGAGCTCGATGCCGGGCCGGAACCCGAGCAGGTCTGTCGCTTTGCGCAGCCGGGGCACCCGTACGTCGATGTCGGAGAAGTCGATCTCCACGAACTTCACCTTGGAGGGCGAATCCAGGAGCCGCACCACGCGCTGCGCCAGATCGTAGATCGTGAGCGTGTTGCGTGGATTCCCCAGATTGAAGGTCTCGCCCACCGCCTCGGGCATGTGCATCACCCGCAGCAGCCCGTCCACGAAATCGTCGATGTAGCACCAGGAGCGGATCTGGGTACCGTCGCCGTGCACCTCCAGGTCTTCGCCCCGTAGCGCGGCCAGGATGAAGCGCAGCATGGCGTGATCCCCGAGACGGAGCCGGCCGAACACGTTGAACGGCCGCACGATCGCCGTGGGCATGCCGAGCTCGCGGTGATAGGTATGCACCAGATGCTCGCCGGCCAGCTTGGCGATCGAGTACGTCCAGCGGGCTTCGCTGACTGGACCGATGGTCGAGGGGGTGTCTTCACCGGCCCGGAAGGCGCTCATCCCGAACACTTCGCTGGTGGAGAAGTAGACCACCCGCTCGAGGTCACGTCGTCCCTCGAGGGCACGCAGCAGGTTGGACGTCCCGATGAAGTTGATCTCGATGGTGTCCCTTCCCCTGGACAGCACGTTCTTGACGCCCACCACAGCGGCCAGGTGCACCACCGAGGTAACGCCGTCGACGGCCTGCCGCAGCGCATCGGCATCCATCACGTCGCCGACGGTCACCTCCAGATTGGGGTGTCCCCAGGCTCGGCTGAGCGAGGCACTGCTCCCCTCGAAGTCGAGGTCGAAGAGGCGCACCTGGTTGCGCTCCACGAGCCGCTCCGCGAGCGCAGCTCCGATGAAGCCGGCGCCGCCCGTGATGAGAATGCGGCGCCCTTCGATGGTGGGGGTCGGAGTCACGGGGATTTCAATCCTCGAATGGAGTCGATGAACGCGTCGATGACGAACGACTGCTCGTCTTCGGTGAGCTCGGGGAAGATGGGGAGCGACAAGGCCGTTTCGGCGAAGCGCGTTGCGTTGGGGAAGTGGCCGGCATCCTCGGCCAGGTGAGCGAACACGCCTTGTCCATGGAGCGGCGGGTAGTAGAGCCGGTTGCCGACCCCTCGCTCGCTCAGGGACGCGCGCACGGTGTCCCGGTGTCGAGACCCCGATGCTCCCTCCACGCGCAACGTGTAGAGCTGGTAGTTCGCGTCCTCCGCCTGGCGCTCGTGGGGCACCACTACGTCCGGCAGGACGTGAAAGGCGTGACTGTAGCGTCCGGCAATCTGCCTACGCCGCCTCACCGCCTCCGGCAGCCGCTCCAGCTGCACGAGCCCGATGGCGCCCATCATCTCGGGCATGCGGAAATTGAAGCCCAGCTCGGTCCACTCGAACTTGCCCGTGTCCCCGAAGTTGCGGAAACGACGGCAGCGCTCGGCCAGGGCGGCGTCGTCGGTGACGATCATTCCGCCCTCCCCGGTGGTCATCGGCTTGGAGGGAGTGAACGAGAAGATCCCGATCCGTCCGAGGGTTCCGGTGCACCGCCCGCCCTGATAACGGGCCAGATGGGACTCGGCCGCGTCCTCCAGGACGGGGATCCCATGGCGCTCGGCGATCTCGAGGATCGGCCCCATCTCGGCGCTGTGCCCCGCGTAGTGCACCGGCACGATCGCGCGCGTTCGCGGTCCGATGCAGCGCTCCAAATCGGAGGGATCGAGACCGTAGGTGCGCATCTCGATGTCGGCGAGCACGGGCCGCGCACCCAGAAAGAGGGCCGCGGAGGCGGTCGAGACGAACGTCATGTCCGGGCATACGACCTCGTCGCCCGCGCCGACACCCAGCGCGCCCATCGCCACGAGCAACGCGCTCGATCCGGAGTTCACCGCGATCGCGTGCTCCGCCCCGATCAAGGCAGCGAAGCGAGCCTCGAACTCCGCGACCGCGGCCCCTTGGATCAGCCAGCGGGATGCGACCACCTCGCGGGCAGCCTCGGCTTCCTCCGGTCCCATCCAGGGACGGGCCAACGGCACGCGCATTCCGCGGGCTCCCTCCACGTCCGGACCCACAAGCGACGGTGTGGGGGGCGGTCTCACGAGCCCTCCAGGAGGCGCGTCGGAACCCCCACCGCGGTGGCGCCCGCGGGCACGTCGCGGATCACCACGCCCCCCGCGCCGACCACCGCGCCCCGCCCCACCGTGCGACTCGGGATCACCACCGCTCCCGTACCCAGATACGCCTCCGGCTCCAAGACGACCCGCCCGGCCAGATCGACTCCGGGCGACAAGTAGCAATAGTCGCCGATCCGGACGTCGTGCGCGACCGTACACCCCGGATTGACCACCACGTGCCTGCCCACCTCCACCTCGACCGTGAACGTGCACCCGGCCATCACGAGACTTCCCTCCCCGATCGTGACCCAGGGGGTGAGCTCCACCGACGGGTGGATGGCCGTCGCCCACCGCACGCCTTTGCGAGTGAAGCTCTCGTCCAGGCGGCGCCGCGCCCCCGGCGAGCCCACGGTGATCAACACCTGGACCTCCGGAGGAGCCCGGTCCAACCAGTCCACCCCGCCCAGGACGGGAACGCCCAGCACCGTGCTGCCCACCCGCTCGGGGGCGTCGTCCAGGAATCCCAGGACCGTCCAATGCGGGTCCCGCGCGTGCAGGGCATGAAACACCGAAAGCGCGTCCCGTCCCAGCTCCCCCGCGCCGATCAACACCACGGGTCCTGGCTGCGCCACGGACGTCACGATGCCCGCTCCGCGGCCAGAACGCCGAGCGGCACACCCCTCTCTCCCCACACCGCCCCGGCGCACGCCTCCAGATAGAGAGAGAGGCGCTCCGGCCAGGACGGCAGCGCGCGTACCCGCTCGAAGCCCTCGCGGCGCAGCGCCCGTCGGAGGTCGGCGTCGGTCAGCGCCGCGTACAGGGACTGCGCTAACGCTTCGGCGTCGAAGGGATCGGCGTAGAGCGCGGCTCCACCACAGATGTCACGGGCAAAATCCAGGTCCGAGGTCACGAGCGGCACACCGAAGTGCATGGCTTCGACGTAGGTCGCCGAGAACGATTCCAGGAACGAGGGGAGCAGCACCACCGCGCTCCCGCGGTACAGGTCCCCCAATCGGTCGTGCGGCACCGCTCCGATCCGACGGATGTGGGTCCGAGCCTCCGGCACCTCGACCAGCGCCCGCTCCAGCGGGCCGGTCCACGCCCCGGGAGACTCCGGCACCGTCATGACGATCTCCCAGTCCGGAAGGGACCGACGGGCCAGCGCTGCGGCGACGTGCGGCACGATCTCCAGGTTCTTCGACGGCTTGGCGTCCCCGATCACGAGGATCCGCAGTCTATCCGCCATCACGGGCTCCGGTGCCGGCGGTTCATTTTCGAGAAACGTGGAGGGGCCGTTGGGGACGATCTGGAAGCGCTCGCGCGGCAGCCCCCACACGCGGGCCAGGCGCATCGCCATGGTCTCCGTCTGGACGCAGATGCGGCGAGCACGGCGCGCGGCGCGCCGCACATAGCGCTGCCGCCCCCATTCGAAGGTGCGAAACCCCACGCCGGTGCGCGTCCATAGCGGCGACTCCGGGTAGGCCAGACTCGAGTCGTGCCAGCCCAGCACGCGAGGGGCCTCGGAGCGCAGCGGACCCGCTCCCATGGGAGTCAGCACCACATCGGCCGCGAAGGCCCGGGCGCGCCTGGGCAGCGTGACATTCTCCAGCGCCAGGCGATGGAGGAAACCGCGCACGGTCCATTCCTCCAGGGCTTGGTGTTCCGCCGCCGGGAGCTGGCCCAGTCCGAGCTCCGGTTGGGCCACGGCCAGCCAGCGGTGGGTGCCCCCCGAACGGGCCACCTCTCGCCACAGGTTGAGGGCGTTCTGGGCGCCTCCTCCTCGGGTGATGGGCAGGAAGTCCAGCAGAATGTTCACGATGCGCCCGCCCCCAGCGCGGTCGGGAGCGGGAGCGCGACCGACGCATCGCTCCGCCGGGCGACGAGGACCTGGGTGAGAAGGGCGATCCCGGCGAAGAAGATCAGGCTGTTGCCGAAGAACCGGTGGGTCCGGAACGCCAGGGCCGTCGCCAGCAGGAAGTCGACATAGACCACCAGCCAGAAGATGGAGGGCCGGCGACGAAAGCGATCGTACACGAAGGCCACCACGGCGCCATACAGCGCCGGGATGAGGAGCAACCCGCCCCAGCCGAAGTCGAAGTAGAGGAACGACAGGAAGGTGGGCGTGTTGTGCGTGCCATACAGATAGCTGAATTCCTGATCGACCTCCCGCGCGGTCGGGTACAGCGTCTTGGGAAGGTCGTAGCTGGTGAGCCCCATATAGAGCGGGCTCACGCGCTCGAGCGTGAACTGCAGGTTCTTAAAGCTCGCGGCGGAATGCGCCCACAGCGTCGCGGGCACGCCCATGTCCAGCCTGGGATTGGCCAGGCGTGGGTCCGCCCGGAACGTGGAGCGGCGGTATTGCTCGATGACGCCGAACACGAGTCCCACGATCAGCAGGGCCAGGACCACCCGCCGCAACCGCAGTCGGCCCGGCCGGTAGGTCAGGAAGACGATCACCCACGCCAGGGCGGTGAGCGGGGAGACGCGCACCCCTCCGGACATGAGCAGCAGCGTCGAGGCGATGGCCAACCCCACCCACGCCCAGCGCCGTGCCCCCCGGGTCCAAACGGCCAGCATGCTCGCGAAGAGCGCGACTGCAAAATGGAGGTCGTACAGGTAGCCCCAGTACGGGAGCTTGAAGTCGAGTCGAAGCTCGTTGATCCGCGGCGACAGGAGAGGGATGGCGCCTGCCCTGCGGATGAAGAACGCCGTTGTGACCGACGCCACCAGGAAGAGCAACACGGTCCAGACGCCCAGGCGCCCGACGTCCAATCCGCCACGCAGCCGCGTCTCCCAGGCGATCCGATCCTCGGCGGTGGGGAGGGCCAGACCGGGCCGCACGAGCAGGAACCCGGACACGAAGCTGATGAGGCCCGCGAAGGTGGCGCCGTAGGCAACCAGCCCGAAGGGCTCGGCGTAGTAGGGCTCGTCGAAACTTCTCGGCACGTTGAAGTGCGCGAACGCGAAGACGAGCAACCAGCTTCCCCAGAAGACCGCCAGGGGATGGAGAACGTCGCCGGAGCGCCGGGCGAAGATCAGATAACCGGCGAGGCCGAGTGCGAAGACCCAGAGTCCGACGAGAGCGTCCAAGGAAGCGAGAGTTGCCGTGCCGAGGTGGTCGGCACCGCCGACCGGCGGGGCCCCGGCCGTCGACCGGACGATCCGGAGGACGGAGGCGACTCGCCCGGTGGCCGCCCGGACATTCAGCGGGTCGCCACGCGAGGCCTCGGCAATGTGCTTTCCGGCCCCGCGAGCGTCAACGGCAGCTCGAGCGCCGACGGCGGGGAGCCCCGCGAGTTCCTTGATCGGATCCCGGGCCCCGTATAGCTTCCCCGCGGCTTTCTCCACGTCTCCCCGCCGCCCGTCGGCAGACTGACCGGAGGTCCAGGCGCACGCCGGATCGTGAACCCGAGAACGTTTCTCTTCGCATGTGCCGTGCTCGCCCTCGCGGCGCCGAGCGCGGCCCGGGCTCAGACGCCTGCCGCCGGGGGCACGACCCCGACGGCCATCTCCCTCCTCCCTGGCGACGTCATCCGCGTCCAGATCTGGCGTGAGGAAGACCTGTCCGGCGAGTTCCAGGTCGCAGAGGATGGGAGCGTGGTGCTTCCGCTGCTGGGGCGCCGGAGTGTCAGTGGCATTTCCACCGAGCGGCTGCGGGAGCAGCTGACCGAGGAGTACGACCAGTACCTGGTCAACCCATCGGTCAACGTGACCCTGCTGCGCCGGATCACTGTCCTCGGTGAAGTGCGCCTACCGGGCAACTACATGGTGGACGCGACCGTCAGCGTCGCGCAGCTCATCGCCCAGGCCCAGGGTGTCACGCCGGACGGGGATATCGACAAGCTGCAGCTCCTGCGCGCGGGCCGCGTGGTGCGTGGCGACTTGCCGAGCACCTCCTTGCTCACCGAGGCCGGGATCCGCAGCGGCGACCAGGTGATGGTGGGCAAGCGCAGCTGGCTTGCCCGCAATTTGACCAGCGTCGTCGGGTTGCTCTCGATCGCTTCCAACGTGGCCTCGGTCATCATCATCACCAGCCGTTGAACGGCGCGGACTCATGAACAGCAACGGCACGCCGGTCGAACGCGAGCTTCACCTGCGTGACTTCCTGAATCTGGTCCGCCGCAATCTCGGGCTCATCGCCGTCGTTGCGGGCCTCGTGATCGCCGGCACGGTCTGGTTCGCCTGGCGGGCAGCCCCCGTCTACGAGTCGCGGGCGACGATCCACGTGGAGCAGGATCGCCCGGCCGCCATGCCGGACCTGGAGTTGTTGAGCAACGTCTTCCGCGGCGGCGACGTGGAGACGGAGATGGCGCTCCTGCGGGCACGGCACATCGCGGAGGCCGTGGTCGACTCCCTGGCGCTGCAGGTCCGGCTGATCCGGCCCACGGCCATCCCCAGGGACTCGCTCTTCTCGGTGGTGACCGCCAGCGAGTTCACCGCGCCCGCGGAGTACCGGCTCGACTTGAGGGACGGCGTCTATACCGTCACCGACGAACATGACGCTCAGGTGGCCCAACTGCGCCCCGGACAGCCGATGATCTTCAACGGGCTGCGCCTCGAGGTCCGACCAGCCTCGGCAGAGGAGTTGCCCGACGTCATCCGCCTGCGCGTCGCCAGCCGCTACGACGCCGTCCAGGAACTCTCGGAGCGATTGAGCGTGGGCCGCCCCTACCGGGATGCCGACCTCATCGCGGTCGGCTTCCAGGGCACGGACGCCGCCCTGGTCCAAGCGATCCCCAACACGGTCGCGGCTCTCTTCATCGCCCAGCGGCGCGAGGCGAAGAAGACGGAGGCGATCAGCATGGTCGACTTCCTCAACGGCCAGATCGCGACGTATTCGGTCGAGCTGCAGGATGCAGAGAACGCAGTCACCGCCTTCGAGACCGGCCAGCAGGTGGTCAACCTGGAGGCGGAGAGCGCGGCCCAGGTCGAGCGGCTCGTCCGTCTGCAGGCCGAGCGCGACGACGTCTTCGCGGAGCTCTCCACGTTGACGGACATCCTCCAGGAGATCGATTCGAATCCGGAGGGGGGCGCCGACAACCGGCCCTCCGCGTTCAACCGCCTGGCCGGCTTTTCGACCTTCCTGCAGAACGCGGCCGTGACGCAGCTGCTTACCCAGCTCAATACGCTGGAGAACAACCTCACCGACATGCTCCAGTTTCGGGAGCGCACGCATCCAGACGTGGTGGCGGTGGAGCGCAACGTCCGGCAGATCGAGAGTCAGCTGGAGGAGTTGGCACGGAGCTACCAGGCCAGCCTGCGCAACCAGTTGGCCGGGCTCGACTCCCGGCTCTCCGCCTTCGGTGCCGAGTTGGAGCGGATCCCGCAGAAGGACGTGCAGCAGCGACGCCTGGAGCGCCGGCGCGAGACGCTCGAAGCCCTCAACAACCAGCTGCAGACGCGACTGAAGGAAGCCGAGATCGCACGCGCCATCGAGCCCGGGGACGTGCGCATCTCGGACCTGGCCATCTACCCGCGCGATCCGATCCGGCCGCGCAAGGGACGCAGCCTGGTACTCTCGGTGCTCCTCGGCCTTTCGCTGGGCCTGGGACTGGCCGGCCTCAGGGACTACCTGGACGAGACCGTCCACACGCGCGAGGATCTCTCCAAGGTGACCGGGCTTCCCGTGCTGGCGCTCATTCCGCGCATCCAGCATGCGGCCAACGGCAGCCGACGGACGTCCAAGACCATCCAGAACCGACTGGTCACGCGTTTCGACGCGAGCAATCCGGCATCGGAGGCCTACCGGGCCTTCCGCACCAACATCACGTTCCTCGACCTGGAGAGGAAAGCTCAGGTGCTGGTACTCACCAGCCCCGGCCCCTCGGAAGGGAAATCGACCAGCGCGGCCAACCTCGCCATCACGCTGGCGCAGCAGGGCCGCAAGATCCTGCTGGTGGACTGCGACCTCCGCCGCGGAATCGTCCACAAGGTTTTCGAGGGAACCAAGGAGCCCGGCCTTACCAACATCCTGCTCGGGCAAGCCACCCTGGATGATGCACTGCATTCGGTCGCGTTGGACGAAGGTGCCCAGCTCTTCGTGCTGCCGACCGGCACGCTTCCGCCCAACCCGTCCGAGTTGCTGGGCTCCCAACCCATGCACAAGCTGATGGGTTCGCTCCGCGAGCGCTTCGACCTGGTGCTGCTGGACTCCCCGCCCCTGAACGTCGTCACGGACGCGGCCGTGCTGGGCACGCTGGCGGACGGGGTGATCCTGATCGCGCGGGCGGGCGCCACGGCCCGCGAATCGCTCCGGTTCGCCACCGACCAGCTCAAGGCGGTGCAGGCTCCAGTCAGCGGTGTCGTGCTGAACGACGTGGATCTGAGCGGGCGCGATCGGTACTACGGGTCGGGCACCGCCTATCGCTACTACTATCGCTACGACCGCTCCGAAGCCTGAGCGAAGGACGGTCCTGCGGAAGACGTAGGACGCTCCCGACCAAACAGGATCCGGTAGAGCTTCGGGTACTGCACGTCGGCCCAGATCTCCCGATCGATGACCGCGCGGGCCTCCGCGCCCCGCCGTTCGCGGAGTGCCGGGCTCTGGATCAAGGCATCCAACGCGCGCTGCCAGGCGTCGGAGCTGTCCGCGAACTCGATTCCCTGCCCCGCAGTCAGCGCTTCCAGCCCACCGCCCGGAGCGGCCACCACCGGAAGTGCAGCCGCCATGGACAACAATACCGAGACGCGCCCTCCCCGGGCGCGACTCCAGGGCTCCGTCCCCATCGGAGAGATGGCGATGTCGAAGCGCGCCGTGGCCTCCCGCTCGCCTTCCTCGGACCAGGGCACGAAGTCGAGCCGCTCGGACAACGCCGGAGGCAGCTCTGGCGGGCGGGACGAGCAGACGCACAAGCGCAACTCCGCGTGGCGCTCGAACAGCGGTGCGAGCGAGGGGGAGAGCGCCTGCAGGTAGCGCTGACTCTGGTCGTTGCCGATCCACCCCAGCACCACACCCGCGCGGGGACCGTGTGAGCGCGGCGGCGGTGCGCTGAGTGTCGCCCGATCCAGGCTCGGATAGAGCACATCGACGTGGGCGGTGCGCGGCTTGGCGTAGTCAGCCAGGGGAGGAGACCCCGCGATCACGTGGTCGGCCAGTTGGAGCATGCGATCGAAGCGGCGGCGACGACGGGCCGCTCTGCCAGCCGGCTCTCCCCAGGACAGGTGCTCGTAGAGCGCGTCATCGAAATCATAGACCACGCGGTGTCCCGCTCGCTTCCAACGACGCACCCAAGCCGACGGTGGGAGCACCTTCTGGATGAGAAGCACGGCGCCCGCCGAAGGGGGGGAGGACAGCGCCATCAGAAACCGTGCGCGGGTCAGTGCCGCCCGGAGGACGGAGCGGGTGCGCCCCCCGAGATACTCCGTCCAACGGAGCTCGACGCCATCCGCCTCCAGGAGAGGCCGATAGTTCCAGAGACGGTGCCGGGACGATGCGGTCGTGCGCGTGCCTCCGGCGATGACCCAGAGACGCGGCGTCAAGCGGACCGGCCCGCCAACTCCGGGGAGCGTTCCACGAGCGACAAGCCCAGCTCGGCGAGAATGGCCTCGGCCACCCTCCGGCCGGACCCTCCATCGAGGCGATAGCACAGCCGCTCCACGAGCCGAGCCCGCCCCTCTCGATCACGGCTGGGATCGTCCAGATAGGCCGCCACCGCCTCCACCATGGCCTCCAGGCTATCCGCCATCGCCACCCCACCGGAGCGCACGACGTTCTGCTGGTGGGTGAAGTCGAAGTAGCGCCGGACCGACCGATCGTACGGCACGCCTTCGTCGGCATCGAACGCGATCGCGACCACCGGCGTCCCCACGGCCGCCGCGTCGATCGAGATCGACGAGGCGGCGTTGAGTACGACGTCCGCGTGGACCAGCGAGTCGGCGAGTCGGCGCAACTCACTGTGATCGAAGTCCCGGTCCCGATAGGTACCCAGGGCGGCCCGCCCGGCGGCGTCGAACACCAGTCCAGGTCGTCCATGCAGGAACGCGTAGCGCTCAGGCCGGTCGAGCTGATGCAGCCGCACCAGCAGTTGCAGATCGGGGAAGGTCCCCTGCAAGCGTTCGTGGATCCGCTCCACCAGCTCAGGCTCGGCAGGGATCGTACCTGCGGTCTGCGTGGTGTAGAGCACCAACCGTTTGGCAGGATCGAGTCCCAGCTCACGAAAGAAGCGCTCGCGGGCGCGGTACGGTGCTCCCGCGTACACGTCGTGCTGCGGCGCACCCGTCACGGTGATCCGCTCCGGGGCGATGTCGTGCAGCTGCACGGCCTCGTCGTGCATGATGGAATTCCAGACCGTCAGGCGCGCGACGTCCGCGGGAAAGAAGCCCTTGCTCGTGAGGTTGTCCCAACTCGACACCAGGACCATGGACGGCACGCCCCTGCGCGCCGCGGACATCACGAGATAGCGGTCCAGGTACGCGCTGGCCTCGGGCCCGGTCTGGGCGGACATGGTCAGGACGCGTGTTCCGATGACCAGATCGGGCCGGTGCGCCTCGAAGAGGTCCCCGTAGAGGTCAGGCGCCCGCTGCAGCACGAGGTCACGACCGCGGCGGACCACCGCAGCCTGTCCGCGTCGTCCCGTCCAGTGGAGCAGCGCCCGGGCCAGTCGGGCCAGTGGATTCCGGCGTAGGGTGCCCTGCACCATGATGTGCGCGGTTTCGCAGCGGAGCGACAGAACGAGCACGTACAACTTGAGCACCGCCGCATCGATCCAGCGGAACACGCGCCCGCGCGGCCAGCGAAGGGCGTGCAGCGTCACTCCCTCTCCCCCGAACTCCTCGATGAACGACGATTCCGTCGCGGCGGCCGTGAAGAGGTGCACGTCGACGCCGGCCTCGCGTACCAAAGGCAGGACGTCCGTGCGCAACACGTCGCGGACATTGATCGCCATGGGCACGCCCAAGAAGACGACCGGCCGACGGCCCTTCCCGGCCTCAGCCATCGGAGTGCTCCGCCCGTCCCGCGCCCATCAGGCCCAACGCGCTCATCTCCTCCAAGGCGTCCGCCAGGCGGGAGCGCGGCCGCTCCACCGAACGGATCCAAGCAGTCAAGCGGGCCACGCCCTCCTCGAAGGAAACGCGCGGCGCCACACCCAGATGACGCACGAGCCCCTCCGTGTCGGCGAAGGCATGGCGGATGTCGCCGACGCGATACTCCCCGGTCACCCGGACGGCCTCCTGGGACACACCGAGGGCGCGGGTCAGGGCAAGGGCCACCTCCAGCACGCTCGTGCGTCGACCGGTTCCGACGTCGACGGTCATTCCCGGCCCCGGGCCCGCTGCCGCGGCCAGAAACGCCTCGACCACGTCGTCGACGAACACGAAGTCGCGGCTCTCCAGGCCATCCTCGAACACACGGATGGAGTCTCCCTGCAGCAGCAGCACGGAGAAGATGGAGAGGATGCCGGTGTACGGATTCCGGGTCGACTGCCCGGGCCCATACACGTTCTGGAGGCGCAGCGCCCGGAACTCCACCCCCAGCGCGGGCAGCAGGAGCCTCAGCACCTCTTCCTGCGCCCGTTTGGTCTCGCCGTAGACGGACGTCGGGGCCGGGGGGCAGTCGGGGCCCATCGGCAGCGGCTCGAGGGACGCTCCGTCCGAGCCGCGCGGCTCCCACTGGGCGCGGGCCAAAGCGGCTTCGCTGCGCGGGCCGGGGTGGAGGACCGCTCCCGCGCGGTCGCGGTAGGCACCCTCGCCGTAGACCGCCCGGGACGAGGCCAGTACCACGCGCTGCGGCCGTCGGGACTGACGCCCGATGAGGTCAGCGAGCAGCGCGGTCCCTCCTACGTTCACGTCGACGTAGCGTTGGGCGCGGTACATGGACTCGCCCGTCCCGGTCTCCGCGGCGAGATGGAAGACGACCGCACATCCCTCCAGCGCGGCTGCCAGCGTCTCGGCCTCACGAATATCGGCCCGAACGAGCTCGGCGCCCTCCAACTCCGCGGGCCAGGCAGGGTCCGGCCCGTGCACCGACTCCAGGAGGCAGTCGAGAACGCGTACCTGCGCCCCCTCGCGGAGCAGGCGCTTGACCAGGTGGCGGCCGATGAAGCCGGCGCCGCCGGTGACCAGGATGCGCGCGTGCCGACCGAGGACGGGTTCCCCGGGCCTGGGTCCACCGGCGGGGGCCGGCGATTGGAAGGGGTTGGAGGCCACGGAAGGCAAAGGTAGGGCGGTGCCCCGAGGGGTTCAACGGACGGGGACAGCCGCCGCGCCGGCCGCCACCTCTTCCTCCAGGATGCCCAGAAAGAGCGCCGCCTGATCGGCCCGTCGAAAGTGCCGCTCGACGTAGTCGCGTCCCCGGCCGCCCAGAGCGCGCCCTCGATCGGGTGAAGCCGCCAGATCCAGGGCGGCGCCAGCCAAAGCGGCCGGGTCCCCGGGGGGCACGTAGCATCCTCCCCCCGACGCCTCCACCAGCTCCCGGATGGCGCCGTCGATCGCCAACAGGACGGGACGACCCGCAGCCAGGTAGTCGAAGACCTTGTTGGGGTAGACCGTTCGGAAGAGCGGGAGCGGCGCCAGGATGGCCAGACCGGCGTCGGCGGCTGCGACGACCTCGGGCATGGCCGACTTGGAGACCGGGGGCAGGAAACGCACGTTCTCGAGGCCACGGGACGCGGCTTCGTCCGCAAGCCGACGCTTGTCGCGGCCATCTCCCACCAACAGCCAGACCAGGTTGGAGTCGTGGGACGTCTGTGCAGCCGCGTCCAGCACGGTGTTCAGATCGTTGGGGACGCCGTGAGCACCCGCATACAGGATCACGAAGCGCTCTTCGAGGCCGTGTCTGCTCCGGAAGGCGGCTCCTCGCGCCTCCGGATCGAACAGGTCTGCGTCCACTCCGTTGGGAACCACGCTGACCCGCCGCGCGCCCCGCTCTCGCACGTGTCCCAGGAACCCCGGGGAGTTGACCACGACATGGTCGGCCGCCTGGTACAGCCCTCGCTCCAGCGCGCGCGCGGCACGAGTCGCCCAAGGGTTCCGCAATGCACCCAACTCCACGGCGAAGTCGGGCCAGAGATCCCGGACCTCCAGCACGAACGGCACGCCGCGCACCTGCGCGGCGACGCGAGCGGCCAGCGCCTGGAACAACGGGGGCGTCGTTCCCAAGACCACGTCCACGTCGGAGACCTGCAAGGCCTTCCAGAGCGCGAGCACCATGAAGGCGACGAAGTTGGCAACGCGCGACAGGAATCCGCCGCGCGCGAACGGCAACGTTCCGATGCGAAGGACCGTGAGGCCAGCGGGGAGCGCCGGGTCGGGCGCGTGCGCCTCTCCGCTCAGATAGCTGCGTCCACCCGCCAGCACGGTCACCCGGTGTCCGGCGGCGAGCCAATGGCAGGCGAGCTCGAAATGACGCGTGCCGCCCGCCTGGTCCTGGGTGATGAACAGTTGGTGCACCAGCAGGATGTGGAGCGGCCGCATGTCGCTCACGCGGCGGGTCCCGACCCCAGCGCCACCCCCAAGAGGGGATCGTCGCCGAGCGCCCGCCTCACCGTGGGTACGGCGCCCAGGAGGCCAACGCCCACCTGCACCGCCACCGCCAAGGCCGCGGCAGCCCCGAGGCGAGGCGCCCCACCCAGCAGTGCCACCACCTGATCGTGCATGAACAGGTAGAGCCACAATCCCAGTGTGATCCCTCCCATCATGCGTCCCAGAAGGCCGCCGAGCAGCCAGGCACCCACCCGAACGCGGGTCGCGCCCAGGGCACGTCGTAGCCCCATCTCGTAGCGGTGGGACCGGGCCTGGAGGTGAGCCGCCGTGGCGCCGGTCAACAGGGAGACCGCGACCACCGCCACCATGATTCCGCTCAACACGCGGGAGAGCCAGACCAGCGGCGCCCGACCCGCCGCACGTCGATCCGCCCAGCTCGTGGACATCAGCGTCGAGCCTGGCGGCAGCGCCTCCGCGACGGCGTCCCGCACCACCTGCGTCGACGTGGCGCCGGTGGCTACCAGTTCCAACGCTCGCGTGGGATGCTGCGCCAAGCTCACGTAGACACGGTCCAGCGACGCAGCGCCGGCGCCCAGCGAGGGCCCCAGCGCAGAGGAGACCACCACGGCCTCGACCCGATGCCAGACAGCGGGTGTGCGCCCGATGGCCACGCTGCGCCCGAGCGCCTTCCCCCCTTCGAACTCCATCGCGGCAAAGCGCCGACTCACGGCGGCCAGGGGTGCTCCCCCGACATCCCGCTCCCAGGTCGGGGGCTCGCCTTGGACGACGCGCACCCCGAGTAGCGGCAGCGCGTCCCCTGCCACCCCGATGATGCGCGCCCTTCCGCCCAGCACCGGCGTGGGCAGCCCACCGGTCCAACACGCGCCGCACTGACTCGCCACGTGGTGATCGGTTCCTAGCCCCCACCACGCTCCGGGCGTCGCGATGCCCACGGCCTCCACGTCCGGCACACGGCGCACACGAGCCAGCAAGGCAGCCGTATCGATGGCTGACGTCGCTTCGGCGCGGACCCACACTCCTTCCGGGTCCGCTCCACCCACGGCGGGCCGTCCCAACTCCAACGCCAGGGCCAAGCCGGGGACCAGCAGCGCCGTCGAACAGGCGACCTGCGCCACCCAAAGGCCTCCTGACGAGGGCGCCCCGGCCCATCGCCCTCGGCGGGGGTGCAGAAGCCCGGCTGCCAGCCAGAATGCGGCGACGAGCAGGACGAGCGACAGCAGCGCCCCCAGGACCACGCCCAGCGCCGTCGACCCCGTTCCGGGGGAGCCCACGGCACCTGGCCAGGCGCGAAGGAGAGGGGGGATGCCGACCATGACCAGCAACGCTGCCACCGTGGCTGCCGCCACCGCCACCACGGCGACCGGCCGAGCGCAGCGTACTCGCAATACCTGTCGGGTGGCGCCCACGTCCCGGTGCACCTGCAGCTCCAGCACCTGCCTGCGGCCAGAGACCAGCGCAGCGAACAACGCCGGCACGGCTGCAGAGAGAATGAGGAGTGCGAGCGCGAAGCGCACGGTGGCCATCCACTCCGACAACGCATGGGCCTGAAGGGCCATCGGAAACGAGACGCGCGCAGACCACTCGACGCCCAGCGTCTCGGTGGGGAGGGCCGGCGGTGCCAACAGAGGTCCCTGGACGGGAGAAAGTGCCACCAGCAGGCCGATCGCCGTGAGGCAGGTGGTCAGCGCCGCGCCCACGGCCAGCAGGTCCCGCCCCTGCTGACCCACTGCGCTGCGCGCGCGATTCATCGGCCGATGCTCAATAGTAGAGGAGCTTGAACAGCGCTTTGTGGGCCCAGGCCCGCCTGCGCTTGAAGGCGCTGCGACGATAGGCGTCCCAGCGCTCGGCCCATTCCGTGAAACGTCCGTTGTCCGTCAAGCGGGCCATGATGCGTAGTTGCACGACATGGAGGGCGTGATAGAAGGCACTGGCCGCATTGCGGACCGGCGTGCCGGCTTGGTCGTAGAGGGACCAGTAGCCGATGTCGAAATCGCCCAGGTGTTCCAGCAACGTGTCCACCGCCGCCTGCCAGAGACGGCCGGCCTCCTGGTGCTCGTCGTACAGCCAGAGGTCATACAAGCCCCAGGACGCCCACATGAAGCCGTTGAGAATGTGCGTGGGTGGCTTGACCACGGTCTCTTCGAACCAGATGTGTCCGTCGGGCCCGACGTCCTGCACCCCACCCTCGTCCATGCGTCGGGTGAAGCTGATGAAGGCGTCTCGCGCCGCGGTCAGGTAGCCCGACTCCCCGGTCTCGCGATGCGCCCGCACCAGGAGACTGATCCCCTGCCCTTGGCTCAGACATGAGTACCAGGGGTTCTTCAAGGGCGTGCGGTACTCCCAGTCGAACCGGTGATTCCACACCGGCACACCTGCCGCGTTGGGCTCCAGGTTTTCAACCAGCCAGTCCGCAACCGCCAGGAAGCGCGCCCTGCGCTCCGGATCGGCCTCCCGTCGGAAGCGGTTGTAGTTCCCCAGACCGTACTGGGCGATGGCGATGGGATTGTATTGGAGGCCCACATGCCCGTGATAGTCGAGCATGGGGATCCCACGCGCATCTTTGGGGCCGGGGTAGTCGGCCTTCACCGCGAACCGCTGCCAGTACTGGTCGACCTCACCGGGCAGGGCGGCTGAATTCACCTCAGGCGTGCCGTGCCAAAACGTGAGATGGCTGGTACGTCCCCCGCCGTAGGCCGAGAATACCCGCCGCCAATACCGCAAGCGAGCGCGCATCCCGATGCCTGCCCCGGGAACGCTCTCGGGCACCTGCACGCGCGCGGTCGGTAGCTCTGCCTGGGTCACGGTGTCGTTCCCTCCAACAGGATCCGCTCCCCGGACCGCAGCGACTCCGCCGCAGCGAAGGCTGCGCGCATGGACCCGACCACGTCGGGCAGCGGCGTGGGCGAGACCCCTCCGTGCTCCAACACGTCGCGGAAGGCGGCCAGCTCGCCCACATGCCCCTTGTCCTGGCGGAGACGGTTCCGCTGCACACCGCTGCGCCCCCCTCCAAAGACCCGCAGCGACCGGAAGTCGTCCAGAACGGCGCTCCGGTCACCTCCCGACACCTCGATGCGCTCCTTGCCCAGCGCCGCGTGGCCGTTCGAGTGGTAGGTCACGAGCGCCAGGCTTCCTCCCTGCAGCTCCAGCGTGATCTGCACGTTGTCCTGGGGCTCCCGTCCCGTGCTCGGAAGTCCTGCAGTGCGCACGGCCACCGCCGGCGCCCCCGCCATCCACAGCGCCCAGTCGATGAAGTGGCAGGCCTCGCCTACGATGCGGCCGCCACCGATCGCGGGATCGTGGAGCCAATGCTCAACGGGCAGCACACCAGCGTTGACGCGATAGTGGATCAGCAGGGGGGAGCCGACCCCGAGGAAATGCTCGCGCAGGGCCAGACTCATGGGAGCGAAGCGTCGATTGAAGCCCACCATGAGGGTGCGATCCCCAGCGCGCTCCCAGGCCTCCCGCACACGCGTCAGCTCGGCTTCGTTGAGACAAAGCGGCTTCTCAACGAAGACGTGCTTGCCTGCGTCGAGCGCGCGGATCACCTGATCGGCATGCAGATGGTGCCGGGTCAGCACGAACACCGCGTCCAGCGACGGATCGTCGAGCACCGCTGTGGTCTCGGTCGTGGCGCGGGCGAACGCGAACTTCTCGGCGGCGTGGCGGCTGGACACGCCACTCGTTGTGCAAACCGTGCGTGGAGTGAAGCCACCGGCCTTCTGCAGCGCGGGAAGGAGCGTCCGGGTTGCGAACAGTCCCGCCCCCAGAAGGCCGATGCGAAGTCCGGCGGCCGGGGTGGCGACGCTCGGCGTCGCAAGCTCGACGGTACGTTCGACCGCCGCGGGCGAGTCCGGATAGCGTAGCAGCACCCCGAGCGGCTGTGCACCCGATTCGGAGAGCGTATCGTAGACCTCCAGCGCCGCTTCGAAGTCCAGCCGGTGGGTCACCAGCGGCTCGGTGCGCAGCGCTCCCTCCTTCATCAGTTCCAGCACGGCCTGCAGGTTGCGCTGCTCCGTCCAGCGCACGTACGCGAGCGGGTAGTCCAGGCCCTGCTCCTCGTAGGCCGGGTCGTAGCGGCCCGGCCCATAGGAGCGGGAGATCTTCAGGTCGAGTTCCTTCATGTAGAAGGGCCGCCGAGGCACCTCCAGGCCGACGGCGCCCACGGCCACCACCCGCCCTCGATCACGCGCCAGCTCAGCGGCCAACTCGATCGGGGCTGAGCTCTCGGTCGAAGCGGTCACGAGCACCGCGTCCACCCCTCTTCCATGGGTCCAGCTGCGAACGAGCGCGAGCGGGTCGTCCGTTCCCGGGCGCCCGCCTCCCTCCGCTCCCAACGTGCGCGCCCGTTCCACGCGGTCGCCGTCGAGATCGAAGCCGATGACGCGCAGTCCGGCAGCGCGTGCCAGTTGGACGGTGATCAGGCCGATCAGTCCCAGCCCGATCACGGCCACCTGCTCCCCGAGCTGGGTGTCAGCCAGACGCAGACCGTGCAGGGCGATCGCAGCCACCGTGGCGAAGGCAGCCGACTCGGCGGGCACACCCTCCGGAACCCGGGCGACCAGGTTGCGGGGCACGCACAGCAGCTGTGCGTGTCCGGCTCCGGCCGCCGCCACCCGGTCTCCGGGGGCCAGTTCGGAAATGCCGTCGCCCACCTCGACGACGACTCCCGCGGCCGAGTAGCCGAGCGGCATAGGCTGATCCAGGCGCGCCCGCGTCGCTTCCCACGCCGTCAGGACGCCTTCGCTGCGCGCCTTGTCGACGACCTTGCGCACCAGGTCCGGACGGGAGCGCGCCTTGGCGAGCAAGCTCTTGCGAGCAAAGTCCACGAGCATGCGCTCGGTCCCGATCGATACCAGCGACGCTTCGGTGCGCACCAGGACGTGACCCGGTCGGATGACCGGGGCCGGGACGTCCGCGATGCGGGTTTCGCCAGCCGGATACTGAAGCAGCTGCTTCACAGTGAATCCTGTTCCCCTGATGGTGCGGGCATCGCCTTCGCCCACGCCTCGGTGGAGAGAGCGGGCCGCTCCCCATCCACGAACGTGCGCAACCACAGCTCCAGCGTGAGCAGCTGCCAGACCGGATAGGCCAGATCCGTCTTCCCGGCCCGGTGCGCCTCGATGCGGGCGCGGACCACCTCGGGCCGCAAGATGCCGCGGCGCCGAATCTGGTCGAACGAGAGCACCTCGTCCACCATTCCCACCAGATCGTGGGTGAGCCAATGGTCATGAGGGGCGCCGAAGCCAGCCTTGGGCTGCGACAACACCTCGTCGGGAACGGTGCCGGCCAGCGCGCGGCGCAGAACGTATTTCGTCACCGGACGCGTATGCCCATGGATCTTGAGATCGGGCGCAACCTCTGCGAACGCGAACTCCACCAGCGGTCGATCCAAGAGCGGCACACGCACCTCGACCGACGAGGCCATGCTCATCTTGTCGTTGTAGTCGAGGTTCAGGCTGACCATGAACGTGCCCAGGTCGACCGCCATCATGCGGTCGAGGAGATCGGACCCCGCGTGCTCCTCCCAGATCGCTCGATGCTCGGCATAGGGGTCGACCGGGCCCGCCGCGCGAGCCCAGTCGTCCGTGAGCAGCGCGTTCCGTTCCCCGGAGTCCTGATAGGTGGCATCCCGCAGGAACGCTTCGAGCGGAGGAAGCGAGGCGCTCCGAGCGAACTTCCGACCCAGGCGACTCCACCCCTGCAGGCGGGAACCCCGCAAGGCCGGCAGCCTTCCCAACAGCGGATCGAGGACCTGGGAGCGCAACGGTGCGGGCAAACGTCGGTAGCGCTCGCGAAGGCGGGCCACGGCGTACTTGCGATAGCCCCCGAAGATCTCGTCGCCCCCCACACCCGAAAGCAGCACCGTCACATCACGCCTGGCCGCGCGGCAGACTTCGTAGGCCGTCAGAATCGCGGGGTCCGCGACCGGATCATCCATCGCCCACACCAGACGGGGCAGCAGATCGGCCACCTCAGGTTCCACCACGATCTCGGAGTGCTGACACCCGAAGCGTTCCGCCGTGCGCCAGGCCACCCGAGGATCGTCGAGCGTGGATTCCCCACGACGGTGCAGGCTCGGGAACGTGATGGTGAAGGTGCGCACGGGGTGCGTCGCGGAGCGGGCCATGGCCGCGACGATGGCGCTCGAGTCCAGGCCGGCGCTTAGAAACGCCCCCAACGGCACGTCGGAGACCATCTGACGTTGGACCGAGCGCTCGAGCTGGGTCCACAACGCCTCCACCACCGCCCCCTCCGGTCCCGCCGGCACCGAGTCGGCCGGAGACGTCCGCAGGGACCAGTAGCGACGCTCTTCCCAGGTCCCCTGCTGGGCCAGTGCGTAGTGGCCCGGCCGCAGCTTCCGCACGCCGGCGAAGAGGGTCGCGGGATCCGCCACCCAGAGCAGCGTCAGATACTGGGCCAGCGCCGCGGGGTCGACAGCCCCTTGGAAGTCCGGCAACTCCACGAAGGCCTTGGCCTCGGAGGAGAACGCCACGCCTCCCCCCTGTCGCGTGACGTAGAGCGGTTTGATGCCGAAAGGGTCGCGCGCCAGCAGGAGCGCCGGCCCCGCGTCCGAGCGTCCGAAGCGCCGAGCACCCGTGTCCACCGCGGCGAATGCGAACATGCCGTCGAGGTGCGGGAGCGCTTCGACGCCCCACACGTCCAGGGCCCGCAACACGACCTCCGTATCCGACTCCGAGCGGAAGCGGGCGCCGAGGCCTTCCAGGCGACGCCGCAGGTCGTGCGCGTTGTACAGCTCGCCGTTGTAGGTGAGGTGGAGGGTCCCATCCTCCGTAGCCATAGGCATATGGCCGGCCGAGCTCAAGTCCCGGATCGCCAGGCGACGGTTGCCCAATCCGACGTACAGCCCACGCAGGGAGCGGTGGCTCCACAACCCCGCGTCGTCCGGTCCGCGGTGGTGGAGCCGCGCGGTCATGCGCGAGAGCACCTCGTCGTCCCCGCGGGCGAGGAGCCCCGCGATGCCGCACATCTAGGGAAGCTCCCCGACCGAAGAGCCCACAGCGCCTGGAGCGCCGCGAGCGCGATGCCGTGTCACCAGCGTGCTCACTCCGCCTTGCGCGCCAGGACGCGCAGGCGATAGCCCAGACCCGCCTCTTCGATCCAGTGGTCCATGCGAGCCCGTTCCTCGGGCAGCGCCAACCTGCGAGCCAACTCCGGGGGCAAACGGTCTGACCGTGGCGCGCCGAAGGGATCGAATCCCTGCACGTGGTTGAGCACCGAGTCCAGAACCGACACCGCGGTCAGCACCCGGACGACTTCGAAGCCCACCTCCTCGAGGAGTCGCGCCAGCGTGCGCGCGTCGAAGTAGACCAGGTGGTTGCGGTTGAAGGTCCGCGCCCGACCCTGCAGGACCAGGACGCCGAGGGAGGCCACGTTGGGGACTCCCACGAGAAACGCACCGCCCGGCGAGAGGATGCGGTGGATCTCCACCAGCATCGCGCGAGGGTCGGGTACATGCTCCAGCGTTTCGATGAGCGTGACCACGTCGAAGCTGCCCGGGTCGAACGCGCACGCCTCGAGGAGCTCCTCCCGCACCGGAAGACCATAGACATCCCGTGCGTGCCGAGCCGCCCGCTCACCCAACTCCAGCCCGAGAACGTCGTAGCCTCGCTCCCTGGCGATGCGTGGCAACCTTCCGATCGAGCATCCCACGTCCAACAATCGACCCGTAGCGCGAACGCCGGCGACATGATCGAGAAGCGCTGAGAAATCTCGCGTCTGGAACCGCTCTTCGGCGTCGGAGAGCAACACGTCGACCCAGGCGTCGTTGGCGGCCGACTCGAACTGATAGAGTCGCTCGAGGGCCTGGGCGCTGGGACGCGGGTTCATGTACACGAGCCCGCAGCGCCCGCAGCGCACGAAGTCCAGACCTTCCTTGTGGAACCAGGGATCGGCTTCCCGCTCTCCGCACACGACGCAGGCGACGCGCTCGGCCAACTCCTCGCGCATCCGACCGGTGCTGGGATCGAGCAGTACCGCCATCTCCTCGCTCAGCAGATCGAAGAACCGGTCGCGGCCGCTCTCCTGCTCGTAGCCACCGCCGCTCACAGACGGCCCTCCTCCCAAGCCCGCACCAACGCGTCCGCGATGATGAGGTCGCGCTCGTCGTCGACGTTGGCCAGCCATGCCGTCGGCATTTCCAGTGCCGCAGGCGCTCGCCCCATCACGCGGCCCTCCTCCACGAGCGTGGCACGACGCACCGCGTACACGGCGCCGTTTCGGTAGTAGACCGGAGGCAGGTCCTGCCGGTTGAGCCGCTCCCGTTCCGGATCGAGCGGAACCAGCCGACCCTCACCCTCGAGGCGGTACATGCGGGCCGGATGGACGTCGTCCATGCGGCAGACGCCGATGACCGAGTCCACCTCGGGGTCCGTGCGGAGCCGCTGGACGGCCGCGTCGATGTCCTGGCCACGGCGGATCGGCGACGTCGGCTGCAGCAGCACGACGATATCGAACGTCCGACCGGTCCGGGTCTCCATCTCCACGAGGGCGTGGCGCAGCACAGGCGCCATGGGTGTGTCGTCCTCGGCCAATCCCGGGTCACGCTCCACCACGGCGACGCCCTGCCCCCGCGCCACCGTCGCGATCTCCGGGTCGTCCGTGGTCACCGCGAAGGCAGCCAACGTGGCGCTCTCGCGAGCGGCTCGGATCGCGTGCTCCAATAGAGTGCGGTCGCCCACGGTCCGCAGGTTCTTGCGAATGACGCCTTTGGAGCCACCGCGTGCGGGGATGAGCCCGAGGGCCATGCCGGTCAATCGCCCTCCAACGCCTGCTCCACGCGGGCGACGATGTCGTCCAGGTGCACCCGGGTGAGGCGGTCCCGTACAGCACCGCGGTAGACGCGGGCCAGACGCGCGACCTCGCTCAGCTCCGAGCGCGCCAGCGCCGGGAGGTCGGACTGTCCCACATCCAGCGACCGACGCCGGGGGCCGAAGCCGCCGCCCGCCTGCGCCTCGCGGGGCGCCCCCTGCAGAAGCCAGATCAGGCGCTCGAGGTGTGCGCGCTGCAGGTTCCTTCGATACGTGTCGATGGCCGTACCGGCGCGGACCTCCGCCCACAGACCCGTGCGCACGTCGGCCAACAGGTCTTCGGGACCATAGGCCTCTGCGTTGAACGCACGTCCCTCGATGAGACGCTCCAGCCGGGCCGGGTCCAGGAGCTGCTCCAGCGTCGCTACCTGGGCCGCTCGCATCCGCTCCACCGACCCGGAACCCTCAAGGCGGCGCAGGAGGTCGTCGTCGAGCAGCCAGGTCGGTGTGACGAACACCTGCTCGTGCAGGAAGGCGACCGCGGCCCTCTGCCGCTCGGCCGACACAGCGGAGTAGGCCGCCCCGGTCTGGTCGGCCGTGCGCGGCTCGAAGTAGATCCCACCCACCAGCGTCACGACGTGGCCGACGTAGCGACGCCATTGCCCCACCAACTCGTCGTACAGTTCCTGCAGGTCGTCGTAGCCCTCGCCGTCCGTGCGCGTCCACTCCACGAGGCGGGGAGCAACCCGGCGGAGGTTCTGGATCGCCAGCGTGCTGGCGCGCACCGGATCATCTCCCATGTCCTCGGTCTGGGCCCAGGGGTTGATCCCGTCGGCGGACCCGTAGCGGTAGACCGGGTCGCCCGCGTGCGCCTCGATGAGGCGATCGAGGACGGCCAGCTCGGACTCGGGCGTGGGAGCCTGCGGGAAGACCCGGTAGCCCCATTCGATTGCGTAGTGGTCGTACGGCCCGATCTTGCGGATGAAGCGGCGCACACCGTCTCCCGGCTGCGCGACGTAGTTCTGTCGCGCGTAGTCCATGATGGTGGGCGCGACCCCGAAGCGCTCCGTGAACGACGGAGAGCGCAGCGAGTCCACGGCGAACGCGGACGAGGCGATCATGTTGTGGGGCAGCCCCAGGGCGTGGCCCACCTCGTGGGCGATCACCTGGCGCATGGTCTCCCCGATGAGCGCGTCCGAGAGGCGCAGGGAGCGGGCCTCCGGGTTGGCCGCGCCCGTCTCGATCATGAGGCGGTTCCGGTAGGACCGCAGGTGGTTGTGGTACCAGATCACGTCGCTTTCGATGATCTCGCCGGACCTGGGGTCCGACACGCTGGGACCCACAGCATTGCGCGTGAGGTTCGCGACCCATCGCACCACGGAGTAGCGCACATCCTCGGGACTCCACTCCGGGTCTTCGGCGGGTGTGGGGGGATCCGCGGCACGGATGGCATTGCGGAAGCCCGCCGCCTCGAAGGCGGCCTGCCAGTCCTCGATGCCTTGGCGGACATAGGGTCGCCACCGTGCCGGCGTCGCGGGATCGAGATAGTAGACGATCGGCTTCACCGGCTCGACCAGTTCCCCGCGCGCGTAGGCCTCCGGGTCGCTAGGCTCCAGGCGCCAGCGTCTCAGGATCGTCTGCGTGGCGGCCTTCTGCTCATCGAGCCCGAAGTTCACGCGCTCGATGGAGAACCAGCCCACTCTCGGATCTGCGTACCGTACCTGCATGGGCTCGGCGGGCAGCAGGATCATCGAGTGGTGCATCTCCAGCGTAAGCGAGCCCGTGGCCGACTCGGAGGGGGGCTGATCGGCCTCGAACGTGGTCGTCTCGCGGAGGTCCACGTTCAGCGGGAACGCGCGGACGTACTCGATGTAGGTGCGGGCCGGGTCCAGCCTGCGCACGCTCCACTGTTGGCGCTGACCTCGGGACAGACCGCTGATCGCGCGAACGTCGGACAGGAAGAACTCGCCCACTTCCACCACCACCGTGGTCGAGTCCTCTCCCCAGGCCTGGATCGGAAAGGACCCCAGCACGACCGGCAGGTTGTTCAGATGGACCGACTGGGCGATGGGGAGGGAATCGGCGGCGACATTCCCGAAGGAGTGCTTCCGGAGCAACACGCGATCCGCGCGGCGCTCCCAGCGCACGACCTGCTCGGCGACCTTGGAGCCCGCGTTGATGAAAGGGCTGAGATCCGGGGGCGTGCCGGCGATCCGCGACACCATGAGCATGTCGCGGCCGAAGAGAGAATCCGGGATCTCGTAGTAGACCTTGGTCCCCTCGGTGTGCACCCGGAAGAGGCCTTCGTCCGTCGTGGTCGACGCCGTCACGATTTCCCCGTAGGGTCGCGGGCCCGATCCGTTGGCCCGTCCCGCCGGGCGTGGCGCGGGTTCCGGCGCCGGAGCGGGGCCCGACGCGCAGCCCGACACCATGACCCAGATCGAGAGCGCTGCCCGCACCCCCCTGCCCGTCCGCCGCCTCGTCATCGGAAACGATCCTCCCGTGCCACCATGATCCACTGCCAGATGAAGAAGGTGTTGTCGCTTCCCGAGTGCAGGAAGCGCTCGAACTCCTGGAGGGCCCGCTCCGGCCGGACCCATCCCCGCTGACGGAAACTCGCCGATTCGAGCGCATCGCGCACGAGCGGGGCCAGCGGCCCTCGCAGCCACTCGCGCTGGGGGGTCACCACCGCACGCTTGGGCGTCTGGACCAGGGTCGCGGGAAGACGATCCCGGAACGCGTGCCTCAGCAGCCGCTTGTGCACGCCCTCCGCAAGCTTCCACTCCGCCGGAATGCGAAAGAGCAGCTCCACGATCCTGTGATCGAGGTAGGGCTCCCTCAGCTCGCGACCGAACGCCATGGACAGTCGGTCGTTCATGCGAAGCACGCGCGGGAGCTTGGTGTGCGCCAGGTCCCGATAGAGCGCGTTGCGCAGGTGGTCCGGGAAGGGGCGCTCGAAGGTGGGCGGCTCCGGAGCCCGTGCCACGAGCTCCGGATCCAGGCAATCCGGCCGTACCGGCAGCGAGCCGTCTTGATAGCGGGGAGCGGCATCTCCCGCCGCTTCCCGGCGGGCCTGGTCGACCGCACTGCGGACGTCGAGGCCGAACGCGCGAGCTGCCGCCTCGGCATCCACCGCCCGACCCTGTTCCACGAGATCCAACAGCAGCTGCGGCCGATAGTAGGCATACCCGCCGAGCATCTCGTCGACGCCCTGGCCCTCCAGCAGGACCGTCACTCCGCGCTCGCGGGCCCGCCCGTGCAGCGCATGATATCCGATGGTGGCCACGCCCCCGAAGGGCGCGCTCTGATGCCGGGCCACCTCGTCCAGCAGCTCGGCGCAGCGGGCCACGTCGATCCGGTCGAGGGTGCGCACCCAGGCGGTGCGATGGGGCACGGCCTCCGCGAACCCGCTCTCGTCGTAGGCCGGATCGTCGAAAGCGGCGGTGAAGGTCTCGACCCTGGCACCCTCGCCGACCAGTGCGTCCACCGTGTTCATCAAGCAGGCCGAGTCGAGGCCGCCGCTGAGATTCACCCCCACCGGAACGTCGCTGCGCATGCGCAGACGCACGGCGTCGTCCAGCAGGCTCCTCAACTCCTCCGCGGCATCGTCGAAGTCCCCCCGGTAGGGCTCCGACGCACGCTCGGGCAGAGACCAGTAGCGACCGACCTTCATGGCGCCCGCCAAAGCATCGGCGCGCGTGCCGCACTCCAGAACCAGGGTGTGCCCTGGCTCCAGGTTCAGAACTCCGTCGAAGAACGTGTGTCGGTCGTGATCGTAGACGCCGTGGGTGAGATAGCACGCCCATCGGTCCAGGTCGGACACGGCCTCCAGACCCGCGGCGAACAGAGCTCGCACCTCGGAGGCGAAGAGGAAGGATCCGTCGGGGTGCCAAGCGTATTGGAACGGCTTGATCCCGAGGCGGTCGCGCGCACAGAACAGGCGCTCGCGTTCGGCGTCCCACAGCGCGAAGGCGAACATCCCGACGAAACGCTCTACGCAGGCGTCTCCCCAGCGTGCGTAGGCGGCCAGCAGAACTTCGGTGTCGGTGCCGGTGCGGAAGGCGGCGCTGCCCCCCAGCTCACTTCGCAGTTCCAGGTAGTTGTAGATCTCACCGTTGTGCACCACGGTGAAGCGGCCGCTCGGGTCGGTCATCGGCTGGAGGCCCGCGTCGGACAGGTCCAGGATGGAGAGGCGGGCGTGCCCCAGTCCCACGTGCAGATCCTGAGCCGACGTGTCCAGAACGCGAACTCCGTGAGCGTCGGGTCCGCGGTGTCGTAGGGCGGCGACCATCGCGTCCACACGCGGGCCCACGGCACCCCTCCCGACCACCCCGGCGATTCCGCACACAGCGGGCGGCGCTAGTAGTGGATCCGCTTCTCGGTCCGAAGCGGGCGGGTGGCGAGGAGCTCGGCGACACGGGTCCCAGCGGTCCCGTCCCCGTAGAGGGAGCTGGAGTCGAAGCGGCCGTGCGCCAACTGCCGTCGCACGGCCTCGAGAATCGCGTCCATTCGATACCCGACGTCGCTGACGTTCTCGGCGCGATCACGTCCGGCTTGTCGATTCCCGATGTTGACGACGGGCACGCCGAGGTAGGCACCCTCGCGGATGCCCACGCTCGAGTTTCCGATGAGGCAAGAGGCCCCGGCCAGCAGCCGCAAGAAGTCCTCCGGCGCCAGGTTCTTGAAGAAGTAGGTGTGCGGAATATCGTGTGTTTCCCGGAAGTGCCGGATGCCCTTGGAGATGCCGTCCGAGCCTGCATCGACGTTCGGCCAGAACCAGAACGTAGGCATATCCAGCGCCTCGATGGCCAACAGCGTCTGCATCACCTCGTCCAATGCGCGTTCGTACTCGGTGGTGACCGGGTGCTGCATCACCACCAGATACTCTTCCGAGGTGGGGTCGAAGCGCTTTCCCACCCCTCCATAGGACTCGAAGGGATCGAACGGCGTCGCTGCCGCCGCCGTGACGCGGCGGGCGAGATCCACGGACGGACACCCGGTGACGAACACCGTGTCGGGATGCTCTCCCATGCGTAGTACGCGCTCTGCAGCCGGCTCGTTCGAGACGAAGTGGAGATTCGACAACTTGGTCACGGCATGCCGCACCTTCTCGTCGATCGAGCCCGTGACCTCGCCTCCCTGTAGGTGAGCGACCGGGATGTTGAGATAGGAAGCGGCGATGGCCGTGGCGATCGTCTCGTAGCGGTCCGCCACGCTCACCACCACGTCCGGGCGGAGGTTGTCGAAGATCGTGGCCAACTCGACCACTCCGAGGCCGGTCGACTTGGCCGTCGTGACCAGGTTCTCTCCTTCGACGACCATGTACACGACCGCGTCCGGCTCGAAGCCATCGGCACGGATGACGTCCACCACGGGGCCGTAGCGCTCCAGGAGCGCTGAAGCACCGACCACCAGTTGCAGCTCCAGATCGGGATGGTCGCGGATCGCCTCCATGACGCTCTTGACCCGGGCGTAGCTGGGGCGCGCCGTGATCACGATGCAGACGCGCCGCCGTCCTACGCGCTCCCCTGCAGGGCGGAGGGACATCAGCGGCCCTCGCGCGCGCTCGGGGTCACCAGCGCAACCCTCAGCTTTTCGGCCATGAAGATCTCCGTCCGTTCCATCGACTCCGAAGTGGCACCGCCGATGTGGGGGGTCAGGACCAGGTTGTCGTGTTCGGCCGCCCACGCGAGCAGCTCGTGATTCGGTGGACCGCCCTCCTCGGCCTGCAGCACGTCGAGCGCGGCCCCTTCCAGCCGCCCGCTCTGCAGCCGCTGCATCAGGGCCGCCTCATCAAGCACGCCGCCGCGGGAGGTATTCACCAAGAAAGCCCCTGAGGGCAGGGCGTCTAATTCCCTTGTGCCAATCATGTTACGCGTTTCGCTCGAAAGCGGCACATGAAGACTGAGCACGTCGGATTGGCGACAGAGCCCGAGCAGATCGGCAGGCCGCTCGACCCCCTGCGGCCAGTCCGCACGATAGGGGTCGAACGCGGCAACTTCCATGTGGAAGGCCCGGGCCAACTCCGCGACCGCGTTGCCGATGCGACCCAGGCCCACGATGCCCAGCCGCCGACCCGCCAGCTCACGCCCGCGAAAGCGATCGCGATCCCACCCCCCGGCCTCGACGTGGCGGGCGGCGCGGTGGGTTCGCCGCAGCAACGTGAGGAGCAGGGCGAAGGTGTGCTCGACCGTGGCGCGGATGGTCTCCAAGAAGGCGCGCTCGCCCCGAAGGCTGAGGACCTGCACCCCGGACCGGGCCGCAGCCTGCAGGTCGATGTGGTCGAGGCCGGTCGTGGCCGAGACGACGAAGCGCAGACGGTCGGATCGCTCAAAGAGGTCTTTGTCGATGCGGTGCCCGAGCCGCACGATGAGCGCGTCGGCCCCCGCGGCCGCGCGCAGCAGACCGGCGCGGTCGAAGGGGCCCTCCACCACCTCGGAGCAGGACTCCAGAACGGCACGGGCCCGTTGGGAATAGCCCAGTGGTTCGGCATTGATCACGATCGGTCGCGCCGTCACTCCACGTCCTCGAGCGTGACATGCTCATCGCGGCGGACGGCGTGACGCAATGTCCGGTCGAGAAGCGCCGGCAGCGAGTCCGGGGACAAGCCCGTGCCCGGCTTCTTGAGGGCGAGGTCGCTCGCGCTCAAGCGCGTGCCCGCCGCGAGATCACGAGCGGCCACGACGCTCTTGCCGAAGAGCGCCCGCATGGGAGCCAATTCCTCCGCCATACGATCCTTGTCGATCGGGTGGGCTAGAGCTCGCTCGAGGAAACGCACGCCTTGAACCAGCTGGGCCAGCTCGGGCAGCGTGATGGAAGCCGAGACGTCGGGACCGAAGGTGTCCCGTGAGAAGCACACGTGCACTTCGACCACGGAGGCTCCGAGCGCGACTGCGGCCAAGGCCGGGAAGATCGTACCGGAGTGGTCGGACAGCCCCACCCCGCAATCCGGGAACGCCGCCTTGAGCTCCTGCAGCTGGTTGAGGCCGACCTTCTCCGGCGGCGTCGGATACAGGGACGTACATTGGAGGACCGTCACGGGCGCCCCGAACTCCTGCAGATGCTCGACGGCGCTGCGAACGGCGCCCCGGTCGCTCATCCCGGTCGAAAGCCACACAGGTCGTCCGCTCCGCGCGACACGATCCAACAAGGGCAGGTTGCCGACTTCGCCGGACGCGATCTTCCAGGCGTCGATGCCCACGCGTTCGAGCAGCTCGACCGCCTGGATCGAGAACGGAGAGCTGACGAACCGCACCCCGGCTGCGTCCGCTCGCTCCTTGAGCAGGCGCCACTGTGCTTCGCTGAACTCCATCCTGCGCCAGTAGTCGAAGCGCGTCTCGTCCTGAGGGCTGAAGCGCACCCGCCACGGCTCGGCGGGAGTACTCTCCGCCTCGGCGATGTGGGTCTGGAACTTGACGACGTCCGCGCCGGCTCGGCCGATGGCATCGATGTAGGCAAGCGCGGTCCCGAGGCTGCCGTCGTGCGCTTGCGCGACCTCGGCAACGATGAGGGCACTCATGCGCCAGCCGGATCCGCCGAGAGGCGGAGCAGCATGATCTTGGCGTCCTCGACGGGCTTGCTGTAGTAGCCCCTGCGAATCCCGACCACCTGGAAGCCTCGGTGCTCGTACATCGTCAAGGCCCGCAGGTTGGACCGGCGCACCTCGAGGAAGAGGTGGCGGAGCCCGCGCCGTTCGGCCGCCTTCACCACGGCATCGAGCAGCGCCGAGCCCAGGCCCCGTCCCCGGAAGGGTTCCGCAACCGCGACGTTGACGAGCTCCCCCTCCCCTTCGACGAAGCGGAGCACGGCGTAGCCCGCCACCTCCGCCCCCTGCTCCCCTTGCTCCTCGATGACGATCGCTTCGCAGCGGTCGCCCCAACCCAGCAGGTTCGCGAACGTGGCGGCGGTCCACGGCGTGGAGAAGGCGCTCCGCTCGATGGCTGCTACGGCCCTTACGTCCTCCCGACGCATGGGTCGCACGGAGGCGCTCGACCGAGGAGGGCTCAACGGGTCTCGGAGGTCCGGCCGGTCCATGGCTTCAGATACTCGGGTTGCCATCGGGCCGGATTCTCGACCTGAGGCCGGTCCGGGTCAAGTTGCGCGAGCTCGAGCAGCGCCTGCGCCGAGGGGAACCCCGCTCCGCCGAGCACCTGTGCCCCACACTCCTCCAGGACGTTTCGATGGCGCTCGGCGCCATCGCCTGCGCAGGACGCGCCCAGCGGGAGGAGATCGCGCAGATGCTCGACCACGTCCGCCAGCACCCCGGCGCGAGGCTCCAGCACCGTCTCCAAGCGGGCGCCCGCGCGGAAATGCGCCCAGTAGACGCGCTCTCCGCGGGCGTCGAAGACCACGACCCGATCCTGCACCCGCCCCCAGAGAGGGCCCCAGGCCGCTGCGGCCAGGCTGGAGATCGCCGTCAGCGGCAACGACAGGACATGGACCAGGGCCTTGGCCGTCGCGGCGGCGACCCGCACTCCGGTGAAGGAACCGGGCCCGGCTCCCACCACGACGCCCTGGACATCCGCGAAGCCCAGGCCATGCTCCGCGAGCAGGCTGGACAGCGCCGGCATCAGCGCCGCCGCGTGCATGCGCGACGCTCCCAGCGGGGTCTCGTGGACCTCCCCTCCCGGTAGGGAGACCGCCACGGTGCCTCGGGGGGTAGAGGTGTCGAACGCGACGTGGCAGGTCATCCTCGGGCGCCTGTCAGGCATGGGGCACCTCGCCCGGTGCGCTTCCGGCCACCACCACCATGCGGAGATCGGGGGCTCCCGAGACGGGGACCAGCTCCACCTCGGTCGCCATGGGCGGCCAACGTGGGCCCGCTCGTTCCGGCCACTCCACGACCACCACCTCGTCTGGCCCGGGAAGCTCGTCCCACCCGAGCTCGTCCAGCTCCTCCGCGCGGCTCAGCCGGTACAGGTCCATGTGGACCAACACCCGGCCCTCGCTGCCCGGGTAGCGCAGGACGAGGTTGTACGTGGGAGAGGGCATGCGGGCCTCCACGCCCATCCCGGCGGCGATGGCACGCGCCAAGACCGACTTCCCTGCCCCCAGGGGTCCGCGGAGGCCGATCCAGGCCGGCCCGCGCAGTGCCCGGCCCCACGCCCTGCCCCAGCGTTCCAAGCGAGGCTGGTCCAGCGGGCCCAGTCTCATCGAGCGGCGGCCTTGAGCTCCAGGATCTGATCGCGCAAGAGCGCCGCTCGCTCGAAGTTCAACGCTTCGGCGGCCTCCGCCATCTCCTTCTCGAGAATCTTGAGGGTCTCCTCGAGGTTGAGCTCCTCCGTATAGCTGGCCGCCCGTTCAGCGACGCGCGCCGCCGGTCGTTCGCGCGCATCGGCCACCCTCGTGGACAGCTCGATCTCCACCACGGATTTCGACACGGTCTGCGGCACGATGCCATGCTCTTGATTGAAGGCCATCTGGATCTCGCGCCGTCGATACGTCTCGTCGATGCACTGCTGCATCGACCCGGTCACTTTGTCCGCGTACATGATGGCGCGGCCGTGCACGTTGCGGGCGGCCCGTCCGATCGTCTGGATGAGCGAGCGCGCGTCGCGCAGGAAGCCTTCCTTGTCCGCGTCGAGAATGGCCACCAGAGACACCTCCGGCAGATCCAGACCTTCACGGAGGAGGTTGATCCCGACGAGCACATCGATCTTCCCCAGGCGCAAGGCACGCAAGATCTCCATACGCTCGATGGCATCGATGTCGGAGTGCATGTAGCGGACGCGCACGCCGACCGACTGCAGATACTCGGACAGGTCCTCGGCCATGCGCTTCGTCAGGGTGGTCACCAGCACGCGCTCGCCCCGAGCCTCGCGTGCGCGGATCTCCCCCAACAGGTCGTCGACCTGTCCGCGCACCGGGCGCACGTCGATCTCTGGATCGATGAGGCCGGTGGGGCGGATGATCTGCTCCACCACCACGCCTCCGGACCTCTGCAACTCCCACTCGCCCGGGGTCGCCGAGACGAAGACCGCCCGGTGCACCAGCGACTCCCACTCCTCGAACGTCAGGGGCCGGTTGTCCACGGCGCTGGGCAGCCGGAATCCGTGCTCGACCAGAGTCTCCTTCCGGGAGCGGTCTCCGCGGTGCATCCCGTGGATCTGCGGGAGTGTGACATGCGATTCGTCGACGATCAGCAGGAAATCCTCGGGAAAGAAGTCGATCAGGCAGGCGGGGCGCTCTCCCGGCCGCCGACCGCTCAGGAACCGCGAGTAGTTCTCGATGCCAGGACAGGTGCCGATCTCCAGCATCATCTCCACGTCGAAGTTCGTGCGCTGCTCGAGGCGCTGGGCTTCGAGGAGGCGACCGTCGCCCCGAAAACGCTCGAGTTGCTGCTGCAACTCTCCGCGAATCAGCGGAACCGCCTGCTCGATGGTTCGCCGGCGGGTCACGTAGTGGCTGGCCGGATAGATCGCCGCGCGCTCCAACTGGGTGATGGTCTCTCCCGTCAGGGGCTCGAACCGTGTGATCCGCTCGACGTCATCTCCCCAGAGCTCGATGCGGACCGCCTGTTCTTCGTAGGCCGGAAACACCTCGATGACGTCCCCGCGCACACGAAAGGTGCCCCGTTCGAACGCCAGGTCGTTGCGGTGATACTGGATATCGACCAGGGCCTTGAGGATCTCGCGCCGCGGCCGGGTCTGGCCGACGTCCAGAACGACCATCAACTCGCGATAGTCCGCCGGATTGCCCAAGCCGTAGATACACGACACCGAGGCGACGACGATGACGTCCTCTCGCTCGATGAGCGACGAGGTGGCCCGCAACCGCAGACGCTCGATGTCCTCGTTGATCGACGCGTCCTTCTCGATGTAGGTGTCGGTCGCGGGGACGTAGGCTTCGGGTTGGTAGTAGTCGTAGTACGAGATGAAGTACTCGACGGCATTCCGCGGAAAGAGCGCCCGCAACTCACCATAGAGCTGGGCGGCCAGGGTCTTGTTGTGCGACATGACCAGGGTCGGACGGCGGTGCCGCTCGATCACGTGAGCCATGGTCAGCGTCTTGCCCGTTCCGGTAGCCCCCAGCAGAGTCTGGAAGCGGTCACCGCGGACGAGGCCCTGGGATAACTCATCGATGGCCCGGGGCTGATCGCCACCGGGTTGATGAGGACCTTCGATCTGGAAGTCTCGCATTCGGTTCAGGCTTCCGCGAGGTCGCCTTCCTGGAGGTGTTCGCGACGTTCGACGCTGAGCACGCCCTTCACGCGCCGGATGGCGTTCATCACCTTGGTCAGGTGGGGGAGGTCCTGGACCTCGACCACGAACTCACCCAGCATACCGTGGGCGACGCCACGGATCTGGGCGTTCTGGATGTTGGTGCCGGTGTCGGCGATGGCCGTGGCGATATCGGAGAGCAGGCCGCGGCGGTCGGTGCCCTGCAGATAGAGCTTGACCTGGAAGCGGTCGTGCTTGACCGCACGCCACTCGATCGGGACCCTGCGGTCGGTGTCGTCCGGCAAGGATGCGACGTTGGCGCAGTCCCGGTGATGGATCGAGACCCCGCGTCCCCGCGTGACGTAGCCGACGACGGGGTCGCCCGGCACAGGCTGACAGCACTGCGCGTAGCGCACCATGATGTTGTCGACGCCCTGGATGCGCACACCACGGTCGACACCCTTGAGCTTGTCGGCCAGCTTCTGCAGGGCAGTCGGTGGGGGCGGCTCCGCCTCCGGGTCGTGGTCGGGGTAGAGCTGCCGGATCACAGCGCCAGGCCCGATGTCCCCTCGCCCCAAGGCGGCGAACAGGTGTTCCGTATCCAGCTCGCCCACCGCCTTGGCGGCGGCCGCGAGCGCCGGGTCGGCCGGCTTCAGCAGGCGGGCCCTCCGGATCTCACGCTCCAGCAGGTCCCGGCCCAGCTTCACGGCCGACTCCATCTCTTCCTTGCGAATCCACTGGCGGATCTTCTGGCGCGCCCGCGAGGTCTTCGCCAGAGCGAACCAGTCGCGATTGGGTTTCTGACGAGGATTGGTGATGACCTCCACCACGTCGCCGCTCCGGAGGGGACGGGACAACGGCGCGATGCGGCCATTCACCTTGGCCCCGGCGCAGTGCGTACCGACCTCGGTGTGGACGGCGTAGGCGAAATCGATCGGCGTGGATCCCGTAGGGAGGGATTTCACCTCTCCCTTGGGTGTGAACACGAAGATCTCGCCCTGGAACAGGTCCATACGAAGGAACTCCATGAACTCCTCGGGCTCCCTCGTGTCCTGCTGCCACTCCAGCACCTGGCGGAACCAGGTCAACGCCTCGTCCACCTCGGATTCGCTTCCTCTTCCCTCCTTGTAGCGCCAGTGGGCTGCGATGCCGTACTCGGCGGTACGGTGCATCTCTTCGGTGCGGATCTGGATCTCATACCGTCGCCCGGCCGGCCCCACCACCGTCGTATGGATGGACCGATACATGTTCGACTTGGGCGTGGCCACGTAGTCGTGGAAGCGTTCGGGGATCGGGGTCCAGCGCGAGTGGATGATCCCCAGTGCAGCGTAGCAGTCCTGTAGGCTGTCCGTCTGTACGCGCATGGCCATCAGGTCGTGGACATCCTCGAAGCTGAGGCCACGTTTGCGCATCTTGCGGTAGATCGACCACAGGTGCTTGGGCCGGCCGGTCACCTCGGCCGTGATCCCGGCTTCCTTGAGGGCTTCGTCGAGCGGGCGCTTCATCTCGGCGATCTGACGCTCACGCTGACGGCGCGACTGCTGGACCTTGCGCGAGAGGTCGGCGAACGGCTCTGGCTCAAGGAACTTGAAGGCCAGATCCTCCAGCTCCCACTTGATGCGAGCCACGCCGAGGCGGCCGGCCAGAGGGGCGTAGATCTGGCGTGTCTCCCGCGCCACCCGCAGGCGCTTCTCGGGCGGAAGGTGCTCGAGCGTGCGCATGTTGTGCAGCCGGTCCGCCAGCTTCACCAGGATGACGCGGGCATCCTGGGCCATGGAAAGCAGAAGTTTGCGGTAGTTCTCGACCTGCTGTTCGGTCTGGGTCTGATAGCGGACCTTCCCGATCTTGGTGACCCCATCGACGATGGTGGCCACGTCCTCCCCGAACGAGGCACGAAGGTCCTCGATGGAAACGGCCGTGTCCTCGACCACATCGTGGATGAGCGCGGCAGCCAGGGAGGAGGTGTCCAACTTCAGCTCGGCGAGGATGATGGCCACCTCCACCGAGTGGTTCACGTAGTCCTCGCCCGAGGCCCGTTTCTGGCCCTGGTGCGCCTCGGCCGCAAGCTCGTAGGCGCGCACGATCGTGTCCACGTCCAGGCGATCGGCGTACGCCTCCAACTCCCGCGCCAGGGGGCGTGGGAGACCCCGGATGGTCCGGGGCGTGGAATCGGACGTGTGGACCTGCGGCATGGCCATACGGACGGGACGGGTTCACCGGCTGCGGCAGGCAGCGGACACTGCGATGGGGGCGGACCGTCCTAGTCTGGCAGGTCCCGCCCGATTCCGCCACGAGGCGGAGCGAACCCTGTATTACCCGCGAGTGCCGAGCGGGAGCCCGGCGGCCGCTGGCCCCCGCACCCGAGCCGCGGCGCCGGGTGGAGTGGAGCGGGCCCCGGTGAGCAGAGAGCGACAGCCACGTTCCGCGACGATCACGTGGTCGAGCACCGGAATCCCCAGCGCTTCTCCCGCGCCGACCAAAGCCTCGGTGACGGCCCGGTCCTCCGCGGACGGGGTCGGATCCCCGGACGGGTGGTTGTGAACCAACAGGACCGCCGCCGCGTGCTCGACAATGGCTTCGCGGAAGACCTCGCGCGCGTGGATCAGTGAGGCGTCGAGCAGGCCCCGGGTGACGAGCACATCACGGATCAACCGGTGCCGGCGGTCCAGCAGCAGCGCGTGAAACTCCTCCTGGGCCAGGGAACGGAGCTGGGGACCCATCACCCGGCATACGTCCTCGGGTCCTTGGATGGCCAGACCGGCCTCCAGACGTTCCGCCTCCGCGCGCCGCCCGATCTCGGCGGCCGCGGCAATCCGAGAGGACACCGCCCTACCCACCCCGGGGATCCGCTCGAGCGCGGCAGGGGACAGGCGGGTGAGCCGGCGGAGCGAGCCACCGGCCCGGGCCAGCACGCGGTCCGCGATCTCTGTCGCAGATCCAGCACGCCCGCCGCTGCCCACCAACGCGGCGAGGAGCTCCCGGTTACTCACCCCGCGGCTCCCCACCTGCCTCAGTCGCTCCCTTGGGCGATCCCCGTTGGCGAGGTCCGGCGCGGCCGGTGGATCCTCCGGCCCGGTCAGGGCCCCCGTCCGTGACACTTCTTGTACTTCTTCCCGCTGCCGCATGGACACGGGTCGTTCCGCCCCGGCTCATCCGTGGCCCGAGCGGGCTCCGCCGCCCGCTCCGAGGGTCGGTTGGTCACAAGCGTCCGGGTGGGGTTGGGAAGCGGGGGCGCTGCCACGCCCACGGCTCCCCCCGCCCCTTCCGCGGCGCGCGCCCGGGCCGCCACACCCGTCGCGTCCACCGCCGCCCGTGCGGGCGCCGCCGGCGCGCGGCTCGGCGCAGCTCCGGGCCGCGCGATGCGTGCCCCCTGATACGCGGAGGCCGCGCTTCCGGGAGGCGGAGCCAACTGGGCGCGGAAGAAATGGTTCGCCAACGTCGAGCGCAGGTCGTGCATGAGGTCGACGAACATGTCGTAGGCCTCCTTCTTGTACTCGACCAAGGGGTCCTTCTGGCCCCAACCGCGGTAGGTGATCGAGGCCTTCAAGTGATCCAGGTCGTACAGGTGGTCCTTCCACTTGTTGTCGATCACGTTGAGCATGATCCAACGAGTGATCTGCTCCTGATGCTCCCCGAAGGACTCGACCTTCCGATGGAAATGCTCGCGCGTGGCGTCCACGACGGCATCCATCACATCGGCGGCATCCTCGAATCCGCTCGTATCGCCCCCCTCGGTGGGGAGCGCCTCCACCAACACGAACTGGTCCAGGAGCATCCGCTTGCGCAGTCCAGGCAGATCCCAATCCTCGGGCTCCGAGCCGGCCGGGACGGCCTCTTCCACCAGGGCGCGGGTGGCATGCTCGATCATCTCCCAGATCTCGCCTTTGAGGTCCTCACCACCCTCGAGGGCAAACAGGCGCAAGTCGTAGATCACCTCGCGTTGCTGGTTCATGACGTCGTCATAGTCCAGCAGTCGCTTGCGAGCCTCGAAGTTGTTGCCTTCGACTCGCTCCTGGGCGCGTCCAATGGAGCGCGTGACCAGGGTGTGTGTGATGACCTCGCCCTCTTCGGCGCCCAGCTTCTCCATGACGCCCGTTACGCGCTCCGACATGAAGAGCCGCATCAGGTCGTCTTCCAGGGACAGGAAGAATTGGGACGCACCCGGGTCGCCCTGCCGGCCCGAGCGGCCGCGCAGCTGGCGGTCGATCCGTCTCGACTCGTGCCGCTCGGAACCGATGATGTGCAGTCCGCCGTCCTCCAGGAGGTAGTCGTCCGCGGCAGATTCCAGCTCCGAGCCAGCGCCCTTGAGGATCTTCTCCGCACGGACCGGGTCGACGGGCAGCAGTTCCTCCAGCTTGACGCCGTGGCTCCGGGCCCAGCCCACCGTGCGCGGCTCTTTGACGCCTTCCCCGAGTTTGATGTCCGTTCCGCGGCCGGCCATGTTCGTGGCGATGGTCACGGCAGCGGGCCGCCCCGCCTCGGCGACGATGTCCGACTCCCGTTTGTGGTGCTTCGCGTTCAACACGTTGTGCTGAATGCCCCGCCGCTTCAGCATGCGCGAGAGCTTTTCTGACACTTCGACGTTGGTGGTACCGACGAGAACCGGCAATTGCATCTTGTTGAGCCGCTCGATCTCGTCCATGATCGCGTTGAACTTCTCCCGCTGGGTGCGGAAGATCAGGTCGTTGCGGTCGTCGCGTACCACCGGCCGGTTCGTGGGAACGACGCTGACATCGAGCTTGTAGATCTGGTGGAACTCGTTCTCTTCGGTTTCCGCCGTACCGGTCATCCCGGCCAGCTTGTCGTACATGCGGAAGTAGTTCTGGATGGTGATGGTGGCCAGCGTCTGGGTCTCGCCACGCACCTCCACGCCCTCTTTGGCCTCCACCGCCTGGTGCAGCCCGTCGCTCCAGCGGCGCCCGGGCATCTGACGGCCCGTGAACTCGTCCACGATGACGATCTGGCCGTCTTCACCGATGATGTAGCGCTCATCCTTCTGGAAGAGCGTATAGGCCTTGAGCAGCTGATGGATGACGTGGATGCGCTCGCTCTTGTCGGCATACTCCCCCTCGAGGGTCGACCGGCGCTCGCGCTTCTCTTCGATGGACAGCGCCTCGTCGTCCTCGATCTCCCCGACTGCTTCGGACAGGTCGGGCACCAGGAAGGCATCCGGGTCTCCCGGAGAGAGCTCGTCGAGTCCCCGGTCGGAGAGGTGCACGTTCTGGCCCTTCTCGTCCATCGCGAAGAAGAGCAGCTCGTCGACCTCATGCAGGCGCTTCTCGCGCATGAAATCGGCTTCGACGCGCTGAACCAGCTTCTGGATGCCGGGGTCGTCGGCGAACAGCTTCATGAGGCGCTTGTGCTTGGGAGCGCCCCGCTTGGCGGCGAGCAGCTTCTCGCCGGCTTCGTCCTCGCTTCCCTGCTCCAGGGCCCGCTCCGCTTCGGCTACCAGCTCGCCGACCATGTGTGTCTGCTTGCGGTAGAGGCTGGCGACCATGGGGTTGAAGGTGCGGAACGGCGTCGAGGTGTCCTTGCCCACCGGCCCCGAGATGATGAGCGGAGTGCGCGCCTCGTCGATCAGGATCGAGTCGACCTCATCGATGATGGCGTAGTGGTGACCGCGCTGCACTCGCTGCTCCAGCGAGAGCACCATGTTGTCACGCAGGTAGTCGAACCCGAACTCGTTGTTCGTACCGTAGGTGATGTCGGCTCGGTATGCGCCCCGCCGCTCCGGGGTGCCCGGCTGGTGGCGGTCGATCACGTCGACCGTCAGCCCCAGGAAGGAATAGATCGTGCTCATCCACTCGGCGTCGCGCTCGGCCAGATAGCTGTTGACCGTGACCAGGTGGGAGCCGCGACCGGCGAGGGCGTTCAGGTAGAGCGGCATGGTCGCGACGAGCGTCTTTCCTTCACCGGTGGCCATTTCCGCCACCGCTCCCCGGTGCAGGGCGATGCCGCCCAGCAGCTGGACGTCGTAGGGCACCATGTCCCACACGAGCTTGTGCCCCGTGACGACGATCTCCGTGCCGCTCAGACGGCGACACGTCTCCTTGACCACCGCGAACGCGTCCGGCAGCAACTCCTCCAGGACGTCCTCGATGCGCTCCTTGAGCTGCTCCTCCTGGGCGCCGATGTCCATGGACAGGCGCTCCCGCTCCGAAGCGTCCTCCGAATGGCGCTTCTGCTCCTTGAGGTCCGCGATGCGCGACTCCAGGTCCTGTGTCCGCTCCGAGAGCGTGGCCCGGAACTCGTCCGTCTTGGCCCGGAGCTGGTCGTCGCTGAGAGCGGCCAGGCCCTCCGCCCGCTGGTTGATCTGGTCGATCAGGGGCTGGAGCTTCTTGGCCTCGCGCTCGTGGCGGTTCCCGAGGAGCTTCTTGATCAGGGTCTTCATCGCAAACGTGACACTCTGCTGGGGCCGGGCGCCCGGAGATCCGGACCACCCGCCGTGTTCGCCGTCGGCCGTTCCGACGGATCAAACATACAAATCCTCGTCCTCGACGATCCGATGCACGCCCTCAGGCACGAGGTAGCGGATCGAGCGCCGTTCCCGGCGCCGTCGCCGGATGTCGCTGGAGGAGATATCGATACGGGGGATCGGCACGGGGTCGATCCCAGCCTCCCCCGCCTCCGGGGGTCCGCCCTCGCCGTCGCGCGACACCACCGCCAGCCGGACGAGCTCCCTCAGCGTGCCATGCTCCTTCCAGGTGGAGAACACCTGGAACTGGTCGGCACCGACGATGAGGCTGAGGGAGTCCTCCGCATACCCCTGCGCACGCAGGGTTCGGACCGTGTCGATCGTGTAGGACGGCCCCTCCCGCTCCGTCTCCCCGGCCCAGATGCGGAACGCCGGGTTGCCCTGGATCGCCGTGGCCACCATACGCAGGCGCACAGGCGCGGAGGCGCAGGGCCCCGCAGCGCGGTGGGGTGGGCTTCCAGCGGGAATCCAGAGCACCTCGTCGAGCCCGAGGGTTTCGCAAACCGTCTCGGCCGCGATCAGATGGCCCAGATGCGGGGGATCGAACGTGCCTCCGAAGAGGCCCACCCTGCGCTTGGGGGTCACCCGGCCCCGGTGGTATCCGCCACCGCCGGGAGGGTCCGCGCCGATTCGCTCTCCGGATACTCCCGAAGGAGTCGGGTCCTCGCCTCCTCCGCCAGGTCGTCGTAGCCGATCTCGACGAACAACTCGTAGAGCCGGAGCAAGGAGCGGGGAGCGAAGGACGTCGAGGGCCAATCGCCCACCACCTGCTCATAGTAGACGCGCGCCGAGTCGAAGAAATCGCGGCTGAAATAGAACTCGCCCGTCTGGAAGCCCTTCTCGGCCAGGCGCTCCGCCATGTCCACCGCCAGGCTGTCGGCGAAGTGCCCTTCCTCGCGTCCGGGGTAGTCGTTGGCCGTGTTGCGGCAGGAGTTCAGCGCCTGAATGGTGTGCGTCTGGTCCCGCTGTGGAATCGGGGAGAGACCCACATAGGCACGGCACACCCCCAGGGCGGCCCTGGGCTGCAGCTCTGTGCCCGGATACCGGCTGAGAATGCGGATGTACTCGGAGGCCGCGGTCAGATAGTCCTCTTTCTG
The DNA here is from genome assembly GCA_041390105.1 of Gemmatimonadota bacterium. Taxonomy (NCBI): domain Bacteria; kingdom Pseudomonadati; phylum Gemmatimonadota; species Gemmatimonadota bacterium. The sequence goes on from JAWKQO010000001.1 coordinate 1,157,308, forward strand.
GAAGTACGCGTCCGCGAGCAACAGGCGCGCTTCACCCATCCGGGTATAGTTGGGATCGAAGGAGATCAGCAGCTCCAACGCCTCCACCGCCTCAGACCACTCTCCGGCCTCGGAGGCTCGTTGCCCGAAGGCATAGAGCTCGTCGGCCGTGTAGCCTTGGAACTTTGGGGTGCTTCGGCACCCCATGCTGGCCAGCGTCAGGGCCGCCGCACCGATCAGAAGACCTGAGATCCGCATCCCTTCGTGTACCCCCTGCCAACTTGTCAGGTTTCTGGTGTGCTTCCATGGGAGGATGGGCCCTCCCGCCCCCTGCTTGGGTCTCAGTCGTCGTGCCCGTAGAAGGCCCGGATCGCGGCGACCACCCTCTGGACGCGCTCACGGCCCAGCTCCGGATAGATCGGGAGGCTCAGGACCTGCTCGCAGAGCGTCTCCGACACCGGGAAATCCCCGCGCTGGTAGCCCAGTCCCTCGAAGCACGGCTGCAGGTGCAGGGGGACCGGGTAATAGATCCCGGAGCCGATGCCCTCGCGCTCGAGAAAGGTCCGGAGCTCGTCTCTGCGACGCGCCCGCACCGTGTATTGGTTGTACACGTGGCGCGCCCCCTCCTCCTCCACCGGGAGAAGCAGCTCCGGGACGTCCGCCAGGCCCTCCCCATAGAGCGCCGCGTTCCGACGGCGGCCCTCGGTCCACGCCTCCAGGTGCCTCAGCTTCACCGACAGTACCGCCGCCTGCAGGGCGTCGAGGCGCGAGTTCGTGCCCACCATCTCGTGATGGTACATCTGGCGCCCCCCATGCACTCGCAGCTTGCGAAGGCGCTCCGCCAACGCCGCATCATGCGTGGTCACGAGCCCCCCGTCGCCGAACCCTCCGAGGTTCTTGGTCGGGAAGAAGCTGAAGGCCCCGGCCCAACCCACCGATCCGGCGGCTCGACTGCGACCTTCGATCGAGCGGCTCGCGCCGATCGCCTGGGCGGCGTCCTCCAGCAGGAGCACGTCACGGGACTCCGCGAGCCGGACGAGCTCTTCCATCCGTGCCATCTGCCCGAACAGGTGGACCGGCACCACGACTCGGGTACGTGGGCTGAGCGCCGGCTCCACGGTGGAAGCATCGACGTTGAACGACAGGGGGTCCACATCACAGAACACGGGAACCAGACCGGAATTCCAGACGGCACCCGCGGTGGCGAAGAACGTGAAGGCGGGCACCACCACCTCGTCGGTGGCCTTCCCTTCCAGGGCCCGTAGCGGCAGAAGCAGCGCATCCGTACCGCTTGCACACCCGATGGCGTGCGGCACGTCGAGCGCCATGGCCAACTCACGCTCCAACCCCTCCACGGCCGGACCCATCACGAACTGCTGGTCATCGATCACACGGGCGAGGGCCTCGGCGATCTCTGCGCGTATGGACTCGTGCTGTGCCTTCAGGTCGAGAAGTGGGACCTTCATCAGCACCGGCTTTCCGGAGGACGGGCACTGCCGGGTCGGCCGAAGCGGATCTCGTCGATCCGCTGCTCGGCGCGCGCGACCAGGGGGCTGGCCCGGGAGGTGCTTTCCCGCACCACGCGGCTGAATGCATCCAAGGCCGCGGTGCACTCGCCGAGCTCGGCGAGTGCTTCGCCGAGGTCGAAATACGCCTGAGGGAGAAGGCTCTTGGGCTCACCGCGGTCGATGGTCATGCGCAGGTAGCGCAACGCCTCCTCGGGACGCCCGTCCCGCCGCATCCGACTGCCCAGCTCGAACGCGCAATTGCCGATGTGCCAGGCGGCCTCGGCCCTGCCACTGCGCGAGGCCCGCGAAGAGTACTGACCGAAGAACGAGAGCGCCCGCGCGCAGTCCCCGACCTCCTCGTACGCCAGCCCGATCTCCATGAGCACCGGAGTCGTCTGATCGGCGGGCAAGGTGCTGAGGGCCCGCTGGAACAAGGGAAGGGCTCTTTCGAACTCGCGAAGTCGTACCAGGTGACGGGCCAGGGGCAAGGCGAGGCGCCCCATCCCCACACCGGGCTGCAGCTCCGCGGCCAACTCGAGCGACTGGGCCACCCCGTACTGATCGCCGCGCTCCTCCGCTCTCCGGGCCAACCAGAGCAGGTCGGCCACCGCCTGATCCGCCGACTTTGGCCGCACCTCCACTGCCTGGCGGTACACGGACCCGGCGTCGTCGACCCGGTTGAGCTCGGCATACGCATGCGCGACCCGCAGCAGGATGTCCGGGTCGTCGCCCCCCCTCAGGGCCAGGCGATACTCGGCCAGAGCCCGCTCGAAGTCACCGTCGGCCCAGGCCACGTCCCCGCGTTCCACAGCGCCGTCCTCACCGACCGAGCCGCCGCAGCCGCCCAGGAGCAGGAGACCTGCAAGGACGAGCCCCCGCGCCCCACTCATCGGGCCGACTCCGCGAAGCCCACCGCAGCCAGATAGGCGCGCGCCCGCACGTCGGTGGGGTCCTCCTCGATGCAGCGGGCCCACTCCTCGCGGGCTCGACCCAGATCGCCCATGCGGTAGTGCACGATCCCCAGATGGAGCCGGACGCCCGGCAACTCCGGGTTCCGCTCCAGAATCGCCTCCAGCTCTACACGGCTGCGGGCGAGCTGGTCGAGGGCCAGATAGGTCTCGCCCAGGCGGGCGCGGATGTCGAGGAAGGCCGGCCGCAGCTCCAGGGCAGCTCGGTACTCGTGCGACGCTCGCTCGTGCTCGCCGGCCACGCGATAGAGGTCCCCCAGGCGGGCGTGGGCATCGGCGATGCGGGACCCGACCGGTCCCAGCGGCTCATCCCGGGACAGGGCCAACTCGGCCACCTGCTGGAAGGCCTCACCGGAGGCCTCGTAGCGACCCAATTCGGACAGGACGATGGCGCGGTTCAGCTGGGCTTCGAGATACTCGGGGTTGATCTGCAGGGCACGATCGAACGCGGCCACAGATTCGTCGAGCTGATCCAGGAGGGCCAGGCAGATGCCGGCCCGGTTGTGGAGATCCGCGTACCGTGGATGGCGGACCAGGGAGCGCTGACACTCGCCCAGGACGGCCAGGAGGTCTTCCCGGTCCCAGGCCCCGTCGAGCGGAGAGGTCGGCCCCGTCATCCAGCGGCTCTCAGGTCAGAAGGTCCATCCCGGAAACCACTGTTTCCGGCGACGGGCGTCCTACCCCCGGAACCAGTCGCAGGTCCGCCTCAAGCCCTCGCGCAGCCCGACCTTGGGCTCATAGCCCAGCTGCTCCCTTCCCTTGCTGAGATCGGCGAGGGAGTCGCGAACATCCCCGCTGCGCACCTCCCCGTGCACGGCGTCTACCGCCGCTCCCGTGGCGCGTTGGACCTCGCGCCAGAGGTCGAGCACCGAGATGCGCTCCCCTCCCCCGACATTGAACACCTCACCGGACACGGCCTGCGCGGGGCGCGAGCACGCGAGCAGGTTGGCCTGCACCGCGTTGTCGATGTAGGTGAAGTCCCGGGTCTGACCGCCGTCGCCATGGATGGTCGGGGAGCGCCCTTCCAGGGCCAGCGTGATGAAGAGGGGAATCACCGCTGAATACTGCGAGTGGGGATCCTGACGCGGCCCGAAGATATTGAAGTAGCGCAAGGCCACCGTCTCCAGTCCCATCACGTCGGCGAACACCCGGCAATACATCTCGCCCGTGTACTTGGCGACGGCGTACGGGGAGAGGGGCTTGGCGGGCATGTCTTCCCGCTTGGGGAGCACAGGGGTGTTTCCGTACGCCGAGCTGGACCCCGCGTAGACGAAGCGCTTCACGCCGGCCTCTTTCGCCGCCACCAACAGGTTCAGGGTCCCGGTGGCTCCAGCCGCGTGCGAGGCGAGGGGGTCGCGGATGCTCCGTGGTACCGAGGGCAGAGCGGCCTGATGGAGGACGTAGTCGACGCCCGCGCTGACCGCTCGACACTGGTCCGCGTCGACGATCGTGCCCTCGATCAGCTCGATCCGGTCGAGCCAGGGCTCGATGTTCTCACGGCGACCCGAGGAGAAGTCGTCGATGACCCGCACCCGCGCGCCCCCTGTCACCAGGGTTTCCACGAGGTGTGAGCCGACGAATCCTGCCCCGCCGGTTACCAGGTATCGCGCGTTCGCTTGGACCAGAGACATGGACCTTCCGGAGCGAGCTCAGCCCAGGGTGCGCGCACGCGATCCGGCGCGCTCCAGGACCGATCGAAAATAGGGGATCGTCTTGCGCAGCCCAGACCGCAGATCCACCTGCGGGGACCAGCCCAGCTCCGAACGGGCAACCGTAATGTCCGGCTGCCGCACGCGCGGGTCGTCCACCGGTAGGGGCAGCGTGACGATCGCGGACGGGCTGCCGGTCTCCTCCAGCACCAGCTCGGCCAGCTTCCGCACGGTGAATTCGTCCGGGTTCCCGACGTTGGTCGGCAAGACCCGGTCGGAGTGGAAGAGGCGATAGATCCCGTCCACCTCATCGTCCACGTAGCAGAACGAGCGCGTCTGGGAACCGTCACCGTACACGGTCAGCGGCTCACCGTTCAGGGCCTGCACGATGAAGTTCGACACCACCCGCCCGTCCGCGGGACGCATGCGCGGACCGTAGGTATTGAAGATCCGGACGATGCGGGTGTCGATGCCGTGCACGCGGTGATACGCCATGGTCATCGCCTCGGCGAAGCGCTTGGCTTCGTCGTAGACACCGCGGGGTCCCACCGGATTCACGTTGCCCCAATAGGTCTCCGGCTGCGGATGCACCAGGGGATCCCCGTAGACCTCGGACGTAGACGCGAGCAGGTAGCGAGCCGACTTGGCCCGAGCCAGCCCCAAGGTGTTGTGCGTGCCCAGGCTCCCGACCTTCAACGTCTGGATGGGCAGCTCCAGATAGTCGATGGGACTGGCGGGAGACGCGAAATGCAGGACGCCGTCGAGGTCCTCGTCCACGTAGAGCGGTTTGGAAACGTCCTGCTCGATGAAGCGGAAGCGTGGCTCGTCGGAGAGACGCTCCACGTTGTCCCGCGACCCGGTCACGAAGTTGTCCACGCCCAGGACCTCATGGCCGTCGGCCAGGAAGCGGTCCACCAGGTGGGATCCCAGGAAGCCGGCCGCTCCGGTGATGAGCACTTTCATCCGGCGTGTCCGGCCGAGGGTCGGCCCACCGAGTGGTACTCGAAGCCCGCGCGCGCCATGGCCTCCGGCCGGTAGAGATTACGTCCATCGATCACGACCGGGCTCTTCAGCAGCGAACGCATGCGCCCCAGGTCGGGATGGCGGTAGGGGTGCCACTCCGTATGGATCAGCAGGGCGTCGGCGGCGTCGAGAGCCGCGTAGTTGGTCTCGGCGTAGTCGATCGCATCCCCGAGATGTCTTCTCGCCTCGTCCATCGCCACTGGATCGTGCGCCACGATGCGGCCACCCCGGTCGAGCACGTGCGCGATCGTCACCAGGCTCGGTGCCTCGCGCATGTCGTCGGTGTTGGGCTTGAAGGCGAGTCCCCACACGGCGAAAGTCCTTCCCGTCAAGCTCTCTCCGAAGCGCCGCTCCAGCTGATCGCTGATCCAGCGCTTCTGTCCGTCGTTGACGGCCTCGACCGCTTCCAGGATGCTGGGCTCGATGTCGAAGGCTCGCATGGTGCGCACGAGCGCCTTCACGTCCTTCGGGAAGCACGAGCCCCCGTAGCCGACGCCCGGAAAGAGGAAGCTCGAACCGATCCGCCGGTCGGAGCCGACGCCGAGGCGGACGAGGTCGGCATCCGCACCGGCCGCCTCACACAGCCGCGCCACCGAGTTCATGAACGAGATGCGCGTGGCGAGCATCGCATTGGCCGCATACTTGGTGATCTCGGCCGAAGCGATGTCCATCATGATGATCTCGTTCCCCGTGCGAACGAAAGGCGCGTACAGGTCACGCAGGACCTCGGCGGCATAGTCGCTGTCCACGCCCAGGACGACCCGGTCGGGCTTCATGAAATCCTCGACCGCAGCGCCCTCCTTGAGGAACTCCGGATTGGAGCACACATGGACCGGAACGTCGGTCTCGGACTGCACGGCCTCGCGAACCCGAGTGGCCGTGCCGACGGGGACCGTGCTCTTGGTGATGACGACGGTCTCGCGCTCCATCGCTTGTCCGATGGTGCGTGCGACGGCGAGGACGTGCTGGAGGTCGGCCGAGCCGTCTTCTCCCGGAGGCGTCCCCACGGCGATGAAGACGACCTTCGACTCCCGCACGGCGGCCGGCACGTCCGTCGTGAACCGGAGCCGACCGCTGGCCAGGTTGTGCTCGACCAGCGAGTCCAGGCCTGGCTCGTAGATGGGAATCTCGGCGCGCCGGAGCGCGTCGATCTTGGCGTCGTCGATATCAGCACACACGACGTCGTTTCCGGTTTCGGCCAAGCAGGCCCCCACAACCAACCCGACGTAGCCCGTCCCGATGACGGCGATGTTCATTCCGAACGTCCTTTCCCTGCCTCGTGCCTGGATGCGCGCAACGGCCCGCGGGGAGCAAGATTAGTGCCGCATGAATCCAACAGATGGCCCGTCGGGCTCGGCCGTACCACGCACTCCCAGCGCGTCCAGAGAGACCGTCAGGCGGTATACGGGCAGGGGCTGCCGGTCGAGGCGTCGCCGGATCGATTCCAGGGAATCCTCGGGCCGTGGGTCTCCGCCCTCCATTACCACGATGGCCCCCGCAGACACGGCGGCCAAGGCCGCTTCCAGCCCCCCGTCCCCCCCGAAGCGGGGCACCCCCAGGACGCTTCCGGAGCGTCCGCCCTCCAGGTCGACGAAGGCCACGGGAGCCAGCCCCGTCCGCGGTGCACTCCGGAGGTGGGCCAGCAAGACGGGCAGATGGGCGCTCCGCCCCACGACCAGGGTCGGGATGCGGGCGCCCTCCAACCGCCTCCCCGCTGCCTGGAAGAGTCGAAACGACATGCGGGCGGCCCCGGTGAGCGTCGTGGCGAGCACCAGGTCGATGAGCACGACGCCCCGGGAAAGACCGGGCCCCAGAACGAACCAGGCCCCCGCGAAGAAGAGCAGCGAGCCCAGGCCGTTGGCCCTGAGCAGGCTCCCCGAGGAAGACAGGCCGAAGTAGCGAAGATCCTCGCGGTACACTCCCAGGGCCGCGAAGGCGGCGGCCTTGGCCACGATCAAGAGCGGGAGTGACCCGGCGAGGTAGCCGATCTCCACGGAGCGGGCAGAGGCTTCCCAGCGCAGCTGGTAGGCCGCGTAGTAGGCGGCCGTGAACAGGACCGCATCGAGGGCGAGGAGAAACAGCGGGGTGTGGGCAAGACCCAGGAGCACGGATGCCACCTTGCCGCGGGCTCCCAGTTCGGCCCCCCCCGCGTCCCGGGGGTCGCCCACGCCCAGGAGGAACGCTCCGAACAGCGACAGCGCCACCAGTAGCACGCCCCCCAGGACATACGCCACGGCCGGGTCCGTCGTGCGGAAGAGCAGGCCCACCCCACCCCCGGCGGCGGCCAGGCCCCACAGGACCCGCACCGCCCGCCGCTCCGGAACTCCCAACGCCACCAGACGATGAGAGGTATGGTCCCGCCCCCCCACGTAGAAGGGGCGTCCAGCGGCCAGTCGACCCGCCGTCACCAACGCGGTATCGAGGATCGGCACCGCGAGGATGAGCATGGGAAGGGCGATCACGGAGAACAGCCCCCGGGACAGGCCCGGTGCCGGGGCCAGCGCCAGGCCGCCCAGGAAGATCCCGAGGAACAGCGCCCCGGAATCGCCCATGAAGATCGACGCCGGGTGCACGTTGTAGACGAGGAACCCGACGACCGCGCCCACCAGCGCGAAGGCGAGCACGGCGAAGGGGATCTGTCCTCCCATCAGAAACAGGACACCGAGGAAGGCGGCCGCGATCGCGGTGACCCCGCCCGCGAGGCCGTCCATGTTGTCCAGCAGGTTCAGCGCGTTGGTCATGCCTACGAACCAGAACAGCGACAACAACACGTCCAGCGGTGCCCTATCGAACAAACGGAACGAGATCCCGGCCGACACCAGCGCGACCGCGGCCAGGAGTTGGAGCACCAGTTTCGGACCCGGCATCACCGGCTCCAGGTCGTCGCGCAGCCCGGTGAAGAACATCAGGAGACCCGCCCCGGCCAGGGCCAGTAGCCGGCGGCCGTTGGTCCCGGTCAGCCATTCCGGGTCCAGATGGCCGCCAAGCGCCAACAGCCCGATGCCCAGAGCCGCAGCCGACAGGAAGCCGAGCAGGATCGCGACGCCCCCCAGATACGGCGTCGCCCGCTCGGACCAGCGGTCGGAGCGGACTCCCTGGAGCCACCCGCCCGAGACCGACAGGCGGCGCACCAGCGGCGTCGCCAGCACAGCCACGGCAAAGCCCGAGACCGCGACCGCGAGCAGAATGAATGCGTCGATCACGGCTGCGCGCTCAACGTGGACCGGCCGCCGGGACCATAGAGCGCTTCGTAGTAGTCCTGGTAGCTTCCGTCTCGCACCCGACGCCACCAGGTCTCGTGGTGCACGTACCAGTCCACCGTGCTGCGCAGGCCCTGCTCGAACGGAACCACCGGAGCCCATCCCAACTCTTCGGCCGACCCACTCCAATCGATCGCGTAGCGCCGGTCGTGCCCCGGTCGATCCGGCACGAAGGCTAAACGGTCTCGACCCACGCCCAACCGATCGGCGATCGCTTCGACGACCTCCAGGTTGGTGCGCTCTGCGTCTCCCCCGAAGTGGTAGACGCGACCGGCGCTGCCGCGCTCGAGTACCGCGAGAACGCCCCGGCAGTGGTCGTCCACATGGATCCAATCACGGATGTGGAGACCGTCGCCGTAGATCGGCAGCCCCTTCCCCTCCAACGCGTTGGTGACCATCAGGGGGATGAGCTTCTCCGGGAATTGGTAGGGGCCGTAGTTGTTGGAGCAGCGTGTGACCCGGACATCCACCCCGTGGGTGCGCTGATAGGCGAGTGCGATCAGGTCTCCCGCAGCCTTGCTGGCGGCGTACGGGGAGCGTGGCGCCAGAGGAGTGGAGGGGTGGAAGCGCTCGCGGGGCCCCGTCGCGCGGGGGTCCTGCCAGGGAAGCTCGCCGTAGACCTCGTCGGTCGAGACCAGCACGACGGGGAGACCTCCGCGCCTGCGCACGCTGGCGAGCAGGGTCTCCGTGCCGACCACGTTCGTACGAATGAAGTCGGTTGCGGAAGCGATGGAGCGATCGACGTGCGATTCGGCCGCGAGATGCAGAACCGCGTCGGCATCCTCCAGAACCGCCTCCAGGCAGGTCCGATCCGCCACGTCCCCGTGCACGAACGCGTAGTGCGGATGCTCGTCGACGCCCGTCAGATTCTCCAGATTCCCCGCGTAGGTGAGCAGATCGAGGTTGACCACCTCCCACTGGGGCCGCTCCCGCAGGATCAGGCGCACGAGGTTGGAGCCGATGAAACCGGCTCCCCCGGTGACGACGACCTTCATCCGGCCTCCGGCACGCCGGCCATGGGCGCCCGCACCACGGGCTCGGTCGACTCCGCGACCAAACGACTCGCTCGATACAGCGACGCGACCGTTCCCGCGTCGGTCCACCAGCCGCTGAGCGTGCCATGCCGCATCTCGCCCCACTCGATATAGCGGTTGTTGACGTCGGTGATCTCGAGCTCACCCCGCTGCGACGGGGACAGGCCCCGGATGATGTCGAACACGCGGGCATCGTAGAAGTAGCACCCGGTCACGGCCAGGCGGCTGGTTGGGTTGCGTGGCTTCTCCACGATGCGGGTGACACGGTCCCCATCGATCTCGGCAACGCCGAACCGCTCCGGATCCTCCACCTCCTTGAGCAGGATCATGGCGCCACCGGCTTGGGCCCGGTACGCCTCGACCGACGGGGCCAATGGCGCCCCGAAGAGGTTGTCGCCCAGCAGCACGACCACGGACTGCCCCTCGGCGAAGTGTTCGGCCAACCCCAAGGCCTCGGCGATACCTCCCTCTCCCTCCTGGTAGGCGTAGTGGAGGCGCTGAAGCCCGAACTCACGGCCGTTGCCCAGCAGGCGCAGGAAGTCGCCCGCTTCACTCCCACCGGTGACGACCAGGATGTCGCGAATCCCGGCGTGCACCAGCTGCTGAAGCGGGTAGTAGATCATCGGCCGGTCGTAGACCGGCAGCAGGTGCTTGTTGGTGACCCGGGTCATGGGAAGCAGCCGCGTGCCCAACCCCCCGGCCAGAACGATCCCTCTCATCGTGCGCTCCCCACCCGTTCGCGCTCCCGCATTCGGACATGAAGGTCGAGCGTTTCTTGCCACTGGGGCAGCGAGCGACCGAGGAAGTGCTCGGTCGCCGTGGTATCCAACACGGAGTAGGCGGGTCGCGGAGCTGCTGCCCCCCACTCCGCAGTGGTGACCGGCTCGATGTCCGTCTTCAGTCCAGCACGACGACAGGCGGCCTGAGCGAGGTCCCACCACGTGGCCTCACCGCCATCGGCGACGTGCCACACCCCGTGCACTTCCCTCTCTGCGAGTTCGCGCAGCACCTGCGCGAGTCCTGGAGCATACGTGGGGCGCCCGCGCTGGTCCGCGACCACGCGCAGCGGATCGCCCCGTGTCGCGCGATCGAGGATGGCGTCGACGAAGTTCCGTCCACCGGGCCCGTAGAGCCAGGACGTGCGGACGATGGCCCACTCCGCGGCCTCGGCCCGTACCGCCTCCTCCCCCGCCCGCTTGGAGGCCCCGTACACCCCCAAGGGAGCCGTGGGGTCGTCGGGTCTGTACGGCCGTCGCCCCTGGCCATCGAACACGAAATCGGTCGAGAGGTACAGCAGTCGGGCGCCCACCGCGGCGCACGCCTGCGCAACAGCCCGCGTTCCGTCCCGGTTCACTGCCCAGGCGCGCTCGGGCTCGTCCTCGGCGCGGTCCACCTGGGTGAAGGCGGCGCAGTGGACAACGGTGCTCGGCCGGTCCCCACGGACCCGCGCCCGTACCGCGGCGGGATCGGTAACGTCCAACTCGTGGTGCCCATAGGCCAACACGGGGCGCCCCGCCTCGCGGAAGGCGGCCACCACGGCCGATCCCAACAGTCCGGCCGCTCCGGTCACCAACACCGCACCGGGGGCCCCCCGCTCTCCACGCGACGTCATGGCCGTAGAGTACACGGAGCACTTCGGATCTCAAAGACCGCTGGAATGGCCAGGCGGCCCCTGCGTGGGCGGTACCCCACGTGTGCAGAGCTTCCCTAGCGACCGAGCCGGCGCAACTCCTCGCGGTAGAGGTCGGCCAGGTCGTCCAGTAGCCGCTCGCGCCCGAAGCGCTCCGTGATGCTGCGCCGTCCTTGCGCCAACTGGGTAGGACCGGGAGGAGCAGCGAGGGTTCGAGACAGTGCGGAGGCGAAGGCTTCCGGGGTGTCCTCCGTCACCAAGCATCCCGGGACGGGCGGACCGAGGACGTCTCCGACTCCCCCGACCGCACGGGCCACGACCGGTATGCCACTCGCCACCGCCTCGATCACCGCGACCGGGGTGCCCTCGTCGTGCGAGGTCAGCGCCAGGACGTCGAGCGCCGGATACACCTCTTCGGTGTGCTTGACCCATCCGGCCCACTGTACCGCCGAGCCGATCCCGAGCGCTTCGGCCCGCGCACGCAGCGCCCGCTCACGCTCGCTGGGCCCGCCGCCCACGACGAGCAAGCGGGTGTCCGAACCGCTCGGGTCGCTCCGCAAGCGCGCGAAGGCCTCCAACATCAGCTCGTGGTTCTTGACGGGAGCCAGGCGCCCCACAACGCCGACGTAGCGGAGGTGCGGATCGAGGCCCAGCGAGGAGCGCGCCCTCTCGCGCTCGCGCGACGGGTCGACGGACAGGAACGGCGCCAGATCGAACCCGAGTGGCACCACCCTCAGTTCGTCCGGGGGGAGAGCCAGCATGGCGGACAACTCGTCCCGCTGGGAGGGGCTCACCACCACGATCCGGTTCGTCAGCCGCGCCAGCGCCCGCTCCACTCCGGTGAACACGCGGGTGAGCAGCGGCGGGAAGTAGGCCCCCCCCAGCACGTGGCCGTGGTAGGTGTGCAGACGGATGGGCACGCCGGCCAGTGCGGCGGCGATCCGCCCCACAGCCCCGGCCTTGGCCGTATGCGTGTGGACGATGAGGGGCCGGTCCCGTCGGAAGCGCCGGACCAGTCGGGCGATGACCAGAAGGTCCTTCAGGGGATGCAGCGTCGGGTCCATGCCGGGGACGACCTCGATCTCCAGACCACGCTCGGCCGCGAGATAGCTCATGTCCCCTTCACCGGGCCCCAGATCGCCGGTGATCAGCGTCGTCGCGAAGCCACGATCGAGCAGCCCGGTGGTCAACTCGACCACGTGGATGGCGGGTCCACCGATGTTCAGGCGTGCGATGAGGCGATGGACCGGGACGGGCGGCCCCGGTCCATCGCCCGGCACGCGGCCGGCAGGCCGGTGCTCTACGCCTTGACGATCCAGCGCTGGGGCTGACCGGACGCCGCGGCCACCTTGGCCGTGGCGTTGCGCGTGTCGATCAACGTCTGCGCCAAGCGTACGATGCGCTCGTAGTCGAAGTCCGAGTGATCCGTCAGGATCACGACGGCGTCTGCGTCCGTCAGCACCGCGTCGGTGAGCGGGACGGACGTGTGCTGCTCCCCGTCCTCACGAACTTCAGGCACGTAGGGGTCGTGGTAGCTGACGTGCGCACCCTCCTTCTCCAGGAGTCGGATCACGTCGAGAGCCGGCGACTCACGGACGTCGTCAATGTCCTTCTTGTACGCCACTCCCAGCACCAGGACCTTCGATCCGTTCACGGCCTTCTTGTGGGCGTTCAGGGCCTCCCGAATCTTTGCCACCACGAAGAGGGGCATATCCGAGTTGATCTGGGACGCCAGCTCGATGAAACGCGCCGTGTAGTTCAGCGACCGCATCTTCCACGACAGGTAGAGCGGGTCGATGGGGATGCAGTGTCCACCCAGCCCGGGGCCCGGCGTGAACTTCATGAACCCGAACGGCTTGGTCGCGGCAGCGTCGATGACCTCCCAGACGTCCACGCCCAGCTTGTCGGCAATGAGCGCGATCTCGTTGACCAGCCCGATATTGACCGCGCGAAACGTGTTCTCGAGCAGCTTGGTCAGCTCGGCGGACTCCGCCGAGGAGACCGGGACCATGGAGTCGATGAACCGGCTGTAGAAGGCCGCGCCCCGCTCCGCGCACGCCGGCGTCATCCCCCCGATCACCTTGGGGGTGTTCTTGGTCTTCCACACCGGGTTGCCGGGATCGACGCGCTCGGGCGAGAAGCAAAGGAAGAAGTCCTCGCCCACCTTCATGCCGTTCTGCTCGAGCGCAGGAAGCAGCACCTCGCGCGTGGTACCGGGATAGGTGGTCGACTCGAGCACCACCAGCTGCCCCCTGCGCAGGGCCTTGGCCACCGCCTCCGTGGCCGAGATGATGTAGGAGACGTCGGGGTCGCGCGTCTTCGACAGCGGAGTGGGCACGCAGATCGAGATGGCCTCGCATTCGGCGAGGCGGCCCATGTCGGTGGTGGCCTCCAGTAGACCCTGCTCACGCACCCGGGCCACGTCGGCGTCGGTCAGGTCCTGGATGTGGGTGCGACCGCTGTTGATGGTCTCGACCACACGGGGGTTGACGTCGAAGCCCAGCACACGCACGCCGGCGCTGGCGGCCTCGACGGCCAGTGGCAGCCCGACATAGCCGAGGCCGAGGACACCCATGGTCCCCGAGGTGGGGGCGTTACCCTTATTCACAGAGTTGCCTTCTTCAGAGTGGCTCAAGAGTCAGGATCCGGACGACGATAGCCGCGAAATCTGTCGCTTCGCGCAGACCCATTCAATCGGCAGGCTCGCTGAAGCGCCCTCGCTCCAGCCAGCGCGCCAGCACGAACAGCGCCCAGAGGGCATGCCCGTGGTCGGCTCTGCCGGCCGTGTGATCGCGGATCTTCGACCGGATCGCGTCGGCGCGGACCCATTGCAAGATCCGGGCACCGGGGGACAGCAGGGCCTCCTCCAGGGGACCTCGCCAGCGGCCCCGCAGCCAGGCGGGCAACGGGACGCCGAAGCCCATCTTGGGCCGATTCACGATCTCGGGGGGGAGGAGGTCGGAGAAGGCCCGTTTCAGTAGGGTTTTCAGCTCCCGACCTCGGATCCGCTGGCGGTCGGGCAGGCCGCTGGCGAACTCGATGACCGCCCGGTCCAGGAAGGGGGAACGGAGCTCGAGGCCGTGCATCATGCTGCACCGATCCGCCTTTACGAGGAGATCGTCCAACAGATAGGTCTCGAAATTGACGCTGAGGATCTGTCCCAGCGGGCCGGCTCCCTCCGCCCGGGCCAGAGCCTCCCGGAACGACGCCTCCCGGTCGACGGGCCCGGCGGCCGCCAGGGCCTCCGGGGTGAGTACCGTACGCGGGTCCTCGGGCCAATACCCGATCCAGCGCAGCAGACGCTGCTCCGGAGGCAGCAGGGCGGCGTCCAGGAACCGGCGGGCACGCCGCCAGGGGCTGCGGAAGTCGTCGGGATGGGGAAGCAGGGACGTCAGGCCCCGGCCGACGTGCAGCAAAGCAGCCGGGACCCGTTCGGCCAGTACCGCTCCCAGGAAGCGCGGGTACCCGGCGAACAGCTCGTCGCCGCCGTCCCCCGTCAGCGCGACGGTCACGTGCTCGCGGGTCAGCCTGGACACGATGGACGTGGGCAACGCCGAGGAGTCGCCGAAGGGCTCGTCGTAGGCCTCGAGCAGCGCGTCGAGCAGGTCCAGCGACTGCGTCTCGACACGGAACTCGTGGTGACGCGTTCCGAAGCGGGCCGCGGCCACTCGAGCGAAGTGGGTCTCGTCGTAGCGCGCATCGTCCGCGAATCCGATCGAGAACGTCTCTACCGGTTCGTCTCGCAGTCGGCTCATCAGGCCGACGACCAGCGTCGAGTCGATGCCTCCCGAAAGGAAGGCACCGAGCGGAACGTCCGCGACCAAGCGCTTCTCGACGGCTTGCTCCAGCAGCGCACGCACCGTCTGCGCTGGATTCCGCCGTTCACGCGTGGAGAAGTCCGCCGCCCAGTAGCGCCGCTCGGATTCCCCCCGCTCGTCCACCACGAGCAGGCTGGCGGCTGGGAGCTTCTGAATCGCTCGGTAGGGAGTCCCCGGCGTGGGTACGTATCCGTACGCCAGGTAGAGGGGCAGGAACGCACGATCCAGCCTGTCGTCTACCGCCGGAAGCGCCCAGAACGCCTTCATCTCGGAGGCGAACGCGATGCGGCTCGCGTCCCGGTAGATGAACAGAGGCTTCTTCCCGGCTGGATCGCGCGCGAGGAGCAGGCGCTGGCGCGGCTCGTCCCACAGGGCGAACGCGAACATCCCGTCCAGACGCTCGACCAGGGCATCGCCCCACGCCTCGTAGCCGTGGACCAGCACTTCGGTGTCCGATCGGCTTCGGAAGACGTGTCCCTCGCGCTGCAACTCGGCCCGCAAGCGCTGGAAGTTGTAGATCTCTCCGTTGAAGACGACGGTGACGGTGCCGTCCTCGTTCCCCATCGGTTGGTCGCCCGTGACTTTGTCGATGACCTCCAGCCGGGCGTGACCCAGGTGGCAGCGGCCGGACGCCGAAACCCAGGCGGTGCGCCGATCGGGGCCCCGGTGTTGCAGGGCCTCGGCCATGGCCTGCGCCTGGAGGCGGTCGCGCTCTCGCGCTCCCTCCAGTGGGGGCCCACGGTGGAGCACACCGGCGATGCCGCACATCAGCCTCGCCTCCTCCCTGCGCGCAGGGCCTGCAGGTTCTCCACCCAGTCATCGATCACCGCCTCGATCGAGTAGTGCGTCTCGACCCGGGACCGTCCCGCGCGCCCCAGGCTCCTCTGCCGCTCGGGGTCACGCAGCAGGGTGAGCAGTGCCTGACGCCACTCCACTCCGTCCCTGGCGTGCACACCGCTGACGCCGTCCTGCACCATCTCCTTCAACACCCCCACGGGTGAGCAGACGACGGGCAGCCCGCAGGCCATGTACTCGATCGCCTTGAGACCGCATTTCCCGCGCGACCAGGCATCGTCGGTGACTGGATAGAGGCCGATGTCCAGCTCCTGCACGCAGGCCACCCGCCGCTCCGGGGTCCACTGCTCGAACTCCAGCTCCAGCGGCGCAGGCGGAGTGGCCGGAGGGCGGTTGCACACGACCCGAAAGCGGAAGGGATGCTCGCTGGCCACCGCGGCGAGGTGGGAGTACAGCCCTTCCAGGTAGGGCAGCGCTGTATGGGATCCCACCCACCCGACGACTGCCCGCCCGTCGGACGGTGGCTTGGGCGCCGGTCGGTAGCGACCTGCGTCCACAACGGTCGGTACGACGCGAACCCCTTCCCCGGACCCTCGCGCCTCGCGCGCGTGCTCGGCCAGTGTCGCGTTACCAGCGAACACCTGGTCGGCGGTCCGGCAAAGGTCGTCGGTGGCGCGCCCCGGACGTCGCAGCAGGGCCGCCAGACGATGGCGACCGGGTCCCGACAGGTACAACGCATCGTCGAAGTCGTACACGAGCCCCCCCGGACGGGGCCGCAGCCGTCGCAGGAGCAGGTGGCCCCCCAAGGGAGCCAGCTCCCGTTGGACGACTACGACTTCGTCGCTCCGCAGAAGCCCGATGCGATGCCAGCGGCGTCGCCACGCGCGCAAGAGGAGCCCGACGCGAGCGGGCTCGCTGGCCCCCCCATAGAGATCGAGATAATCGCTGTCGGTCAGGAACGGTTCCAGTTGCAGATCGACCCCGCGCTGCTCCAATGCAGTACGGAATTGCGCCAGGCGAAACCAGGTGCTCGGCCCCCGCTCCGGGTAGGGCGCGAAGGCCACTACGCGCATGGCAGCACCCCCATCGACCGATACAGGGCTGCAAGCGTGCGCAGCCCGTCAGGAAGGGCGAAGTGCCGCCTGGCGAGGTCCCTTGCCTCGTCCGCGCGATCCGGGCGCCTCGCAGTTTCGAGGAGCCAGCGAGCGATACCTTCGGGATCGGGCGGAACGGGGAAGACGCGAGCCGCCGCGGACCCCTGGAATTGGAGTTCGAGGTCACCGACGCCCGAGGTCGCGGCGACCGCCAGGCCTGCAGCCAGGTACTCGCCCACACGAGTGGGAGCGCTGGCGCGCTTGGCCGGAGTCGGGCGTACGAGCGCCAGGCCGGCGTCCGCCATCGCCAACCACTCCGGCATCTCCGCACGGGACGCGGACTCCACACGCACGGACTGGCCGGCGTGATGGGCCAGTGCCTGGGCTTCGCTGCGCTCCCGGGTCAGCAGCAGGAACTGTCCTCCCATACGCTCGAAGGCCGCACCCACCGCGAGGGTTTCCTTCCCGAGGTACCACCCGCTCACGGTGCCCGCGTGCACCAGGAGCGGTCGCGACGGATCGAAGCCCCGACGCACGCGCAGCGCCCCAACGCCGGGCTTGGGCTCGAACTCGGTCAGGTCCACACAGGTGGGAACAACCACCTGGCGCGAAGTGGTCGCAGGTCCGAGCTCGGTCACGACCTCCTTCGCACGATTCGTCAGGTGCACGAGGGCATCGCTCTCCGCCAGCAGGCGCCGCTCCAGGCGGCGGGCTGCGGACACGACCGTGCCCCGGGTGGGCCAACGTCCCGACTCGATGCGCTCGTCCACCCAGAACCCCCGCATATCGAAGACCAGCGGGACACCGTGACGTCGCAGCGGCAGGGCCATTGCCCCGGCAACGTAGCTGCGCGCGTGGACCAGACCGAGGCCTCGTTCGGCGTGCAGGCGGTGCAGCGCGCGTCTTCCCTGCATCAGATCCCAGATCGTGGCGGGCAGGGAGGGTCGGCGGTGGTAGCTCAGGCACGTCCAGCCGACCCTGTGCTCCGCGAGGCGGGCGCGCAGCGCGTCGGTGGCCCCAGGTACCGCCAGGTCGTCCGGCTTCTCGAAGGACAAGACGTGCATGCAGTAGCCCGCCGCAGCGAGCCCGATCACATAGGGAAGCACCTGGGCTCGGCCCAGCGGCTCCAGCAGGCCATCGTAGGACACATACGCAACTCGCGCGGTCATGGCCCGGCCAAGACCTCGTCGAGCAGGGTCGCCAGCGAGCCCATCTGCCACTCGCGGCTGAGCGCGGCCAGCGGACGCCGCTCGTCCACGGGCGTCTGCAGCGTCCCCGCTCGATGCCGCCGGGCCACCTCCACAAACGCCGTGCTCCACGCCGATCCCGAAGCCCCGTCGACGAGCAGGGGACGGGCGTAGTCCGTCAACAGGACTTCCAACTCGGATCCTGGTCGCAGCGCCGCGACGATCGGTCGACGCACGCCGAGGTACTCGAACGCTTTTCCGGGAAGCACGGCCGCGTACGCAGGATGGGCATTGACCAGTAGGTTGGCCGACGCGTGGGCCATCTCCGCCCGCGCCTCGTGCGCCGACGTGGATCCCGGCAGCTCCACCAGTGAGGAGGGCAGTTCCAGGGCTCGGCAGGCCGAGGCCCACGGCTCCCGCGGACCGCGCACCCGCAGGCGCAACGGCACATCGACGCAGCGTTGCGCGGCCGCGAGTCCCTCCAGGAGAGGCTCGACACGCTCGCCGGGCGCCACGCTGCCTCCGTACAGAAACACACACGGCTCGTGCGGACCGGGCGGCGTCCCCGGTGGGGTCGGTTCGTATCCGTTTTGGACGACCGCGATGCGACCCTCGGCCACCCCATAGGAGCGACGCAAACCCTCGAGCGTGCTCTGGCTGGTCACCACGACTCGGTTCGCTCGCGCCAACACCATGCGGTGCAGTCGGTCGTCGATGAGCCGGCGCCCCGCGGACCGGGGCCGCAGGAAGGGATGGGCCTCGCTCCACGGATCCCGGAATTCGGCGACCCAGGGGAACCGGCCTCCCCGTATCCCGATCATCGCTGCAAAATGCGCGCTGTACGGCACGGACGTGGACAGCACGACGGTGTGCTGCGGGTCCGCTGCGGCGAGCAGAGAGCGCACGGCCCGCGCCGCGAACGGAATCCACGCAACTCGCGAATCGGGCACGTAGACCCATTCGCGGACGAACCGCCGAGCCCACGAGGTGGCCGCACCCTGCGGGCCCGGCTGGGGCGCGTCCGCGGGCACCGCCCTCCGCCTGTGGAGCCAGCGACCGAGTTCGGGGGAGGCGACCCCGATGCGCTCCACCCCCTCGACCGGCGAACCCGAAGACGCTCCTTCGATCGGGAAGAATGGGACGTGCGGCGTGACCAGGGAAACCGACCAACCCAGCCGAGGAAGCCAGCGCAGCAGGGACGCGGCTCGCTCACTCGCAATCCCGATCTGCGGGGGCACGTGGTACGCCACCAGGACGAGTCGCTTCATGCTCCGGAATCCACCCCTGTCATCCGGCGGATGAGGCTGCGCTCTTCCCGTCCGACTTCCCCAGCCACCCCCAAGGCGATGGCGTACACTCCGGCGAACAGCACCGCACCGAGCGTGAGGGAGGGCCGCATCCGCCACAACAGCACACCACTGCCCAGGGCCAGAAGCGCGGGACGGAGTTGGGCTCGCAGGCCCATGGATGCAATCGCCCTGGAACCCCGCGGCCCCAGCGCCACCAGGGTCACGACTCCGTAGGAAAGGGCGCTCGCCGCCGCTGCCCCCGCTCCGCCCCAGCGAGGGATGAGCGCCAGGTTCAGCCCCATGTTCAGAAGTGCGGCGGCCAGCGCCAGAAGGGACGCGGTCCCTTGCTCGCGGGTGGCGAACAGGCGGTTGTACAGAACCGAGTTCAGGAAGGTGGTGGGAGCACACCAGGCGAGCACCCGCAGCATCGGTACCGCCTCCGACCAGCCTGCCCCGAACAGGAGTGGGATCAGACGAGGCGCTTCGACGCTGATCCACACCGCGAAGGGCCATCCCAACCAAGCGACGGCGCGCACGCTCATGCGTGTGGCGCGATCGAGGGCGCGCGGTGATTCGACGTCCAGTCGCGCGAGCAAGGGGAACGCAGACGACATGAATACGACCGGGGCCAGATTGGCCACCTCGACGATCCGCACCGCGGCCCCGTACCACCCGGTTTCCTGGCCCCCGCGCAGGGCATACAGCATCACCTGATCGACGCGCAGGTAGACCTGGATCAGAGCGAGCGTCAAGGCCACAGGAATCGAAGCCCGTAGCAAGGTCCGCCACGCGAAGGGGGCCCAGCTCGGTCGCAGTCGTAGACCCGCCGCCCGCCCCAGCCACCCCGAGAGGAGCAGCACCATGAGCGCCGCCCCGGCTTCCAGCGCAACGAACGCCTCCAGCGGCGCGCGCCAGGTGATCATTGCGACCTTCAGTCCCGACAGCACCAGGGACCAGATGCCCAGTACGCCACGCGGGATCGCCGTCCTGAGTGCGGTGGCGTACGGTATCAAGAAGAGGGACGCACACCCGAACGGGAACGCCAGCGTCACCCAAACCACCAGCAGCAACTCTCGACCGCGCAGCCCAACCGCACCCGCGACGGACCACGCCAAGACCATCGACGCCAACGACAGGAGTACGCGCAGGGTGACCGCCTCGCCAAGGATCCGATCCGTATCCTGCGGAGCACGCGCCACCTCTCGCTGCGCGACGGTGTCGATCCCCACAGAGGCCAGGATGACGAAGAACGACTGGAAGGCGTAGGTGGACACCAACAGACCGTACTCTCCGGGTCCGAGGTAGCGGGCCAACAGCACGCCGACCACGGCGGCGAGCACGGTATTCAGACCGTAGCCGAGCGCGGTGGCCAGCACGTTCGTGCCGAAGCGAGCGGCGAGGACCTCGATCCGTTCGCTCCGGTCGGGCGAGACTCCGGGTGCGGGCGCGGCGCTCACCGCGAACGCACCGCTCGTGCCGTGAGCTTCCATCCGGGCAGGGTCCTGCGGATGGCATTCAGCGTCCGGGCTCCGCTGCCGGGGGCGCTCGCCTGCGCCGGCCGCCTCATCTCCGGCCCGGATCCGGAGGTGGGAGGCGCGGCCCGGCGCGAGGAGAGCAGGGCGCGCCGCGCCCGGGCCGCGCCGTCTACGAGTCCCAGCAGCAGGGGCGGCACGGAAACCGTGACGTCGACCCCCACGTAGCCCGTCTCCCGCAGCAATCTCTGCAGGGACGACGCACTGAAGTGATGCAGATGGTGGGGGAGGTCGAACACGTGGCGCTGCGCCGGCGGCCATACGCCCGCCGCCCACGCCTCGCGGTTGGGCACCTCCACCCACAGCGTGCCCCCACGCCGCAGCGCTCCGCTGATGCGCTCCAACGCCGACGCCGGGTCGGGGAGGTGCTCGAGCACGTGCAGCATCGTGACCAGATCGAAGGAGTGTTGCTCGATGCGGGCATCGTCGAGGGTGCACTCCTGAACCGTGAGCCCCTTCGCGCGCGCGGCCCGAACGGCATCGGGGGAGCGCTCGATGCCGATCCCTTCCCAACCGAGCTCGCCCAGCGCCGCGAGGAACCCGCCCGTCCCGCATCCGACGTCGAGGACCCGACTGCCTTGGGCTTGTGCCGCGACGCCACGCGCTCGAGCGCGGTAGCGCTCCACCCCGTCCGTCATCGAACGGGTTTCGTAATAGCCCTCGGAGTGCGGGGCGTCGGCGTGTCGGGCCGCCTCGTCGAACGGGTGGGTCCACCCGTGATGGCATCCCGGACACACGCGAACCTGCCACCCGTGCCACCGGGCGTGCACGGCCCCGGGGTGTGCCCGGCACAGCGGGCAGAGCGGGTTCACCGTGCTGCCCCCGCCCGCAGCGCAGGGCGGAGCAACTCCCGAAACGACGAGCCAGCCACGTGCACGGCCTCACGAGCTCGCACCCTCCGATACGACCCGCCTCGCAGCGCTCCAGCGATGCCGAACAGCGTGCCTTCGACGGTCGCAGCGATCGCACGAGCCAGGGAGAATGCCCACGCGTATGCCTCTCCCCGATCGCGGGCCAGGGCGATCCGCTCGCCGGAGACCACGCGGCCCACTTTGCGCGCGGACGTGCCCTCCCCGCTCGCCCCCCCGACGTGGATGACGGACGCAGCGGGATCGAACCAGATGCGCCCGCCGCTCCGACGCATGCGCAGGCACAGATCCAATTCTTCCCCGTAGAGGAAGATTGCCGGATCGAAACCACTGACGCCGTGAAACCACTCGGTTCGCACCAACATGCAGGCGCCGATCACCCAGTCCACGGTCTGGCGCCGGTCGTGCGCGAACTGGGGGCCCAGCAGCCATCCGCTGCGCCACGCTTGGGGTAGAAGACGCCAGAGTTCGGTGCGGGTGCACAGCTCTCGCGCGATGGTTGGTGCCCTCCGAGCCGACCACTGCAGCGATCCGTCCTCGCTCTCCACCCTCGGCCCCACTGCAGCGCAGAGTTCGTCACGATCAGCAGCCTCGACCAACGCTGCCAATCCGTCCTGGTCGGAAAACCAAGCGTCACTGTTCAGGAAGAGGAGGTAGGGCGTGGTGGCGTGTAGCGCCCCGAGGTTGTTGGCACGCCCGAACCCAAGGTTCTCTCCCACTTCGATCACCTGGATCTGGGGGAAGCGGGCGCGCAGCGCCTCGACCGAGCCGTCTGCTGACCCGTTGTCCACCACCACCGCAGCGACGTCGACACCACGCTGCTCCTCGAGGGAAGCCACAGCGCGGATCGTCAGCTCTCGGGTGTTGTAGCTGACGACGACCGCTGTGACCTGAGGCGTGGTCGAGAACACGATGGCGGGGCCTGCGTGGCTGGAAACCTGGCGTCCGGGATTGTATGCTGCCGCCCATCGGTGCGGAACCCCGCTCCTTTATACCCGCTTCGCCGTATGACAGACATCGTCTGCGTTGTGGCCGATCTGGCTCGGAACCCGCTCTACACGGCGATGCAGTTCGCGGGAGCGTTGGGCGGAGCTCCGCGCGTGACCGTCGCGGGCCCGAGCAGTGGGCCCCTGTGGCCACCGATGGCTCAGGAGGCGCCTCGCCCGAGAGAACTCCCTCGCCCCTGGCCTTGGACGCCGGCCGCACGCCGGACCCTCCGTGAGTTGGCGCGCGGCGCCCACCTCCTCTACGCGTTCAAAGCGATGCCCGGGAGTCTCGGTCTCGCCCTCGGCGTCGGGCGTGGACTCGACATCCCCGTCGCGCTGCACCTGGACGACTGGGACGCCGGTTTCTTCCACGACGTGTCGCCGCTGCGGCGGTGGGGTCGGGGGCTGCGCGATCTGCGGAACCCCTCAGGGGACCTGTACCTCCGCGGCATGGAGCGGTGGATCCCCGAGGTCGCTTTCCTTACGGTCTCCTCACGGGCGCTGCAGCGCCGCTTCGGCGGCACGCTGGTT
This sequence comes from Gemmatimonadota bacterium, assembly GCA_041390105.1. Taxonomy (NCBI): domain Bacteria; kingdom Pseudomonadati; phylum Gemmatimonadota; species Gemmatimonadota bacterium. The sequence continues at coordinate 1,180,460 of JAWKQO010000001.1, forward strand.
CGTCAGGGTGTGGACGTGCATCGCTTCGACCCTGCCCTTCACCCCCAGGATGAGGCCCGAGCTCGCCTCGGGCTCCCGCCCGACGTGCCTGTGGCCGTCTTCGCGGGTACACCCCGAGCGCACAAAGGGCTGGAAGACCTCTTGGGCGCGATGCGGCGCCTGAGGGTGCCATTGCAGCTGCTGGTCGCAGGGGTTGCAGACGACGCGCTCGCCGGCGCTCTGCGTGCGGGAGGCGCGACCGTGCGGGGCTCCTACGCCTTTTCCCAGTCCGGCTGGGTTCTGGGCGCGGCGGACTTCGCGGTGATCCCACAGCGGGACTCGCCCTTCGCCCGTCATCAACTCCCGGCGAAGCTCCTCCACGCCCAGGCCCTCGCGCTCCCGACCCTGATCACGGACGTGGGCGACGCACACGAGCTGGTCGGGGGTTCAGCGCCGGCGGGACTCGTCGTCCCCGCCGGCGACCCCGACGCACTGGTCGAGGGTCTCGAGACGCTGGCCTGCGACAGTGGCCGCCGGGCGCGCATGGCCGTAGAGGCGCGCCGGAGAGCCGTACACGAACACGGCTGGCCGGCGATGCGCGACACCCTGGAGGCCCTCCTCCTTCAGGAGGGGTTCTCGGTTCCCCGTGCAGAGCGGGCGGACTCGTAGACGGCCCGGAGCCGCGCCTTGAAGTGGGCTCGGGTAAACGTCTCCTCGAAGCGCGCACGCGCGCGCGTGCCCCAAACGCCCGCCAGCTCCGGGTCGCGGACGAGCGGCTCCAGCGCCTCGACCCAGGGGTCCGCGCCGGAGCCACGCACCACCTGCCCACCTGTCCCCACGATCTCCGGTAGAGCGGCAGTATCGGATACCAACACCGCACGCCCGCAGGCCATCGCTTCCACCGCTACGAATCCGAAGCCTTCCGCCCGGGACGGCACCACCAATGCATGAGCCCGGGCCAGGATCGCGAAGAGGCGCTCCCGGGGAACCGCCGCCAGACCCATCACACCCTCTCGGGTCCAGTCCGGGTAGGCCGGGTCCCCCACCAGCGTGAGCTCGACCTCGAGCCCTCGTCCTCGAAGGCGTCGCTGCGCCTCCAGGGCCAGGTCGGCTCCCTTTCGCTCTGGATCGCGGCCCGCCAGCACCACCCGGAACGGCGAGGGCGGCGGGCCGGGGCCGACCCCCGGGTCGGAGAACCCGGGCGGCACGACGTGCACACGCTCAGACGGGACGCCCGCTGCCTTCAGGTGGCCGGCAGCGTAGTGGGAGAAGACCACGATGGCGGCCAGCCGCTCCCAGGAGACGAACTCGTTCGTGATGCCGAGGGGCGGGTAGAGCCGCGACGCGCGTGCGTAGAGCGTCCGGATGCGCTCGTCCGAGTAGGCGAGATACGCAGCCAGATAGTGACGGTAGGTCGCTCCGCCCAGGCTCATCACCACCGGCACGGAACCCTGGATGCGATGGGTCAGGTTGTGGACGTGCACCACGTCGTAGGCGTCATCCACGCGGTACGCCCTCAGCCCAGGCAAGGGCCAGAGCCACGGATGCACGAGGCGGTTGAACGCGCGCTCGGCCCACGCTTGGGCGCGCGCGCCCGGAGCGGATGCGTGGGCATCCAGCACGGCCCGGTAGGTGACGCCGTCCGGTGGATCCCCGATCAAGTCCGCGAGAAAGACTTCCTCGCCTCCGCCGCCCCGTGCCCCGAGCAGGAGGCAGGAGAGTGGGTCAGCCACCGGAGCGACGCGCCAGGCGACGTTGCCGCCACACCTCGATCCCGATGGCCGCGAATACGAGCACACCGATGACGAGCTGAGAACGGTGTCGATAGGCCGTCCCCGCGTTTCCCTCCACGAGACCGTATACGCTCGCGGTCAGCACGAAGAAGGTCAGGACGGGTATGGCTCGCTCGAAGTACCGACGCAGCACGTGGAGCGCGCCGCCGATGGCGAAGAGGAACAGCACGTACCAGAGAACCGTTTCCGGGAACGCCATGGCGGCCAGGGGGCTGCTGGTGGCCTGCCAGGGGAACGGGGCGAAGAGGAAGAACGAGAGGCCGAGCGGCAGGAAGGCCAGACCGCGAGCCGGTGTGGAGATGTCCACGCCAGGGGCGAAGGCCGTGCCTCCGAACGCCAGCGCGCGCCGTTGCGCGTCGAGACCCTCGAAGCTCGCCGTCTCCAGGAGCTCGGTTCCGAATCCCAGCACGCGATAGGCGCCGACCCACAGCGCCAGGACCGCGACGGCCGTCAGCAGTCGGGGAACGGGTCGCCGGCGGGCCGCCAGCGGCAGGGAGCCCACCAGAGCCAACCCGGCCATCCAGGCCATATAGTCGCGCAGCACCGCGAGGAGCCCCAACACGCAGAGCAGGCCCACCAGCACCCCGAGTCGGGGTCGTACGTGCAATCGCACCGCCAGCAGCAGGAAAACGGTGTTGAGCAGCGTGATGGGCGCCTCGCGCAGATTCTGCGTCGACCACAGGATGAGCGAGGGCATCAGAAACACCAGCAGCGCGCCTGCGTTGGCGCCGGCACGCCCGCCGACTTCTCCTCCCAGGCGGTAGGCGGCCAGCCCGGCCCAGACACCCAACGTGGCGTTGACGATCTTCGGAGCCAGCGGTACGAAGCCGAACAGCCGGAACAGCAGCGCGTTCCAATAGAACCAGGCGACTTCGTAGGTGCCGCCGATCTGCGCGGGAGGCGGCCCCTCCCCTTCGAGGTAGCGAAGGGTCCTCCAGCCCACGTCCTGGAACGTGAACTGGTCGGGCGCGAAGACGTCGACGGGTAGGGAGAAGTGGAGGGCCAGGGCGAGTCCCACCCGAAGCAGAAAGCCCGCCAGGACGAGGCGGAGCAGGAACGGGACATCGTCCGGCTCGACCAGCGCTCGGAACGCGACCGCGATCGAAAGCGCACCGAATGACACCACCGCCAGGGTCGCGCCCTGGTCGGCGGGGGATCCCCGCGTCAGCAGGAGAACGAGTCCGCCAAGGGCGACCAGCGCACCGCCTGCAACCGCCGCATCCGCCAGGCGCCACCCCCAGGCACCCGGCGCCCATGGAGGACGTCGGGCCTCCGCATGCACAACGCCCCCGCGGCCGGAAGCCGCGGGGGCGTGCAGGTCACCCATCGGTTCTGGACGGGCGGTCGGGGGTCAGACCCCCGCCGCAGCCGCGCGCGGCGCTTTGCGGATCTTGCCCGCGTGGATGCACGAGGTGCAGGCACGGACGCGCTTGGGGACACCGTCGGCGCCCAGCACCCGCACCGTCTGCAGGTTGGGCAACCAGCGGCGCCGCGATTTGTTGTTCGCGTGGCTCACCTTGTTGCCCGTCGAGGGCTTCTTGCCGCAAACCGAACAGACTCTGGCCATGATTCCCTGCCTCGTTTCCTCAGCCGCCCATTCCGGCGGATACCCGGGTGGCGTCGATGTAGCTCTCGGCGAACTCCGCCTCGATGCGGTTCACGTCGTTGGTGAACGACCCTCCGTTCTGCCAGGCGTCCAGCACGCTGTCCGACATGATGCGGACGGTCCCCGACACATCGGCGGTCCCTCCGGCCGTAAGCACCAGGCCGTTGACGAAGAGGGCCGGATCCACGCGCACCAGGTAGGGCTGGTCGTTCGTCAGCTTGGTCCAGAAGGCATGGTTGCCCAGGAGGCTCACGACCTCGATGTCCTCCATGCGGATGGTCTGGTCGACGTAGCCCGCGGGATTCCCGGTGAAGTCGGCGACGGTGACCAGGGCCCCCTCACCGGGCATGGCTTCTGGCTCCTCTTCCTCGACCATCACGGCCTGAGAAGGTTCGGCCGTCAGGCTGAGCCAGTACATGAAGCCGCCAATCGCCAGGAAAGCCACGATCATCAGGAGCGTGGCGGCGCCACTGGCGCCCTTACGAGATCCGAACATGCTTGACCGTCCGTTTCGTTAGGAGTCCGACCCGACGAGCTCGATCAGCGCCATCTCCGCGGCATCGCCGCTGCGGGCACCCATCTTCAGGATGCGGGTGTATCCGCCGGGACGATCACCATAGCGCGGCCCGATCTCGTCGAACAGCTTCCCGAGCACGGCTCGGTCCGAGATCTTGCGCGCCGCCAGCCGGCGCGCATGCACATCCCCGCGCTTGGCCAGCGTGATAAGCCGCTCGGCGAAAGGCCGCAGCTCCTTGGCCTTGGCCGTGGTCGTGCGGATCCGCCCATGGCGGAACAGCGCGGTGGCCAGGTTGCGGAGAAGGGCCCGCCGGTGGCCGGCGGTCCGCGAAAGTTGGCGCCCTCTTTTGGCGTGTCTCATCGTGATTCGTTCCTAAGCTACCGACTTGGAACCCGGTTGGCGAACCCGCTCGGGCTCCGCCTCCTCAGGCCTCGGCCCCGGTGTCGTCACCGGCAAAGACTCGGCCCCCGTCCTCCAGGTTCATCCCGAAGTCCAGGTTGTGCTCGGAGAGGAAGTCCTTGATCTCCTGGAGAGACTTCTTGCCGAAGTTCTCGATGGCCAGCATCTCGTCCTCGGTCTTCTGCACCAGATCACCCAGCGTCCGGATGTTCTCCTTCTGCAGGGAGTTTCGGGAGCGGACGCTCAGCTCGGCCAGATCCTCGATCGAGCGGGCGAACAGCTCCTTCATGCGGTCCGGCACCACGCGCCCGCCCGAGGAGCCGCCCTCGGGGAGGGCACCACCAGCGAGGTGCTGCAGGTAGCCGAGGTGACGCTGCACCAGGGCGGCCGCGTAGGCCACAGCCTCGGCGGGACGAAGCGATCCGTCCGTCTCAACCTGCAACGTGAGGCGGTCGAAGTCGGTGCGCTGGCCAACCCGAGTCTCGTCCACGGTGAAGTTCGCCCGCCGGACCGGGTTGTAGATCGCATCGATGCGGACGAGATCCACGGGAGCACCCCGGGGAATCGGATGCTGGTCCGCCAGGACGAAGCCTCGGCCTTTGTTCACGTACAGCTCGATGTGGAGGTCGCGGTCCTCTTCCAGCGTCATGATGTGATGCGACGGATCGACGACGGTTGCCGAACCCGGAGCCTGGATGTCCGCGGCCGTCACCGGCCCGGCCTTGCTGACGTCCAGCTCCAGCGTGGCCTCCTCGACGTCGTCCGAGAGCTGCACCACCAGTGACTTCAGGTTCTGGATCACCTGGTGGACGTCCTCGGCCACCCCGTGGATCGTCTGGTGCTCGTGCACCACGCCCTCGATGCGGAAGGCCCAGACCGCGGACCCTGGCAGAGACGACAGCAGCACCCTGCGAACAGAGTTGCCGAGCGTATGTCCGAAACCGCGCTCGAGCGGCTCGATCAGGAACGTCGCCCCCCGCCCATCAGAGGAGGCGGAGACGCTCTCGGCTCGCTCCGGCAGTACCAGTCCTGTCAAATCGATATCCACGTTCTCCTCCGGTTCGCCCCCGTGGGGCTGAGGATCCAGTCGATGGAGGTGCTGATCGTTACTTCGAGTAGAGCTCGACGATCAGCTGCTCTTGAACGGCGAGCGGAATCTCCGCGCGCGTCGGTGTGCGCATCATGCGGCCCACACGCGCCTTTTCGTCGAGCGCGATCCAGTCGACCAGGGGCGGCCGCGCCCGGGACTCCAGGCTGGCCTGAACGATCTCGAGGCCCTTGGATTTGATCCCGAGAGCAACCTCGTCGCCCTGCTTGACGGAATAGCTGGGAACATCCACCACGTGGCCATTGACCTCGACGTGGCGATGCCGGACCAACTGTCGCGCCTGGTTCCGGCTGGAGGCGAAGCCCATCCGGAAGACCATGTTGTCCAGGCGGGATTCCAAGGCTACCAGCAGGTTCTCACCAGTCACGCCCTGCCGCTTGGCCGCATTGTCGAACAAGTTGCGGAACTGGGTCTCACCCATTCCGTAGATGCGCTTGACCTTCTGTTTCTCACGCAGCTGCGTTGCATAGTCCGAGCTCTTGCGGCGCCGCGCCTTGGCGGGGCCGTGCTGGCCGGGAGGATAGTTGCGCCGGTCGACCGGGCACTTCTCCGTGTAGCACTTGGTGCCCTTCAAAAAGAGCTTCTGTCCCTCGCGGCGGCACAGCTTGCAGACCGCCCCCGTGTACCGTGCCATGTCAGACCCTGCGCTTCTTGGGAGGCCGGCACCCGTTGTGGGGCAGCGGCGTCACGTCCTGGATGGAACGAACATGCAATCCGGCGGCGGAGAGGGCCTGAATCGCCGATTCACGCCCGGAACCCGGTCCCTGCACCCGCACGTGCACCCGGCGCACGCCAAGGCTGTAGGCGTCCTTCCCCGCCTGCTCGGCAGCCACCGTGGCGGCGAACGGGGTGGACTTCTTGGAGCCCTTGAATCCCGCCTTGCCGGACGTGGCCCACGCCACGGTGTTGCCCTGGGAGTCGGTGATCGTGACCAGGGTGTTGTTGAACGTCGCCTTGATGTGGGCGATGCCTTCCGCCTCGACGACCTTCTTGGCCTTCTTGGTCCGAGTGCCTTTCGAGAGTGCCACGCTCAGTACCTTCCAGGAATCCTGGTTTCTTCTGCTTCCGAGAATGCGATGCGGCGGGCCTCGGCGAGGGCCGCCGCACGTCCCTGCGGTCGTCTGTGCGGCAGGGGCCGCACGTCGAGCCTATTTCTTCGGCGCCTTCTTCTTGCCCGCGATCGGCCGACGAGCGCCCTTGTGCGTCCGGGCGTTCGTGTGTGTCCGCTGGCCGCGGACCGGAAGACCCCGGCGATGCCGAAGGCCGCGGTAGCACCCGATGTCCATCAGGCGCTTCACGTTCATGCTGACCTCGGTACGAAGCGCACCCTCGACCTTGTAGCTGGACTCGATCTCCCGGCGAATGCGGTTGACGTCTTCGTCCGTGAGATCCTGGGTGCGGCGGCTGGGGTCCACGCCGATCTTGGCGAGGATCTCCCGGGCCCGCTGGTGCCCGATGCCATAGATGTAGGTCAGCGCAATCTCGATGCGCTTTCCCCTCGGTAGGTCGACGCCTGCGATTCTGGCCATGCTTCCGGTCGGTGCCCCTTAGCCCTGCCGCTGTTTGTGCTTCGGATTACGCTTGCAGATGATCCGCACCACGCCACGGCGGCGGATCACCTTGCAGTGTTCGCAAATCGGTTTGACGCTGCTTCTGACCTTCATCGGAGCTCCCTCAAGGCGGCCGTGGCAGAGCTAACTATACTAGCCTGACCCCTGAACCCGTTCAAGGGCTGACCAGCCCCCCCGGGGCCGGCTGCGTGGCCAGGGTCAAGATGCGGGGGCCCTGCTCGGTCACGGCCACTGTGTGTTCGAAGTGGGCCGAACGGCGCCGGTCCGCGGTGACCACGGTCCAGCCGTCCGACAGCGTACGGATCCGGTCGGTGCCACAGGCGAGCATGGGCTCGATCGCGAGGACCATCCCGGGCCGGAGTCGGGGCCCCTGCCCCGCCACGCCGGCGTTGGGCACCTGAGGCTCCTCATGGACGTCCCGCCCGATTCCATGGCCGACCAGGTCCCGGACGATCGAAAGCCCGGTCCCCCGGACGGTATCCATGACGGCGGCCCCGAGGTCCCCGATGTGGTTCCCGGACAGGGCAGCGTCGATGGCCGCCCCCAGGGAGGCCTCGGTCACCCGCAGCAGGGTCTGGGTCTCCTCGTCGACAGAGCCCACGGGGAACGTCCAGGCCGAATCCGAGCACCACCCATCCAGGCGGACCCCAACGTCGACGCTGACGATGTCGCCCTCGCTCAGCACGCGTTTCGGCGAGGGAATGCCGTGCACGACCTCGTCGTTGACCGAGATGCAGGCGCTGCCCGGGAAACCATAGAGCCCGTAGAACGCCGGCACGGCCCCGTCATGCGACCGGATGAAATCGTCGGTGAGACGATCGAGGTCCCCCGTGCTGATTCCGGGCACGACCGCCTCCGCGATCGCTTCGAACAGTTGAGCGATGATGGCACCGCCCCGCGCGATCAGATCCTGCTCCTCGGCCGTCTTGAGCTGGATCACGATCCCCCCCCACCCGGGTGGGCATCCAGCGCTCGGCCCAGGGCCGCCTGGACGTCGGCCACCGGTCTCTCCGCGTCGATGCGGACCGGTCGGGGGCCCTCCATCTCGTAGTATCCGATCAGCGGCTCGGTCAACTCGCGGTACACCTCGAGCCGCCGGCGCACGGTGTCGGCCTGATCGTCGGCGCGATGCGTGAGCGCATGGCCGCACGCGTCGCACACTCCCTCACGCGCGGGAGGCGTGAAGTGCACGTTGTAGACGCGATCGCAGTGCGGGCAGGAGCGACGCCCCGCGATGCGCTTGATGAGGGTCTCGTCGTCCGCTTCGAACAGGACCACGGCGTCGACCTGGCGGGACAGTCCGGCCAGGAGATCGTTCAGCCCCTCGGCTTGGGGAACCGTCCGCGGGAAACCGTCGAAGATGACCCGGGCGGCGGAGCCCAGCGCGTCCAGATGCTCACGCACCAGTCCCAGGATCAGCTCGTCTGGAACCAACTCCCCGGCGTCCATGAAGGCCTGCGCCTGTCGCCCCAGGGGCGTCCCCTCCCGCCGGGCCTGGCGGAGCAGGTCTCCCGTAGAGACATGAGCCCACCCGCGATCATCGGCGAAACGCTTGGCCTGCGTCCCCTTTCCGACGCCTGGAGGGCCCAGGAAGATCGTAACCACGGCGCGTTACATGTAGCGCTGCCGGCCCCGCATCTTCACCCGTCCCTTCTTCATGAAGCCGTCGTAGTGACGCAGGAGCAGGTGTTGCTGGGCCTGTTGAACAGTGTCCAACGCCACACCGACCACGATCAGCACGCTCGTGCCACCGAAGAAGAAGGTCTGGATGTTGAAGATGTCGAAGATGAAGAACGGGACCAACGCGATCAGAGCCAGGTAGATGGACCCCGGCAACGTAACCCGCGTGAGCACGCGCTCGATGTACTCGGCTGTGCGGGAGCCCGGTTTGACGCCTGGGATGAACGCGCCCTGCTTCTTCAGGTTCTCCGAGAGGTCGACAGGATTGAAGATGATCGCCGTGTAGAAGTAGGTGAAGAAGACGATCAAGATTGCGTACAGCACGTAGTACACGGGGCCGGGCTGGAACCACTGGGCGATGGTCTGCAGCCAGGGCCAGGGCGCGAATGCGGCAACCGTGCCCGGCACGATGATGAACGACTGGGCGAAGATGATCGGCATCACGCCCGCTGAGTTCACGCGGATTGGAATGAAGCTCTTCTGTCCCTCACGCACGCGTCCCCGCCCCATCACCTTACGCGGGATCTGCACGGGGATGCGCCGGGCGGCCATGGTCATCACCACGACACCGGCCGTGACGCCGACGATCACGGCCAGCAGAGCCACCAGCCCGAACACGCCGATCTCTCCGAGGCGCAGCGATTCGACCGTGCGGGCGATCGCGGCCGGGAAGCTCTCGATGATCGAGAAGAAGATCAGGAGCGACATCCCGTTGCCGATGCCCCGCTCGGTGATCTGCTCACCCAACCACATCACGAACACGGCGCCGGTGGTCAGCGCGGTCATGGTCGTGAACATGAACCCGAACCCGGGGGTGTGGACCGCTCCGGGCAGGCCCTGCAGGAACACCGCATAGCCGTATCCCTGGGCCGCCGCCAACGCCACCGTCACGTAACGGGTCCACTGCGTCAGCTTCTTGCGGCCGTCCTCGCCCTCCTTCTGCATCTTCTCCAACGTGGGGAAGACCGCAGCCAGCAGCTGGAACATGATGCTGGCGGAGATATAGGGCATGATCCCGAGCGCGAAGACGGTCGCTCGCGACAGCCCTCCCCCCACGAACATGTCGTAGACGCCGAACAGCGTGCCCTGGAGCTGACCGAACTGCTGGCGCAATGCACCGACGTCGAGGCCCGGCACCGTGATGTGGGCGCCGATGCGATAGATGAACAGGACCAGCAAGGTGAAGAGGATGCGGTCCTTCAGCTCCGGAACACGAAACAGTCGGGTAAGCGGGTTGGTCGACATCGGTCGCGCCCTACTCGCTGGCGGATCCGATCAGCGTCACCGACCCACCGGCCGCTTCGATCTTGGCCCGCGCGCTCTCGCTGATCCGCTCCACGCTGACCTGGACGGCCCGATCGATGTCGCCCTGGCCCAGAAGCTTGATGGGCTTCGCGGTCGAGCGTACCAGACCCGATTCCCGCAGGGTCTGGGCGTCGACCACGGACCCCTCCACGCGCTCCAGGGCGCCCACATTGACGAGCTGGAACTCGACCCGATGGATGTTCGTGAAGCCCCGCTTGGGGATACGGCGCTGCAAGGGCATCTGTCCACCCTCGAAGCCGCGCTTGCGACGACTGCCCGTGCGCGCTCCGGCGCCCTTCTGACCCCGCCCGGACGTCTTACCCGATCCGGAGCCCGGACCCCGACCGACGCGCTTGGCGTTCCGGTGGGACCCCTCGGGGCGAGACAGCGTGTGTAGTTCGACCACTGGATTCGTCTCCTCGCCTAGTCGGCCAGCGGGCGGACCTCGACCAGGTGACGCACCTGGTGGATCATCCCCCGAATGGCGGGCGTGTCGTCATGGATCACCGACGACTGGTGCTTCTTCAAGCCCAGCGCCGCCAGCGTTCTCCGATGCAGTCCCGGGCGGCCGATGCCGCTCCGGACCTGCTTGATCTCGATTCTTCCGGGAGTGGAGCTCTTCTTCGCCATGGATTCAGGTTCCCGTTGCTCAGCGCTGCAGCATGGTCTCGACGGGCACACCCCGCTCACGAGCAACCTGCTCGGGGGTGACCAGAAGCCCCAGGCCCGCCATGGTGGCGCGGACCACGTTGATCGGGTTGTTCGAGCCCATGCTCTTGGTAAGGACGTCCGTGACGCCCGCGGCTTCCAGAACCGCCCGCACCGGACCTCCCGCGATCACGCCGGTTCCGGGCGCGGCCGGGCGCAGCAGGACCCGCCCCGCGCCCCACTCACCGAGCACTTCGTGCGGGAGCGTGCCGGAGACCAGCGGGACCTCGACCATGGCGCGGCGAGCCCTTTCCAGGCCCTTGCGGATGGCTTCCGAAACCTCGTTGGCTTTGGCCAGCGCGATCCCGACCTTGCCCTTCTGGTCACCCACTGCCACCAGGGCCGTGAAGGAGAACCGCCGTCCACCCTTCACCACCTTGGCGACGCGGTTGATGTGAACCACGTTCTCGACCAGATCGCTCTCGCGCTGACGCGACTGCCGCTTCTCGTTGGCCATCAGAACTGCAAGCCTCCCTCACGTGCGCCTTCGGCGAAGGCACGAACCTGACCGTGGTATTGGTACCCCGCGCGATCGAACACCACCGCTGTGACTCCCGCCTCCACCGCGCGTTGGGCCAGACGCCGCCCAGCCTCGCGAGCACGAGCGACACCCGGATTGGGTCCCTCGGGCACGAAACCCGTCAGCGTCGACCCGCGGGTCGCCAGTCCGACGATGGTCCGCCCCGCGTCGTCGTCGACCACCTGACCCTCGATGTACTTGAGGGAGCGGAACACCACCAGTCGTGGCCGCTCGCCCGATCCCTGCACGCGATTCCGGATGCGCCGATGCCGCTTCTTGCGCTGCGCCTCGCGGCCCGTCGCCTTCTTTCTCGCTCTGGAGCTCATTTCTCGTTCCTCAGCCTCAGCGGTCGCTCAGGCGACCCGTCGACACGCACTAGGATCCAGCCGTCTTACCGGCCTTGCGCCGCACCTGCTCGTCCTCATACCGAACGCCCTTGCCTTTGTAGGGCTCCGGGGGCCTGAACCCACGGATCTCGGCAGCGACCTGCCCGACCTTCTGCTTGTCGGCGCTGCGCACCACCACTGTGGTCGGCTGCGGCACCTCGATCTCCACGCCCTCGGGCGCCTGATAGTCGATGGGGTGCGAATAGCCGAGGTGCAGCGTCACACCCCCGCCCTTCTTCTCGGCGCGATAGCCGACCCCCACGATCGACAGCGTCTTCTTGAACCCCTCCGTGACACCCGTCACCATGTTGGCGGCGAGCGTGCGGGTCAGTCCGTGCAACGCCTTGTGCTGGCGCTGGTCGGACGGCCTCCTCACGTGGATGGCGCCGTCTTCGATCGCAACCTGGATGTCCCCGGGCACACGCATTGAGAGTTGGCCCTTGGGGCCCTTCACGCTGAGCGTGCCGTCCGCTTGCTGCACATCGACGCCCTTCGGGACGGGGATAGGCAGCTTTCCGATCCGTGACATTGGCTTTCCGTTCCGTCCTGGCCTACCAGACCAGCGCCATGAGCTCGCCGCCCACACCCTCGGACCGCGCTCCCCGATCGGAGAGCAGGCCGCGGGAGGTGGACAGAATCGCCATTCCCAATCCATTGCGGACGCGCGGGATATCCGCAGCGCCCACGTACCGACGGCGACCCGGCTTGGAAACCCGCTGCAAGTGGCGGATCACCGGGTGACCATCGTGATACTTCAAATAGACCCGCAGCACGCCGAAGCGTCCATCGTCCAGGACTTTGAAGTCGTGGACGAAGTGGTTGTCTCTCAGCAGTCGGGCGACTTCCGCCTTCTGCTTCGACGTCGGCATGTCGGTCCAGCGCTGCCCCGCCGCTCCCGCGTTGCGGATGCGGGTCAGCATGTCGGCAATCGGATCCGTCATCATCGCTGCTTCGTGCCTCGCGCTCTCGTCAGGTCTGCGTAGCCTCGACCTGCACGGGAGTGGCGCCCCGGAAGGGCATACCCATCTCGCGCAGGAGAGCCAGCGCCTGATCGTCCTTGTCGGTCGTCGTGACCATGGTGATGTCCATCCCGTGGACCTTGCCGACCTTGTCGAACTCGATCTCGGGGAAAATGATCTGCTCCTTGACGCCCATGGTGTAGTTCCCACGGCCATCGAAGGACCGGGTGGGCAAGCCGCGGAAGTCGCGTACACGCGGCAGCGCCGTGCTGATGAGCCGATCCAGGAACTCGTACATCTGCCGCCGACGCAAGGTCACCGACACACCGACCGGCATCCCTTCGCGGAGGGAGAAGTTGGCGATCGATTTGCGCGCCTTGTTGATCACGGGCTTTTGGCCCGTAATCACGCCCAACTCGTCGACGACGGAGTCCAGGAGCTTGGGGGTCCGTGATCCTTCGCCCATGCCCACATTGACCACGATCTTCGAGATGCGTGGAATCTGGTGGACGTTGGTGAAGCCGAACTCCTCGCGGAGCTTGGGCACCACCTTTTCCCGATAGTGTGTCTGTAGACGCGGTTCCATGTCTCTATGCCCTGGGAATGGAGTTGCCGCTCTTCACGGCAATCCGCTCCTTGGTTCCATCCGACTCGACCCGAATCCGGACTCGGCTCGCATCTCCGGTGGCGGGGTCGATCAACATCACATTGGAAATGTGAATCGGAGCCTCGAACGTGATGATGCCACCATCGGGCTCGTCTGGCGTGGGGCGCTGATGCTTCTTGCGCATGTTCACGCCCTCGACGACGACCCGGTTCGAATCCCGCAGGACGCGAAGCACGGTACCCTCCGCGTCCCGGTGGTTGCCCCGGATGACTCGCACCCGGTCCCCTTTGGTGATGGTGTGTTTCCGCATGTTTCGTTGCCTTCTAGAGCACTTCGGGTGCAAGCGACACGATCTTCATGTACCGCTTCTCACGGAGCTCACGCCCCACGGGCCCGAAGATGCGCGTGCCGCGAGGCTCGCCGTTCTGGTTGATCAGCACCGCGGCGTTGTCATCGAACCGGATGTACGACCCGTCCTTGCGCCGCGTCTCTTTGCTGGTACGGACGATCACAGCCTTCACCACCTCGCCCTTCTTCACGGGCGCGTTGGGGATGGCGTCCTTGATGGTCAAGACCACCTGATCTCCAACCCGCGCGTACCGCTTGCGGGAGCCTCCGAGGACGCGAATGCACAGCGCCCGTTTGGCCCCGGTATTGTCCGCGATCTGGACGATCGATTCCTGCTGGATCATGGCTCTGTTTCCCGGCCGTTCGTCGTATGCGACTTATTGGGGCCGCTCGATGAGCTCGGCCACCCGCCAACGCTTCAACTTCGACAGCGGGCGCGTCTCCACGATCCGGACGGTGTCTCCCACCCGGTATTCGTCTTGCTCATCGTGGGCATGGTACTTCGCCGTCCGCTTGACGCGCTTTCCGTACAGCGGATCAGCCAATTGACGCTCTACCTTCACCACCACCGTCTTGGCGGCCTTGTCGCTCACCACCACGCCGACGCGGGACTTGCGAGCGTTCCGCTCCGTGCTGGTCTCGCTCATCCTCAAGCCTCCTGCGCCTTCTGGGCAGTCCGGGTGCGCTCGTGTAGCACCGTCTTCATCTGGGCGATCTCACGCCGCAAGCTCTTGAGGAGAGAGGGATTCTCCAATTCCATCGTCGCGCTGCGGAACCCCAGCCGGAAACGCTCCTGCTTCAACTCCCGGATGCGCTCGGCCAGCTCGGCGTCCGTCAGGTCACGGATTTCGTCGATCTTCACGGTCGTCAGCTCCCCAGCTCCTGCTCGCGAATCACGAAGCGGGTCTTGAGCGGCAGCTTGGCCGCGGCCAGCTCCATGGCCCGCTTGGCGATGGTCTCGGTCACCCCTTCCATCTCGAAGAGCACGCGACCGGGCCTGATCACTGCCACCCAACCCTCGGGATTCCCCTTCCCCTTCCCCATGCGGGTCTCGGCCGGCTTCTTGGTGATCGGCTTGTCGGGGAAGATCCGGATCCAGACCTTGCCGCCACGCTTGATGTGGCGGGTCATGGCCACACGGGCCGACTCGATCTGCCGGTTCGAGATCCAGCCGGGCTCCAGTGCCTGAAGGCCGTATTCCCCGAACGACACCTTGCTGCCGCGGAGCGCTTTCCCGCTCATGCGGCCCTTGTGCTTCTTCCGATACTTGACGCGCTTCGGTGCCAGCATTGCCCTTACGATCCCGTCGAGTACGTACGGCCGCGGCGGTCGTCGACGACTTCGCCACGGAAGATCCAACACTTCACGCCGATGGTGCCGTAGGTGGTCCGTGCCTGCACCCGGGCAAAGTCGATGTCCGCGCGAAGCGTGTGCAGCGGGACCCGACCCTCGTTGTAGCCCTCGGTGCGGGCGATCTCCGCGCCTCCCAGTCGTCCGGCGCATTGGATCTTGATGCCCTCGGCACCGGCGCGCATGGCACCCTGGACGGCTCGCTTCATGGCGCGGCGGAACGAGATGCGCTGGCGCAGCTGATGCGCGACGTTCTCCGCCACCAGGCGGGCGCTCAGCTCGGGCCGCTTGATCTCCTCGACGTTGACGGAGACCTCACTCGAGGTGAGTACCGAGAGCTCGTCGCGGAGCTTGTCCACCTCCGCACCGCGCTTTCCGATGACCACGCCCGGCCTGGCAGTGTGCAGCGTGATGACGATCTTGGACGGCTTCCGCTCGATCTCCACGTGCGAGAGCGCTGCGTGCGCCATACGCCGGTGGAGATACTGGCGAATGGTCTCGTCCTCCTTGAGGAGCTTGGAGAAGTCACGCTCTGCGTACCAACGCGAGCGCCACTCCTTCACCACTCCGAGGCGGAACCCGTGCGGATGTGTCTTCTGGCCCATGCGTCTCAGCCTCTCGAATCGACGACGACGGTGATGTGGCTCGAGCGGCGCCGACGCGGTGTCGCTCGACCCATGGCCGCGGCGCGCCAGCGATGGAGCGTCGGCCCTTCGTCCACGAAGACTTCGCGAACGACCAGGTCGTCCACGTCCAACACCTCTCCCTGCTCCTGTGCCTTGGCCTGGGCATTCGCCACCGCGGAGCGCAGCGTCTTCTCCACCGGCTCCGATGCCGCCTTCTTCGAAAAGCGCAGCAGCGAGTAGGCGTCGTTCACCGCTCGGCCGCGGATCTGGTCCACGACCAGCCGCACCTTGCGGGGGCTCATCCGGATGCTCCGGGCGATCGCTCTAGCTTCCATCGTCCTTTGTGCCTCGCGCCTCAGCCGACCCGCGAACGCTTGTCGGCCAGCTTCCCGCCGTGGCCCCGGAACAAGCGCGTGGGGGCGAACTCACCGAGCTTGTGACCAACCATGTTCTCGGTCACATAGACGGGAATGAACTTGTTGCCGTTGTGGACCGCGACCGTATGCCCCACGAAATCCGGAGAGATCGTGGAGGCACGCGCCCAGGTCTTGATCACCTTCTTCTCGCCCCTGGCGTTCATCGCCTCGATCTTCGCCAGCAGGGGAAGGTCGATGTACGGGCCTTTGCGGATGCTTCTCGCCATGATTGAGCTCCGACCTACTTGGTCGATTTACCGCGCTTGCGGCCACGGACGATGAGCTTCGTCGAGGCCTTCTTGCGGTGACGCGTCTTTTTGCCTTCCGGCTTGCCCCACGGGGATACCGGGGGACGACCACCCGACGAGCGGCCCTCGCCGCCACCGAGAGGGTGATCCACCGGGTTCATCACCACACCGCGCACCTTGGGACGGCGTCCCCGCCAGCGGTTGGCTCCGGCCTTTCCGATGCGCTGCAGGTTGTGGTCGGAGTTGCCGACCTCGCCGATCGTCGCGATGCACTCGCGGCGGACGCGGCGCACCTCGGTGGAGGGCAGCCGCAACGTCACGTAGTCCCCTTCCTTGGCGACCACCTGAACGTTCGATCCCGCGGAGCGCGCCATCTGCCCACCCTTGCCCGGCTTCAGCTCCACGTTGTGGACGGTGGTGCCGAGCGGGATCAGCTCCAGGGGCATCGAATTGCCCACCTTCACGTCCGCTCCCGGTCCCGACTGGATCCGGTCGCCGACGGCCAATCCCTTTGGATGGAGGATGTAGCGCTTCTCGCCGTCCTCGTATACCAACAGCGCGATGTTGGCGCTGCGATTCGGATCGTACTCGATCTCCGTCACGCGGGCCTCGACACCGACCTTGTCTCGCTTGAAGTCGATGCGACGATAACGGCGCTTGTGGCCACCACCCCGGCGACGCATGGTCACGTGGCCGTGATGATTGCGTCCACCCTTGCCCGACAGCGTCTCCGTCAAAGACCGCTCCGGCTCCGAACGGGTCAGTTCGGTCCGTTGCATGACGGTGCGCAGGCGCGAGCCCGGCGTGATCGGTTGGAACTTCTTGAGTGGCATGGCTCAGCCCACCTCGTAGAGCTCGATGTGGTCGCCCTCGGCCAGCTTGACGACTGCCTTCTTGAAGGACGGCCTTTTCCCCAGCTGCCAGTTCTTGGCCATGCGACCCAGCAGGGCCCTCTTGGCCTTGCCGCGGTAACGCATGGTACGCACGTCCTCCACCGACACGTCCCAGAGGCTCTCCACCGCTCGCGCGATGTCGTGCTTGTTGGCTGCTTCGGCGACGATGAACGTGTAGACGTTCTCCGCCTCCGACTGCTCGGTGGACTTCTCGGTCACCACCGGACGAACGATCACGTCCCAAGCCTCACGCATCGTCGCCCTCCTCATCCGAAGCCGCAGCCGCGTCGACCGCCGAGCGTTCGATCACCAGCGTGTGCGCGCGCAGCAGGTCGTAGACGGATTCCTCTCCGAACACCCGCACTTCCAGCCCGCCGACGTTGCGAGCAGACAGGTACAGGTTGGGCCGCGCTTCGGCGGTGAGGATCAGCACCGTCCCTTCGACGCCGATCCCATCCAGGTACTTCACCAGGCGGGAGGTCTTGGGCGCGTCGAACAGAAGGTCGTCCACCAGAACCACACGCTCGTCCTGAGCCCGGGCATTGAGGGCGGAGCGCCGCGCCAGGGCCCGTACCTTCTTGGGCACCTTCTGGTGCCAGCCGTGGGGCTGGGGCGGAAACGCCAGACCACCGCCGGTCCAATGGGGTGCCCGCGTCGAGCCCTGTCGCGCCCGACCCGTGCCCTTCTGACGCCAGGGCTTGCGATTCCCTCCGCTGACCGCGGAACGGTTCTTGGCCGCGGCCGTCCCCTGGCGGGCGTTGGCCTGGAGGGCCTTCACCACCTGGTGCAGCACGGCCTCGTTCACCTGGCCATCGAACAGGACGTCAGGGAGGGCGCGCGCCCGTCCCTTCTTCCCGTCCGCCTTGTAGTAGTGCGCCGTGTACATGGTCACTTCGTGATCAGCAGGTACGAGTTCTTGGGGCCGGGGACGCCACCCTTCACGAAGAGCAGGCTCCGGTCCGGGTCCACGCGGACCACTTCGAGATTGCGGATCGTGCGACGCACGTTCCCGGTCTGGCCGGGCAGCTTCTTTCCCTTGATGACGCGGGACGGGTCGGTGCCCGGCCCGATCGATCCTGGATTGCGCGACTCCGGATGACCGTGCGATCCGGGGCGCCCCGTAAAGCCGTGACGCTTCACCACGCCCTGGAAGCCCTTCCCCTTCGAGTTCCCAGTGACCTTCACGCGATCGCCGGGAGCGAACATATCCACCGTGACGGTCGAGCCCGGCTCGAACGTCTCATCCACCGTGGTGCGGAACTCACGAAGAATGGCCGGGGCGGCCTCGAGGCCGGCGCGCGCCGCGTGGCCCGCCTCCGCTTTCGTGGTCCGTTTGGCCTTCTTCTGAGCAAACCCGAGTTGCACGGCCCGATACCCGTCCGAGTCCATGTCCTTCACCTGTACGACCGGGCAGGGACCGGCCTCGATGACGGTCACGGAGACGGCAGCGCCTTCGTCGTCGAAGACGCGCGTCATCCCGAGCTTCTTTCCGATGATTCCCGCCATGGGTCAGTCTACCTTGATCTCCACGTCGACACCGGCCGGAAGATCCAGCTTGGTCAGCGCGTCGATGGTCTGGGGCCGGCTCTCGACGATGTCGATGAGACGCTTGTGCGTCCGGAGCTCGAACTGCTCCCGGCTCTTCTTGTCCACGTGCGGCGACCGGAGAACCGTCCAGCGCTGCCGGCGCGTCGGAAGCGGGATCGGCCCTCGCACCGTGGCACCCGTCTTCTGGGCGGTGCGCACGATGTCCGCGGCGGTCTGATCGACCACCCAGTGGTCGAACGCCTTCAGGCGAATGCGGATGCGGTCAGCCATTTCAATCAGCTCGTTGGTGTGCTTGCGTTACTGCTCTGTCCGGGTGCTACTCGATGATCTCGGTGACGACGCCGGCGCCGACGGTGCGGCCGCCCTCGCGGATCGCGAAGCGCAGCTCCGTGTCCATGGCGATCGGCGTGATCAGCTCGATCTCCATCTGCACGTTGTCCCCCGGCATCACCATCTCCACTCCGCCCGGCAACTGCACCGACCCCGTCACGTCCGTCGTCCGGAAGTAGAACTGCGGCCGGTACCCGTTGAAGAACGGCGTGTGGCGTCCCCCCTCTTCCTTCGTCAGGACGTACACCTCCGCCTTGAACTTCGTATGCGGCGTGATCGACCCCGGCTTCGCCAACACCTGCCCGCGCTCGATCTCGTCCTTCCCCACGCCCCGCAGCAGCAGGCCCGCGTTGTCTCCCGCTCGGCCCTCTTCCAGCAGCTTCCGGAACATCTCCACCCCGGTCACCACCGTCTTCTTGTCCGAGCCCATCCCCACCAGCGACACCTCGTCGCCCACCTTCACGATCCCACGCTCGATCCGTCCCGTCGCTACCGTCCCCCGCCCCGTGATCGAGAACACGTCCTCCACAGGCATCAGGAACGGCCGGTCGATGTCCCGCTCCGGCTCCGGGATGTAGCTGTCGATCGCGTCCATCAGCTCCTGGATGCACTCCGCGTCCGGACCCTCGCCCGCCGCCTCCAGTGCCTTCAACGCCGATCCCTTCACCACCGGGATGTCGTCCCCAGGAAAATCGTACTCGCTCAGAAGCTCCCGAACCTCCAGCTCCACCAACTCCAAGAGCTCCGGGTCGTCCACCATGTCCACCTTGTTCAGGAACACCACGATGTACGGCACGTTCACCTGACGCGCCAACAAAATGTGCTCCCGCGTCTGCGGCATCGGTCCGTCCGCCGCGCTCACCACCAGGATCGCTCCGTCCATCTGAGCCGCCCCGGTGATCATGTTCTTCACATAGTCCGCGTGTCCCGGGCAGTCCACGTGCGCGTAGTGCCGGTTCGCCGTCTCGTACTCCACGTGCGCCGTCGCGATCGTGATCCCCCGCTCCCGCTCCTCCGGCGCCTTGTCGATCTGGTCGAACGCGACCGCGTTGCCCCCGTGCTTCTTCGCCTGCGTTACCGTGATCGCCGCCGTCAACGTCGTCTTCCCGTGGTCCACGTGGCCGATCGTCCCCACGTTCACGTGCGGCTTGGTACGCTCGAATTTCTCCTTGCCCATCCCTCTTCCTCGTTGCTTTCAGGTTCCGGGGGTTCCGGGTCGCTGGTTGTGCTAGTTCTTCTTGCCGCTGGCGGTGATGATCTCCTCCGCCTTGCTCTTCGGCACTTCGTCGTAGTGCGAGAACTGCATCGTGTACACGGCACGGCCCTGGCTCATCGAGCGGAGGGTGGTCGAGTACCCGAACATCTCGCCAAGCGGGACAGAGGCCCCGATCACACGAGCATCACCGCGGTCGGTCATGCCACCGACCTTCCCGCGCCGGGACGACAGGTCACCGATGATGTCGCCCATGTAGTCGGAAGGCGTCACCACCTCGACGTCCATGATCGGCTCCAGCAGGACGGGACCCGCCCTGCGGACGGCCTCCTTGAACGCCATCGAGCCCGCGATCTTGAACGCCATCTCGTTGGAGTCGACGTCGTGATAGGAGCCGTCGATCAACTCCACCTTGACGTCGATCACCGGGAAGCCGGCCAGCACACCGGTGTCCAGGGCGTCTTTGATGCCCTGCTCCACCGGCCCGATGTACTCTCGGGGAATCACGCCGCCGACGATCTTGTCTTCGAACACGAAGCCCTGACCCGGGTCGGACGGGGCCAGGTTGATCACGACATGACCATATTGGCCGCGGCCACCCGTCTGCCGGACGAACTTTCCCTCGACGTTCTGTGCTTCCTTACGGATCGTCTCGCGGTAAGCCACCTGGGGACGGCCGATGTTGGCGTCCACGCCGAACTCACGCTTGAGGCGGTCCACGATGATCTCGAGATGGAGCTCGCCCATCCCGCTGATGATCGTCTGAGCGGTCTCCGGATCCGTGTGCACGCGGAAGGTGGGATCTTCGTCCGCGAGCTTGGAAAGACCGGTCGAAAGCTTGTCCTGGTCGGCCTTGGTCTTCGGTTCGATGGCCACCGCGATCACGGGCTCCGGGAACTTCATCGCCTCCAGGATGATCGGATGATCGGGGTCACACAGCGTGTCCCCCGTCTTCACATCCTTCAGCCCGATCGCCGCAGCGATGTCACCGGCGTAGACATCTTCCCGCTCTTCGCGCTTGTTGGCGTGCATCTGCAGGATTCGGCCGATGCGCTCCTTGCGGTCACGTCGCGTGTTGAACACGTGCGTGCCCGAATTCAACGTGCCCGAATAGACGCGGAAGAACGTGAGCTTACCGACGTAGGGGTCGGTCATGATCTTGAAGGCCAACGCGGCGAACGGCGCGTTGTCCGTGGCTTCACGTGTCTCGAACGTCTCGTCATGGTGCGGCAGGTGCCCCGTGATCGCCGGGATATCCAGCGGGGACGGCAGATAGTCGATCACGCCGTCCAGCAGGGCCTGCACACCCTTGTTCTTGAACGCGGAGCCCGCGAAGACCGGAAAGATCTTGCCCGCGATCGTGGCGGACCGGATCGCGTGGCGCACCTCGTCTTCGCTCAACTCCTCGCCGCCCAGGTACTTCTCGATCAGCACGTCGTCGTGTTCGACCGCCGCCTCGATCAAATGGTGCCGAAGCTCGGCGATCTTGTCCGTCAGTGAGTCGGGGATGGGACCCTCGGTAAACTTGGACCCCAGCTCGTCCTCCCAGACGATTGCCACCTGCCGCACGATGTCGACGACGCCGGTGAAGAGCTCGCCCTCACCCAGGGGGTAGTGGACGGGGTGGGCGTTGGCGCCCAAGCGCTCTCCCATCATCGCGACGACGTTTTCGAAGTTCGCCCCGATGCGGTCCATTTTGTTGACGAACGCGATGCGGGGAACGCCATAGCGGTCCGCCTGGCGCCAGACGGTCTCGGACTGCGGTTCCACCCCACCGACGGCACAGAACACCGCGACTGCACCATCGAGCACGCGCAGGGATCGTTCCACCTCGGCCGTGAAGTCGACGTGGCCGGGAGTGTCGATGATGTTGATGCGATAGTCGGTGTCGTTGCGCTTCCAGTGCGCAGTCGTCGCCGCCGACGTGATCGTGATGCCGCGCTCCTGCTCCTGCTCCATCCAATCCATGGTCGCGGCGCCTTCATGCACCTCGCCCATGCGGTGCACCCTGCCCGTATAGAACAGGATGCGCTCCGTGGTCGTCGTCTTACCGGCATCGATGTGCGCCATGATGCCGATGTTGCGGAGCTGATTGAGAGGCGTCTTCCTAGGCATCTATCTGTTGATCGTCTCGAGCACACGGTGACTGCTGTGGCCCCTTCCTTGAGGGGCGCAAAAAGCGCGGAGGTTCTCCCGGCTACTGCGCCGCCGGTGTCCTCCGCGCCCGAACACGACCCGGGCCGCCAACCGTGAGGTCGGCAGCGAGTCGTGGTTCCGAGCTACCAGCGGTAGTGGGCGAACGCCTTGTTTGCGTCGGCCATCCGGTGCGTATCGTCCTTCTTCTTGATGGTTGCGCCTTCACCACGACTGGCGGACATCAACTCGGCCGCGAGCCGGTGGGACATCGTCTTCTCGCTGCGGTCCCGCGCGTACTGGATCAACCACTTGGTGGCCAGCGCCTGGCGCCGCTCTGGGCGGACCTCGACCGGAACCTGATACGTTGCTCCGCCCACTCGACGGCTCTTCACCTCGACGGCGGGTTTCGCGTTGTTCAGCGCCTGGTTGAACACCTGGAGACCGGGCTGACCCGAGCGCTCCTCGATGATGTCCAGCGCGTCATAGAAGATGCTCTCGGCAATCGACTTCTTGCCGTCCAGCATCAGGCTGTTGATGAACCGGGTGACCACTTGGGATCCATGCTTGGGATCCGCTGCCACCGGGCGCTCGATCGCTCGCTTACGACGACTCATCTCTTACGATCCTGCTACTTGGGCCGCTTGGCGCCGTACTTGGACCGGCCTTGCTTCCGGTTCGACACGCCGGAGGCATCGAGTGTCCCGCGGACGATGTGATACCGGACGCCGGGGAGGTCCTTCACACGGCCACCTCGGATGAGCACGATGGAGTGCTCCTGGAGGTTGTGGCCCTCACCGGGGATATAGGCCGTGACCTCATAGCCGTTCGTGAGACGGACGCGAGCCACCTTCCGCAACGCGGAGTTGGGCTTCTTGGGCGTCGTCGTGTACACGCGCGTGCAGACCCCCCGCTTCTGCGGGTTGCTCTGGAGCGCAGGCGATTTGGTCTTTTTCTTGACCGCCTCGCGTCCCTTGCGAACGAGCTGGTTGATGGTCGGCATTGGCCTTGGTGACCCTGGTAAAAAAACGCGCCAGAAGCGCGCTGGACCCCGCTGATCTACGTCTTTTTCTGCCCCCGCGACCCACCCTGAGATCCGGCGGGAAGGGAGACTGAATAAGGTAGGAGCGGTGTTGAGGGGTGTCAACGCCGGGGGAGCGGTAAAAGAGACTGGCGGAGGCCGGTCGAGCCCCTCACATTCGCCCCGCCTCCCGGCGCCTCCGGGCGCGCCGGTCGGAAGCACCGCCCTCGGGACCCAGGAGCCCTGTCCGACCATGGACCCCTCCCTTCACCTGCATCTGGCGGCAGTGCTCC
Organism: Gemmatimonadota bacterium; assembly: GCA_041390105.1. Taxonomy (NCBI): domain Bacteria; kingdom Pseudomonadati; phylum Gemmatimonadota; species Gemmatimonadota bacterium. The sequence continues at coordinate 1,204,017 of JAWKQO010000001.1, forward strand.
TCGCCATCTCCGCGGTACAGGCCACGCTGGGCGCTTTGGTGGTGCGAAACCGGTACGAGCCCGGCGCCCCCCCGATGGCCGCCGCCCTTTTCTCCACGGCGATCTGGCTGACGGGCTCCGCCGCCGAGATCCTGTTCGCCAGTTCTCCCACCCTGTTCCTGCTGGCCCGTGACTACAAGTACATCGGGATCCTCGGCGCGGTGCTGGGCTTCTTCTTCTTCGCGCTGCACCTGGTGCGGGGGAAGCCCGCGGGTGGAGCACTCGTCTGGGCGCTCTCCGTGGTTCCCCTGCTTTCCCTGGGCCTGATATGGACCAACCCGTGGCATGAATGGATGTGGGCCCACCCCCCGACACCCCCGACCACGGGCGTGCGAACTCCCTGGGGCCCCTGGTGGGTCTGGATTCAGACCCCATACATGTACGGCCTGTTGGCGGCCGGACAGCTGGCACTGCTCCTGGAGCTGTTCCGGGCCCGGCACCTGACCCGGCCCCAGGCGGCCGCCCTGCTGGCGGGCAGCGCCGTGCCCTTCGCGGTCAACATCGTCTACAACATTCGTCCTGAGCTCCCCGACCTGCAGCAGACGCCGCTGGCCTTCGCGGTCACGGCCCTCGTCTACGCGTGGGCGTTCTTCGGCTTCCAGCTCTACCGCGCCAGGCCCCTGGCCATGCGGGGGGCCTTCGAGGCCGTCGCGGACGCAGTCGTCCTGATCGACGGCCAGAGCCGCGTCGTCGACGCCAACGGCCCCGCGCGCCGCCTCCTCGGCGAAGGCTCCGGTCCTCTCCTGGGCCAGCTCGCGCGCGCGGTCCTCGACCGGAACGGCCTGGGGCTCGTTCCGGTCGCCCCGGGTACTCGCTCGGCGGTCCGGGGACCCGACGATCGCTACCTCGAGAGCGAGACCTCGGAGATCGCGGGCCCGGACGGGTCCTCGCTGGGGCGGGTGCTCGTGCTGCGCGACGTGAGCGAGCGGTACCGGGCCGAGTGGGGGCTGCACGAGAGCGAGGCCATGATGCGAGCCGTCCTCGAGAGCTCGCCCAACGGCGTCGTCCGACTCCGCCCCATCCGTGCTCCCGAGGGCCGGATCCGGGACTTTTCCTGCGTGTTCGCCAATCCCTCCGCCAACCGCCAACTGGCTCCGCCCGGAGACACGCTCCTTGGAAGGACCTTGGGGGAGGTGCGGCCTCCTCATACGGCGGTGCTGCTCGATGTCTTCCGTCGCGTCGCCGACCAGCGGAGCAGCGTCGACACGGTGGTCCAGGCTGGCGGTGAGTCCCCCCTTTGGTTCCGCGTGACCAGCAGCCCCCTTGGGGGGGACGTCCTGGTCACCTTCGTCGACATCACCCAGGAGAAGCAGCGGGAGATGACCATGGTCTCCCACGCGCGCCAGGACCCCCTCACCGGCCTTCTCAACCGGCGAGGTCTGGAGGACGACGCCGAGGCGCTGCTGGCTTCCGCCTCCGAGGAGGGCCGCGGACTCGGGCTCCTCTTCCTGGACCTCGACGGATTCAAGACCATCAACGACACGTGGGGCCACGAGGCCGGTGACCAAGCGCTCAAGACGGTCGCGGCTCGCCTCGTGCGCTGTCTTCGCGTGGAGGACTTGATCGCCCGCATCGGCGGCGACGAATTCGTAGCGTTGGTCGCCGAGGCGACCCCTCGAGAAGCGCTGGGTCTTGCCGAGCGCATTCGCAACGTGGTGGGCGCCCCGATCGCGCACTCGTCGACGCGACTCGAGGTCGTGCCCAGCATTGGAATCGCGCTGTTTCCGATGCACGGAAGCGCGATGGAGGAGCTTCTGCGGGCCGCGGACGCCGCCATGTACACCTCCAAACGAACCGGCTCGGGCGCCTCCCTGGCCCCGCCCAGGCCAGCGGCCGCCAGCTGAGTCAGGCCACCGGACCCGGGGGATCCAGCGGAGAGCGGCCGCCGGCCACCAGCCAGCGCAGGCTGGCCCAGGCGTATCGGGCCCAGAGGGCCGGCACGGGAGCCCCCGAGTCGTAGCGGGCTCGCAGCCAGCGGGCGTCGGGGAAGGCCGTCTCCCTCAGTTCCTCCCACGCTCGGCCGGGCGTCGCCGCCATCCGGATGCGCTGCCCGAGCCCGGACCAGCGCCGCGCCGGCGAGGGCTGCCGGCCGACCCACGACCCGATCCCGACCCATGACCCATCGCCCCGCCCCCCGGCGGTACGCTGGAGCCGCGGGGGAACTTCCGCCGGAATCGGCGCACCCAGCTCCGCGGAGAGAGCAGCCAGGAGGGCCGCCACCCCAGGGGCACTCCGGCGTGCGCCTCCCACCCGGACCACCTCGTCCCAGTCCCGAACGCGCGTCGCCAGGCGCGCGGCGTCCGCCACTCCCAGCAGGTGGGCGCCGACCCGCAGGTGCTTGAGGACGTGCTCCACCACGACGATCAGATGCGTCTCCGGTGGTGGGACCGGACGATCTCCACCGGCCGCAGTCCACAGGGGGCTGTCTCCGGACCCGAAGCGCATGCGCCCGTATTCGGTTCGCCAGTGGAGATCCAAGGTGACCGGCACGGGCGCCCCGGTCCCCTCGAAGGGGAGTGAGTCCGCCCACTCCGGTAACCGATCCGACCAGGGCCGCCAGGGCTGGAATCCGTACCGCTGCAGGGCGGCGGCCGCGAGGGAGGCCTGCGCCGGACGCACGAGCAGGTCCGCATCGTCCATGGGCCGGGCCCCGGGGCTCGGGTACACGCGGTCGAGCAACAGCGCCGCTCCCTTGAAGACCAGCGAGGCGACGCCCACTGCGGCGAGGTCCGAACGAGCCCCTGCGACCGCCTCCAGGAGCACGCCGTTCCGCACCGCGACTGCGCGCGCGGCCCCTTCCAGCGCGGTCCAGCCGGGGTCCGCCTCCCACCAGGCCAACGACTCCAGGCGGTGAAGACGAAGGATGGGGAGGAGGGTCGGCCGCAGCTCCTCGGGCGCCGGCCCAGCCCTACCCGCCAGGAGGTCGAGGACCCAGGAGCGCGCTTCCTCGGTCCGGTCGGCCAGGGGCATCTCCGAGTTCAGGGCGCGACGGGGGTCCCTGCCGCCCGGGACGCCGCCTGCGGGCGGGGCACGCTGGCCGCGAAGCGCTTCTTCAAGCGCAGCATCGGGCGCTCCACGATGTGGTAGGACCCCGCGGCCGCGAGCGTGGTCAGCAGCAGCACCAACCCCAGGTACGGCACGCCCCGCAGCGGCGCCTTGTCGACCACCGCCACCGTCAGGGGATGGTAGAGGTACACGGGGTACGAGATCGCTCCCAGATACCGCATCCAGCCCCAGTTCAGCCACTTCGCCACCGGCGAGCGGCAGAAGGCGATGGCCTGAACGATCAGCACGGCCATGAGGACCGGGTCCAGGATGAAGCCCACCACGTCGCGATAGCGACCGCCGACGACGTGCGCGGCAGCGATGCTGAGGATCAGAAGCAGCGCCGTCACCACCATGCGGGCGGGTGCCGCCGTGAGGAAACGCCACAGGCCCGGCCAGAGGCCCGCCCGCAGGGTCACCGCCATCAGGCATCCGACCAGGAGGTGATCGGCCCGCATGTCGAACGCCTCGTAGACGTAGCCCTGATCGATACCCACGCCGAGCACCATCACTTCGCGATACACCCAGAGCGCGACCACCATCCCGGTCAGCACCCTGGCCAGGCGCCGGCGGTCGTGCCGCAACGCGATGAATGCGGCAGGCCAGAGCAGGTAGAATTGCTCTTCCACGCCCAGGGACCAGGTGTGGCTCAGCAGGGTGTTCGGGTCACCCGTGAGTGCCTGGTAGTAGTTGTTGACGTAGAGGAACGATGCGATGGCCTGAGGCACGTGGACCGCGTTTCCGGTGGCCCGCAGCAGCACCAACACCACACACCAGTAGACGATGAACGGCGGGAAGATCCGCAGACTGCGACGTGCGTAGAACCCCTTGAGTGAGATGGTGCCCGTCGCCTCGTCTTCCCGGAGCAGCAGCCAGGTGATCAGGAATCCACTGAGGACGAAGAACGCGAGGACGCCCTGCCCTGCCGGGACCAGGGGAATGCCGGCGTGGTAGAACACGACCGTGAAGGCGGCCACCGCACGGATGCCGTCCAGCGCCGGCATGTGGGCCAAGGCGAGGCCCTCGCGCAGGTTGCTGGGCAGGCCCTGAAGGGGTGCCGCGCCGTCGGATCCGGCGCCACGCACCGGTGTTCCAGCCATCATGGTCCCGAATCTAGAGGTACGGGGTGGAGCCGCCAGTTGAGCTCCCGCTCGTTCGCTCCGGCGTGCAAGTTCTGCTCCGAGGGCCAGGCCCCGCTCCGACTCACGACCGGCCGGCCTGCTGTCTCGTCTCTCCAACACGCGCCGCGCGCGGACGACAGGCTGGGCGCGTCTGGCCGCTCCCGGGCGCGCTCCCCGCTCTCCTTCCGGGGTCGCCCGTCCGCGCATTGCTCGCGGACCAGGCCCCCATCCGCTGGCGGGCGGCGAGGCCCGGCCGGTCGGGCAGTGTTCTTGCGGGATGTTTGCGCCGCCCGCCGGCAAGGCGAACTTTGACCCGCCTTCCCCAGGACCGACGGAGACCATGCAACGCAGCCTGAGCCAGCCCCTTCCCGCCGACTTCCGGCGACCCCCCATGGGGGGTCGGCGTCTCGCCGAGCGCGTGCGCGACGGAGGCATGGGACTGTTCGATTGGTTCCGCGGCGTGCGCTGGTCCGTGAGCTTCGTCGCCTTCCTGGTCTACATCTTCTCGCTGGTGACCATGCGCTTGATGGTGGGCACCGAAGCCATGGTCGTCGCCCTGTTGGGCCTCCCCTTCGAGAAGCACAAGCTCAAGTTCCCCCAGCCGGCCGTTCTGCTGACCATCTTCGTGCTTTGGTGTGTGGTCGGCTACATGATGTCGCCCTTCCAGGGCGTGGTGGCCACTTCCCTGGAGCAGCTGACCAAGGCGGGCATCATCATGTTCGTGGCGCTCAACGTGCTGAGCGACTGGAACCGGTTCCGGATGTTCCTCCTGGTGTTCCTCGGGTCGTTTCTGTTCTACCCGGGCCGCGGCTCGATCCTCTTCTGGGCCACCGGTGCCTACACGGTCTTCGGGCGGGCGATCTGGCTCTACATCTACGAGAACCCCAACGACCTGGCCGGGCTGACCTTCCTGCCTCTGGCGTGCGCGCTGTACATGATGGGCGAGCGCGGGCACAAGCTGGCGCGCCTCGGCGCCGTGGCATCCGTCGGGGTGTGCGCCTTCGTGATCGTGATCACGCAGTCCCGCGGCGCCATGCTCGCACTCATCGGGATGGGCTTGCTTTCCCTGGCCAACCAGAGAAAGAAGCTGCGCGCCATCGCCGCGGTGCTCTTCCTGGGTGGCATCGTCGCGATGTTCACGCCCGATGACATCATGAACCGCTTCATCGGACTCGTGGAAGCCGACTCCATCGAGGAGGCCGATCCGGAGAACTCCGCGATCGGACGGTGGACCATCTGGAAGGTGTCCATCGAGGTTTTCGCGGGCCGCCCCGTCACGGGCTGGGGCTTGGGCGCCTACCCCCTGCAACACTCCCGCGTCAGTCGGGGACGGCAGGACCTGCTCCCCGGCGCCCGCGGGGCCCGAGACACACACTCCACCTATCTGCGGCTATTGGGCGAAACCGGGATCGTGGGATTGTCCTTGTTCCTGGGCCTGGTCGGAAGCGTGATGCTTCGGATCAGCCGCGCAGCAAAACGACTCCGACGCATCGATCCGGAGCGCGCCCTCCAGTTGCGCTACCTGCGCAACGCTATGGTGGGCTTTCTCATGGCAGGCGTCTTCGCATCCTACGAAGAGCTGGCCTTCCTGTACGTGCACCTGGCGGTCCTCTGGTCGGGCGCGGTCCTGGCGGAACGCTCCCTGGCCCAAGCCCGAGTAGAGTCTCGACAACGTCTGGCCACACCAGGCGCTACTCCTCTTCCCCGGGTCGCTTCCGTGCGATGATTCCTGTCGTCTTCTGCGTCGACAGCTTCGAGGAAGCCGGAACCGAGCTCAACACCATTCGAACCGCCGAGCGGATCGATCGCAGTCGGTTCGACCTCCGGGTGGTCTGCTTGTCTACGCGCGGCCGCCTCATCGATCGCTACCGCGAGTTGGACATCCCCATCGTTCCGTTCGAGATCGGCTCGCTCTTCAAGCCGCCCCCGCTCGGCCAAGCGCGACGCTTGGTCCGCTACCTCCGCGAACAGCGCGTACAGGTGTTCCACGCGCACGGCATCTATGACAACGTCTTCGGCGTGCCTGTGGCGCGCTGGGCCGGCGTGCCGGCGGTCATAGCCAGCCGCCGCTGGTGGAAGACCCCGGTGCGTCCGGAGTTGGGGCCCCTGAACCGCCTCTCCTATCGACTTGCCCACGCCGTGCTTGCCAATTCCCACGGTGTGGCGCGTATCCTCACCACGGAGGATGGCGTGGAACCGGCCCGCGTGCACGTGATCCCCAACTTCGTCGAGCGTGCTGCCTTCCAACCTCCCGATGCCGCATGGATCGCAGAGCGTCGACAGCAGCTGGGCGTCGGCGTTCAGGCCCGCCTCATCGGCACGGTCGCTCGCCTGCGGCCGGAAAAGGATCACGCCGGCCTCGTGGATGCGTTCAGCCGCTTGGCCCACCGCCATCCCGATGTGCACATGGTGTTCGTGGGAGACGGCCCCGAGGAATCCCGACTGAGGGAGCTGATCCGCGCGAAGGGGCTCGAAGGGCGGGTCCTGCTCGCGGGGAAGCAGCCCAGCCGCCCGAGTTGGCACGCTCTGTTCGAGGTCTCTCTGCTCGGTTCGCAGAGCGAAGGCTTCCCCAACACCTTGCTGGAAGCCATGGCCCTCGGGCGTCCCCTGGTCGCGACCGATGTGGGCGGCGTCCCCGATGCGCTGGAGAATGGTGTCAACGGTGTGCTGGTGCCCCCGGCGGACCCAAGTGCGTTCGCAGCGGCCTTGGAGCCGCTGCTCGCCGACGCGGCGCTACGCACGCGCATGGGCCAGGCATCACTGCAGAAGGCTGAAGCGTTCACGGCCGAGCGTGCGATCGGGAGCCTGCACGACCTTTACCTGAGTCTCCTGGGAGCACGCTGATGTGCGGGATTGCAGGCTGGGCCGGGCTTTCGGGGCGGCAGAACGGCCGCGCCGAGCTCCAACGCATGTGTGACGTGATCCGGCACCGTGGGCCCGATGATGAAGGCTTCCACCTCGCCACTGACGTGGCGCTGGGGATGCGACGGCTGAGCATCATCGACGTCGCGGGTGGGCACCAACCCATCTCCAGCGAAGACGGCAATGCCACCATCGTCTACAACGGGGAGATCTACAACTTCCAGGGCCTCCGCCGGGAGTTGGAAGCCAGGGGCCACACCTTCCGGACGCACACCGACACCGAAGTGATCCTGCATCGCTTCGAGGAACGTGGCCCTCAGGTCGTCGACGACCTCAATGGCATGTTCGCCCTGGCCATCTGGGACGAGCGGGCCCAGCAGCTCTTCGTGGCGCGCGATCGCATGGGCATCAAGCCGCTCTACTATTGGCCCGTCGACGGTGGAGTGGTCTTCGCTTCCGAGTTGAAGTCCATCGCTTGCCTGCCGTTCTTCGACCAGCCCATCGATCCAGAGGGGTTGGCCCAGTACCTCTCCCTGGGATACGTGCCCGACCCGCTTTCAATCTATGCCGGCGTACACAAGCTCCCGCCCGGACACCGGCTCCTCTGGTCACGGAGCGAGGGCCTGCGTGTCGAGCAGTATTGGAGCCCACTGCGAGCGGAGGATCCGACCATCGACCGCGATGCCGCCGTCGAAGAGATCCGGCGCCTGATCGACGACGCCGTGCGCGCCAGGTTGGTGGCGGATGTGCCGTTGGGCGCGTTCCTGTCCGGAGGCATCGACTCCTCGACCGTGGTGGCGCATATGGCGCGTCACAAGACCGGCGCGCTCAAGACGTTCTCCATCGGCTTCGAGGAGCGCGAGTTCAATGAGGCGGACGACGCTCGCGCAGTCGCTGAAGCGCTCGGGACACAGCACACACAGCTGACCGTGCGGCCCGACGTGGACGCACTGATCGAAGCCGTCGTGCTCGGCTTCGACGAACCGTTCGCAGACTCGTCGGCCATCCCCACATACCTTGTTTCTGAACTGGCACGACAGCAAGTCACGGTGTCGCTGTCGGGGGACGGGGGTGACGAGCTGTTTGGTGGCTACACGCGCTACATCGAAACGCTGGGTCGTAGGCGCGAGCTCCCGACCCTTCTCGGCAGGCCGTTGGCCGCCCTCGCGCGCCGCCTGCCGCATGCCACCTTGGGCCGCAATCGGCTGCTGGATCTCGGCCGGCGCATCGAGGGCCGCTACGCGACCCAGGTCGCCTATCCCCTCGACCCGCGCGAGGGCGGAGTCGCGGGTCCCGATCTCCTCGCGCGCTTGCCCGACTTCGAGCGCTGCCTCGAGCCCTGGTTCGCTCAGGTCCCGACGGGCACCCTCGCCCATCGACTCATGAGCGTGGACCTCCTTACCTACCTCCCCGGGGATATCCTCACCAAGGTCGATCGGATGTCGATGGCCGTCTCGTTGGAGGCCCGCGTCCCCCTGCTCGACCACCGGCTCGTCGAATTCGCGATGCGCATCCCCAGCGAGCTCAAGGTCCGGGGAGAAGGCAAGTGGATCCTCCGCGAAGCCGTCCGGCACTTGCTGCCCGAGCGTGTGTTCCGCAAGGCGAAACAGGGCTTTGCGGTGCCCCTCAAGCCGTGGCTTCGCAACGAGCTGCGCCACCGCCTCGAGCCTCTGACCCGCCCCAACGCCGAGATCCAGGAGTGGGTGGACCGAGCGTCGGTGCTGCGACTGCGACGCGAACACGACGAGCGTCGCCGTGACCACAGCACGCTCCTGTGGCGCTTGTTGGTCCTGCAACTCTGGCTGGAGTCGCGGCACAGCCCCCTCCCCACTCCCGACCCTAGCCTGCTGGGTGCCGCAGACGCCTGAAGCCGTCTGTTTCCGCCAGAAAACAAGCGTTTTCCAGCCCGCCGGCGTGCCGAGGTGATGCACCCCTGACCCGACTCGCGCAGGTCTGGCACGATTTTGCAAACCTGAGGCCTGCGCGCCACACCTGATTCCGTAGGCTACTGCGCCAGAAGCGCCTACGGTGCCGGGAACCGAGGTTTCTCGGGGCTCCGCGCAGGTCGGGCCCGAGTGTTGCAGTAGTCCGGCGCTCGTGACCCGACCCTGTCGCGCACCTGCACCACATGACGTCGTCAACGCATGTGTCCCGCAGTGCCGCGGCCGTATTTGAAACCTCCCACCGTGGGTGTAAGAGCGCAGTGAAATACCGGTTCATCGGGAGCTCGGTCACGGGCCTCCACACGAGACACCCCCTGCTCGGCACGTTTCTTCTCCTTCTCCTTCTGGCTTCCTGTCGCTCCGACTCCCTCGGACCGACGCTCGATCTGGACAACCCCGTCGACGGCGACCTCGTGGTCGAGCCGGTGGAGCTCTTGCTCACCAACGGCGAGTCAGGGTGGGTCCGGCCTTTGATGCGCACCCTCACCGGGGTCGACCTGTCGTCGTTCCCGGGTAGCGAGCGCATCGTCTGGTCGGTGGACCGGCCAGCGATCGCCGACGTCGCCAAGGACGGCTCGGTTTCCGCGAAGCTGCCCGGTGAGACGCGCGTGACCGCCACCCTGGACGGTCGCACGGCGAGTGCCTTCGTGACGGTGCTCCCGCGCCCCGCCGCGCTGCGCCCGCTCATGGATCTCACCATGCTCGGCACCGTGGGTGCCACACTGCGCGACAGCATCGGCGTTCAGGTGATCGACGAAGGGGGCCTGCCGGTCGCCGGTTTCGAGGTGCGGTTCTCGACGGAGCTCGGAGACGGTCGCGTCTCTCCCAAGACGGTCGTCACCGACGCCTCCGGCATCGCGCGTGTCTCGTGGCGCTTGGGAGGGGACATCGGTCTCCAGGCCGTGCGAGTCGCATCGGACGGACTGGACGAGATCTACCTCAGCGCTCAGGTCGAACCGACCTCCGATCGCCTCCGGCTCGAACCGGTCGACGGCGACGGCCAGGAGGGTGAAGTGGGCGAACTTCTCGACCGGCCGCTGAAGGTCCGGGTGGTCGACGAATTCGGGAACCCGGTTACGGGCCAGGAGGTCTCCTGGGAGTTGGACGCGGGCTCTCTGGTCACGGCCACCTCCGCCTCGGACTCCGAGGGCCTCCCGCTGCTCCAGGCCAAGTCCACCGCCGGCAACACTGGCCTCACCGAGGTCAGCTGGCGCCTGGGCACCGAGTCCGGGACGCATCGCGCGGTTGCGCGGCTTCCCAACGGGTTCTCGGCGTGGTTCGAGGCCAAGGCCAGTGCCAAAGTCATCGCCAGTGTGGAGATCACCCCAGGTGCGCTCGACCTGGAGCCCGGCCGCCGGGCCAGCCTCGATGCAGTCGCGTACGATCCCTTCGGGAACAAGATCAGCGTCGATCCGCGCTGGAGCTCGGCCAACCCGGCTGTCGCGACCGTCAGCAAGACTGGTGAGGTCGTGGCCGTGTCCGTCGGTACGACCGAGATCCTGGCCGAGACCAAGACCATGACGGCCACCGCCACCGTCCGGGTGCTGCAGGTGGGAGCCAGCCGCATCCTGGTCGCGGGCGGGAACAGCCAGGTGGGGCAGGTCTCAACGACGCTTCCAACCTCCTTGGCGGCCCGGGTCGTCGATGGACAGGGCCGGGGGGTTCCCGGAATCCGCATCACCTGGGGTGTCGCCTCCGGTGGCGGCTCGCTGTCGGCCCGTTCGTCCACGACCGACCAGACCGGTACCGCGCGTTCCTCCTGGACGCTGGGCGGCGCAGCCGGAGTGCAACGCGTGACGGCCGGCGGTGGCGGACTGACTGCGGTGACGTTCGTGGCACAAGCCACGGCCGCAGCCGCCCGCACGGTCCGCGTCCTCCCTTCGGTTCTCTCCATCCAGCCGGGTGACGAGGTCCCGATGCAGGCGCAGCTGCTGGACGGACAGGGCAACCCCATCTACGGCACCACCTTCACGTGGAGCAGCACCAACGTGGGCGTCGCCCGCGTGGGCCCGAAGGGAACCGTAGACGGCATCTCTCCCGGTCAGTCCTTCGTGTACGCCCAGGCAGGGTCCGTTCGGGGTCTCGCCACCGTGAACGTGGCGCAGGGCGCCGGCCGGGTGCAGATGGGCGCACCGCGGACGAACTTCAGTGCTCTTGGCGATATGGTGCAGTTCACCGCCCAGGCGTACAACGCGAGCGGCGGGAAGATCAGCGGCTCGTTCAACTGGGTCAGCCGCGACCCTGGCGTCGCATCCGTCGACGCGCTGGGACGCGTGACCTCGAAGTCGAATGGGTCCACCCGCATCGTGGCCTGCTCGGGCGCCTGTGACAGCCTCAGCGTCACGGTGCGTCAGATCCCCAACGCGGTGAGTTTCGGCGCCAACTCGTTCTCGATCGGTATGGGCAGCACCCAGTCTCTGGGCGCCAAGGCGGTGGACCCACGCGGAAACGCGGTTCAGGGCGCCTCCTGGACGTTCTCCAGCTCCAACACCTCCGTGGTGAGCGTATCGGCGGCTGGCGCGATCACAGGGGTGAGCACCGGCAGTGCCACCATCACCGCACGGGCGACGGCTCAGGGCACCTCGGTCAACGGACAGGTCTCGGTGACGGTGAGCGGGGGAAGCGCTCCGCCCCCACCGCCACCGCCCCCGCCGCCGGTCGGTGGGGCACCCGACCTGCCGCGTAGCTGGGTCAACACCAGCTATACGGCTCCCGGTGGCCGCACGATCCGCGTTCGACAGGGAGACGACCTGCAGGCGGCGATCAACAACGCGCAGCGCGGTGACATCCTCATGCTCGACGCCGGAGCCACCTTCCGTGGCGACTACGTCCTGCCGGCCAAGGCCGGGAGCGGATGGATCGTCATCACGACGAACACGACCCTCCCTCCAGCGGGTGCGCGGGTGACACCGCAGAGCGCGAGCAACTTCGCGCGCATCGAAGCCGCCAGCAGCTCACCGGCGCTCTGGGTCAAGCCCGGAGCCAGCCAGTATCGGATCATGGGCGTGGAGGTCGGCGTCGCGTCGTCGGCACCGTTCAGCTTCGGTATCGTGAAGCTGGGCGACTCGGGGGCCGCTCAGAACAGCCTCTCCAAGGTGCCGCGAGACATCATCCTCGACCGCGTCTACGTGCACGGACCCACCAGCATGCACGTGAAGCGCTGCGTGGAGATCAACGCGTCGCCCGCAGCCGTCATCGACTCGTGGCTCTCCGACTGCCATGCCCAGGGGCAGGACTCCCAGGCCATCTTGGGGTGGAACGCGCCAGGGCCGTTCAAGATCGTCAACAACTACCTCGAGGGTGCTGGCGAGAACGTCATGTTCGGTGGCGCCGATCCCTCGATCGCCGGTCTGGTCCCCTCGGACATCGAGATCCGGCACAACCATCTCTTCAAGCCGCTCTCCTGGCAGAACACCGCGTGGACAGTCAAGAACCACTTCGAGCTGAAGATGGCGCGGAGGGTGCTCTTCGAGGGGAACGTGCTCGAGAACAACTGGATCCAGGCCCAGACGGGATACTCGATCGTGTTCCAGAGCCTGAATCAGGGTGGGGGCGCGCCGCAGGCGGTCGTCGAGCACGTCACCGTCCGCTACAACCTCATCCGCAACAGCGTGGCAGGCATCAACCTGCTCTCGCGGTTCAAGGCCACCTCCGCCCAGGCTGCAAACAACATCTTGATCGAGCACAACGTACTCGACCGGATGGGACCGACCTCGAGCTTCGGCGGGCAGGGGCGCACCTTCCAGGTGCTGGATGATATCCGCTCACTCACGATCCGCAGGAACACCGTATTCGCGGGTCAGTCGGTGCTCCTCTTCGACGGAGCGAGCCCGACGCAGAACTTCGTGTTCCAGGGCAATATCGTCAGCTTCACACAGTTTGGGATCATCGGCAGTGGCGCAGGCGAAGGAACGGCCGCGCTCGCCCAGTATGCGCCCGGTGGCACGTTCTCGGACAATGTCATCATCGCCGGGAAGAACTCGCTCTATCCGTCGGGGAACCACTTCCCGGGGAACGTCAGTCAGGTCGGCTTCCAGAACGTGGGTGGGGGCAACTACCAGTTGTCCGCCTCCAGCCCCTACGCCGGCCGGGGAGCGGATATCCCGGCCCTCAACGCCGCGACCGCCGGGGCCCGCTAGGCCGAGGCAAGCGACGCGCAGGTCCAGGGCCCGGAGGCACCGCCTCCGGGCCCTTCGTGCGTCAGGGCTCGCACGAGCAGGGCTCCCCGCAGCGCCGACCGCCACCAGACCGGCCGTGGGCCCGTTGCGGGACGCTCGCCCCTTCGGCATCCTCCCCCGCTCCGCCCCGACCCCCCTGGCGCGGAGTCTGCTATGATGGCGCATTCTCGCCTCATCCCCGAGGTGACCCCCCAGTCAAGGCAAGGGACAGATCGGTGCGGGACACGCTGGATCGCTTCTGGAAGGCCTTCGAGCCAGGGCACGGAGACGTCAAGACCCTCCAGGCCATGGAGGGACTCCGCGCCATTGCGGTGTTTCTGGTCTTCCTCGTCCACTACGCGGCTCTGTTCGAAGTGTGGCTCCCTTCGGGGAGCGTCAGCGCCTTCGTGTCCCGGCATATGGCCTCCATCGGCAACGCAGGGGTCGACCTCTTCTTTGTGATCTCGGGGTTCCTGATCTACCGCATGTTGGTGCGCCGCCCCCGGCCGCTCCCCACCTACCTGGGTCGCCGTATCCAGCGGATCTACCCGACGTTTCTCGCTGTGCTGGCGCTGTACGTCGTCGTGTCCTGGGTGCTCCCTTCGGTCTCCAAGCTGCCGTCGGACCCGGGAGCGCAGGTCGTCTACCTGATCCAGAACCTGTTTCTCCTGCCTGGGATCTTCGACATCGAGCCCATCATCACCGTGGCCTGGTCGCTCAGCTACGAGTTCTGCTTCTACCTGGCGGTTCCGCTCGTGGTGTGGGTCTTCCAGCTTCGGCGCTGGGCTCCTGCCACCCGTCTCGTGGTGATCTCGGTGCTGTGCGTGCTCGTCTTCCTGGGAATGCGCACCGTCCGCGGCGCGCCCTACCAGATGCTGATGTTCGGATCAGGCATGCTGTTGTCCGATGCCCTCCTGGCCAGGGGGAATCGACACTGGCCCGCGCTGGGTATCCCGGCCCTGCTGCTGTCGTTCGTGGGGATGATCCTGATCCTCGAGCTGCAGATGAGTAGCCGCTGGCGGCTCTGGTTGCTGTTCATCCTCTACTTCTTCGTCGTCATGGAGTCGATCCGGGGCCTGGGCCCGTTCGCACGCTTCTGTTCGCTGACGCCCCTGCGCCGCTTCGGGAACATGAGCTACTCCTACTTCCTGCTGCACGGCTTCGCCGTGCGGATGGCGATGGAGGTGATCGCCCGCGTCTGGCCAGCCTCCTGGTCGAACGCCGCGGGATTCTGGCTGCTCCTCATGCCGGTCTTTCTCTTCTCGATCATCCCCTGCGCCGCACTGTTCTTGTGGGTGGAGCGACCCCTCTCTCTGGAACGGCGCTAGGCCTCCGGTTCGGCCGGAAGCCCCCCCTCTCCTCTCGTCTCTGGTTCCTCTGCCACCGGAGAGACCGAGACCCTCGACCTCCGCACCGGAGCGCCCCCGACACCGGGGGACCGGCACTACCAGGCGCGCGCGCGCGGCTGACGTCGTGGCGGCGAGCCCACGCTGAGTTCGCGCGACGGCAAGAAGGACCATCGCTGCGTTCATCAGTCACCTGTCGCAAGCCCGCATCGAAGGACGAACGTCGCGTAGCGGTGGGCTTTGTGGCCGAGCGTCGCGAGCTGACCGCATGGGTCTGAATCATGCCTGCCACGGAACCACACGAAACGTCATTCACAGGTTGCGCCCCTGCTACAAAACAACGGCACCACCCCCGGGGTCAGCGTAGCTCCAACGCATCACCGTTTTGCAATGACTCACACGATTCGCGGCATCGGTTCTTCCGTTTCATCCGTCGCTCGCACTCGCCTTCATGCGACGCTCGCAGCCCTCCTGCTCCTCACCAGCACCGGATGCGGTTCCGATTCACTGGGACCGTCATTCGATCTGGATGCGCCCGTCGAGGGCGACCTCGTTGTGTCGCCCGTGGAGTTGCAGCTCCAACAGGGCGCCACCGGCTCGCTGCAGTTGACGCTGCGTACCCGGGATGGACGCGAGCTCTCCTCGTTTCCAAACAGCTCCAAGGTTGTCTGGAGTAGCGACCGCCCCGCGATCGCTACCGCCAGCAACGGGGGCGCGGTTTCCGCGCGGCACCCGGGAGTTGCGACGATCACGGCCGCGCTCGGCGAGAGCCGCGCGCAAGCGGTCGTGTCCGTTGCTCCCCGGCCCGCCTCGCTGCGACCGCTCATCGACAAGGCAGCCGAAGGGGCGGTGGGATCGGCGCTGGACTCGATTGGTGTTCGCGTCGTGGACGAAGGTGGGCTGCCGGTCGCCGGCATGGCGGTGCAGTTCACTGTGGAACTGGGCGGAGGCAGTGTCTCTTCACCGCAAGTCCTCACTGCCGCGGATGGGAGCGCCAAGGTCATCTGGCGTTTGGGCGCCAACCCCGGGGACAACGCACTCAAGGTCTCTGCGGGCGGCCTCCCAGACATCTTTCTCCGCGCAGTCGGAAAGCGGAGCGGTAGCCGGTCTCGGCTGGAGATCCTCGGCGGCGAAGGCCAGCAGGGCGAGGTAGGTGCGCTGTTGGGGTCCGACCTTGCCGTGCGGGTCATCGACGAGAACGGCTCCGCCACGGCCAACGTCGGCGTGACGTGGGAGTTCGTGCACGGCGCCGGTAGCGCGGCCAGCAGCCAGAGCCCCACCTCATCCGCGCTGGTCGCCGCGCACACCGATGCAGCAGGTGTGGTCCGCGTGAGTTGGAAGCTCGGTGAGGTCTCGGGCGATCAACGCGCCGTGGCCAAGCTCGAGAACGGCTACGAGGTCTGGTTCAACGCCAGAGCCAAGCCCGGTCAGCCGTTCCTCGTCCAGATCGAGCCCGGCGCCGCCGACCTGGGGGTCGGTCAGAGCCGGAGGTTCACAGCGACCGTTCGCGATCGCTTCGGCAACCTGACCGACGCACAGTCGGTGAGCTGGAAGGCCGCCGATCCATCCGTTGCCTCCATCAACGCGGACAACGGAACCGTCGTGGGTGTGGCGTCGGGCCAGACCAGTGTCGAAGCACGCTCCGGCGGCCGCACCGCCACCGCCCAGGTCACGGTCGTGCAGTCCGGGCCGTCGGCACTGCGCATCGCCTCGGGTGCCGGACAATCCGGGGTCGCTGGAAGCCCCCTGCCCCAGCCGATCGTCGCTCAGGTCACTGACGCGGCGGGCCAGGGCCTTCCGGGGGTGTCGGTCGCATGGCAGGTCGCTCGCGGCGGCGGGTCGCTCAGCGCTCCCGTGACCGTCACGGACGCCCTGGGTCGGGCTTCGGTCCAATGGACCCTCGGAGCCGTTGCGGGAACGCAACAGCTTACGGTCTCGGCAGGAGCCCTCAGCCCGGTCGCGGTCGTGGCGATCGCCAGCGCCGGAAGCGTGGCCGAGGTGCGGGTCACCCCCGCATCCACCTCGCTGAGCCCCGGAGAGGAGCGGCAGTTCCTGGCCTCTCCGGTCGACGCGGCGGGGAACCCAGTGACCGGTGTGAGTGTGACATGGACGACGTCCAATGCGGGCGTTGCGACCGTCTCCTCTGCTGGTCTGGTTCTCGCAAAGGCAGCGGGAGACGCGCAGATCCGGGCAGCCGCCGGCGGGGTGGTCGGGACATCGTCCTTGACCGTCTCGGCCCCGGTCGTCAGTGTCCGGATCACGGGAGATTCTACGTCGCTGAATACACTGGGCGGCGCACTCCTTCTGGGCGCCGCCGCGTACGATGCGAACGGAGTCAAGATTGTGACCAGCGGAGCCAACTGGACGTCGCGCACTCCCTCGGTCGCCTCTGTCGACCAGCTGGGTCGGGTGGTGGCGCGGGCGGTGGGCTCGTCTGTCGTGGTGGCCTGCCTGATCGGAGCCTGCGACAGCGTGGCCGTGGAGGTGCGCCAACTCGTATCACAGGTGGTCGTCTCCGCTCCAAGTACCAACCTCACCAGCGGAAGCACGGTTCAGTTCTCGGCGGAGGCGCGTGACCCCGGGGGCAGCCCGGTGCCCTTCGTCAGCTTCACCTGGGCCTCCTCCAATCCGTCGGTCCTGCAGGTGGACGGCTCCGGCCGAGCCACGGCGGTGGCCCCCGGTTCCGCGGCGGTCGTGGCCACGGCCCACGTCACCAGCTCCATGGCCCTGGCGGGGCCCTCGATGACCGGTCAGAAGAACGCGACGGTGGTGTCCTCCAGCACGCCCCCGCCACCTCCGCCACCCGCTGGTGGAGCTCCCGAGCTCCCACGCACCTATATCAACACGAGCTACCAGGCCCCCACCGGCCGCCGGATCCAGGTCCGGGCCGGGCAGGACCTGCAGGCCGCCATCAACCAGGCCCAACGGGGCGACATCCTGGCCCTGCAGCCGGGTGCCGTGTTCGTCGGGAACTTCGATCTTCCCGCCAAGGCCGGTAGCGGGTGGATCGTCCTCACCACCGACATGACCCTCCCCGCCGAGGGGACACGGGTCACGCCTACGGTGGCGAGCGCCTTCGCCAAGATCGTGAGCCCCAACACCGACCCGGCCCTGTGGGTCCGCCCAGGAGCCAGTCAGTACCGCATCATGGGCCTGGAGGTGACGACAGACGCGGCCGCTCCACTCAGCTGGGTCACGGTCAAGCTGGGTGGGTCCGGGGCCATGCAGGACGCCCTGTCCGAGGTGCCGCGCGACATCGTCCTCGACCGCATGTACATCCATGGGCAGCCGAACCTGCACGCGAAGCGGTGTGTCGAGATGAACGCGTCGCCCTCGGCAGTGATCGACTCGTGGCTGTCGGACTGCCACGCGGAGGGGCAGGACGCCCAGGCCATCCTGGGGTGGAACGCGCCGGGCCCCTTCAAGATCGTCAACAACTACCTGGAGGGCGCGGGGGAGAACGTGATGTTCGGTGGAGCCGACCCGAACATCCCCAATCTGGTGCCTTCGGACATCGAGGTACGGCACAACCACTTGTTCAAGCCCCTGTCGTGGAAGGGCTCCAAGTGGACCGTCAAGAACCACTTCGAGCTCAAGATGGGACGGCGGGTGCTGTTCGAGGGGAACGTGCTCGAGAACAACTGGGTGCACGCCCAGTCCGGCTTCTCCATCGTCATGCAGAGCCTCAACCAGGGCGGCAATGCGCCCTGGGCCGTGGTCGAGCACGTGACCATCCGCTACAACCTGATCCGGAACTCGTCGCAGGGCATCAACATGCTGGCCCGCTTCCAGGCCACCCCTGCCCTCGTGCAGAACAACGTGCTCATCGAGCACAACGTGTTGGACCAGATCGGGGCGGCGAGCTCCTTCGGCGGCCAGGGGCGCCTCTTCCAGCTGCTGAACAACGTCGAGAATGTCACCATCCGGAACAACACGGGATTCGCCGGACAGGCCTTGATGCTGTTCGATGGCAACACGCCCGCGCCCAACTTCGTCTACCAGAACAACCTCACCGTGCTTGGCCAATACGGTATCATCGGGAGCGGCAAGGGCGAGGGCACGGCGGCCCTGGAGTACTATGCTCCCGGATACGTCTTCGGCAACAACGTGCTGGTGACCGGGAAGGCCAACCTCTACCCGAACGGCAATCACTTCCCCTCGAACGTGAGCCAGGTCGGGTTCGCCAACGTGAGCGGCGGGAACTACCAGCTGAGCGGCTCCAGCCCCTACCAGGGGACCGGCGCCGACATCGCGCAGTTCAACGCGAAGACCGCTGGAGCCAACTGACGCAACGCTGAAAGGCAGAGACGGCGAAGGGGGATGGGCGAATCGCCCATCCCCCTTCGTCCGTTCTGGGCCCGCTCGGCTTGCGCCCGAGCGGCCCGCGCGAATGCCTCGAGCTACTCGGCGCCCAACTCCTCGAAGCTCCCGTCGTCTCCCGCCAACCCGAGACTGAACTCCTCCGGCTGGGCCAGCGGCAGGATCTCCTCGTCGTAGTAGGACTGCTCCACCATGAACTCGACTTCGTTGTAGCGGTGGACGCCCGTACCGGCGGGAATCAAGTGACCGATGATGATGTTCTCCTTCAGTCCGGACAACTCGTCCCGAGCGCCCCGCACCGCCGCGTCCGTCAGCACCCGGGTGGTCTCCTGGAAGGAAGCCGCCGAAATGAACGACTCGGTGGTCAGGCTGGCCTTGGTGATCCCAAGCAGCAACGGCTCGGAACGGGCCGGCTTCTGGCCCTCCAGCAGGGCCTTCTGGTTGATCTCCCGGAACTCGACCCGGTCCACGTGATCCCCTTCCAACAGCATGGTGTCGCCGGGGTCCATCACGCGCACCTTCTGAAGCATCTGGCGCACGATTACTCCGATGTGCTTGTCGTTGATCTTCACGCCCTGTAGGCGGTAGACCTCCTGGATCTCGTTGAGCAGGTACTCCTGCACCGCGCGCGCACCCTTGATCCGCAGGATGTCGTGCGGGTTGATCGGACCTTCCGAGATCCGGTCTCCAGCCCGCACCTGGTCGCCCTCATGCACCCGGAGGTGTTTCCCGACCGGCACCTCGTAGGTGCGGGACTCGCTGCTCTCGGGCGTGACGACCACCTCGCGCTTGCCGCGCTTGATGTCCCCGAAGGACACCGACCCGTCGATCTCGGTGATGACGGCTGGATCTTTGGGCCGCCGCGCCTCGAACAGCTCGGCCACCCGCGGCAGACCTCCCGTGATGTCTCTGGTCTTGTAGACCTCGCGGCTGATCTTGGCCACGGTGTCGCCAGGGCTCACCGTGTCCCCATCCCGTACGGTCAGGTTTGCCCCCACCGGGATGATGAACTCGCGTAGCTTCTCCGAGCTCTTCCCCGTGCTCCAGATCTGAATCATGGGGTGCAGGGACTTGTTGCGGTCTTCGATGATCACCAACTGCCGGCGACCCGTGGATTCGTCGAGCTCCTCGCGCATGGTCTGCTCGTCGATGATGTCGACGAAGCGCACCTGACCGGCCGTGTCGGCCACGATCGGCTCCGAGTACGGATCCCAGCTGAACAGCAGGTCGCCACCGTTGATCGCCTGACCCTCCTCCACGGCCAGGGTGGCCCCGTAGGGCACCGCCAGGCGGCTGCGGATCTGGCCTTCCTTCGTCTTGAGGACGATCTGTCCCTCTCGGGACGTGACCACGCGCTCGTCGTCCGGCGTCTCGACCGTGGTTACACGATCCAGCGCCACGATCCCCTCGATCTTGGAGCGACGCTGCGTCTGCGCCGCGATACGGGCCGCCGTACCACCGATGTGGAACGTGCGCAGCGTCAGCTGCGTACCCGGCTCACCGATCGACTGAGCCGCCAGGATTCCCACCGCCTCACCGATGTCCACCATCTTCATGGTGGCCAGGTTCCGGCCGTAGCACTTCTGGCAGACGCCGCGCTTCGATTCGCAGGTCAGCACGGAGCGGATGCGCACCGTCTGGATCCCCGCCTCATCGATCGCCTCGGCAACCTCATCATCGATGAGATCCCCGGCGCGCACCAACAACTCGCCATCGATCGGGTCGTAGACGTCCTCGAGCGCAACATTTCCGACGATGCGGTCCGCCAGCGGCTCGATGATGTCCTCGCCTTCCTTCAAGGCGGCCATCTCCAAGCCGAGGATCGTGCCACAGTCTTCGGTCGCGACCGTGACGTCCTGCGCCACGTCGACGAGGCGGCGCGTGAGATACCCGGCGTCAGCGGTCTTCAGGGCCGTGTCCGCCAGACCCTTGCGGGCGCCGTGCGTCGAGATGAAGTACTCGACCACGGTGAGGCCTTCACGGAAGTTCGATTTGATGGGGCTCTCGATGATCTCGCCGATGCCCCCGGTCAGTTTCTTCTGTGGCTTGGCCATCAGGCCGCGCATCCCAGCCAGCTGACGCATCTGGTCCCGGTTTCCGCGGGCTCCCGAGGTCATCATCATGTACACCGGGTTGAAGCCGTCCTTCGACCGCTCCAGGTGCTTCACCATGGCCTCCGCGACGTCGTTGTTCGCGTGGGTCCAGGTGTCGATGACCTTGTTGTAGCGCTCGCCGTTGGAGATATACCCGGCCGAATAGGCGCGTTGGAACCGCGTCACCTGCTCCTCGGCGTCCCGGAGGATCTCCTCTTTCTCCGGCGGAATCTCCAGGTCTTCGATTCCGACGCTGACGCCACCCATGGTGGCGTAGCGGAAGCCGAAGTCCTTGAGGTTGTCCAGGAACTCGGTGGTACGGAGCAGGCCGACCTCGTTGAAGCACTGGAAGATCAGATCTCCGAGCTCCTTCTTCCCGAACGTCACGTTCAGGAAGCCCAGGTCGTTCGGCACGATCGAGTTGAAGAGCACGCGCCCCACGGTCGTATGGACCCAGCGGCCCTCGCCGTCCTCCGTCTCCCAATCATCCCCGCCCACCCAGAAATAGCAGAGGTCGTGGAAGCCCACGGCATCAGTAGCCAGGGCCATCTCCACCTCACCGAAGGTCGAGAAGCGCGGAGCCGCAGCATAGAGCGTGTCCAGCTCTTCCTCGGCCTTGCTGCGCGCGGCCTTGGCGGCCCGGCGGTCTCCCGCCACCCGCTCAAGGTCCGCCATCTGCAGCGGTGGCTTGGTCAGGTAGTAGGAGCCGATGACCATGTCCTGCGTCGGCGCCGCCACCGGCCGGCCGTTCGACGGCAGCAGGATGTTGTTGGAGGAGAGCATCAGCACGCGCGCCTCCAACTGCGCCTCGAACGAAAGAGGCACATGCACCGCCATCTGGTCGCCGTCGAAATCGGCGTTGAAGGCCGAGCAGACCAGGGGGTGGATGCGAATGGCCTTCCCCTCGACCAGCACCGGCTCGAAGGCCTGGATGCCGAGACGGTGGAGCGTCGGTGCGCGGTTCAGGAGCACCGGGTGGTCCTTGATGATGTCCTCGAGGACCTCGTAGACCTTCGGATCGTCCCGCTCCACGATCTTCTTGGCGCGCTTGACCGTTTCGGCCTCGCCCCGCTTCTCCAGCTCATGGATGATGAACGGCTTGAAGAGCTCCACGGCCATGGCCTTGGGCAAGCCGCACTGATGCAGCTTCAGCTCGGGTCCCACCACGATCACCGAGCGGCCCGAGTAGTCCACGCGCTTGCCCAGCAGGTTCTGGCGGAAGCGCCCCTGCTTGCCCTTCAGCATATCGGACAGCGACTTGAGTGGCCGCTTGCCGCGCCCGCGAATGGCCTTGGAGCGGCGTCCGTTGTCGAACAGGGCGTCGACCGCCTCCTGCAACATGCGCTTCTCGTTGCGGAGAATGACCTCCGGCGCTCGCATGTCGATGAGCTTCTTCAACCGGTTGTTGCGGTTGATGACGCGACGGTACAGATCGTTCAGGTCCGACGTCGCGAAGCGACCCCCATCCAGCGGCACCAGCGGGCGCAGATCCGGCGGAATCACCGGCACCGCGTCCATGATCATCCACTCGGGCCGATTGCGGCTCTCGGGCGTATCCCCGGAGTGACGCAGGGCGTCGACCACCTTCAGGCGCTTCAGCTTCTTCTTCTTGCGATGCTGGGACGTCTCGGTGGCGATCTCATTTCGCAACCAATCGGCCAAGCGGTCGATGCCGCGTCCGTCCGAGTTGCGCTCCTGGATCTTCTTTTCCGGCGTGTCCAGAAGTTTCAGAAGCGTGCGAATGGCCTCCGCACCGATCTCGGCACGGAACTCGTCGTCGCCCTCTTCACGCGCCTTCACTCGGAGGTCGTAGTATTCGTCCTCGTCGAGGAGTTGCTGGAACTCGACGTCCTGCTTCCCGGGGTTGGTCACCACATACGACGCGTAGTAGATGACCTTCTCCAGGTCTCGGAGCGTCAAGCCGAGCAGGTAGCCGAGTTGGCTCGGCAGGGTCTTGAAGAACCAGATGTGCACCACGGGCACAGCCAGCTCGATGTGTCCCATGCGCTCGCGGCGAACCTTGGACAGCGTCACTTCCACTCCGCAGCGGTCACAGACGTGACCGCGGAAGCGAATGCGCTTGAATTTGCCGCAGTGGCACTCCCAGTCCTTCACCGGGCCGAAGATCCGCTCGCAGAACAGACCGTCGCGCTCGGGCTTGAACGACCGGTAGTTGATCGTTTCCGGCTTGGTGACCTCTCCGTACGACCAACCGCGGATCTCGTCGGGCGACGCGATCCGGATCTGGATGAAGTCGAAGTCGGAGCTACGCGTGTCTCGCGACCTTGGAAAGTCGATCATCAGGCTCAGTCCTCGTATGGATCCGGCCATCCCGTCGAGGGATGACTACTCTTCCTGTCCGAGCGTTACCGAGAGCCCCAGGGCCTGGAGCTCTTTGACCAGCACGTTGAAGGACTCCGGGATCCCCGGCTCGGGGAGGTTGTCGCCCTTCACGATGGCTTCGTACACCTTGGAGCGTCCCGTCACGTCGTCCGACTTGACCGTCAGGATCTCCTGCAGCGTGTGCGCGGCCCCATAGGCCTCGAGCGCCCACACCTCCATCTCTCCGAAGCGCTGCCCACCAAACTGGGCCTTCCCGGCCAGCGGCTGCTGCGTGACCAGGGAGTAGGGCCCGATGGAACGCGCGTGGATCTTGTCGTCCACCAGGTGGGACAGCTTCAGCATGTAGATGGCGCCCACCGTCACGGGGAAGTCGAAGCGGCGGCCGCTGCGACCGTCCCGCAACCAGATCTTCCCACCCGGCAGCACCTGGGCCTCTTCGAGCATCTCGGCAGCGGCCGCGTCCAACCCGGCAGCCTTCGCCTTCGCGGAGCGAAGCGCCGCGATGGCCGGGTACCGGTCTTCCAGCGACGCACCGCGGCGTGTAGCGAGCTCTTGCCCTGCGTGGATCAGATAGGCCTTCAGCGCCTCGACCAAGCGCCCCGCCCCCTTGGCCAGGTCGACCGAGTCGAGCAGGTCCAACGCATGGCCGATCCCCGGCCCGCCGCCGTTTCCATTTCCCTTGCCGTTCCCGGAACCCGCCTCCCGCCGCGACGGCAGTCCGGCGATGCCCTCGATCCAGCTGTGCAGGTCCTCGAGCGACACGGGCGGGCCGTCCCCGCTGATCTCCAGCGAAGCGTGCGCCCAGGCCAGCCCGGCCAACTTCAGAAGCGTGCCCACCTCATCCTCGGACGCACCCTGGAAGACAGGGGTCTTGGCACCGAAGCCCAGGACCTGCGCCGCCCAGCCCAGGTGGGTCTCGAGGATCTGTCCCACGTTCATGCGGGACGGCACGCCCAGTGGATTGAGCACGATCTCCACCGGACGTCCATCCGGCAGGAACGGCATATCCTCTTCGGGCGCGATGCGGGCAATGATGCCCTTGTTTCCGTGCCGGCCCGCCATCTTGTCCCCGACGGAGATCTTTCGCTTCTGGGCCAGGTAGACCTTCACGAGCTGGACCACGCCCGGCGGAAGCTCATCGGGCTGGAAGACTTTGTCGATCTGCTCCTCGGTCTTCTCGCGGATACGGTCGATGCGCCGCTGCGCTTCGTCCACCAGCAGTCGAATCCGCTCGTTGACCTCCTGATTCTTGACCTTGAGGGTCGTGAGGTCGATCTCCGTGAGATCCGCCTCGGCCAACTCGGCGCGGCTCAGCTTCACGCCCTCGTCGTAGAGGGGCTCCACGGTGCCCTTCTTGAGGCACAGTGCCACCGTCTGGCCGTCGAGCAGCTCCACCAACTCCTCGCCACGAGCTTCCGCGATGCGCTGGATCTCGTCGCGCTCCTGCTGCCGGAGCTCACCGATGCGCGCCCCGTGCTCCTTCTCGAGGAGAGGGTCGTCGATCCGGCGCGAGAAGATCTTCACGTCGATCACCGTCCCGGCCATGCCCGGAGGCACCCGCAGCGACGAGTCCTTCACATCTTTGGCCTTCTCACCGAAGATCGCCGTGAGGAGCTTCTCCTCCGGCGACAGCTCCGTCTCACCCTTGGGTGTGATCTTGCCCACAAGGATGTCGCCGGCCTTCACGCGCGCGCCGATCCGTACGATGCCGCGCTCGTCGAGGTCGACGAGGCTCTCCTCCGCGACATTGGGAATCTCGCGGGTGATCTCCTCCATGCCGCGCTTGGTGTCGCGAACGTGGAGCTCCAGTTCCTGGATGTGGATCGACGTGAAGACGTCCTCCTTGACCAGCTTCTCGCTGATCACGATCGCGTCTTCGTAGTTGTATCCGTACCAGGGCATGAAAGCGACCAGCACGTTACGGCCCAGTGCGATCTCTCCGCGATCCGTGGAGGGACCGTCGGCGATGATGTGGCCCGGGGCTACCTTCTGGCCTCGACGGACGAGCGGCCGCTGGTTGATGGCCGTGTCCTGGTTGGTGCGCCAGAACTTCTTCAGCCGATAGCGGTCGAACTGTGCCAGTCGCGCCAGCGGCGCGCCGGCTTCCTTGGCCTTCGCGTTCCCCGTGTCGACCACGATCTCGTCGGCCGTCACATGCACGATCTCACCGCCGCGCCGGGCCGTGATCACCGCGCCCGAATCCATCGCCACCTTGGTCTCCAACCCGGTGCCGACCAGCGGCGCATCCGGGTAGAGGAGTGGCACGGCCTGCCGCTGCATGTTGGAGCCCATGAGCGCGCGGTTGGCGTCGTCGTGCTCGAGGAAGGGAATCAGCGCCGCGGCCACCGACACCATCTGGTCGGGAGCGACGTCCATGTAGTCGATGGCTTCCGGCTTCAACAGAGGGAAGTCGCCGCGCTCTCTGCACAAGACGAATTCGTTCCGGAACGAGCCGTCCTCGTTCAGAGGCGCGTTGGCCTGGGCAATGCGCGCCTCTTCCTCTTCGTTGGCCGACAGCCACTCGATCTGATCGGTGACTCTACCGTCGACCACCTTGCGGTAGGGCGTCTCCACGAACCCGAGCTCGTTGATGCGCGAGAACGTGGTCAGCGAGGTGATCAGCCCGATGTTGGGACCTTCCGGCGTCTCGATCGGGCACATGCGCCCGTAGTGCGAGTAGTGCACGTCGCGCACCTCGAAGCCGGCACGCTCGCGGGTCAGTCCTCCCGGGCCCAGTGCAGAAAGCCGGCGCTTGTGCGTCAACTCTGCCAGCGGATTCGTCTGATCCATGAACTGGCTGAGCTGCGAAGAGCCGAAGAAGGCCTGCACGACCGCGGAAACGGTGCGCGCGTTGACCAGGTCGTCGATGTTGATCTTCTCGGGATCGGTGTTGATCGACATGCGCTCCTTCACCAGGCGCGCCATGCGCGACAGACCCACTGAGAGCTGGTTGGCGATGAGCTCGCCCACCGTCCGCACGCGACGGTTGCCCAGGTGGTCGATGTCGTCCGTGAAGCCCCGACCCTCGGTCAGTTCGATCAGATAGCGCAGAATCGCTGCGAAGTCGTCCCGGGTGAGCACGGTGGTGGCGGCCGGCGCGCTCACGCCCAGCCGCTGGTTGATCTTGTACCGGCCGACTCGTCCGAGGTCGTAGCGCTTCGGGTTGAAGAACACCCGCTCCAACGCGATGCGCGCGGTCTCGACGTTCGGGGCCTCCCCCGGGCGAAGCAGCGAGTAGATCGCGTAGAGCGCCTCCTCCTCGCTGCTAGTGGGGTCCTTGCGGATCGTGTTTCGCACGATCGGACTCTCGCCGCGGGCACCGCCTTGGGCGCTCGAATAGATCTCGACCTTGGCGATGCCCGCCCGGAGCAGCCGGCCCGCCAGGGTGTCGTCGATCTCGTCGGAGATCTCAGCCAGCAGCTCGCCGGTCTCGGGATCCGCCACCTCCGCCGCGAGCACGCTGCCGATCAGTCGCTTGGAATCCGCTTCGTCCGCGATGGCTACCGTCTCGGTGGTGAAGAAGAGGCGGTAGATACTGTCGTTGTTCCCGTAGCCGAAGGCCCGCAACAAGGCCGTAGCCGGGAACTTCTTCTTCTTGTCGATATGGACGTAGCAGATGTCGTTGATGTCGATGGTGAACTCGACCCACGACCCCCGGAACGGGATGATTCTGGCGCTGAACAGCTTCGAGCCGTTCGGATGCACGCTCTCCTCGAAAACCACACCGGGAGAACGGTGCAACTGACTCACCACGACTCGCTCGGCACCGTTGATGATGAACGTGCCAAGCTCGGTCAGCAGGGGTAGATCACCGAGGTAGACCTCCTTCTCGATGATGTCCCGCGGCCGCCGTTCGCCGTCCTCGAGGTCTTCCCAGACGATCAAACGCAGGGTGGCCTTGAGCGGCGCAGCGAACGTCATGTCGCGCTCGATGCACTCCTCCACCGAGTACTTCGGCTCACCCAGTGAGGCCGTGACGTACTCGAGCGTGAAGTTCTCGTTCACGTCGGAGATCGGGAAGATCTCCCCGAACACGCGGTCCAGGCCAAAGTCCCATTGCAGCTCGGACTCCGGGGTGGGCTGAGCCAACTTTTCGAAGGACTCGACCTGCACGTCCAGGAGATTTGGCATCTCCATGATGGACGGCAGCTTCGCGAAGCTCAGGGTCGGACGAGACTCAATGCGGGTACCCAACGGGAACCTCCCCTTGGACCCATGTGCTCGCAGCACGGGTCCGGTGCACGTTCAAGTCTTGCAAGCACGGACGCCCCCGACACCACGAATGGGTGCCGGGGACCCCCAGCTGGCAGCCTGCGTTCTTGGAAATAGGCAGCGGTGTCGTCCTGGTCCTACTTCAGGGTGACGCCGGCGCCCACTTCCTCGAGCTTGGCCTTGAGGGCTTCGGCGTCCGCCTTCGACACCGACTCCTTCACGGTCGAGGGTGCGCCCTCAACCAGGTCCTTGGCCTCCTTCAGGCCCAGGCCGGTGATCTCGCGGATCACCTTGATGACCTGGATCTTCTTGTCGCCGACGGACTGGAGAACGACCTCGAACTCGTCCTTCTCCTCCTCGGCGGCCGCGGCAGGCGCAGCGCCACCGGGCATCGCGGCCACCGGGGCGGCGACGGCGGTGACGTTGAACTTCTCCTTGAACGCCTCGACGAAGTCGGCGAGCTCGAGGACCGTCATGTTCCCGATCGTGTCGAGCAACTCCTGATGCGTAGCCATGGGTACTGCTTCCTCCTTGTGCGGATCCGGCTCGAAAGGCCGGGAACTCGGCGAACAGCGCTCCGGTGATCGTTGGAGACAAAGCCGCGAAAGCGGCCCGTCCCTACTCCTTGATCTGCTTCAGGGCTTCCAACAGCCCCGCCATCTCTCGGGTCAATGCCTCCAGCACTCCCACGAATGCCGACAGGGGCGCCTGGAAAGCACCCGCCAACTCGGCCAACAGCTGCTCTCGGGACGGCAGGGTCGCGATCCTCTTGATCGCAGCCGCATCCACCAGAGAGCCTTCCACGACACCGACCTTGAAGACCGGCCGTTCGTCATGGGTTTTCGCGAACTCTGTCAGCGCCCGGGCGGGTTCCACCGCATCGGTGGGGCTGATCACCACGCCCGTGGGCCCTTTCAGGTGCTCCGTCAGTCCCGGCACGTCGAGCTCCGCCAGAGCGCGCTGCGCCAGGCGGTTCTTGACGACCACGAACTGGGCACCGGTCGCCCGCAACTGACGGCGCAACTCGGTCATGGACGCCACATCGAGCCCGCTGAAATCCGTCAGGTAGAGCACCGTCGTAGGATCGATGCGCCCTTGGAGGTCAGAGACGAACTGTTCCTTCACCGAGCGCTTCATCAGCCGGCCCTCCCGAACGAGTTCGGGTCGATCGCGATGCCCGGCCCCATGGTGCTGGAGACCGTGACGCTACGTACGTACGTGCCCTTGGCCGACGACGGCTTGGCCCGAAGAATCGAATCCATGAACGCCCGCAGGTTCTCCTGTAGCTGATCCCTGCTGAACGATACGCGGCCGATGGGAGCGTGGACGTTCCCGGTCTTGTCGACCCGGAACTCGATCTTACCGGCCTTGATCTCGTTGACCGCCTTGGCCACGTCCAAGGTCACCGTCCCCGCCTTGGGGGAAGGCATGAGGCCACGGGGGCCCAGGATCTTCCCGAGCTGCCCCACCTGCCCCATCAGGTCGGGCGTGGCCACAGCAACGTCGAAATCGAGCCAGCCATCCTTGATCTTCTGGACGTATTCGGTGCCCGCATAGTCGGCCCCCGCTTGCTCCGCCTCCTTGAGCTTCTCGCCCTGGGCGATCACGAGCACACGGACCGACTTCCCGGTCCCGTTCGGAAGGACGACGGTGCCACGCACGACCTGATCGGCCTTACGAGGATCGACCCCGAGGCGGGTGGCGACCTCGACGGTCTCGTCGAACTTCGCAAAGGAGAGGGATTTCAGCAGATCGAGCGCGTCACTCGCGTCGAACCGCTGGCCGGCGGGCACGCGCCTGCGCGCCTCGGCGTACTTCTTTCCGCGTTTCGGCATGTTGTCGTGAGCCGTCCATTGGCCCTCCCACCCCTGGCGGCTCGCAGGTGGTGGTTCATCGGGCACGTCTCGGGGGCCCCAGCCCCCGGGATCAGACTTCGACCTCCAACCCCATGGAGCGCGCCGTGCCCGCGATCATCCGCATGGCAGCTTCGACATCGTTGGCGTTCAGGTCGGGCATCTTGAGCTCGGCAATCTCGCGGAGCTGGGCCTGCGTCACCTTTCCCACCTTGTCCCGGTTCGGGACACCGGCGCCCTTGGGGATGCCGGCCGCCTTCTTCAGCAGCACGGCCGCTGGAGGCGTCTTGGTGATGAAGGTGAACGAACGGTCCGCATACACGGTGATCACCACCGGGATGATCATCCCGGGCTGACCCTGCGTCCGCGCGTTGAACTGCTTGCAGAACTCCATGATGTTGACGCCGTGCTGGCCGAGCGCCGGCCCCACCGGGGGCGCCGGGTTCGCGGCACCCGCGGGCACCTGGAGCTTGATGTATCCTGTGATCTTCTTCGCCATGATGCGTCAGCCCCTAGTAGCCCCGAAGCTGGGTATAGTCCAACTCCACCGAGGTGGGGCGTCCGAAAAGCGACACCTCCACCTTCACTTTGCCTTTGTCGTGGAAGACCTGCTGGACGGTCCCCGAGAAGTCGGTGAACGGTCCCTGCGTGATCTCGACCACCTGGCCCGCGTGGAACGGGATCTCCTCCCGCTCCTCGTCCTCCTCGGACTTGATTCCGAGGATCTTGTTCATCTCCTCGTCGCGCAGCGCCTGGGGCTCACGCCCCGACCCGACGAACTTGATCACACCCTGGATGTTGTTGATCAGGTGTTGCGTCTGCTCGTTGAGCAGCATCTGCACGAGGACGTATCCGGGATAGAGACGCCGGGTCACCGTCACTCGCTTCCCGTTCTTGATCTCGACCACGTCCTGCGTGGGAACGAGCACATCGAAGATGTCGCTCCCTCCCAGGTCGGCCTCGTCGCTCGCCTTCCGGAGAATGAGCTTCTGCACCTTGTTCTCATGACCCGAATAGGTCTGCACCGCGTACCAGCGGGAATCGGGGCTCGGTTCGGTCATGAACCCCGCCTCAGGCCGCGCCGAAGATGCTCAGGATCATGTTGATGCCGCCTCGGGCCACCAGATCCATCACCCAGATCACGGCCGAGACCAGCACCACGAACAGAATGATCACCCAGGTCGCGTTGCGGGTCTGAGGCCAGTCGGGCCACGTGACCTTGTGCAACTCGGCCCAGCAGTCCTCCACGAAGGACCGGGTGTTCTGGACGAGCGAACGACTTCCCTGTTCGGCAGCCATGGTGTCGGCGATGCTCCCAGCCTACTTCGTTTCTTTGTGCACGCGGTGCGTCCGGCACCGAGGGCAGTACTTCTTGTGCTCGACGCGCTCGGAGTGCAGCCGCTTGTTCTTGGTGGCGGTGTAGTTCCGCTCCTGACACTCGGTGCAGGCGAGCGTGATGCGGTCGCGCGGCATCGTGGTTCCTCCCGGGTGCTACTCGATGATCTCGGTGACGACGCCGGCGCCGACGGTGCGGCCGCCCTCGCGGATCGCGAAGCGCAGCTCCGTGTCCATGGCGATCGGCGTGATCAGCTCGATCTCCATCTGCACGTTGTCCCCCGGCATCACCATCTCCACTCCGCCCGGCAACTGCACCGACCCCGTCACGTCCGTCGTCCGGAAGTAGAACTGCGGCCGGTACCCGTTGAAGAACGGCGTGTGGCGTCCCCCCTCTTCCTTCGTCAGGACGTACACCTCCGCCTTGAACTTCGTATGCGGCGTGATCGACCCCGGCTTCGCCAACACCTGCCCGCGCTCGATCTCGTCCTTCCCCACGCCCCGCAGCAGCAGGCCCGCGTTGTCTCCCGCTCGGCCCTCTTCCAGCAGCTTCCGGAACATCTCCACCCCGGTCACCACCGTCTTCTTGTCCGAGCCCATCCCCACCAGCGACACCTCGTCGCCCACCTTCACGATCCCACGCTCGATCCGTCCCGTCGCTACCGTCCCCCGCCCCGTGATCGAGAACACGTCCTCCACAGGCATCAGGAACGGCCGGTCGATGTCCCGCTCCGGCTCCGGGATGTAGCTGTCGATCGCGTCCATCAGCTCCTGGATGCACTCCGCGTCCGGACCCTCGCCCGCCGCCTCCAGTGCCTTCAACGCCGATCCCTTCACCACCGGGATGTCGTCCCCAGGAAAATCGTACTCGCTCAGAAGCTCCCGAACCTCCAGCTCCACCAACTCCAAGAGCTCCGGGTCGTCCACCATGTCCACCTTGTTCAGGAACACCACGATGTACGGCACGTTCACCTGACGCGCCAACAAAATGTGCTCCCGCGTCTGCGGCATCGGTCCGTCCGCCGCGCTCACCACCAGGATCGCTCCGTCCATCTGAGCCGCCCCGGTGATCATGTTCTTCACATAGTCCGCGTGCCCCGGGCAGTCCACGTGCGCGTAGTGCCGGTTCGCCGTCTCGTACTCCACGTGCGCCGTCGCGATCGTGATCCCCCGCTCCCGCTCCTCCGGCGCCTTGTCGATCTGGTCGAACGCGACCGCGTTGCCCCCGTGCTTCTTCGCCTGCGTTACCGTGATCGCCGCCGTCAACGTCGTCTTCCCGTGGTCCACGTGGCCGATCGTCCCCACGTTCACGTGCGGCTTGGTACGCTCGAATTTCTCCTTGCCCATCGTCGTTCCTCGTCGATGCCCAGGTTAGTCGGGTTCGGTGGTCCGGTCGCTACGCGGTTTCGCCGGCGGCGAGGAGCGTGGGCGAAGCCGGCGGCTTCGCGTCGACGCCATCCCTCCCCCGCGGGCGGGTCTCGATCGGCGGGAGCGTGGAGTCCCGGACGGGTGAGAAGCCAACCGGCCCGCCGAGGCTCCCCCGTGGGCAGCTCGTTGGACCGTCATCCGATCCTCCGGCGGAGCCGGCGGGGACGGGATCTCGACTCGGGATTGTTCCGTGCGGACCGCAGACCGAACATCCCCCGACCGGGACACAAGGCACCGGCTGGGGGACAGACAGGGAAAGCTAGACGGGACACCAAATAGTGTCAACGCTGGGACCCCGGCCTGGACCCCATCTTCCCGTGGTGCCGCGCGGCACCCGCAGGGGTCGACCACCTGCACGCCTTGACCGCCCCGGCGCCCCTGGAGAGACTCCTGGGCAGCGGGAGCGCTTCAACGTGGTGTTGCGTCGAGCCGACACGGATCCATGGCGCTATCGCCTTGTCTTTCAACAGGTTTCGCCTCCTTCACCCTGGCTCGGCTCTTGCAGCCCCTCCCGCCGGAAGGAGGGGTCCGAGCGAGAAGATGCGTGTCCTGATCACCGGTGGCGCCGGCTTCATCGGCAGCTACTTCATCGAGCGACTGATCCGAGCCGGGTCCGAGGTCACCGTTCTGGACCTCGCACCCTGTCCGTATCCCGGGGTCCATTCCATCGTGGGCGACGTCCGCGACCCTGCCGCGGTCCGTGAGGCGATCCAGGGGGTGGACCGGGTCCTGCACCTGGCTGCAGCCCACCACGACTTCGGGATCTCCGAGCAGACCTACTTCGACGTCAACGAAGGCGCCGCCCGCGTGCTGGTCCAGGCGATGGAGGAGCACGGGGTACGGGAGCTCTGCTTCTACAGCTCCGTGGCAGTCTACGGGTCCACCCCGCCTCCCCGGACCGAAGCCACGCCGCCGAGCCCAGAAGCCCCCTACGGCGCGTCGAAGCTCGCGGGGGAACAGGTGTTTCGGGCCTGGACCGACTCCGGGCCGGATCGCACGGCCTGGGTGATTCGGCCGACGGTGGTCTTCGGACCTGGGAACTTCGCGAACATGTTCGCCCTGATCCGGCAGATCGCGCGGGGCCGCTTCCTTCAGATCGGCGAGGGCACCAACATCAAGAGCCTCGCCTACGTCGAGAACCTCGTCGACGCCACCTTCCACCTCTGGGAGCACGTGCGGGAGCCGGGATTCCACGTCTTCAACTATGCGGACAAACCGGATCTCTCCAGCGGTCGGATCGCGGATACGATCTACCGGGCCCTCGGGCGGACCCCTCCGTCGCTACGGGTGCCCCTCGGACTCGGGCTGCTCCTTGCAAAGCCCTTCGACTGGACGATCCGGCTGACCGGCGCCAACCTGCCGATCTCTGGAGCCCGCATCCGGAAACTGGCGGAGATGGAGACCCAGTTCGAAGCGGACCGCATTCAGCAGGCCGGCTTCTCGGCCGCCGTACCGTTGAGCGACGGGCTGAGCCGGATGGTCCGTTGGTACCTGGACGACGGGCGCTTCGCCACGCCCGTGCGCCGCCTGCCCCCGGCGGAGCCCCTCACTTCCCACTACGCCGCGACGCCACCGCCCTCGCCAGTCGAACGGCCGTGATCCTGCCCGGCATCATCGCCCTCCTCCTGGTCGTGCTCGCGTGGGGGCTGTACCCGATCGGGCTACGGGCCTTTGGGCGTCCGCCCCGCATCCATGCCGAGGGCGGGCCGGTCGAGGCGGTATCGGTGGTGATCGCGACCCGGGACGACCCTGAACAGGTGGCTCGCCGGGTGGAGAACCTCGAGGCGTCCGACTTCCCCCCCGGCCAGTTGGAGATCGTCGTGGCGGTCGATCCCACCGCGGCCTGGTCGACCCACGACTATCGCTCCTCGCTGGGCGAGCAGGTCATCGTCGTGCCCGGCGACCCTCCGGGCGGCAAGGCTGCCACGCTGAATGCGGGCGTACGCGCGGCCACGCGTCCTCTGGTGATCTTCGCCGACACCGGCCAACGCTTCGCGCCCGATGCCCTCCTGCGCTTGGCGCAGCGACTCGCCGAGCCTGGCGTGGGCGCGGTGTCCGGCGGGTACGAGACCCAGCAGCGCGCGGGCCGGGTCGCGGATTCCCTGTGGAGGCTGGAGCAGTTCATTCGTCGCGGCGAGGCGTCGGTCCACAGCATCGTTGCCGTGACCGGAGCCATCTACGGAATGCGCCGCTCGTTGTGGAAGCCTCTTCCCGCCGGTGCGATCTGTGACGACCTCTTCGTCCCTTTCAACGTGGTGTTCCAGGGCGAACGGGTCGACTATTGTGAGGAAGCACTGGCGGTCGACCCCCGCCACTTCACCCGAGCCCAGGACTTCCGCCGCAAGGTGCGTACGCTCACGGGCATGATCCAGTTCTGCCTCTGGATGCCCCGCGTGCTGCTGCCTTGGCGAAACCCCGTCTGGATCCAGTTCCTGTGCCACAAGTTGCTCCGCTTGGCCACGCCGTTCCTTATGCTCGTGGCCGTCGCATCCCTGGGACCCCTGCTGTGGCGTTGGGTGCAGCCCCTCGCGCTCCCCGTGCTCGGGGCGGCCGGGGCCGCGCTGGTGCTGTTGGCGGTGCTGCGCCCTCGCGCGATCGTGCGTCTTTCGCGCGAGGCCGGGTGGGCGCTCCTGCTGCTGGCCGCCCCGCTGACGGCATCCTACCGCGCGGTCCGCGGCCGCTGGACCTGGAGCTGACACGCATGTCCTTCGCCCCCGAGCCACGCGCGCTTCGTCGAGACGACTGAACCATGTGCGGAATCTGCGGCATCGCGATCCCCCGAGCCGTCGGCGGAACGGTCGACGTCGACCGCATTCGCCGGATGGCCCACACGATCGAGCATCGAGGGCCAGATGGATCCGGAGAATACGTGGGCGAAGGCGTCGGACTCGGACACCGCCGCCTCAGCATCGTCGACGTGGAGGGTGGCCGTCAGCCCATGGCATCCGACGACGGCCGGCTTCATCTGGTCTACAACGGTGAGATCTACAATCACCCCGACTTGATGGCGCACCTCAAGGCCGACGGTGTGCCGTACCATACGCACTGCGATACGGAGTCGCTGCTCCGATGGTACGAGCGGGAAGGGCTGGACGCCGTCCGACGCTTTCGCGGCATGTTCGCCTTCGCCATCTGGCATGTCGACCAGCGCAAGCTCGTACTTGTGCGCGACCGCTTCGGCATCAAACCCCTCTACTATCACCTGAGCCAGGACGGCACCCTGACGTTCGGCTCGGAGATCAAGGCGATCCTGGCCGCAGGTGTGGGCGTGGCGCTCAACCTGGACTCACTCCCCGACTTCCTCGCCAATCACTCGACGTTCGGAGACGAGACCCTCTTCGCCGGGATTCGGCGTCTGCCCGCTGGGCACACACTCACCTGGCAGGACGGCCGCGTGTCGATCGAGCGCTACTGGGATCTGGCCATGGGAGGCCCCAGGGCCGAGGGGTCCGATGCGGACCTCATCCAGGAGTACCGGGAGCGTTTGACCGAGGCGGTTCGTCTGCGGCTGATGGCCGACGTTCCTTTGGGGGCGTTTCTCTCTGGCGGCATCGACTCCGCCGCCATCACCGCGCTCATGAGCTCGCTCATCGACGATCAGGTGAAGACGTTCTCGGTGGCCTTCGCCGAACGGGAAGCCAACGAGCTCGCCTACGCACGTCAGGTCGCCGAGCGCTTCCGCACGGATCATCGAGAGATCGTCGTACATCCTGACGACTTCTGGCGCGCCGTGCCCCGGATGGTGTGGTTCGAGGACGAGCCGATGGCGCACCCGTCTTCGGTCCCGCTCCATTTCGTGGCGCGGCTGGCGCGTGAGCGGGTCAAGGTCGTCCTCACCGGAGAAGGCAGCGACGAGACCTTGGCCGGATACAACCGCTACCGGGTCACGCTGTTGAACTTGCAGATGGGGCGTCGCTATGGCCACATCCCGAGCCCGCTGCGCCACGCCGTACGCGGAGGCATCGGATTACTCCCGGCCGCATCCAAGTGGCGTCGCCGACTCTCGCGCACCTTCCTGGTGATGCCTGCGGATCTGGAAGCGATCTACTTGGACAACTTCGCCGTGTTCGGCAGGAACCGGCAGGCCACCCTTCTGGATCCCTCGCTCCGGGAGCGTACACGCTCGCTGGACCCCTATGCGGCCTACCACCAGGCCACCGAGCGCTGCGGGAGCGACGACCTCCTGGATCAGATGCTCTACGCGGATTCCTCCACCTACCTGCACGAGCTGTTGATGAAGCAGGACCAGATGAGCATGGGCGCGTCCATCGAGAGCCGCGTCCCCTTCCTGGACCACCCGCTGGTGGAGTTCGCCGCCCGGCTCCCGCGCCACCTGAAGCTCAAGGGATGGACGACCAAAGTGGTACTGCGGGAAGCCATGCGGGACGTCCTCCCGGAGACCATCCTGCGCCGTCGCAAGATGGGCTTTCCAGTGCCGGTGGGTCCGTGGCTGCGGGGCCCCTACCGCGCCATCGTGGAGGAGTTCGTGCTGTCGGATCGCGCCCGCTCGCGTGGCCTGTTCCGCGAAGAGGCCCTGCGCACGCTGGTGGCGGAACACGACGCCGGGGCCGGAGGGCATCAGGAGCGTCTCTGGAGCCTGGTGAACCTCGAGGTGTGGCAGCGCATCTTCATCGACGGCGAGGCCGTCGAGGACGTGACGATGGTCCCCGGGCTCACGGCCATGGCGGGATCCGTCTGATGCGCATCCTGTGGCTCAAAACCGAGTTGCTCCATCCACTGGACAAGGGTGGGCGCATCCGGACCTACCACATGCTGAAGGCGCTGAAGCGCGACCATCACATCACCTATCTCACGCTGGACGACGGAAACGCGGCGCCCGACGCCATCGAGCGCGCCAGCGAGTACTGCCACGAGCTCGATCGGGTCCCGTTCCGCACCACGCCCAAGGACTCTCCCCGCCTGTACGGCGACCTCTTGCTCAACGTGTTCTCCCGCCTGCCCTACGCGGTCGCGAAGTATCGGTCCCGCGAGATGGAGGCCCGGGTACGTAGGCAGGTCGCCAGCGGACGCTACGACGTGCTGGTCTGCGACTTCCTCTTTCCCAGTCGCAACGTCCCGGGCGGGCTCGGATGCCCGACAGTCCTGTTTCAGCACAACGTCGAAGCCGCGATCTGGGAGCGGCACACACAGGTCTCGCGCTCCCGGCTGCGACGCACCTACTTCGGCAGCCAATGGCGGCGCATGCGCTGGATCGAAGGGCGCGAGTGCCGGCGCTTCGACCATGTGGTGGCGGTCTCGGAGGCCGACGCCCACAAGATGGAAGCGGACTACGGTCTCCCCTCGGTGTCGTGGGTCCCCACCGGGGTCGACACCGACTACTTCAAGCCGTCGCACGGGCCTCCAGCAGGCTCGCGCGAGCTTGTCTTCACAGGCGCCATGGACTGGATGCCCAACGAGGACGCGATCGTCTTCTTCGCCGAGGAGATCCTTCCCAAGGTGCGGGCGCGGGTGCCCGATGCCCAGCTGACGTTGGTGGGACGGAATCCCACCGAACGAATCCGTCGCATGGCGGAGGCGTCGGCCGGTCTGGAACTGGTGGGACGCGTTCCCGACGTGAGGCCCTACGTCGAGCGCGCTGCCGCCTTCGTCGTGCCGATTCGGATCGGAGGGGGCACGCGTCTCAAGATCTTCGAGGCGATGGCCATGGAGCGGCCGGTGATCACCACCCGCGTCGGCGCCGAGGGCCTTCCGGTCGAGGACCGCTCACACGTGCGCTTTGCCGACGAGGCGGACGCGTTCGCCGACGTGGTGGTCGAGTTGCTGGAGGACGAGGAGGAGGCTCGCCGGCTGGGTGGCGCGGGAGCCGCCTACGTGCGCGAGCACTTCGGGTGGGATCGGATCGCCGAGGCGTTCGCTGCGATCTGCGAGGATGTAGCGGGCGGGCGGGTGCCGTTGCCCGCGCGCGCCTCGCCCTAGTCTGCGACCGTGATTCGAACCGAAGAGCTCCGAATGGGATTTGAACCCATGACCTCTTCCTTACCAAGGAAGCGCTCTACCCCTGAGCTACCGGAGCTTACCCACCGTTCCTGACCGGTGCTCACCCGGTCAGCACTGCAAGCGGGAGACGGGACTCGAACCCGCGACCCTCAGCTTGGAAGGCTGATGCTCTAGCCAACTGAGCTACTCCCGCACACTCGACCACCGATGGTGGGGGAAGGATTCGAACCTTCGAAGGCATGAGCCAGCAGATTTACAGTCTGCCCCGTTTGACCGCTTCGGTACCCCACCGGCCGTGCCGGCCCTGCCCTTCGCCGGCGGAGGCCGGACGCCCCCATCCCTGGGAGCCCCGGCGACCACACGAGCTGACGAAGGGACTCGAACCCTTAACCTGCTGCTTACAAGGCAGCTGCTCTACCAATTGAGCTACGTCAGCGGAAACAGAGCCAGTTAGTATAGGCCTCTATTTCCTGGAGTGTCAACCGGATCGGTCCCCTCCCGCCGCCAGCTTCCAGCGGGTCCCCCCAGGCGTGTCTTCCAGGATCACGCCCTCGGCAGCGAGCCGATCCCGGATGTCGTCCGCCGCCTGGAAATCCCTGCGCGCCCGGGCCTCGTCCCGCTGGGCCACCAGCGCTTCGATCTCCCGCTCCCGCCCCGCCGACGTCTCCTGCGCTCGTCGCGCCAGCTCGAGCAGCCCCAGGACCGAATCGACCGACTCCAGGGCCTCCCGCGCCTGAGCGCGCTCGCTCCCCGGCGTGCCGGGATGGGCATCCAGCTCCGCGTTCACATCGCGCACCCACCCGAACAACGCGGCCAGCGCATTGGGGGTGTTGAGGTCGTCGTCCATGGCCGCGCGGAACTCGGCCCGCAGCCGTGCCGCCAACTCCTCCATGCGCGTGGAGTGGCTGAAGGCGGACTGCCCCTCCTCTTCCAGGCGGAGTGCGAGATCAGCGAGCCGGCGCACGGCTGCACTCGATGCCGCGAGGCCTTCGCGCTTGAAGTTCAGCTCGTGACGGTAGTGCGACGAGATCAACATGTGCCGCACCGCGGCAGGGTCCACGCCTGCGTCGAGGAGTTGTCGCACGGTGAGTGTGTTGCCCAACGACTTCGACATCTTGCGGTCTTCGAGCAGAAGGTGCTTCACGTGCACCCAGTACCGCACGAAGGTCCGGCCGGTCAGCCCCTCCGACTGCGCGATCTCGTCCTCGTGGTGGGGAAAGACCAGGTCCTCGCCACCCAGGTGGATATCCAACGTCTCGGCCAGCTCGCCCATGCTCATGGCCGAGCACTCGATGTGCCAGCCGGGCCGCCCCCGCCCCCACGGTGAATCCCAAGCCGCACCGACCTCCTCGTCCACCGGCTTGGCGGCCTTCCACAGCGCGAAATCGCGGGCGTCGTCCTTGGCGTATTCGTCTACCGCCACGCGGGCACCCGAGCGCACCGCATCGGGATCGATCCCCGACAGCTTCCCATAGTCTGGAAAGGCCGCGATGCGGTAGTACACCGAGCCGTCTTCCGTGGTGTAGGCCAGACCCTTCTCGATCAGGCGACCGATGAAGTCCAACATCTGCGGAACCCAATGCGTCGCGAGCGGAGTCGCATCCGGGCGGCGGATCCCGAGCGCCGCGGACTCCGACAGGATGGCATCCGCGTAGGGACGGGTGTACTCCTGCAGCGGAACGCCGCGGCGTCGTGCTCCTTCGATGGTCTTGTCGTCGACGTCGGTCAGGTTCATGACGAAGCGAACGTCGTAGCCCGACCAGATCAGGTAGCGGCGGAGGACGTCATAGAAGACGAAGGACCGGAAGTTCCCGATGTGCGCGTGGTTGTACACCGTCGGTCCGCAGGCATATACGAGAACCCGCGGCGCATGCAGCGGCTCGAAGGGCCGGGCGGACCGGGTCAGGGTATCGTAGAGCTCCAGCGACATCGTCGTCCGTTCTTTCGTCGTGGCAGGGGTCAGACGCGCCCGCGCCCGGCGCGCGGCAACACCCGCAACTCGTCGATCCACCAGCGGCCCTCGTCCCACACGAGGCTGGTGAACAGGCGGTAGCGTACCGCCTCCGAGGTCCCCAGCACCACCGTGTCCCACTCCATCTCGGCGAACCCCCGTCCGGGGTCGCCCTCCGTCGCCGCGACGCGGCCGCTACGCATCCCTCCGGCCTCGTGGGCGTCGAAGAAGTCCCGGAGCGCCGCCAATGCCTGCCCGGGCGCCAGTCCGGAGTGCGTCTCGTCGTGCAGGTGCAGGAGGACACCGTCGGGACGCAGCCACTCCCGGACCCCACCCCAGTCCCGCTCGGCCAACGCTCGCTGCACGGCCCGAGCGCTTCCGTTCAAACCCTCCTGAGCCGACGCTGGAACTGGCACCCACGCCAACAGGAGAATCCAGGCGGCATTGCGAACGGCCTTCACGTTCGCTGGAACGCGGCGGCCAGCTCCGCGTGCACCCGGGCGAGCGCCGCCGCAGGGTCCGCGGCGCCGGTGACGGCACGGCCGATCACCAGGAGGTCGGACCCCGCCCGGGCGGCCTCCGTCGGGGACGCGACCCGGGCCTGGTCATCGACCCCCTGATGGACGAGACGGATCCCGGGGGTCACCAGCAAGAGGCGCCGCCCGAAGGCCTCGCGCAGCCCGCTGGCCTCCGCCACCGAGCAGACCACGCCGTCCAGACCGGCGTCGAGCGCCCATCCGGCCCTGCGGCGGACCTCCTGTTCCACGTCGACCGGCGCCCGCCCCAACAGGAGCGAGAGGGCCGGGGCATCCAAAGACGTCAGCACCGTCACCCCCAACAGACGCACCCCCCCCTGAGCCGCTCGCGCGGCGGCCTCCAGCATGGTCGGCCCGCCGCTCGTGTGCACGGTCAGCCACTCGACCCCCAGGCGGGCGGCCACCGCGACTGCGCCGGCCACGGTGTTGGGGATGTCGTGGAGCTTGAGGTCGAGGAAGACCCGATGGCCCCTCTGCAGCACCTCGCGAACCAGCGCGGGCCCCTCGGCGGCGAAGAGCTCGAGGCCGACCTTGTAGATCCGCGGCTCGGGCCCCAAGCGATCGAGGAGGGCCAGGGCAGTGCCCCGGTCGGGTACATCGAGAGCCAGAGCAACCTGCGGTCGTCCGCTCTCGAGAGGATCTGGACTCACTGCGTTCTGCCAGCTCCGATCAGCGCCTTCACATGCGCGAACCCGCGCTCGCGGCCGAACCGGCCGAGTTCCTCGACTACCCGGCCCGCGGAAGCGGGATCCGCGAACGAGGCCGTGCCGATCTGGACCAGTGAAGCGCCGGCGAGCAGGTATTGCACGGCATCTCCGGCAGTGGCCACGCCACCCACGCCCACGATCGGCACCTCGACGCGCTGGCGCGCCCTCCACACCGCATGCACTCCGACGGGAAGGAGGGCAGGACCGCTCATGCCACCCGGACCCGCGCCGAGACGAGCGACACGGGTGTCCACGTCGAACTGCAGCCCCGGAAGCGTGTTGACCATGGTGACCCCGTCCGCCCCGGCTTCGACGGCCAGACGAGCGCTCTCTCCCGGGTCGGGAGCGTTCGGCGCCAGCTTGGCCCAGAGCGGACGGTCGGTCCGCGCCCGCACGCGTTCCAGGACGGCGACCAACGCCTCCGGATCGAGAGCGAACGGAAGACCGCCACGCTTGGCGTCGTTGGGGCAGGAGAGGTTGATCTCGAACCCGACGAACCCGTCGGCGTCGTCCAGGCGCGCGACCACATGCTCGTACTCGTCGGCATCATGACCCGCGACGCTCACGAAGACACGGGGACGCCGGACGTGGTCCCGAAGCCACGGGAGCTTCGATCGTTTCACTTCATCCACGCCGGGGTTCGCCAGCCCGATGGAATTCAGCATACCGGCATGGAACTCCGCCACCCGGGGCGCGGGGTTGCCCCCTCGCGGCTCCCGCGTCACGGATTTGGTGACGAAGCCCCCCAGTGCTTCCAGGTCCGTGACCTCGACCAACTCCTGTCCGAAGCCACAGGTTCCGGCCGCCAGCAGCACAGGGTTTGGGAAGCGGGTTCCGAAGAGCTCCTGTTCGAGCCTCATCGCCCCACCGGGGCGTTCAGCGCTGCCGACCCGGTCGGATACTGCTCGAAGAAGCGCTGAACCGCCGTGGCGAGCGCACCGGCCGCGCTCTCCTGGAACTCGGGCCGGCCCAGGAGCCGCTCTTCCCCCGCATGCGTCAGGTAGCCCACCTCGATCAGGACGGCCGGCATCAGCGCGTTCGTGATCACAGCGAATGGGCCCTGCTTGACCCCGCGGTTGCGTCCGGGATGCACCTGCTCCAGGTCCTCGCCCAGGACCTCGGCGAGGTGGGCTGACCAGTGTTGGTAGTCGAGGTTGCGCAGTTCTCCGAGGATCTGCCCCAGCTCGTCGGGCGCTGGTCCCGACAGGACGGTCTGATCCGCAGCGTTTTCGATGGCCGCCACGCGGCGCTCGTCGTCGGTGCGAGCCTCGGAGAGGTAGTAGATCTCGAAGCCCCGCGTGGCCCGGGACGCGGGCAGCGCGTTCGCGTGGATGCTCAGGAAGATGCCGGGTCGATCACCCTTCACGAGCGTCGCCATTTCGCCGCGGCGCCAAAGCGGGACCCGCACGTCCCGGTCGCGGGTCAGATGGACCTCGATCGTCGAGTCACGGGCCAGCTCCTGGGCGAGCGCTCGCGCGATGCCGAGCGCCACGTCCTTCTCCCGCACGCCACCACTGCCGATCGCACCGGGGTCTCGCCCCCCGTGGCCCGGGTCGATCACCACCACTCTCGACGCGCGCGTCTGCACGGGTGGCGGCGGCGGCCTCAGGGCCACCTGCGTTTCAAACAGGGTGCGCGTTGCCGGATCGAACCCGAACCCCGGCACGCGATCGGGGAAGAAGTCGACGAGCAACTGGACGGGCACCAGAACCTGACCGCGCTCCACGTAGGGCGCATCCGTGAACTGCAGTAGGTCGTCGTCCCAGCGGAAGTAGGGCGTGCCCACGGCAAGGCGGATCCGCCCCCCGTTCACGCCGATGGAGACGGTATCCCGATGGCGCTCGACCGGCCAGCCGAAGTGGGCCAGCTCGGTCGCGTCGAAGGCGGCGAAGCCACGGCGGTCGTCGACCGCCACGGCCTCCGACTCCCGACCTCCCAGCCGGATCCACACGTCGGGGGCCTGCGCGACTCCAACACCGGGCTGTCCCCAGGCGGCGAGTCCGAGCAGAAGTGCCAGCCGCTTCATCCGCGCCGCCCCAGCGCCCGGGCGGCATCGCGCTCCTGCATGCGCTCCCGGATGCTGTCGCGCTTGTCGTGCAACTTCTTCCCGCGGCCGAGGCCCAGAGCGACCTTGGCCCGGCCTCTGCGGAAGTGGATATCCAGGGGGACCAGGGTCAGCCCCTTCTCCTCGACCCGCCCCACCAGCTTGCGGATCTCTTGGCGGTGCAACAGCAGCTTGCGGGGGCGTACCGGGTCGAGGTTCCAGCGGTTCGCTTCCTCGTAGGGGCTGATGTGCAGGCTGTGCAGCCACACCTCCCCGTCCTGGACGCGCGCGAACGCGTCCTGAAACGCCACCTTGCCCTGACGGAGCGACTTGACCTCGGGACCCGTCAGCACGATCCCCGCCTCCCACTCATCGAGAATCTGATACTCGTGGCGGGCTTTCTTGTTGCGGGCCACGACCTGGACCGCCCCTTCATTGCTCACAGCGCGGCTCGGCTCAGTAGATGAGGACCGGCGTGCCGACCTCGACCCGGTGGTAGAGGTCCCGCGCCGCTTCGTTCGTGAGGCGAATGCATCCGTGCGAGACCCTCCGGCGCTC
Organism: Gemmatimonadota bacterium; assembly: GCA_041390105.1. NCBI lineage: Bacteria > Pseudomonadati > Gemmatimonadota > Gemmatimonadota bacterium. The sequence continues at coordinate 1,247,868 of JAWKQO010000001.1, forward strand.
CGGGTCGGGATTGAGGAGAAGACCGGGCGAGTTGGTTCCGTGGATGGCCAGCCCGTCTCCGAGGTAGAGTGCCGTGGTCCCCATCACGCCGGGAATCCGTCGGGAGGGGTGGTCCTGCGGAGGGATGCGGATCCCTTTCTCGACGTAGTACCAGTCCGGTGCCTCCCAAACGGGGTCCTTCTCCATTCGGCGAACACGAAAGAGACCCTTGGGGGTTGTGAACTGCCAACGCTTCCCCTGGCCCGACAGCCGAAACCCCGTCCCGGTTCCGGCCGGCGCCGACCAGATGATCCGACCCCCCTCCATCAGAAGGACCCGGTTCTCGGCGAGATGGACCACGATGTAGGGACCCGCATGATCCAGCAGGGGCTGATCGAGCTCGAGACCGTGCTCCACCGCCCGGGTGCGGTAGAGGGTCCCGTCGTCGCCGTCGAGGAGCTGGGCACCGACCGGCACGGCCGAAGCCCAGGCGGCGGCGACCACTGTGGTCGCGCCCCACCGGGAAAGGCGCCTCATCCGTGCGATCCGGGCTCTCATCATCCGTCCAACCTGGTTCTCCCTGCGGGTCGTCCGCAGGGTCCCCCTATTGTGGCACCCGCTCAACGAGGGGGCGACCCGCCGGGGAAGCCTCCCCTGAAACGGCGGCTTCCTGTTCCCCGTTCAAGATGCGTTCCGCGGCGAGGGGTCCCAGGCCGTTGAGGACCACCGACGCCTCGCCGCCCAGCACGAAAGCCACGGACGCGTAGTACAAGTAGAAGAAGAGCACCGCCAGGGTCGCCAGGTTCCCGTAGGTGCTGGAAAAGTCCGCCACGTTCCGGATGTACCAGGCGAACGCCTCTTTCAGCACCGTCAGGCTCACCGCCGTGATCGTGGCCGCGGTCAGGGTCGTCCGCCGAGGAAGTCGGCCCAGGGGGACCACCCGATAGATCACCAGCAGCAGGATCCACATGAACAGGAGCTCCAGCGCAGCTCCGGCACCCTCGTTCACCCAGCGGCTCGGAGCGAGCCCCGCTCGCTCGGAAAGCAGGCCGATCAGCTGCGACGTACCGCGGGCCAGGCCGAGCCCCAGGATGATGAAGGAGGCCCCGACCAGCACCATGCGGAAATCGAACCATTTCCCCGCCACCAACGACCGGTCGACTCTCTGATCGAAGACCCGCCTCAGGACCGAGCGCAGCGTCCCGACCAGCCGCGTGGAGATCCAGACGAGAACGAGGGCACCCGCGAGGGACAGGCCGGCGCTGCGGTCGACCACCCCGCCCACCGTATCCTCGAGTGCCGCCACCAGGTCGGGGTCCACCGCGCCGCGGGGCAGGAGTCGTAGAACCAACCCCACGGCTCCCGCGCCCGGATCGACGAAGCGGGCCCGCAGCACCCAGCCGGTCACGCCGGCGGCGAGCAGGAGGATCGGCACAATGGCGATCACCAGATTGAAGGTGATCGCGCCCGCCATGAAGAAGATGTCGTCGCGGTACGCCTTGCCGATGAGGTCGCGGATGAAGCGCCACCCGCGGGCCGCGCGGGTCACGACTCGCTGTCGGCGTCCCCCGGGACTTCGCGGGCGGCGGTGCGTGCGGCGTCAATCCCCGCACGGTACGCCGCCTTGGTCTGCTCGAGGCGACGTTCGAGGTCGCCGCGCGCGTCGCGCGCGGCCTGCCGTCCGGAGTCGATCGCCCCGCGCACGTCGTCCACCCGTGAATGGAGTTCCTCGCGTGCGTCGTCGACGCGCTGTCCGAGGGCTCGACTCGCATCGCGCACGCGTTCCTCGGCGATGCCCTTCCATTTACGGGCCTGGGCCTTCAACTCGGCCTGCGTCTCCTCTCCCGAGCGCGGAGCCAGGAGGAGGGCCACGCCGGCGCCGAGCAGCGCTCCGAGTACGAACGACCCGAATCCGCTGCCACCCTTCTCGACGATGATATAGGGAGATTCCCCGCGCTCGCTCATGGTACGACTCACGAGTTTGAAGGAGATCCGGGGGCCTTCCAGAAGGCGCGTCCGGGTAGATTGGAAGGTAACCCACCCCTCCGGGCCGGTACAGGAGCGGCTCCGCACAGGAGCCGTGCCACCACGGCGTCAGGGCTTCCCCCCGGATGGGATCCGCAACCGGCGGCCGCGTAGCGAGCCGCCCTACCCCTGCCAGGTGTGTGCGGTCCGCTCCGGCGGAAGGGGATCGATCTCGTGTCCGGCCCGGCCCAGCAGGCCGTACGTGAGTCGCTTCCCCAACTCGACGCCGGGCTGATCGAGGGGATCGACACCATAGAGCGCTCCCGCCAGGACCGTGGCATGCTCGAACAGCTGGAACAGCCCACCGAGCGAGGCGGTGTCCAGGGCCGGGATGGTCAGCGTCAGCGAAGGCCGTCCGCGCTGCCGCAGGGCCTCCGTCGTCGCGCGGCGCTCGGTGTCCAACAAGGTGGCCACCGAATGCCCCGACAGATAACGCGCAGCCTCCACGTCCGTGTGTACGTCGGGGATCGTCAGCGTCTCGGCGAAATCGCGCACGGCCAGGAACACGACACACTTGTCGCGCGGACCCTCCATGAAAAGCTGCACCTGCGCATGCTGATCGGTCGCCCCCACGGCGGGGAGCGGCGTGGGCCCGATCCCCTCCCCTCCCTTCTCCTTGCCCAGGGACTCCGCCCACAACTGCTGGAACCAAAGCGCGAACGAACGAAGGCGGCTCGAGTACGGCATCAACACATGGATGGGTGTCCCGTGCTCGACGTCCCACGCGTGCAGGAGCGCCGCCAGCAGGGCGGCCGGATTGTCCTCCAGCTCGGGACTCCGACACCGTTGGTCCATGGCAGCGGCGCCGGCCATCAGCGCCCGCAAATCGATCCCGGTGAGCGCAGCAGGAAAAAGGCCCACGGGGGAAAGCACCGAGAAACGACCTCCCACATTGCCCGGCACCGCCAGCGTGGGGATTCCCTCTCGCTGCGCCAGCTCGCGCAAGGGACCTCGCTCTGGATCGGTGGTGAACACGAAATGGCCGCGCGCCGCGTCGGCGCCCACGGCTTGATCCAGGATCCGACGCATCACCAGATAAAGCGCCATGGTCTCGGCGGTGGAGCCCGACTTGCTCACGACGTTGAACAACGTCCGCGTGGGCTCGATCACCGCCAGCAGATCCGAGACCACGGCGGGATCCGGGTTGTCGAGGAAGTACAAGCGGGGAAAATAGTCCCGTGCCTCGGCGCTACGCTCGTTCCAGTAGGGCCCCAGGAGCGCGTCGCGCATGGCCCAGGCCCCCAGGGCGGAGCCACCGATGCCGATGACGACCACCGTCTCGAACCACTGCCCGAACCCGTCGGCCAGTCCCTGGACCGCCGCCACGAGGTCCTGTCGACCCGGCAGCTCCATGAAACCCAGTCGGCCTTCCCGCTCGCCGGAGGCAACGACGCCCTGCGCCTGCTCCACCTCCTGCCGCAGGGAGGACTGCAGGTTCTGGGGGGTCGGGCCGCGCCCCCCCAGGGCGTCGGCGAGGGCATTGGCGTAGTCGAGGCTCCAACCCGTCAAGTCGTTCATTCCGGGATCTCCACCGTCAAACCGTCGTAGGCCGGAGCGATCCCGGGAGGCAACGACTCCTCGAGCTCGCCATGCCGTACCCGATGCGTCAGATGTGTCAGGAACGTCCGCTCGGCACCGATGCTCTGGGCGGCCGCCACGGCTTCCTCGATGTTGAAGTGTGTGGGGTGCGGGCGTCCGAACCAGAGCGCGTTCAGGACCAGCACCTTGACGCCGCGCAGGCGCTCGACCACCAGCGGGGGCAGCGCCTTTCCGTCCGTGATGTACCCCAGCGCGCCGACGCGCAGTCCATACACGGTGAAGGCGCCGTGGGGAACCGGCAGCGGCTCGACGATGCGACCGAGAACGTCGAGGCGACCTTCGGGATCGACCTCGACCAACCGTACATGAGGTTTGGACGTGCCTTCCGCGACCTGCACCGCCGCGTCGAAGATGTAGGGGAAGCGCGCGTGGAAGTACCCGGCGGTGCCCTGCGGCACGTAGGCGGGCACGTCCCGGCCACCCCGGAACGAGAACGCCCGCAGATCGTCGATGCCGTGTATGTGGTCCGCGTGCGCATGCGTGAACCACACGGCGTCGACGTCGTTCACGTCCGCGGCGAGAAGCTGCATCCGCAACTCGGGTGGGGTGTCGATGAGCAGTCGCTTGCTTCCCCACTCCACCAGAGCACCGTGCCGGGTGCGCCGGTCGCGCGCGTCCTCGGACCGGCAGGTCTCACAGGCACAGCCCACCACTGGGACGCCGAACGACGTGCCGGTGCCCAGGAAGGTCAACTTCACAGCGACTCGATCCGCAGCGTGTTGGTCGAGCCGGTTCGATGGAACGGGAACCCCGACGTGACGACGATCGACTGGCCGGGCTGACCCACGCCCGAGTCGATCACGGCCCGGCGCCCGATTTCCGTCAGGGCTTCGTAGCTCACCTCCTCGGGGTCTGCCAGGACCGGCACCACACCCCATACCAGCGATAGCTCGCGGTAGCGAAGCGGATCCGTGCACACGCCGAAGATCGGCACGGGCACGCGATAGGACGACACGAGGCGGGCGCTGAACCCGCTGCGCGTGATTACGACGATGGCCGGGGCTTTGAGGCGGCGCGCCGCTTCCGCCGTGGCGGAGGCGATCGCATGTTCGCGCAACGAGGCACCGTGGCGCTGGACGTCCGACCCCAGCGCGCCCAGACGAAGCGCCAGGCGCTCGGCACCGGCCCTCTCCACTTCGGTGGCGATGCGCACCATCGCTCGGACCGCGCCCACCGGGTAGGCACCGACCGCCGTCTCTCCGGACAACATGACAGCGTCGGTTCCGTCGAGGATCGCGTTGGCGACATCGGAGGCTTCCGCCCGGGTCGGTCGCGGGTGCTCGATCATGGATTCGAGCATCTGCGTGGCGGTGATGACCGGCCGGCCAAACAGGTTGGCGGCCTGTACGATCCGCTTCTGGGCCAGCGGTACCTGCTCGAACGGGAGCTCTACGCCCAGGTCGCCACGCGCCACCATCACGGCGTCGGTCGCCGCCAGGATGGCCTCGAGGTCCCCCAGCGCGATCGCCATTTCGATCTTGGCGACCACGAGCGCCCGTTCGGCCACGAGCTCTTTGAGTCGGATCACGTCTTCGGCGCTGCGTACGAACGAGAGCCCGACGAATTCCACGTTGTGCTGGAGGGCGAATTCGAGATCCGCGAGGTCTTTCTCGGTCAGCGAGGGAGCCCCCAGGGCCACCCCGGGGAGGTTCATGCCCTTGTGGCTCTTCAGCGGTCCGCCCCGCAGCACCTCGAACTCGGCCCGGGACCCCTCCACCCGCAGGCAGCGGAGCTCGAGGAGTCCGTCGTCCAGGAGCAGGAGATCGCCCGCCCGCACCTCCGTGGCCAGTGGTGCATAGGTGGTGGGGAGGTCGCCGGGGCCGGCATCGCCCTCAGGCGCGAAGACCACGCTCGATCCCTCGACGAGATCCACGGGCTGGGCGAGGTGCCCTACCCGGATGCGGGGCCCCTGGAGGTCGGCCAGGATCCCGACGGGCCGTCCCGCCTCGGCGGCCGCGGTCCGGATCACGTCCACCAGGGCGGCATGCTCCTCGTGCGTGCCATGAGACATGTTGATCCGGGCGACATCCAGACCGGCCGCCACCAGCGCCCGCACGGCCTCGGGGCTTCGGGAGGCGGGACCGAGCGTACAGACGATCTTCGTGCGGAGCGACATGCGTTCCCGAGGCTGAGTCGCGGCGGATGGGACCTCCGGGGAGGAGGCCGACGCGCCCGAAACGTGCCGACAGCGCCCACCGCAATCAAGACACGGAACCCCCGTTGGGGTGGCGAGTACCGGGGGCGTCGAGCGGCGAGCCGAGCGAATCCGGTGCCGGCCGTTGAGCGCGCGACGAGTCACGAAGGGAGGCAGGGCCTGGGGCACGCGCAGTCGAGGACCCTCTGGGTCGAGGACGAGGAGGGCGGGAAGAAGCTGGTGGAGGCCCTCGACTCGTCTGCACGGCTCGCCGTCGATACGGAAGCCGCGGGTTTCCATCGCTACTCCGACCGCATCTGCCTGCTCCAGCTCTCGACCGAGTCGGACACCTTCGTCATCGACACGCTGGCGTTCAATCCCGGGTCGATCCTGGCGCCGGCCTTGGCCGACCCCGATCGCACCGTCCTGCTCCATGGCTCCGACTACGACCTGCGACTCCTGGACCGGGATCTGGGTCTACGTGTCCGCTCCATCGTCGATACGCAGGTCGCTGCCGCGCTTTCTGGAGAGCAACAGACCGGCCTCTCGGCGCTCCTCGAACGCCACCTCGGCATCTCGCTCTCCAAGAAGTATCAACGCGCTGATTGGGCCCAGCGGCCCCTCTCCACCGAACAACTCGCCTATGCGGCCGCCGATACGCGCAGCCTGGGCGACTTGTGGGACCTCCTCCGTGAGCGCCTGGTCGAGCTGGGCCGGCTGCACTGGGTGGAAGAGGAGTTCGAACTGTTGGAGCAGATCGGCTGGGCGGGCGACGAGGAGCCGCTCGACCCCGTGACCCGATTCACCGGGGCACGCAAACTCGATCTCCCCACGCTGGAAGGCCTGCGCGCGGCCTGGGGCTGGCGTGACGCCCTGGCGCGCGAACGGGACCGCGCTCCCTTCCGGATCGCGGAAGACCGCGTGCTCGCCGAGGTGGCGACGGGTCGGATCGACTCCACCGAGGAACTGGCGGGGCTGCGCGGCATCTCCAAGACCGTGGCCCGCGGGCCCGGTGCGGAGTTGCTGGAGCGGGTGCGCTCCGCCCGTGCGACACCCGTCGCGGAGATCGCCCCCTATCCACGCAGGAGCGGGGGCCGGGCCGATCGCCCCACCCGCGAAGTGGAAGAGCGCTTCGAGCGACTCAAGGCCGCCCGTAACCAGCGGGCCGATGAACTGGGTCTGGATCGGGGACTGCTGGTACCCAACGCGGCGCTGATGGAGATCGCGCGGGGCGCGCCCGGTACCATGGGTGAGTTGAAGGCCCTTCCCTCCGTCAAACGCTGGCAGGTGGAAGCGGCCGGAGATTCACTGTTGGAGGCAGCCCGAAACACGAAGCGCCCCCGCTGAGTTCAGCAGGGGCGCTCTCGCCAGCAGAGTCGGGGCGCCGTCAGGCAGCCGCAGCCCCCTCTTCCTTACGCTTGCAATCGATGCAGTAGCGCGCATGAGGTAGGGCGTCGAGACGCTCGAATCCCACCTCTGCTCCGCAGGTGTGACATTTGCCGAAGTTGTCGGGATCGTTGTACAAGCGGCGCAGAGCCTCTTCGAGACGATAGAGGTAGCGGCCTTCCTTCGTCGCAAAGAGCGCGGCTTTCTCCCGCTCCATGGCCTCGGTCCCTTGATCGGCCATGTGATCCGTGTAGGCGGCCAGGTCGGAATCGCCACCTTCCCGATCCGCCTTGGCCATCTGGTCGAAGAGACCCAGGGAGCGAAGGGCGCGCGCACGCTCCTCGAGGAGCCGCTTTTCAATGTGTGCGAGCTGCTTCTTGTTCATTCCCGCTTCGTCCTGTTATGCGAGTCGCGGACCGCTGAGGTCCGGAGTCACCGGAGTGGTGGGCCGACGCAAGACTGGGGCCGCAACAGACTCAAAAGATAGAAAGAGGCGCGCCACTGTCCAGGCCTGGGCGTCGCGGGACGGCAACGGAGAGACGGCGAATGCGTCTCGATCCCGAGCCCAACGGTCCCAACCGCAACGGTGCGGGGCGGCCGCTGCCCTACCAGCGCACCAGAGCGCTCGCCCAGGTGAACCCCGAGCCGAAGGCGACCAGGCCCAGTAGGTCCCCGGACTCCAGGCGACCCGCCGCCACCGCCTCCGAAAGCGCAATGGGAATGGTGGCCGCCGTGGTATTGCCGTAGCGCTGGATGTTGTTGACGACCTTTTCTTCAGGCAGGCCCAAGCGGCGCCGCACCATCTCGGAGATGCGTAGGTTCGCCTGATGGGGGATCAGCAGATCGAGGTCGTCCACGCCCAGTCCATTGGCGTGCAGCGCATGTTGCATGGCCTCCGGCATGCGTTCCACGGCGTGTCGGAACACCTCCCGTCCATTCATCGAGGGATACTGTCGACCCTCCGCGAGGTCCTCCGGGCCGATGCGAGGATGTCGGCTGCTGGCCGGCGCATCGCACCACAGGGTCTCCGCGTGGCGTCCGTCGGCGAACAGGTGCGTGGAGAGCACGCCCCGCCCAGGATCGCGCGTCGCGGTCAGGACCGCGGCACCCGCCCCGTCTCCGAAGAGCACGGCCATTTCACGCCCTTCGGTCGAGACATCCACGCCGCTGGACTGGATCTCGACCCCGACCAACAGGACGGTTCGGTAGAACTCGGCCCGGATCCATGCGTCGGCGACGGAGAGGCCATAGAGGAACCCGCTGCACTGGGCGCGGATATCCAACGCGGGGATCCCGTTGGCGCCCAACTCCCGCTGCAGGAACACGCCCGTCCCCGGGAAGAAGTGATCGGGGCTCAGGGTGGCCAGCACGATCGCGTCCACATCCGAAACCGTCAGACCCGCAGCGTCCAGCGCGGCGCGCGACGCATGCGCGGCCATTTCGGCACTGGTGGTCGAGCCGGGAAGGACCCAGCGCCGCTCTTCGATGCCGGTGCGTTCGCGGATCCACTCGTCCGAGGTGTCCATCCACTGGCCGAGATCGTCATTGGTCACCACGCGGTCCGGCACGTGGAAGCCGGTTCCGACGATCGCGGCGCGCGGTGGCGTCACCTCTCGTCTTCCTCGGCCCGCATCAGCACCAACGTGATGTTGTCGGGTCCGCCGCCCGCCACCGCCTCGTCGACGAGTGAATCGGCAATGGTGGCCAACGCGGCGCCCGACCCGGCCCGCGCCACGATGTCGCCTTCCTCGACCACGCGCACCAGACCATCGGTGCAGAGGAGCAGGGTGTCCCCGACTTCGAGCCGGCCCAAGGTGACCTGCGGATCCACATCGGGATCGATTCCGATCACGCGCGTGAGCACGTGCCCGAAGGGGTGGTGACGCGCGGCCTCGCGGGTCAACCGACCCTCGTCCACCGACTCCTGGGCGAGCGTGTGGTCCTGGGTGAGACGCTGCCATGCATCCCGACTCACGCGATAGGCGCGGCTGTCTCCTACGTGCCCCACCGCGAAGGTGCTCGTCTCCGGATCGACGGCCGCGATGGTGAGCGTGCACCCCATGCCGTGAAAGGACGGCTCCGCAAGCACGTGCCGACGGACTGCCGCGTTCGCTTCCCGGACCGCTTCCCCCACGGCACGGGCCAGGAGTGCCGCCCGTGAGCCGGCCCCGCCCTGGCGGCCCGTCAGCGGATCGCGGAGCTGGGCGAGATGGGTGCTGGCCGCGTCGGCCGCGATCCGGCTGGCGACGTCCCCGGCGGGCCCGCCCCCCATCCCATCGGCCACGATCCCGTAGGTGCCGTCGGCTCCGACCCGGAACGCATCCTCGTTGCGACCGCGCACCAGCCCTATGTGGGTGCGGCCCAGCCCGGCCATGCGAGGCGCCATAGGGGTCTTCGTGCTCGCGGTCAATCCGGATTCCGGTAGGCTCATTCGACGCTCTCCTTGCTGTCCCTTGGACAGCGCTGCGCCGAAGGAGTCACGTACCACTATCAGCGTCGTCCAGGCCCCGTTCCGGCCATCGTCGCACAGGCACCGGTCGGAGCGGCGGCGCAATGTAGAGGAAAGCCCCCGGACGTCCAACCCGCTCGGACCCCCGGCCCTTGGCCCGGGGTAGCGCCCTCGACCGATCCACCCTGGACCGTGAGCACCGTGGACACCATCCATTGCCGGCGCTGTGACCGAGAAGACGCCCCCAGGCTCGCACGTCCGCCCTTCCGGTCGGAGCTGGGGGAGCGGGTCGCCGCATCCATCTGTGGCGATTGCTGGCAGGAGTGGCTGAAGCACCAGACCCTGCTCATCAACCACTACGGGCTCGATCCGCGGGACAAGGAGGCGCGAGCGTTCCTCTACGGTCAGGTGGAGGAGGTATTGCTCGGGGGAGGCCAGGGCCGCGGCATCGACACCTCCCAGCAGGGCAGCGTCGAGTGGTAGAGCCCTGGGCCGGGACGTCCCGGCCCGCAAGCAGCTAGGAACCGGGCGCCCCGCAGGCAGGGGCCCAATCCAGCCGCACCAGCAGCATCCCTTCCGGTCGATCCACGATCGTCACGGTGCCGGGGCAGCGCGCCTCCAGTTGGTTCAGGGTCTCTCCGTGCACCGCACCGCCCTGTTCCAGAAGCACGTGGTCGACTCCGGTGGCCCGCCACAGGCTCAACTGCTGGTCGGGGGAGCCCCACGAGGGCCACTCCTGCTGCAGGGGAAGGAAGCGCGCGCTCGGCACCGCCCGGCGTCCCGTGTAGAGGTGGATTGCGGGCCAGAGTTCCGGAGCCCCCACGACCGCCTCGGGCGGCGTGTGTTCCGCCACCGAGCGCAGCGCACGCGCGAGCACCTCGGCACGCTGCTCCAAGGAGCGGACCGGCCTTCTCAGCCCCAGGGCGTACGCGTGCAGGCCCACGGACGTGACCACCACACCCAGCGCGGCCGCGGCCAGCGCGACCCGCCAACCGGATCGTGCTGTACGGAGCAGAGATCCCGTGCCAAGGAGGAGGGCGGCCATCAGGAGGGGAGCCGCCGGGACCAACAGGCGAGCCGTCTGGAAAGGCCAGGCCCAGACCAGCAGGCCATAAACCAGGACGAACAGTCCTGCCGTCGGGCTCTTTCGTCCCACACGCAGCAGTCCCACCCCGACGGCGACCCAGAGGATCAGGGCCAGACCGCGCGCTCCAGCACCTTCGAGTCCGGGCAGAAGCAGCGCGGTGGCGTCGCGACCCAGGGAGCCCGCGTTGTTCCGCAGATAGGTCAGGTAGGCGTCGGGCGCCATCCGAACCTGCTCCACCCACCAGGGGCCGTAGCTCCCCAACAGGTCGCGGAGCCCGGGCTCCATGGCCGACGTCATCCGTCCGCTCGCCACCGCCCAGGGCACCATGACCAGGAGGCAACCCGCAGCGATGCCGAGTGACCTCCGGACGGCCCGTCGCACCAATAGTGCCCCGCACAGCGCCGCCGCCAGCGCGATCCCCACCGAGCGGGTGTGCACCGTGAGCGCAAACAGCAGAAGGAACGACAGCATTCCCTTCCACGATGCGCCGGTCCTCTCCAGTGGCCCCGCCGCGACGAACCCCAGCAGCAGGAGGACCAGAAACAGCGATTCAGACAGGGGGATGGCCGCCACGCTCCACAACGGGCCGGGCAGCAACGCCAGGAAGGCGACCACCGAGGCACGTTGGCCCTCGACCAGCCCACTGCGGGCCAACCAGATCGCCAATACCACGCCCGCGCAGGCGAGCAACACGACATTCAGCGCCGTCAGCGCGACGGCACTCTCCGGGAACGGCGGACCCAGACGCCACACCAGGGCGGTGAGCAACGGATAGACGGGTGGAAACTTCGCCGCGAAAACCCCGCCCGGGATGCCCGCATAGCGGAGCCCCTGCCCCTCCGCCAGCGACTTCCCGATCAGCAGGTAAACGCCGTCGTCGTTCCAGACCCCCGCCGGCAGGGGAACCCAGGTAAGGAATCCGATCCCGATCAGGGTGAGCCACAAGAGGGCGCGCGCGCGTCGCGACGGCAGGGGCGCCAAGGGCGTCGGACTAGCCAGTCAGGACCGCCTCGATCTCGTCCGCCGCCCAGGAGAGCGTCTCACGATCGATGACCAAAGGAGGCGCGAAGCGGATGACCGTGCCATGCGTCTCCTTGGCGAGGATGCCTCGCTCCTGCAGCGCTTCGCAGTAGGGACGGGCTCTTCCATCTACTTCCACACCGATCATCAACCCGCGCCCGCGCACATCCTTGATCTGTGGGGCGGCGATCGAGCGCAGCCGCTCCTTCAACCACTCCCCTTCCCGCGCGGCGCGCGCCGGCAGCTCCTCGTCGACGATCACCTGCAGTGCGGCCCGGGCGATGGCTGCACCCAGGGGATTGCCCCCGAAGGTGGAGCCGTGATCGCCCGGCCGGAAGACATCCATGAGGTCGTCATCCGCCAACACCGCCGACACGGGATACACGCCGCCGGAGAGCGCTTTGCCGATCATCACCACGTCGGGCCGCACGTCCTCCCAATCGCTGCAGAAGAGGCGGCCACAGCGACCGAGACCTGTCTGGATCTCATCTGCCATGAACGCGACGTTGTGTTTCCGGCAGAGCTCGCTCGCGGCGCGCAGGTACCCATCCGGCGGCACCACGACCCCCCCTTCGCCCTGGATGGGCTCGACCAGGAAGCCCACCGTATTCGGACCGATCGCCGAAGCCAGCGCGTCCAGATCGCCGTACGGCACCAGCGTGAACCCCGGAGTGAACGGTCCGAAGCCCTGCTTGTAGGCCGGCTCCGACGAGAAGGAGATGACGGTGGTGGTACGACCCGCGAAGTTGCCCACGCACGCGATGATCTCCGCCTTGCCCTCGGGGACTCCGCGAACGGTGTAGCCCCACTTGCGGACCATCTTGATCGCGGTCTCGACGGCTTCTGCGCCGGTGTTCATGGGCAGGGCGCGCGCGTACCCCGTCAGCGTGCACAACTCGTGCAGGAAGGGCCCCATCTGGTCGTTGTGGAACGCTCTCGACGTGAGCGTGATCCGCCCCAGCTGCTCGACCGCCGCGGCCAGGATGCGAGGGTGCCGGTGACCCTGGTTCACCGCCGAATAGGCGCTGAGCATATCCAGGTACTTCCGGCCCTCGACGTCCCAGACCCAGACGCCTTCACCCCGCTCCAGGACCACGGGTAGAGGCGCATAGTTGTGGGCGCTGTACCGCTCGACTTCCTCGAGGAATCGGGCGGTACGCGCGAGCGTCGCTTCCGTCATCCTTCCCCCCCAGGGGAATCCGGCCGCCGGGCCGGTCCACCCCCGAAAAAAACGGCCCGCCCGGACCCAGGGAGGATCCGGGCGGCAGCGGTTTCCGTCCGACGTAATCTAGCAGGTCGCAGAAGCCGGGGGTACCCCGAGCCCCCCTACTGCGCGTCTCGAGTGAAGGCCACGGGCAAGCGGGGACGCTCGTCGACGTGCAGTTGGAAGACGTCGGGCCGTGCGTAGTGTCCCACCACGTCGAAGTCGAACTTGGCGCGTCCCACCTCCGCCATGTCGAGCTCCGCCGTGAGGATCCCCGCTTCCCCCAGCAAGGGTCCGGCGAGAACCTCCCCGTGCGGAGAAACGATCACCGAGCCCCCTGGGCAGAGCAGCTCGGGTCGGCCGCTCAACTCTGCTTCGATCTCGGGATCTCCCGCTGGATAGTGGGAGCGGGTGACGAACTGGTTGCAACCCAGGACGAAACAGCGCCCCTCCACGGCGATGTGTCGCATGGTGGCCTGCCAACGATCACGCGCATCGGCCGTGGGGGCGAGATAGATCTCCACGCCCTTCGCATACATCGCGGTGCGCGCCAGCGGCATGTAGTTCTCCCAGCAGATCAGCCCCCCCACGCGCGCCTCGGGCATCTGCACCACGGGAAGCGTGCTTCCGTCGCCCTCTCCCCAGATGTAGCGTTCAGCTGCGGTGGGCTTGAGCTTGCGATGCTTGGCCAACAACGTCCCGTCCGGCCCGAAGTAGAGCAGCGTGCAGAACAGCGTACCCGCGCTGAACTCCGTATCGCGCTCCACCACCCCCACCGCGACGTAGGCGGAAGCCTCCCGGGCGGCTTCGCCCAGGGCCTCCGTCGCAGGGCCGGGCACGGCGACGGCGTTGGCGCGGTAGCGCGCCCAAAGACTGCGGCCGCCTTCGGTTCGTCCACCCACGGCCGTGCCGAAGTCGAGTCCCCAGGGATAGCCACCCACGTACGCTTCCGGAAGGAGGATCAGCCGGGGCTTGGACGCGGCTGCTCGGCGAATCGATTCGCAGGCTGCTTCCACGGAACGTTTCACATCGAAGAACACGGCTTCGGGCTGGACGACCGCAACACGTACGCAGGGCTCGGACGGGGTCAAGCGGAGGACTCCGGGTTGAAGGACATCGGGACGCGGGGCTCAGCCACCGCGGTAGATCCACTCCGCCATCACCTCTCCCACCATCTCCAGCGTGCTCGCGCTCACATGGTCGACCTGGTCTTGCGGAGTGTGCCAGTAGCTGTTTCGCGGTCCGTAGTCGAAGTCGATGATGTCGATGGTACGGATTCCCTTTTGCAGTAACGGCACGTGGTCGTCCGTGATGCGCGGACCTACGCGCGTGGGAAACCAGCGCTCGTAGCCGAGATCGCGCGCGACGTTCCACACGCGCAGCGCGAGGTCGCGTGCGGCGTCGGCGGAGTACCCCTCGATCGGGAACTCCGGGTCCGCGTCGCCAACCATGTCGAGCAACACAGCGTAGACCGGAAACTGGTCCGCCGTGAGTTGTCTAGCGAATTCGCGGGAACCGAAGAACATGTCGTCGGTGCCCGGGCCGTAGTCCTCCCCGTCTACGAAAAGGAGGTCGACGCCCACCGGCGGAGGCTGCTGCAGAAACAGCGTCGCCAGTTCCAGGAGGATGGCGGTTCCCGAGGCCCCGTCGTTGGCGCCTGGCACCGGGATGTCGCGCTGGGCAGCGTCACTGGCCTGGTCGGAGCGCGGACGCGTGTCCCAATGCGTGAGCAGCAGCAGGCGGCGGGGCGCCTCCGGATTGAACCGGACCCACACGTTCGTCAGCGCCAGCGGCTCTCCCTGGGTCGTGACGACATCGAAGCGCTGCAGGGCGACGGTCCCCGCTCGCGTCGCCAACTCCGTGCTCAACCAGTCCAGCGTCTGACTGTGACCCGGAGACCCAGGGATACGGGGTCCGAAGTCCAGCTGGCGTTGGAGGTGCTGGAACGCCCGCTCCCCCGAGAATTGGGGGCGCTCCACCCGGGAGCCCGCCGGCGCGGCCCCGTCGCACGCTGCGCAGGCCGCCAACAGCAGCGTCCACGACCATCCCCTCACCCGCCTCGGTCCGTTCACCCCGTCTCCCTGGCCCTCATTCGGTTCCGCGTCCTCCGGTCCGAGGCGCTGCAGCAAGATGGCCTGATCCGCCGACGATCGTCGAGGCCTTGCGCTCCAGGGGGAATGGGCCGAACTCCCCTGAGGCCGGTGGGTTGGCGAAAGACGCCCACCCCCGCACCGTAGGAGCGACTAGGAGCCCCCGCAACGAGCTTCGTTCGCAGGAGGTCTTGATGGGAGACCAACCACGTCGGTCGGGCCGACCTCGGGGCCGGTGGTGCGCCGCGGCGCGCGGGCGATGGGGTGTGCGCGTGGGCTCGGTCGCAGCGCTCCTCCTGGGAGCCCTCGCGCTTGGTTCCGAACCCGGCGCTGCCCAGCGGATCGAGGGGCGACTGGTGGACGCCGCCACCGGCAACGGAATCGCCGATGGAACGCTGTCGGTGCTCAACGAGGAAGGCCATGCGCGATTCTCGGTGGGCACCGACTCCACCGGGTGGTTCGTCCTCCCCCTCCCACGCTCGGGGGAGACGCTCCTCCGGGCCGAGGCGCTGGGCTACCAGACGTGGGACTCCGAGCCCATCGCGGTCGACTGGGACGAGGCCCTCGAAGTGACGATCACGCTCTCGGTACGCGCCCTCGAGCTCGATCCCCTGGTGGTGACCGCCCGCCGTCAGGATGTACACCGGGCGTTCCGCGACTTCTACCGCCGCAGCGCGCACATCGAGCGCACCGGCTTCGGCAGAGTGCTGGACAAGGAAACGTTGGAGAAGTCGTGGGTCCTCTCCCACCGGCTGCGTGAGATCCCGGGGCTGCGCTATTCGACCGCGCCGGACGGCACACTTCGGCTGGGGCGCCACGGCTGTCCCGGCGGTGCCTTCCTCAACGGGATGTACGTGGGCAACCCCGACCTGGACGAGCTCGTGTTCGCCACGGATCTCGAGGGCGTCGAGATCTATCGCAGCGAAGCGGAGGTGCCCCCGGAGCTCGGCGCGGGAGGCGGGGAGGCCCTTTGCACGGTGGTGGCGCTGTGGACTCGGGCGGATCCCACCTCGTCATCCGGGCGCGGAGCCTGGTTCCGGTGGGGACTACTCGGTGCGCTGGTGGGCGGCTTCGCGGCGCTGGTGGCAGGTTGATGGCGTCCCGCCCGCCCCGCCGAGGGCGCCGCCGCGCCTTCGCGCTCGCGCCCATCCTGCTGTGGGCATCGGCCCTTTGGCTTCGAGCGCCCGGTCCCCTGGCCGGCCAGGCCATCTCCGGCCAGGTCAGCGAACGCGCCAGCGGACGAGCGGTGGCAGGTGCGGACGTGGCGCTCCTACAGGAGGACGACGCCACCAGCGCGAGGGTCACCACCGACGCCGAGGGCCGGTTCTACCTTCCGCTTCCCAGGTCCGGCACCCATTCGCTCCTCATCGAGGCGCTGGGATACGCACCGGCCCGGACGGAACCCATCCACGTGGACGTCGGTGAACGCGTGGAGATCGTGGTGGCGCTCTCGGTCGACGCGATCGAGCTCACGCCGGTCGTGGTCACGGCCCGTCGCACGAACACGCGGACCCTTCGCGACTTCGAGCGACGTCGCCGGACCGGGGAAGCGTCTGGCTTCGGCGTCTTCCTCGCCCGCGAGGAGTTGGACCGCACCTTCGACCTGGCGACGCCGCTCACAGCGGTCGTGGGGCTGCCCCGCACCTATGACGGCGCCGGCGACCTGCACGTGGGAAGCAGTGTCTGCCCGGGCGCGGTGTTCCTCGACGGGATCCTGGTCGGCAACCCCGGACTCAATCAGTTCGTGCTGCCCACGGATCTCGAGGGCGTGGAGGTCTACCGACGGCGCAGCGAGATCCCCATCGACCTCCGCCACCAGATCGGAGACGACAACCTTTGCTCCGCCGTCGTGTTGTGGACGCGGCAGGGACAGGTGACGCGGGGAGGACGGGCCTGGCTGCGCTTCGGACTCCTGGGCGCCCTGGTCGGTGGCTTCCTGATCCTGGTCGTGGGCGGGTGAGCGCTCCCGCTTCCCGGATCGTCGCCGTGCTGGGCAGCGCTCTGCTGTTCGGTTGGGCCGTCCCCGCGGCCGGGGCCGGCCAGGTCGTGTCCGGGCACGTACGGGACGGCAGCACCGGCGAGTACATCGCCGATGCCACGGTGACGTTGATACGCGAGGACAGCGTTGCAGGTCTGTCCGTGGCCACGGGACCAGACGGGTACTTCCAGCTGCCGCTCCCCCGCCCCGACACCGTGCGCGTTCGGTTCGCCGCGCTCGGCTATGCCTCCTATACCAGTGAGCCACTGGCCGTCGCCACGCGCGAGATCGTGGAGGTCGAGGTTCGTCTCGCCGTGGACGCGCTCGAGCTGCCGCCGCTGGTGGTGGAGGCGCGTCGGCAGGACCGGCGCCGGCGCGCACTGCGGGAGTTCTATCGCCGCTACGACTCCGGTCAACGCACGGGGTTCGGAGTGTTCTTCACGAGGGAGGATCTGGAGGATGTGTCCTTCCTCTCCCATGAGTTCGTGAAGGTCCCGGGCCTGCGGTATCGGTACGGCCCGGAGGGGATGACCCTCGGGTCACGCATGTGTGGCGCGACCGTGTACTTGAACGGACTTCCCGTCGGATCCTCCGCCGTCGACGAGATCTGGCCGGAGGACCTGGAGGCCATCGAGATCTACCGGCGGGAATCCGAGATCCCGATCGATCTCAAACGACCCGGGAGTTGCACGGTGGTCGCGATGTGGACGCGCATCGGCACCGAGTCCTCCGGAGGACGCTACTGGCTGCGCATGGGACTGCTCGGCGCCCTGGTAGGCGGCTTCGTGGTCCTGGTCGCGGGGAACTGACGCGCTCCTCTTCAGTGCGCTCCTGGCCTCCGGTCCGCCACGACCCGGTTCCGGATGACGCCCACACCTTCGACCTCGACCTCGATCACGTCGCCCGGTTTCACTGCCTGCGTGCTTCCCGGCGTGCCTGTGAAGATCAGGTCCCCCGGTTCCAGCGTGACATAGCGGCTGACGTAACTCACGATGGTCGGCACGTCGAAGATCAGGTCGACGGTTCGCTGATGTTGCCGCACCTCTCCGTTCACGCGCGTCTCCACCAACAGGTCGTCGTAGTTCAAGCCCGTGACCAACATCGGGCCCACGGGACCGAACCCGTCCGAGGCCTTCGCCCGCAGCCACTGGAGGTCGTTGGCCTGCCAGTCGCGCTCGCTGACGTCGTTTCCTGCCATCGCCCCCAGGATGTGTTCGTAGGCGTCCTCAGGAGCGATGTGGCTGGCCCGCTTGCCGATGACCAGCACCATCTCCCCTTCGTAGTGCAGGTTGCCGGCATCGGCCGGGTAGACGATGTCCGCGCTGGGCCCGCTGATCGAGCTGGGGTACTTGGCGAAAAGCCCTGGATAGGTGGCTCCAGGGCGCTCGCCCAGATGGCTCTTGTAGTTGAGCCCCACGGCGATGACCTTGCCGGGCACCACCGGCGCCAGCAGCTGCACCTCAGAGAGGGCGTGCGAGCGTCCCGTTCGCCGCGGGTTGGAAAAGTAGTCCCCGGAGAGCTCCTGGACGCGGTCGCCTTCGACGATGCCGTAGGCCACGCCGGCCGAAGTTTCGAAGCGCACATAGCGCGTGACCGCCTGCGCACGGAGCACGAGGGGCATCGCCAGGGCCAGTAGCGCGGTACCCAGCAACGGAACAGCTCTCGGAACGAGCGACATCGGGGCCTCTCGGGTCAGGGTGGCGACTGCGTCATGGTGCGACTCCGTTCCAACTCCGTCCAGAGGGGCGCCATGGGGTCTGCCACGCGCAGGCCCTCCACGAGTACGGACCGGGCGGCAACGGGATCCCCGGTCTGGAGCAACACCCGGCTCGCCACCACGTAGCCGTGCGGGCTCCCCGGGTATACCTCCACCGCACGGCTCGCCAACTCCCGAGCCCGCTCCACATTGCCCACCAGGGCCTCGAACTGCGCGGCCTCCGTCAGCAGCGAGAAATGCCTGGGAACGAGACGGAGCGCCCGCTCGAAGTCTGCGCGCGCGTCCTCGGTCCGCCCCTGCTCCATCGCTCGCAGGGCATGGGCCCGTAGGACGAGGTGGGATTCGGGATGAGATGCCTCGAGGCTCGCCATGACTGCCGCGCTGTCCCTCCACACGGGCACCCGCCACGTGGAGCGCAGCGCCAGGAGCGCAGCAACGACCAACACACCGGCCACGAAGGCGCGGACGGGAGCGCGTGCGGGAAACCAGGATCCGAACGCCGCGACCGCACAGGCCAGCCCCACGGACGGGAGGTAGAGCGTCCGCTCCGCAAGGAGCACCCCGGCGGGGACCAACAGGTTGGAGACGGGGAGGAGCACCACCACGATCCAGGCCAGCCCGAGGCTTGCCAACGGTGCCCGGATCCGCAGGCTCCACGCGCCGCCCACCAAGGCCACCAGCAGGAGTGTGCCCAGCGCCACCAGGGCATCGAGACCCCCCGCCGGAAAGCGCACCGCCGGGCCGTAGTCTGCCACGAGATCGATGGGCAGGATCAGCAGACGTGCGTAGTCCAACCAGACCCCCAGGCCGGTCCAGACGCGAGCTGCGGTGGGCAACCCGAGAAGCTCCGGCGCCGGAACCTCACCTCGGAGCGATCCCACGACCTGGAGGCGAAGCGACAACATCCAAAGGAGCACGGCCGAGAGCAGAGCGACGGCCGGCACCGCGCGGACCAGCGAGCGACGCTCGATCAGCGTGATCAGAACGACGAGGGCGGGCAGGGTGACAGCGATCTCCTTGGCGCCCAGGCCGAGCGCGTAGCTCGCGCCCACCCCGAGCAGAAGCAGCACGCGCTCCCCCACGCGCTCGGACGCGAGCCAACGCTGGTAGAGAAGGCATCCGGTCAGCACGAAGAAGCCCGCGAGGAGCTCGGTCTGGCCAACGACATTGGCGACCGCTTCCACGTGCACCGGGTGCGCCGCGAAGACCGCCGCACCGGCCCAGGCGGCCCATCTCGGGGCCCAGGCCCGCAGCAGTCCGAACAGCAGCAGCACCACCCCGACGTGCAGCAGCAGGGAAACTGCGTGGAACAGCAGGGGGCGTTCCCCCCAGAGGGCCCATTGGAGGGCCAGAGCCGCAGAGGCGACGGGCCGGTAGAGTCCGCTCCCACTGAACGTGAACGCGTCCGGCCACCAGGGCGCGCGCAACGCAGCCACCCATTCCCCAGCCTGGACACGCGGATTCGAGAGCACGATGAAGGCGTCGTCCCAGGCAAACCCGTTGGCGAGCGCTCCCAGGTAGGGGACCAGGGCCAGCAGCAGCAGTGAGGGAACCGCGAGGCGGTCCCATCCGGTCAGGGGCGATCTCGAGGACTGGACTACCAACGATCTCTCGCGCTGGAGGGGGCGCACGGGAGAGCGCGCGCCGAACGGGCGGATGGGACCGCGCAAGCTAGCGACTGCCCGACGAGGGGTCGATGAGGACCGGCGCCGGGCCTCCGGCCGACCCTCCGGGGTCGCTTTTCCAGCAGGGCCGGGTCCGGTACCTTTCGGCCCCCATGAACCCACGTGTCGCCGAGAGCCCCGCCGAACCCGAGACCGCCGCGCCGCCGGCCTGGAGCACGGCACGGGCCGAGGAACTGTACCGCCTTCACCTCTGGGGGAAGGGCTACGTCGGGATCTCTGCGCGCGGCACCGTCGAGGTGTATCCGGACAAGGACCCCGCCCGCTCCATCGATCTGCACGAGATCGTGCTCGGGCTCGAGGAGCGCGGGTTCGAGCCTCCGCTGCTCATTCGCCTCTCCGATCTGCTCGACCACCGACTGCGCGAGCTGCGCAGTGCCTTCGACGACGCGATCCGCCAGGTCGAGTATTCGGGGCAATACACCTGCGTCTACCCGATCAAGGTCAACCAGCAGCGACATATCTGTGAGGAGATCCGCGACCTGGGCTCCGAGCTGGGCTTCGGCCTGGAGGCGGGCTCGATCCCGGAGCTGCTGGCGGTATTGGCACTCACCAGCGGGCACGAGCAGATGCCCATCATCTGCAACGGCTTCAAGGATCACGAATTCATCGAAATGGTGATCCTCGCCACGAAGCTGGGCCGCAGGATCGTCCCAGTGGTGGAGCGCTTTCACGAGCTCGAGCTGATCATGCGCTACGCTCGCCGCTACCAGGTGCGGCCGCGCATCGGAATGCGGGTCAAGCTGTCGGCCAAGGGCGTGGGGCGCTGGGAGCACTCGGCCGGAGTGCGGGGCAAGTTCGGACTCTCGGTGAGCGAGATCCTGCGGGGGATCGAGAAGCTTCGCGAGCACGACCTCCTCGATTGTCTCGAGTTGCTGCACTGCCACATCGGATCCCAGGTCTTCGACATCCGCAGTATCAAGAACGCCGTGAGCGAGCTGGCCCACGTCTACTGCGGCATGGTCAAGCAAGGCGCGCCCATGGGGTACCTCGACCTGGGCGGCGGCATGGGAGTCGACTACGACGGGTCACAATCCGCCAGTGAATCGTCCATCAACTACACCGTGCAGGAGTACGCCACGGACGTGGTCTATCGCGTCCAGAACGTGTGCGACGACGCCGGGGTACCGCATCCCCACCTCATCACGGAGTCGGGTCGCGCCCTCACGGCGTACTCCAGCGTCCTGGTGTGCGACGTGCTCGGCGCCCGGCGTATGGACGCGCGCATCGACCTCGACACCATCCAGGCCCTGGTCCGGAGCGAAGGCGACGAGGTTCCCCAGCCGCTGTTGGATCTGCTGGACGTGTACGAGAGGGTCAGCAGCGGAGGCCTGGTCGAGCTCTACCACGATGCGACCCACGCGCGGGAAGAGGCGATGACCCTCTTCGGGTTGGGCTACACCAGCCTTCCCGTGCGCGCCGCCACCGAGGAGTTGTTCTGGGCCATCGGCCGGATCCTGCTGGACCGTGCCGGTGAGGACCTGCCGGACGAGCTGTCCGACCTGCCCGCGCTGCTCGGAGACATCTACTTCTGCAACTTCTCCATCTTCCAGTCCGTCCCGGACTCGTGGGGGATCGATCAACTGTTTCCGATCGTCCCTCTGCATCGGCTGGATGAGGAGCCCACCCGGCGTGGCGTCCTCGCGGATCTGACGTGCGACTCGGACGGAAAGATCGACCGGTTCGTCGACCCCTACGAGGAGAAGCGCACCCTGGAGTTGCACGAGCTGCGCGAGGTTCCGTCCAATGGGAACGGGCTGCCCGACACCGAGCCCTACTATCTGGGGATCTTCCTCGTCGGTGCCTACCAGGAGATCCTGGGCGACCTGCACAATCTCCTCGGCGATACCCACGCCGTGCACGTTCGCCTGGATGGGGACGGGGAACCGGTGATCGAGGAGATCGTGGAGGGGGACACGGTCGAAGAGGTGCTCCGCTACGTGCAGTACGACCCTCCCCAGATGAAGCAGGCCCTGCGCAAGGACGTGGAGCGCGCCATTCGGGACCGACGCCTCACCGTGCAGGAGGGACGGCAGTTCCTGTCGGCCTACGACGCCGGCCTCGAGGGTTATACCTACCTGGAGACGGACGACGAATAGGGCCTCGGCCCCGCGGCGCCCCCCTCCTCGCCCGACTCTTGCGAAGCACCTCGGTCCCCGCCAGATTCGCCTGGTTGAAAACGATTCTCAAACCCCGGTAGGATCCCAGCCGCTGGGAGCCTGGGCGCCACGATGAAGCGACGCCTCCCCACGACCACCGTTCCTTCGGTCGCCGGTCTCCGGAATGGAGAGACCGCGGAGTTGTCGCGCCTCAACGTGGATCCCGAGGCGGCGATCCGCTTGATGGAGCTGGGGCTGATCCCGGGGTGCCGGATCCTGATGGAACGACGGGCGCCCGGGGGCGCCTGTGTCTGTCGGGTGGACGGATGTCTCCTGGCCCTGCGCCGCGAGACGGCCGAGCGGCTCGAGGTGGCTCCGGCCGTTTGACCCGCAGTCCATGAACCAACCCCCCGGGGGGACGCCGGTCTCCACGCTCGCTCCTCCGGCGTCGATCCAACCCCTGGTGGCGCTGGTCGGCCCTCCCAACGCCGGCAAGTCGACGCTCTTCAACCAGCTCACCGGCCTGCGCCAGAAGGTGGCCAACTACCCGGGGGTGACGGTGGAGCGCCGGGTGGGCGAGGCCCGTCTCCCGACCGGGGCCCGTGTGGAGCTCGTCGACCTTCCCGGCATCTACGGCTTCAGCGCTGGCAGCCTGGACGAACGCATTGCGCGCGACGCCCTGTCCGGCACGCTCCCCGGCCTACGTAAGCCCGACGCCCTCATTCTGATCCTGGACGTCACGCAACTGGCACGTCATCTCGTGCTGGCGTCGTCGGTGCTCGAGCTGCTGGACATCCCGGCCATGGTCGTGCTGAACATGGCGGACGAGTTGGAGCGGGGTCGAGGCGAGATCGACACCGCCGCACTCGAAGAGCGCCTCGAGGTACCGGTCGCCCTGGCCTCCGCGCACCGAAGGCAGGGGCTCGAGCCGGTGCAGGTCTTTCTCGAATGCGTCGCCGCTGGTCAGGGGGTGCGCATCCCGGGGTCGCGGGCACCGGAGACCCGGACCCGTCGCCTGCCGGTGATCCAGTCGGTGCCGGAGCGGCGCGCCTGGGCCCACTCGGTGGGCGACGGAGCGCGCTACCGGGCCCCCGCCACGCCGGCATGGACCCGCAGGCTCGACGCACTGCTCCTGCACCCGGTACTGGGGCCCTTGGCCTTTCTGGCCATGGTCGTGTTGGTGTTCCAATCGATCTTCACGGTGGCCCAGCCGCTCATGGACGGCGTCGAGGGGGTCATCGCGGCCAGCGGGGAATGGGTGGCCACACGCCTGCCCGACACCTGGCTACGCGATCTGGTCATCGACGGCCTGTGGCTCGGTGTGGGCTCCGTCGTGGTCTTCCTGCCCCAGATCCTGATCCTGTTCCTGTTCATCGGGCTGCTGGAGGACTCTGGCTACATGGCCCGCGCCGCCCTCATGGCGGACCGGTTCATGCGACGGATCGGGCTGCAGGGAAAGTCGTTCCTCCCGCTGATGTCCTCTTACGCGTGCGCGGTGCCGGCCATCATGTCGGCGCGCACCATCGACAACGAGCGCGACCGCCTGGCCACGGTGTTCGTAGCGCCCTTCATGACGTGCTCGGCCCGTCTGCCGGTCTACGCGCTTCTGATCGCGGCCTTCATTCCGGAGCGCCGACTCCTCGGGCCTCTGCTGGGGACTCGCGCTGCCACGCTTCTCTTCCTCTACGCGCTGGGGTTGGCCGCCGCCATCGTGACGGCCTGGCTGCTCAAATCCACGGTACTCAAGGGAAGCTCATCGGAGTTCGCGCTCGAGCTTCCGCCCTATCGGGTTCCCACGCTGCGCTCGCTGGTGGTCCGCCTGGTGGACCGCTCCAAGGTCTTCCTGAAACGGGCCGGCACCATCATCCTCGCCACGTCGGTCCTCCTGTGGGCGCTGACCCGCATTCCGGTCGCGCCGGGTGGGGGTGTCCCCCCCCTCGACGAGTCGGCGCTGGGCCGCATGGGGCAGCTGGTCGAGCCCGCGGTCGCACCCTTGGGCTTCGACTGGAAGGTGGCCGTGGGCATCGTATCGTCGCTGGCGGCCCGCGAAGTGATCGTGGGCACGTTGGGCACGCTCTACGGGGTCGAAGACGCCACTGAGGACTCGCTCCAGTTGCAGAGCGCCCTACAGCAGGACCTCACGTTGGGCGGAGCGGTGGCGCTACTGATCTTCTATGTGTTCGCGTTGCAGTGCATGTCCACGGTCGCCGTCATGCGCCGAGAGACCGGAGGTTGGAAGTGGCCAACCATCCAGTGGGCCTACATGCTGGTGTTGGCCTGGGTGGGGGCGTGGCTCGCCTACCGCCTGCTTTGACCTCGTGCAGCCATCGCCACAGTCCGCGGCTCAGAAGAGGGTGAACTGGCGGGCGTACTTGACGATCAACCCGCGGGTGATCGGCTCACCCAGATTGAACAACCGCTCCGAATTGCGCGCATCGTTGAACACGACGTAGAGGCCCGTGCCCGCGGTGCTCAGCCAGGCGAACCGCACGTTGGCAGACCAGGCCTCCGCCTGGTTCGAGTACTGCATCAAGGACTGCACGAAGACGCGGGGGGTGAAGAAGTACGCGAGTCGGAGCCCCAGCAGCGTGGTATCGAAGGTCCCTTCCGGTAGATCGATGGTGTTGTAGTCGATCAACAGCGAAGACGAGAGCGTCTCGCCCTGCCGATAGGTGAACGTCACGTTCCCACCGTACTTGGTTCCCGTGTAGAATTCGCCGAATTCGGCCTTGCCCAGGAACGAGAGCGGCCTGCTGGGATCCGAGCCGTAGTCCCAGGCATGCGTGAGGCTCTGGTAGCTCCCCGTGGGAATGACGATGTCGGGCGCGATCTCGAAGGGCGCTTTGAGGCCTTCCTGCGTCACGTTGATCTCTGGCCCGAAGCGGCCCCCGCCCTCCGACTTCAGTTCCCAATCGAAATGGAAGTAGCCGCTCTCCAGGAAGCCGTCGAAGGCCCAGTACTTGCGCACGGTGAAGTGCGGGTTGGACTCGCGTAGCCATGAGATGTTGGGGAAGCGGATGATCCGTTCCTGATTGACTTCGATGTGGCGGTATCCGACCCGATCCACGAAGCCCACCTCGGGGTTGAAGGCTTCGCCCACCTGGATGAAACGGATCCGACCCGGCCACACCCGGCTGTCGTGCGTCAGGAGCATGCTGCCCGCTGCTTCCCGTCCCGCCGAACCAGGGGTATCCGTGAGGCCGAGCCAGCCGTCCAGGGTCCAGGCATCGCCGAGTCCGAGGCGTCCATCGAAGCCGTAGGTGCGGTTGTAGTCGCTGCCGTCCTGCGTGGCTCGGCGTTGCACGACCAGCGCACCCACTCTGGAGCGACTCGGCAGCTCTCGCGTCATCCGTGCCACCGAGAACGAGTTGGCTTGCACCAGATCCTGCACGTCGTCCGTGAAGATCTGCATCAATCCGACGCCCAGACCCGCGACCTTCCCGCTCACGCGGCCGCCTCCCAGGATGGGCACCGGGGTGCCGTCCTCGATCCCGATCCGGCGGGTGAAGAAGAGGTCCACGGCCTGGGGGGTACCGGCGCTGAACAGCCCCGCGTTCTCCAGGAAGAACGGCCGTTTTTCGGGAAAGAACAGCGGGAAGCGCGTCAGGTTGGTGCGCTGTTCGTCCACCTCGACCTGAGCGAAGTCGGTGTTCGCCGTAAGGTCCAACGTCAGGGAGCCGAAGGTGAGTTTGGCGTCCCCGCCGATCTCCTTCGGAACTTTGGTCTGAGCGGGAACACTGGCGTAGCTGCGCTCCCTTCCGCTGAGGGCAAAGGGCGTCACGGTTCCGGAGCGCTGGGACGGCACCTCGAGACCCTCGAGGTCACCTGCCTGGGAGAGCCGCATGAGGTTGAATTGGCGGGACACCGGCGACCAGAACGACTCCTCGTTCCGCCGGCGGATGCGACGGACCAGGTTGACGCCCCACACCTGCCGACGTCCCGAGCCGTACCGCAGCGTGGAGAAGGGGATGCGCATCTCGGCGTACCACCCCTCCCCGTCGCGTGAGGCCGCCACGTTCCAACTCGCGTCCCAGTTGACGTTCAGTCCACCCATGGCCCCCGCCTGCTGCCGATTCTGGCCGCGGATGAAGACGCCGCCCCCCTGCCCCTCCTTGGCGACCTGCGCGTCGTACTCGATGCCGGCGGGCGTGGTGGAGAAGATGAAGCCGTTCTGTCGGTCCCGATACGTATCCAGGATGATTCCGAAGTAGTCTCCACGCTCGAGGTCGGCGTCGCGGATCCGTTCACCCAACACGATCTCATCGGGAGAGCGATCGTACATCCAGGCGGCCACGTAGAGCGCCTCGCCATCGATGAGCAATCGAACTTCGGTGCGCTCCGAGACCGCTGCACCCTCGACCGGCTCCCGTTGGACGAATCCATCGATCAGGGGCGCTGCGCTCCACGCGGCGTCGTCCAGGTGTCCGTCGATCACCGGCGCCTGATCGGTGCGCACGACCGCGGCGACGCGTGGGCCCTGCTCGCGTTGGGGGCCCCGAGGGCCGCGTTGCTGCGCGAGCAGAGGGGTCCCCCAGATCAGAGGCACCAGGGCCGCCAGCATGGCACAGCGTCGCATCATCGAACCCACGGCTCCAACCATCGGGGAATCCGGCTTCCGGCTTGGGGACGCCGGAGGATACACGGCCTCGCGCGGGTGGTACAGACCCCGGGCCGGCCACCCGTGACTCGCTCCTGGAGCGCGGCCGTGACAACTTCGACGCCGGGGATCGTCAAGGGAGGGTGCATCACATGAACATGGGTTGGATCGCGTTCGGACTGCTGGCAGCGCTGGGAGGCGCGGGAGTGGCCCTGTTCGGGAAGGTGGGGCTTCAAGACCTCGACCCACTGCGGGCGACGCTGCTGCGTTCGGTGGTGATGACCCTGACAATCGCGCTGGTGGTGTGGCTGCGCAGGACTCCCTCCCAACCCGTGGGTGGACGGGCCTGGATCTTCATCCTACTGGCGGGTGGATCGGGCGCCCTCTCCTGGCTGGCTTATTTCGCGGGGCTGCGCCTGGCGCCGGTCGCCCAACTGGCGGCGCTCGATCGGGCGAGCCTCCTGTTCATCTTTCTGTTCGGCATCCTGTTCCTGGGTGAGCGCTACGGGTGGAGGGGATGGGTCGGCATCTCACTGGTCACAGCAGGGATGATCCTGCTGGTGACGGACCGTCCGCTGCAGTCCACGCCGAGCCGAGACGCTGCTGTCGCGGGTGCGTCCGCCTTGGACGGGGACGGCCCCGAGCCACTCAGCGCACCTCGAACCGGTGGCCCGCCTTGAGCACCCAGCGGACGCTGCGCACCTGAGCGATATCCCGGAGCGGGTCGCCATCCAGGATCACCAGATCCGCGACCCGACCCGGCTCCACCCGCCCGAGCTCGTTGCCCTGTCCGAGCGCCGCCGCGGCATCGGCGGTGGCGGCACGAAGTGCCTCTGCGGGCGTGAAGCCCGCTTGCGCGACCAGCAGCGCCAGTTCGGCGGGCAGGTTGGCGCGCCGGGTCTCCCGGTCTACCATGCGATCGGTCCCCGCCACGACGCGCACCCCCAACTCGCGCGCCCTGCGCGTCACGCCCGCCGCGAAGGGCTGCAGTCGCGCGAACGGCCCTCCCGCGCTGCCCACCAGCAGCGTGGGCTCGAAGATCGTGCCGCGGCTGGCCATCTCCGCGAGGACGCGCTCCACCGCAGGTGCACCCGGATCCGGGACCGGCCCGCTGGCCGCCGCGAGGGCAGCGCGGCCCGCGGCGTAGCCCAGCGGGACCACCTCTTCCACCTCCCAGACCAGGTAGTAGGCGTGCGAGACCACGTCGGCCCCCGAGCGAACGACCTCCAGCGGACGCCCGGGATAGGTCACGGAGTGGCTCCAGACGGCCAGCCCCGCTTCATGGGCCGCCGCAACGAGAGGGGCCAGCTCTCCTCCCAGGAGATCGGCGTAGAGCTTGAGCCCGGTCGCTCCGGTGGAGCGCGCCCGGCGCATCACGGCCGGCAGATCGGACTCCATCGTCACGGATTGCATCCACGGCACTTCTCCCGCAACGCCGCCCCGTGCCGATGCCTGCGGGCGCGGGTCGTCGAAGAAAGTGGGGCCGGCCACCAGGGCGGCATAGGTGATGCGCGGCGCCGCCACGGTCGAGTCGGCGGCCCAGGCGGCCAGCTCCAGCAGCGTACGCGCATCTCCAGCCATGTCGCGCACGGACGTGACGCCACTCCTGAAGGCCCATTCCAGGCGCGCGCGTGCGTCGCGGTCCTCCCCAGCGGGATCCGTAGCGACGTGCACGTGCGTGTCGATCAGACCGGGGATGACGAAGCGACCTTCGAGGTCGAAGGCATCTGCCGCCGCCACGGCGCCCGAGTCGACCGAGACGATCCGTCCGTCTTCGATGCGGATGGAGCGGTTGGGCAGGAGGCGCCCCTCGACGACGTCGACCACGGTCGCGTGGGTAAGCACCCACGCGCTCGGACCCACGGTGGGAGCGGCCTGCGCGGTGCAGCCCGCTGCGGCCACCGAGGCAATCAAGAATCGTCTCATGCAGCACTGCGCGAGGGTTCTCGGGGACCGGCGGTCACCCCTTCGCCTCATGATAGCGCAGGAAGGGGCTCCGTTCGATCGCTGTGGGCGCACGCCGCTCGGCGGATCTGGCCCGCGTGTGGGACCGGCTCGACAGGGGTGGCCCCTGGCACCCCTCCTGCTCCGCCAACGGGGAAGCTGACGGCCACAGGAACCGACCGACCTGGAACGCTGCGCGGTGTCCCTTCCCACTCCTCCCACGCGACCACAGCGCTGGGGCCTGGCATGCCTGGCCTTGGCGGCGATGGCGCACCTCGCCGGCTGCGACACGGCCGCCCCTCCCGAGCCCGTGGGCTCGGTGGATGTGCTGGGCCTGCCGGAGACGGTTCTCGTGGCGGACGTGCTGACGTTCGAGCTGGTGGCCCGGGGGCTGGACGGGCTCCCCGTGGGCGGAGCGGAGCTCGAACTGACCGCCGACGGCGGCAGCGTGGATCCTGCGAGGACTCGTACCGACCCCAATGGGCGGGCGCAGGTCCGCTGGGCCCTCGCTGGGTCCGCCGGCCTCCAGTCGCTCGGGATCGCTGCGAACGGAAGCCCCTTCCGCGTCGAGATCCAGGCGCTGGCAGGGCCTGTGGATCACCTCATCGCGGCGTCCGGGGATCAGCAGAAGGCACCCGCAGCCACCGAGCTCGCGGAGCCGCTCGTGGTCCGCGCCGAGGACGCCTATGGGAACCCGGTCGCAGACGTCGCCGTGCACTTCGAGGCGGTCGGCGCACCGTCAGATCCTCAGCCGGCCCAGGTCACGACGTCCACGGATGGGACCGCGGCCACGCGTGTCACGGTGGGGTCGGCGGCCGGCCAGGCGGTGGTGCGTGCCAGCGCGGCGGCCCTGTCCGCGGTCGAATTCACAGCCACCATCACCGCTGGACCGCCGGCCTCGGTGGTCGTCACGCAAGGAGCCGCACAGACTGCGCCGGTCACGACCACCCTCCCTACGCCGGTGTCCTTCGAGCTGAAGGACTCGTTCGGCAATCCCGTCGCGGACCACGCAGTGCGCTTCCTTCCGAGCGGAGGCGGGAGCGCCAGTCCCGCCAGCGCGCGCACGGCGGCGGATGGTCGTGTTTCGACCCAGTGGACACTCGGGCCCGGCGCGGGCACCCAATCGTTGACCCTCGGACTCGAAGGCATCGCGGCGCCAGCCCCAGTAGGGGCCATCGCAACGCCTGGTCCGGCCACGCAGCTTGTCCGCATCGCCGGCGACGCTCAGGAGGGGGCCACCGGTACGCCCTTGGCTCAACCGCTGGTGGTCGAGGTGCAGGACGCCTGGGGCAACGCCGTGTCCGCCGCCAGCGTGGCCTTCACGACCCTTTCCGGCGGCGGGACCCTGCACCCGGCGTCCGTCGTCAGCGACGGTTCAGGGCGTGCGTCGTCCGTCTTCACCCTCGGCACGGGGATCGGGGACCATCGGGCGTCGGCCACACTCGGGACGCTGGCCTCGGTGGAGTTCTCTGCGGTGGCCCGCAGTGGCCCACCGGCCGTGCTCTCGAAGACGCTCGGAGAGGGGCAGAGTGGCACGGTAGCCGAGCCTCTCGGCGACTCGCCCACCGTGCACGTGACCGACGCATTCGCCAACCCGGTTTCGGGCGCCACGGTGACCTTCGCTGTGCTCGCCGGCGGCGGCGCCCTCGATCAAAGCACGGCCGTCACCGACTCCAGCGGCACCGCCTCTGCAGGAGCGTGGACGTTGGGGACCACGGCCGGCCTGCAGCGGATCCAGGCCACGGTGCCCGGTGTTGCCCCGGTGATCTTCGACGCTACGGCGTTGCCAGGACCCGCCGCGCAACTCGTGGTCCATGCCGGTGACGGCCAATCGGCAACCGTCGGCACCCCCGTGGCCACGGATCCCGCGGTTCGCGTGAGCGATGCCTTCGGCAACGGCCTGAGTGGGACCCAGGTCACCTTCGCGGTAACCGCGGGAGGTGGCTCGGTGAGCGGCGGGCTCGCCAGCACCGACGCCAGTGGCGTGGCTCGCGTGGGCAGCTGGACCCTGGGAGCCGCTCCCGGTGGCAACCAATTGGACGCTTCGGCCGTTGGGCTCGGCGCCGTCACGTTCAGCGCGACCGCGGTCGCGGCACCGCCTCCTCCGTCCGGCGGATTCACGCTCACGCTGCAGATCCTGGGATCGCCCGCTGCAGGCGTGGTGAGCGCCATCAACGGCGCCGCGTCCCGCTGGCAGTCCGCGATCACGGGGGACCTACCCGACATCAACCTGAACATCCCCGCTGGAGCGTGCGGGGTCGGCCACGCGGCTGTGAGCGGCACGGTCGACGACGTGATCATGTTCGTAGAGATCGTCACGATCGATGGCGCAGGGGGCACACTCGGGAGCGCCGGGCCCTGCGTCACCCGTTCGGGCGGCCTCCCGGTGCTGGGCGCCATCCGCCTGGACGTGGCTGACGTCACCACGCTGCTCGGCAACGGCCATCTGACCGAGGTGTTGGTGCACGAGATGGGACACGTGCTGGGCCTCGGCACCTTCTGGGTCTCCCGCGGACATGTTTCGGGCGCAGGAGGAGCGGATCCGCTCTACACATCGCCGAGCGGAGTGGCGCAGTACCAGGCCTTGGGCGGGACCTACCCGGGAGGCGTGCCGGTCGAGAACACGGGCGGCTCGGGGACGCGGGATGCCCACTGGCGCGAGGCCAATCTGGGCACCGAGATCATGACCGGCTGGATCAACTACGGCTCAGCGAACCCCCTGAGCCGCATCACGATCGGTGCTCTGGCCGACCTTGGGTACGTCGTCGACCTGGGCGCCGCTGATGCGTTTGCCGCCAGCGCTCCCGCCACCGCGTCGGGGGCCAGCCCGGGCGGCGTGCTACGCCTGGTGGAGACGCCGCCGCCGCCGCCGCTCGTTCTCCCCCACTGAGTCGCTTCGCCCTCGAGCGACCGACGTCGCAGAGTGCGCTTCCTCCGAGCAGGCGCAGGCGGCAACGCAAAGGGCCCGCCGCCCCCCGGGGGACAGCGAGCCCTCGCTCCCCGGCGACGACCGGGTCAGAACACGACCACGCCACGCATCAGCCGCACTCCGAATAGCCGCAGACGTAGCACTTCACGCAGCCCTCTTCATAGGCCAACTGGCTCGCCGAGCACGACGGGCAACTCCCTAGGAACGCCTTCTCGGTTCCGTGGGAGGCGGGCTGCGGCGCCGTCGCCTGCGGACGGGTCGCCGCAGAGGTCGGGCTCGGAACGGCGGGAAGAGGAAGCAGCTCCTCCTGCACGCCCTCCTTCTCCTCCAGATAGCGCTCGATGGCCTGCGCGATGGCGTCAGGTGCGGAGAGCACCTTGTTGGGCCCGATGCCCACCGCGCGATCGCAGGAGATGCCGCGAAGCTGATCGCGCACTGCAGGGATCGGGATTCCCGAGCGAAGCGCCAACGAGATCAGACGACCGATCGCCTCGGAATCGGCCATCGCCGCTCCGCCCGCCTTGCCCAGTGTGCAGAACACCTCGAAGGGCCGCCCGCTCTCGTCCTCGTTGATCGTGACGTAGAGGTCTCCGAGGGGCGAGTTCATCTTTACCGTTCGTCCTCTCAGGAGCGAAGGCCGCTGCCGCTTGTGGCGACTGGCGCGCGCGACCTCGTCGCGCTCCTCCTGCTCCGAGCGGTACTGCTCGAGCTGCACGTGCAACCGATGGTTCTCTTCACGGGCATCCGCCAAGGCGTGCTCGAGCGCCATCAGCGCCTCGTCCGACACTTCGGCGGCAGGCTGCTCCTCGGTCTTGCCGGTCTTGCCTGTGGAGAGCACCTGCATGGGGCGGGACCCGTCGCGATAGACCGTCACGCCCTTGCAGTTCAGATCGTACGCCAACTCGTAGATCTCGCGGACGTCCTCCTCCGTAGCCTCGAACGCGAAGTTCGTGGTCTTGGAGATGGCCGAATCCGTGTGCTCCTGGAACGCGGCCTGCATGCGCACATGCCACTCCGGCGTGATGTCGTGTGCCGTCACGAAGACGCGTTGCACGTCCTCGGGCACCTCCGGGAAGTGGATGTGCCCCTCGGAAGCGATCCTCTCCATCAGGTCGTCCGAGTGCCAACCTTGTTCCTTGGCCAGGGCGACGAAGTCTTCGTTGACGTCCGGCATCATCACCCCGGCCTGGTTCCGCATGAACGCGACGGCGAACAGGGGTTCGATGCCACCAGAGCAGCCGGCGAAGATCGAGATGGTGCCCGTGGGCGCGACGGTGGTCAGGTTGCAGTTGCGCAGGCGGCGCATGGGACGAACTCGGGTTCCGTCGTCCCGGGTGGCAGCGGTCTCGTCCGGGCCCCAGATCGAATCCGGCCATTCCGGGAAGACGCCGCGCGTGCGCGCCAGGCGCTCCGATGCGACACGGCTCTCCTCATTGATGAACGCCATGACGGTGCGACCGAGCTGCACTCCCTCGTCCGAGCTGTAGGACACGCCCAGGCGCACGAGCATATCCGCCCAACCCATGATGCCGAGCCCCACCCTGCGGATGCGCTGGGCGAGGTCGTGGATCTCCGGCAACGGGTAGTGGTTGGCGTCGATGACGTTGTCCAGGAAGTGGGTGGACAGGTGCACCACGCGCCGCAGGCCCTCCCAGTCGATCCGCTCCTCCGGCAAACCCGAGCGTGGCGCATCGCCGCGGACGAACTTGCCCACATTGATGCTACCCAGATTGCACACGTCGTAGGGCAGAAGCGGCTGCTCGCCGCAGGGGTTGGTCGCCTCGTAGCTACCGAGCGACGGTACGGGGTTGTACTCGTTCGCGCGGTCGATGAAGAACACGCCGGGCTCGCCGGTGCTCCAGGCACCGTGCACGATCATATCGAAGATCTGGCGCGCGTCCTCCTGACCGACGACCTCGCCGGTGCGGGGGCTCACCAGGTCGTAGGGTCGCCCGTGCTTCACCGCCTCCATGAACGCGTCGGTGATCGCTACCGAGATGTTGAAGTTGGTGATCTGCGAGGTGTCCTGCTTGCAGGTGATGAACTCGCGGATGTCGGGGTGATCGACGCGCAGGATGCCCATGTTGGCGCCGCGGCGTGTGCCTCCCTGCTTCACCACCTCCGTGCTGGCGTCGTAGAGCCGCATGAAGGAAACCGGCCCCGAGGCCACGCCCATGGTGGAGCGCACCGTGTCGCCGGTCGGCCGCAGACGGGAGAAGGCGAAGCCGGTGCCCCCGCCCGATTGATGGACCAGGGCCATCGCCGAGAGCGTGTCGTAGATGCCGTTCCTGTTGTTGGAGATGGCATCCTCGACCGGAAGCACGAAGCAGGCGGAGAGCTGGCCGAGAGGGCGCCCCGCATTCATCAACGTGGGCGAGTTGGGCTCGAAGGTCCCCGTGGTCATCAAGTCGTAGAACTGGCGGGCCAGTTCCTCGATGGCGGCGTCGGAGGCACCGTAGCGACGGTCTTCCTCGGCGATCACCCGGGCCACCCGCCAGAACATCGTCTCGGGCTCCTCGACGGCATTCCCCTGCTCGTCCTTCTTGAGGTAGCGCCTGGCGAGGACGATGCGCGCATTGTCACTCAGGCGCGCCGGCGGGAGGTCTTCGGGCAGGTGGTCGTCGAAGATCCACGGCTGCCGCGAAACCCGGGGTGAGTTCATGGCTTCGGTCTCCAAGAGGTTGTGGAAAAGAGTGTCGATTTCGTCTGGAAAACCGTGGCCCCGGCGTGGAAAACCGATGGGGGCCGCCTCACTCCGCCTCAGTCCTGTGGAAACCCGGGGACCGAACAACGAGATGTAGAGGGACGCGGAGAATAAGGGCCCTATATGTGGTAGTCAAGCCGATGGGGCGACCCTCCAACACGAGGTGTTGAATCCTGGCCTCATCCATGCACAGTAGCCCCCTGGGAGGGCTCCATCCGCCGCCAGGAGGAGTCCCCCCGGGGCCAACGAGGACCCCGCCCGGACTCGAGCGACAGGTCTTGTGAGGATGCGCTGGACGAGAAAGATCTTCGACGTCGGGCTGCCGATCACGGGCATGGTGCTCGTGTTCCTGGCCGCGTTGTGGGTCCAGGACCTACAGCTCAGGGTCATTCTGATCCTGATCGGCCTGCTGCTGATCTGGGTGGGCGTGTGGAAGCTGGCCAACCCGCTCTATCCCAACGAGCGCCGCTTCCACGACCTGCGGCTCGAGGTGGATCGTTTCATCGCACTGGTGCGGGACCTCAACCAGGCCGCTTTGCAGCAACGCGTGGGCACCGCGCAGGACAGCAGCGACCGCTACGACTCCATCCTCTCGGCCATGCGACGCTCGGTGGACCGTATGGCCGCCCTGGCCGGACGGGAACACGCCGAGCGGGAACTCGAGACCGACCCCGATACGGTCCGGCCCTTCCAGTCGTCGACCAGCTTCTGAGAGACGACCCCCGCGCTGCGCGCGCGGAGACCGTTCAAAACGCCGTACCGACTCGCACGTACATCCGGGCGCCGTCCCCCTCCACCAGTGGAACGCCCACCCCGCTTCGGATCCGCAACGTGGAGTCCCACAGCGGTAGCCAGTCCGAGACGAGCTCGACCCCGGTAGAATAGAGCGTGGCCTGGCGCGGGTTCGCGAACGGCGCTTCGGAGGGGCCCCACGCGTTTCCAGCATCGAAGAAAAGCGATGCGCTCACCCGGTCCAGGAACAGCGGCCAGGCGCCCAGTCCGCGCCGCACCTCGACGAGCGGCACTCGATACTCGAGAGACGTGCTCCAAGCACGGCTTCCCGTACGAACGCCCGCAGCGTATCCGCGTAGCGGAAAGAGTCGTGGTCGGCCGCCGAAGAGCTCGAACCCACTGACAGACTCCAGCGTCCCTGCTGCATCACCGACGTCGAAGTGCCCGTCGTCCGCTCCCGGGCCGTCCGCCCAACCGCCGGCGGCCTGAACCGCGAGCACGTGGTTCCCCCACCCCGGCGCCCGCAGCCCCTTGTACGCGCGCATCCGCCCGATCAACTCGTCGAAGCTCCCGTCCACGCCCGGCTGGTCGCTCAGCGAGTCTGCGAGTGACGTCGCCTGTCGCCGCCGCGCACGCACCAGGCCCGTAACGCCCTCTTCTGCGCTGGGAGAGAACGCGAACCCACGCGCGGTGGACGCGACCAGCGTCGCGCTACCTTCGAGGAAGGTCTGCTCCGGCGAGCGTAGCCGGAACTCCTCGGTGGGCTCCAACGACTCGTTCAGGAGTACGCGCTGCTGCTGTACCCAGCCGGCACTCAGCGTCAGCGCTCGCACGGAGCGCCACCGTCGCTGCTCGATCTCGGCTGAGACGTCCGCCCGACGCTCACGCTCCACGGTAAACAACGTGGCCCGGGTCGAGTCGCTCCTGAGCGCGGACAACCGGCCGGCGTCGTACGTCTGGCTGACGCCCAGGCCGAGCACCGGCACCCCCAATCCGCGGAAGCTGTAGGTGAAGGCTCCTTCCCAGCGACTCTCCTGCGTCTGCAGTCGGGCCGCGGCAGCCCAGGAGTGCCGCCCGACCACGTCGCCCCCCCCCGTTTGCACCCCGTAGCCCGCACCCAATGCGCGAGTGCCACCCAGGGTCAGCGGTGCGCCGTACCATGGCTCCCAGTAGTGGGGCCAGGCGCTGGACAGCGCGCGATAGGGTCCCACGGGTTCGGCTGCGTGATCCCCGTACGCCTGGGCGGCCGCCCGCCCGTCGCCGTAGCGCACCCCCAGGGAAGCCAGGGAAGCATCCTCGGGTGCGAACGCCGTCCGTTCGATTCGCCAACCGTCGGCGTGGTAGGCGGACACGTACAACCATTGGCCATCCGGAGCCAGGCCCGGGTACCGGAACCCACCCGCCGTATGCGTCATCCGCAGGGGAGACCCCACCTGTCCCGTCGCGGGATCGAAGGTCGCCGCGACGATGTTGGGAATGCCCGTCCGGTCGCTCGCCCACACCAGCCAGCGACCATCCGCGCTCCAGGTGGGTGCGTCGTCGCGGGCACGATCGTTGGTCGCCTCGGCCACCACGCGCCCGTCGCCATCCATGACCACCACGTCGAGGCGGGCACCGGGCAGCCAACGACCTGCGGCCAGCCAGCGACCATCGGGAGAGAAGCGTGGCTCGGTCCAGAGCTCGTCCGGCCCGGCGGCCGAGAGTGGGGTGACCGTGCCGGTGCTACGGTCCACCCGTACCAGCCGGTTGCCCCCTTCCCCCTCCTGCACCGCAACGATGGTGCGGCCATCGGGATGCACGGTCGGATGGCTGAGGCGTGCCCCGTGCGTGATCCGGCGGACCCGGCGGTCCTGGCTCACCTCGTACAGGTCGGCCCGGATGCGGTACGGATCGACGTACTCGAGCTGCGAGAAGACAACGGCCCCGTCCGGAGCCCATGACAGCGTGGCGATCCCGTTGGTCCGCGTGAGGGACTCCTCAGACCCCCGCTCGAGATCGACGCGGCGAAGCTGCGAATCGCTACGCCCGTCGGAGCGCGCATACACCAGCCAGCGTCCGTCGGGAGACACTCTCGGGGAGTAGGATTGCCGCCGGCTCTCGCCCACCGCCTCCATCTCGCTGAAGGGGCCCTCGGCGCGCAGGCGCTCGACCAGCGACTCCGCCTCCGAGCGGGTCGTATCCCGCCACTCCTGCCAGACTTGGGCGAGAGGCGCGTCGAAGGCGCTGCTCCCGGCTGCGTTCAGCCGGAAGGGAATGACCTGTCGGGCGGCAGCCTCCACGAACTCGGGGATCGCCTCCGCGCCATAGCGCTCCACAACGTGATCGAAGAACCGCGACCCGTAGACGTAGGGGCGGTCGCCGCCGGGCCAATTGGGGGAGGTCCCCGAGGCGCGGTCCAACGACTCCAACGCACCCTCCAACGCCGCCACGCGGATGAGCATCTCGTGCTCCGTCCCGTGCACACGCCCGGCGTCCGTCAGCGTGGACTCATAGAGCGTGGGGATCCCTTCGATGACCCACTGGGGTTGGGAGCGTCCCGGGAAGAACGGCCACGCTCCCGGATAGCGGCCGACCACCGACCGCAGGAGGCGCCCGAGCCAACCGGCCCGATCGAGATGGAAGACGTGCGCGAGCTCGTGAGCGATGACCAGCTCCATCCAGTCGTCGAAGTACTGGAGCGTCTCGACGTCGACCGGCGGTCGGGCGTAGATCGTGATTCGCTTCCAGGGAGTGACGTTGGCGAAGCCGTTGGAGATGTCGACGTGATCCGTCACCACCAGATCGGTCCGCCCTTCCGGCGCCCACCCCAGGAGGCCCGTCAGGCCGAGCTGAGCACGCTCGGCGCGGTCGGCCGCTCGGCGCGCAAGGGCTTCGAGCGGGGCTGGGAAGCTGACCCGGAAGTGCGGGGTGTCGATCGATCTCCAGGGCTCGTCCGGTGCCTGGCCCAGCAGCAGACGCGGACCACACAGCACCAACGTGGCCAAACCGCACAAGCCCACCCCCACCCGCTGGGCCCGCAGCGAGCGCCGCGGGGTCGCACCGGACCGCCTTGTCAAACGGGCGACGCTACGCGAGGCTAGGCCGTCGCCCGCCCGGAGACCGATGTCCGATTCCATCTGGTTTCGCCTTGGCTATGCCCTGGAGCGCGCCCGCGGAAGCGGACCGCCTCGTCGCCTGCGCGCGCTCACGGAGCGAGACGAGCGTAGGTCCCCGCAAGCTAGACGGCCGAGGGACCAGGCGGGAGGCGGCGAAACCGCGGCGTGGGCCAGGGATCTCGGGCTGGAGCTGCTGGCACGGGCCGGAGCGGATCGCAGGCGCCCGGATCTGCGCGCGGCGCTGGCCGGTGCGCTGGCGGCCGGAACCGCCCAGGTCGTGCGTGCTCTGATGGTCGGTGATCCGCTCGACGGCGATGAGCTGAAGGACGACGCGTTGCGGGGAGCGGCCGTCGGGATGATCTACGGGGCCTTCATCGATCCCTGGTTGCCCGGCCCGCTCTGGGTCCGAGGCGGCATCCTCGGACTCGCCAGCTACACCACGCGTCCCCTGGGCGGGCTGACGCGCGTGCTGGGTCCCCTGAGCCCCCATCGACGCCTCCCCGTCGGCGCCGCGCTCTTCGACGTGGACCGGCCCGAGCCCGACACGATCTGGGAGCACGTGCTCTTCGGCGTCGCGCTCGCCGCGTTCTATCGATCGAGCCGCGACAGGAGCGGGATCTCCAGCGAGGAGTGAGGGGGCACCGTCGGTGCGTCCGGCCGGCGATAGTCGGCCGGACAGAGCCGTACCGTCAGGTTGGTGACGCCCTCTTGCGTCTGGACGGTCCCCGGGCGCCCTCGGCGCTCGACGGGTTGCACTCCCAGCAGCTGGGTCTGGATGCCCTGCTGATCTCCGCCGAAGCCGACCAGCGCGCAAAACGCTCCCGGGCGCTGGTGAACCGACGGGATCATGTACAGACCACCGAGGTTGTCGAGGTAGTCGATCAGCGCATAGCGGGCCCCGGCCGCGTCCGCAGCGGCCAACAGCGTATCCGCCGACTCGACCAGCGGATAGGTGCGTGACTTGATTTCGCTCAACACGTAGAAGATGCGCGGCTTGCGGGTCAACACCACCGACCCCTCCGGCAGTCCCACCGACGCCCAGCGGGCCGCCGTCACGAATTCGCGCATGCGCGGTTGATAGCACCCATAGGCTCC
This sequence comes from Gemmatimonadota bacterium, assembly GCA_041390105.1. NCBI lineage: Bacteria > Pseudomonadati > Gemmatimonadota > Gemmatimonadota bacterium. Next base: position 1,287,413 of record JAWKQO010000001.1, read on the forward strand.
GCCTTCCGCGACGCGGTCCCGACACAGCTCCGCCTGCGCCACGTAGGTACGCCACGCCTGCTGGGCGGGCACCCACAGCAGGAAGACCGCAAGCGCGCCCACCAGGAGCGGGGCGTATTCGTTCAGGCGGCGGGCGCCGTCGGACAGCAGCTCGGCCGCATAGAAGAGCACGAGCGCGAACAGCGGCAAGGCAAAGCGGTCCCCGGACCACACGACGGGCCACAGGAGGATCAGGCCCAGGTACAGCGGGGCGAACAGCTCCGCCACTCCGGGCCGTCGCACCCTCCTTCCCCATCCCGCCAGGGCGAGCAGCGTGAGCACCCCACCCAGCAGGGTGGTGGTGGGTCCTCGCCGACCCACCAGCCCCGCAGGGATGGCGGATCCGAAATAGAGCTTGGTGTTCTCGATGATGCGGGTAAGCAGGTCCCCCACCCCGGCCCGTCCGAGAGAGGGATCGTAGGGGTTGACCATCCAGAACTCGGAGACGTAGCCCGGCGCTCCCGCCACGGCCGAGCGCACCATCCAGAGTGCGGCGGGGACGGCGAAGGCGGCCGCAAAGGCACCCAGTGCCCGCCAGCGCCGCCCCCAGGCCAACCAAAGCGCGATCGCCGCCACCAGCGGCAGGCCCGCGGACCGTGTGAAATAGGCGAGGATGGATGCTACGACCCCCAGCGCCATCCAGCGCCCGGACGGTCCTTCCGGCGGATCGGCGCCCTCCCCACCCGGCCCGGGGTCCAGCCCGCCCGCCGTCTCCCGACGTGGAGGCTCGAAGGCCGTCAGGCCCGCGAGCGTGAGCACCAGGAAGAGCGGGTCGGAAAGCACCCACTGACTGGAATAGACGAACGAATCGGACCAGGCCAGCACGAACGCCACGCCCAATCCCATCCACCAACTGCGCCGGCGCCACGCCCAGAGGTAGGCGAGCCCCACCGCCAACACCGTAAACACCGCGCTCGACGCCTTGAGCGCTGTCCAGGTGCGCGCGCCCAGCGCGATCATCCCCGCGAGCAGCAACGGGAAGCCGGGCGGATACTTCGTATGTGCCGGCTCGCCCGGCTCCCACAACTCTACGTAGGCGTGTCGGTCCAGGAGGGAATAGGCCAGAGCCACGTAGCCCGCGTTGTCCCCACCGGAGTGGGGCGACGGGTTGGCGGCCTTCACCACCAGCACGGCTTCGAGCAGCATGACCAGAGCGAGCCCGGCCCATCCGATCCAGGGTGGCAACGCGCGCATCAGGCGAGCCCCTTTCCGGGCGTGTACGACCCCAGGAGACGGGGACCGGCGGCGCCCGTCGCGCCCACCTCGTTGCCCGCCACCGCGTTCTGGAACGCCCAGGCCAGGAGTGCGAAGCCCACGGCTTCCCGCGCATCCACATCCATCCCGATCGCGCCTCCCCCGACCACCGGGACCGGCGCCAACTCGCTCGCGATCATGCCAGCCAACACGGGGTTCCGCGCTCCGCCTCCGACCAGCACCACGTCCGTCACGCCTCGCGGTAGCACCCAGCGGCGGTAGGCGTCGCCGATGCTCCTGGCCGTGAAGGCCGTGAGGGTCGCGATCAGATCCGCCCAGCCCTGCGCGTCTGCCGGTGCTCTGCGGTCCGCCAGGGCCCGGACGTAGGGCCTACCGAACACCTCGCGCCCCGTGGACCGGGGTGGCGGGGTCCGGAAGAATGGATGATCCATCAGTTCGCTCAACAGCTCCACATCGACGTGACCGGCTGCCGCGCGGCCGCCGTCGCGATCGTAGGTCTCGGCGCCCGAGGTGGCGAGCTCGACCGCGGCGTCGATGAGCGCGTTGGCGGGGCCGGTGTCGAAGGCCAGCAGCTCATGACGCGCCCCGCGCCGGGGCGGAACCCAGGTGACGTTGCCCATCCCCCCGAGGTTCTGCACCGCGCGGCCCTCGGTCGGATGTGCGAGGAGCAGTCGGTCGGCGAAGCATACCAGCGGCGCCCCGTGCCCCCCGGCCGCCACGTCGCGGGCCCGCAGGTCGGAGACGACGGGAATCCCCGTGCGCTCGGCGATGGTGGCGGGATCTCCCAACTGCAGGGTAGCCCCCCGTCGGCGTGCGCTCGGGGGCTCGTGCCAGAGCGTCTGCCCGTGCGAGCCGATCGCGGCCACTGCGCCCGGCGGGGTATCGGTCTCCGCGAGCAACTGCAAGGCGGCGTCGGCGAAGGCCTCGCCGAGGTCCGCGTGCACAAGGCACAGATCCCGAGCGCTGCCCGCCTCGATCAGCCCCGCCAGGCGAGCCCGCTCCTCACCGGTGAAGGGCCGCGAGCGGAAGGCGAGCAAGCTCCAGACGACGCCGTTCAAGGGGTCGCCTTCGATTTCCACGAGCGCCGCGTCGATTCCGTCGAGAGACGTGCCGCTCATCAGTCCCAGGTATTTCATGGCTGCGTCCCCGCTGCCCCGGCGCTCGCGCGGCTGATACTTCCCTGCGCCCCCTGCAGCCGACTCTCGGCCTCCTGGCGCGAGGTTCCCAGCCTGGCCATCACGATCGCCGTCTTGACGCGTCCGTCCGCATCCGACAGGAGCCGGCGGGCGACCTCGCGCTCCAGTCCCAACGTCGACATGAGGATCCGTTCCCCACGATCCTGGAGCTTCTGACAGGTGACCTGAAGGTCCACCATCAGATTGCCCCAGACCTTGCCCGCTCGGACCATGGCGGTCGTGGTGATCGTGTTGAGCACCAACTTGGTAGCCGTGCCCGCTTTCATCCGTGTGGATCCGGTCACGACCTCCGGGCCCACCAGGGCCGCGATCACCACGTCGTGCCTCTGGCGCAGCTCTTCACCGGGAGGGGTGCAGAGCAGGAACCCGGTGCGAGCTCCACGCTCCCGCGCCCGGGCCAGGGCGCCGTGGACGAACGGGGTCGTGCCCGAGGTGGCGATTCCAAGAACGAAGTCGGCCGGCCCCACCGCACGCTCGTCCATCGCCCGCGCCCCTTCCTCCGGATGGTCCTCGGCTCCTTCCTGGGCACGGACCAGCGCCTCGTAGCCGCCCGCGATCACGCCCTGGACGAGCGACGGGTCGGTGCCATAGGTCGGTGGCATCTCCGCAGCGTCCAGCACCCCCAAACGTCCGGAGGTACCCGCTCCCACGTAGAGGAGACGCCCTCCCCGTCGAAAGGCGTCGAGCGCCAGGTCCGCCGCCCGTGCGATCGCCTCCCGCTCCTTCCCGACCGCCTCGGCCACGGTGCGGTCCTCGGCGTTGATGAGGTCCACGATCGCGAGCGTGTCCAGCTCGTCGAGATGAGCGGATGCGGGGTTCTGCTTTTCGGTGAGGCGTTCGTCGAGCATCGAGTCCAATCGGGTGAGGGCCCTGGGGCGGCTGCCCCGGCCTCCTGGGGAAGCTCTGCGCGCTGAGGCACTCCGCGTCGGGAAGCGCCCCAGCCCCCCTAGAGTAAAGGCAGGGGGGGACCGGGGCACGTCCCTGGCCCCGTCGCGTTGCGCAATGCCTCCGGCGCCCCCTATCTCCAGGCTCGATCCGATCGACCTGGAGGTCCGCCATGTCCAGCGCTGCCCGTTCCTTGGCCTCGCGGCGACGGGGTCCCGTGCTCCTGCTCGTCACAGGCCTCGCCACGCTTGCGGCCTGCTCCGGGGGTGAGCCCGCTTCAACGCCCTGGGCCTTTCCGACCGGGTGGATGTACAGCGCCAGCGTGGAACCGGTGACGGCCGACAGCGGCATGGTCGTCTCCACCGACTCGATCGCCTCCACCGTCGGCATCGCCATCCTCAAGGCGGGAGGGAACGCCGTCGATGCGGCCGTCGCGACCGGTTTCGCACTCGCCGTCGTCAACCCGGAAGCGGGCAACATCGGGGGCGGCGGATTCATGGTCGTCCGTCTCGCCGACGGGGAGAGCTACGCGCTGGACTACCGCGAGAAGGCCCCCGCCGCGGCCACGCGCGACATGTATCTGGATGAGCACGGCAACCTCACGGACAAGTCGGTCGTCGGTCACCTGGCCGCGGGCGTACCGGGCTCCGTGTCCGGCCTCTGGGCAGCGCACCAGCGCTTCGGCGTCCTGCCCTGGGCAGACGTGGTGCAGCCGGCCATCGACCTGGCGGACGGGTTCCCCCTGCACGCCCGCCTCGCCGGAGGGCTGACCTTCAGCCGCGAGGCCCTGGCCCGCTTTCCGTCCACTGCGGCGCAGTTCCTACCGGGCGGGGAAGCGCCCGCCCTGGGGGCCCGCTTCGCCCAGCCTGACCTGGCCCGCACGCTGACGCGCATCCGGGACGAGGGACCCGACGGCTTCTACCGGGGAGAAACCGCCGATCTGATCGTGGCGGAGATGCGCCGCGGCGGAGGAATCATCACACACGCGGATCTGGAGGCGTACACGCCGGCCTGGAGGGACCCCATTCGCTTCACGTACCGGAACCATACCCTGTTGTCGATGCCTCCGTCCTCGTCGGGAGGAGCGACCATGGCGGAAATCGCCAACATGGTCGAAGCCTTCGATCTCCGCTCCATGCGGTGGCACTCGCCGGACCAGCTGCACGTGTACGTGGAAGCGGCCCGTCGTGCCTTCTCCGACCGCAACGAGTACCTGGCCGATCCCGACTTCGTGTCGATGCCACTCGACCGCATGGTTTCCAAGGCCTACGCGCGGGAGCGTGGGGCGGACATCCAGCGCAGCCAGGCGACGCCGTCGAGCGAGGTCGGTCCGGGCCTGGGACCGTCCGAGCGGGGCGGCGAGACGACCCACTACTCGGTGGTGGATGCGCAGGGGAACGCCGTCGCGACCACGACCACGCTGAACTCGTGGTACGGCAACGGAGTGACCGTGACCGGCGCCGGCTTCCTGCTGAACAACGAGATGGACGACTTCGCTGCCAAACCTGGAACACCCAACCAGTTCGGGCTGGTGCAAGGCGAGAACAACGCGATCGAGCCCGGAAAGCGCATGTTGTCCGCCATGACACCGACCATCGTGCTGGACGCCCAGGGGGACCTCTTCCTGGTGACCGGAACGCCGGGAGGATCGACGATCATCACCACGGTCTTCCAGATGATCTCCAATGTCATCGACTACGGCATGAACGTCGCCCAGGCAGTCAACGCCCCCCGTGTGCACCATCAACATCTACCCGATGTGGTCGTCTACGAGTTCGGCGCGCTGGACGACGCGACGGTGGCGGGGCTCGAGACACTGGGCCACCGTCTGCAGGAGCGAGAGCAAGGAGAGACAGACGCCTACTTCAGCGGGGGCGTCTCCGGTGACGTGCAGGCGATCCAGGTCGGAGCCGACGGTCGCCTGCAGGGCTGGTCGGACCCCCGTCGCGGCGGAAAAGCGGTCGGCTGGTAGGGATCGGCGCCGCGGGGGTCAGCCCCGCTGCAGGTCACGCCCTGCGTCGACCCGCAGCGCGCGCAGCACGGGAACGCTCGCCACCGTGGCGGACACCACCAGCACCCCGGATCCCGCTGCCAGCAGCGTGAGCGGATCGAGCGCCGGGACGGCGAAGGCCACGCTACCCAGCCAGCGCGATACGACCGAGGCCCCGACGGTGCCGAACCCGAGGCCAAGGCCCAGGAGTAGCGCCGCGTGGCGGCCCACCAACCGCACCACCCGCGAACCGTCCGCGCCCAGCGCCATGCGTAGGGCGATCTCTCCCCGACGCGCGGCCACCCACTGCTGCAGCACTCCGTAGATCCCTACGCCGGCCAGCGCCATAGCCAGTGCGGCGAAGGCGGCGATGAGCCAGGTGCCGAGTCTCCGCTCGCGCAGCGCCTGGGAAACCGCGTCCGAGAAGGTCTGCACAGACCAGATGGGAAGCTGATCGTCGAGCTCCGCCACGATGGCGCGCAGAGCGGGGAACGCCGCCACTTCCTCGCCACGCACCCGTATGAGCGTGACCATCCCCGCTCGCGGATCGGCGGAGAAGGGCATCCAGAACTGCGGTTCGACCGCCTCGTCGGGACCGTCCTGCCGCGCGTCGGCGACGACACCGACGATCTGGCGCCGCGGCCCGGGTTGGTAGGGTCCTCCCACCTTGACCCAGGCGCCCAGCGCATCGTGCGGAGTTTGCCACCAGCGTCGAGTGAACGCCTCGTTGACCACGAGAATGGGGGCGTCGGCTCCGTCTGTTGCAGTGAACTCGCGCCCGGCGAGCAGCCGCGTGCCCAGCGTACGAAACGCACCGGCCTGAGCCACGTCGAAACGGCTGACCGGGACCTCGGACTCGGCCGGCTGAGGTCGCCCCTCGATCGACACCCACCAATCGCCGCAGTTTCCCCGCATGGGTGGGCACCCGACCGCAGCGGCGGACTCGACCCACGGCTGCGCCCCCAGGCGCTGAGTGAGTGCCTCGTAGAAGCGACGACGGGAAGCGGCGTCCGGATAGGCCGACGCAGGTAGGCGTAGCTCCAACTCCACCAAGCGACTCGTCTCGAACCCGGGGTCGGTCCGGCTTGCTTCGTGTAGGCTGCGCAGTAGCACGATCGCTGCGAAGGCCAGCACCAGGGTCAAAGACACCTGACCCACCACCAGAGCTCCCCGAAGCGTCTGCCCTGCGCGCCCCCCACCGGCCGTACGGTTGCCCTCGCGCAACGACCCCAACCGGTCCGGGCGTTGGGCGAAGACCGGCGCCAAGCTGGCCAAGAGACCGACCAGCAGGGTCACTCCCGTAGCGAACGCCAGCACGGGAATGTCCAGCCGGACATCGCGGATGCGTGGGAGCTCGATCGCCCCCCGCCGCACCAGCACGCCCAGGGCCAGTCGGGCCAGGATCACTCCCAGCGCGCCGCCCAGCCCCGCGACCACCAACGTCTCGGTGACCTGCTGCGCAGCCAGACGCCGTCGGCTCGCTCCGATCGCCGCGCGGATCTCCAACTCCTGCCTGCGCAGGAGCCCCCTGCTCAGGAGCAGGCTCGCGACGTTGGCACACGCCAGTGCCAACACCAGCGCCCCCGCGCCGAACAACAACCAGAGGGCTCGGTCGACGCCCCCCGTCACGGCTCGGGTGAGCTCGGTCAGGTGGGCGCGGTGCTCGTCTTCCGCCCCGGGGTCGCTCAGCGCCAGCGCCTCCAGCACGGCGTCGAGCTCGTCGGTGGCCTCCGCCAAAGTGACCTCGGGTCGCAGTCTTGCGAGGCCACGAATCGAACCGTGCCGCCCGCGATCCTCACTGTCCGTGAAGAAGAGGCCCAGGGGGAGATAGAACTCGATATCCGCATCCAGGAACTCGACTCCGGGCGGCAGGACACCGACCACCTCGTAGGTCTCCCCGTCCAGATCCAGGGATTGTCCGATGACAGCCGGATCGCCGCCGAGCGCCTTACGCCAGAACGCGTCCGCCAGCACCACCGTGCGCGCTGCTCCGCGGTGATCGTCCGCTGCCACGAACAGGCGCCCCTCGGCTGGCCTCCATCCGGTCAGCTCGAAGAAACCGTGGCCGACCATCCAGCCGTGCACGACCCGCGGTTCGCCACGTCCGCTGAGGGTGCTACTCACTCCGCGCACGTAGCCCGCGAGCTGTTCGAAGGCGTGCGCGTCCTCAGCAAAGTGCCGGAGATTGCCCCAGGTCACGCTGATCCCCACCGCCTCGCCCGCGGCCTCCGCCACCACGACCAGACGATCCGGGTCCGGATACGGCAGGGGCCGGAGTCGGACTGCCCAGAGCAGGCTGAAGATGCTGGTGGTGGCCCCGATCCCCAGGGCCAGCGTCAGAAGCACCGTGGCGGAGAACGCGGGGTTGCGGCGGATGCCCCGCACGCCCAGGCGAACGTCGCGAGCCACCCCTTCCAACCCGCCGAGCTCCCACGCTTCGAGGGCCCGCCGGCGGGCCGCTGGTCGGTGGCCGAACCGTCGCGCGGCCTGCCGTCGCGCCTCTGTCGGATCGACGCCTTGGGAAATCAGTTCATCGGCGATGAGATCCAGATGTGCTTGCATCTCGTCATCGAGCTCACGGGCGATGGCATCCCGTCGGCCGACCGCGCGCAGCTTCGCCCACAATCCCCGCATCCTCACCTCCCGTCCGGCGCCAGCACCCTCCCCATCGCGTCAACGAAGCGTTCCCAACGAGAGGTGGCGTCGGTGTAGTGCTCCTGACCGGCGGAGGTCAGGCGGTAGTACTTGGCACGCCTGCCGTTGGGCGTGGTCCTCCAGGCGCTCCGCACCAGCCCCCGCTGCAGCAGCCGTTGCAGCGCCGGGTACAGCGAGCCGTTGTCCACCACGAACTCCCGCCCGGATTGTGCTTCCAGGAACTGCGAGATCCCGTAGGCGTGATTGGGGCCGTCCTGGAGACAACGGAGCACCAGCACTTCCAGGGTGCCCTGCAGGAACTCCAGCCTCTCCCGTGGATCGTCTACCGTAGACATTCTACCCATATAGTGGTGGACGAAGGCCGATGGGACAAGGACCGTTCGCGGACGCGTGACCAACGGGGGTGGAGCGCCACGGGCTGACTCACACCGCCAACGGAAGAGGCCCCGTCGCGCTTCCGCGACGGGGCCTCGGTCTCGTGGGTGCCGCAGACCCGCTAGGACACAAGACGGACGGGCCGGCGGAGCTCGATCTCCACGATGGCCCCCGCGGGCAGCTTCGCGTGACCGCCGCGTGTTCCAGCGGCAACCGCCGCCCCGGCTGCGGCTCCGACCACGGCGCCCTTCACGGCATCCTTCCCTTTGCCACCGAGAATGCGGCCGAGGATGGCGCCTGCAGCGGCTCCGCCAGCCACCTTCGCCGCCGACTCACCACCCGAATCCCGCGTGCCGCGCTCCATGGCTGCGGAAATCACCTCCGCGTCCAGGGGTAGCTCCACCCCGTCCACGAAGACCGCTTCGAAGCCGATGCCCAGCGTGGCCGGCTCCTCTGCCGAGGGGCTGGGAGTGCTTTCCAGGACGCGCCCGCGCACCCGGGTCCCTGCAGCCAGCAGCACCAAGCCGTTCTCGCCCAACACGTCATCGGCAACCGTGGCCCAGAACACGTCACCGACCTGCTGGTGCTCGGTGCTGAGCTCGGTCTCCGTCTGGAGTCCGACGCGGGTGCCCGATTCGATCTGCAGAACCGGTTCCTCCTCGAACTCCACCCGCGACCCTTCCGGATCGGTCGCGGTCAGGACCGGAGCCTCTTCGCGTGGTGCGTGGGTGGGCGTGCTCGACGGGGGAACCGTGCTGCGACGCACCGGCGGCGGCGGCGCGGGTTCACGGCGCTCCACGACCGGCTCCTCTTCGATCGCGGCCGCGTCGGGCTCGGTCGTCACTCCCTGTGCGAGGTCGCTGGCAGGGTCGGGCTCGTTCTGGACCGTCGCCACGACCGGCGCCTCGTCCTCCGCAGCCGCCGAACGCACTTCCCGGCCGCAGGCGGAGAGGACCAGCGCTCCCAGCAGCACCACCCCCATCGCGAAACGGCTCACCCTGATCATGCTCATGACCTCCGTTGAACCCCGCGTCGGACGCGGGTTATCGTTCGAATTCGCAGGACGGACCCACACACGCCCTTTTCCGGATACACCGCCTGCCCTCTCCATGAGCCACCTCCGCTCTGTCCTCCCCTATTTCCGGCCCTACCGGGGTTCCCTGGCCGCCGGGTTGCTCCTCGTGGGGGTCGCCAACGCCTTCCAGACCGTCCAGCCCTGGCTGGTGAAGCTGGCGGTCGACGCCCTCTCGGCACCGGCCACGACACGCTCCGATCTGGCGCAACTGGCGGGCTTGCTGGTGCTCTCCGCCCTTCTGGGCGGAGCAGCCCGCTATGGGATGCGCGAGCTCCTCAACGGCTTGTCCCGGCGCATGGAGTGTGACCTCCGCGACGATCTCTTCGATCACCTTCTCCGCCTGGACGCCTCCCAGTTTGGCAAATACCGGACCGGAGACCTGATGACGCGGGCGGCGCAGGATACGGGGGCAGTGCGAATGGCGGTGGGCCCGGCCGTAATGTACGCCGTAAACACCCTGGTCGGGTTCGCCTTCGGCCTCTCCCTCATGCTCTGGATCAGCCCACGACTGACCCTGTGGGCCCTGGTCCCGATGATCCTGCTGCCGATGGTCGTCCTCTTTTTCGGACGCATCATCCACCGCCGCTTCGAACGCATCCAAGAGCAATTGTCGACGCTATCGACGATGGTCCAGGAGAACCTGACCGGCGTCCGGATTGTGCGCGCCTATGTCCAGGAGGACTCGCAGGAGGCCCGCTTCGGTGAGCTGAATCGGGACTACATGAAGCGGAACGTGGATCTCGTGCGAGCGTCCGGCCTGTTCCATCCGCTGCTCGGCATGCTGGCCGGCATCGGCATGGTGGTGGTGCTGTGGGTGGGCGGGCTGGAGATCATGGCGAGTCGCATCACCATCGGGGATTTCGTCGCCTTCGTGACCTACCTCGGTATGCTGATCTGGCCTTTGATCGCGCTGGGATGGGTCGTCAACCTCTTCCAGCGGGGCGCAGCCTCCATGGGACGCCTGAACCTGATCTTCGCGCTGGAGCCCCGGATCCTTTCCCAGCCCGAGGCGGTTGCCCTCCCGGCGGATCCGCTCCGACTCGAGTTTCGGGACGTGAGCTTCCGCTATCCCGACACGGAGCGTCTGGTGCTGCGCGACCTCTCGTTCGAGGTCGAGCCCGGGATGCGGATCGCCGTCGTCGGGCCAACGGGATCGGGCAAGAGCACGCTGGTTTCCCTGATCCCCAGGCTCTACGACCCGACCGAAGGACAGATCCTGCTGAACGGCGTGCCCCTGGATCGCTTCGACCTCGCCGACCTCCGCCGCTCGACGGGATTCGTGCCCCAGGATGCCTTTCTCTTCTCCAATACGATACGAGAGAACCTCGCGCTGGGTCTGGGAGGGGACCTCGAAGAGGACTGGGAGCGGGTCCGCAACGCCGCCCGCACGGCGCAGCTCGAAGAGACCGTGCTCGAGTTCCCCCACGGGTACGATACGGAGCTGGGGGAGCGCGGGATCAACCTGTCCGGCGGACAGAAGCAGCGAGCGACCCTGGCCAGGGCGCTCGCGCGGGACCCGCGCATCCTCGTGTTGGACGATGCCCTGAGCGCGGTGGACACCCATACCGAAGCGCAAATCCTGGGGGAGCTCCGCGAGGTGCTCGCGGGTCGGCTATCGTTCATCATCTCGCACCGCGTCTCGGCCGTGATGGACGCGGACCTGATCCTGGTGCTGGACGACGGACGCATCGCCGAGCGCGGCACGCACGCCGACCTCCTGGCGCGCGGCGGTGTCTATGCGCGACTGCACCGACGTCAGCTCCTGGAGGAGAACCTGGAGGAATCCCTGGCGCCGACCGGCTAGGGAAGCTCTGCACACGTGGGGCACTTGGCGTGCGCATGGGCCGCGGCCCCGAATCCGAAGCGGCACGGTCCGCTCCTTGGTCGGGAGATGTCCTAGCTGGGGCGGAACAGGCACCAGGTGTGGAGTTGATCGACGTCCGTCTCCGCCACGATCCGAAACCCGAGGCGCTCGTAGAACCGGACGTTGTCCGGAAGCTCCGTGCTCAGACAGACGCCCTGGTACCCTCCAGCGCTCGCCATCGAGAAGCTGCGCTCCAACAAGGTCCGACCGAGGCCCCTGCCCTGCCAGCCCGGCCGCACCCCGACCATGCCCACGAACAGATGTCGGGTCGGCGGCTCGGCGTGAGCGCTCGCTCGTTCGAAGCGCTGCATTCGTTCGAAGGCCGGTGCGTCGAGCGCCGCGCGCAGGCGCCCCAGCTCCGCCTCCGCTTCGGCGTGCGGCGGCGCGTCGGGCTCGCTGATCGTGATGGCCGCTCGGAGCGACTCCGCACCGGGCACGCCCAGGACGGGCCAGCCCCGAACCAGGCGGTGACCGACATAGTAGTCGATCAGCGCACGGAGTCCCGGATCAGTGGGATGATCGGCCCCTTCCCCGAGAACGAATCGCATCACGGGATAGCCGCAGAACGCCTCCGCCAGTACGTCCACCACGGCGCTGCGATGGGAGAGGTCGAGACGTACAGTCTCTGGAGCGCTCATGGCCGCGTGGACCGCGGAGGGCGGATCGTCCCGCGCACCTAGATCCGATCCAGCAGCCACGCGGGCGTCAGTCGCACCAGATAGCTGGAGAGCACGCTGAAGGTGCCGGTCACCAGCAGGAGCCCCAGCGCGACCAGCAGGGCCCCGGAGATCTTCTCCACCCAGCCCATCAGGCCACGGAAGCGGCCGAAGGCGACCAGGAAGCGATCGAGCGCCAGTGCGGCCAGCAGGAACGGTACGGCCAGGCCCAGGGAGTAGACGAGCAGCAGGCCGACACCTGACCAGAAGGTTTCGCTCGTCCCCGCGAGCGTGAGCACTCCGCCGAGCACCGGACCGATACAAGGGGTCCACCCCGCTCCGAAGGCGGCTCCCACGCCCAGCGTGCCGAGGTGACCGGCCGGCTTGTCCGCCAGATGCATCCTCTTTTCGCGCAGGAGCGGAGTAAGACGGAACACGCCCATCAGGTGGAGACCCAACAGGATCAGGAGGAGGCCGCCCAGCCGCGCCACCCATTCCTCGTACGCCCTGAAGAACTGACCGAGGAAGGACGCGCTGGCGCCCAGCAGGACGAACACCAACGTGAAGCCCGTCACGAACAGGAGCGAGTGCACCAGGGTGGCCTTGCGATCGACCCCGCCCTTCAGGTCTTCGAGGCTCATGCCGGTCACGAACGACAGGTAGCTGGGCACGAGGGGAAGCACGCAGGGGGAGAGAAAGGAAAGGACGCCGGCGGAAAAGGCGACGGCCACTCCGATGGACTCATTCACGGTACCGACCTCCGACCCGCTTGGATCTCCTGACGCGCTCGGCGGGCCTGCAGGAGCGCGCGCAGGCCCGTGGTCACGCCGACCCAGCCCAGTAGCGCCGCCAACACCAGCCCGGCCACGTGGGGCCAGATCGTCGCGGCAACCGCCAGAATCACCAGTCCCAAGGCCGTTGTCATCAGCACCGTACGGTTCTCCCGGTCGAGTGTGCGTCGGCCGGCGATCGCGTCCAGCGTGGCGGAGCCGGCCCGCACCAGGCTGGCCAGGCCGGTGCCGCTTTGACCGGCCCCCATGCGGCGGATGCGGTCGATCCGGTCCTGCAGCCCCTCGGGCTCGAGGGAGCTCGTGCGGGGCCGAAGCACCTGATCCATGGATGGATGCTGCGTGGTGGGTGGCCGCCGACCCGGTAGCACGATCTCGACGGCCGAGGCCAGATCCGCCAGGAAGAGCGCCTCAAGGGCCCGCGCCAGCTCCGGGTCCAGAATGCCCGCGTCGATCTCCCAGTTCCCGAGCAAGCTGGCGGCGTTCAGGTTGCTCGACCCGACCCGGCACCAGATTCCGTCGGCCACGGCCGTCTTGGCGTGGATCATGGGACCTTGCCACTCGAAGATCCGCACCCCGGACTCCAGGAGGGTTCGGTAGCCCGAGCGCACCAGACTGCCCACCCAGGGCCAGTTGTTGTGCGCCGGCACCAGCACGCGCACATCCACACCGTCACGCGCGGCGGCCATCAATCCCTCGGCCACCGGTCGCGGCGTCACGAAGTAGGGGTCGGTGATCCAGATTCGCTCGCGCGCCGTGGCCGCGATCAACTGGACGGCCCGGTAGACGCGCGTGCGCCACGGCACCCCCTCGATCAGCCACACCGGGGTGGTTCCCGCCGCCGGAGCGGTCTCCGGCCTGGGGGCGAGGTCCTCGGGAACCGGTTCGCCCATGAGGGACCAGATCTGCCCGAAGGCGCCCGCCGCGGTGGCGGCAGCCGGCCCGCGCATCTCGACACCCGTGTCGCGCCAGGGCGGGTCGTGCTCGGATCCGGCCCACTCCTGACCCACACAGAAGCCGCCGATGAACGCAACCTCTCCGTCCACGCAGACAAGTTTGCGGTGGTCGCGCTGCAGCAATCCGAACGGGTCACCGAACGACGGGGGGTTGTAGGCGCGAACCTCCACGCCCGCTTGCTTGAACGGCTTCCAATAGCGGCGCGGCGTGGCCCAACACCCCATCCAGTCGTACAGAACGCGCACCTCGACGCCAGCCTGGGCTCGCTCGATCAAGGCGTCGCGGAACCGGCGACCCACGGGGTCGTTGCGAAGGATGTAGTTCTCGAAGTGGATGAAGTGCTTCGCCTGACCGATCGCTTCCAGCCACAGGTCGAACGTCAAAGGGCCGTCGAACTGCAGACTGACACGGTTGCCCAGGGTCAGCCGGGCGCCCGTCGCTCGCGCCATCGCCCGCTCGATCGCTTCTCCGGGCGCACCATCGAGCACATGCGGGGACCGCAGCATCTCGTGCCGCTGGTCCTCGGCGAGGGGCTCATGAGGCATGGCAAGGCGCCGGTCGGCGGCGGCGGACTTCAGAGGGCACGCATCTGCTCGTACCGGTACCCCAAGAACTTGTAGGCGAGCTTGGCGACGAGGAAGTCCGGCGCGTGTAGCCCGGGAATCGGGGCGAGCTCCACGATGTCGGCGGCCAGGACGGTGCGCTCCTGAAAGACGCGTCGTAGAAAACGCAACGTCCGATACCAATCGCCTCCGCCCGGCTCGGGGGTACCCGTGGACGGGACCAGGGAAGGATCGAAGTAGTCGACGTCGAACGTGATGTACACCGGATCTCTCAGACGCTCCAAGGCCCGCTCCATCCAGTCGTCGTCGGCCCACATCTGGTCGGCGAAGATCAAGTCGACCCCTTCGTGCGAACGGGCCACCTCCATTTCCTCCGAACTGACACCGCGAATGCCGACGGCGAGCACGTCGGCATGATCGAGCACGCGGGCCATCGCGGAAGCATGGCTCGCAGGGGAACCTTCGTACTGGGCCCGCAGGTCGGCGTGCGCGTCGAACTGGAGGACCTGGATGCGCCGGCCTGCGGCCCGGGCTACCGCCCGAATGGCCGGCGCCGAGATGGAGTGCTCGCCACCCAGCATCAAGAGGAACCGGTCACCGCAGGCTTCCCGCACACGGGCGTAGGCCTCCTCCAGCTCCTCCATGGCCGCCGCGGCGCCGGCTCGCGTCAGCTCCAACGCGGGAAGCGTATGCACGCCCATCACGCAGGGCTCGCAATCCAACTCCTGGTCGTAGGTCTCGATGTAGCGTGATGCCTCGACGATCGCCCGTGGCCCCTGACGCGTCCCTCCACCAAAGGACGTGGTGGACTCGTAGGGTACCGGCAGGACCACGGCTGCTGCGCTGTCGAAGGCGGCCGCCCCCTCATCGAGGCCCAGGAAGCAGTGGGGCAGCTCCCAAGGCAGATCGTCCAGGCGCGCATCACCCAGGGGACCGTTCACGCTCCCTCTCCCTTCCGCGTCGGTGGATCTCCGGTTGGGCACTCGCTACAGAGCGTCCACCGGACAGGTCAGGCCTTCGTACGGCAGCTCTACGCCAGCTTGATGGCATTCGGCGCACAGGCCGTACACCTCGAGTCGGTGGCGCGTGGGGCGGAACCCGAACTCCGCCTGCAACGTCTGTTCGATGCGTTGCATCTCGTGGCTCTGGAACTCGGTGACGTCCCCGCAGCCCAGGCAGATCAGATGCTCATGCTCGGGCTCGGCGGAAAGACGATGCTCGTAGCGCTTGAAGCCCTCCCCGAAATCGTGTTCGGCCACCAGCTTACTCTTCACGAGCAGGTCAAGCGTGCGGTAGATGGTCGCTTTGCCGATCCGCTTACCCCGATCGCGCAACCGGTGCTCGATCTCCTCGACCGAGAGATGCTCCTCCGACGTGAAGACCACCTGCGCCACGGCCTCACGCTGGTGGGTGATCGGCAAGCCCCGGTCCCTCAGGTAACGGCTGAACACGCGAACGAACGGCAGGGCGCGAGCCGATGAGCTCACGGTGCCTCCGCCACGAAGAGCGCGGGATCGAACTCGGCCAGCAGTGCCTCGTAGCGCTCGGGATCCCCCTCGATCTCGATTTCCCTGGGTGGCCCCAGGTTCATCTGCGAACGCGAAACCACACCGTCGATCACGTGGGGTACACGGTCGCTGGGTGACACTCCCTCTTCGAACATCTGCTGCTCGACAGTGAGTCCTTTCCCCGTGCGCTCGGCCACGTAGGTGACGGTGTGTAGCAGGCGGCGCTCCCCGTCCGCGAACACGGTCGCCACGAGCAGACCCCGTTCCCGGCGTCCCCGGATGAGCGGCGGGAAGATCCAGATACGATCGACGCTGTCGGCTCCGAGCCGATCGCGCAGCGTCACCAGGGTCCGCGGCAATGCTTCGGGCACGCCCGGATCGGCCTTGAGCGGGGGAGGAGGAGTCACCGTCTTCATCCCTTCAATGTAGCAGTCCTCGGCTCGGCCCGGCCACCGGGGTCACCCGCTCTGCGGGGAGGTCTAGGACCGGCTGAGGTCGATGCCGCCCCGCTCACCACGCATGCGGCGCACGGCTCGACGCGCCGCGTCCAGCACCGCTCCGCGCACCTCGTCGATGGAGCCGCGCACGAGGGCGCCGGACGCCTTGGCGTGACCACCCCCTCCAAACTGACGCGCCAGTGCATTGACGTTGACGCGGCCGCGGGAGCGGAACGAGATCTTGGTGTCCCCGCTCGTCGTGCTACGAAACAACAACCCCACCTCGGCCCCACGCACCGATCTCGGGTAGTCCACAAAGCCGTCCAGGTCCTCCGCCGAGGATCCGAAAGCCTCGTACGCTTCGTTGGGTACCGTCATCCACGCCACCCCCGCATCCTCGTCGAACTCGAGCTCGACCAGCGACGCGGCCAACAGACGAAAGCGATCCATGGAGGACGAGCCGTAGACGCGCTCGTAGACCACCTCGGGGTGGACGCCACGCTCGATGAGCTCGCCCGCGATGCGATGCGCTGAGGGAGAGGCGTTGCTGAAGCGGAAGGACCCCGTATCCGTCATGATGGCGACATACAGCGCCTCCGCGATCTCCCGCGTGATCTCGGCGCCGTCGGCCAACAAGAGGTCGTATACGAGCTCGCCAGTGGCGCATGCGCTTTCGTCGCGCAGCGCCACCCCGGGAATGGGGGACTCTCCGGGCAAGTGATGGTCGACCACGGTCTTGGGCACATGGTCGGTCAGCGCCTTCACCCGCCCGATGCGGGGGATCTCTCCCGTATCCAGCACCACCAGCCGGCTTGCCGAGGCGGTGATCTCGGTGGCGCGTGCGCTACCGGGATCCACCGCGGCGTCGGGCTCAGGCAGCAGGAAGGAGAACGTATCCGGAAAGCGTGTGGGGTTGACGATCCAGCACTCGGCGCCGCGCGCGCGCAGCCAGGCGAGCACAGCGACCTCCGACCCGGCGCCGTCCCCGTCCGCATTGACGTGCGTGGTCAGCACCACCCGAGAGGCACTCTCGAGGCTGTGGATGACCTGCTCAATCGCCGGAAGACGTTCCGGCGGCGTCCGGTAGGGCACCGGATCCCACCCCTCCCCTCTCCCTGCGCTTCGACATGTCCCCGTGGAGCCCCAGGGTGCGGCTCGTCCACTGAGGACCCCGACCCCTGGGCCAGGTTCCCGGCGGACACCGGTCAGAACGGGAGTCGTTTTCGGACCTTGGCCCAGGTGGACGCGAGGTGGACGGCGGGAGACGCGGTACTCCCATGCACCTCCGCCTGGGTCAACGCCGTCAGCAGGTCGGCGGGACGGTTCAGGTGGAGGGGAACCTCGACCCAGCACCGCGCCACCTCGCCCAGCGTGTGCGCATCCGACCCCGCGCCTCGAAGGAGGCGGTGGCGCTCCGCGACCCGCTCGGCGCGTGCATTGAGCTCGGGCGGACGTAGGCGCCCATTGTGGACTTCGATCACGTCCAGGAACGGAACCAGTCGCTCCACGTGGATGCCGCCCCCACCCTTCCCCCGCGCGAAGGGATGCGGGAGGTAGCTGATTCCGCCCTGGGCGCGTATGCGCTGACAGGTTTCCTCCGCGGGAGTTCCCTTGGGGATCACCTCGCTCAAATAGAGGCCGATCACGTCGATGCCCTCGGCCGTCTTGACCTCCTCACCGGCGATCACACGGTCGGGGTGACGAGTCGCCATCTCGAGGGCGACGTCGAGGGCGTTGTGGTCGGTGATGGCGATGCGCCCGACGCCGCGAAGACGGGCGCGCTCCAGCACGGCCTCCGGATCGTTGAGGCAGTCGAAGGAGCCCTGCGTGTGCAGGTGCAGGTCGATGCGAAGCCGCTCGCTCATCCGGCCTCACCACGCAACTGGCCCAGCACCTCGCGGGCGCGACTCCGGAGTTGAGTCAGGTCACCATCGTTCTCGATCACGTAGTCACTCCTTGCACGCTTCAACTCCGGATCCATCTGCGATGCCATGAGCTTGTCGGCGACCTCTGGATCCAAGCCGCGCCCCTCCAGGAGGCGAGCTCGCCGAACCTCGTCGGTGGCATCCACCAGCACCACGCGGTCGAAGTCGTCCTCCATCCCCGTCTCGAACAGGAGGGGAACCTCCGCAACCACCAGGCGCGCACGGGCGCGACGCTGTGCGTCCATCCACGCATCGCGAAGCGCCCGGATGCGGGGGTGGAGGATGGCTTCGAGGCGGGCGCGCTCGGCGTCGTTCCCGAACACCCGCGCGCGCATCCACTCGCGATCCAGAGACCCATCCGCGGAAAGCGCCTCCGGTCCGAACGCCTCGCGGATCGCGGCCAACCCCTCCGAGCCCGGCGCCGACGCGCGTCGGGCCAGCTCGTCGGCGCTGACCATGGGGACGCCCTGCGCACGCCACACGTCGGCCACCGTGGACTTGCCGGCCGCCACGTTTCCGGTCAGCGCCACCGACAGCAGCCCCGGCCGGGCGGCGGCCCGTCGACGGGCCCACAGCCGCCAGGTTCCCAGGACAAAGAGCGTACCCACCACCAGCCCCAGCACGTTGCCGGCCCGGTGCCAGCTTTCGCCCGCGATCCACCCGATCCCGACGTAGAGCGCAGCCCATGCACCGACCCCGATCAGATCGTACACGAGGAAGCGAGGATAGGAGAGTCGGCTCGCGCCAGCGGCCATGGGCATGAGGGTCCGCACGAACGCAACGGCCCGCGCGAACGACACCGAAACCAGTGGGTGGCTGGAGAGGATGCGATCCACGCGCCGGCGCTGACCGGCGCTCAAGCCCCCGATGCGCCGCCGGGAGGCGTCCAAGGCGCGTCCGGAGAATCGGCCCACCCAGAAGCCCACGGAATCACCGACGAGAGCCCCGCCCAGGGCGTAGAGCAGGACCGGCACCAACGAGAGCGTTCCGGCCGCCACCAGCGCCGATGCCAGCAGCAGGGCCACCCCTGCCGGGATCACGAGCCCGGTGATGAAACAGGTCTCGAGCACCGCCAGGGCGAACAGGAGTACCGGACCGACCTCGGGAAGCAGGCGCAGCAGGGTTTCGGTCAGCGCATCCACCAATCGCGTTCGGATCCCTTCGACGTGGCCCCAGGCCACGCTCGGGTGAACGCAGCCCCTGCTACCGCTTCCGGTTCTGCAACCAGCGCAGGTCGTCGGGAGAGCCGAGCTCCTTGTCGGCTCCGCCAGAGACGATGGCGAAGGAGTCCTCCCAGATCCGGAGCGCGTAGGGCGTACCCCAACTGTCCACTCCGGATTCCTCCGTGAACCGGGCGTCGAGCCACCCGGCAAACCCACGCGGGTCGGTCGGGAGCTTGTAGTACGTCCGGTCGAAGCTCACCAGCTCCAGGGCGATCCGCTCCATCTCGTTCTCGGTCGAGTAGGCGCGGATCGGGTCCAATGCCGGCGCCAACGCCTCGATCACCTGGGGCCGGGTTCCCGGATACGTGAGCGCCGCCGCGAACGCGACCAGCGCGATGAGGAACAACTTGCCCACGGGGCCTCCGGTCAGTCGTGTCTCCTAAACCGTTTCGCCCAAAGCAGATAACGCCTGAGCTCGTCCGCGGAAGGGGGCCCGCCCCCCTCTCCGAACGCGGTTTCAGACCTCCAGCGCAGGTAGTGTGCCGAGGGCAACGGAAGAAACGGGAACCGGCGGTACCAGCCCCGTCGCCGCACGCGCCAGGCCAGGCGGACCGCGGCTGGGAGCACCCCCGGGTGGCGGAGGACGAGCCGGATGTAGGGAGCGAGCATGGCGGGTCCGACGTGTGGGTCTCCCCAGAGGCGGCGGGAAGCTAGACCCACCGGGACTTCCCGGCCAGCGGTTGCGCGAGGGCCGAGCAGGCGGGCACGTTGGCCGCCCATGGTTCGCGTTCCGGTGTTTCTGACGGGGCGGTTGCCCGTCCTCTACTCGATCCACGCCATCGACGGCGGCCGCACCAGCAACGTTGCGGCGCTCGATGTCGCCGTCGTGGTCAAGGGGGCTCCCTCCATCCTCGGCATCTGCCGAATGGCGCTCGACCGCCTCGATGAGGTCGTCGCATCTCTGCAGGGCGGAGACGTGCGCGTGGCCGTCGCTGCCCTGCCTGAGGATACGCGCCCTCCCGACAAAGGGCCCCGCGCTTTCGTGTCCCTGGTGTGCGCCGATGGACGGCGCCTGCCCATCGCGCGTGTGCGAGGGCGCGATCACGAGGAGGCCACCGAGCAGTACGCCCGCCGCCTCGCCCGCGCCATCGCGTCCGGGACGAAGCTCGCGGACGTCGCCGACTCCGACTCCACGTAGGGAATCCCCACACACGTGGCGAACCGACTCGCCTCCGAAGCCAGTCCCTACCTGCAGCAGCACGCCGGGAATCCGGTGGACTGGTTCCCGTGGGGCGACGAGGCATTCGAGGCCGCTCGCAGGCTGGACCGACCCGTCCTGCTCTCGATCGGCTACGCAGCCTGTCACTGGTGTCACGTGATGGAGCACGAGTCGTTCTCGGACCCCGCCACCGCGGCGCTCATGAACGAGCGCTTCGTGAACATCAAGGTCGATCGCGAAGAACGTCCCGACGTCGACCATGTGTACATGACCGCTGTTCAGGTCCTCACGGGCCACGGGGGGTGGCCGCTCACGGTGTTCCTCACGCCCTCGGGGGAGCCGTTCTTCGGCGGCACCTACTTCCCGCCCACGCCCCGCGGTGGCATGCCCGCCTTCCGACAGGTGCTGGCGAGCGTCGCACGCGCCTGGAGCGATCGCTCCGAGGAGGTGCGCTCGCAGGCAGCCGAGTTGCGCTCCCTCCTGGAACGATCCACGCGCGTGGATCCGAACACCATCAGTCCGGATTTCGCGTGGGTCCAACGCGCGGTCCGGCACGCACGGGCCTCGTTCGACCCGGTGCACGGTGGCTTCGGCGGCGCACCCAAGTTCCCACAGCCCGCGCTCCTGGAGTTCTTGTTCGGCTGGCGGGCCCATACGGGAGACGAGGCGACGCTCGCCATGGTGGTCGCCACGCTGGCAGCGATGGCCCGCGGTGGGATCCGTGATCACCTCGGTGGGGGCTTCCACCGTTACGCGGTGGACGCTCGCTGGCAGGTGCCCCACTTCGAGAAGATGCTGTACGACAACGCGCAGCTGGCCCGCGTCTACCTGCGCGCGTGGCAGATCACCGGCGACCCGCGCTGGCGGCGCGTGTGCGAGCAGACCCTCGACTACGTGGCCGCGGATCTGACCGCGCCCGAAGGAGGCTTCTACTGCTCGCGCGACGCCGATTCGGAGGGAGAAGAGGGGCGGTACTACGTCTGGCAGGCCTCGGAGATCGATGCGGTGCTGGGGGAGGATGCCGACGTGTTCAAGCGCGCCTACGGTGTGACGGCCGCAGGCAACTGGGAGGGGGCCAACATCCTCCGTCGTAACGAGGAGACGGAAGACGGAGGGCACGGCGCGGCGGGAGACGATCCGAGCCTCGCGGCGCGTCTGCAGGCCGCCCGCACGCTCCTCTTGCAGATGCGTTCGCGGCGGACCCCTCCAGGGCTGGACGACAAGGTGCTCACCGATTGGAGCGCCCTCACGGTGCGTGCGTTCGCAGAAGCCGGCGCCGCCCTCGGGCGGGCCGACTACCTGGCCCTCGCGGAGCGGGCCACGCGCTTCCTGCTCGAACATCTCCGCGAAGGTGAGGTGGTCCTTCACAGCTGGCGGCGGGGCCGGTCCGGCCGCGGTGCCTTTCTGACCGACGCCGCAGCGCTGGGAAACGCGCTGCTCTCGCTCTATGAGGCGACCCTGGAGCCGTCCTGGGCGCGGGAGGCAGCGGCGGTGGCGCACGCACTCCTGGACCGCTTCGCCGAATCCGGTGAGGCCCTGCTGTACGACACCCCCGCCCAGGGAGAGGCGCTGATCGTTCGGCCCCGCGACCCGACCGACGGGGCGCTCCCCAGCGGAAACGCGCTGGCTGCCGAGCTGTTCCTACGGCTGGGTCGCCTCCTGGGCCGCCCGGACTTCGTCGAACGTGCGCGCGCGATCGTCGATGCGCTGGCGGGACTGGTCGATCGCCATCCTCTGGCCTTCGGCTACCTCCTCCACGTCGCGGAGTCCCTGCGTTCGGATCCGGTCGAGGTGACGCTGGTCGGCACCCCGCACGGTGTCGCCCCGCTGCATCGCGAGGTGTCGCAGCGATACCTCCCCGGGTTGGTGCTGGCGGGGCCGGATCTGCCGGATTCCCCCTTGCTGCGGGACCGGCCCTCTCTGGAAGGGGCCCCGACCGCCTACGTCTGCTGGCACCGGACGTGCTCCGCTCCACTTACGGACCCTGCGGCCCTGGCCACCGAGTTGAACCGGGTTGGCCATCCTGGGGGCCAGGGGTAGTTTCAAGCGGCCCTCGGAGCCCCCTCCAATGACTTGCGGGGTGCCCAGCTTCGCGGGTTCCTAGAACATCAACGACGGACGGGAAACCGGTGCCGCTGTCGGCACGGGTCAACCAGGAGCTTGGATGTCGACGACCGCGGACGAGTTGGGCACAGGCAGGGATCTGCGCGGCCTGACCCCAGAGCGCATCCTCGAGTTGTATCGCACGATGGTCACGGCCCGTAAGGTCGACGACCGCGAGATCGCCCTCAAGCGACAGAACAAGATCTTCTTCCAGATCTCCGGGGCTGGCCACGAGGCGGTGCAGGTGGCGTTGGCCGAGCATCTCATCCCCAAGCACGATTGGTTCTTCCTCTACTATCGCGACCGCGCCCTGTCGCTGCGGCTGGGGCAGACTCCGCTCGACCATTTTCTCCAGGCCGTCGCCGCGGCGGATGATCCGGCCAGCGGCGGGCGTCAGATGCCCAGCCATTTCGCCGATGCACGTGTAAACATCGCCAGCACTTCGTCTCCGACGGGGACGCAGTTCCTGCAGTCGGTTGGGGCAGCGGAGGCAGGGTTCAGGGCCAAGCGCGACCCGGGGCTGGGCGCTGCGATCGCGCACCGCCAGGACGACGAGATCGTTCTCGTCTGCGCCGGTGACGGCACCACGTCCGAGGGCGAGTTCTGGGAGGCGATGAACACCGCCTGCAATCTCAAGCTCCCCGTTCTCTTCCTGATCGAAGACAACGAGTACGCCATCTCGGTGCCGGTGGAGGTGCAGACGGCCGGCGGCAGCATCTCCCGCCTCGTGCAGGGCTTCCCGAACCTGTACATCCTGGAGTGCGACGGCTGCGACCTGCTCGACAGCTATGAGGTCACGCAGAGTGCCGTTCGCTACTGCCGTTCCGGAAGGGGGCCGGCCCTGGTGCACGCCCACGTGGTGCGCCCGTACTCCCACTCGATGTCCGACGACGAGCGTATGTATCGGACGGAGGGGGAGCGGGAGGAGCAAGCTCGACGGGATCCCCTCTTCCGAGCCCGGGAGCTGATCCTGTCGGAAGGGTTCGCCAGTGCCGAGCAGCTCGATGCGCTGGAGGTCGAGATCGAGCGCGAGGTGGCCGACGCGGCGGACGCAGCCTGCGAGCGCCCCCAGCCCGCGGTCGAGACCGCCACGCTCCATCTGTTTTCCGAGGACGTCGACCCTACCGGGCCCGACTTCGACACCGAGGACCGTCCGCAGTGGGACCCCTCGGGGCGCGAACTGACGATGGTGGATCTCCTGAACGCGTGCATGCGCTCCGAGATGGAACGCGATCCGCGGATCGTCGTCTTCGGAGAAGACGTCGCGGACGCATCGCGTGAGGAAGCACTGCGAGAGGTGAAGGGCAAGGGCGGAGTCTTCAAGGTCACGCACGGGCTGCAGAGTCGATTCGGTGGCGAGCGCGTGTTCAACGCTCCGCTCGCCGAAGCGAACATCGTCGGACGCGCGATCGGCATGGCGGTACGCGGGCTCCGGCCGGTCGTCGAGATCCAGTTCTTCGACTACATCTGGCCGGCCATGATGCAGATCCGTGATGAGTTGGCCACGATGCGCTACCGGTCCAACGGGACCTACAGCGCGCCGGTGGTGATTCGCGTCACCTACGGTGGCTACCTCAAAGGGGGCGGGATCTACCACTCGCAGACCGGCGAGACGCTCTTCACGCACACGCCCGGCCTGCGCGTGGTCCTACCTTCCAGTGCGGTCGACGCGAACGGGCTGCTTCGGACTGCGATCCGCTGCGAGGATCCGGTGCTGTTCCTCGAGCACAAGCACCTGTACCGCCAGGTCTACAACAAGGGTGTGAATCCGGGGGACGATTTCATGATCCCCTTTGGGAAGGCGAACGTGCTCCGCAACGGGGACCACCTCACCCTGGTCACGTGTGGAGCCATGGTGAAACGATCCCTGGATGCCGCGCGGATGGCGGCGGAGCAGCACGGGATCGAGACCGAGGTCATCGACCTTCGCACGCTACAGCCCTTCGACATGGCCACCATCGCCGAGTCGGTGCGCCGCACCAACCGGGTGCTGATCGTCCATGAGGACTCGCTTTCCTGGGGGCTGGGCTCGGAGATCGCCGCCCGCGTCGCGGACGAGTTGTTTCCCTGGCTGGATGCGCCCGTACGCCGCGTCGCTTCGATGGACACCTGGGTGGCCTATGCGCCGCAGCTGGAGGAGGTCATCCTCCCGCAGGTGGACAACGTCCTGGACGGCATCGTCTCGTTGGCCCGCTGGTAGCCGGATCGGCGGGAGCGGACGTCAGTCCGCGTCCCGCCGCGGCTCGGCCCCCGGCAACACCAAGCGTACGGAGCGCGGGAACGTCAGGTAGTTCCACCCCCAGTTGAGTAGCACCAGGGCGCGGTTGCGGAAGCCGATCAGCTTCAGCAGGTGGACCACCAGCCATAGCAGCCACGCCACGAAGCCTGTGAACGCGCGGCCCCCAAGATCGGCCACGGCTGCATTGCGACCGATCACCGCCATCATGCCGAGGTCGCGGTAACGGAACGGTTCCGGCGGCTGACCGCGCTCCAGGCGAAGGATGGTCCGTCCCGCGTGCGCGCCCTGCTGCATGGCGGTCTGGGCCACCTGGGGCAGCACCGTCCCGTCTTGCTCGAACCAGGCGAGATCCCCCACCACCAGGATCTCCGGATGGTCGCTCACCTGCAGCGAGGGGCCAACTGAGATGCGTCCTCCCCGGGCCACGGGGAGGCCCCAGGCGCCCGCGGCGGGGTCGCCCGCCACGCCGGCCGTCCACACCACGGTGGCGGTCGAAATCTCGGTTCCGCTGCGCAGTCGCACCTGGTCCGCCGAAACCCGGTCCACGACCGCCCCGAAGCGCACATCCACGCCCCGGTCCCGTAATCGTTCGTCCGCGTAGCGTGAGAGTCGCGGCGGCATGGCACCGAGCAACCGGTCCGCCGCCTCCAGGAGCACGATCTTGGGCTCCCTGCGCGGAATCTGAGGGTAGTCCGGATGAAGCGCGCCCAAGGCCAGCTCTGCCAGGGCACCCGCGTACTCGACGCCCGTCGGTCCCCCGCCCACGATCGTGAACGTGAGCAGGCGCCGACGTAGCGCCGCGTCCGCAGAGCGGGAAGCGTGCTCGAAGCAATCGAGGATGTGTGCCCGCAAGCGAATAGCGTCCGGCATGGTCCGAAGCGGAAACGCGTGCTCCGCAGCACCCTGCACGCCGAAGAAGTGCGCCACCGAGCCCAGGGCCAAGACCAGATACTCGTATCCGAGCGTGCCCGTGTCGGTGTGGATGCGGCGGGCGGCGGGCTCGATGGACAGCAAGGTGCCGAGGCGGAAGTCCACTCCCGTCCCGCGCAGGATCGAGCGGATGGGATGCGCGATGGACGTCGGTCCCAGCTCGGCGGCCGCGACCTGGTACAGGAGGGGATAGAACGTGTGGTACGGGTTCCGGTCCAGCAGGGTAACCGCGAGCGCCTGGCGCGCGAGCTCGCGTGCGGCCCAGATGCCCCCGAAGCCCCCTCCCACGATGATGACCCGGGGCCGCGTGGTCACCTCCCCGCCGCGCCCGCGCCGTACCGGAGCGTCCAGGCCCGGTACCCCCCTTCCAGGTTGCGGGAGTTGTGGTACCCGCGTTGGCGCAGCGCTTCGACCGCCTTGGCGCTGCGGACTCCCGTGGCGCAGTAGATCACGAGGGCGCGATCCGTGGGCAGCTCTTCGACGCGACGTTCGAGATCTCCCAGGGGAATCCAGAGCGCTCCCAGATGGGCCAGGTTGCCGGCCTGCCACTCGAAGGCCTCGCGTACATCGACGAGCAGCGGCGGCTGCGCCGTGCGAAGCTCGGCGTCCACCGCCTCGACCTCGACGCCGGGTACGGGTGCCGGTACGCCGCAGAACCGTTCATAGTCGATCAGCGCGGTGACCGTGGGTTGGTCGCCGCACACGGGGCAGGTGGGGTCGCGCTCGAGCTCGATCTCCCGAAAGCGCATCGCCAGTGCGTCGAAGAGCAGGAGCCGGCCGACCAAGGACTCACCCCGCCTCAGGATCCACTTGATCGCTTCCAGGGCCTGGATCGAGCCCACGATCCCGGGCAGCACGCCCACCACGCCTGCCTCCGCGCAGTTGGGCACCAGCCCTGCCGGTGGAGGCTCGCGGAAGAGACAGCGATAGCAGGGGCCGCCGGGTGCGGCGAACAGCGAGGCCTGCCCCTCCCAACGGAGAATCGCGCCATAGACGTTGGGGATCCCCAACAACACGCAGGCGTCGTTGACCAGGTAGCGCGTGGGGAAGTTGTCGGTCCCGTCCAGGACGAGATCGTAGCCGGCGAGCAGGTCGAGCGCGTTGGCGCTCGAGAGACGCTCTTCGTGCAACTCGAGCACGACGTGCGGGTTCACGTCCTGCAAGCGGTCGGCCGCGGAAGCCAGCTTGGTCCTGCCGATGTCGGAGGTGCCGTGGAGAATCTGGCGCTGCAGGTTGGTGAGGTCCACGTAGTCGAAATCGATCAGGCCGAGCGTACCGACCCCCGCAGCCGCCAGGTACAACGCCGCGGGCGACCCGAGCCCGCCGGCGCCCACCAGCGCGATGCGGGCCTCTCGCAGCGCGGTCTGCCCTTCCCGCCCGACCTCGGGGAGGACCAGGTGACGAGCGTAGCGAGCGAGCTCTTCGGAAGAGAGGGCAGCGTGGGAGGCGTCCATGCCCAGTGGACCCGCTCGGCCCGGGGGAGTTCCTCGAACCGGATGCCTGCGACCCACCTCGCGCCGGGGGGCGTTGCGGACCACATTGCCGCGTTCCTCCGTCGCGATCCGGGCTTGGCGCTCGGCGACGGCGTTCGCCACCCCGCCCACCCCACCGCCGATGGTCCTCCTCCGCGCACGCGCGCTGGTCGGTCTTCTCCTCCTGGTCGGCGTCTGCTGGTTGCTCAGCCGTGATCGCCGGGCCATCCCCTGGCGCGTGGTGGCGTGGGGTCTCGGCCTGCAACTGTTGTTCGGCGTGCTGGTGCTGCTCACTCCGGTCGGGGTGGCCGTATTCGGCACCATCAACGACCTCCTGCTGCAGATCCTCCGCTTCTCCGAGGCGGGATCATCGTTTCTGTTCGGAGACCTGATCTTCAACAACGTCCCGGTCGGCGAGGGTGTCGCCGGGAGCAATGCACCGCTGGTCGGCGCCGGTCAGACGGTTGCGCGCACCGGCGCCTACTTCGCGTTCCATGTGCTCCCCACCATCATCTTCTTCTCGTCGTTGATGGCGGTCCTCTACCACCTACGGATCATGCAGCGCGTGGTGCACGGCGTGGCCTGGGTGATGCACCGGACCATGGGTACCTCCGGCGCCGAGACGTTGGCAACGGCTGGTACCATCTTCGTCGGCCTCGTGGAGACCCCCTTGCTCGTGCGGCCCTACCTGGACCGCATGACCCGCTCGGAGATCTTCGCCCTGATGACTGCGGGGTTGGCCACGGTGAGCGGCGGAGTGCTCGTGGCGTACGTCGGTATGCTCTCGCCCTACTTCCCGGACATCGGCGGACACCTCATCTCCGCCTCGGTGATGTCCGCCCCGGCCGCGCTGGCTGTCGCCAAGTTGATGCTCCCCGAGCTCGAGGCACCCGAAACCGCTCGCTCGCTCCCGGTCGAATCGGAGGTCACGGAAGACGTCAACCTCCTCGATGCGGCAGGCCGGGGCGCCAACGAAGGGCTGTTCCTGGCCTTGAAGGTCGGAGCCATGCTGATCGCGTTCCTCGCGCTGCTCGAGATGGCCAACGCGGGGATCGGATGGGTGGGTCGGCTGGCCGGCATCGCCGACCTGTCGCTGCAGGGCATCCTGGGGTTGGTGCTGGCCCCCGTCGCCTGGATGATCGGCATCCCCTGGGTGGATGCGCACGCCGTGGGCGAGCTCGTCGGCGTCAAGACGATCCTCAACGAGTTCGTGGCGTTCGGACAGCTCTCCCGGATCATGGACGGGCCCGAAGCGCTGGGCGCCCGCTCGGCGGTGCTGGCCAGCTACGCGTTGGCCGGCTTCGCCAACTTCGGTTCCATCGCCATGCAGATCGCGGGAATCGGCGAGCTCGCCCCCGGCAAACGCGTTCTGATGGCCGAGCTGGGCCTGCGCGCGCTCGTGGGAGGTGCGATCGCGGCGCTGATGACCGCGGCAGTGGCCGGGATACTGCTTCCGTGACCGTCGAGCGCTTTCCCGACTTGTGGATCTCGGGCACGCTCACCTTGGACAGCACCGAGTTCGGAGGCGCGTGGCGCCGAGACGTTCCCGGAGGCTCCGCGCTCTACGGCGGAGCCGCTGCGCGGCTGCTCACGCCCGTGCGCCTGGTGGGAACGGTTGGAAGCGATTTTCCATTCCCCGACCTGGAAGACCTGTGGCGAAGTGGCGTCGACCCGACGGCGGTCGAGACCCTGGAGGGTCCGACATTCCGCTGGGGAGCCCGCTACGAGGCGGGCGGAGACCGACGGACCACACTGCATCGGGACGCCGGCGTTTCCTCCGGGCGACTGCCCCCGATCCCCCCGAGCGCGAGACGTCCACGAGCGCTCCTGCTGGCGAGCACCCACCCGGGCGTGCAGGCGCATGTGCGCAGGGAGTTGGCCGACGCGTCACCGGTGGGGCTGGACAGCATGGCCCATTGGTGGCGTGAGGAACGGGATGCGCTCCTCTCCCTCCTGGAGACCGTGCACGTCGCCTTCTTCGACGAAGAGGAGCTCGGCCTGGCCAGCGGCTTGGACGATCCTTCTCGTGCCGGTCGCTGGGTGCTCGAGCGGGGACCCCACACGGTGGTTGTCAAGCGCGGTTCACGAGGGGCGTGGATGCATCGCAGCGGCCGCGAACCCGTTCAGGTCACTGCGGTGCCCCTGGGGCAGATCGGCGATCCCACCGGAGCCGGAGACGCCTTCGCCGGAGCGTTCATGGCAGCTCAAGCGTGTGCCCCGACGCTCGGCGACGGCTACTCGCTGCGCTTCGCCACGGCGGCCGCATCCTTCGCAGCCGAGAGGATCGGGATCGAAGGGCTGCGCGGAGCCACCCTGCAAGCCGCCCAGACCCGAATGGACGCACTCCAGGTCACCAACCTCAACCACCCCCGTTGATGCGATTGCGCCCGACCTCCCAGGTCGAGAGGAACGCGTCTGCGCGCGACTGCAGCTCCTCCACGCGAGTCGCGTCCAGCCCCGCGCGCGAGGCCGCCTCGGCGACCTGGGCATACATGATGTAGTACTGCAGAGGGATGTTGAGCGTAGCGCGGTCCTGCCAGAGCTCGCGGTCCGCCAGGCTGCGTTCGGACAGCACCTTCTCACTCAGCGCCAGCGTGCGACCCAGAGCCACGTGCCCGCCGCCCATTTGGGGCGGGAGCTCCACCAACTCGGGATCGGCCTCCGCGTCCGGGCGGGTGGCTTCCAGTTTGACGGCGAGCCCATGGCGCACCGCCCAGCGCTCCAGACCCAGGCTCGACATCAGGCCGGCGGAGCTGGCGAAGAAGATCGGTCGCTTGCCGAGGCTGTCCCGGATGATGGCCAGCGAGAGCAGCTGTCCCCGGTCCAGGAAGGTGCCACCCTGGTAGGAGACGGCGACCGACCCGAGGCCCACCACCAGGTCGTCGCGACTCTGCCCACCCTGGACCCGATCCATGTCCTCCACCGGCAGGTTCGTGATGGGCGCGTCCGGAACGACAGTCGGCACCGCGTAGATGCCGAAGGCCTGCTCAGGATCGAAGGGCCGCTGGACCTCCGGCCGGGTGTGTCTCTGGAGCTGCTTGGGATACCACGAGGTATGGAGGTATTGCACCACCACCACCGTGACATCCTTGCGGATGTTCTCGACCTCCTGGGCGTACCAGAGCGGAAAGGTGTCGTTGTCTCCGTTGGTGAAGAGCACACCGTAGGGCTCGACGCTCATGAGCAGGTCGTGGGCCCAGTCCCTCGCGGCGTAGTCACCGCCACGGCTCGCCCAACTCCAGTTGAGCACCAACGGGAGCAGCGCGACCCCCAGCACGGGCGCGGCCTTCCAGGAAGCGAGCTCAGCCCCTCCTCGCTCGCCCACCATCCTCCAGAGTCCGGCGAGGCCGACCCCCACCAACACGCCCCAGACGGAGAAGCTGGCGACGAAGAAGTAGTCACGCTCGCGTACCTCGTGGAGGTTGAGGTCGGTGACTTCCGGCGCCAGCGAATAGCCGTACTTGAAATTCAGGTAGAAGACCAGGGCCAGCGTCAGGGTCCCGGCCAGCACCGAGAAATACGCGAACAATCTTCGATCGGCACGCCAGAGCGTCCACAGCCCGAACCCACCCAACAACAGCATCACCAGGGTCAGCGGGAGCCTGCGGCTTCCCGGAAGGTCGTTGGCGTCCAGCCCCCGCCCCCACTGCCAATCGAAATACTGGTAGTAGTTCAGGAGCTGGTGCGAGAAGGGCGCCTTGCGTTGCGTGACCGGCGGCTTGGCGTACTGCACACGCTGCAGGTTATCCGCCAGGGCGGGACATCCGGCCTTGCCGTTCGTGAAGACCGCCACGGCCGCGCCCCCCACGCTGTCGCAGACGGGTTCTCCTTCGTTGATCACGGGGTCCTGGGCCGCGCGGATCGGAAGGAAGAAGTTGACCGAGATGGCCAGAAGCGCTGCGGGGATGACCCGCATCCACAGCTGAGAGCGGAGCAGCACCGCTGGGGCCGTCAGGCCGATGAGCAGAAGGCCGGCCGGCAACGGCAACACGGACATCATGTGGTTCGTGGAGCCCAGCACCAGCAGGTAGATCGCCCCGATCAGATAGCGCTCGCTACCGGCCTCGTCACGCCGATCGTGCCAGCGCAGCGCGAGCCATGACGCCCACGCGATGATCAACGTGGAGACCGTATAGACCTTCTCGTTGACGTT
This sequence comes from Gemmatimonadota bacterium, assembly GCA_041390105.1. Taxonomy (NCBI): domain Bacteria; kingdom Pseudomonadati; phylum Gemmatimonadota; species Gemmatimonadota bacterium. The sequence continues at coordinate 1,318,820 of JAWKQO010000001.1, forward strand.
CGACTGGTTCCAGACCGTGTAGGCCGTCGCGGACAGAAGGGCTGCGGCGAACGCGGCGAGGCGAGCCCGACGGTCGTCCCTCAGCACGGGCAGCAGGAGCCGGTGCGCGACCAGGAACCAGAGACCAGCCGATCCTGCGCTGGTTACGGCCGCGAACAAGTTCACACGCACCGCGACCGAGAGGCCCAAAGGAGCCAGCAGAAGCGTCCACGTGCGTGCCAACATCACGAACAGCGGGTTCCCCGGGGGATGGGGAATGCCGAGGATGTACCCGGTCGTGATGTACTCGCTCGTATCCCAGAAGGCCGTGGTGGGCGCAAGCGTGAGAACGTAGACGGCCAGGACCGCCAGCGCGGCCAGCGCCGCGCTGCCGTAGGGAGGCCTCGAATCGGTCATGCTTCGGAACCCGCAGGGATGCTCAGTTGCACGCGGCGATGAACGAGATTTCCACGATCCCCTGGGCGGGGATCTCATTGACGGCCAGCGCCACCCGCGCCGGAGGATCGGTCGGGAAGTACTCGCCGTAGACGTCGTTCATGCCGGCGTAGTCGGCGATGTCGGCCAGGTAGACGTTCCCCATCACCACGTCCTCGAAGCCCACCCCGATCTCCTCGAAGAGGCCCTTGAAGCTCTCCATCACGTTGCGGGTCTCCGCCTGGATGCGACCCTCCGTCATGGCCCGCGTCTCGGCCGTGGCACCCACCTTCCCCGCGAAGTAGATGGCTCCCCCGGCCCGTACGGCCTGGCTGTAAGGGAGGGTGCTGCTGGGGTTGATGGCCTCGCGAGCTTCGCAGCGGGCCTGCTGCGGTGGGGACTGGGCTTCGGCCTGGCAGCCGGCCAACACGGCGACGAGGGCGAGGGCATGACGGGCCCGCATGGCAGACGCTCCGGTCTCGGGTGTGATCGGGAAACCCCGGAAGCTCCTTGCGAGGTCCCTGACGCGCAAGGCGCGGCCTCGCGCGTGCGGAGTGACGCTCCTGTCCGGTTCTGGCGGCCCGGCAGCGGGCCCCGGTAGGTTCGCGCGATGCGATTCGCCTACGGCAGGGCCCTGCGCTACAGCCGCGCCTGGGCCAGAGGTCCGGCGCCCCTGGTGGAGGAGGAGATTCCGGTCCACTCCGACGGGCGCGTTGTCCCGGGGACCCTCTACCGGCCCCGCTCCGCACCAGGGCCGCTGCCCGGTTGGGTGGTGCTGCATGGGCTGACCCGCCCCGGTCGGTACCATCCCTCGCTGGTCCGCTTCTGCAGAGCGCTGTCCTCTTCGCCGGCCGTGGTCCTGTGCCCCGAGATCCCGGAGTGGATCGAGCTACGGCTGGCTCCTGAGCAGGCGCTCCCCGTCATCCGCCATGCGGTGCTCACGCTGTCGCGACGGCCGGAGTCCCATCCCCGACGCACCGGTCTGATCGGGTTTTCCTTCGGAGCACCGCAGGCCCTGTTGGCAGCCACCGATCCGACCCTGACGGAGGTGCTGGCCTGCGTGGCTGGCTTCGGAGGGTTCTTCGACATCGAACGCACGCTGCGCTTCCTGTTCACCGGCGACCACGAGTGGCAGGGACGGCAGCTGCACCGGCGGCCCGACCCCTACGGCAGATGGATCGTGGGAGCGAACTACCTGACTCACCTCGAACAGCATCGAGACGCCGGCCCCGTCGCCGCAGCGCTGCATTCCCTGGCGGTCGCCGCCGGAGAGCGGCGCATCGAGAGCTGGGACCCGGCACATGACCCACTCAAGGCGGAGTTGCGGGCGTCCCTCCCCACCACGCAACGACCGCTCTGGGACCTCTTCGTGCCGCCGGCAGGGGGGGATCCCACTCCCGAGCAGGCCGAACCGCTGGTTCGCGAGATGGCGGCGGTCATCCGTTCGTTGTCCCCTGCCATGGCACCGGACGAGTTCGTCGGTCGTCTCCGCACGCCGGTGCGCTTGATCCACGGGCGCTCCGACCACCTCATCCCCTATACGGAGACCCTACGCGCAGGCGCGGCGCTCCGTGGGCATCCTGACGCCCGCATCACGATCACCGGGCTCTTCGGACACTCGGAAGAGGGGGATGGCGCGGGCATGCGCGCCTGGGAGGGGCTACGACTGCTGCGGGCGTTGGCGGGGATCCTGGGAGCGGCGTGAGGCCTAGGGGACGCTCAGTCCCGCAGGCCCACATCCGACCGCAGGCGCCGCGTCGCCTCGTCGGACAACCGCAGCGCCGACGCCACCGTCTCCACCGCTGACGCGAGATCCCGATCCAAGGGAAGGATCCGGTCCTGCTCTAGAGGCGCGCCACCAAGGCCCGTGCGGCGGCGGCCACTTCCGGGTTCTTGTCGTCGACCGCCTGGCGGATGAGCTCCGTGGCGTGTGGCGTGCCCATGGCGCCCAGAGCGCGGTAGGCCGCGATGCGGACCGCCGTGGCCGGACGATAGAAGAAGGAGCCCAACGCGCGCTTCTCGATCGCGGGCACCGCCGAAGGATCGGCGATCTGTCCCAGGGAGCGCAGCACGATCATCTGCACGTCGTCGCTCTTCTCGTTCTCGAGCATCGCCAGCAGCGGTCGCATGGCGCGCTCCACACGCAGGTGGCCCACCGCCATGGCCGCGGCCTCGCGCACCTGCGCATCAGGATCCTCCAACACCGGCAGCAGCCGCGAGCCCGCGTCGTCTCCGCCGATCTTGGCCATGGCCATGACGGCGGCGCGCCGTACCCGTGCGTCGGGATGGGCAAGCGCCGGCGTGAGGCGATCCACGGTCCCCGGTCCCCCGACCTCGCCCAGGATATCCACGCCGTTACGGACGATGAACCAGCGCGAATCCTCGAGCATGGGGATCGAGACGTTGAAGGCGTGCTCTCCCATCGTGAAAAGCGCGTCGAGGAAGTTTCGACGAGCGGCCCGGGGAGGCACCTCCGAGAGCTCGTTCGCCAGAGCCGGCGCGATGTGATCGGGCAGCCGCCCCACCAGGCGCAGCGCCCGTTCGCGCTCATCCGGCTCCTTCGCCTCACCGAGCCGGCGCACCAACGTGGCGATGACCGGAGGTCGGCACAGCGAACGTGCCAGATCGTAGGGTCCGTCCGCCCCGAGCTCGGAGCCCAGGAGCAGGACCTCGACGGCATCGCACACCGAGTCGTGATCGCCGCCAGAGGCCAGCCGGTCGGCGCGATCGAGGATCGCGGCCCGGATGGTGGGTCTGCGGCCCGCCGGCCCACCCAGGAAGGCCTCCGCCATCTCAGCTACCGAGTTGAAGCTCTCGGGCGCGAAGGGGACGCCCTCGTCCTCCGGGGCGGCGCTCCAGTTGGGCAGGGACCGCGAGATCTCCAGTACCGGTTCTTCCGCCGGGACGTCCGGCGCCAGGGCCGTGATCGGAATGGGGCTGGAGGGCTGCGGTACCGTCTCGACCGGCGGCGCGAGCTCGGCCACCGGAGCTACGACGTCTTCCACCACGCGTGCAGGGCGATCGACCTCCTCCAACGCATCCGCCGCGCCCCAGGCCACCTCGCCGCTCGCGGCGTCCGGCTCGGTCGCTGCGGATCCATGGCTCGAGGCAGCAAGCGGCTCTTCGGGCGTGGGCGCCACCGGCATATCGGAGAGATCGGCCAGCGCCTGACGGAAGGCGGCGATCTGTGCCAGGTCGGTTTCCGTGCGGATGACCGGAGCGGCGTACGGATCGCCCGCCAGTCGGGCTGCGTCCGGGAGCTCGTGCGCAGCCTCGGCTGCGGGCGGCTCCTGTGCGTCGTCGTTGTCGAGGTCGTCCGCCTCCAGGAGACTCCAGAGCTCCTCTTCGACCTCCACCTCCTCGTCGGGCCCGTCCGCCGCGGCCGGCTCGTTCGGCTCGTCTTCCGGAGGTGCCGACCAGAAAGCCCCCACATCCTCCCAAGGCATGGGGGTGGCAGACTCATCCCAGGGCAGCTCGTCTTCCCAGGCCCCCTCGGACGCGTCGACCTCCGCAGCGTCCAACTCGGATACCACCTCGTCGGTCGGATCAGGCGCTTTGAAGGGATCGTCCACACCCAGGGCATCGGCCAGGGACGAGTCGTCGGCCGGGGCGCTCCACGACTCGCCCTCGACCCCCTCGGAGGCCCTCCACGCAGCGTCCAACTGCTCCAGGAACTCGGTCGCGGCCTCGTCGCCCGCAGATTCGTCGTCCGCGGCCGAGAGCGCGCGGTGCCACTCCGGCTCGGAAACGTCACCCGCAACGGGCTCCGCCTCTTCGAGCCCGAACGCGTCGCGCCAGTCGCCCGGCTCCTGCTCCTCCACGAGCGGGCCACTGGCGACCAGGTCCGTGACCACGTCCTCCAGCTCGATCGCCGAGGTGGGGTGGTGGCCATTCGCGGAAGCGTCGGTCGGATACGCAAAGGGGTCCGCGGTCGCGTCCTCGGAGTCGGACTCCTCCAATTCGACGCCGAACTCCGCGTGGTCTTCGGGGGCTTCGTGCTGGACCTCCGAGGTGGAGACGAGGTCGAAGGCACCGGTCGCCTCGACGTCGATGTCCTCCACGGTCTCTTCGAGCTGCAACGCAGCCGGCTCGCCCGCTTCGCCCGCCCACTCCTCTGGCTCCGACCACACGGGTGCCGCCGGAAGGGGGGATCCGTTGAAGGCGACCTGGATCGCGGCACCGGGGAGTGCCCCCAGGGCTCCTTCGAACGAGTCGTCCAGGGTGAGACGCACACGACGGAGGGCTTCGAGGAAGGCCTCGACCGCCTCGCTCTCCAGACGGGGCATCACGCGTAGTGCCGTGACGCCGACCCCGCGAAGGTCGCGGGACAACTCCCGCAGGTAGCCGTGGCGATCTCCGATGGCACGGCCCCCGGAACGAATCCCGGCCACCGTGACCTCCAGCTCCACGTGACCGAGGGCCTTTCCACAGACCTCCCGAATGGCCTCTTGCACGGTCGCATGCCGGACCGGGAAGATCTCGGAGAGCGTGTAGGCCCGCGCAAATGCCAGGACGAGGTCGTCGGACTCGGCGTCCGAGACCCGCTGACCCGGTGAATCCCGCAATGGCCGCAAGGCTCCCATTTCCTCCACTCCTCTCCCGGACCGGGAAGGACGAGCCGTATGGACCGTCCCCCCGTGCCGCGTGGGCGCCGACAGGCGCCATGGCCACGGCCCGGGAAATTCCCGAACGTTGGAGGGTTTTCCTGCTTCCAGACCGGAGGAATTCTTCGATGAACCCACCCGTCCGTACCCTTCCGAGGGGTGTCAGAGGCAAGAACGGCGCCAGATCCGCGTCGGGCGGGCGGTTCTTCCCGGGGCCGCTCCTCCTCGCGGCCCTGGCCTTGAGCTGCGGCAGGCCGCCCGGCGACCCGGTCGAAAGTGCCGACCCCGTGGCTACTTCCGCCGGTCGGACCCGGATCGTTCTGCTCGGCACCGGCACTCCCAACGCCGACCCCGAGCGCTCGGGGCCGGCGCTGGCAATCGTGGTGGACTCCGCCTCCTATCTCGTGGACGCAGGCCCCGGGGTCGTGCGTCGTGCGGCTGCTGCCGCAGCCCGCCACCGGATCTCGGCCCTGCAGCCACCCGGGCTGACCCATCTTTTTATCACCCACCTCCACTCGGACCACACGGTGGGGCTGCCGGACGTGATGCTGTCCCCCTGGACGCTGGACCGCACCGACCCCCTGCTGCTGTTCGGCCCGCCCGGCACCGCAGCCATGGCGGAGCATCTGCGGGCGGCCTACACGGAAGACGTGCGGGTGCGGCTGGAGGGACTGGAGCCCGCCAACCCGACCGGGTGGGAGACCGTCGCGCGCGACGTCGCCCCGGGCCTCGTCTTCGAGGACGAGCGCGTGCGTGTCTTCGCCTTCACCGTGCCGCACGGTTCCTGGGACGCCGCCTACGGCTACCGATTCGAAACACCGGACCGGACGATCGTGGTCTCGGGGGACACTGGACCGGGGGAAGCGGTCGTCGAAGCCTGCGCGGGGTGCGACGTGCTCGTCCACGAGGTCTACGCCGGCGAGGGGTTCCAGCATCGGTCGGGGCCCTGGCAGCGCTATCACTCCTCGTTCCACACGTCTGCCAGCGAGCTGGGGGAATTGGCCGCGCGCGCGGGCGCCCGCGCCCTGGTGCTGACGCACCTGCTCCTCTGGGGCGCATCCGTGGAGTCCGTCGTCGAAGAGATCCGCCAGCACTATCACGGCCCGGTCTTCGTCGGGAACGACCTGGATGTGTACTGATCCGGCCCGGTCCTCGATGGTTGGACAGGTTCCCCGCCCCGGTCGCATGTTGGCCCCACCCTCGGTTCGTCCCACGAAGGAGACTCCCGTGCTGCGCTCCCGAATGCTCGGCGCCGTCCTCAGCGGCGCGCTGCTGCTCGCCTCTTCCGCGTCGGCCCAGACGCTGGCGTCGTCCGATCTGGACCGGCTCCCGTTCCGCAACATCGGCCCCGCCGCGATGAGCGGCCGGGTCGTGGATCTCGCGGTTGTGGAGGCGGACGTAGACGTCTTCTATGTCGCCACCGCCACCGGGGGCGTCTGGAAGACCACCAACCGGGGCATCACCCTCGAGCCGGTCTTCGATCGGGAGTCGGTTCACTCTGTCGGCGCGATCGCCGTGCACCAGCGCGATACCAGCCTGGTCTGGGTCGGGACCGGAGAGCGGGCCAGCCGCCAATCCTCGTCCTGGGGGGACGGCGTCTACAAGTCGACGGATGGAGGCCGCACCTGGGTGCACATGGGCCTCTCCGACAGCAAGCACATCGGTCGCATCGCCCTCCACCCGACCGATTCCGACGTGGTGTACGTGGCGGCGATGGGGCACCTGTGGGGTCCCAACGAAGAACGGGGGCTCTACAAGTCGACCGACGGCGGACGCTCGTGGCAGCGGATCCTGAACGTCGACGAAGACACGGGTGTGGTCGACGTCACGCTCGATCCCTCCGACCCGAACACCGTCTACGCATCGAGCTACCAACGCCGCCGCCGGCCCTACGGCTTCAACGGCGGCGGCCCCGGCAGCGCGCTCTGGAAATCCAACGATGCAGGAGCGTCCTGGACGAAGCTCAGCGACCCCGCCCTCGCCAACGGACTTCCCTCCGGGGAATTGGGCCGTATCGGGATCTCCATCTATCGGAGCGATCCCCGCATCGTGTACGTCTCCGTGGAGCAGGGAGAGCGCTACAACGCGTCGACGGCCTACGAGCAGCGCAGGGCAGGCATCTATCGATCGGAGGACAAGGGGTCGACCTGGACGCACATGGGCGACTGGAACCCGCGCCCCATGTACGCCAGCCAGATCCTGGTCGACCCCAGCGACGACCAGCGCATCTATATGGTCAACACCTATTCCTGGTCGGATGACGGCGGCAAGACCTTCACCGTTCCCAACCAGAGTCTGCACGGGGACGACCGGCTCGTATGGGTCAACCCCAAGGACTCCGACCATGTCATGAAAGCGGACGACGGCGGGTTGGGGATCAGCCACGATCGCGGCGTCACCTGGCTCTACATCTCCGACCTGCCCGTGAGCCAGTTCTACCGCATCACCTACGACCTGCGCGACCCCTACCGTGTGTACGGCGGGCTGCAGGACAACGGCAGCTGGGGCGGGCCCAACCAGACCTTCCGCGCCGAGGGGATCATCAACGCCGACTGGGTGCGCTACGGCGGGGGCGACGGGTTCTTGAACCTGGTCGACACCACGTCCAGCCGGTGGCTCTACACGGAGTCCCAATACCTGGGCCTCGATCGCGTCGACCTGGAAACGGGAGAGCGTACGTCCATCCGGCCCGGTGATTCGATCGGCGCCATCTCGGACCGTCGCAACTGGCGCACCTGGCCCGACCCGAACCTACCGGACGAGTCCCTCGGCAACGCGATGGCGCCGGCCAACTGGGAGGGCCCTTTCCTCATCTCGCCCCACAACGGCTCGACGATCTACGCCGGAACCAACGTGCTGTGGCGGAGCCGCGATCGCGGCGAATCGTGGGAGTCGTTGGGCGACCTCACCACCGGCGTGAAGCGTCAGACGCTCCCGATCATGGGTGAGCTTCCGGACACGTTCACGTTGTCGCTCGACGACGGCATCCCGTACTACCCCACCTTGAGCGCCATCGCCGAGTCCCCACTCCGCCCGGGAGTGTTGTACGTGGGCACCGACGATGGCCAGGTCCAGGTGTCCCTGAATGCGGGAGTGGACTGGCAGGAGCTCTCCGGTCGCCTGCCCGGCTTGCCCGCCGACGCATGGATCAACGACATCGAAGTCTCGCGACACGCGGCCGGGCGAGCCTGGGTCTCGGCAAACAACTACCGCAACGACGACTACGCCAACTATCTCTACCGAACCGACGACTTCGGGCAGAGTTGGCGCTCGGTGACCGGAGACCTGCCCACCGAACGGGTGGTGCGGGTCCTGCGCGAGGACCTCGAGCGACCGGACGTGTTGTATCTGGGAACCGAGTTCGGGCTCTGGCTCACGATGGATGGTGGAGCGCATTGGGTGGCCGTGCGCGCGAATCTGCCGACGGTTCCCATCAATGACATCCGCATCCATCCTCACGAACGCGATCTCATCCTGGCCACCCACGGCCGAGGCGTGTGGATCCTCGATCAGAACCTGGCGCTCTCCGGGTTGGACCCCTCGGTGACCCGCTCGCCGCTCCACCTCTTCGCAGCGCTCCCCGCGCGGCAGATCCGCTACCGCCCGGAGTTGCCGCACACCGGCGACGTCTTCTATCAAGGAGAGAATCCAGCGGCCGCCGCCCTGATCGACTTCTGGTTGGGAAGCGACAGCGCACGCGTGCGCACCACGGTGATCGACCAGGCGGGTGCGAGCGTCGCGGAGTTGGAGACGACCGGACGGCGAGGGCTCAACCGCGTGCTCTGGGATCTCCGACACACGGCGCGCGGGTCCGAGCAGGGCGCTGCCACGCGACGGCGGGGCCCCTCGGGTCCGCTCGTAATCCCCGGGCTGTACACGGTGCGCGTCGAGGCCGATGGGGCCTCCCGTGAGACGATGCTGGAGGTGCGAGAGGACCCGCGGATCCAGGCCACCGCGACCGAGCGCGCCGCCTGGACCGAGATGCTGCAGGACCTCTACGCACTCCGCTCGCAGGCGGAAGCGCTGCGAGCCCGGGCCGAGGACAGGACGGGGGGAGACGCAGAGCGCTGGCAGCGCGAGACCAGCGAGCTCTTCAGCCGCGTATCCCGTCTCATCGGCGAAGCCGAAGGCCGCGTGGGACCGCTCACGGCCGACCAGGCGTCGGAGCGGGCCTACTATCGACGGATGGTGGACGACCTCGGACGCGCGCTGACGCGCTGAGCTGCCCGGCTCAGCGCGACCAGGTCTGCAAGCGCTCCCGGGCCGCCTGGAACCGCGCATCGATGCGCGGCGTGGGCACGGTGCCGTAGCCTTCTCGCAGGCGCGTCGCCGCTGCGTCGAGAGCGACCAGGAGGTCGCGCGCAGCCTGGCGGCGTGCAGCCGCGTCCGTCGAGCCCCGCGCGCCGATCCACACGGGTGCGGTGTGCGCAAACGCGTAGCTGTCCATTCCGGGCCAGCGATCGGTTTTGGGACCGGTCACGCGCACGGCCACCCAACCTCCGTCCGGCAGGTCCAAAGCTCCTTGATACCGGCGTGCTCCCGGCGCCGCCGGCGCGGCGTCCGACCATCGCACCACGCCGTTCACGAGGATCTCCACGCGTTCCGCCGGCACGGCAGTCGCGAGTTCCAGCACCCAGGACTGTCGACCCGCCGCGGTGACCTCACCGGGCTCGGCGTTCCCGATCACGAATCGCGGCAGGGGTCCATTGCTGACGAAGCTGCGACCCTCCCGCAGACCGCGCAGGTACTCCTCGAAATTGGGGGTACCCGCTCGCACGGGCCGTCCCTCGACGTCGAGAGGACGTACGTAGACGCGTGTGGTGCCCACCGCCATCGTCCGGTAGAAGTCGTTCATCACGTCGGTCCCCGCGGTCGGCGCCACGGTGAGCCCGAGGCTCAGGAGCCGATGCCAGACCGCTGCGGTGCCCTGCTCATCGCTCCAGAGGCAGGCCAGCTCGATCCCGTCGAGATCACCCAGCACGGCATCCGCGACCATCTCGATCGGGATCGACCCCAGCGCCTCCTCCGAGCTGAACGGATCGGGATGGGAGACCGGGTGGACGTAGACGGCCATGCCCGACTCCGCGCGCGCGTGCTGCAACGCCGACGCGTTGGGGCGGTCATCGCTTCCGTAGACCTCGTAGCCTGGACCCCACACCCACGGCCAGAACAGGGTGGAGGTCCCGAGCAAGCCGAGGTGTCCCAGAAAGTGGGACCGCACTTCCTGCCCGAACACAGAGATCGGCGCACCGACCTCGGGCGTCGATCGCCACAGCGACTGATCCTCGAAGCGAGTGTGCAGGTTGGCCAGCAGCGGCGTCAGCACGTCCAGGTCCTCCCCCCGCGCCATGGGCTCGAGGTCCTCGGGGCTGAGGCGGTACAGACCACCGTAGTTCAGATGGAAGTGGTGGTCTCCTGACCACCAGCCCTCCGCCCGTAGATCCGCCACCGGGTCGAGGTGGAGCGACGCCTCCGTGGTTCCTCCCGCCACGACCTCGACCTCCACGCTCGCGACCGGAGTGGCGAGGCCGCGCACGGCCTGCACGCGCACGCGCCCGGCCGGCACCGTGAGCTCCTCGATACCGGACGCATAGAAGAACACCTGCCCGGTCTGGCCATCGAAGCGGGATTGGCCGGTGGCGGGGATGAGTGGATGGCCCTCCACCGTGGTCACGGAGAGACGCGCTGCGCCCACCTGACCCTGCGCGTCCAGCGCTCGGATGCGCAGCGTGCCCGTGGGCTGGCCCCAATCGCGGGCCGGTAGCGGGACGCGCTCGACGGGGCCACCGCTCCCCCGGATCCGGAAGGCCTCCATCGCCTCCAGCTCGGAGGCTTCGGAGTAGTAGACCCATTCGCCACTCGCGTCCCAGGCCGGTGTCAGAGGAAGGCCGCGGGCCCGCGTCAGTCGAACCACGGAAGCGGGCGCGTCGACCGCCAGCAGCCGCAGCTCCCATCCATCCTCCGTAGGCCAGTTGTATGCGACGTGGCGTCCATCCGGCGAGAGCGCAGGCCGGGTCTGCGACGTGATGCTGCCCCGCACCAGCGAAACATCTTCACCGGTGCTGCGGTCCAGAACGCGGATCTCGTCCCCACCGGCCCGGGACTTGGACAGATACACGATCCGACGTCCGTCTGGGTGCGGCTGCGGACTCAGCTCGAGACCCACGCCCGCGGTCACCCGGACCGCGGAGCCCGTGCTCAACTCCATCGCCCACAGATCGAGATCGCCGTTGCGCGCGGAGGCGAAGTAGAGAAGGCGCCCGTCCGGAGAGTACGCTGGATCCAGCACGATGCTCCCGTCGTCGACCAACACCCGCTCACGGGCGGTCTCCACGTCCAGGAGGACGATCTGCAAGCTTCGCGTGTCGTCCCGCACGAAGGCCACCTGTGTCCCATCCGGCGACCAGGCGGCACGTGCGTCGATCCCGCTTCCCTGGGTGATCCGGTGGGCCACACCCGACTCGTCCTGGACCCACAGCCAGCCCTCCGACGCCCAGAGCAACCCTGTGCCCTGAGGCGAAGGGCGCACGTCCAGGGGCCCGCTGCTGAGGGAGGGCAATTCGTAGCCCTCGAGGTAGACATGGTGCCCGTAGCCACGCACGTGAGGATAACGATTCGTCCATTGGGCGGCGGCTGGAAGCACGTGCACGAAGACGAGGGCGGTACAGAGCAGAAGCGATCGTCGCATTGGTCAGTGGGTTAGTGCGTACAGGACCACGTTCACCCCCAGCCCGTAGGCCGGAGGCGAGAACAGGTAGAAAAACTCATCGTCCTCCCCTTCCCGCTCCCATCCGTCGGCGATGTCCGTGTTGTGCGTCATCACCACCATGATGCGGCCTCGTTCGTCGAAGATGGCCCGCAGATGAGGCTCCGCGCTCTCCTGCCCCCGCTCCGAGGTCTGGCTGCGGCCGCTGCGCCTCCAGAATTGGATGGAGGGGACCTGCGGAACCCGGTCCACCTTGTAGAGCGTCTGGAGCATCTCGTGGCTCAGGGGAAGGTCCACGATGGGATAGGCGGCGGGCGGCAACACCCGCCCGATCTCGCGGGTCCACTGCTCCCAGGCATCCTCGCCCCAGAAGTCGTCGACCCAGAGGAAGCCTCCCTTCAACAGGTAGGCGCGCAGATTGTCGGCCTCGGCACCTGAGAGTCCGAGTGTCCCCACATCCGACATGAAGATGAATGGGCACTCGAACAACGCATCGTCCGTGAGGGTGACCACGGCGTGGAAGGGTTCGTTGTTCTCGAAATGTGCTACATCCGCGGTCGTCAGCTGCGAGAAGCGCAGCATGAAGTTGCGGTCGGAATCGGGATAGTCGGTGCGCCACCCCTGCCCCATCCACTCGTAGCGCACCTGGTTGTAGAAGACGCGGCAGAAGGTGAAGCCGGGCCGGGGAGCCTCGCCCGGGCTGTAGATGCGCGCCCGCCGCCCGCGAAACGGGAAGTCCTGGGCCGCCAGGGCGACCGCCCCTCCGAGCGCCAGTAGCGCGGCCAGCCCCAACGCTGTTCTGCGACCTAGCGACACGCGGCCTCCCGGAGATCCCTTCGAGAAGCTCCGGTGGGGGACCGCGCGGCGCAAGCGCGCCGCGCCGAGGAGGTTGCGACCGAGGGAAGCGCAACGCGGCCCGGACGTACTACTATCCAACCGTCGCAGCGACGCCGCCGGCCTCCGCCCGGGGAGGCCGCCACCTTCCACCCGTCCAGCGGAGAGACCTTCGTGAGAGGCACGATCGTCGCCTTGCTCGTCCTCGGTGGCCTGACGCCGCTTTCCGGCCCACCTCCCGCCGCGGCCCAGACCCTCACCCTCGACGAGTGGACGGTTCCCTGGGAGCGCACACGGCCGCGCGACCCGTACGTCGGTCCCGACGGCCGGGTCTGGTTCGTCGGGCAGGTGGGCAACTATGCAGCCGTCCTCGATCCCAGGACCGGAGACTTCGAGCGCTACGAGCTGGGAGACGTCGCCGGACCCCACAATCTGGTGGTGGCGGACGACGGAATGGTCTGGTACACCGGCAACCTCTCCAGGCACATCGGGCGCCTCGACCCCGTGGCCGGCACCATCGATACGATCTCCATGCCGGACGACCGGGCTCGCGATCCGCACACGCTCGTCTGGACGCGGGAGGGCGATCTCTGGTTCAGCGTACAGAACGGCAACTTCGTGGGTTTCCTCGACACCGAAACCCGGGAGGTGCGCCTCATCGAGGGGCCGCTTGCGGAGACGCGGCGGGGGCCAGGCTCGAGTCGGCCCTATGGCATCAAGCTCGACTCGAGGGACATACCGTGGATCGCGCTCTTCAACACCAACGCGATCGCCACCGTCGATCCCGTCACCTTCGCGATGCGGACCTACGCCCTTCCGGAGGGCGCGCGGCCACGCCGCCTGGAGGTCGACTCCCACGACCGCGTCTGGTACGTCGACTATGCCCGCGGCAAGCTCGGCCGCCTCGATCCAGCCAGCGGCGACGTCCGCGAGTGGGCAACTCCTTCGGGCGATCAGTCGAAGCCGTACGGCATGGCTATGGATGCCGACGACCGCGTGTGGCTCGTCGAGACCGGCGTGCAACCCAATCGCTTCGTCGGCTTCGACCCTGCCACCGAGCGCTTCTTCAGCCAGGCCGACGTGCCCAGTGGTGGGGGCACGGTCCGGCATATGTATTACGATCGCGGGACCAACGTGGTGTGGTTCGGCTCGGACGCGAACACGATCGGCAGAGCGACGCTTCCTCCGCTGCGCAAACGGCGCGTGAGCGCCCGTTGAGGCGGTGACCCCTCGAAGGCGTGTGGAGGGGCGCTACCAGGGAAACCCAGCACCGGGCAGATCGAACGCACCCGCGAAGTCTCCCTCGGCTCGCTTCTGCTTGCCACTCCAAGCCTCGATGTCGATGCGGTAGACCGCAGTGCGTTTCAACTCCTGCGCCGTGATCGGCCGGTAGTCGCGCCCCGGTTTGAGGTGTGGTGCATAGCGGTCCAGGAGGAGCTGGAGACCCCGCTCCTTCTCCGCGGGCTCCTCGACCACGATCCCGCGACCGAACACCGTGACGCCCGCGTACTCGACACTGAACTCCAGGGCCTCATCCGCGGGCAGCATCCGCCCCATGGTCGCCACCGAGAAGCAGACCGGCTGCGCTCCCTCCAGATTGGAGCGCGTGCGGCCCACCTGGGCCGTGTGCATGTACAGCGCATGCCGCTCGGGATCGTAGACGAAGAGATTCGAGTTCAGGAACGGTTGGTCGTCGGCCACGGTGGCAAGAAAGCCGTACGGCGCTTTCGAGAGCGCCGCCATGATCCACTCGTCTTCCCGGGCTCGGTCTCGCCGGCGCACCTTCGCCCGCTCATCGTCTCCGCCCCCTCGGTCGTCGGGCTGCACGGCACCCCCGTCCGTCCCGCTCACGGATGCACCCCCTGGGGAGCGCCCGCTCCGCGCGGAATGCGAATCGCGTCCACAAGCGCCTGGACTTCAGCCGGCGGCGGCGGGGTGAATCGGCTCACGAGGATGGCCACGAGAAAATTCAGGGCCATTCCCACAGTGCCGATGCCCTCGGGCGAGATCCCGAACCACCAGTGTTCCGCCGTGTTCGCCGCGGGATCCACGAACTTGAAATACACGATATAGGCCGCGGTGAAGAGAATACCGGTCACCATCCCGGCGACAGCGCCTTCGCGGTTCATGCGCTTCCAGAAGATCCCGAGGATCAACGCAGGAAAGAACGAGGACGCTGCCAAGCCGAACGCGAAGGCGACGACCTCGGCGACGAAGCCTGGGGGGTCGATGCCCAGCCAAGCTGCGACCAGAACCGCTACCGCGGCGGCCACGCGCGCCGCGATCAACTCGAGTCGCTCCGTGATCCCAGGTGCCAGACCTCGCTTCAACAGGTCATGGCTGACCGCGGACGAAATCACCAGCAACAGCCCCGCCGCGGTCGAAAGGGCAGCCGCCAGGCCGCCCGCCGCCACGAGCCCCACGACCCACGCCGGCAGACCCGCGATCTCGGGATTGGCCAGGACCATGATGTCTCGATCGATGGTCAGCTCGTTGGGGACCGGGGCGGAGGGGCCCACATACTGGATGAGGCCGTCTCCGTTGAGATCATCGAAGGTGATGAGGCCTGTCTCCTCCCACTTCTCGAACCACGTGGGCATCTCTGCGTAGGGCTGCCCACTCACCGTGTGCAGCAGGTTCGTGCGCGCGAACACCGCCACCGCCGGTGCGGTTGTGTAGAGCACGGCGATGAAGACGAGCGCCCAGCCCGCCGAGATGCGCGCGTCTCTCACGCGCGGAACCGTGAAGAAGCGGATGATGACGTGCGGGAGCCCGGCTGTCCCCACCATCAAAGCGGCCGTGATGGCGAAGACGTCCTGTACGGACTTTGAGCCCGAAGTATAGCGGGAGAATCCCAACTCGGCGTGCAGGCCGTCGAGGGCATCCAGCAGATAGGTGGAGCTCCCCAGCTCGCGGGCCCCGAACCCGAGTTGGGGAAACGGGGTGCCCGCGATCAACATGGAGATGAAGATGGCCGGCACCAGGTAGGCGAAGATCAGCACGCAGTACTGAGCGACCTGCGTATAGGTGATGCCCTTCATTCCGCCCAGGACGGCGTAGAAGAACACCAAGCCCATGCCGATGAGCACACCGGTGGTGATATCCACTTCGAGGAAGCGGCTGAAGACAATCCCTACCCCGCGCATCTGTCCTGCCACGTAGGTAAAGGACACGAAGATCGCGCAGACGACCGCCACGACGCGGGCCGTGTGGGAGTAGTAGCGATCGCCGACGAAGTCGGGCACCGTGAACTTGCCGAACTTGCGGAGATACGGTGCCAGCAGGAGCGCCAGGAGTACGTAGCCCCCCGTCCACCCCATCAAGTAGACGGATCCATCGTAGCCCAGGAACGAGATGATCCCGGCCATGGAAATGAACGACGCGGCGGACATCCAGTCGGCGGCCGTCGCCATCCCGTTCGCCACCGGAGAGACGCCCCCGCCGGCAACATAGAACTCCCGCGTAGAGCCGGCGCGCGACCAGATGGCCACTCCGATGTAGAGGGCAAACGACAGACCGACGATGAGGAACGTCCACGCCTGGACGCTCATTCCTCAGCCACTCCGTGGCGCGCGTCCAACCGGTTCATCAGCCCCACGTAGATGAAGATCAGCGCAACGAACACGTAGAGAGATCCCTGTTGGGCGAACCAGAAGCCCAGCGGAAAGCCCGTTCCCGGGATCCGCACCGCGTTGAGCGGCTCGGCCCACAGGATGCCGAACCCGTAGGACACCAGGAACCACACCACCAGCAAGGCGGCGACGGTTCGGAGGTTGGCCGCCCAGTAGCGGCGTCCAGGGTCGGGTGTCGTCATGGCGGGATCCCCTTGCGGTGTCGACGGCGGTCGCTACCGCCGCGCCGATCCGAACGGCGGACGGCCAACATGCGGAGAGGGGGCCGGCGCGGCCAGGGCGAGTCCGCCTTGCGACCGCGGCGTGCTCACTGCAGCGTGCGGCCCCTCAGCGGTAGGTGGTTCCCTCGAGGGAGATCCAGCCGCCCTCTCGCTCACCCCCGGGATCGTGGTGCGTCCAGTGGAGGACGCCCCCTTGTGGGTTCCATTCGTACTGCCCCCGCAGGCGGACCCGATCTCCCACAGCCACCGGAACGCGCGCTGCAAGTTCGATGTTGTGGCTCACGAGCAAGGTATGCCCTCCAGCCAGGCGCACGATGAAGCGTTGGTGGGGGGAGCCTATCGTGTCGTCCGGCAGTAGTCGCGTCACCTGGGCGTCGAGCTCGACCATGACGCCTGAACGCTGATCCCGGAACGCCCCAAGAACCTCGGCGTCGGCGCCGGGCGGCTGCGACGATGGTCGTCCGAACCACCAGGCAAGGGCGCTGGCCATCAGCACGGCCAGGGCCCGCAGGAGCGCCCGACGATTCATGGCCGCCCGTGCTCCGAGGTGGTAGCTTCCGGCCCACTCATGAGTCCACTCGATGCCCTTCTTCCGGCCCTCGCGGGCCTCGTGGCCAGCTTCACCCTCCTCTGGCTGGCCAGCCTCGTCCTACGCGACGCCAGCATCGTCGACCTCTTCTGGGGCGTGGGGTTCATCTGCGTCGCTTCGTATTACGCCCGCAGCTCAGGGCCGAGCACCGGACGCGGTCTGTTGACGTTGGTGCTCGTTGCCGTTTGGGGCTTGCGGCTCAGTATCCATCTGGCCTGGCGCAACGTCGGCCACGGGGAGGACTTCCGCTACCGGTCCATGAGGGAACGCTGGGGTGCGCGCTTCCCGTGGGTGAGCCTGCTCACCGTCTTCTGGCTGCAGGCGGCGGTGCTTTGGCTCGTCTCCTTCCCGCTGTACCAGGCCCAACGGGGGTACTCTCGCGCTCCCCTCGGGGTTCTGGATCTGATCGGACTGGTGGTATGGGCCACCGGATTCCTGTTCGAAGCAGTCGCCGATCGGCAGCTCGCC
The DNA here is from genome assembly GCA_041390105.1 of Gemmatimonadota bacterium. Taxonomy (NCBI): domain Bacteria; kingdom Pseudomonadati; phylum Gemmatimonadota; species Gemmatimonadota bacterium. Next base: position 1,336,288 of record JAWKQO010000001.1, read on the forward strand.
CGCTTCCGCCGTGATCCAGCGAACGCCGGGACCGTGCTCGACCGTGGCCTGTGGCGATACAGTCGGCACCCGAACTACTTCGGAGACGCCCTGGTCTGGTGGGGATTCGCGCTCATTGGGCTGGGGGCGCCCGGCGGTTGGTGGATCCTCGTGAGCCCCCTGCTCATGACCGTGCTGCTGATGAAGATCTCGGGCGTAACCCTGCTGGAGCGTACGCTGGTGGAAACGAAGCCCGACTACCTGCACTACACCGACAAGACCCCCGCCTTCTTCCCCTGGTTTCCGCGCTGATCCAAGAAAGAGGGGCCGGCCCGAGCGACTCGGACCGACCCCACCCGCGTACGTTTCGCCGCAGTCTCCTGCGACGATACGCGACGCCCGACGAAAAGGGGGGCGCCTAGGCGTCGATCGCGGGGATTCTCAGCGTCTGTCCCGGGTAGATCTTGTCCGGGTCCTTCAACATGGGTTTGTTCGCGTCGAAGATCTGCGGATACTTCATTGCATCTCCGTAGAACTCCTTCGCGATCTTCGAGAGCGTGTCGCCGCTCTTCACCGTGTACATCTGGGCGGGTGGTGTGACATGCACCACCTGCAGGCGGTCGTCCACGCGGGCGACACCGTGGATGTTCCCAACACCGATCACGATGTTCTCGCGCACGGCCGTGCTGTCGACCTTGCCTGTGATCGTCGCCGTCCCGTCGTCGAACGCGATCTTCAGGTCTTCGACCGGTAGTCCCATGCCAAGCACATAGCGGACGAGCTCGTTGCCTTTGCGCAGCTCATCCAACTCCTCGTCACGCGCGGCGGCGGCAGCGGCGGCCTTTCCTCCGCCGAACACCTTCTCACCGGCATCTTTGACGAAATCGATCAGTCCCACGTCGATTCTCCTTCCTGATCCCCAAGCGTGGCCTCCCCGACGGGGGCCCTCTCCTAATTTCGCCGCAGCAGGCTACCCAACAACCCCTTGCCGATCCGTCCCACGACGTCATCGACAATCGAGCCATCTCCGTCCTTGTCGAGCAGCGAACCCATCAGCCCGATCTCGGGCGCTTTCTGGCGCATCACCTTCTCCTCTCCGCGCAACAGGTCGGAGAGGCCACCGGTATCGAGCTGCCGCTCTTTGCGGGCCCGGCCCAGGGCGCCCATCACGACGGGCGCCAGCAGCGCCATCATCTTGGCCATCTGCCGAGGGTCCAGCCCAGCGGCCTTGCTGATGCCTTCCTCGATGGGCGCGCGATGGTCACCCAACGCGTGGCGGAGGATCCCCTCGCCGTCCGCCACATCACCCTTCTGGAAGAAAGCAGGCAGATCGTCCAGGATCTGGCCGTCGTGGTCCCGATCCAACGCGCCCAACAGCGCACCGGCTCCGTCGGGCTTCCCTGCGTTCTTGGCCAACGCGCCCAGGATCATGGGCAGGGCCGCGGATGCTGCGGTGCGGGCCGTCTTCTCGTCGGTGCCCAGCGCCTGGCTGAGCTGACCCGTCATCTGCCCGGTCAGAAGCTGCCCGGCCAGCGCTTCAATGATCGATGCCATCTGTTCCCACCTCCCGATCCCTCGGATCCCACTGAAGGAGCCGGGAAGGTACTCCGCAGCCCCCGGACGGCGCGAGGGCCCGCCCGGAAGCCCGCAACCACGGGGCCGATCTACTGGCATGCTCCCTGCGCTTGCTCTGCTGCCACCGTCCGCCGCGCTACTGACCCACATCGTGCCGCTCATGCCCAAGACCCATGCGTTTCCTCTGAGCCTGGCCCTCTCCTTGGCCCTGGCCGCCTGTGCTGAGGGTGGTGCCGATCCGGCCGGCCCCACCCCTGGGGACTCGGTACCGGCTGCCCCTGCGGATACCCTTTTCCGGGGCTTCGGCCTATCGCCGTCGGGCTTCCCTCTGGACTTCAACAAGATCGAGGCGTTCTTCGCGGAGGTGGGCAGCTTCCCCGGGGGCGCCGTCATGCAGAACGGCCCCTGGCGTGACGATGTCGTGGGAGGATCCGACGCAGGGACCATCCCCGCCGCCCATCGCGCAGTCATGGACCGCGCGGGCTCGCACGGCTACACGCCCATCGCGGTGTTCGGGTGGCGCGGCGAAGCGGGGAACTTCCTGACGATGCCCGGCGACGCGACGAACGACTGGACCAGCCCGACAGCGCGCTCGGCCTTTCTGTCGATGATTGCCGACTTCGCGGCCACCTACCGGCCTCCGTACATCTTCCTCGGCAATGAAAGCGACTTCTACTTCGAGGAGGATCCCGTCGACTACGGGCGCTGGCTGGACGTCTACCACGACGCGTACGCCGCCATCAAGGCCGCCTCGCCCGCCACGCGTGTCGGACCCGTCTTCAACTTCGAGCATCTGGCCGGAGTCGGAGGTCTGAACCAGTGGACGGTTCCGCATTGGGGCGCTCTGGACCAACACGACTTCACACGTGTCGACGTTGTGGGCCTCACCCTGTATCCGTGGTTCGGCCACGCACGGGCCGCGGAGATCCCAGCGGACTACCTGGCTCCGCTGCTTTCCCGCATTGCCGGCACTCCGTTGGCGATCACGGAGACCGGCTGGCCCGCCGAAAACCTGGTCGGCAGCCCGCTACCCTGGGAGGTCGGTGAAGGAGAACAGGTCGACTACGCACAGCGGCTTTCCAGCGTCTTGTCGGGCGCCCAGCTCGAGTTCGTCAATTGGCTTTTCCTCAACGCCATGGCGGTGAGCAGCTCCAGCCCCGACTCCCACAAGATCTTTGGGAGCATTTCCATTCGGAGCGCCTCGGGAGCCAAGCGGCCCATCTACGATCTCTGGGCCAACTGGGCGCCGGCCAGCTAGGGCTTCCCTAGGGCTCGTCCACTGCAGCATCCACCAGGGCACGCGCCCGGCTCCAGACGGCATCGAACATCGGTTCCGTCAGCCGGCCCGTGAAGGTGTTCTGCTGACTGGGATGGTAGCACCCGAGCAGCGTGCGACCGTCAGGAAGTGGGAGCTCCAACCCGTGCGTGAAGCGGGGGCGCGGTGTAGGAAACGCCACCGCGCGCTCCTTGAGCACCGACCAGGTGCGAGCGAAGGCCACACCCCCCAAGGTCACCACCACCTTCACGTCGCCGAGGAGTCCCATCTCACGCGACAAGAACGTCGAGCACGCGGCTTGCTCGCGCGCCTCCGGGCGGTTTCCGGGTGGCACGCAGCGAACGGCAGCGGCGATGTACGCGTCTGCAACGAGGAGTCCGTCCCCGCGTCGCTCCGAAGCCGCTTGGTTCGCGAAGCCCGCGCGATGGAGCGCCCGGTACAACCACTCGCCGGACCGATCCCCCGTGAACATCCTGCCGGTGCGATTGGCACCATGGGCGCCAGGGGCGAGACCCACGATGAGGAGGCGGGCCGCAGGATCTCCGAAGCCGGGCACACCCCGGCCCCAGTAGACCTCGTCGCGATAGGCTGCCCGCTTCTCACGCGAGACCTCTTCCCTCCACTCCACCAAACGCGGGCAACGCCGACACGCTGCGATCTCCCGTTCGAGCGCGGCCAGGGCCCGGCTTCGTGCCTTCAGAACCGCCATTCGATCCCGATCACCGGAACCACGGACAAGTCGGCCAACGGCCGCACCTCGTCGCCTCGCCAACGCTCGAAGTAGTAGAAGAGGGCGTCCCGGCGAGCCAACGCGTTGAGCACCTTCGCATAGGGGCGAATGCGATGGTCTCGCCCCCACAGTCGCCGCTCGAACTCCCCGTGCAGCTCGGCATCGACTCGCAGGAAGTCCCCAGAGGCGCCGCCGGTGAGCGGCGGCTCCTGCAGGGCAGCGCCCACCGCGGTGCTGGTCTCGTCGGGCACCGTGAGTCCAAGCTCGCGCCCGGGCGTGGCGTCCAGGTTCTCGCCTGCGGTGGCCACGGCCGTCAGCGGCAGCCCATCCCCGTACGCGAGGCGCAACTCCACTCCGCTCCAGCCGTTCAGCTCACCGCGCAGTCCGAGACTGAGCAACTGACGGCCCACGAAGCGGTCGGAGGCCTGTCCGGCCTCACTCCAGCTCCACGACAGGGAATAGCCGGCCCACCCCTCGAAGCGCTCCCCGCGCCTGCGTACGCGCAGATCGGCCCCCGAGGAAGAGAGGGTGCGGCCCGGATCCGCCATCAGTCCGAAGAACCGCTTGTAGTATCCGTCGAGCGCAAGGCGCGTGTGGCCCGAGACCATCTGGTCCAGCGATACCATCAGATGGTTGGCACTGGCCACCGTGAAGAGCGTCGCACTCCCGAGCGACGGCTCATCGGCCGACGGTGCATCGACGGCGGCGGCCAACCCCTGGGGAACCTCCTGTTCGGCAGTGCTCACCAACTGGTGGTAGCGGCCGACGGAGATCGAGAGGGCCGCGTCCTCGGAGAGCAACCATGCCAACCCCACCCGCGGCGCGAGCCGCACGCCATCGTCAGCCCGGTAGGTGGCGCGGGCACCGAGCCGCAGGGACGCCTCCGTGCCAATGGGGGTGCGCAGGTCCGCGAACGCGGCTCCTATGGCCGCATCCGTACGGCTTTCGAACAAACGCACGGACCCGTCGGACGCCAAAGCGCGCGCCGAGTAGTCCGCCAACAGCCACTCCCCGCTCAGACCCAGCCGCAACCCCCCGCCGGCTGCGCGGGGGAGGTGCAGGGACGCGGAAAGATCGCGGCGTGTCGTGTGGCCACTCGCGTAGGCGGCGATCCCTCCGGCCAGGGGCAGCGCAGCGTCGTAGCGCCCCTGGGCAGCCGAGAGGGACAGATCTCCATCCGCCAAGGGAAGCGTCAACTCCACGCTCCCGGCGGCGTTGCCCCACTCCGCCCGCGCGGGGAGCGCGATGGCAGGTGCGGCCGCCACCGTGCCTGTGTAGTCGAGTGCGACCTGCTCGAGGTTGCGGAACCACGTGGCCCTGAGCGATGCGTGCTCGCCGAACGCCAGATCTGTCCGTACGAGCCCGTCGACGTAGCCGTAGGGCGAGCGCTCTCCTCCGAAGAGGCGCTCGAGGCCCTGGTGGAGGGCCCGCCCACCCACCAATACCCCTGCCCGTGACCCAACGGGTGCGGTCCAGGCCGCGCGTGCGCCCAGCAGATCCAGGGCGGCGACGCCGTGGGCCCCGTCCTCGGCGGGTTTCCGGGTGCGCAGGTCCAGCACGTAGTTCAGGCCGCCATCGTGCTCGGCGGGCGCTCCCCCCACCCACAGGTCGCTTCGACCCATCAACCATTCGTCGAAGCTCGGGATGAGTCCTCCCACGTGGAACGGCGTGAACACCGGCGCGCCGTCCAAGCGGACACTCTTCAGATCGAGCGACGAGCCGCGCATGAACAGCACTTCCGAACCGTCCGGCGGCTCCTCACCGGGGAGGGCCCGCAGCAGGTCCAGCAGGCCGGAGCCCGCGATGCCGGAACCCTGCGCTACGATCCGGTCCGCGACCCCAGGATCCATCGCGGACTCGGAGCCGTCCTCGGAACGGGGGACGGGCGTTCGCTCGCCGCGCACCGTCACACCCGGCATGCGTACGGGTTCTGCGGTCAACTCGACGTCGACGCGCAGCACACCGGTGGCGGGAACCACCAGTTCCAGGCGAGCGCTCCTGTATCCGACGTGCTGCACCTGAAGGGCCCAGGCTCCTCCGTTCACCCCGTCGAAGCGGTAGCGGCCATCGGCGTCGGCAGCCCCTGCTCGGGCGCTGGCCCCCGCCGTCATCAACTCGACGCTCGCGTAGGGGAGCGGGGCGCGTACTCCGTCACGAACGGTGTATACCACGCCTTCAACCGTTGCCGTGGCATCGCGCTGCACCGGTAGCGGTCCCACGAGCACAGCGAGAGCGAGCAGAGACGGGATCATGACGTCTCTACCCGGGAGTCGTCGCCTCGGCTCCGGGCGCGGTGCCGAAGCGGATGTGCGTGTCGTCTCGCTCGATCACCGGCCCCAGCACCTCCAGTCGGGCTCCGACGCGACGCAGCCAAAGGCGGCCGTCGACCGCCAGCTCGACGTCGGTGGCGCCTTCGGGCAGCTCGATGCGAACCGGCCCGGTGGGAGCCTGGACGTCCACCCGCCCGGGTGAGGTGGAGAAGCGCGCGTCGCCCGCGACATAGGCGCCCGCGAGACCTTCGCCCGCGAAGATCACTTCGACCAGCGCGTCCGGGCCTGCCCCTGTTACCGTCACCCGCAGACGCCCCAGGTCCGGAGCCAGGCGCACCCCGAGTGGCTCGATAGTCGCCTGGGGAGCATCCTCGGCACGAGCCGTCGACGTCGGGGTGCCGTGGACCCGCTCCCACCCTGTCCGCAGCCAACCCCGAACCGGAGAGCCCGGCAAGGCGGAGGCCCCCGCCAGCCCCGCGGCCAACACGACGACCGCGGCGCGTGCCCAGGGGACCCGTGGCGTGGGGGCCGACTTCCTGCGCAGGGGCAGCACGTCGGCTTCTCCCGCTTGCTTCGCTCCATCGAGCAGGAGCAGCGCCTCCGTCACCGCACGGGCGTCCCGGCACAACCCCTCGTAGGCGTCCGCCAACTCGGGATCAGAGGCCAGCGCTGCCCGCACTCGCTCGGCCTCGCGCGGCGACAGTGCGCCGTCGAGCAAGGCCAGCAACTCTCCTTCATCCGGTCGCACCGATCCCCTCCTCTCTGAGCGCATGCGCGAACCGGGACAGCGCCCGGGCCAGCAAGGTGCCCACCGAGCCCGGGGCCACCCCCACGGCATCGGCCATCTCCTTGTAGCTGAACCCCTCCTCACGCATCAGGAGCAGCTCCCGGTCGCGGTCAGCCAGCCCGTCCAGGATCCTCCGCACCCGAGTCACCCGGTCCGCGCGCTCGGTCTCGTGATCCGGGTCGGGCGCCGCTCCCGGAAGCACGGGATGCTCCTCGAGCAGGCGGCGCCGATTCTCTCGGGTTCGGTATCGATCACGGATGCGATGCGTCGCGACCTTGAACAGCCAGGCGCGGAGCTCGTGCGGAGCACCTTGGACGTCGCGCTCCACGAGACGCACGAACGCCTCCTGGGCGACGTCCGCCGCCGCGTCGGGATCCCCCATCAGCCGGTGGCAATAGCGAACCAGGCCGGGGTGCACCTCGCTGTAGAGCGCATCGACATCCACGCGCCGGATCCGTCTCCTCTCCACTCCCTGATCGGTGAACGACCCAGTCGCCACGCCTGTGACGCTCGGCCGCCCGATCGGGCTCAAGGGAGGCGGCTGAGCACCTGGTCCAGGAGCGTCTGGAGCGCGGCAGCCTCACCGGCCGTGAGCCGCTTGGCGGCGGCACTTTGAGCCGCTTCCAACGCTACACGGGCATCGGCGCTCTTGTTCGCCGGCGGAAGATCCCCCCCCTCGATACGTTCGAGGAGATGCCGATAGGCAAAGGCGACCCCTTCATAGGTCCAGTGCGCGGGTGCGTAGGTGGCCGCCTGCCGGACGTCCAGATAGGGATCCAACAGCCCGGCGTCCCGTTCCACCATCGCCTTGAGCGCGTGGAAGGTGGCGTGCCGATACAACCCCAGCCGCTGCAGACCCGAGGCCAGGTAGACACTGGCGTGGCGCCCCGGCTCGAAGGACCAACCGAGCCACATCCAGCTGGTCCAGATCTCGACCCCGTTCTCGAAGGACTGATCGCGTAGGAGCGCGATGCGGACGGCTTGTCCGACGTCCCACCACGCATCGTGCAAGGCCGGATGGAGTGGACCCTGCACACCACTGCGGAGCATGTGCTGCGCGGCCAGGGTCGCGATCCAGCGCCGCGTCTCGAAGCAAGGGCCGGCGCGCAGCAGCGTGTTGGGAGACGCGATACAGGGCGCATCGGGATTGTCGGTGCTGCGCTCCGCCGAGCGCAGACGCGAGACGGCCGTGATCAGATGCGCGTCGGACGGTCCGGCATAGTAGTCGTCGAGCGCACCGCGAGCCCACCCGTCCCGGTAGTCCAGGATCGCGTCTGCGATGGGAGCCTCTGGCATCCAATCGGTGTTGCTGGCCTCCGACGACCAGGCGCCGAACGGAAGCGCGATCGCCACGTGGCGCAGGTCGATCGCACGCATCCTGGGCGTGGTCATCCCGCCCGGGAAGCCGTCGAACCCGAACAAGCGCTCAGCAAACTCCACGTCCCCGCTGAGGACGCGCCCACCCGGCTGGAACACCCTCACGCCGCGCGGCTCGGGCGCAACGGCCAACGAGCGGATGTGCGCGACGATGTCGAGCGCGGTGCTCGAGTCCACGTGCTGCAGGGCTCGACGGACGATGGTGCTGTCCGGAAACGAGAAGCGGGCGAGATCGATCCCGTCGCGGGAGGAGTGGCAACTCGCGCACGTCCGTTGGAAGGCCGCCTGCCCGAGGATCGGATCCCCCGCCCGGGGTTCCTCCACCCCCACGGTTTGCACCTGGTCACAGGCGCCCAGTGCGACAACCAACGCGAGCAGACGGCAGGAACGGACCGGAACCGTAGGCATACGACCTCCGCGCTCGCCAGAACGACCCGAACGGGCTCACCCGTGTCCCGTGGCGTTCCGGCGTTATTCTACTTTCTCGGACCCGACCCGACCGCAACTAATGTCGATCCCTCGCACGCGCCGCCAGCCCCGAGGGGCCCTGTGGGCCTCCCTCAGTTGCCTTGGCCTCTTCTCAGCAGGGGCCCCGGCCGTGGCCGCACAGACGTCTCCCGCCTTCCGGCCCCTGGTCGCCGACCCCCGGGAGGGTGGGTCGTCCATTGGCTACCTCTGGTGGACCCAGCCGGAGCTGGACGCGCGCGTGGTGGCGGTGGGAATCGGGGATGCCTTCTCGCTGTTCCAGGTCACCCAGGCGGGCGGGCGGACGGTCGAGGCCGCCGTGGGCGCTGTGGTCCTGGCGCAGTTCAACGGTAGCAAGCGCTCCTTCGACTTCGTCAACGCGGACTTCATCGTCGGCCTACCCCTGGCGGTGCGCAGCGGACCCTGGTCGGGGCGAGCGCGACTGTATCACTGGAGCTCTCACCTGGGGGACGAATTCCTGCTCGCCACGGGAATCGAGCGCTTCGAGGTCTCGCTCGGCGCCCTGGAATTGCTGGCCGCACGCGATCATCGCTACGGTCGGGTGTACGCGGGCGGAGAACTCTGGTTCGCGCGCGTGCCGTCCCGACTGCCCACGTGGGTCGGGCACGCTGGTCTGGAGCTGCGCGGCGGATCGAGCGTGGGCTGGATGGACGACCTCGGCATCCGTGGCCTGGCGGCGTTCCATCTGCGCGCGGGGGACTTCGGCGCCGAACGGCCGCTCGGTGTCTCCAGCCGTGCCGGGCTCGAGATGGGCCGCACGCGCCCGTGGGCCGTCCTGTTCGACTACTACGACGGTCCCTCGCCGCACGGGCAGTTCTTCGATCGATCCTTGCGCTGGTATGGTGTGTCCATCCGCCTGACGCTCTGAGCCCAACCAAGCGAACCTGTCTCGGGCCCTTTACAGCGGTAGCTCCACCCCGATCCCCCGCTCCCGGGCGCGTGCCACGACTCGCTGCGCTGTGACGATGTCCTCGATCGCGAGTCCGAGGTTGATGGTCATCGTACGCTGACGCGCATCGGTGCGTCCCGGATGCGCGCCACTGACGAGCGCGGCCAGCTCCGTGTGCGGCGCGGGCGTGCTCTTGAAGTACCCGAGCCCGCCGAAGTACTCCATCTGCGCACGATCGTCCGTAGCGATCACGTCCACCTGCGCCAGCGCCGCACCGGTCCAGTACGAGTCGAAGTCCACAGCGGAGGCAAACGCGCCGGGCGCGAGCCAGTCCGCCTCGATCACGGGCTGAGGCGCCTTACGGATCGGCCCGCTGGTCACCACCAGGTCCAGGTCACGCACGGCCTCCTCCGCGCGGTCGACGATGGTGATCGGTAGGCCCAGCTTCGCTTCCATCTCTGCGCGGTAGCGCTCCGTGTTGGAGCGGCGATGGTCGAAAGCGTGTACGCGCTCGAGGTCGAACAGGCAGGCCAGCGCCTCCAGGTGGGTGCGGCCCTGCACACCGCAGGCGATGATCCCGACGCTTCTGGCATCGGTCCGCGCCAGATACCGGGCCGCCACGGCACTCGCCGCGGCCGTGCGGGTGGCCGTGATCCACGTGCAATCCATCACCGCCAACGGCAGTCCGGTGGCCGCGTCGTTCAGGACGATCAGCCCCGTGATCTGGGGCAGGTCCCGCGCCCGGTTCTCGGGGAAGGCGCTGACCCACTTGAGTCCGGCTCCGCCGATCCCCGAAAGGTAGGCAGGCATGGCGTGGATGAAGCCGTCCGTGCTGGGGTGGATCCCCGGCTTGGGCGGCATCTCCGTGCGGCCCTCCGCCTTCTCCTGGAACGCGCCCTCGACGGCCTCGATGATCTCCGTCATCGGCAGGTCGACGGCCTCCACGTCGGCGCGGGACAGGTAGAGCAGCGACTCGGCCACGGAATCTCCTCACGGTGGTGGGCGGGGTCCTCAGGAACCCGACCCCGACCGGCCGAGTAATGGGCCTCGCGGTGCGCCGGTGGCAAGGCCGGTGGGAACCGCGCGGTCCCCAGGGCAGGACGCGACATGACCGAGCTTCCCTATCGACCCATCGACTGCGGCGTCCACGATCGCCTCGAGGACGTCGCCGTCCGGGGGGTCGTGTGCCGGATCCGCTTCGACGTGCCGGACGGAGCCTCGGAAACGGTGGACGCGGCGATCCGGGACCTTCGCACCGAGGACGGCGCGGAGTACGCCGTACTCTCGACCGGGCAGCACGTCCGCTTGGACTACATCCGTTCCTTTGGTCCGGCCAGCGTCGGACCGCCGTCGCCCTCGATCCGGAGCCAGACTCGATGACGTCGATCGTCCGTACCCTCGGGCACGTGCTGCTGGTGGCGCCCGCGCTGCTCGCATCCACGTTGGTGGTCCCCGCACCGCTCGTCGCGCAGGTCGGGGCGAACGACGTGGCCGGACTCGCGCGCGATCCCGTCGTGCAGCGGGCCTTCGACGCCGTCGCAGCGCTCGAGGAGCGTACCAGTCGTGAGCACATCGAGCTCACCCAGGTGCCGGCGCCTCCGTTCATGGAGGAGGAGCGCGCCAAGGTGTACGCGGAGTGGTTGCGCGCCGCCGGCGCGGATTCCGTCTGGATCGACGATGAAGGCAACGTGGTCGCGCTGCGGAAGGGCACCAAGGGCGGGCGCACCGTCGCACTCGGCGGTCACCTGGACACGGTGTTCCCCGAGGGAACCGACGTGACGGTGCGCCAGCGGGGCGACACCCTCTTCGCGCCGGGCATCGGGGACGACACGCGTGGCCTCATGGTGGTGCTGACCGCGCTCCGCGCCATGGAGGAAGCGGGTCTCGAGACGGAAGCCGACGTGTGGTTCGTGGGCGTCGTGGGCGAGGAGGGACTCGGCGACCTGCGCGGGATGAAGCATCTGTTCCGCGAGGGCGCGCACCCGATCGACGCGTGGATCGAGGTGGATGGCGGCGGCCTGGGCCGCTTGGTCACCAAGGGTCTGGGCTCACACCGCTACCGTGCCACCTTCAAGGGACCGGGCGGCCACTCCTGGGGCGCGTTCGGTATGGCCAACCCGGCACACGCGCTGTCGCGCGCCGTGACGCACTTCGCGGACGTCGCCGATACGCTGACGCGGTCAGGCCCCCGCACCAGCTACAACGTGGGCACGCTCACCGGTGGCACCTCCGTCAACTCGATCCCGTTCGAGGTGGCGATGGAGGTGGACATGCGTTCGGAGAGCCCGGAAAGCCTGCAGCGGATCGATGCGGCCTTCCGGGCGGCCATGCAGCGCGGGCTGGACGACGAAAACGCCCTTCGTCGGCGGGGCCCCGAGTTGGAGCTGGTATTGGACCAGGTGGGAGACCGGCCCTCCGGGGAGCACCCTGACGCGCTGCCGCTGGTCCAGCGTGCGGTGGCTGCGGCGGCCGTGTTCGGGGAGACGGCCGAAGGCGGGTTCGGCTCCACCGACTCGAACATCCCGATCGCGCTCGGCATCCCGGCCGTGACCATCGGGCGGGGCGGCGTAGGCGGTGAGGGTCATGCGCCCGGCGAGTGGTGGATCAATCAGGACGGGCATCTGGCCATCCAGAACGCCCTCCTGCTGCTGGTGGCCGAAGCGGGCCTCGGGCGTCCGGTGAGCTGAGCGAGCGACCACGCGGCCCTCGCCGACGGGAGCCCGCATGCCTCATGTTTCGGGTTTCGCCAGGAGGCCGAGATGCGCGCCGTTCTGTTCTTGCTGTTCCCTACGCTCCTCGTGACCCCAGCGGCAGCCCAGAGCCCTCCAGCGGGCTTCGCGGAAGCGTGGGCCCGAGTGGCCCGGGCGTACGACGCGCTGCTGGAACGGGAGCAGATCGGGGGTTCGAGTCTCGCGTTCTTCCAGAACGGCCGCGAGTTGGCTTTCGAGACGCGCGGCCTGGCGGACGAAGCCAGCGGACGCCCCGTGGATCGCAACACCATCTTCCATTGGGCGTCCATCACCAAGACGTTCACCGCGATCGCGCTGCTCCAACTGCGGGACCGCGGGCTCCTGGGTCTGGACGACCCCATCGTCGACCATGTGCCGGAGCTCAAGAAGGTCTACAGCGAGGACGGCGCCGTCGAGCGGGTCACGCTCCGGCATCTGCTGTCGCACTCGGGCGGGTTCCGCAGTGCCACCTGGCCCTGGGGCGGAGACGAGCCCTGGCACCCCTTCGAGCCCACCGAATGGGCACAACTGGTGGCGATGTTCCCCTACACACGTGTCGAATTCGAGCCCGGCTCCCGCTGGCAGTACTCGAATCCGGGCCTGGTCTTCCTGGGCCGTGTCATCGAGACGACGAGCGGGGAGGATTACGAGGCCTTCATGGTCAAGCGCGTGCTGCGACCGCTGGGAATGGAGAGGAGCTATTTCGACCTGACGCCGCCGGACCTGCTCCCCGATCGCTCCAACAACTACTTCGTGCGGGATGGCGAGCGCCTCGCCAACGGTCTGGACTTCGACACGGGGATCACAGTCTCCAACGGGGGGCTCAACGCGCCGATTCCCGACATGGCCCGCTACCTGGCGTTCCTGGCCGGCACCCCGCCCGACGAGCGGGCTGCCGGAGTGCTGCCTCGGGAGACGCTCCTGGAGATGTGGCGTCCCCAGATCCGCATCGGTGAGGAGGACGCCCTGGAGCAATCCATGGGGTTGGGGTTCTTCCTCCCCACCGTGGACGGCCACACCTACGTGGGCCACACCGGCACCCAACTGGGCTTCCTGAGCTTCTTCTATCTGGACCCTGAGACCGGCGCCGCCGCCATCGCGGTCTTCAACACGGATGGCCGCGGCGCCACCCCACGGCCCAGTGCGGACCGGGCCCGTCGGGAGCTCCGGGAACACTTGTTTCGGGAGATCTTCCCGCTGTTCCGGGACGGCCCAGCAGGCCGCTGAAACCCGGAGGGCCCCCGACTCGTCGGGTCGAACGGACGCCCCGTGACGGGCCACGGGCGGGCTTCCGTCGTGCGGAGGGAGCCAGGGCGGATCACCCAGGGAGGAACAGGTCGGCGATGAGCATCCATGACGAATTCGAACGAGCGGTCGGCGGCAAGCGGCGCGGTCTCCACCCGGTCGCCAAGCTGCTGATCGGGCTTGCGCTGTTCGGCGTGTTCGCCTTCACCGCCGTGGCGGTGGTCGCCGCAGTCGTCGCCCGCAAAGTGCGACACGAGTTCGAGGACTTCCGCTCCGATCCCGAGCTGGTCATCGCGGAGCGCATCGTGCGGCACTCCCCGGACCTGGAGCTCGTCTCCTCGGACCAGCAGAGCCACACCATCACCTTCCGGACTCGCGGCAGTGGTGAGCTCACCACCGCGGATGCCAGCGAGATCCTCGAAGGGGGCCTCAGCATCCAGACGGACGAGGGCGTGCTTCGCCTCAACCTGCGCGGTGGCGAGAACGGAGGCTCTCTGGTCATCGAGAAGCCGGACGGCGAGGTGGTCCGCATCGATGCGACCGGCGAAGGGGGCGACGCCCGTTTGTCTGTCACTACGGCGGACGGAGAGGTCTTCCGTATCGACGCGCACGGCCATGACGACCACGGCGCGCTGGTGATCCGTAGCGAGGACGGAGTTCTCCGTTTCGACGCCGAAGGCGCCGACGACGAAGGGACGCTCACCATCCGCACCGAAGAGGGCGAGCTGATCCGATTCGAGCTCGATGGCAGCGACAGCGGTGCGCGCCTCTCCATCCACACGCCCGAGGGGACCACCACGCTGCGGGGGATGGAGGAAGGGGGGTCCGTCCCCAGCTGGATTCCCGACGCGCCCCGTGGGGCGCGCGAGCGCAGGGTCTACACGGCCGAGGCCGACCAAGGCACCGCCGGGGCCGTGCGCTTCCAGGTGCGCGACGCGCTCGGAGACGTGATCGATCACTACCGCGACGCGCTCGACGACGATGGATTCGCCGTGAAGCGCCAAGCCATGGACGTGGCGGGTCGGAACGTCCAGGCCACGCTTCTGGCGGAACGGGACGGACGCTCCGTCATGGTGATCGCCGCGGGCAGCGACGACAACACCCATGTGTTCCTGGCCTGGTCCGAACGCGACTGACCCGCGACACCGCAGCGACGCGCCTGGGCGCGCCCCCAAAACCGAGGCCCCACCCTTGTTCCCCGAGGGTGGGGCCTCGTAGTCTGGAGCCTCGACTCCCTTCGCCCTTGGGCGGAGGGAACTCCACACTCCCTGGTGGGACCTCCCCACTCCCTGGCGTTGGGTGTGCGCACCCACCCGGATTCCGCCTTTGATCGACATCCGCAACTACATCGGCGGTCGCCTGCAGGGGCCACGTACCAATACCTGGCTCGACTGCATCGAGCCCGCCACCGGCGCCGTCTACGCACGCGTTCCCGCCTCTGGCGCGCAGGATATCGACGAGGCCGTGGCCGCCGCCGCAGCCGCCTTCCCGGGCTGGTCGTCCACGCCCGCTGCAGAGCGCAGCCAGGTCCTGCTGCGCGTCGCGGCCGGCATCGAAGAACGCCTGGACGCACTGGCGCGTGCAGAGTCCCTGGACACCGGAAAGCCGCTCGCCACCGCACGTACCATCGACATCCCACGCGCGGTCGCCAACTTCCGCTTCTTCGCCACCGCCATCCTGCATACGGCGTCGGAGGCGCACCTCACCGACCACGCCGCCCTCAACTACACGCTGCGCCGGCCTCGAGGGGTCGCGGGCTTGATCTCTCCCTGGAACCTCCCGCTCTACCTGCTGAGTTGGAAGATCGCTCCCGCATTGGCCACCGGGAACACGGCCGTGGCCAAGCCGTCGGAAGTTACACCGATGACCGCGTTCCTCCTCGCCGAGATCTGCGAGCAGGCCGGTCTGCCCGCCGGCGTGTTGAATCTCGTCCAGGGCCGTGGCCCCGAGGCAGGCGCGGCCTTGGTCGCACATCCTGACGTGCAGACGCTCTCGTTCACCGGCAGCACTCGGGCCGGTCGCGAGATCGCGGGCGTCGCGAGCCCGCGCTTCAAGAAGGTCGCGCTGGAAATGGGGGGCAAGAATCCCAACCTGGTGTTCGCGGACGCAGACCTGGAGGGCGCTCTGGACGGCACGGTGCGGGCCGCGTTCACCAACCAAGGGCAGATCTGTCTGTGCGGTTCACGCGTGCTGGTGGAGGCACCGATCTTCGAGGAGTTCGTCGCGCGCCTGGTCCAGCGCGCCCGGGCCCTGCGGATCGGTGACCCTTTGGACGAGCAGACCGAACAGGGAGCGCTGGTGAGCGCAGACCATCGCGCCAAGGTGGAGTCGTACGTGGCGCTCGCCCGCGAGGAAGGAGGCACCATCCGGGCTGGAGGCCGCCGGCCCACCGGCCTCCCCACGCGCTGTCGTCAGGGCTACTACTTCGAGCCCACCGTGATCACCGGACTCTCCATGGGCTGCCGCACCAATCAGGAGGAGATCTTCGGCCCGGTGGTGACCGTGATGCCGTTCGAGACCGAGGACAAGGCAGTGGCGCTGGCCAACCAGAGCGAGTACGGACTCTCCGCCACCGTCTGGACCGAGAACCTCAGGCGTGCGCACCGAGTGGCCGAGCGGATCGATTGCGGAACGGTATGGATCAACTGCTGGCTGCTGCGCGATCTGCGCGTCCCCTTCGGTGGGATGAAATCCAGTGGTGTGGAGCGAGAAGGCGGCGAAGAAGCACTCCGCTTCTTCACGGAACCCAAGAACGTGTGTGTGAAGCTGTGAGCGGACCTGTCTCCGACATCATCGTGAGCGAGCGTGCACCGGAGCCGGTGGGCCCCTATCCCCATGCGCGTCGGGTGGGGTCGCTGCTGTTCGTATCCGGCATGGGCCCCCGCCGCCGGGGGGAGCGTCAGATTCCTGGCATCACGTTCGCCGAGGACGGCAGCGTGCTGGACTGGGACATCCAAACGGAGGCGCGCGCGGTGTTCGACAACCTGCGCGTGATCCTGGAAGACGCCGGCTCCAGCCTGGAACGTATCGTAGACGTGACGGTCTTCCTCACGGACATCGGTCGGGACTTCCAGGCCTTCAACCAGGTCTACGGCGAGCTTCTGGGCCACGTGCAGCCGAGCCGCACCACTGTCGAGGTGGGGCGGCTCCCCACGCCCATCCACGTGGAGCTCAAGGTCATCGCCACGGTGGGTTGAGCCTACGCTGCGACGGAGCAACGATGTCGAAGAAGACCTTCGGATCCTTCCTGCTCGCCCTCGGGATCGCCGCGATCGTCATCGGCCTCGCCATCTGGCTCGGCGCCTTCCGCTGGTTCGGGCACCTGCCGGGGGACATCCACGCGGTGCAGGACGGCGTGCAGATCTACATCCCGTTCACGTCGCTGGTGGTGGTGGCGATCCTGCTCAGTGTTGTCGTCCAGCTCCTGCAGCGCTGGCTGCGCTGAACGCGGGGTATGCACCCGAGCAGGACGCACACGGTGCCTGTCCGTGCGCCGGACGGCGGTCCGAGGGCCCCAGAGGATGGCGTGAGCCGCCCGCCGCAGCCTAGCGAAGCAGCAGGTGATGCGGCGTCGCGGACGCGGGGCTGAACGGCACCCAGTGGGCCGCTGCCATGCGGGTCTCGTCGTCGGAGATATCCACCATGAGCGTGATGAAGCTTCGACGAAGCGTGAGCCCCAGGAGCCGACGTGAGCCTTGGACGGTGTGCTGTACCGGGTCCTTGATCGGCAGGAAGGCCGGCGTTTGGGTCCCTCCCTCGAGGGGATCGTGGCAATAGCCTGTGATGAGGTGGCCCCGCTCCGTTCGGATCAGGTGCCGGAGCAGAGGCCGCCGCAGGCTCGCCAACCCGAACGGGTTCTCGAGGCGGAAGTCAAAGGCCAGCTCGATCGTGGACGGGTCGATCAGCACCGGCTTCGGGACGCGACCTGCCCTCAAGGCCTTCAAGAATCCGGGGATCGTTTCGCGGGCCCGCGGCAACAGGATGGGGATCCATCCCGGTGGCGCCAGCGAGGGTCGCCCTCCGCGTCCCTTGACCGCCGGCGCGCTGAGGAAGGACGCCAGGGGTTCCCGTGAGTGCACCACCCCAGGGAAGTCGTGCATGCGGAAGGGCACCGCGCCCAGGATGGGCGACGGATGACCCGCCAGCCGCAGGCCGATGACCTCCCAGAAGAGATCCCCGTCCCGGTGACCCAGATAGACCGCCTCGGGATCCGTGACGGTGAGATGCCCCGTCTCGACCCGCTGCAGGTGTTCGCGAATGTGCTCCAGGTGGGGCGGATTGGCGCGCTCCCGCGTGGGGGCACCCGAGGCTCCGGTCACTGTCGGTTTGGCCGTCTGCGCGAGGGTCACGTAGGAGTTTGCCGTTTCGCAGTCGTGGGTCCGTTGACGGAAGTCCGACTCTCGTCAACGGCGGGGGGACCGGGGTCGAGCGAGTCGGCGGCCGCTGGGCTGCAAGCTCCGTTCCTTACCGAGAAACATCTGACGCGACCCCGCGATGGCCCCACCGTCGCGGGACCGACCGCATCCAGCGCCCGGCCCCTCCCCCGCTTCGTGTGGAACCGATGTTCCCATGCCCGGCACGGACGTCCCAGGCACTCTGCCAGGGCGGCGCCCTCCGTCCGGGTGTTTCGCCAGCGTGGGGCCGACCGGTCGCAGCCCCGAGCCACACGCCCGGCTACGGTGCCAGGGGACGGTGCCAGGGGACCGGGGCGGACCTGAATGCGCGAGCGACCCGGACCGCCTGAGGGGCAGCTCGCGGCCCCCCCTCAATCCACCCGCAGCACCAGCCCCTTCAGGTAGCTCGCTTCCGGAAAGGAGAGGAGCGTGGGGTGGTCCTCGCCCTGGAACAGGCGGTCGACGATGCGGGCCTCTCGGCCGGCATCGAGGGCGGCGTCGGCGACGATCTTCTGGAACAGTGCCGCATCCAGCAGCCCCGAGCAGGAGAAGGTGAGCAGGCGTCCCCCCGGATTGACGAGGCCCAGCGCCACGCGGTTGATGTCCTTGTATCCCCGCGTCCCTCCCGCCATCTGTGCCTTGGACTCGATGAACTTGGGAGGGTCCAGAATCACCAGGTCGAAGCGGCGCCCCTCGCCCACCAGGTCGCGCACCACCGAGAAGGCGTCGCCGCGCAGGAGCCCCTCGTCCGGCGCGGGTAGGCTGTTTTCCCGCAGGTTCTCCGCGGCGAGGCGGAGCGCGTCGGACGACGAATCGATCTGCGTGACCGACGCCGCGCCGCCCAGCCCCGCCACCACTCCAAACGCTCCCGTGTAGCAGAACACGTTCAACACGCTGGCGCCGCGGGCATGATCGCGCACCCACGCACGACTGGGACGCTGGTCCAGGTAGAAGCCCGTCTTGTGGCCGCTGCGCACATCCACGAGGAAGCGCGCCGGTCCCTCCTGGATCGTCACCGGTCCATGCGGGCTGGCGCCCGAGAGGGGGCCGACCCGGGAGGGCAGGCCCTCCTTCTCTCGCACACTCGCGTCCGAGCGCTCGTACAGAGCCGCCTGGGGAAACAACGCGTGGAGGCCTTCGATCCACGCGTCTCGCCACCGCTCCGCTCCGGCGGAGAGCAGCTGAAGCACCAGCAGAGATCCGTAGCGGTCCACGATGACGCCCGGAAGGCCGTCGGATTCTCCGAACACCAACCGGCACCCGGTCGAAGGATGGGCCAACTCCCCTCCCCGACGCCCCACTGCCGCTGTCAGACGGGCCCGTAACCAGGCCGCGTCGATGGACTGCGACCGATCGAAAGACCACACCCGCGCCACGATTTGCGAGGCGGGGGAATAGGCCGCCCAGGCCAGCCAGCGTCCGTCGTGGGCGCGGACCTCGAGCGTGTCGCCTGCCTGGGGGTCTCCGCTCACGGAGCGGACCGCACCCTTGAAGATCCAGGGATGACGGCGCAGCAGCGACTTCTCGCGGCCCGGTGAGAGCGTCAGGCGGGGGAGCGTGGACGCCATGGTCCCTCTGGAAGGCTCAGAGCGAGCGCAGGATGGCTCGCACCGGACTGGCGTCGAATCCAACCAGGCGCAGCGGTACGGCGATCAGCTCATACTCTCCCGGCGGTACCTGGGTCAGCACGAGCCCTTCCAGGATCCGCACGTCGCGCGCGTAGCAGCGCAGGTGACTGGGGAGGTCCTTGGAATCCGACGCGTCTACGCTGGGGGTATCCACGCCGACCAACCGCACCCCTGCGTCCGCGAGCCAGTCGATCAGCGACGGATCCAGCGGCGAGAAAGACGGCTCGAAGCGGCCGGGGTCCGGATAGGTGCCCGTGGCGAACAGCACCCGCGGATGGCGAGGGACCCGACGGACCTGCTCGGGACGGAGGGCCTCTCCAGGGTGCGCCTCCACAGCCATGACCTCGCAGGTTCCCACGAAGCGGTCGAGTGCCTCCTGATCGATGGTCAACCCGCCCGACGCGTAGTGGCTCTCGGCGTCCACGTGCGCACCCAGGTGCACGGTGGCACGCAGGGTCGAGAGCGTCAGCGCGTCCCCACGGACATGGTCGAGCAGCACCTCACGGGTGAGGGGCGTGTCCCCGGGGAAGACCGCCAACGAGGGCGTCAGCGGCGGCGAGATGTCGAAGATCCGTCTGGCCATCACACCTGTCCGCGAATCGCCCAAAGATCCGGAAAGACCGGCTGGAAAAGCGTCTGCCTCAGGAAAGTCACGCCCTGCGAGCCACCGGTCCCTGGCTTATCGCCGATGGTGCGCTCGACCATCTTCACGTGACGATACCGCCATTCCTGCAGGCCTTCGTCCACATCGGTCATGATCTCGAGGAGGATGCGCACGTCCGCTCGGGTCGCGTACAGCGTGAGCAGGCTGGCCTGCACGGCCGGATGCGGCGCGGTGGGCGCGCGCACGTCCTTGGCCTGGAGCTCCGGCGGGGGAGTGAACCCGAACCCTCGCAGGAAGTCGTAGAGCGCGTCCACGATCGAGGGCCCCTGCAGGCGCGCCTCCAAGCGAGCCAGCGCAGGCACGTTGCCCTGGTGGTAGCGGAGCATCTCGGGCCGCTTGTGTCCCAGCAGGAACTCGAGCTCACGGAACTGGGGCGACTGGAAACCGGAAGCCGTCTCCAGGCGATGCCGGAAGCTGTTGAAGGAGAGCGGCGAGAGCGTCTCCAGAACGTCCAGCTGGGCCACCAGGGTCTTCATCACCATGCGGATGCGCTTGAACGTGGCGATGGCCTCGAAGAGCGCGCCGCGCGTGAGATCCGCGGAGGCCTTGTCGAACTCGTGGAGCAGCAGCTTGAACCAGAGCTCGTACACCTGGTGGATGATGATGAAGAGCATCTCGTCGTGCTCCGGAGGATCCGAAGCAGGATGCTGGAGGTCCAACAGGCGGTCCAATTCCAGGTAGGACGAGTAGGTGAGAGACATCGGTCAGCCGAGCAGGAGGGCGAGTCCCACGAGCACCACGAGGCCCAGCACGAAGGCGCCGGCCTTCACCCCACGGACTTGCCGCTCCCAGCGGGCCACCGCCGCAGCGTAGGGTGTCGAGGTGAACGTAACCAGTGTGTACATGGGCACGAACAGGGTCGGAACCAGGCGATGGACTGCCCGGCCTGCCGAGCGGAGCAAGAGGAATCCGCGAGAGGCCACCCGGTCTCGCATCACGCGATAGTTCTCGATGGCCAGGTCGGAGAGCGCATCCGCGTCCGCCTTGCGGTTCTGATAGAAGGCGCGGAAGCCCGCCCCGGGCGACGGCGCCGACCGCAGCGCCTCGGCCAGCAGCCGGCAATCCTCGAACGATGCGTTCATCCCCTGGCCATAGAAGGGCACCACGGCATGGGCCGCGTCTCCGATCAGCACCACGCGATCTCCCGCGTGCCAGGGTCCGCAGCGCACCGTGACCAACGACCCCACGGGGTTCTCGTGATACTGCTCCACCAGGTTGGGAAACAGGGGGAGCACATCCGCATAGTGGGTACGGAAGACCCCCAAGAGGTCGGCATCCTCCCGGACGGAGCCGAAGGAGATCTCTCCTTCGAACGGCCAGAACAGTGTGCAGGTGAAGCTGCAATCCTCATTGGGCAGGGCGATCATCATGAAGCCGCCCCGCGGCCAGATGTGCAGGGCATGGGGGTCCAACGCGAAGTCCCCCGCCGCCGTGGCCGGAAGCGTAAGCTCCTTGTAGCCGTGCGTCAGGTAGCTCTGCGAGTAGTCGAATCCGGCACTGCGCTGCAGTCGTGCCCGCACGGCCGAAAACGCGCCGTCCGCACCCACGATGAACGCGTATTCGGCCTCCTCTCCCGACTCGAGCTTCACCCGTCCACGTTCGGGGTCCACGTCCTCGACGCGGGCCTCGAAGCGCATCTGTACGCCGGAGGCCGCGGCGGCTTCGATCAAGCGGACATTGAGCCCACCGCGCGACACCGAGTGGATGACCTGGTCCTTCTCCGTACCGTAGGGCTGGAGGGTGAGGGCCCCGTCGGGCGCGTGCATCATGCGACCGCGCATGGCCACCGTATGCGCGAGGATCTCCTCATCGAGGCCGAGCTCGGCCAACGCCCGCAGACCGCGATGAGAGAGGGCCAGGTTGATGGATCGGCCCCCCTCGACGGCGCGTCGACGCGGATCGGGACGGCGCTCCAGGAGGTGAACCGCGTGCCCGTCCCGGGCCAGGAAGCAGGCCATCATGGCCCCCGCCAGACCGGCACCCACCACCGCGACCGGCTTCCCCTCGGTCATGGCCGCACCCACTCTGCCAGGGCCGCGGCCAGGCGCCAGGCATCATGGAAGGTGTTGTACAGCGGCGTGGGGGCCGCCCTCAGCACATCGGGCTCACGGGCATCACACACGATGCCCCGCGCCACCAACCACGCCTCCAGGGCTTTTGCGTCGGTCCCCTCGATCCGAATCGAGAGCTGGCACCCGCGCCGCTCCGGCTCCCTGGGCGTGAGCACCTGGATCCGGTCTCCAGGAATCCCGTCGATCAGCGACTCCAAGTATCCGGTCAACAGCTCCGACTTGGCGCGCAGCGCGTGCATGCCGGCTTCCTCGAACAGGGCCAAGGACGACCGCAGTGGAGCCAGAGCCAGGATCGGTGGATTGGAGAGTTGCCAGCCTTCCGCACCGGCCACCGGCACGAAGTTGGGAGCCAGCTGCAATTGGAAGCGGGTCTGGGGATCGTAGCCCCACCAGCCGCCGAAGCGCGGCAGGGAGCGATCCACCCCGTGACGCTCGTGCACGAAGCACCCCGCGACGGCCCCCGGTCCCGCATTCAGGTACTTGTAGGTGCACCAGGCAGCGAAATCGACGTTCCAATCATGCAGTCGCAGAGGGACGTTCCCCGCGGCGTGCGCGAGATCGAAGCCGACCCGAGCGCCCACGGCATGCGCTGCGCGCGTGATGCGCTCGAGGTCCAGGCGCTGACCGGTCAGGAAGTTCACGCCACCCAGCAGCACCAGCGCCAGCGTCGGTCCGGCGTCCGCGATGGCGCGCTCGATGTCGGCCTCCTCCAGGAGCGCAGTCCCAGGCCGGGTCGGCAGCGCGATCAGTCCCTCGGCCGGATCGACGCCATGGACGCGCAACTGGGTCTCCACGGCGTAGCGATCGGAGGAGAACGCCGGCTCCTCGATCAAGATCCGCCGCCGCTCCCCCTGGGGGCGGTAGAACGTAACCATCATGAGGTGGAGATTGACGGTCAAACCGTTCATCATCACGACTTCGCCGGGGAGCGCACCCACCAACCGGGCAGCGGCGTCGCGAAACTGCCGATGGTAGGGAAACCACGGATGCCGCCCTTCCAGGTGGGCGCGCACGGCCAGCAGCCGCCAGTCCTCCAGCTCGGCCTGCACGTCGGCCTCGACGTCCTTCGGTTGCAGGCCGAGGGAGTTCCCGCACAGATAGGCAACCGGCGCTCCGTCCGCGTGTCGTGGCACGTGGAAGCGCGAGCGGAACCCACGGAGCGGATCGGAGGCGTCGAGCATCCGCGCCTTCTCCTCCTCGGCGCCCCCCGGAAGCCAGAAGTCGGGGCCAGGCCGCGCAACGCTGCCGCCGGACCCCGTCATCCGCTGAAGCGCTCCAGAGGCAGCCCGAGGAACTCGAGCGCGTTGTGCGTCAGCAGGCGCGCGCGCACCTCCGCATCCAGCTCCGGCATGTCTTCGATCATGCGCCCCGGATGATGCTCGCCCAGAGGAAAGGGATAGTCCGAGCCCAACGCGATCCGATCCCGGCCGAGCAGCTCGAGCAACAGCCGCAGCTGGCCCGGATCGTGGACCAGCGAGTCCACCCAGAATCGCCCGAGCCACTCGGTCGGCGGGACCTGCGTGTGGGTGGCGCAGAGATCCGGTCGGACCTGGAAACCGTGCTCGATCCGCCCCACCGTGCCGGGGAATGAGCCCCCTCCGTGTGCGAAGCCGATGCGCAGCCTGGGGAACCGTTCCAGAAGTCCCCCGAACAGCACGGAACAGATGGCGATCGTGGTCTCCGTGGGCATCCCCACCAGCCAGCGCATCCAATACCGACGCATGCGATCGGGGGCGAGCATGTCCCACGGATGCACGAACACCGCCGCGCCCAATTCCTCGGCCGCCTCGAAGAACGGAAGGAGGGCCGGTTCGTCCAGGTTCCAGTCGTTGACGTGACTCCCGATCTGTACGCCCGGGAAGCCCAGCTCACGCACGCAGCGCTCCAGCTCCAGCACCGCCAGCTCCGGGGCCTGCATGGGCAGCGTCCCCAGCGCCGCGAATCGGCGTGGATTGTCGGCCACCACGCCGGCGAGATGGTCATTGAGGAGTTGGGACAGGTCCAGCGTGTCGGCCGGCTTGGCCCAATAGGAGAACATCACCGGCACAGTGGAGAGGATCTGCACGCCGACGCCGTCCCGGTCGCACTCGCCGAGCCGCACCGCGGGATCCCAGGTGTTGTGACCGATTTCCCGGAACCTGTGCTCTCCGATCATCATGCAGGCACACCCCGGCCCCGTGTGCTCCAGCCGAACGAAGCCCTGGTACCCGTAGCGCGCGCTCAGATCCGGCCAGCGCTCCGGCAGGATATGCGTATGCAGATCGATCTTGGGTGACGTCAGAAGACCGGCTCCGTGGGTAGCTCCTTGACGGTGCCGCAGGCCTTGCAGGTGCGGAGCTCCTCGGACGCGTAGAAGGCCTCCATCCGTGGCTTGATCTCCTCATCCAGCTGGGTGAGGTACCACTCCACATCGTAGATCAACTCCCCGCAGTGGTCGCAGTACCAGACGAAGTGGTCGCTGACGCCCTCCGGCCGCCAGTACTCGACGACCAGCCCGACGGTGTTGGCTTTGCGCACGGGCCGGTGCGGCACGTAGGGCGGGATCATGAACACGTCGCCTTCCCGCAGGGGCACGTCGAGGCGCTCCTTCGTGTCCGGGTCGATCAGCTTCAGGAGCATGTCTCCCTGCAGCTGGTGAAAGAACTCCTCGCTGGGCGTGATGTGGTAGTCGTTGCGGAGGTTGGGCCCCGCGATGAGCATGACCATCATCTTGGAGTCCTTCCAGATGACCTTGTTTCCGACCGGGGGTTTCATCTCCTCCCGGTGCGCGTTGATCCATTCGTTCAGGTTGAACGCGTTGCCGAGCTTCGACATGGCCTGTCCAGGGAGTGGGCGTCGGGAACGGTGCGGTTTCGCGGGATTGTACCGGATGGCGAATCCGAGCGTCAACCGACGGGGATGCGCCGATGCGGCAGGGGGCGGGGCCCGGTCTGGTTTCTGCTGAGAAGCGTCGCGCTCGCGTCCCGACCCACCGCTTCCGCCCGTCGCGCCATGATCCGATTCCGAACGCTTGCCGTCCTCCTCGTCAGCGTGGCCCTTTCGGCATCCGGGCTGAGGGCCCAGACCCACGACCGTCAGAGCCTCTGGCTCGGTGTGGGCGTGGGTGGCTCCTCCACCCGCCTCACCTGTCAGGTCTGCGCCGCCGAGCGCTTCACCGGCCTGGCCGGCTACGCCCAACTGGGCACGACGCTCTCGGCCCAGACCCGGGTGGGCCTGGAGGCCAACGGCTGGTGGAAGGACGACCCCGACCTGAGCCAACTGGTGGGTTCCTTCGCGCTGGCGGCGTTCTTCTACCCCCAGACCCGCGGAGGGCTCTTCTTCAAGGCCGGCCCCTCCCTGCTCTACTACCGGGCCCGCGACGAGGATGACGACGAGGTCCATTCCCGGTCCTACGGAGTGATCTTCGGCCTGGGCTACGAGCTGCCCACCGGGGGCCGCTGGGTGTTGTCCCCGGGCCTGACGGTCCACGCCAGCTCCTTCGGACGATTGGAGTCGGACCAGGATGGGATCGTCTCCCGGGACGTCAATCTGAGTCTGATCCAGCTCACCATCGGTGTGACCAGCCGCTGATCCGGGCGGCGTCGAGGCACGCACGCAACAGGCGGGCGTGTCGCGATTCGGCCCATCGCCCCGTCGATTCGAGACAAGGAACGCCTGACCAGCCGGGAAGAAGTTGCCCGAAACGCGGGGGGTTCGAGCACCGCGCGCCCCTTGCGCCGCTCGTCGAGGCAGTAAGGCCACCGGGTCTGGAAATTGCGTAGTCCCGCCGGGTGTTTCTCACGTCCAACAGCCGTTCTGGTTTGCGCGCAACACGACCTCCACTCCGGAATGCCGGGCTCCTGGCGCTACTCTGCGGCGTCCTGGTCTCGAGCTGTGATTCGGGGGGCGGCGGGCCTGTCTCGCCTCCGAACCCCCCGCCGACCCCGGTGTCGGCAGAATCGCTCCGTGAGGCGGTCCAACCGATCCTCACGAGGTCCTGTGCTTTCTCTTCCTGCCATGCGGGCTCCGCGCCCCAGGCCGGGATGGACCTGAGTGCCGGTCGCACGCACGCCAGCACGGTCAACGTCCGCTCGACGCAGGTCAGTCGCCTGTTCCGGGTAGACCCGGCCCGTCCGGACTCGAGCTATGTCCTGCTCAAGCTCCGCGGGATGGCGGGTGCGGTCGGGGGCGTGGGAACACAAATGCCGCTGGGGGGCGCATTGACTCAAGCGCAGATCGACACGGTCCGCATCTGGATCGCGGCGGGTGCGCAGAACAACGAGTGAGCGAGGAACGTCTCATGCTTCAACCCACCTCGTCGACCCTCCATCGCATCGCCTTCGCGGTGCTGGCGGTTCCGGTCCTGCTGCTGGCCTGTGACAGCAATGGGCTCATGGGCCCGGACGACGCGCCTGCCGGCCTCAGCCGGGCGTATTCCACCTGGCAACCCGGGACCACCGATACCTGTACCACCGAGATCCACGACCGCTACGCCGTCGTTGGTTCCGATGGCAAGCTCTACCCCACCTGGCATCCTCCGGTCGACCCCGAGACGGGGTGCACCTTCGGCCACGAGCACGGCCGCGATCCGAGGGGCTCGGACCTGTTCGACAAAGTCGGCATGATCCCCTTCGGCCTCGCCAACGAGGCGATCGACTTCTTTGCCCCGCATCAGGGCTACAAGATCGAGTGGGAGAACAACGTCGAGATGCGGGCCCAGGGTGGCGTCGGTGGTCTTTTCCGCATCGAGTGTGACGTGATGTTCGAGCTGCACCAAGGCACCGACGGTGCAGGCCGGTTCATCCAACCCAAGCACGAGATGGGGTATTTCGTCGAGTGCAGCGACGGCACGGCGGCTCGCTTCCAGATCGTGACCACCATCGGACACGAGGGCGAATACGTTCGCTCCTGTGACGGCCAACACGTCACGGCCCGGGTCGTCGAGAACGGTCTCCAGGGCGGTGGGCAGCGTGTCATTCCGGACATCACCTGCCTCGAGCGTGAGTTGCTGGTGCCCGAGGGCCAACGCTCCAACTTCGGCGTGTTACGGGAAAGCTGGCAGTTCTCACAGAGCCTCCGCACCTCCGCCGGACAGAGCATCGTCTCCATCGGACCCTACTTCCAGGTCCACAACCCGAGCCGCGTCTTCGATCCCAACGCGGCCAACCTGCTGGCCAACGTGGTGGACTACTGTTTCGTGGAGCGTACGGACGGCCTCAAGGCCCGAGGCTCGCTCTGTGAGCAGTCTGCCGCCGGCACCTCCTGGGACAACCCCACCTCCGCCTTCGACGGAGCGCACCGGCACGTGGACATCAACTCGATCCACGTCCGCAACCAAGGCGGTTCTGAAGTCTGGTACACGGACGGATTCGGTCGGAATGGTAGCCCTACGCCGTTCCCGGGCTCGATCCGTCAGTTCGTGGCATCGACCGACAACGGCGCACTGACCCCCAATGGCCCCGCCATCGGAGCCAACCGCCCCTATGGAGGCCAAGGTGTCCATGCGCCCAATTGACCCCCGATCCCAGCGGTGAGACGCGGCTCGCGCGAGGGCGCGTCCCACCGCTACACGTGGACTCCCCGATGAACGGTAAGGGAGACTGAATGAAGCGCTTGTTGGTTCTTTCGGTGGCTGTGTTGCTTGCGGCCTGCGGCGACCTGACGACGCCGGCGGATTCGCCGGTCGACCAGGCGCCGGTGCTTTCTGGAACGGCTCTGCTGGATCAGCTCGGTCCGGTTGGACCCGACGTCATCCCCAACCGCTACATCGTGGTGCTCAGGAACACGGGCGGGGACGTGGTGCGTCAGGCCAACGACCTGGTGGCGCAGAGCGGTGGCGATCTGGTCTACGTCTACGAGAGCGCGCTGCGTGGCTTCGCCATCGAAGCGGACTTCGATCAGCTCGTGACCATCGCCGGCTCCGGCGACATCGCCTACATCGAGCGCGACCGCACCATGGAGCTCGTCGGCTCCCAGTCGGGCGCTTGGTGGGGGCTGGATCGCATCGATCAGCGCGCCCTCCCGGTCGACGGAACCTACACCTGGGGACCGGACGGCACGGGCGTGAACGTCTATGTGCTCGACACCGGTATCCGTACCACCCACGTCGACTTCGGCGGCCGCGCCTCCGGCGGCTTCACCGCCATCAACGACGGAAACGGCACCAATGACTGCAATGGCCATGGCACCCACGTCGCCAGCACGGCGGTAGGCAGCACCTGGGGCGTGGCCAAGAACGCCAACGCCGTGGCCGTCCGCGTGTTGGGTTGCAACGGCAGCGGCTCCACGTCCGGCGTCATCGCCGGGATCGACTGGGTGCGGGCCAACCACGTCAAGCCGGCGGTGGCCAACATGAGCCTCGGTGGCGGCGCTTCCACGGCGCTCGACCAGGCGGTCACCAACGCCGTGAACGCGGGCGTTACCTTCGCGGTTGCGGCCGGCAACTCGAACACGAGCGCGTGCACGCAGTCGCCCGCCCGTGCGGCCGCGGCTCTGACCATCGGAGCCACGACCTCCACGGACGCGCGCGCCAGCTTCTCCAACTACGGGACTTGCGTCGACTTCTTCGCCCCCGGGGCGAGCATCCGCGCCGCGTACTACACCTCCAACACGGCCACTGCTACGCTGTCAGGAACCTCCATGGCGTCGCCGCACTCGGCGGGTGCGGCCGCGTTGTATCTCTCGGCCAATCCCAGCGCGACGCCTGCCCAGGTCGAACAGGCCCTGGAGTCCAACGCGACCAGCGGCGTGGTGACGAACCCGGGCAGCGGGTCGCCGAACTTGCTTCTGTACACAGGCTTCATGAGCGGGTCGCCGCCGCCTCCGCCACCGCCCCCGCCGACGAACCAGGCGCCCGTAGCGGACCTCACCATCAACTGCAACGGACTGGTCTGCACGTTCGATGGAACCGGTTCGACCGACGACAATGGCATCGTCAGCTGGATCTACAAGTTCCACGACGGGACCACCTGGGCCCAGGGGACGGGCCATCCGCAGGCCATTCAGCACACCTATGCGCAGGGTGGCAGCTACTACCCGCGTTTGGAGGTCTACGACGCCCAGGGCCTCAAGGACGCCATCAACGTCCGGATCAACGTGACGGCGACGCAGCCGCCCCCGCCGCCACCACCGCCGCCGACGAACCAGGCGCCCGTGGCCCAGATGACCATCTCGTGCAACGGTTTGACCTGCACGTATGACGGGACGGGCTCGTCCGACGACAACGGCATCGTGCGCTGGGTCTTCAAGTGGCACGACGGAACGACCTGGGGCCAGGGCACCGGGCATCCGCCCGTGATCCAACACACGTACGCACAGGCGGGCAACTACAACCCGCGTCTCGAGGTTTACGACGCTGCGGGCTTGAGTGACGCCATCAACGTGCGGATCGTGGTCACCAATGCGTCGGGGTCGCAGTAGTACCGACCGAAGGGCACTACATCGTTAGGGCCCGGTTCAGCGAGCCCCCCGGAGATGCTCCGGGGGGTTTTCGCTTTCCGGGTTACAGGGCGGCGAAGCGTGAAAGCATGACTTCCACGGGTCGATCAGTACAGGGAGCACTCCAGATCGGAGGGCGGGGCGGGGTCGGCCGCCACCCGCAGCGCAAACGGGCCAGACGCGCTCGACAGGATGCTGGAGGCAACCACGCGGTACTCGCCGTCCTCCGGAAACGTGAGGGTCAGTCGCGCGTTGCACCCACCTGCCCCGTCGTCGTCCACCGCCATGCTTTCCAGGCCGGGCCCGTTGGCGTAGAGGATCGCGTCGAATGCTTCGCTCTCCATATCGATGGTCAAGGTCATTCCGGCCGTTCCGAGGAGCCCCCAGGCCAGGGCGGGAGACCCATCGGGGAGCGTAAAACCGCCCTGCATGAGCTCGGCCTCGACCACATCGCCATCGACGAGCATGCGCCCGTCGGTGGGCACGTCTTCCACCTGCCAGCCCCACCCGTCACCCCCACCGGCAAACGAGCAGTCGTCGCCGTCCTGGCGCGGACCCGCTTCATTGGCGGCCTTCAGCGTGAACGTGCCGCCCTCACCCGAAATGGACGAAGCCACCACGAGGTAGGGACCATCCGCAGGAAGGACCACGTCCAACCGGGCACTGCATCCCTGCGCCCCGTCGTCGTCGGTGACGGCCTCGGCGAGACCGGGGCCCATCAGGTAGAGGTACGCGTCGAACTCCTCGCTGAGCAGCTCGAGCACGAGACCTTCGCCGGCCCTACCTTTGAGTTCCCACGCCTGCACATGCTGGCCACCGGGTAGCGCGTAGTCGTCCGCCCCCAGCGTCCCCGCCTGTTCGTAGCCCGCCGCCAGTGTGCGCCCCTCCGTGGGCAACAACATGAGGATCGAGCGCGACTCCTGCCCGGCCAAGCCCTGCCCTGCGAGCAAGGTCATTGCGAACGCCACCCATCCGGTCCTGCGTCTACGGGACATAGATCCTCGCCATCTCCGTGAAGTGCTCGACCTGCGTGTCTACCCAATGCGCATCCCGACCCAACGCGGTGGCCATCACCGCTGCCACGGTCGGAGCGGCCTCCACCGCCGCGCGCGCGTCCAATATGAGACTGCGACTCCGCCGCGCGAGTACGTCATCCACGGTGCGGGCCATCTCCTCGCGCACGAACCAGACGACCTCTCCAACGGTGAGCTCGAGTCGCTCGTGCACGGCCTGATCCCAGCCTGCCTGCGCCTCGATCACCGCCTCCACCTCCGGCGCATCCGACCCGTAGGACGCGAGGCGGCCGAAGCGCTCCGCGTGCGCGTGGTAGCCATGCAGCCGAAGCTCGCGCGTGACGCAGTCGCGGGGTTCCAGGCCGGCCAGGGGAACGGCGAAGTCCACGGCATCCTCCGCCATGCGGCGATAGGTGGTCCATTTCCCTCCGGCGATGGTCACCAAGCCACTCTCGGACACCTGGATGGAATGCTCGCGCGAGATCTTCGCGGTATCTCCGCTCTCCGCCACGCTCCCCACCAAGGGGCGGATCCCGGCGAACACAGAGAGCACGTCGGCGGGCGTGGGATCCTCCTCCAGATAGCGGGCGGCATGCTCGAGAATGAACGCCACCTCTTCAGGAAGCGGTCGAGGCTCCAGTTCCACCGACTCCAATGGCGTGTCGGTGGTCCCGATCAGGACACGATCCAGCCAAGGGATGGCGAAGAGAACGCGCCCGTCGTCCGTGTGCGGGACCATGATCGCCGAGTCACCCGGCAGAAAGCGCTTGGGCAGCACCACATGCACGCCCTGACTGGGGCGCACGATGGGCAGCGCGGCGGGGTCGTCCAGGCGCCGCAGGCCGTCGGTGAAGGCCCCGGTGGCGTTGATCACGAGACGGCCCGCCACGGAATGGCGAGTGTCGGCTTCCAGGTCGTGCAGCACCACGCCGGCCAGGTAGCCCTGGCCATCCCGGGTCAGGCCCGTAACCTGCGCATAGTTCAGCAGGATGGCACCCTGCTCCGCCGCAGTCATGGCCAGGTGGATGAGGAGCCGGGCATCATCGAACTGTCCGTCGTGGTAGACCACGCCTCCACGAAGACCTTCGGTCTCGATGGTGGGCAACCGCTCGACCGTCTCTTCCTTGCTCAAGTTGCGCGAAGGCCCGAATCCGTAGCGACCGGCCAGGGCGTCGTAGACGCGCATGCCGACCCCGTAGAAGGGGGCTTCCCACCATTGGTAGTTCGGAACGACGAACGGAAGGTCGTGAACCAGATGGGGCGCGTTCTCGCGCAGCACGCCCCGCTCCCGCAGTGCCTCCATCACCAAAGGCAGGTTCCCCTGCTGGAGGTAGCGGACTCCGCCGTGGATCAGCTTGGTGCTGCGGCTGGAAGTACCCTTGCCGAAATCACTCTGCTCGACCAGGAGGGTATCGTACCCGCGCGAAGCGGCATCAACGGCGATCCCGATCCCCGTGGCGCCCCCGCCCACGATGATCAGGTCCCAGGGCTCGACACGCTCTTCGAGCCGTCTCCACATGTCGCCGCGATCCATCGGGGGCCGTCTCCGTTGGGGGGCTGCTTGCTCCGAGCGACCTCACGAAGCTAGCGTGGCCCGGCCCGCCGCCAACCCCCGGAGGCTCGCCTCCCCTCGGCACATGCCATAGCCCGCGGTTCGAGCGAATTGCCGTCATGGTCACGGAATCTCCGCCTTCCCTCCACGCGACTGCTCAGGTCTCAACGGCGGTGGCCCGCACCCCACAGCGCTCGGGCAAGATCGCGCTCCTGACCGAAGCGCTGCAGTCCGCCGGGGCACGGTGGCGACCGCTGGTGGCAGTCTACCTGTCCGGAACCCTCCCTCAGGGGCGGATCGGCATCGGACCCGCCACCCTGCGGGACGCGGCCCTCACGACGCCGGCCGCCGCCCCTTCGCTCACGCTCGCCGAGGTCGATACCGCGCTCTCGCACATCGCTGAGCAGTCCGGTCCCGGATCCGCGAGCCGGCGGAGCGCGGCGCTCCGGCAGCTCCTCTCCCGCACGACCACGGACGAGCGGGACTTCCTGATTCCCCTCCTTCTGGGAGGCCTTCGCCAGGGCGCGCTCGAGGGGCTCATGGCTGAGGCGGTCGCGCAGGCGGAGAACCTCGGGCCGGCGGCGATCCGGCGCGCGCTGCTGCTGGCGGGGAGCCTGAGCGAGGTGGTCGAAGCGTCCACACGTGGTGCGGACGCGTTGGATGCCCTGACCGTCCAGCTCTTTCGTCCGCTCAAGCCCATGCTGGCAGCCCCCGCCTCTTCGCCCACCGACGCCCTCGAGCAGTTGGGAAGCGCAGCGTTCGAGTACAAGCTGGACGGGGCGCGCGTGCAGGTACACAAGTCGGGAGACGATGTGCGCGTCTATACGCGTGCCCTGAACGACGTGACGGACGCGGTGCCCGAAGTCGTGCAGCAGGTGCGGGCGCTTCCGTTCGGCTCCGGCATCCTCGACGGCGAGACGTTGGCCGAGGACGAACAGGGGCGTCCCCATCCGTTCCAGGTCACGATGAGCCGTTTCGGGAGCAGCGGCGAGCGCGAGGAGATCCGGGCTCGCTTGCCGCTCACCACCACCTTCTTCGATGTCCTCGCGCTGGACGGTCGAGCGCTGCTGGACGAACCCTACCGGGAACGCAGGGAGCACCTGCTGGGAGCCGTGGGGGAAGCCGCAGTGCCGGCTCGCATCTGCACGACGCCGGAGGACGCCAGCGCCACGCTGGACGAGGCCCGGCTGGCGGGGCACGAAGGCGTCATCGCCAAGGCCTTGGATGCCCCATACGAAGCGGGACGGCGGGGTAGCACATGGTTGAAGGTGAAACCGACCTACACCCTCGATCTCGTGGTCCTGGCCGCAGAATGGGGGCACGGCCGCCGCAGCGGGTGGTTGAGCAACCTGCACCTGGGCGCCCGGGGCCCGAGTGGATTCGTGATGCTGGGCAAGACCTTCAAGGGGCTGACCGACGAGATCCTGCGCTGGCAGACCGCCGCCCTGCTGGAGCTGGAGGTGCGGCGCACGCGGCGCACGGTCTATGTACAGCCCCGCCTGGTCGTGGAGATCGCGTTCGATGGCGTCCAGGAGAGCTCACGCTACCCGGGTGGGGTAACGCTCCGCTTCGCTCGCCTGCGCGGCTACCGGCTGGACAAGGGGCCAGAGGAGGCCGACACCGTCGACACCGTACGCGCTCTACGCCACCCTGGCCTGACCGGCTGAGCGGGAGTCCCGCACCCTACCAGCAGAGCCCGTCGTAGTCCGCCGTGCCCTCGAAGGGGATCCGCACCAGATCCACGATCACCTGGTCCGGTCGGGTGCGCGCCAAGGCTTCCTCGAACTCGCGGTTCTTGTGCGCCACCACGATCGTGTCCCCGTGCGCGACCACCTCGTCGATGTCATCACGCATCAGGGACCAGATATGCGGGATCTCGCCCTCGATGTACTCCTTGTTGGCCCCCATCACCTGCGCCTTGGAGACGTTCCGATCATAGATGGCCAGCTCCATGCCACGCCCGATCAGGTGCTCGATGAGGGTCACCATGGGTGACTCACGGAGATCGTCGGTCCCGGCCTTGAAGCTCATGCCCAGAATGCCGATCCGGCGGTTCCCTTTGGCCAGGATGCGCTCGGCCGCCAGTTGCACCTGGCGGTCGTTGGAGGGCAGGATCGAGTTCAAGACCGGTGTCTCGACATCGAGGTCCCGGGCCAGGAACTGCGCTCCCCGGATGTCCTTGGGGAGGCACGACCCTCCGAAGGCGAATCCCGGCTTCAGGTAGTAGGGCGAGAGATTGAGCTTGGTGTCCTGGCAGAAGATCTCCATGACCTGATGCGAGTCCACGCCGAGCTGCTTGGCCACGTTCCCGACCTCGTTGGCGAACGAGACCTTGAGGCCATGGAAGCAGTTGCAGATGTACTTGACCATCTCCGCCACCTTGATGTCGGTGCGGTAGAGCGGCGCTTCGATACCCGCGTAGAGAGCCGCCACCCGTTCCACGCCTTCAGCGCTGGTTCCACCGATCAGCGTAAAGGGTGGGTCGTAGAAGTCCTTGATCGAGGTCGACTCGCGAAGGAACTCCGGGTTCATGCAGACATGGATCTCCCCGTCGGCGACACGCTTGCCGGAGGAGCGCTCCAGGGCGGGTACCACCAGGTCCTCGACGGTGCCGGGAAGCACGGTGCTGCGGATGACGACGGTATGCGGCGCGGCCTTGTGGGCCAACACGGCGCCGATCTGTTCGCTGACCCGCTCGACATAGCGGAGGTCGAGGCTGCCGTTCTTGTTGGACGGCGTCCCCACGCAGATCAATGATACCTCGCTGCCTTCGATGGCCTCCGTCACGGAGTCCGTGGCCCGCAGGCGGCCGGCTCCCACCATGGCTCCGACGAGCTCGTCGATGCCCTCCTCGACGATCGGGGAGTGCCCACCGTTGATGATCCCCACCTTGGTGGGGTTCACATCCACCCCGATGACCTGGTGGCCCTCTTTGGCGAAGCAGGCCGCGGAGACGCACCCCACGTACCCCATTCCGAACACGCTGAGCCGCGTCGACATCCTGCTGGACCTTCCTCGTTCTGGCTGCGGGCTGGAGAATCGTAGCGCGTCCAGGCAATTTTGGTACCGCCACCGGGGCTGCCCTGGGGGCCCGTCCTACGGGCAGTTCGACTCGCTGCTGGGCTGGATCTGTTGAGGAATCGCAACGAACCGGGGCATCGGGCGACGTGAGTCGCCTCCAAAAGCTGGCCCGCATGGGCCCCTCCGAGGTCGCGGAGCGGGTGGGACAGGCCCTGGCGCTACGCCGGGACCGCACCCTGGGCTCTGCGCGAACGCGCTCTCCCTCCGGCCAGGCCTTCCTGGCTCGACACCTGGAGGGCAGCCCTCGCTCGGCCGCCCAACTGCTGGAGCGCTTCCAGGAGCGGCCGCCCCGGTTCTTCCCCGGTCTCGACGATCCGGCGGCGAGCGCGGCCGCCCTCGAGCGGGCGCGGCCCGGGTCGGGGGCCCGTGCGGTGGCCGAGGCCGAAGACGTCCTGGAGGGCCGGATCCGGCTCTTCGACCGGGTGTGGAGCTTCGACCCCGTGCCCGACTGGAGCTACGAGCCCCTCTCCGGATTGCGCTACCGGTCCGATCATTGGAGCAGGATCGACTACCTCGACCCGCGGGTGGGAGGCGAGTACAAGCTCGTCTGGGAACTGGCACGCCACCAACACTTCCTCACACTCGCCCGCGCGGCCGCGGTCAGCGGCGAGGAACGCTGGGCGGACGCCTGCCTGGAACACCTGGTCGACTGGATCGAGCGCAATCCCCCGGGCCGTGGCATCCACTGGGCCAGCAGTCTGGAGCTCGCCTTCCGCATCCAGTCCTGGTTGTGGGCGCTCCATGCCTTCCGCCACTCACCCGCGCTCACTCCCGACCGTTTCCTGACGGTGTTGCGCTCGATCGAGACGCACGGCCTGCACATCGACCGCTACTTCTCCACCTACTACAGCCCGAACACGCACCTGACCGGGGAAGCCTTGGCGCTCTACACCATCGGCGTCGCCCTCCCCGAGCTCCGACGCGCCGAGCGATGGAGAGCACGGGGTCGCAGCGTGCTGGAGGATTGGGCCGACACGCACATCCGCGAGGACGGCACCTATTTCGAGCAATCCACGGCCTACCAGCGCTATACGGTGGACTTCTATCACCAATGGGCCATCCTGGGCGCGCACTGCGATGGGCCTCCGCCAACGCGGGTGCTGGCCCGACTCGACGCGGCCGTAGACCATCTCGCCCGCATCACGCTCCCCAGTGGCTGCATTCCCCTCCTGGGCGACGACGACGGCGGGCGCACCTGGCCGCTGGATGAGCGACGACGCGCGGATGTCCGGCCTGCCCTGGCCACTGGCGCGGTGCGGGCCGGTCGCCCGGACTGGAAGGCAGTCGCCGGCGATGCCGTCGACGAGGTGGCGTGGCTTCTGGGTCCGGAGGGCCTGGACCGCTATGTGGCGCTCCCGTCCACAAAGGCTCGGGGCGGCGCGCATGCCTACCCGGACGGCGGGCTGTATCTGTCCACCTCCGATGGGCCCGACCATGCCGACTACGTGCTGATCGATTGCGGCCCGCACGGAGCCTTCAACTGCGGCCATGCCCACGCGGACCTGCTGTCGGTGGTGGTGGCGCTGACGGGGCATGAGGTGCTCGTCGATCCGGGCACGTTCACCTACTCCTCCCTGCCGGAACGCCGCGATCACTATCGCTCCGCCATCGCCCACAACACGGTGACCGTAGACGATCAGGGGCCGTCCACACCCGGCAGTGCCTTCCACTGGACGCGGATCGTCCATGGAACGGGGGCGCAGTGGCAGGCCTGGGAGGATGCCCGCGCCTTCCTGGGCGGACACCAGGGCTTCCCCGGCGGGGGTGGCCACCGCCGGGCCTTGGTGCACTTGCCTGGCGTCCTGGTGGCGTGGTCGGACACCATCACAGGAGCGCCGGACGCTGCACCTTCGGTGGCGCGGCTCCACCTCGCCGCCGGTGCGACTGCCGCGCTCACGGAGAATGGTGTGGAGGTCGCCGGTCGGGCCCGGATCTCCCTGCTGGGGCAGGCGGGATCCCCGTCACTGCTGGCCGACCGCGTCTCCCCCAGCTACCGGAGCGAGCTGGACGCGACGACGCTCGAGATCCCCATGGGCGCAGCGCCGCTCTTGACGGTGGTCACCCCGCCCGGCCCGGAGCCGCTGAGGCGGAGCGGCGCCTTCGAGCTCCCGCTCTCCGGCGGAGCGGGGAGCGTGATGGTGGCCGCCGGCCCCTGCGCACTCCCGGACCTCCAGGTGGAGAGCGATGGCGACCTCCTGTGCCTGCGCCTGCGGGACGGTACCCCCATCGAGATCCTGGCTGTGGGTGCCACCCGGCTCACCCACCGTGGCCGTAGCCTCCTGGCGACGGCCACGCCCGGGATCGCCCGTCTGCCGCTCTGAAACCTCCTGCCCAGGCGCGGCGTACCTCCTGAAGACGAAATTTTTTTTTGGTCATACCAGGAGGGGGCATGGCTCGATCGGCGGATCTCGGCCGGCTCAGTCGTCGGGAGCGGCAGATCATGGAAGCGCTCTACCTGCATGGGGAAGCGACCGCAGATGGAGTGTGTGAGGTCCTCCCCGACGAGCCCGGCCTCGACTCGGTGCGCGTCACGCTCCGGAACCTCGAA
The DNA here is from genome assembly GCA_041390105.1 of Gemmatimonadota bacterium. Lineage (NCBI taxonomy): Bacteria > Pseudomonadati > Gemmatimonadota > Gemmatimonadota bacterium. Next base: position 1,373,999 of record JAWKQO010000001.1, read on the forward strand.
AAGAAGGGGTACGTCCACGTCGAGCGCTCGGGCACGCTCAATCGCTACCGTCCGCGGGTGCCCCGGGCGCAGGCGCGGCGTTCAGCGTTGCAGGACCTGGTCACGACGTTCTTCGGCGGCTCGTCCGCCAACGCCATGCTGGCGCTGTTGGACCTCCCGAGCGAGGGCCTCACGGACGAGCAGCTCGCCGAGCTTTCCCGGCGCATCGAGGCGACCCGCAAGGAGCGTCACCCATGAGTGCCTTCCTGTGGGCCGGGCTGTTGCTCAAGAGCGCGGTCCTGGTCGCGCTCGCGAGCATGTTGGGAAGGAGCTCGCGGCAGGCCTCCGCCGCCACGCACCATGCCGTTTGGACGGGGCTCGTCATCGCAGTGCTGTCGTTGCCGGCCATCCAGGCAATGGCACCGCGCTGGGACGTTCCCCTGACCTCGGTCCTGCCGCTCCAGTCGCTCGCCGGGGCCACACAGGTCGCGCTCGGCGTCTGGGCCGTAGGGTTCCTGTTGGCGGCGGGCCGGTTGTTCCTCGACCTCTTCCGCGTTTCCATGGTGTCGCACTACGGCAGCCGACCCGCATCCGCTGATACCCAAGCGCTCTGCGATACGCTGCGTCGCTCGATGGGAATCGGGCGAGCGGTGGAGGTGCTGGAGTCCCGCTTCGTGCGGGTCCCCGCCGCGTGGGGCCTGCGGCGACCGGTCGTACTGCTCCCCGAGGGTGCGGAGACCTGGCCCCGCGAGCGGCTGCAACTCGCGCTCCTTCACGAACTCGCGCACGTGCGTCGCGGCGACTACGGTGTGCACCTCGCTTCGGAGTTGATCTGGGCGGCGCAGTGGTTCAATCCCCTGGCCTGGCGGGCGCGCCGCACGGTTCGCTGCGTTCAGGAGCGCGCCTGCGACGACTTCGTCACCCGGTCCTCCGTCGATCCGTTGCGCTACGCGGAAGTGCTGCTCTCGATCGCAAGCAGCGCGGGGCGAGCGCCGCGCGCCTCCCTGCACATGTCAGGCGCCGAGGCCCTGTCGGAACGGATCGGCGCCCTCCTCCGTCCCGAGCGCAACGACGGACCCGCCTCCCTGGGGCAGGTCGCGGCGGCCTGGACCGTGCTCGCGGGCATCACCGTGTGCCTGAGCGGCGCCACCTGGGGCGCGCGGGCAGAACAAGACGACGTGTTGGCCACCTGGGAGCTCGCGTCCTCGGAGTCGCCCCGGGCACTGCGCGCCCTCGTCGATCGCACTCGCGCGCCCGATGCGGCCGTGCGCTCGGCAGCCTTGCTGGCACTCGGTCACGGCGGGCACGCCCAGGCCCGGGTGGCACTGGAGGCCGGGCTGAACGACGAAGCGGCCCGTGCGCGAGAGTCCGCGGTGTTGGGCCTCTCCTGGCTCGGGGGGCCCGCCGGGCTGGAGGCGGCGCTCCGCGGTCTGGGCGATGGCGACCCGGGCGTGCGCTCCGTGGCGGTCTGGGCCTTGGGAAGGCTCGGCGGCGCCCAGGCCCGCACCGCCCTCCTCGAGGTCGCAGCCAACGACGCCGACGCGCACAATCGCCAGATGGCGGTGGGGGGCCTCGCCGAGCTCGGCGGAGCTGGCGTGTTGGCCAGCTTGCAGGAGCGCCTCCGCACAGGCTCTCCGGACGCGCGTGCCGACGCTGCCTTCGCGCTGGGCGAGCTCGGGGATTCTCGAGCGTTCACAGCGCTCGCGCGTGCGCTCACCGACGATCCGGAGCCGGGAGTACGGCAGACCGCTGCGACCGCGCTGCGGTTGCTGGGCGACCCCCGTGCGTTGACGGCGTGGACGACCGCCATGCAGGACCCGCACATGAGGGTGCGCCTCGCGGCGCTGCGGGCGCTGGCGGAACGGCCCGAGCCCGAGGCGCGGACCGCGCTGCTCATGGCTCTACAGGACCCCGAGCACATGGTGCGGATCAACGCCGCGCTCGAGTTGGGGGAGCGGCGGTGAGCGCGCTGGCGCGACGCGCGTTCCTGGGAAGACTGGGCGGAGCCTTGCTCGCTCCGACGGTGTCTGCCCGCATTCGGCCGGAGCAGGGTGTGGCCGCAGCCGGTACCGCACCGGACGACTGGGGGAGGATCCAGGACGCGTTCGACCTCGATCGGTCGGCCACCTACCTCAATTGCGCCAGCATCGGATCCGCTCCTCGGTCGGTGCAGCGTGCGGTGGCTACCGACGCCGAGTTCGCGAATCGCCTCCCCTCACGGCATACCTGGTCGGTGTTGGAGCCGGGGCAGGAGCGGGTGCGCTCCGACCTGGCCCGCGCACTCGGCGCGACCCCCGAAGAGATCGCGCTGACGCGCAACGCCACGGAGGCACTGGAACTCGTCCAAATGGGCCTCGAGCTGCAACGGGGCGACGAGGTGCTGACCACCGATCAGGACTTCTTCCGCATGCTGTATGCCTGGAAGCAGCGCGAGCGTCGTGACGGAATCGTCCTACGAACCATCTCTCCCCCTGCTCGCGTGACCGATCCCGGCGAGTTGCTTCACATCTTCTCACGGGCGTTGACCGACCGCACGCGGATCCTGCTCTTCTGCCACGTCAACAACCTCTCCGGGCAGATCTACCCGGCGCGCGAGATCTGCGAGCTCGCCCGCCAGCGAGGCGTGCAGACCCTCGTCGACGGCGCCCAGGCGTTCGCGCACGTGCCGGTGGACGTGACCGAGCTCGGCTGCGACTACTATGGCGGCTCGCTGCACAAGTACGCGCTCGCGCCCCTGGGCACGGGCTTCCTCTACGTGCGGCAGGACCGGATCCAGTCCCTTTGGCCCCTGCTGGCCTCCGATCCGGATCGTGCCGCCGACATCCGCAAGCTCGAAGAGATCGGCACGCACCCTGCCGCCGGCCACAACGCCGTGGCGGAAGCGCTCCGCTTCCGCAGTGCACTCGGGCCCGATCGCATCGCCGCCCGTCTGCGCGAGCTGACCGTGCGCTGGACGGACGTGCTCGCCGATCGGCCGGGAGTCCGGTTCTGTGCCGAGCCGGGCCCGCCCCATACCGCCGCCATCGCCACCGTCGGTCTGGAGGGATGGCCTCCCCGCGAGTTGGCCGACCGACTCTGGGAGGATGCGCGGATCGTGGTGCGCCCGATCCAGCACGCAGCCGTGCAAGGCGTGCGCATCAGCCCGCACGTCTACAACACGACCGATGAGATCGACCTTCTCACCCACACTCTGGAACACCTTCTCGAAGAACGGAGACCTGCATGAACGCGCTCGCATACAGACGGGCCCGCCACGGCGCGGTGCTCGCCCTGTTCCTTGGCCTCATTCCGGCAGCCCTCCACGCCCAGACACCGGTCCTGGTCTCCGCGGATTGGCTGCAGCAGCATCGCTCCGACCCGGGGTTGGTCGTCCTCCAGGCCGCCATGGGGCACGACCGGCTCCCCACCGAGTGGATCGCGGGCTCGCGCTTCCTGGACTACATGGTCTTCGCAGATACGGCGGATGGGCTCTCCACCCAGATCCAGCCCGTTGAGGGCATGGTCGGCGCCCTGCGCGCAGCCGGCGTCTCCAACGACACGCGCGTGATCCTGTACGGCAATCCGCTGCTCGCGGCTCGCCTCTACATGACGTTGGACTACCTGGGTCACGCCGCCCAGACGTCGTACCTGGACGGCGGCCTGGCGGCCTGGAAGGCCATCGGCGGCAGCGTCGCGGACGCACCCGCCACCGCGTCCGCACCGGGCACCTTCCGACCCGCCGTCCGCACCGACCTCGTGGTGGACGCCGCCTGGATCGCAGCTCGTCTCGACGACCCGTCGGTGACGATCATCGATGCTCGCCCCGAGGACGAGTACACCGGCGCTCGCACGCCCGGCGACCTGCGACCCGGTCACATCCCCGGTGCCTACAACCTGTACTGGGAGGACCTGATCGAGTCGCGAGACACCCCGGTGCTGAAGGCCCTGGAGCAGGTGAGGGCCCGGTATCAGGCCTCGGGAGCCGCGCCCGCGAGCACGGTGGTCAGCTACTGCTACATCGGGATGCGAGCGAGCTACGCCTACATGATCTCGAAGCACCTGGGATTCCAGGCGCGCTTCTACGACGGATCCTGGGACGACTGGGCCCGCCGCACGGATCTTCCCGCCGTGGAGGGCTCGGCGCGGCGCTGAGCAGCAGGGGGTCCGGGCACGCTGGCCCGGGCCCCCGCGTTCGGGTCAGAGACGCCCGTCGGCCACGGCCCGCACGATGTCGAAGGCCGTGACGATCCCGATCAACTCTTCTCCATCCAGCACCAACGCCCGGTGCGCGTGATGGTCCGCCATGATCCGCGCCGCGTCGGAGAGCGACATCTGCGGTTCGACCGTGTACTGATCCGAGGTCATGATCTCTTCGACCGTACGCTCGTCGAGGTCATCGGAGCGACCGAGCAGAAACTCCAACTCCACATCGCTGAGTAGTCGTCCCAGATCGCGATAGTACGCGTTGCCTCGCCGCTCGGCCTGATCGAGCACGCGCTGGCGTTCGTCATCCTCATCGGTGGCGGCCCGGAGGATGTCGGTCGCGGAAACCACCCCCAATACCCGACCTCGGCTGTCCACGACCGGCGCTCCCGAGATCTCGGACTCCGAAAGCAAGCGGGCCAGGTCTCTGAGGGAAGATCGTGGGGACACGGTGATGACCTCACGTTGCATCACGTCGGCCACGTGGCTCATGGTCTCATTCCCGATCATCCGATTGGTAGCCATGCTTCCTCCTCAGCGAACCGCCGCAACCGCAAACCGCAACACGGCGCCCACGCCTTCGGTCTCCTGATCCAGACGTTCCGACGCCTCTCCGTCGAGCATCTCCACATCCCCGCCCTGGTCGAGCGCCAGGTCGACCAACCGGTTGGCCTCCTGCAGCCGCTCCCGGTAGAAGCGTTGCGACAGCAGCAGGACATCCACCGCGCCTTCACCCAGGGCGCGCCAGGTGTCGTCCAGGCCCAAGGCCGCCCGCCCCCGCGAGCGTCCATCCTCCAGCCAACCGCCCACGCGGCGCTGCGAGCGTTCAGCCCAGGCACTGGTGCGCGCTGCCTCCAGACGCTGCTTCAGTTCGGTTGCGGGCATCCGCAGGTACAGGTCACCGAGCAGCTGGGCGTCGTCGCGCAACTCGGCGGGTAGCGCCTGCCTCAACGCATGGGCGACATGGTCGTCACCCCCGATGAAGATGGGCACCACTTCGGCCCCCACCGCCTCACGCACCGGCTCCACCAGCTCGCGCACCAGGCGCTCGGTCGCCTCGACGATTCCATAGTGCGCCGCTTCATGCGAGGTCTGGCCACGCATGCCCGAGTGGGTGGCGGCACGCTTGCGAACGCCGACCTCGTTCAGGTCACCGAGCGAACGGTCGGCGGTGTGATCATGGGTCTCCGTCAACGCACCGTCCTCGTAGCGGAAGACCCTCGCGTGCCGGTGATCGACCAGGACGGCCACAAAGGGACGACTGTAGCTACGGGCCGCGGCCAGGGGGGCCAGGCAGGGTGAGCGTTCCCAGCCTGCGAACGCCGGAACCGCAGCCGGCAACGCGGCCGCGTGGATCACCCGCTCCGGACTGGCGAAGCCGACCCACCCGGGAGCGCCCAGGAAGCTCTCGCGGGATGGAAGCTCGCCCAGCAGGCGGGTCCACGCCGCGTCGAAACCCGCCACCTCCACGGGGGTCTGCTCCTCGAGGCGCTTGCGCTCCGCACGCACTTCCTGATCCAGCCGCAGGAACCAGGCTCCTTGTGCCGCCGGATCGCGATCTCCGCCCGAAGCATAGACGCTCAACACTCCCTGCACTCCGGACGCCCCACGAAGCCGCACCAACTCAGCGCGATCGAACATGGAACCCTCCTCCGCCGAATCCGCTGCGTTCCACCTCCATTGCGAATCTCGGCGTGCGGGCGGTAGGGCGCGGTCGGAGATTCCCCCACGTGCAGTGTGCGGAAGAGCCCGCCTACCCCCAGCGCCCGGAGTCGACGGTCCGGAGGGGCCGCTGAGACTCAGGAAGACGCGATGGAGCGCCGGATCATCTCCAGCCCGAGGTCGAGGTGTCGACGGTGCGTCCGGAAGGAGAGCACGGCGCAGCGAAGCCACACGTCGCCATCGATGATCGTCGACGAGAAGAACACGCGACCATCGGCGTGCAGCGCGCGTGTCAGTCTTCGGGTGGCCTCATCTGCATCCCCACCCTCGGGGGCATGGCGGAAGCAGCAGACCGAGAGCGCGGGCGGCCCCGCGACCTCGATTCCGGGAATCTCCTGGACCCGGTCGTGGAAATAGCGCGCCAACGCGAGCTTCTCGGCGAGCGCCGCGCGAAAGGGTGCCAGGCCGAACACCTGGAGAGGCAGCCACATGCGAAGGCCCCGAAAGGGCCGGGTCAGCTCCGGTGAGTACTGCGCGGGCGAGGGCTCCGCCTCTGCTTCCTCGGCATCGCGCATATACGCCGCCTCGTAGGCGAAGGCCTCGCGGAGTGTGCGACCCTGGCGGACCACCAGGGCCCCCGAACCATAGGGCAGGAAGAGCCCCTTGTGGGGGTCGAGCACGATCGAGTCCGCCCGTTCCAGGCCCGCGAAGCGCTCGCGCAAACCATCGACCAGAAGGAAGAACCCCCCATAGGCGGCGTCCACATGGAGCCACAACGCCTCCCGCTCCGCGAGGGTCGCGAGATCCGCCAGGGGATCGATGGCGCCCGTGTCGGTGGTGCCTGCGCTGGCGACGACCAGGAAGGGGCGCAGCCCCCTGGCGCGATCCTCGTGGATCATACGCGTGAGCGCTCTGACGTCCATACGCCAGCGCTGGTCCAGCGGAACGCTTCTGCGGGGTGCCTGGCCCAGGCCCGCGATCCGAAGCGCCTTCTCCACGCAGTGGTGGGTCTGGGTGGTGCGATAGATCACCGCGCGCTCGAGGTCAGCGCCCCGCAGAGCGGCGGCCTCCCGCGCGGCAACCACCGCGCTCAGATTGGCGATCGATCCGCCGGACGTGAGGTCTCCCCACGCCTCCCCCGAGTACCCGACCAGATCGCACATCCAGCGGATCAGGCGGTTCTCGATCCGCGTGGCGCTCGGCCCCGCGTAGGCGATGCCGGAGTAGCGGTTCTCGATGTCGGCCAGGAAGTCCGCGAGCGCCGAAGGGAAGAGCCCCCCGCCCGGGATGTAGCCGAGGTGCCCGCCGGACGCTGGGTTGATCCCCGGGCGATCCGCCCGACGCAGCACGTCCAGCACCGCCTGCAGCGCCGTACCCTCCTCCGTGAAGGGCAGCGCGTTCACCTCCAGGCTGGGATCCGGCTGGGGCGTGGACACGAAGGTCGGAGCATCGTCGAGCTCGGCCAGAAAGCGCTCGGCATGCGCCACGACCGCTTCGGTCCAGCCGGCCCGCTCGTTCGGACCGGGCTCCAGGGCTCGGGCCTCGTCCTCCAGATGTGCGAGGTGAGCCCAGGAATCGCTGGTCGTCGAACGGGAAGGCAGGCGCATCGGGCTGTCTGCTGGAGATCACTCGCCGGAGAAGTGGCGCCCAACTTCTGGCGGCACGGGAGCCGGGGCAACCCGGGAGGGCCAGGCCCCCGATCCAGCGAGTGTTAGGGGCGCGACGTCAGCCGCTCGAGCACCTGGCGCGCCATCGCGGCCGCGCCACCGTCCGCAGGCACCAGACGAAGATCAGGGGCCTGCGGCGCCTCATAGGGGTCATCGATCCCCGTCATCCCGGTGATCTCGCCCGCTCTCGCACGTCTGTAGAGGCCCTTCGGGTCGCGGGCTTCACACACCTCGAGCGGCGTGTCCACGAAGACCTCCAGGAAGGGGAGTCGAGCCGCATCGTGCAGCGCGCGAGCTTCGGCGCGGCCCGCCTGATAGGGGCTGATGATCGGCACCAGCACCACGATCCCCGCATCCGCCATCAGCCGGGCGACCTCGGCGACGCGTCGCACGTTCTCCCGACGATCCTCCGCCGAGAATCCGAGGTCCCGGTTCAGACCGTGGCGCACGTTGTCACCATCCAGCCGGTAGCAGGGCCGGCCCGCCTCCACCAGGAGCCGCTCCAGCTCGGCGGCCACCGTGGATTTGCCGGATCCGCTCAGACCCGTCAGCCACACGGTCCCCCCTTCCACCCCCGCGCGGGCCCAGCGCTCCTCCCGGGGGAGCAGCCCTTCGTGCCAGACCACGTTGGGAGAGACGCCCCCCGGCGTGGCGGGCTGGCTCATGAGTCGGCGGGCCCGATGATCATGCCGGCGCCCACGGTATTCATGGTGCTTTCGTCCACCAGAATGAAGCTGCCCGTGGTCCGGTTGCGGCGATACTCGTCGAAGAACAGGGGCTGCGTGACCCGGAGCTGCACGCGTCCGATCTCGTTCAAGGTGAGGCTGGTGGCGGATTCGTCGCGGCTGAGCGTGTTGATGTCGAGCCGGTAGTGGAAGTCCTTGACCATGGCCCGGGCCCAGCGGGTGGTGTGCTTGATCGCGAGCTTGGCGCCACGGGTCAGCGTGGAACGCTCGCTCATCCAACAGACCATCGCATCGAGATCCTGGCCGACATGAGGCTGGTTGCGCGGCCGACACAGCATGTCCCCGCGGCTGACGTCCAGGTTGTCGGCGAGGCGGATGGCCACCGACATGGGCGGCAGGGCCTCGTCCACCGGTCCCTCGAAGGTGTCGACCGAAGCGATCGTGGAGGTGAATCCCGACGGCAGCACCATCACTTCCTCACCCGGTCGGAACTTGCCGCCGGCCACGGTGCCCGCCAGCCCCCGGTAGTCGTGGTACTCGTCGCTGTAGGGGCGCAGCACGTACTGCACGGGGAAGCGTGGGTCGATGAGGTTGCGGTCGGAGGCGACGTGCACGTGCTCCAGGTGATAGAGGAGCGACGACCCCTGGTACCAGGGCATCTTCTCGGACCGCTCCACCACATTGTCCCCATGCAGCGCGCTGATGGGAATGAAGGTAACGTCGGTCACGTCCAGCTTGCGGGCGAAGTCCTTGAAGTCCTCCACGACCTTCTCGAACGCGTCCTGCTCGTAGCCGACCAGATCCATCTTGTTGACGCAGACCACCAGGTGGGGGATCCGGAGCAACGAAGACAGGAACGAGTGGCGCTTGGATTGCTCGACCACACCGTTGCGCGCGTCGATCAGGATGAGGGCCAGGTCGGCGGTGGACGCGCCGGTCACCATGTTGCGCGTATACTGGATGTGGCCAGGCGTATCCGCGATGATGAACTTCCGACGCGGTGTCGCGAAGTAGCGGTACGCGACGTCGATCGTGATGCCCTGCTCCCGCTCGGCGCGCAGGCCGTCGGTGAGGAGCGCCAGATTGACGTACTCGGACCCCATCTGGATCGAGGTCCGCTCCACCGCATCCAGCTGGTCTTCGAAGACCGACTTCGAGTCGTACAGCAGCCGCCCGATGAGCGTGGACTTCCCGTCGTCGACGCTGCCGGCAGTAGCGAAGCGCAGCAGCTCCATCAGAAGTATCCCTCTTTCTTGCGGTCTTCCATCCCGGCTTCGGAGATGCGGTCGTCGGCCCGGGTGGCGCCTCGCTCTGTGATTCGGGTCACAGCGACCTCGGCGAGCACCTTCTCGATCGTGTCGGCTTCGCTCTCCACGGCCCCCGTGCAGGAGGCATCCCCCACGGTGCGGAAGCGGACCTGGCGCTCTTCGACGGATTCACCGTCCATCAGCGTCAGGAAGCGCGTCTCGGCCAGCCACATGTTGTCGCGGCGTATCACCCGGCGCCGGTGGGCATAGTAGATGAGCGGGAGCTCGATCTCCTCGGCGGCGATGTACTGCCAGATGTCCAGCTCGGTCCAGTTGGAGATGGGGAACACCCGGATATGCTCGCCCCGACGGATGCGACCGTTGTACAGATTCCACAGTTCGGGGCGTTGATTCTTCGGGTCCCACTGACCGAACTCGTCGCGGAAGGAGAAGACTCGCTCCTTGGCGCGAGCCTTGTCCTCGTCCCGGCGGGCCCCCCCGAAGACGGCGTCGAAGCGATGCTCCTCGATGGTGCGGAGCAGCGTCGTCGTCTGGAGGCGGTTGCGGCTGGCCCGAGGGCCCGTCTCCTCGGTCACCCGCCCCGTGTCGATGTCCTCCTGCACGCTTCCGACCACCAGGCGCACGCCCAATTCGGCAGCGCGCCGGTTCCGGAACTCGATGACCTCGTCGAAGTTGTGCCCGGTATCGATGTGGACCACCGGGAAAGGGACCTTGCAGGGCCAGAAGGCCTTCTGGGCGATGTGAAGCATCACGACCGAGTCCTTGCCCCCGGAAAAGAGCAGGGCTGGCCGCTCGAATTCCGCCGCCACCTCACGCATGATGTGGATGGACTCGGCTTCGAGCTCGGTCAGATTGGTCGAGGTGACTGGCAGATTCATGGCGCTTGGGCGAGCCAAGGTCGGGGAGCAGGCGGGCCACAACCTTAGCGGGGGTCGCGTGTCCCGCAAACGGGCGCGGACCCCCTGCTCTGCAGGACCCGCGCCAGGGGTACCGGCGGGGCCCGCCCGAGGTCCCGTCCCCCTGAGGACGCGCCGAATGGCCCCGGGGGCGGCCAGGGCCTGGGGCCTGAGCGGGCGCGCCCGCAGGTGGGGCCTGCCCGGCCCTCCGCGCCGGCTCCCCGGCGGGCCCTACTCCGTCAGAGCCTCGAAGCGACCCGTATCCCGGTTCTTGCGCACGTTGTCCCAGGGGAAGACCCGCCCGTTCATGGCCACGAACACGCCTGGGGGAAGGACCTGCACGAAGGAGAGGGCGCTTCCGAGATTGAAGAGCCCGTCGGAGCTGCCGAAGGCCCAGGGCACCATGGCGCCGGTCAGGACCACGGTCTTCTCCCCCACTTCCTGGGCCAGGACCGCGGCGGTCTGCACCATCGTGTCCGTGCCGTGCGTGACCACCACGCAGCGCTCCGGACACTCCAGGACGCGGCCGCGAATCCCCGAGCGGTCTTCGGCGGTCATCTCGAGGCTGTCGATCATCATGAGCGTCTCCACCGCCACATCCAGTCGGCAGCGGCCGAGCTTCAGCATTTCGGGGAGATGCGTCTCGCGGAAATAGAGCACTCCGCGGATCTCGTCGTACTCCTTGTCGAACGTGCCGCCCGTGACGAACACGCGGATCGTCATTCCTTCCAGCCTCCGCTTGGGATGGCCAGGACGGGAACGTCCCGGAGCAGACGGGTCAAGGGGGTAGCCAGGCTCGAGCAGAAGCTCCCCTGGCGCGGCCGCTCGGCCTCCGACACCGTAGGGCACCACATTCGAGCCAGCCCGAGGCAGCGGACATGCGCATCCTGGTGTTCAGTGACCTGCACTGCGACGAGCGCGCCGCGCGCGCGCTGGTCGAACGTGCTCCGGACGCCGATCTGCTTCTGGCAGCAGGAGACTTCGCGGTCATGCGGCAGGGGCTCCAGCCGCTCATCGATGTCCTGCACGCCATCGAGACTCCCACGATCCTCGTGCCCGGGAACGGCGAGAGCGACGTGGAGCTCCGCGCTGCCTGCTCGGGTTGGACAGCTGCGCGGGTCCTGCACGGAGAGGGCACGCACGCGGCGGGCGTGGAGGTCTTCGGCATCGGAGGTGGTATTCCGGTGACGCCCTTCGGCCCTTGGAGCTTCGACCTGAGCGAAGACGAGGCGCGGACCCGTCTGGTGGACTGCCCAGCGGGGGCGCTGCTGGTCTCCCACTCCCCGCCCTTCGGTCATGCGGATACGGACGGCAGTGGCCGCTCGCTGGGAAGCCGGGCGGTTCTGGAGGCCGCCGAGCGTGTGCAGGGACCTCTGCTGGTGTGCGGCCACATCCATGCATCTTGGGGCGTGGAATCGCAGATCGGGCCTACGCGCGTGATCAACGCGGGGCCCGCGGGAAGGTGGGTCGAGCTGGAGGTCTAGACGACCGTGGTCGGCGAGGCGCTTGCGACAGCCGAGCTCGTACGGGAGCTGAGCCGTCCCGAGGCGTACCCTCACGCCACTCCGGGCCTGGCGGTCGTCGAAACCCACATCTCCATCGTCTTCCTGGCCGGGGACTTCGTGTACAAGGTCAAGAAGCCTCTCGACCTGGGGTTCCTCGACTTCCGCACGCTCGAGTCGCGCCGTCATTTCTGCGAAGAGGAGGTGCGCCTGAACGCGCGCCTGGCGCCCGACGTGTACCTCGGCGTGGTGACCATCGTGCGCGGGCCGCGTGGGCTCCGCGTCGGCGGCCCCGGCACGCCGCTCGAGTTCGCAGTGCGCATGAAGCGGCTCCCCGCTGAGGCCACCCTCCTGGCGCGGCTGCAGCGGGGTCAGCTGGACGCGGCGCTCCTGACGCGCGTCGCGCACAGGCTGGCCCGCTTCCATGCCGAGGCGGCGGCAGGAGAGGAGATCGACGCGTACGGCGCGCTCGTCGTGGTCGCGCGCAACGCTCGCGAGAACTTCGAGCAAACCCGTCTGCACATCGGACACACCGTCCACGGCGAGGTCCACGAACGTGCGCGCGACCGTTCGGAGGAATGGCTGCAGGCATTGGGCGATCTGATCGAGGCGCGCGCGCGCGCGGGGGTCCCGCGCGACACGCACGGCGACCTTCATCTGCAGCACATCTACGTTCTGGAAGACCAGGCTCCGCCGGGCGACCTGGCCATCATCGACTGTATCGAGTTCAACGCCCGTTTCCGCTTCGCGGATCCGGTGGCAGACATGGCCTTCCTGACCATGGATCTGGTGTTCCGCGGCAGGGCCGACCTCGCCGAGCATTTCGTGCGGGAGTATTTCACTGCCCGCGACGACCCGGAGGGTGAATACCTCCTGCCGTTCTATCTCGCCTACCGCGCCCTCGTGCGCGCCAAGGTGGAGGGCATCCTGGCGCTGTCACCGGACGCTGCCGACGCTACGCGCAGCGCTGCCCGTCTCCGTGCACGCGCGTACTGGCTGCTGGCCCTGGGCGCCTTGGAAGCTCCGGAGGGCCGGCCCTGTCTCATCCTGGTCGGAGGTCTTCCGGGAACCGGCAAGTCGACGTTGGCCAGACTGCTCGCGGAGGCGGTAGACCTCAGTCCGATCTCGTCAGACCGGACCCGTAAGCGGCTGGCCGGCCTGGCGCCGGACCAGTCCGCCGCCGCGGAGTTCGGCGAGGGCATCTACGCCGCCGAGTGGTCGGAGAGGACCTACCAGGCCTGCCTGACCGACGCGACGGCGCTCCTGGAGCGTGGGGGGCGGGTCGTGGTGGACGCTTCCTTTCGGGAGGAACGGTGGCGGCGGGCCTTCCTGGACCGCGCCGAGGAGCTGGCCGTTCCGGCGCTCTTCCTCCACTGCCAGGCCTCCACGGAGGTGGTGCGGTACCGGATCATGGCCCGGCGCGGGGACGTCTCCGACGCGGATTGGTCCATCCACGAGGCGGCGGCCGCCCGTTGGGAAAGGCTGACCGACCACACGGAGCGGGTCGCCCAGGGGGTCCCCACCGACGGCACGCCCGAGCAGGTGCTGGCCTTGGCGCTCCGGCAGCTGCGCCAGCGTGGGCTGGCCGCGCAGCCGGGGGCCTCGACAGTTGCACCGCCCTCCGCGTAGACTCGACGCCGGTTGTCGTCACCTTCGGGATCTCGCCACCAGGAGGTCATCTGTGAGATCTACTCGTTCGACGCTCATGTCGGCGGCGCTGCTCGTTGCCGCAGCCGCCGCACCCCAGGGCGCAGCCGCCCAGCAGGAGCAGGAGAAGCCCCCCCTGGCCGCCTATCGCGAATCGCTGATGGAAGGCCTCCAGTCACACAATGGCGCGTTGCGCGCGCTGGCCAGCGGCGCCGTGGAGTACCCCGGCCACGTGCTCGGTCACGCGGAAGCCATCAATCACATCGCGATGATGATGGCCGACGTCTTCCCGGAGGGCTCGATGGAGGGCTCACGGGCCAAGGCCGAGATCTGGCAGAACTGGAGCGATTTCGACAGCAAGCGCATGGACCTGGTCAACGCCTCCAACACGCTGATCGAAGCGGCCCGCGGCATGAACGCCGAGGCCATCGGCGAGGCGGCGCGAGCGGTGGGGCAGACCTGCCGAGGGTGCCACCAGACCTACCGGGCGCCCGCGAACTGACCGGATTCCGGAGTCTCATCCCACAGCCCCGCTTCGGCACCTGCCGGAGCGGGGTTTTTCTTGCGCGTCCTCCGGGCCCGCGTGACGGTGGCTCGCTGTTCGTGTAGGATGGCAGCTGGGTCGCAAAGCGACCCGGGCTGGGAGCGACCCACCGCAGAGGACGAGCCATGTGCCGAAACATCAAAACGCTCTTCAACTTCGATCCTCCCGCCCAGGACGAGGAGATCCGAGCCTCCGCCCTGCAGTTCGTGCGCAAGCTCAGTGGCTTCAACACGCCATCCAAGGCCAACCAGGAAGCATTCGACCGGGCCGTGGACGAGGTCTTCCGTTCAGCCCGCACGTTGATCGACTCCCTGGTGACGTCGGCGCCGGCGAAGGACCGGGAGGAAGAGGCCGCCAAGGCGCGGGCCCGCAATGCGCAGCGGTTCGGAGGGAGGGCTCCACGCGCGTCCGCGTCACCTCTGCAAGCGGGCGAAGCCTAGCGCATCCTTCGCGGCGGCCATCCCTGGCCCCCCGCTAATACGGCAACGGCGCCAGGTCCGGCTCCACCCACCCGCGTCGAGCCTCGACGGAGAACAGGACGGGACGGCTCCAGTAGCGGAGCAGCCAATCGGGGGAGCCCAGCGGGGAGGCCACCAGACGGTTGCAGATCCGGTGGAGAGGCTCGTCGGGAGCGGCGGCCGCGATCCAATGGGCCGCAGCCCGCAGGGACGCCCGGGTGATGGTCTCGTGGTACCCGCTGCTGTCGGTGTTCGCGGTCCCAGAGGACTCGTTGTAGCGGCGGATCAGCGCAGGCAGCACCCGCGCAGCGTCGAGCTCCGGTCGTTCTCGCAGCAGCCACAGCGCGGCGGCCCAATGCGCCGCGTGGGTCCACTGCGCGCGCGGCAGGTCGGCCGCCAGCAATCCCTTGCCGATGCGGGCCACCTCCTCGGCGCTCGCGAACCCCGCTGCAGCTGTCGAATCGGAGTCAGGCAACCCACGCCTCCGTGCGTGTCACGCAATGAGCCGGCTGGGGATCGAACCCAGGACCTACGGATTAAAAGTCCGTTGCTCTACCAGCTGAGCTACCGGCTCGCGGCCAGAAAGGTACCCCGAGCGCGCCCGGGACTCTAGATCCGCCCGAGGCGCGCATCATCTCCCCGAGGTGCGCGTCCGTGACTCATCCGCGCGCCCCCCGCCGCTTCGCGGCGCGCACTCACAGCTCCAGCTCGAGCTGCATCAGTCCGAACGTCATGCGGTGGTGCGGCGTGGGCCCGTGCACCTGGATGGCGTCGCGATGCTCCAGCGTCCCGTAGCCCACGTTGCTGTCCCAGCCGTACTCGGGATAGCGGTCGTGGAGCCGGCGCATCAGGCGGTCGCGCACCACCTTCGCGACGATGGACGCACACGCGATCGAATGGACCAGGCGATCGCCCTCGACCACCGCCTCGTGGGACCGGGAGAACCCCTTCATGGGCAGTCCATCGATGACCACGTGATCCGCGGCCCGCCCGAGCGCACGCTCCAACTGACGCAGCGCACGCTCCATGGCCGTGCGTGTGGCGATCAGGATGTTGTAGCGGTCGATCTCGCGCGGTGAGGCCGCCCCGATGCCCACGTAGGCACGTTCGAGCACCTGAGCGCTCAGCGCGTCGCGCGCGGCCTCGGCCAGCGCCTTCGAATCCGTGGCACCTTCGATGAACACGTCCACCGGCAAGACCACCGCGGCGGCGACCACGGGTCCCGCGAGGGGGCCCCGTCCAACCTCGTCCACGCCGGCCACCCGCAAAACACCGCGGCTCCAGAAGCCTCGCTCGTAGTCGAGCAGGCC
Organism: Gemmatimonadota bacterium; assembly: GCA_041390105.1. Classification (NCBI taxonomy): domain Bacteria; kingdom Pseudomonadati; phylum Gemmatimonadota; species Gemmatimonadota bacterium. The sequence goes on from JAWKQO010000001.1 coordinate 1,389,800, forward strand.
CTGGAGCCGCTGTGCGTCCTCGGGTGCGGGCGCCGCACCCCGACGACCCGCGTGCGCTGCCATGGCGGCGCGGGCCGGGGCGTCAGGTAGCGCGCTTCTCCCGGATGCGCGCCGACTTCCCCTTACGCTCACGCAGGTAGTAGAGCTTCGCCCGCCGGACCACACCCTGGCGCACGACCTTGATGTCGGCGATCGAAGGGGAGTGCAGCGGGAACACGCGCTCGACGCCGACGCCGTTGGAGATCTTGCGGACCGTGAAGGTCTCGCCGACTCCACCACCCCGGCGCCCGATGCACACGCCCTCGAACCCCTGGATGCGCTCCTTCTGACCCTCGCGCACCCGGTAGTTCACCCGCACGGTGTCCCCGGGGAAGAACTCTGGGATGTCGTTCCTGAACTGTTCCTTCTCCAGAATGCTGATCAGGTCCGCCATCTTCCCTCCTCGACCAGAAGACCACCGGATCGGCTCCGGCCCGCCGCTCGGGGCGCGTGATTTCGAGCCTGTTAAGGTAATGGTCCTGGTGGCGGGGGTGAAGATCCGCGGCGTTGCGCCGCTTTTCGCACCCGGGGGCTCCGGGGCCCCAAGGCACTTCGCAGGCCCTCTGCCCCGTCCCGGAGCAGGGGCCGCGCCTCCGCGACCCGTCCCTGGGCCGCCAGGACCGCCCCGAAGACGCTCTGGGCCTCGGCCAGCCGGACCGACCCTGCCGGGGCCACCTCTCGCAGGGTCCCCAACGCGTGGGCCCCGCGGGCGGCCGCCTCCTCGAGCCGCCCATCGCGGAGGGCCACATCGGCCAGCAGGGTCTCCGTCACAGCCGCCTCCCGGGGATCCGATCCCTCCTCGACCTCCAGCGCCCAGACCCGCCGAAGCACGGAATCGGCCGCCGCGAGCTGGCCGCGCTCCATCCAGATCCTCCCCAGCAGGCGCTCCGCCCCGAGGGCGAAGCGGTGATCCGGGCGCAGCACCCGCGCGACCAGATCGCGGGCGTCGCTGGCTCCCGCCGCCGACCGGTCCAGGTCCCCGTCGTCGAAGGCCTGGCGGGCCAGCTCCAGCCCGAGGAAGGCGTGGAACGGGTGCTCGGGCCCGAGGTTCTCGTCGCTCGTGGCCAGGAGCCGCCGCCAGAGCTCCCGGGCCCGCTCCCGCTCGCCGGCGACCGCATAGGCCTGCCCCAGGGTGATGCGGTTGGCGATGGTCCGCGCGTTGCCCTCCCCGAACTCGGCCGTGAGCCCCTGATCGGCCTCCTCCAGCACCCGAACGGCGTCGGGCCCAGGAAAGCCCTGCAGGAGGATCGCGCCCAGGACCGTGCGGGCGTTCACCGACGACATGTGGCTGCGGCCCCAGACGGAATCGGCGGCCACGACCGAGGCCTCGGCCATGGTGCGCGCTTCGTCGTAGCGGTTCAGGTATTGGAGGGCGTTGGCCAGCCCGTTCAGCGATTCCGCAGTGGACGGGTGGAAGTCCCCGTAGAGCGTCCGGCGTACCTCCAGCGCTTGCCGCATGAGCCGTTCGGCTTCGTCCGCCTGCCCACGGAACAGCCGGATGCTCCCCAGATTCATCAAGCTGGCACCCAGTTCGGGCGTCGGTTCACCGCCCCCCTCGCGGAAGCGTCGTACGGCGGCCTCAAAGAGCGAATCCGCCAACTCGAAGTCTCCCTTCGAATGGGCCGCATCCGCGAGGAAGTACACGGCGCGCGCCAGCGCGGCCCGGTCCGGGGTTTCCGACGCTTCCAGGATGTGCGTCGCCTCCGTGTACGCCCCGATGCTTTCGTCCGGCTGCCCCAGCAGCGTATGCGCCATGCCCAGATCCATCAGCGCATAGGCGAGCTGCGGCTCCGCCGCCTGCTCCTGGCCGCGGCTGCGGAGCACCGCGATCCCCCTCTTCCCCAGCTCCAACGCCTCTTCGGGCCGGCCCTGCTCGATGCGCGCGTGCGCGACCTGCAGCACGGCGGTGGCGATGCGGGGGTCGTCATCGTCGTAGAGAGCGCTGCGCAGCTCCAGGGCGCGCTCGAAATGACGCGCGGACTCCTCGATCAAGCCGAGGTTGTCGTAGATCTGCCCGACCTCGATCAGCAGGTCCGCCTGCAAGGCGGGCTCGTCGGTGAAATCCGACAGGATGCGAGCGGCTCCCTGGTCCAGCACCTCGCGCGCAGTGACGGTCTGCCCATTCACGGCGCCCGGATCGCTGAGTCGGAACATCTCCACCATCAGGTCGGCCACCCGCGCCGCCCGGTCCCGCTCGGAGGCGGCGAGGGACGCCTCGGCGCGCGCGCGTCGGGCCTGCCAGGCGGTCCCCAACATCCCGGCGATGAGCGCCGCAGCGGCCGCGACGGCCAGGCCAGCCGCCAAGCGGTTGCGCCGCAGCGCCCGACCCCAGCGATAGGTCCAGGAGTCCGGTCGTGCCGTGACCGGGCGACCGGTCAGGTGGTTGCGGAGATCCTGGGCCAGATCCGCCGCTCCTCCGTAGCGACGACCGGGGTCCTTCTGCATGGCCTTCAGGACGATGGTGTCCAGGTCTCCCGAAAGGCGCCGTCGCAGTCGGTCGGGAGGCAGCCCGCGCGCTCGGCCTACTTCATCCGGCGTGATCTCGATGGTCCGTCCATCTCCGGTGTTGCGCGTCTCCGTGCGCACCACCGCCGTGCTGGGGCGCTCGGGATCGCGCCCCAGGATGACCTCACTCACCTGGTGAGGAGCCGCGCTCCCGAAGCCGAAGGGACGGTGTCCGGTCAGCAACTCGTAGAGCAGCACTCCCAACGCGTAGACGTCACACGCGGTGGTGGCCGGCTCGCCACGAATCTGCTCCGGGCTCGCGTACTCGGGCGTGAGCCAACGCTCGGTGGGACGCGTGCGCGGCGCCTCGCTGTCCTCCTCCTCGAGGAGCTTGGCCACGCCGAAGTCGAGCAGCTTGATGGTGCCGTCGCGCGTGACGAACACGTTGGCCGGCTTCAGATCGCGGTGCACCACCAGCTGCCGGTGGGCATGCTCCACCGCGTCGCACACCTGGACGAAGAGTCGCAGCCGCTCCTCGATGCTCAGCTGCCGATCGTCCGCGAACCGGTGGACGGGCACGCCGTCCACGAACTCCATGGCGAAGTAGGGCGTGCCCTCTTCCGTGAGCCCGCCGTCGACGAGTCGAGCGATGTTCGGGTGCTCGAGGCGCGCCAGGATGCGGCGCTCGCGCAGGAAGCGGTCCCGCAGGGACGGGGAATCGAAGCCGACCCGCACGAGCTTGAGGGCGACGCGTTGCTGGAAGTCCGCGTCGGCGCGCTCGCCGAGATATACGGCACCCATGCCACCGAATCCGAGGACCCGCTCGACCCGGTAGGGTCCCACCCGGTCCGGAGTACGCGGCTCCGCCGAGAACGACGAGAAGGCATCCGCGATGAGGGCTTCGGGCGCGGCATCCACCGCTCCAGGACCCTCGTGGTGTTCCAGCAGGGAACGCAGCTCGTCCGCGAGGGCCGCGTCGCTCCCCCGCAGCTGTTCCAGGAAAGGCCCTCGGTCCTCGGGATCGAGAGCAAGCAGCTCTCCGAACAGCTCGGTGACGCGCTCCCAACGCGCCGTCGGGTCGCCTGGACTCACGTGAGCTCCCGGGTGGTCAGGAGAGCTCGCGGTTCAACCAGGCCCGCGCCACCGCCCAATCGCGCTTGACCGTGGCGGGGGAGATCCCGAGCGCCTCGGCGGTCTCTTCCATGCTCATGCCTCCGAAGAACCGACATTCCACGACCCTGCACTGCCGCTCGCTCACCTCGCCCAGTCGGGAGAGCGCTTCGTCCAGCGCGAGCACATCCTCCACCTCGTCCGAGACGGCGACCGAGACTCCGTCGATATCGGCCATGGGCTGGCCGCCGCCCCGCTTCTGCGCCTTCCGAGCCAAGGCGTGGTCGACCAGGATGCGCCGCATGAGTCGGGACGCCATCGCGAAGAAGTGGGCCCGGCCCTGCCACTCCATCCGGTCCACCCGCACCAGCCGCAGGTAGGCCTCGTGGACCAGTGCGGTCGCGTTCAGGGTGTGATCGTCCCGCTCGCGCCGCAGGTGCCGGCCCGCCAACTCCCGTAGCTCGTCGTAGACGATCGGCAGCAGCCGGTCGATGGCGGCACCGTCTCCGGCGGTCGCTTCGGCCAGCAATTGGGTCACGTCGACGGATTCCACCTCTGTCCACTCCCTGAAGGGCGAGAAAGGCGATCCCGGTGGCTCACGCGCAGCGGAGATCAGGAACCGGACACCCCGGCGTTGCCCAGGGGACCTCCGCGATCCGGTCAACTTCCGCCCCGGCGCCCCAAATCACAACTGGCGCTTCCCTCCCCCGCAGCGCCCTCCCCCACCATATTCGGAGTCCTTCGTTCCCCATGTCCGGCACCCCCTTTGACCCATTCCGTCCGACAGCACCTCGGGATCGAGATCGATACCTACGACGCCACCATCCGGCGCTACATCCCGGGCTATGAGTCCATGCTCGAAGAGGCGTCGCGCGTGGTCCAGGCGGCCGGCGCTCGGCGTGCGCTGGATCTCGGGGCAGGTTCCGGTAGCCTGTCGGCTGCCCTGCTGGCTCGTGCGCCCACGGTGAGCGTGGATCTGTTGGACGTGGACGAAGCGATGCTGGAGCTGGCACGCGCTCGGCTGGCCCGCCATGGCGACCGCGCCCGCTTCGTAGCCCGCTCCTTCCTGGAGCCCATCCCGCCCGCGGACGCCGTCATGGCCTCGCTGGCCCTGCATCACGTCCCGACGCTGGCGGAGAAGGAGGCGCTCTACGGCCGCATCTTCGACGCGCTTCCTTCGGGGGGCGTCTTCGTGTGCGGGGACGTCACGATTCCCCAGACCCGCAGCGAGCGGGACGCCACGTACCGGGAGTGGGTGGACCACATGGTGACGTCTGGGATCGATGAGGAGCGCTGCTGGACGCTCTTCGACGAGTGGGCTCGCGAGGACACCTACTTTCCCTTGGACCAGGAGCTCGAGGCGCTCGGGCGCGCCGGATTCGACGCGCGTCTGATGTGGCGGCTGGGTCCCACCACCGTCTGGATGGGGCAACGCTCGTGAGCGACCGTCAACGACCGGGAGGACGGACGCGCACCTTCGATCGTTCCATCGTCGAGGGCCCCGTGCTGAAGGCGGTCTGGAAGATCGCCTGGCCCACCATGCTGCAGAACATGATCGGCGGGCTGCAGGGCATCGTCGACCACATCATGGTCGGGCGCTACGTGGGATTCACCGGGAACGCTGCCATCGGCGTGAGCTGGCAGATCTTCCTGGTGGTGATCGTCTTCATCTCCTCGCTCTTCGCGGGGATGGGCATCCTGGTGGCGCGCTTCGCCGGGCAAGGCGATCACGACAAGGTGAACCGCACCGTCTATCAGGCCTTCCTCACCGCGGTCTTCCTCTCCGTGCTCGTGCTGGCCCCGATCGGCCTGCTGCTCGCGCCCTCGTTGCTGGATCTCGTCAACGCCGCACCCGCAGTCAAAGCGGAGGCCCTGCCGTACCTGCGGCTGTTGTTCCTCTTCAGCTTCGGCATGCTGATCTTCTTCATGCTGGGGGGCGCGCTGCGCGCCGCCGGCGACGCCCGCACGCCGCTGCGCTACGGCCTGGTCGTCACGGTGCTGAACATCGTGCTGAACGTGATCTTCATCCGTGGTCTGGGCCCGATCCCGGCCTACGGTACCTTGGGCGCCGCCATGGGCACGGTCATCGCAACCTGGTCGATGGCCATCGTGGCCTTGGTGCAGCTCAGACGCGAGCGCTGGGTGGTGGGCTTCCCCAAGGGAATGTCACTGAAACCCGACGGTGAGGTGATCCGCTCGCTGTTCCGCTTCGGGCTCCCCACGGGCGTCCAGGGCGTGGCCATGAACGTCGCGGGTGTGTTGCTGCTGCGCTTCATCGGCTCGCTGGAGCAGAGCGCGGAGGCACAGGCCGCCTACGCGGTCGCGTATACCGAGCTGTTCTCGCTCATCACCTGGACGTCGGTGGGGCTGATGGGCGCCACCTCGGCCGTGGTGGGACAGAATCTGGGCGCCAAGCACCCGGAGCGCGCGATCCAGGCCGTGCATGGCGCCGCTCGCATCGGACTGGGCGTGGCCGTCACGGTGGGGGCACTCTTCCTGTTCCTGCCGGAGGCACTGCTCGGGCTGTTCGGCATGACCGAGCCAGTGGTGGTGGGGCTCGGCTTGCAGTTGCTACGCTTCCTCAGCCTCTCGGGGCTCTTCATCACGGTGGCCCTCACCTACACCGGCGGCTTGCAGGGAAGCGGCGACACCAAGAGCCCGCTCTACATCTCCATCGTCTCCCAGATCGTGATTCCGTTGGGGCTCTGCTTCGTGCTCCAGCAGACGCGCGGCCTCCGGCCCGGAGACGTGTGGCTCGCCATCCTGCTCGGTCACATCACGCGAGCCCTGCTGTCGGTGGTTCGCTTCCGCCAGGGGAAGTGGCGGCACATCGTGGTGGACATCGAGTCCCGACCCGGCGCAGCGCGCGGATGACTCGTCCGGAGCCACGACCCCCGGGTCCATCCAGAACGCGCTGAGTGGCCACTGATATTAGTCGATTGACTATTAGTCGATCGACAGTTATGCTGGCGCATGAGCCCTGGACCCGCCGTGCCGCTGAACCCGCGCGACCTGATGATCCTGGCCGTCCTGGCGGAGCAGCCGCTCCACGGCTACGGAATCATCAAAGCCGTGGAGGCCCGCTCCCGCTCGGGCGTTCAACTCGACCCTGCCAACCTCTACCGCGCGCTACGACGGATGTCGGGGGAAGGCTGGGTGGCCGAGGTGGAGGCCGATGGGGACGAACGCCGGCGGACGTACTCCCTCAGCGCCGACGGCCGGGTGGTCCTGGCGGCCGAGCTGCGCCGGCTCGAGCACCTGCTCGCCGAGGCTCGTCCCCTCGTAGCCGACGGATAGGGTCGGTGAGCGTCCCCGGCCTGTACGAGCGGCTCCTGCGGCTCTTCCCGGCGTCCTTTCGCGATCGTCACGCCGCCGAGGCGGCGGCCACGTTCCGGGCGCTCTGGGCCGAGGCCACGGTCGACCGCCAGCGCACCCGCCTGGCGCTCCGCTGTTTCGGGCGCCTGCCTGGTGCGCTCCTCTCCGAGTGGCTGTCGCATCTCGGCGCCCCCCGCTCCCCCCACCTGCTCCGCGTCAGGGAACTCGTCATGGACCGCTGGACCCGCAACCTGCGCGTCGCGCTGCGCTCCCTGGCCCGTGCTCCCTCCTTCACCTGGACCGTGGTCCTCCTGTTGGGCCTGGGGGTGGGAGCCGTCACCACCATCGCGACCATCGTCGATCACGTGATCCTGCGGGCGCTTCCCTACCCAGCGGCGGATCGGCTCGTCTACCTGGAGCACGGCTCCCATTCCGGTCCCCTCTTCCACGAGCTCGGTGACTTCCAGACGGTCGAGCAGTGGGGCGGCGCATACACCGACGACGTCAACCTTGTGGGGAACGGCCCTCCGGAGCGGCTGGAGCGCGCCTCCGTCACGGAGGACTTCTTCTCGTTGTTCGGAGCGTCGGCCCTGCGGGGCCGCCTGCTCCGTCCCGACGACGATCCGTCCAGCGGCGCGGTGGTGCTCTCGGAGTCCACCTGGCGGCAGTTGTGGGGGGCCGATCCGGATCTGGTCGGACGCACGATCTCCCTGGACGGGTCGCCCGCGCTGGTGGTGGGGATCCTGGACGGAAGCTTCGCGACGCCGGAGGCCCTGGTCGGGCAGCACATCGACGTGTGGAAACCCGTGGACTGGAGCGCCGAAGCGTTCAGCTCCCACGACTACTCGGTGCTGGAAGTGGCCGGCCGCCTGGCGCCGGGAACGACCGCGGCCGCGGCCCAGGCCGAGATGGACGCACTGATGGTGGCGATGGCCCCCGTCGACAACAACTACCGGCTGCGCGACAGCGACGCCCCGAAGGAGATCCCGCTGACGCCACTCGCAGAGGTGACGGTGCAGCGGGTGCGCCAGGGCCTGTCGCTGCTGTTCGGGGCCGTCGCCATCTTGTTGCTGGTAGCCTGCGCGAACGTGGCCAACCTGTTCCTGGCGCGCGGACTGGAGCGACAACAGGAGATGTCGGTGCGGCACGCGCTCGGTGCCGGTCGTCTGCGCCTGGTGGAACAGTTGCTCGCCGAGAGCCTCGTGCTGGGGTTGGTCGGCGGACTCCTGGGCGTGGCCCTGTCGGCGCTGGGGCTGCGCACCTTCCTGGCCCTGAACCCCCAGACCCTGCCTCGCGAAGCGTCCGTGCACCTTGATCTACGCGTGCTGGGCTTCGCCGCGGCGCTGGGCGTGTTGACGGCGCTGACGTTCGGGCTGCTGCCGGCACTGCGGGCCGCGCGGGAGAACCTGGCAGGGGCCGTGCGCGGCGCTACCCGCACCGCGACGGAGGGCCGCGGAGTCCGCACGCTGCGCTCCGGCCTGGTGGTCGCGGAGGTTGCGCTATCGCTCACGCTGGTGGCGGGGGCCGGCCTGCTGCTGCGCAGCTTCCTCGAGGTGCAAGGACAGTCCCTCGGCATCGATCCCAGTCATGTATGGGCAGTCCCGGTGACGCCCGCGGAGACGGGCACCACCGAGGAATGGCTCAGGGACATGGAAGCCATCCGGACCGCGCTCTCCGAGGTGCCCGGAGCCCGGAGCGCTACGGTCGGCCTCACGGTTCCCATGCAGATGACCGGGGGGCGTCGCTGCTGCTGGTCCCGCGAGATCGAAGTCGCCGGCCGGGACGAGGTGCGGGTGATGCTCCATCCGGTCAGCGCCGAGTACTTCAACACCTTCCAGCTCGCGGTGCTGGCCGGGCGTGGGTGGGACCGCGCCGAGTCCACGGCCGACCCCGCGCCGATCGTGATCTCCGAGCCGCTGGCCACCGTGCTCTACGGTTCGGCCGCAGCGGCGGTGGGTCAGACGCTCGACGTGGGCTTCTCCGCGCTCATCACCGGGGTCGCCGCCGACGACCGCCACTATGGGGCCGAGTACGAACACGGACCGGCGCTGTACCTCCCGCTGGAACAGCTCCCCTTCGTGGTCGACCGCGCGACCTTCGCAGTACGCATGGAGCCCTCCGCCACCGATGTGCCACGCCAGCTTCGGGACGCGGTCTGGTCGGTGGCCCCCGGGCTGCCGGTTCCCGCGGTTCGCTCCCTCGAGGACATGGTCCGGGAGGCCAACGCCGGCCGCCGCTTCGATTCGGCCTTGTTCGGCTCGCTGGCGGCGCTCGCGCTGCTGTTGGCGGCGGGAGGGCTGTACGGGCTTCTGCTCTACGTGGCGGGCCGCCGGCGGCGGGATCTGGCCATTCGGCTGGCCCTGGGGGCGTCGCGCGGGCACATCGAGCGCTCCCTTCTCCTGGGTGGGCTGGGCCTCACCGGCCTCGGCGTGCTGTTGGGACTCGGCGGCGCCTGGGTCTCGGGCCGCCTGCTCGCCAACCGACTCTGGGGGGTCGACACCCACGACCTGCCCACGATGGTCGGATCGGCACTCCTTCTCCTGACCACTGCGGTGGTGGCGAGCTGGCTCCCGGCTCGGCGAGCGGGTCGCACGGACCCGCTCGAGACGCTGCGGCAGGAGTAGCTGGAGCGGGCTTGGAGGGCGCGACGAACCTAGTCCGCAGGTCGTAACCCGAAGATGTGGGGGTAGGAGCCCTGCACGAGCGTGGCCACATAGAACGTCCGACCGTCCCTCGTTGCGAGAGCCGCACCATCGAATGGCAGTCGGTAGCTGTGCAGATACTCCCCGTCCAGGGAGTATACGTCGATCATCGTCGTAGGCTGGCTCGCGTGAGCGGCCCGCTTTGGTCGGCCGCCCGACAGAATGAACACCCTTGAATCGGCGATCGCGATGTCGCGCGCGCCGTAGTAGGAGCTGTCCGCCCTTGGATCCGTTGCGAACCAAGCGCCCGGCGCTCTCGTGTAGGGAATCGGCTCAATGAGCGGGTGCACCTTCACGCCCACGGGCGTCCCAACTGCGAAGAAGGGACCCGAATACAAGCCAGCGGCCCATGCGGACGGCGATGCGGCCGTCTTGGTGAGGAGCTCGGGCTTGAAGTCGACTGACGGCGGAACTGGCCACTCGACCGTCACCGAATCGACAAGCTCATGGCTCTCGATATCGGTGATCATCGCCGGGCGACCCGGCTGCAATTGTGTCCAAACCATGCGCTGGCCGAATCCAGTGGGGCTCGTAGACAGGCCCCACAGCTCCCGATAGTAGATTTCTTCAAAGAACTCGCCGCGCTGGTCAAGCACCAACTGCTTTCGATTGCGATCATCCCACACCCGGAGATTGTCGCTCTCGTCGATCCACATGTTGAAAGGCTGCGCCAGCTCCCCCGGGCCACGTCCCTCACGACCATACGACCAGCGCCGACGACCCGTTCGAGCGTCGAAGCTTTGGATTCGGCGAGCTAGTCCCTCCAGGACGGCGATCTGATCGTTCCATACCTCGATCTCACTCGGGGAAACCAGAGTCGTGTCGGTCGGATCGACGGAACCAAGGGCAAAGACAGTATCCCAGCGCTCAACCGCGATCACCCTTCCTCCGGGCCCATCCGGTTCGTTCCCGCACGCAGCTCCTACAACTCCGACCGCACACGCAAGGGCCAGGCGAGCGGCCACCATCCCGCCTATGGGCTCGATTCGCACTGGATCACTCCCTCTTCCGCGGTCGGTAACTCCTGGAGGACGCTCAGGTCGCTAATCGTATCTCCCACCACGGTCAGCCGGGTTGGCGTCGCAAAGACTCCGAACTCGGGCAAGTCGGCTACGTCGTCTGCAAGGAAGACAGAATCAGCGCTTAGTCGATATTGCGTCACGAACTGACTCACCTCTTGCCGGGCTTCGGCGAAGATCCAAATCGCGCGGAGCTTCGCTGGTCCGCTGTACCATTCGCTTGCTAGCCTGCGACACCAAGGACAGAGAGTTGATGCGACGATCGCATGCCAACACCCCTCCCCCGTGTGTGGGGAGTCACCTTCGAGGGAGCGGAGAGACGATCGGAGCACGTCGCCTGGTAGGAGTGGGTCCTGAGCCAAGGCCTCCCACTCCTCCGACGAACGCGGTTCGGTATGGGGGCTACCCCGCACTTTGAAGACCACGAGAGTGGTCGCCAGCACCACCGTAGCGATTGCGAGTACTCTGTCAATCGTCACAGTACGGATCGGAGGTAAGGGGACGAGCGCCCGCCGGTGGCCGCCCGCCCCCTCCAGTCTCTATTGGATGCACTGAATGTCAATGATACATCCTTCGTGTATCCAATCCACGCACTCGCCGAAGGGCCATCCATACTGGTACATGCAGACCGTCCAGACCCCTTGCCTGACCTCAGGCACGTCTGTGGAGGAAGCGCGGAGAGCCCTGACATTCAAACCCAACAGCACGCCGACCCCGGCCAGAAGTAGTGTGCGTCGCAACATGATCGAGTGCTCCTCGTCAGAGATGAGAGGGGCCAGCCGGTGCGGCTGGTGTCTTGGGGGCGAATACGAAAGGAAATCGACTCCATCCGCAGGCCACTTCCCGCCCGATGTATGGAGGTGCGAATCGTAGGGACCTTGCTGTCGAAACTGCCGCGCTGTCAGCCAACGGTAGTCCGCTGGACTCCGCCATCTTAACGGCCGTGACCGCCCCGCGTGTATCGATCAACAGCCACAGGAAGACCGTCCGAACCACGCCAACTTCGCGTGCGGCGACTGGATACTCCGTATCGAGACGACCACGGGCCTCTAGCGGAGCGAGCAGACGGGGGGGTACGGAATACCGCGGACCCGCCGCGGTGGGAAGATGCTCAGGATCGCAGTACTCGGGGGTCTGACTTGATGCGTCTGCGGGCCGGAAAGCGACCAAGAAGAGGAGACCAGCGACCCAACCCCCACAGTCACGCCACATTTCAGCCCCCCTGCGCCGAATGAAGGACTTCTCAGAGCCGGGGGGGCCCATAGTAAAAGCTATTGCGCGTAAGGTAGTGCGGGTGACGGGGGGGGGGCAATAGGCAGCGGATCCGAGATCGCAGCGGCAGAGGGCCGGCGTCGCTGACCCCGACAGGTCAATGCCTTCTTCGGCCTGGAACAAGGCGTCGGAGAGACGGCGTGCCACCGCGCCTAGCCTGCCTATCAACCCAGCAAAGCAACCGCGGTCGCAGTCGTCGCGCGCCTCGCGGCCTGGTCGGAGCGCTGCGCCGCGGGGCCCCCACACGGCCCGAGAGGCGCACGCCTCTGGCCGGCCGCGATGGGATCAGGTGGCGTGATCTGCTGGCCCCTTCGACCACGGCGGCGCGCCACGGTCGATTCGAGCCGCCGTGGGTGCTCCCCGGGTCGCCGGCTCGTTCAGGAGGGGGTGCCGGGAAGATCAGCCCTCAGACCTGAACCATCACGAGTCACCAGCGTTCCTCCGCGCCTCAGCCTCCGCCGCGGCCTGGCGACGCCACTCCGCGATCCTGGCGTGATCCCCGGAGAGCAGCACCTCCGGCACCCGATGCCCCCGGTACTCCGGCGGGCGCGTGTAGGAGGGCGCGCTCACATGCTCTTCCTCGTAGTACGAGTCGGAAGACGCGGACTCGTGGTCGCCGAGCGCACCGGGGAGCAGGCGTAGCACGGCGTCGGTGACGGCCAGCGCCGCGATCTCCCCCCCGGACAGCACGAAGGGACCGAGGGACAGCTCTTCGGTGGCCAGATGATCGGCGACACGCTGGTCGACGTCCTTGTAGTGCCCGCAGAGCAGGGTCAGCTCCTCCTGCACCGAGAAGCGGACCGCATCCGCGTGTCGGAAGGCACGGCCCCGCGCGGAGAGCAGCACGATGGGTCCCGAGGGGGCGAGCTGATCGACCGCCTCGAAGAAGGGCTCGGGCTTCATCACCATGCCGGCGCCCCCACCGTACGGCACATCGTCCACCGTGCGGTGGCGGTCGTGCGTGAAATCACGCAGATCGACCACATGCACGTCCGCCAGCCCGGCCTTGCGCACCCGTCCCGGGATGGAGAGGGAAAGCGGTGTGTCGAAGAAGGTCGGGAAGATGGTGACGATGTTGATGCGCATGCGTCTGACCTGCTAGAGGTCCAGGAACCCCTCCGGAGGATCGATCACGATGCGCACCGGATCGCGCTCGACCGCGTGTACGATCGGACGGGAGAGAGGCACCAGCAGCGGCTCCCGCCCCGGTCGACTCACCTCGAGCATGTGTGCCGGAGCCAGCTCGTAGACCTCCCGGACCGAACCCACGGCAGTGCCACTGACGGTCTCGACCGGAGCGCCCAACAGCTCGTGGTAGAAGAACTCGCCCTCGTCCAGATCCTGCACCTGCTCGACGGGAAGCAGGAGGTCGTGCCCCACCAGGAACTCAGCGGCCGTCCGATCTTCGACCCCGTCGAAGCGGACCAGGTAGCCGCGACGGTAGGGCCGGACCTCGTTCATCAGCAGCTGCGACACGGGCACGTCGACCGGCCTCCCCCGCTCGTCGCCTACGCGGAACGCCGCCCCCGGGACGAAGACGTCATCCGGGTGATCGGTGAGGGACCAGACATAGAGCTCGCCGCGAATCCCGTGGACCTTGCTCAGATGGCCCACGGTGAGAAAGCGGGGCGCGGAAGCCCCGGACGGGTCCATCGGGCCCGTCAGGCTTCCGCAGCGGGCTCGGCCTCCGCCTCGCCGGACTCCTCGGCAGCCGCGGCTTCCGCCTCGGCCTGGGCAGCCGCTTCGGCCGCCGCCGCCTCCGCAGCAGCCGTCGCCGCGGCCTCAGCCTCCTTCTTGCGCTTCGCCTCGACCTGGGCGGCCTTGGCCGCCTTCTCGGCTTCCACGTCCGGAGCGCCCACGGCGATCTTGCCGTCCCCGCCGGAACGCGCCTTGGAGAGGAGCGACCTCACGGTGTTCGAGGGCAGCGCGCCCTGGGCCACCCAGAAGTCCACCCGCTCCAGGTCGACGACCACGCGCGCAGGCGAGCTGAGCGGCTTGTAGTACCCGAGCGTCTCGACGAAGCGTCCGTCCCGGGGGGAGGCGCTGTCTGCGACCACGATGCGGTAGTGCGGTTGCTTCTTCCGGCCCATGCGCCGGAGTCGGATGCGAACGGCCATCGTTCCTCTGTCTGGAGTGGTGTGTCGTGTTGCGTTCCGAGTGAGTCCCTCAGCGGGGCACCAGGCCCTTCATCTGCTTGAGGAACTTCTCCATTTCCTTGAACTGCTTCAGCAGGCGGTTCACTTCCGCCACCGGTCGCCCGCTCCCTCGCGCGATGCGGGCCCGCCGCGATCCGTTGAGGATCTCCGGTTTCCTTCGCTCCGAAGGCGTCATCGAGAGGATGATCGCCTCCACGTGCTTGATGCGCCTTGGGTCCACCGAGCCCGTGGGGAGCTTCTTCCCCAGGCCGGGGATCATGCGTGCGACCTGCTCCAGCGGCCCCATCTTCTGCACCTGCCGCATGGCGCCCAGGAAGTCCTCGAGGGTGAAGCGCCCCTTGCCCAGGACCTTCTTCTCCAGGCGCGCCTGCTCGTCGGCGTCGAAGGCCTCGGCCGCCCGCTCCACCAGGCCCACCACATCGCCCATCTGCAGGATGCGACCGGCCAGGCGTTGCGGATCCGTCGGCTCGAGGTCGGCCACCCCTTCGCCCGTCCCCACGAATTTGATGGGCGTTCCCGTGACCCCGTGAATGGAGAGCGCAGCGCCACCGCGGGCATCGCCGTCCATCTTGGTGAGGATCACGCCCGTCAGCGCGAGCGCCTCGTTGAAGCCCTCCGCGATCCGGACCGCCTCCTGACCGGTCATCGCGTCGGCGACCAGCAGGATCTCCTGGGGGCCCAGCTCCGCCTTGATGCGGCGCAGCTCGTCCATCATCGCTTCGTCGATCTGCAGCCGACCGGCCGTGTCGATGACGAGGACCGAGCGCTTCTGTTCCCGCGCCACCGCCAGCGCCTGCTTGGCGATCTCCACGGGATCCGTTCCGGGTGCGCCCGCATGCACGGGGACGCCGACCTTCTGCCCGAGCGTCTGGAGCTGCTCCACGGCCGCCGGACGGTAGAGGTCGCAGGCGGCCAGCAAGGGCTCCCGACCCTCCTTGAGCAGGCGGCGCGCGAGCTTGGCGACCGTGGTGGTCTTCCCGGAGCCCTGCAGTCCCACCACCATCAGCACGGTGGGCGGGCTGGCGGCCCAGCGCAGGGTGGGGCGCTCGTCTCCCAGGAGATGGGCGAGCTCGTCGTGCACGATCTTGACGATCTGCTGCCCGGGCGAGACGGACTTGAGGACCGGCTCCTCCAGCGCCCGCGCCTGCACACGGGTCAGGAACTCGCGCGTGACCTGATAGTTGACGTCGGCTTCCAGCAGCACACGCCGGACCTCACGCAGCCCCTCCTTGATCATGGGCTCCGTGAGCAGGCCCCGCTGGCGGAAACGCCCCAGGACCGTATCCAGCTTTTGGCCGAGCTCGTCGAACATCCGGATCAGGGCCCCCGGGCCCGCACGTCTGGTCAGCAGGCCTCCGCCGCGGGCCGGCGACGGGCCCGCCGATGGAGGCGGCAAAGCTTGAAAAGATAGCCGCCGGGCGCGGAAATCCTCAAGGATGACCGCTCCGGCCGGGAGAAGGACCGGGCTCCCGGGGGGTCGGGGGTGGTACGTTCCCGGTGTTGCGGGGTATGCGCGGTCGGTTCTCAGACCCAGAGGGACCCGATGCGTAGCGCCCTGCAGTTTTCCGCCTTCTTGCTGGGAGGGGGGATCCTGCTCGCCGGATGCGACGGAACCGGCACCAGCCCGGATGCGGGCAGCCTGGACGAGGCCCTGCAGGCCCGGTTGACCGAGGTTTCCCAGGGGGAGGGGCTCACCTTCTTCCTCCTTCCCCACGCCGACGAGCTCCCTGAGATCCCACAGGACCCCCGGAACCCGCTCACGCGGGAGAAGGTGGTCCTGGGCCGGCTTCTCTTCCACGAGACGGCCCTCATGAACGAGACGCGGCGCCCCGAGGGACGCTTCGCCGCTTCCTGCTCCGCCTGCCACAACGCCGCCGCCGGCTTCCAGGCCGGTCGCCGCCAGGGCATCGGAGAGGGAGGGATGGGCTTCGGCACCCGGGGTGAGATGCGCACGCGCGATCCGGCCTACCCGCTGGCCGACCTCGACGTCCAGCCGATCCGCTCCCCCGCCCCGCTGAACGCAGCCTACCAGCCCGTGATGCTCTGGAACGGCCAGTTCGGGGCCACGGGCCCCAACCGCGGCACCGAGGCGTCCTGGACGCCGGGCACCCCGAAGGAGGCCAACTTCCTCGGGTACGAAGGCATCGAGACCCAAGCGATCGCGGGCCTGTCGGTCCATCGGATGGGCGCCGTCGCATCGTCGATGGCCTCGACCCACCCGGTCTATCGGGCGCTGTTCGAGGCCGCCTTCCCTGGGGCCGCCATCGATCGCGAACAGGCGGGGCTGGCCATCGCGGCCTACGAACGCACCCTCCTGGCGGACCGGGCTCCCTTCCAGCGCTGGCTGCGCGGCGAAGCCGCGGCCCTGACGGAGGCGCAGAAGCGCGGCGCTCTGGTGTTCTTCGGCAAGGGCGGGTGCTCGTCCTGCCACACGGGCCCAGCCTTGAGCAGCATGAGCTTCCACGCGCTGGGGATGGGCGACCTGGAAGGCGCTGGCGTCTTTCTCGAGGGAGGGGCGGACCCGAGCCGACCGGAGCACCTGGGCCGGGGAGGCTTCACCGGGCGGCCGCAGGATGCCTACGCCTTCAAGGTGCCCCAACTCTACAACCTGATCGAAGCCGGCCCGCTCGGGCACGGCGGGACCTTCACGACGCTGCGGGCAGTGGTCGAGTACAAGAATGCCGCGGTTCCGCAGAACGCACGGGTACCGCTCGACCGTCTCTCACCCCTCTTCGTTCCGCTGGGCCTCACCGCGACCGAGGTGGACGATCTGGTCCGGTTTCTGGAAGAGGGGCTCCTGGATGGAGAGCTCGACCGCTACGTGCCGTCGGAGCTGCCTTCCGGCTACTGCTTCCCGGTCAACGACCCACGGAGCAAGGTGGAGTTGGGCTGCTGAGGGGTCAGCTCGGCTCGTGCGGATGGCGATCCAACTTCAGGTCGTGCCATGAAGCGGGATCCTCCTCCGGCTCCAGATGCGTGAAGACCGTCAGATCCGGCGCGATCGCGCGAATCTCGGACTCGAGCGACTCCAGGAGGTCGTGTCCCCGCTGCACGGTCCACTCTCCGGGCACCAACACGTGCACCGAGACGAACCCGCGGAACCCCGACTGGCGGGTGCGCAGGGCATGAAAGTCGACGCCCTGCCGGCGGTAGCGGTCCAGCACCGCATCCACGGCGCGGCGTGTATCGACGGGCAAGGCGGTGTCGATCAGCCCCAGCAGCGAGCGCCGCACCAGGCCCCACCCGATGCGCACGATGTTGAAGGCCACTCCGATGGCGACCACGGGGTCCAGCCAACGAATCCCGGTGAGCGCGACGCCCGCGACGCCGCCGATCACCGCCAGGGAGGTCACGACGTCGGACAGCAGATGCTGGGCGTCTCCCTCCAGCGCGATGGACCGATGGCGGCGAGCCGCACCCAGGAGCACCCAGGCCACGACGACGTTGATGGCCGATGCCACCGCTGTGAGTCCCAGCCCGATGCCCCAGCTCTCCAGCGGTCGCGGCTCGAACAGGCGCCAGACGGCCGTACCCACGATCGACAGGGCCGCGACCACGATGAGGCCGCCCTCGAACCCGCTGGCGAAGTACTCGATCTTCGCGTGGCCGTACGCGTGATCTTCGTCGGGCGGCCGACGGGCCAGCGAGAGGGTCGCCAGGGCAACCACGGCCGCAACCAGGTTGACCAGCGACTCCAGCGCATCGGAAAGCAGGCCGACGGACCCGGTCAGCCACCAGGCGGCCGTCTTGAGCGCGATGGTGGCCAGCGCCGCCAGCACCGAGAGCAGCGCGTATCCTGCGAGCGTACTCACCATATAGGCGTCCGCACGGTGGGGCGGTTCAGACCCGGATGATCTCGCTCCGGCGCGTACCCACGGAGACCATGCGGATCGGGACTCCCACGACGTCCTGCAGTCGGCTCAGATAGCCGCGCGCGTTGCGAGGAAGATCCTCCAAGGTGCGCGCCTCCGCAGTGGACGTCATCCAACCGGGGAGCGTCTCGTACACCGGCTCGATGGAGTCGTATCCGCAGGCGGCGTCCGGGAAGAACTCGGTCTGCCCGCCCTGGGTGCGATACCCCACCGCGATCTGGATCTCGGGCAATTGATCGAGCACGTCGAGCTTGGTGATGGCCAACCCGGTCAGACCATTGACCCGCGCGGCGTGTCGGGCCACGACCCCGTCGAACCAACCGCAACGGCGCGGCCGACCGGTCGTGGCACCGTACTCCCCACCCCATTCGCGCACCTGCTCGTCCAGCTCGGCTGGGAACGCGGTCGGGAGGGGGCCTTCCCCCACCCGTGTGGTGTAGGCCTTCAATACGCCGAGCACGTCGTCGATCGCAGTGGGTCCGATTCCGACCCCGACCGGCGCACCCGCGGCGGTGGTGTTGGAGGAGGTCACGAAGGGATAGGTGCCCTGATCCAGGTCGAGCAGCGTGCCTTGGGCGCCTTCCAGCAACACGTCCTTCCCCGAGCTCAGCGCCGTCAGGATCTCCGACCCGACCTCCGTCGACAGCCCATGTAGACGGGCGCCGAGGGCCAGCGCTTCACGCGTCTCCCGCTCCACCTGGGAGACATCCTGCCCCAATGCTTCGAGCAGG
This sequence comes from Gemmatimonadota bacterium, assembly GCA_041390105.1. Classification (NCBI taxonomy): domain Bacteria; kingdom Pseudomonadati; phylum Gemmatimonadota; species Gemmatimonadota bacterium. The sequence continues at coordinate 1,408,461 of JAWKQO010000001.1, forward strand.
TCCTGCGCGCGAGTCAACGCACCCGCGAGCCAACGCTCCACGCCCGACGCATCCGCGAGGTCGCCGACGCGAAGTCCGCGCCGACCGACCTTGTCCTCGTAGGCAGGACCGATGCCCCGACCCGTGGTCCCGATCTTGGCGGTCGCCGCTGCTTCACGCGCCCGGTCCAGTGCGCGGTGGTAGGGCAGGAGCACGTGCGCACGCCCGCTGACCCCGACGCGGCCACCCATACGCAGGCCCCGCGCCACCAAGGCGTCGTGCTCCTCGAAGAACTGCACGACGTCCAGCACCACACCATTCCCGAGCAAGCAGCGCTTGCCATCGTGGAGGATCCCGGACGGGATCTGATGGAGCACGAACTCGTCGTCACCCACGTGCACCGTGTGGCCGGCGTTGGCGCCGCCCTGATAGCGCGCCACCACCTGCACGTCGGCCGCCAGTACGTCGACGATCTTCCCCTTGCCCTCGTCGCCCCACTGGCATCCGACCACGACGGTGCACCGCCCTCGCCGCCCTCCGGCCAATGACCGAACTCCTTCGCTGAATGGACGTGGGACGGGAAGCGACGAAAAACGGGCCCGTCCGCGGGGGACGGGCCCGTCTCGGGCATCCTTTGGTGGAAGGTATCCGCTTCCCGGCGCGGGTCAAGCACGCACGCGGTCGGGTTCCAGCAGCCCCGCCGCTCGCAGCACCTTGTGCGCGGTCTCACGGCCCCGGTCGGGCAGCGGCCGCAGCGGCGGCCGCGGATCACCGCCGCGGTAGCCCAGCAGATCGAGGCTGGCCTTCACTCCGGGAACGCCGAGCCCACCTACGATCTCGACGTGCACCGGCCCGACCTCCTTCTGGATGCGCCCCGCTTCCGCGTGGTCGCCTCGCGCGAACGCGGCGCAGATGGCCGCGGATTCCCGAGGCGCCAGGTTGGCCACGCCCAGAATCCCACCCACCGCCCCAACCTCGAGGGAGGCGTACAGGTGCGCTCCACTCCCGACCAGGACCTGGAAGCCGGTAACCGTCTGCGAGACCAGGTCGCCCACCAGATCCAGCTGGCCCCGGGAGTCCTTGATCCCGATCACATTGGGATGCTTCGACAGCTCGGCCACGAGGCCGGTGGGGAGGTCGAGCGTGCTGAGCCGCAGAGGCACCTGGTAGATGATCACCGGCACGGGAGAGGCCTCTGCCACCGCGGTGTAGTGGATCAGGAGCGCCTCGGGCGTCATGGCGCCCTTGTAGAAGGCGGGTGGCTGCACCAGGACGGCATGGGCACCATGGGCAGCGGCCTCACGCGTCAGGCGCACGGTGCGGCGGGTCGATTCGGCACCGGTCCCGGCCACGAGCAGCACCCCGTCGGGGAGCACGCCCGCCGTCGCGTCCAGCGCCGCCAGGCGTTCCTCGTCGTCCAGGAGCATCGCCTCCCCGGTGGACCCACCGATGACGATGCCCTTGACGCCGGTGCCGCTCCAGCGGCGCACGTTGGCTCGCAATCCCACCACGTCCAGGTCGCCCGAGACGGGGTCGAACGGCGAGGTGGCGGGAATGAAGACGCCGGATAGATCGAGCCGCGCGGAGGTCGCCATGGATGCCTTGGTTCGAGGGGTCGCCCCTGGCGGCACCACGCCCCCAGAAGGTCAGCGGCACGCCAGATGGGTTTCCCCTCCGACGACCGCCTAGGTCCCGAAGAACTGAGCCATCTCCGAGGCCATCCCGCTGTCCCGTCCCCCGGAGATCCGGTCCTGGGGCGAGCTGTCCCCGAAGAGGTTCATCTTCAGATCGAAGTCGTTCGGGTTGTTGGCGGCTCCCTTGGCCACCTCGAACTCGACGAATCCGGACCGCACCAACTCCATCAGGTGCTGGTCGAAGGTCTGGGAGCCGTAGTGGCCCCGGCCCTCTTCGATCAGCTCGCTGATTTCCTCGACCCGGTCGGGATCACGAATACAATCCCGAATCGTTCCTGTCACGAGCATCACCTCCGCCGCCACCACCCGCCCCTGCCCGTCCGAGCGCGGCAACAGGCGCTGGCTGACCACGGCCTGGAGGGTCTCGGCCAGACGGATCCGGATCATCTCCTGCTCGTTGGGCTCGAACACCGCGATCAGGCGAGAGATCGTCTGGGAGGCGTTCTGCGTGTGGACCGTGGAGATCACCAGGTGGCCGGTCTCGGCCGCCTTCAGGGCGATGTCGATGGTCTCCTTGTCGCGCATCTCGCCGATGAGGATGACGTCAGGATCCTGACGGAGCGCGGCCCTCAGGCCCGTCTGGAAAGAGTCGGTGTCGGTCCCGACATCACGCTGCGTGATCGAAGAGCTCTGGTCGCGATGCAGGAACTCGATCGGGTTCTCCAGCGTCACGATGTGTCGCTGCCGGTTGCGGTTGATGTACCCGATCATGGCCGCCATCGTCGACGACTTTCCGGAGCCCGTCACGCCGGTCACCAGCACCAGCCCGCGCTCGCTCTGCGAGATCTTCTCGAGGACGGTCGGCAGCTTCAGGTCCTCGAAGGTCGGGATCTCGATGGGAATCACGCGCATGATGATCGAGAACGTGCCCCGCTGCCGCAGGATGTTCACGCGGAAGCGGCCGAGACCGGGAAGCCCCCACGAGCAGTCGTAGTCGAGCAGCTCGTCGACGCGCTGCCGGTCGCGCTCATGGGGAATGAGCTTGAGGGCGATCTGCCGCACCTGTTCGTGCGTCAGCTTCTGCTCCGTCAGGGGATAGAGGGTCCCGTGGATCCGGGCCCGGACCACGTCCCCGGACTTCAGGTGGATGTCGCTGGCACCCTTCTCGATGGCAGCCTTGAAGATCTCGGTCATCGGCGTCTGCTCGTCCCTGATGGGCGGGGAGGTCCCACGCCCGAGCCCTTTTTTCCGGCTCAGGCCGCTCCGGAGCCTCCCCTCCACCTCCGACGCACGGAAAGCGCGCCAGTTGGGGCGCTTTCTGAGCGTGAGACGGCTCCGGGGGTCTCCGGCCCGTGGGTGGGGAGCAGGAAGCGGACCATCGGCGGGTGCTGTGGCGCCTCCGCAGCCCGGGCCGGGTGCGGGGCCTGGCCGCGGGGAGGAGCCCGAGCCGGACCGTCGGCGGGGGCGGCGCTACTCGTGCCCGACGCGCCAGTTCAGTCCCATGCGGTCCCGGGCCTCGCGTAGGGTCTCGCTGGCGACCGACCGCGCCCGTTCGGCACCGTCCTCGAGGATGTCGCGCACCCGACCCGGCTGGGCACGCAGCTCCTGGGCCCGCTCCCGGAACGGCTCGAACGTAGTCGAGATGGAGTCCGCCAGGATGCGCTTGCACTCCACACACCCGCGCGTCGCGGCGCGACATTGGGTGGCGATGTCGTCCAGTCGCCCGGGATCCGTGATCAAGGTGTGCAGGCTGAACACATTGCACACCTCGGGACGTCCCGGGTCGGATTTGCGCACACGCTGCGGGTCGGTCACCGCCGTTCGTACCCGTTCCCAGACGGCGTCCGGCTCGGCCAGGATACCGACGGTGTTCCCCAGGGACTTCGACATCTTCGCTTCGCCATCCAGCCCCAGGATGCGCCCCACGCGCGGGATGATCGCATCGGGCTCGGGGAACAGCTCCCCGAAGCGCGCGTTCCATTTACGGGCGAGGTCGCGCGCGAGCTCGAGATGCTGCCGTTGATCCTCCCCGACCGGAACCGCGTCGGCGCGATAGATGAGGATGTCGGCAGCCTGCAGCACGGGATAGTTGAGGAGGCCAACGGGGACCGACTCCAGCTTGGACGATTTGTCCTTGTACTGCGTCATGCGTTCCAGGTCACCTACCGGCGCGACCGTGTTGAACAGCCAGAACAACTCGACGTGCTCCGGCACATCCGATTGAACGAACAGCGTCGAGCGCTCCGGATCGATCCCGACGGCCAGCAGGCTCACGGCCATGTCGAAGACGCGGTCCGGGAGATCGGCTGGATCGTACTCGGTGTTGATCGCGTGCAGGTCGACAATGCAGTAGTAGGTCTCGTATCGATCCTGCATCTCCACCCACTGGCGGAAGGCACCCAGGTAGTTGCCCAGATGGGCCTCGCCGGTGGGTTGCACTCCGCTCAGGACGACGGGCTTCTTGCTCACGGTCACTCCAATCCGTTCCGGACAGGGAGCCGTCCCTGTCCCGCGCCGAAGGGGCGCCTAACTTAGCAGGTCGCCGATGGGCGGGGGACCCCACACCCATCTGTACCCGCACAGACGAATCGGGAGGAACTCTGGACCGGCTGCAGGAATGGACCGCCACCGCGCGCGCCGCCGCCGACGCCGCGGCCCTCGTGCACGCCCGTCACTACGGGCGCTCGCACCGTGATCACACCGCGACCAAAGGGCGCGGTGATTTCGTCTCCGCGGTGGATCTCGAAGCACAACGTGAAATCACCGACCTCATCCTCGACCGGCATCCCACGCACGCCGTGTTGGCCGAAGAAGAGGGGCTGGGCCATGGGACCGACGCCGCAGGGCCTCTCTGGATCGTCGATCCTCTGGACGGGACCACCAACTTCCTCCACGGACATCCCTACTTCGCCGCCTCCGTCGCCGTGGCGCTCGACGGAAAGGTCCGCGCCGGCGCGGTAACGGCGACACGCACGGGTGAGCGCTGGTGGGCCTGGGAGGGAGGAGGGGCCTGGTATCTCGGCCCGGGCGATACCGCCCCGGTGCGCCTGCGTACCTCGGCGGTCGAGGACTTTGGAGAGGCCCTGATCGGAACCGGCTTTCCCTTCAAACGGATCGAGGCACTTCCCCGCTATCTCCGCCAGTTCGACCTCGTGTTGCGCGGGTGTGCCGGAATCCGGAGAACGGGCGCGGCAGCCCTCGACCTCTGTTACCTCGCCAGCGGACGCTTGGACGGCTTCTGGGAACTGCACCTGGCCCCCTGGGACATCGCGGCGGGGCTGATCATCCTGCAGGAGGCGGGAGGCGTGGCGTCCCGCCTGGATCAGGCGCCGGTCGACCTCGAGCCCGGCGCTCTCATGGCCGCCAACGGTCCCGCGTTCCTGGCGCGTCTGGGGGACCTGGTGGCCGCCGCCGACGGCTCCGCGACGGACTGAGGGGGCGCTCAGCGGTCGCTGTGATCCTCCTCGGAGCTCCCGCCCAACTCACGATACAGCCAGGCCTTGGCGAACTGCAGGTCCCGGTGCACCGTCGCGGGCGAAATGCCGAGCGCTTCGGCGCTCTCGTCGTAGGAAAGCCCGCCGAAGTAGAACAGCTCCACCACCTTGGCCTTGCGCTCGTCCTGCTGGGCGAGCCGCGCCAAGGCCTCGTCGATGTCGAGGATGACCTGGGGGGCCGTATCGTGAACCAGGAGTCCTTCGTCCAAGGTGACCGCCACGGCTCCCTTGCCGCCGCGTTTCTCCGCCTGCTTCAGGCGCGCGTGGTCCACCAGGATGCGTCGCATCACCTGCGCGGCGATCCGGAAGAAGTGCGCCCGATCGGTGAACGACAGATCCGCGTCCAACAGTCGCAGATACGCCTCGTTGACCAGCGCGGTGGGCTGCAGGGTATGATCAGGGCGTTCGCTGCGCATGTACCGACCCGCAAGCCGGCGGAGCTCCTCGTAGATCAGCGGAAGGAGCCGTTCCAGGCTGGCCTCGTCGCCACTGCGCCACGCAGCGAAGAGTCGGGTGGCTTCGTGGACAGAGCTCATGGTGGCGTCGCGCAGGAGGGTGATAGAGCCGAGCGCGATGCTCGTACCGCGTGAGTCTACGGCCCGGCGCTCCGCTCGGTCAACGCGGGCCCGGAGCTCCACCGATTCACGAATGCACGGAGGCCGGCACCCGACCCTGCAGGCACCGACCTCCGTGAACCTCGGGAACGCGAGCTGGGCCGCGTGGCTAGGCCCTGCTCTTCACCTCGATCTTGCGGCTCTTGGCCTCGGGGACCTTGGGCATGTGGATCTTGAGAACTCCGTTCTCGAAGACCGCCTTCACACCTTCGGAGTGCACGGTCCGGGGCAGCGTGAACGCGCGCTGGAAGGAACCGTAGCGGCGCTCCCAGATGTGGTAGCGCTCGCCCTCCCGCTCCTCCTCGGCGCGCTTCTCACCACGAATGGTGAGCACGCCGTTCTCGAACTCGATGTCGATGTCCTTCTCGCTGAGGCCAGGCAGGTCCGCGGTCAGCAGGAGCTCGTCCGGCGACTCCCGTACGTCGACGGCGGGAATCCAGTCCGATACGGAGGAGCCTTCGGGGCTGAGCGCGCGGTCGTTGAAGAAGCGCGTGAACATTTGATCGAAATCCGCCCAGGGGCTGGGCCGCCGGGCCGTGTACCGGGTGATGGCCATGGTTGTCTCCGTTGGTTGGTGCTGCGCGCCCGCTCCGACGGCGGGGGGCGCGTGTCAGGCGATGTCGCGACTCCCCATCGCAGGGCACATGCCAACGGAAACCACTGGTTTTTCAGTCAAATCGGCACGCGGGCGAGTCGTCCTGACCGAGCGGCCTGACGCTTCGACAGACCCCCCTGTCTCGATGGCCGGCCGGCATGCGCCGCCGCGGCGGAGGGCCGGAGGGGGCTCCCTCAGCGCACGGGTTCGGCGAGCTCCAGGGCGAACCGCGCCGCCCCTCGGTCCGGCCGCACTTCGCGCGTCAGGATCTCCAGCCCCATCTCGTTGATGACCCGCTCGACCCGCGAGCGCAGCGCCCGACCGGGTACGATCAAGCCACCCACCAGGGCCACGGTGCGAATCGACGCCTGCGGACCCAGGCGCTCCAGAAGGGCTTTCAGATGGAGCCGCAACTCGGCCACGGCCTCGTTGACGAGGCTCTGTGCCACGGCATCGCCTCGGTCGGCGATGCCCACGACCGTGGGGGCCAAGGCGGCGATGTCACGTTTGGTGGCGTGAGCCACCCAGTCGACCAGCTCGGCCGGGGCCGCCAGCCCCAACTCCTTGAGCAGCGACGAAAGCTCGGTCCGGGGCCCGCGACCGTCGTGGGCACGAAGCAGCGCCGAAAGCCCGGCCAGTCCCAGCGCGTACCCGGAGCCCTCATCCCCCAACGTCGAACCCCACCCTCCGACGGAAAGGCGTTCCCCTTCGGCCGTGACCGCATAGGCGATCGACCCGGTGCCGGAAATCAGTACGATGCCGGGTCCCTTCCCGAAGGCATCGTGGATGGCCGCGTCGACGTCGGTGCCCACTTCGACTCGACGGACCAGGTCGCGCGAGATTTCCTCGAGCTCCTTCTTCAGAAGCTGGCGGGTGGACTCCCGACCCGCCCCGGCGAGAGCCGCCCACAGCGCCGCCGCCGGTCTGGGGACACGGTGCTCGTTCAGCACCCGGCGCACGATGGTGTCGACCAACAGCGCCGCCTTGGCCGGCGCTTCCGGATCGACCAGCGTCGCCGAGCCCTCCCCGATCCCGATCTCCTTGCCGGAGCGATCCATGATGAGCACCCGGGTCCGCGTGCCGCCCCCGTCGATGCCGATCACTACCTCGTTCGCCATGACCATCACGCCGTCCTGAACACCCGCGCCAATGTGGTTCCGGTCGCGAAAGTAACGGCGGCACCAATAGGCACGAACCAGGGCCAGGCCACCTGTGTCGTCCAGAGGCTCCAGATCACGGTGACCACGCCGATCCCGACCGTCATGGCCACGGCCACCACCCCGGACGACGCCCGGGTCCCTCGGACCCCCATCAGGAACGCTCCCAGGAGCCCTCCATAGACCAGCGAGGCCACCGCGAGGGCCACCTCCACAGCCGAGGTGCCCCGACTCAACGGAATGAAGAGGACCGCGCCACCGACCAGCAAGGCCGACCACAACAGCGTGAAGATGCGGCCGGCCCGCAGCACGGCGGCATCATCGTCGACTCCCCGCAGCGGCGCCCAGAAGTCGTAGGCGGCCGCCGAGGCCAACGAGTTGATGGAGGAGGACAGGGACGACATGGCGGCGGCGAACACACCCGCCATCAGCAGGCCCGTCAACCCCGCGGGCAAGCCTTCCACGATGAAGCGAGCGAAGATCTCGTCGGGCCGATCGAAGGCTCGCGGTCCCGCATCGGTCATGTAGTACGCCCACAATCCCAGGCCCACCGTCAAGAACAGCGCGAACTGGACGATGACGGCCAGCCCGCTCCCGATCAGGGCCTGCTGGCTCGAGCGCAAGTCACGACAGGTGAGCAGGCGTTGAACGATGAGTTGGTCGGTTCCGTGGGAGGCCATCGTCAAGAACCCGCCGCCCACCACCCCCGCCCAGAAGGTGTAGGGGGTGGAGAGCGTCAACCCGAAGTCCAGGACCTGCAGCTTGCCCGCTGCCGCCGCTTGTGTGAAGACCGCACTCCAGCCCCCGTCCACTGCGAGGCCAACGGCCACCAAGGCAACGATCCCTCCGACCAGGTAGAGCCCCATCTGCAGGGCGTCCACCCAGACCACGGCGCGAATGCCACCTAGATAGGTGTAGACCACGGTGAGCACGGCGATGGCGGCGATCGACACCGGATAGGGCCAGCCCGTGATGATCGCCAACGGAATCGCGGTGGCGAACAGGCGGACCGAATCCGCCAGGAGCCGCGTCACCATGAAGACCCCGGACGTGAAGCGTCGCGCTCCCGCGCCGAACTGGCGTTCGAGCATGCTGTAGGCGGTCGTCATCTCCCCGCTCGCATAGCGCGGCAGGAACACGACCGAGACCGCCACGCGGCCGGCCAGGTAGCCGAACGTGAGCTGCAGAAACGTCAGGGAGCCCAGGTAGGCGATCCCCGGTACGGAGAGAAACGTAAGCGTGCTCGTCTCCGTGGCCACGATCGACAGCATCACGGCCAGCCAGGGAAGCTCTCTCCGCCCCAGAAAGTAGTCGGTGCCGCCCGTCTGTCCGCGTCCCAGCCACGCGCCCCAGACGGTTACGCCCAGCAGATAGACGCCCAGCACCACGACGTCGAGTCCGGTGAACGCTTCACTCATGAGGCGGCCACCGAATGTCGAGGGAACGCGCGTTCACTCCCGCCCTACCGGAGCATCGAGCACCGCCCGCGCGGCCAGGTCGTGGACAGCGCGCCGGAAGGGCACGTGCGCCTGATTCTCGCGCGTGGGATTGACACGATTGGTGAGCAACACCACGAAGAGGTCGCGCTCGGGATCCATCCAGATGGACGTCCCGGTGAAACCGGTGTGCCCGAAGGAACGCCGAGAAAAATACTGCCCCGCCGACGAGTTTCCGCTGGGAGTATCCCAGCCCAGTGCGCGGCTGGACGTTCCGTCGTGCCGCAAGGTGAACAGCCGGATGGTCGACGCGTTGAGGAGGGTCAGGTCCCGTGGGCGCGGTGCGTTGCAGGGCACACCCGAGCCCGCGACCGGTCGGCACGCGGGAGCGACTCCGTTCCCCAGCATCATCGCCGCGAACACCGCGAGGTCCCGGGCCGAGGAAAACAACCCCGCATGCCCAGCCACTCCGCCCAGGGCCCATGCGTTCTCGTCGTGGACCTCGCCGCGCACATGGCGCCGTCGAAAGGTCCGGTCGATCTCGGTCGGCGCGATCCGGTCGATCAACTCGGCCGCGGGCCGGAAGCCCGTGTCGACCATCCCCAGCGGCCCGAACACCCGCTCGGCCAGGAAGGCGTCCAGGGTCAGGCCGCTGATGCGCTCGACGATGAAGCCGGTCGTCATCAAGCCGATGTCCGAGTAGACGGTCGAATCGCCGGGGGCATAGTCCAGCGCGAGCCCGTTGATCACGCGTTGGTACGCGTCTCTGCCGCTCTCCTGCAGGTACCATTGGCGGAAGGGTGGTAGCCCGGCTCGGTGCAGCAAGAGGTGGCGGACGGTCACGTCCCGCTTGCGGGGGTCTCCATCCGCCCAGTCGGGCAGGTAACGGATCACGGGCGCATCGAGGTCCAGACGCCCTTCCTCGACCAGGAGCATCGCGGCGGTGGTGGTGCCCACCACTTTGGTCAGCGATGCCAGGTCCCAGAGCGTGGCCGCGTCCGCTGGAGGCGACGTCGCATCGGTGTCGAGGCGTCCGAACCCACGCAGGCGCACGACACGCCCGTGGCGGCCCACGGCCACGGCGACACCGGGCGCCACCCCCTGCTCCACGCCGGCCAGGATCAACGAATCCAGTTGGGCGAGGACCGCTTCGGACATCCCGACTTCGCTCGCCTCCGTCTCCAGCGGGGAGATCCGCATGCCGGTCGCTTGCAGCGCTCCGTCCTGCGCACCCGCGGCGCGGACGACACGGCGGCCCGGTAGCACGCCTGCCTCCGCCAGCGGATCGCGCACGTCACTGACGGGGCGCGCTCCGGTGGCGGCGCGGTCGAGGCCCATGCCCACGCGCTGCTCCGGCGGGAGTGTGATGGGGAGGCGTCCGGTGATCGGTTGGGCTCCGACCAACGCTCGCGCGGCAGCCTGCTGGGACACCTCGTGCGGGCCCCAGCCGATCAAATAGGCATCCGCGTGCGGAAAGGCCGTACGCAGGTAGGGGTTGCCCAGCGACACCACCACCACCGGAGAGCGCCCCCGCAATCCCTCCACCAACCCCGACAACCCCTCCGGGGCCGCCACGCTGCCCGCGGCTGCCGTCGGCGGGGTGTAGGCGCTGACCACCACGAGATCGACGCTGTCGGACGCGGCTGCCAGCTCGACGTAGCCGTCCTGCGGTGTCTCGTCGAACACGCGCTGGCTCCGTACCTCCGCGCCGAACCGGCGCAACTCGGCGTCGAAGGCCAGGCCCGCGGCCGGGTCGCTCACACGAGCGTAGGTGATCGAGAGAATCCGGCGGCGCCGCGCCAGGTCCAACGGCACCAGCGCCCAGGAATCCGTGACCAGGGTCACGGACTGCACCGCGTCCGCTTCCGCAGCCCTGACGTGCTCTGCGGACCCCACCAGCTCGTCGACGGCTTCCATGTCTACGAAGCGTCGCTCGTGCAGGCCCACGCGGGCCTTCAACGTGAGGATCCTCCGCACCGACGCCTGGATGCGCTCCCTGGGGATGCGTCCGCTGTTCACGGCATCCGTCACGGCGGTCACGGCCGCACGCGGATCCTCGGGCGCCAGGATGACGTCCGAGCCTGCCTCGATGGCGAGCACCGCAGCCTCACCACCGCCATAGGCATCGCTGATCGCCGCCATCCGGAGCGCGTCCGTGAAGAGGACGCCGCGGAATCCCATCTCTTCACGCAGCAGCCGCGTCATGAAGTACGGAGACAACGTAGCCGGGGGAGCATCCTCACCGAGCACGGCCGGCACGGACACATGAGCAGTCATGACCCCGTCCACGCCATGGTCGACGGCAGCGCGAAACGGCACCAACTCGAGACGATCCAAACGCGCTCGGTCGGCCGTCACGACCGGCAGGGCCAGGTGCGAGTCGGTCTCCGTATCTCCGTGCCCCGGGAAGTGCTTGGCGGTGGTGAGTCCGCCCCCGGCCCGCGCCCCCTCGATGAACGCGACACCCAACCGGGCCACGTCGGCCGGCCTCTCGCCGAACGAACGCGTGTTGATGATCGGGTTGGCGGGATTGGAGTTCACGTCCAACACCGGCGCGAAGATCATGTGCACACCCACAGCGCGTGCCTCAGCCGCCGTGATGCGGCCATACTCGAAGGCGGCGCGCTCGTCCGCGATGGCGCCGAACGCCATGGTCGGCGGAAAGCTGGTGCCACCGCCTTGTGCGAGCAGAGAGGGCAGCGCGTAGGAGTGGTTGATCCGCATCCCCGGTCCGCCGTTCTCGAAGTCGGAGGTGACCAACAGCGGGACGCGGGCGCGGCGCTGCAGCTCGTTCAGCTTCGCAGCATACGAGTGGGGCAAGCCGATGGAGATGGACACCCCCCCCAGACCCAGCTCCTCCACCCACCCCGCGATCTCCTTGAACTCGGGGCTCGAGGTCGAAGCATAGGCGCCGGGAATCCAGGGAATGACGAGCTGCCCCACCTCTTCAGCGAGTGTCAGGCCCGCCAAGGTCTGCTCGACCCAGCGCTCCCCCGCGAAGTCCAGCTCGTCCAGGACCTCGGCCTCCGGTACCGCGGCCGCTGTGCGGTACGCCGGTGCGGGCGGGGGGCCTGCCTCCGCGGGTGCTCCCGCGGAGCACGCCAGCGTGCACACCCCGGCGAGCAGGACCCTCGCCCCGCCGCGCCGCCGCCTTGACGCCTGCCTCATCGCTGCAAGGTGAGGCCGAAACCCACCGGGTAGTCTTCGGAGATGCGAGTGGGAAGGTGACCCGCGAACTCCGCCCTCCCGAACAAGGCCGCCGCCGCCGCCCGTTGGCTGGCCCCCGATCCGCTCCAGGCCGCCACGTAGGCGCGCGTTGTCGGAAAATCGCGGATGAGGTACGGGCTCCCGAACGAGACGACCACGTGCGGCACTCCTGCCTCCGAGAGGGATTGAACCAGACGAGCCAGGCCTTCGGCGACCCCAATCTGGGTGCTGGACGTCACGGCGGCCACATAGGTGGAGATGACCACCAGCTCGTACTGGCGCGCTTCGCGGGCGAGCCGTTCGTAGACGCCCGCGTCGGTGTCGCGGTATACGCTCTCCGTGCGGAGCCGTGGGTACGTCTCCCTCAGGACCCGGTCGAACGAACGACCGGCCAGTAGATCACTCTCCCTCCGGTAGGTGAGGGAAAGCACGCGGGCCCGCCGCGTGCCCCGGAGTGGGAGAACGCGATCGTTCTTGATCAGGGTCATCGAATGGGCGGCGATCTCGTCCGCGATCTCCCGGTGCTCGGGGATGCCCACTTTGTAGACCACACCGGCAACGTCCACCGTGCGCCGACGGTCGAGCCCCAAGCGCTCTTTGGCCCGCAGGATCTTGGTGACGGCTTCGTCCAGCCTCGCCTCCGGAAGCCGCCCTGCCTCGACCGCCGTCACGATGGCGTTGATCGCCACCTCCGGGTTGGGGGGCATCAGGATGATGTCCGCTCCCGCCATGAGCGCCCGGACCGCGGCCTCGCCGCGGCCGTAGGCGCGGTCGATGGCACCCATGTTCATGGCATCGGTCACCACCAGGCCGGAGAACCCCAGATCGCGCTGCAGGAGATCGGTGAGCACCTTGCCCGAAAGCGTCGCCGGGAGCCGTTGCTCCCCCGTGATCTCCGGCAGCGAGATGTGCGCGGTCATGATGGCGCCGATCCCGTCGTCGATGGCGCGGCGGAACGGTACCAACTCCAGCGAATCCAGCCGGGAACGCGTGGAGCGGATGACCGGCAGCGCGAAATGGGAGTCCGTGTCCGTATCCCCGTGCCCCGGGAAGTGCTTTCCGGTGGCGATGGCGCCCGCCTCCTGGATCCCTCGCACGAACAGCGCCCCCATCGCGGCTACGCGCTCGGCATCCTCACCGAACGAACGCGTGTTGATGATGGGGTTGTCCGGGTTGTTGTTGACGTCCAGGACGGGTGCGAACGGCAGGTGGATCCCCAGCGCCAGGGCCTCACGACCGGTGGCCAGTCCAGCCTGGTAGGCGTACTGGGGATCCCCGGTGGCGCCGATGGCCATGAGCGACGGGAAGGTCGTCGCTCCCCCGAGCTCGTAGGCGCCCGGGAGGCGGACGATGCCGTCGAACCGGAAGCCCGGCCCCTCTTCGAGGTCGGCACCCACCAGGAGGGGAAGGCGGGACAGGCCCTGGAGGTAGTTCAACTTGACCGCGACCTCGGTGGGCGAGCCCATGGTCACAATGAGGCCCCCAACCTCGCTCTTCTCGATGGCGTCGAGCGTTTGCGCGAGGCTTTCCGATCCGGCGGGCGTGAACGCCCCCTCCACCAGGGGCATGAGGACCTGGCCGGCCTTCTGACGCAGGCTCAGGGTCTCGAGCGTCGCGGTGGACCAGGTGTATTCCGCTCCGCCCCGCCCTTCCCCCCCTGGCGCACCCTCGGGCGATTGGGCCAGCGACGGGTTCGCACAGGCGAGAACCAGGGCAAGCGCCGCCGCCTGACCCCGCAGCCACTGAAGCTCGCGAGGCGGAGATCGGAATGCGCGCACGGGCGGGACCCTCATCGGATAGGGACTCGGTCTCCTTCCAGGCTCGCAAGACGCGCGCCGCCCCCTGCGGCCTGCGCGAGGTCGGATTGACGAACCCCCGGCGCCACCTGCAACGTGGCACGCAGGTCGCTGCGCCATGACGTCGAACCGCGCCCGGAAGCTAATGAACGTACTCCGCCTCCCACAATCGTACCCGATCACGTCCACCGCGCTGCTCCTGCTCGGCGCCTGCGGGGGCAGCAGCGAAGCGGCTCCGGCCGCCACCGGGGAGCATACACCGGCTCGGGTACGTCCGGGAATCGAGGTCCTGCTCACGGACTCGATCGACGTCGTCCGCGGTCGAAGGGTGGCCCTGCTCACCAATCACACGGGCGTCGACGGCGAGGGACGGCCCTCCATCGACCGACTCTACGAGCACCCTGAGGTGGAGCTCGTGGCGCTGTTCGCTCCCGAGCACGGCATCCGCGGTGCCGCCGAGGCAGGCGAATTGGTGGAGAGCGGTCGGGACGAGCAGACCGGACTACCGATCCACTCGCTCTACGGCGACACCCGCAAGCCGACCCCGGCGATGCTGGAAGGGATCGATGTGCTGCTCTACGACATCCAGGACGTCGGGACCCGCTACTACACCTACCTCTCCACCATGGCTTTGGCGATGGAAGCCGCGGGCGAGGCCGGGATCCCTTTCGTGGTGCTGGACCGACCCGATCCCATCAACGGCATGACCGTGCAGGGAGACGTGCTGGATCCCGAGTACTCCACGTTCGTGGGACGCTACCCGGTGCCCATGCGCTACGGAATGACGCCGGGCGAGTTCGCGCGACTGGTCCGCGGGGAGTTCGGGGTGGAAGTGGAACTCCACGTCGTCCCTTTGGACGGATGGACGAGGGACCTGTCCTTCCCCGAGACCGGGCTGCCCTGGATCGCCCCATCACCCAACATGCCCTCGGTCGAGAGCGCCCTGCACTACCCGGGGACCTGCCTGTTCGAGGGGACCAACCTCTCCGTGGGTCGCGGAACGCCTGAGGCATTCCAGCAAATCGGCGCGCCCTGGCTGGATGGCGAGGACCTGGCCCAAGCCATGGCGGCGTACGACCTGCCCGACGTCCGCGTCACAGCCGTTTCGTTCACCCCGCGCCAGCCTGGGGATGGCAAGTTCGGAGACGAAACCGTCCAGGGCGTCCGCCTGACCGCCCTGGGTCCTGCCTACG
Source organism: Gemmatimonadota bacterium (assembly GCA_041390105.1). NCBI lineage: Bacteria > Pseudomonadati > Gemmatimonadota > Gemmatimonadota bacterium. Next base: position 1,423,566 of record JAWKQO010000001.1, read on the forward strand.
ACCCGACCCGCACGGCCGTCGCGCTGCTGATCGAGGCCCGGAGGATGTCGGGGGATCGCTGGGATTGGCGGGAAGGTCACTTCGACCGGCTGGCCGGCAGCGACGACCTTCGTCTCGGCATCGAAGCCGGACGAAGCCTCGACGCCGTTACGGCACCCTGGTCGGAACAGCGTCGGGCCTTCGAACAGCTCCGCAGCCGCTACCTCATCTACCCGTGAGGGGGCCTGGAGGCGGCTAGGAACCGCCCTCTGCAACTCGCACGCCTCGCTGGATCACCGCATGGATGCGCTGAGTGTTGCGGATGTCGACCAGCGGCGACGCGTCCAGCACCAGCACCGTGGCTTCCGCGCCCGCCTCCACACCCCAATCGTGGCCGAGGAACTCCATCGGCACCACCGTGGCGGCAGCGAGGGCATCCCATTCGGAAAGCCCGGCTTCCACCAACAGCTCCATCTCACGGTGGACCGAGTAGCCCTGGAAGACGCCCGGATTGCCCGCGTCGGTTCCGGCGCCGATGCGCACTCCCGCCGCAGCCAAGGTCGACACGGCTTCGAGATTGGGTCGCTCGAGCGAGCGCACCCACGCCAGGAAGCCCTGCATACGCGCCGGCCAGACAGCCGGATCCCGATAGCTGTCGAGGACCGACGGATCTACCGACTCAACGAGGAGGGGTCGGTCGAGAAGCGCCGGGTCGCGCGCGATGCGAGCCAACTCGCTCTGCACGGCGAGCGTGGGGATGTGCAGGGTCCCCTTCTGAACCATCAGGGCGGCCACGCCGGGCGGCATCGGCCCCGGGCCCGGGGTGTGCGTGACGGCGTCCGCGCCGGCTTCGACCGCATCCTGCAGGTCCTGCCAGGTGCCGACGTGCACAATCGTCTTCAGCGCGTGGGAATGGGCGGCCTCGACCACGGCCTGCAAGGTGGCCCGGTCCAACGTGGGTAGGGAACGACCGCCGTAGACATTGTGGTCGTACACCAGCTTCACGACGTCGGGCCGCTTGAGCGCCAGCGCGTCGACTTCCCGCCAGGCATCCTCCGGCGTGTCCACGAGCCGGGTGGGCACTCCGTACTCGGAGCAATGCCCACCCGTGGCCGTGAGGCATGGACCTGCAGCAAACACGTCGGCGCCGGGGAGCCCCTCCGCTCGCTGACGGTCCCGCACACCCAGGATCATGTCTTCCATGCTGAACAGGTCGAGGAAGCCGGTGACCCCCGCGCGCAGCGCGAGCCGGGCGGTACCGACCGGCCCGGTCATCTGGCCTGGGCCCGTCATGGCGGCATTGCCGAAGGAGTGTGTGTGCAGATCAAAGAGTCCGGGGATGACCCAGCGCCCCTGGACGTCGAGGATGGGAGCCCCCGGGGGCACGGGCGCGTCGGCGCCGGCCGCCGCCACCCGACCCGCACGGATCACCAGGCGGCCTTCGATGACCGTGCGCGCACGCGGATCGACGATGTGCGCGTTCTCGAGGACCAGGTCCTGCGCTGCTACGTGTGTCGCCAACCCCGCCGTGAGCAGAACGGCGGCGGCGGCAAGACGGGAACGCTCGCGTGCCCGGACCCAGGACCTCATACGGCGCTCCGTCTGGTGGTTGCCGTGGCCGAACCCCACTCCCTTCGAGTCGCGACCGTCAGGGGACGTTGAACCGCTCCCCCGGGTAGGGGAGGCTCCAGCTGGAGCCGGCCGGGAGCACCCGCTCCAGCCTGCGCACGAACTCGTCGAGGTCGGTGAGGGGAACGGAACGCGGTGCTTCGGAGGGGGGGTCGAAGAAGTCCTCCCAGTGTCCCAGGAAGACGTGGCGCGGCTGCGCGTTCTCCACGATCGACTCGGGATAGCGGCGTACGTGGTCGAAGCTGGGTGGACATACGATCGCTACGTCCACCGGCACGCCATCCTTCAACACATCGTCGGGAATCGAGCCCCAGGGCTCCGTGCTGGCGAGATCCTGATAATGGATCCGGTAGGCGACGCCTCCCTGGGCATCGAGGAAATCGATGAGAAACGCGTAGGCGACTCCGCCCTTCCACCCTTCCGCGGTCTCCGGCAGCTCCGCCAACGGCGTATCCACCGTGCCCTCGAAGAGCTCGACCTTCGGAAAGTGGGGTGCGTGCAGGGTCTGGATGGCCATCACCCGTGCCCGCCCCCCGGCCAGCGCCAGCCAGCGGCCGGGGACTTCCGGAGTGCCCGCGTCGGCGTTGACCGCGTGCACGCGCGCCGGGTCGACCACCGGGGCCAGGATGTTGCGGGCCGTGCGATTGGCGTACACCGTGGCGCCGCGGGCGCGGCGATTCGCGATGAAGGGCACATCCATCAGGTGATCGTAGTGCGCGTGTCCGACCAGGATGGCCTCGACGCCACTGACGTCCGGCAAGAGGGCGTCGACGCGCGAGGTGTCGGACTCGATGCGGCCAAAAGCCACGCGCGTGGCCGAAGGATTCGAGTAGAAGGGCGCGGTCAGGATCTGAACGCCGTTCCACTCGAGCAACCAGCCGCCCACGCCCAGGTAGCGCACGTGCAGGTCACCGGCACCTCCACCGCAACAGGGCACGGTACCCCGAGGCGGAGCCGGCGTCCCCAGGAGAGTGCAACCGCCCAGTGCGAGCGCCGCCGCCAGCGCGAGGACGGGGCCTCGCGTCACGTCACGGCGCCGGATGCCAGCGCGCCCACCGCCTCCGAGAACGCCTCGTGCAACGTCCGGGCGACCGCCCCGACGCGGCCACCGCCCACCCGGCGACCATCCACGCTCACGATCGGGCGGACCTCCGTCGTGGTCCCCGTGGTGAAGAGCTCGTCCGCATCCCAGAGCGATTCGAGGCGAATGGGTCGCTCCTCGACCGGGATGCCTCGCGCCCGCGCCAGGTCCAACACCAGGTCGCGCGTGATGCCCGGAAGGATGTAGTTGGACTTGGGGTAGGTCACCGCCGTACCGCCGAACACGGCGAACAGGTTGTTGTGGGCACCTTCGATCGCGATCCCGTCTTTGACGAACAACGCATCGTCGACGCCCGCCGCTACGGCTGACTGTTGCGCCAGGACGTTGGGCAGCAGCGCGATGGACTTGATATCGCAGCGGGCCCAGCGAGGATCGGGGACGGTGATCGCGGAATAGCCCTCACTCCAGCGCACCGGATCGGGACGGCGGAACTCCTTGGCAAACGCGTATACGGTAGGCGCCACGGCCGGAGTGGGAAATGCATGCGACCGCGGGGCCACCCCGCGCGTCACCTGCACGTAGACGATCGCAGCCGGCGCGTTGGCAAGTCCGTTCCTGCGCAACAACTCGTCATGGACGGCCACCAGACTCGCGGGATCGAAGTCGATGGAGAGCGCCGCGAGCCCAGACGCCATGCGGGCGAGGTGTGCATCGAGGCGCAGCCAGCGGCCCTCGTAGGCCGCAGCCACTTCGTAGATCCCGTCGGCAAAGAGGAAGCCTCGATCGTCCACCGGCACCATCGCCTCCGCCGCCGGCAGGTAGGCCCCATTCAGGTAGACCACGCTCACGGATCCAGCCTCCGCATCGAACGAGAAGTGGGTGACGCCAGGCCGGCGCCACCCACGTGCCACTGCATCCCGCCACGCCGCCCACCACTGCGGATCGGCGCGGGTCGGATCGGTCCCTCTGGTGGAGGTGCCGTTGCACCTCCAACCGATGGACGCCCCCGGTTCAGTTCAACCCTTTGCGCTCCAACCGCTCGAACTCCTCGAGCAGCTCGGCGTCACGCACCACGTTGTCGGCGGAATCGGCGGCCACCGGGGTGTTCTCATCCTCGTCTTCGGCCACCTCGTCGCCTGCCGACAGCTGTTTGGGCTCACCGGCTTCACCTGCGCCGAGCAGGCCCATCTGCTGTTTGAGCGCCAGGAGCCGTCCCTCCACATCCGAGCCCCCGGTTCCGGACTCGAGACGCAGGAACTCGTCCTCGAGCGTGTCGCCGCGCAACGCTTCGGTCACCTCGGCGGAGGCCAGGCTCTGGCGCTCCTGCTCTTCGATCTTCTCCGCCATGCGGTTGAAGGCCTCGAAGGCAGACGTGTCTGACAGGCCCGCCATGGTCTCGTGGATGCGCTTCTGGGCCTGGGCGCGCTTCTGCTTGGCGATGAGGAGATTCCGCTTGCGCTTGGCCTCTTCGATCTTGTCGTTCAACTGGCGCAGCGAGTTCTTGAGCTTCTCGGTCTCCGCGGACTGCGCGGTCCAAGTCTGCTCCAGGGCAGCGGCACGACCCGCATGCTCCTGTTGACGGATCAACGCTTGCTTGGCCAGGTCGTCCCGATTCTCCTTGACCGCCAGCATGGCTCGGTGTTCCCACTCCCGTGCCTGTTTGACCTCGTCGTCCAGCTGCTGCCGGAGCTTGCGCTCATCGGCAATGGCGGCTGCGACCTCTCGCTTCGCCTTCGCCAGCTGATCCCTCATGTCGAGGATGATCTGGTTCAGCATCTTCTCCGGGTTTTCTGCCCGGGCGATGAGGTCGTTGATGTTCGATTTGAAGACCGTCGAGAGTTTCTGCAGGATGCCCATGGGTCTCTCAGCCCTCCACGCCGGCGGACGCGAGGGAGCGAATGCGGTCCAAGTGTCCGGAAGCGGCGAGTTGCAGGCTCTCCAGCGAAGCCTGCAGCTCATGGTAGTCCAGCGTTTCGAGCTCGAGCGTGTGTGAGAGGATCAGCTCGTCCCCCTCGATCCCGTAGGCGCCGTGCACGATATCGGTGGCGTTCAGTTCGAGCAGCGTCCGGTAGAGGTCTGCCAACCCGTTCTTCTCCGGCAGCGTCATCACCTTCAGCCGCGCCACCAGGAGTGGCGGGGAATGGTGGAGCACCACCGTGGGCCCTCCCTCCCGGGAGCGCACCACGAACATTCCTTCGGCGACCTCCGTGTAATCCACGTCCATGCGGATCAGGAAGCTCTCGAGATCGTCTCGGCTCACCATGGTTTCCGTTCTCAGGCAAGGCTCGGGCCCGGAAGGCCCGTGCCTCCCGGTCGCGGCGGGCCCCCGCCGCCGAGCGCGTGATCGTCCATGCTACGGTCCAGGGGGCGGTCATGTTCAGCCAGGCCGGCTCAGCCGACCCCGCTCCCCTGGGCTTCGGTCCGTACGCAGTCCCCCAAGCCTCGGTTTCAGAGGGAGTTGCGTCCCTGAAGGTAGCGCGCGGCCCACGGCGAGGCGAGCCGCGCAGCCCGGCGCCTGGCCTCTGCCTGGCTAGACCGGTGTGGCCGCCAGGAGGGGTGCCAGATAGCGGCCGGTATGGGAGCGGGAGTTGGCCGCCACCGACTCCGGCGCCCCCGACGCGACGACGCGCCCGCCACCCGCCCCACCCTCGGGGCCCAGATCGATGATCCAGTCGGCGGTCTTGATCACCTGCAGATTGTGCTCGATGACCACGACCGTATTACCGAGCTCGACGAGACGATGCAGCACCTCCAGGAGCACGCGCACATCCTCGAAGTGCAGGCCGGTCGTAGGCTCGTCGAGGATGTAGACCGTGCTTCCGGTGGCGCGCTTGGAGAGCTCGGTGGCGAGCTTGACCCGCTGCGCCTCGCCGCCGGACAGGGTCGTGGCCGCCTGACCGAGGTGGACATAGCCCAAGCCCACGTCCGCCAGGGTGGCCAGCTTCTCTCGGATCCGCGGCACAGCATCGAAGAACTCCACGGCCTCCTCCACGGTCATGTCGAGGACGTCCGCGATGTTCTTGCCTTTGTAGTAGACGTCGAGCGTCTCCCTGTTGTAGCGCCTGCCACGACAGACGTCGCAGGGCACGTACACGTCCGGCAGGAAGTGCATCTCGATCTTGACCAGCCCGTCTCCCGCGCAGGCCTCACAGCGCCCGCCCTTCACGTTGAAGGAGAAGCGACCCGCGGAGTAGCCGCGCATCTGTGACTCCGGCAGGCTCGCGAACAGGTCACGGATCGGCGTGAAGACGCCCGTGTACGTGGCCGGATTGGAGCGGGGCGTCCGGCCGATCGGGGATTGATCGACCTCGATGACCTTGTCCACCCGCTCGATGCCCTCGATCTCGTCGTGCGCTCCCGCCAGTGCCTTGGATCGATAGAGCCGGCGCGCCAAGGCGCGATAGAGGGTTTCGTTGACCAGCGTGGATTTCCCGGAGCCGCTGACGCCTGTGACGGCCACGAAGCACCCCAGCGGAATCTCCACGTCGATCTCGCGCAGGTTGTGCTCGCGGGCGCCGCGCACCACCAGGGAGCCATTCTCGGGACCGCGCCGGTGCTCAGGCAGCGGAATGTCTCGGCGACCGCTCAGATAGGCTCCCGTCAAAGACGCGTCACAGGCCATCACGTCCGCCAGCGTGCCCTCGACCACCACACGACCTCCGGCCCGACCCGCCCCCGGACCCAGGTCGACGATGTGATCCGCAGCCCGGATGGTGTCCTCGTCGTGCTCCACGACAATGACCGTGTTGCCCAACTCGCGGAGCCGCTCCAGCGTGGCAAGGAGGCGATCGTTGTCGCGCTGGTGCAGTCCGATGGACGGCTCGTCCAGGATGTAGAGCACGCCGACCAGACGACTGCCGATCTGCGTCGCCAGGCGGATGCGCTGTCCCTCGCCACCCGAAAGCGATTCGGCCGAACGGCTGAGGGTCAGGTAGCCGAGCCCCACGTCGGTGAGGAAGCCGAGCCGCTCCCGCACTTCCTTGAGGATGGGTCCTGCGATTTCGGCCGGGAGCGGCCGCATGTCGATCGCCTTGCGCGGCTTCTTCTCGCCCGCGACGCGCACGCGCCCCACGAAGTCCAGTACCTCGTCGATGGGTGCGTCCACCACGTCCCAGATCGATCGCCCCCCTACCGTGACCGCCAGCGACTCTCTCCGCAGGCGGCTGCCCCCACACGCGGTGCACGGGAGCGTGGACATGTAGTCCTCGAGCTGGGTGCGAACCTGATCCGACTTGGTCTCCGCGTAGCGCCGCTCCACACTGGCCACCACCCCTTCCCAGCGATCCTCGTAGAACCCCTTGGTCGAGCCTGCCCGGTAGGGGAAGCGGATCTTCATCTTGCCTGAGCCGTGCAGGATGGCGCGCTGCGCCTCCTTGGACAGCTCCACCCAGGGTTGGTTGGGCTCGAACTCGTAGGCGTCGGCGAGACCAGGAATCACCGAGTGCCTCAGGTTTCCAGTGGGCTCCCCCCAGGGAAGGACGACGCCCTCCAGCAATGAGACGGAGGAATCCGCGAGCAACAGGTCCGGGTTGACCTCCTTGCGGGTCCCCAGTCCGCCGCAGTCGGGGCAGGCACCGTAGGGCGAGTTGAAGGAGAACTGGCGAGGCTCCAGCTCCGGAAGATCGGTCCCGCACTCCACGCAGGCGTAGTGCTCGCTGAACAGATGCCGCACCTGGGTCTTGCCGCGATGCTCCGTCACCTCCACCACGCCCTCCGCTGCCTTGAGGGCGGTCTCCACCGAGTCCGCCAGCCGATCCCGCTCTTCGTCCTTGATCGACAGTCGGTCCACGATGATCCCGATCTCGTGGTTCTCGTAGCGGTTGAGCGTGGGTGGGTCACTGAGGTCGTAGGTCTCTCCATCCACCCGGGCCCGCACAAACCCTTCCTTGCGCGCTTTCTCGAACAGGTCCCGGAAGGCGCCCTTCCTTCCCCGCACCAACGGCGCCAGCACCTCGATGCGGGTCCCCTCCCCCATCTCCAGCAGGCGCCCGACGATCTGGGTGGCGGACTGACGCTCCACCGCCGCGCCGCACGATGGGCAGTGAGGGGTTCCAACGCGCGCGTACAGGAGTCGGAGGTAGTCGTAGATCTCCGTGACCGTGCCCACGGTGGAGCGGGGGTTGCGGCTCACCGTCTTCTGCTCGATCGAGATGGCCGGAGAGAGGCCCTCGATCGTGTCCACGTCCGGCTTCTCCATCAGTCCCAGAAACTGACGGGCGTAGGCAGACAGAGACTCCACGTAACGACGCTGGCCCTCGGCGTAGATGGTGTCGAAGGCCAGTGACGACTTCCCCGAACCCGACAGACCCGTGATGACGATCAGGCGGTTTCGGGGAAGGCAAACGTCGATGTTCTGGAGATTGTGCTCGCGAGCACCCCGTACGACGAGCTGCTCGCGCGGATCGCTGGAAGCCGGCAGAGTCCGCTCCTCCCTGGTCGGCTAGAGGCCTGTGACCGGTGAACGCCAACGGCTCATCGGTCGCCGGGCTCTAGGCCAGCGCCCTCAGAGCCGCGATCCGCTCGACGGTCGGCGGATGCGTGCTGAAGAGCTTGGTGAAGGCCATGCCACGCACGCCAGCCAGCGGGTTTACGATGGCCAGCTGGGCCGCCGCCGGGTTGACGTCCATGGGAATGCGGCGAGAGGCAGCGTCCAGCCGCTCGAGCGCGCTGATGAGGCCGTGCGGTGATCCTACGATTTCGGAAGCGGCGCGGTCCGCCTGGAACTCATTCTGGCGGCTGATGGCCATCTGCACGATCGCAGCCGCGATGGGCGCTACGATCATCATGGCGATGCCGACGAATGGATTGCGGTCCTCGCCGCGCGAGAGCAAGAACCCCCAGCGCGAAAGCGAGGCGATGGCACCGGCCATCGTCGCGGCCACAGTTCCCGTCAGCATGTGCCGATGCTTGATGTGTCCGAGCTCGTGGGCCAGCACGCCTTCGATCTCACGCTCGTTCATGAGCTCCAACAACCCGGTGGTGCAACACACCACGGCATGCTCGGGGTTACGTCCGGTGGCGAACGCGTTGGGCTGCTTCTGCGGTGCGAGCGCGACGGTGGGCATGGGCAGCCCAGCTCGCTGCCGCAAGCGATCGACCAGGGCATACAGATCGGGAGCGTCTTCGCGTCCGACGATCCGGGCGCGGTACATGCGCAGCACCATGCGGTCGCTGAACCAGTACATCCCGAAGTTCATGAGCGCCGCGAAGAGGAAGAAGGTCAGCGCTCCGCCTCGGCCCCCGAAGACGCCGCCGACGATGGCCAGCATGGCTGTCATGACCGCCATGAGCCCGAAGACCTTGGTTCTCTGCATCCGTACATCCCCCGGTTGTGAAGCCCTCCCGGGAAACACCCCGGGAATCGTCTCTTCTACCCTGACGGGATCCCCGGGTGCCGGCCCCGGCCCTGCCTGCCCCAGGGCGGCCGTCGGCCCGCTCCCGGCATGTGCAGCAGCCCCGCGGGACGCAGGACCAGCAGATCTTCCTTCTGCTAGTAACCCCACTCCCGGAACAAACGAACGCCGATGACCCGTCTGAGGTCGAAGAGCAGCTCGTCGAACCCGGTCGCCCCCAGCTGCGCGAGCCTACGCTCCACGAAGCCCTCGACACCGACCTCGTCCGAGAGGCGCCATTCCACCCTGAAGCCGGAGAAGCGTTGGGAGGCGAACGGACTCAGGATCAGTGCCAGGAACACATCGTCGGCGACGTACTTGCCCACCTCCACCTCGGCCGTGCGCAGTCCCGCGACCACGGCGTTCTGGCTCACTCCCTGGCTGAACGCCTGCTGGGTGGTGACTGCCAGGTAGTCGAACGGGAGCTCCTCTGCGACCAATGAGCCCACCTGGCTGGCCAGGGCGCCCAACGTGAGGGTGAGCCCTGCCGACCCCAGGACGGAGCCGCCTTGGCGCGCGAGTTGGGACAGCGCCGCCTGCGGCTGCCCGAACAGCAGGTAGCTGATCAGGTCCTCCTGGGTGGCGCCGGGGAGATCGCTGGTGAGGTGAACCTCGGGCCGCAGCATGGTGCCATCCACGCTGGCCGTGATATCGAGGCCACCACTCCCGGCAGTGCGCAGACGATTCAGTGCCGTGATCTCCAAGGTGGGGTTGACCCCCGGTGTGCCCAGGAAGCGCACGGTCCCCTGCTGCACGTCGAACTGGCGGCCGACGACGCGATAGGTGCCCCGCAGGGCGTTCAGATCGCCCAGCATGGCCAGCGTCCGGTTGGAGCGGTCAAAGGTGAGCAGCAGGGCGCCGGCCATCTCCACGTTCATCTCGGGACTGCGCAACCAGACGTTGCCGTCCATCGACACGTCGACGGTCACTCGCAGGTTCTGGATGAACGGGTTCTGGCTCTCCCGCACGATGGGCTCGAGCGCCAGAAGTTCGCGATCGAACTCCGCCAGCGCCGGGTCGGTCAGGTCGACGATGGTGGCCGCGCGAACGAACTCGTCGAGGTAGAGGACTCCCTCGCGCACATTCAGCTGGCCCGTCAGCTCGGGGCGGCGATAGCTGCCACCGAGGTGGACGCTGCCCGCGACGCGGGCCTCCATCTCGCGCCGGGCCGCGGCGCGCACCACGTCCCGATCCACGGTGACGATATCGAGATCGAACCCCGGATCGGCGATGGGATTCAGATTCAGCGTACCGGTGACGCGTGCCCGCCCGCCTTCGCGCAGCGTAGCGTCGACCGTCACGACTCCATTGGGTGTCAGCTCGAAGGTGCCGTCAGCCTCGGAGGGGCGGATCCCGAAGTCGGGCAGGGTCGCGGCACCACCGGTCAGGCGCACGGCACCGGACGGCTGAAGGTCGCTGGGCGTGCCGGCCACCACGAAGTTGCCAGAGAGCTCGCCCTCGACTTGCTCGTAGTTGGGGAAGAACCCCAGCACGTTGGCGAGAGGAACAGAGTCCGCCTGCATCGACAACCGGACCGGTCCTTCGGGGATCCGGTCCTGGACTCCCACGAGTGCCAGATCGGCCGGCATGGTTCCTTCGATGCGAACGGCTCGACGCCCGCCTCTCCATCCGAATACCGAGCCGCGCAACACTCGGCCACGATAGTCCAGGTCTCCTTCCAACAGATCGAAGCGCACCACGCGGTAGCGCAGGTCACGTACGCCGAGCTTGCCTTCGATGACCGGGGCGCCCAGCGTCCCCGTCACGTCGAGGCTCAGATCGACCAGGCCCTCGATGTCGTTCTCCTGGAACGCGATGACCCGGCTGATGCGCGCCAGGTCGAGGGCGCGCACCTCTACCGCCAAGGAGCCCGAGCCGTCCCTGGGCAGGGTCCCGTTGGCGTCGAGACGGAAGGTCTCCACTCCCGACCGCAGAAGCGTCAGGTCCCGGACCTCGAGCCCCTGCGGCCCCCAGGCCAGTCGCGCCGGACCGCCCAGATTCCAGCGCTCGCCCTGGTCCACGAGCGAGAACTGATCCACGTGCAGCAGGGTCGCCGTCGAATCTGCATCGATCTCGCCCGCGGCGAACACGGTGCCGCTCTCGCGGACCAGCTCCATGACCACCCGGCCGCGGCCCCCGGACAATCCCACTGTGCCCGTGGCGGACTGGAAGGGACGGTCCAGCAGCGCCACCGCGGTGCCCTCCACGCGTGCCTCGAGATCGCCGCTCTGCAGGTCGAAGCGGTCCACCTGCGCCACCGCGCGTTCCGCCCGGATCCCCTTGTAGACGGCATCGGTGAACTCGACCCGCCCTTCGCCGATCAGCGCGCGTGCAGTGCCGCGCAGCGTGCCGCGCAGCTCGAAGGCTCCACCCAGGTCGACGGCGCTGGTATCGGCCGGCGAGCCCTCCAGAGCCTCCAACCGGCGCCGCACCTCGGCCAGGCCCACCGGCAGGTCGCCTTCCTCTCCGAAGACCAGCGGTCGCAGGCCCGCGAGCGTGCCCTCCGTCAACGCGATCTGCAGCGCACCCTCGGGAGCCTCGGGCTCCAACGCCAGAGTGCCCCGTGCGTCCAGTCGCCCCAGCGCCGACGCGGCCGCCAACGAGTCGAGGCGCAGCACGCCCTCGTCCACACGCAACGCGCTGCTCACCTGGCGGATCTGGATACCGGCCAGGCGCGACGAAGTCAGGTCCAACGCTGCGGTCAACGCACCCTCGGCGGGGCCCAGCGTGAGATCCACCGAGCCGTTCACCGCCGTGCGCTCCGGGACGCTGCCCGACAGCGCGGAGAGGTCCAAGGCTGCCAGCGTTCCCTGCACCTCGACGGCGGCTCGGCCGCCGACGCGCGTCACGCGGGCACGCACGTCCAGCGGTCCACCGCTGGTCTCGAGGTCGGTGGTGAGCTGCAGTGCCTCGACCGTTCCCGAAACCTCCACTCGTCCGCGAGCCTCGCCTCGCGGCTCGAGCTCGGGGGCCAGCGCCATCAGGTCCACCAGGCGGAGGGGCTCGAGATCCAAGGTGCCAAGTACACCCAGCGCCTCGCCCGCTGGGCGCTGCAGGCGGACATCCGCCGCGATACGCGTGGGGGGGGCGGCCGTGCTTCCCTTCTGCACCCAACCCTGTAGCTGAAGGCCCTCCGCCAGCGTGCCGTCGACGCGGACGTCGAACTCGCCGGGACCCGACAGCCAGCCTGGGCCGCCCCAGCGGTGCAAGAGCGCATAGTCGAAAGGTTGCCCCACCACGCGCAGGTCGCTCGCTCCGACCGTCCGGCCCGTTCGCACGACACCGTCGAGGACAAGCCGCGACGGCGTGAGCGCTCCGGCCGGATCGCGGAGGGTGAGGTTCGCATCCAGCGCGAGTCGCGACGGGGGGCCGTCCACGCGCGCTGTCCCATCCACGCGGCCCCAGGCCAGGGTCGTGTCGGGGAGCCAGGGCTCCAACAGCGCCAGATCCAGATTCTCGACCGAGAGGGCCATGCGCTCGAATCGCAGGTCGGGATCGAACGTCAGGTCGCCACTCGCCGTGAGTGCTCCGCCGCGACCCTCGTAGCGCGCCTCGGAGAACGACCAGCGGCTGCTCCCGGGCGCGAGCGCTCCTTCGAGGTGCCCCTGCACACGCCCCTGTGGCAACTCGGGAAGGAGCCAGCGCAGTTCCTCGAGGGCGACCGGCCGCGCGTCGATCTGAAGCGCAGTGACGACGCCCGTCGAGTCACTCCACGAAACCTGCACCCCGCCCTTCGCCTCGGACTCCGGAAGCCGCAGCCGGGCCACTTCCACACGAAGTTGGTTGGCTTCGTGCTCGACGCGACCGACCATCTCCTGCACGTCCACCGTGCCCTCCAGCAGGGCCGCCTGGAATCCCAGCCGGTAGATCTCCGCGACGTCGATGCCCTGCGCGCCCCCCAGCACGACGCGGGGAAGCTCCGCATCGATCGCTGAAAACTGGAGCGGGCGCCCGTCCGGCGGCTCGATGCGTATGCTGGTGCGGTGGAGCTCGACGTTGCGCAGCACGAAGCGAGCAGGTCCCACCAGCCCCGTGTCGGTCGAGTCAGCGACGGCCGGCTGGGCCGCCGGGACCGCCGCGGTGTCCGCGAACACGCGGGCCACGTTCCACCCCCCTTCCTGGGAGCGTAGGACCAGCAGCGCGCCGTGCACGTCCAGGGACGAAAGCTCACGGCTCCCGGTGAGCAACGACCAGGCCGAATAGCCGACCAGGATCGAGTCGGCGGTGAGCAGCGGCATGCCGTCGGGATCCCGGAGCACCACGTCGATCAGGGAGGCCTGCTCGAACAGGTCGCCTCCACCGAACGCGCCCACCTCGAGCGAGCCGTTGACCAGCGCCCGCGCGCGCTCCAGGGCCTGCGAGAGCACCAGGGACCGTCCCGGGGCGGTGCGCGCCAAGAGCAAGGTGGTCGTCATCACCAGGATGACCACCACCCCGATCGAGAATGCGATTCCGCGCACCCACCGTGACACGCGCACCGTCAGAACGCCTGTCCGATCGAGAGATGGAACTGGAAGCGGTCGAGCGACCAGCGGTCCGCAGAGCCGAAGAGCACGCGCGGCCTCAACAGCGCCAGGTCGTCGCTCCGTACGTACTCCACGCCGTCCACCTCGAACGGCGTCCGACCGGCATCGCGGTCCGGGTCGTAGCGGCGGATCTGGGACGTCACCACGGGCAACATCTCCGCTTCCGCGAATCGATACCCCACGTCCAGACGGATGGGGCCGATCGGGGAGAAGTACCGCACCCCGACGCCTGGAGACGGCTCCAGATCAGAGAGTGAGAACGACCCTGTTTCATCCCACACCTGTCCCACGTCCAGGAAGGCAGCCCCCTGGAGCGCCGTCTCGCCGAAGTCCACGCGCAGCTCGGCGCTGGCCAACGCTACCCGACTCCCCCCGGTCGGTCTCGGGCTGAACGCTCCGGCAACATCGAGCAGAGGGGTGGCGTCGCAGGTCAGGAGCTGGACCTCAGCGGGTGCGCAGACGGCCGCGCCGCCCTCCGCCGGGATCACCAGGCGCTCCAGCTCGACCGCCAGCGTGCGGGGGCCCAGCTGGTTCTCCCGGAACCCGCGCACGGTGCTGGCGCCCCCCGCGTAGAAGCGCTTCTGCGGGTGGATGATCGCCAGCCCCGTCTCATTGGTGGACAAGCCGCGGAACTCACTCGGCGTCACGTTGCCCGCCCGCGCACGCGTGGCAAAGACCACCTGCTCAGAAAGGCGACGGTACCACGCCACCTCTCCGAGCCAGCGCCGATATCCGAAGTCCGACCCCGTCCAGGCGGCCGCGTACTCGCCGTCCAGGAGGACCGTGAAGCCGCGGGTGGGATTCAGGATCTGATCGATGCGCGAGCGCGTGTAGGTCAATCCGAGCGGCGTCAGCCAGTTGTTCCCCTGCAGCACGATGATGTCCTGGAGGTTGCACACCAGCAGGTTCGTGCAGAACAAGAACTCGGCTGCGTCCAGCCGCGCCACCTGGGGCCGGTATGACAGCGAGACCAGCTGCCCACTTCCGATGTCGCGCGTCAGCGCTGCCGTCGCTCCTACGGCATTGCGGATGAATACGTCCTGGATGGCCTGCCGCTCGATGAAGGCGCTCGACTGGAGCGAGGTGCGCGACCCCAACACGAACGGTTGGGTGAAGTCCCCGGCAAGCTGCCAGTTCAAGCCCGCGAACTCGCCCGTGCCGGCCTCGCTGCAGGCCGTGCTGTTCAACTCCGAAGCGAGGACGTTGGAGATGCGTGCCCGCAGTTGGAGGCGGCGCGCACCGCCGAAGAAGTTGCGGCTCGTCCAACGCCCCTCGCCGTTGAGGCATTCGGCATTGCTCATGCCCAGTGCGGCCCGGACTCGATGGATGTCCCCCTCGGTGACGCTCACGTGGAGCGGAACGATCGAATCCGGATCGTTCTCCAGGTTCTCGGCGATGTTCGCGAAGCGCACGATCTCCATGCTGTAGAGATCCTGCGTGGCGTTCTGCAGACGGCTCTTCACGTAGGGCTGTCCCGGACGAATCCGGACGGCCCGTCGAAGCGTCTCGTCCGAGAGGGTGGGACCCGCCGCGGAGTCGACTGCCACCGCTTCGTACGACACCGCGCCGAAGCGCGCCTGCGGACCGGTGTAGACGTCGAAGGTCACCTGGGCCGAGAGGGGCGCCGAAGCGGGAATGAAGATCTCCCGGAAGATCTCGGCGTGCGCGTAGCCCTGTTCCTGGAGCCGCACCAGCACGGAGTCGCGGTCCGCGGCCAGATCGATGCCGTCCAGTCGACTCCCTACATGCGTGCGCAGAGCACCCGTGAGATCCGAATCCAGCTCCTCCAACCCCAGAAAGGTCAACGAGTCGATGAGGATGGGGTCGTTCTCCGTAATCCGGAACAGAAGGTCGACCTTGGAGGAATCCCCAGGCTCGGGGTAGGTGAGAACCGGCTCCACGGTAGCCCGCCGGAAGCCTCTCTGCGCATACAGCACCCGCAGGCGCACCGCATCGACTTGCAGCATGCGTGCGCTGATCGTGTAGTGCTCTTGAGCCGCCTCCACGCCCAGCCAGCACAAGGGAGCCAGGAGCGCCGAACGACAGGCGCTCTCGTTGGTGAAGATCGACTGCCGCAGCTCCCTACGGCCGATGGCCGAGTTGCCTTCGAAGCGCAGCGACACCACCTCGGGTTCACGGCTCTGGGCGCCCAAGGTACTCGCCAGCGTCGCGCCGCCGATCAGGCTGGAAAGCAACGCTCGCTGGAGGGTCTTGCGCATGGACGCACCGGCAGTGGTCACGGCGCGCCCGAGTCGGGGGACCCAGCCCGCCCTGCGAGCCAGCTGGCGGGTGGACGCGGCGCCACGTGGCGGATGGTAGGTCGGAATACACCGTCGTTCCGGAAGTACATATGGTGCTCGACCGTCAGATGTTCCGCGTCGACGTGCACCACATTGAAGGTGTTCTTTCCCTTCTCTGCCCCCCGTCCGCGCCGGGAGGTCGCGGTTCCCGAATGGACGATGAGGATGTCCCGGCTCCGCTCCGGGAGCACACACGCCGCTCGACTCACGAAGCCACGGTGGAGGTGCCCGCTCAGGATCAGATCCACGCCGGCGGCTTCGAGCACGTCCAGAACCCGCCCGCGCAGCGGCAGCGGCGGATGGTAGGTCCAATCCCCTGGAACGGCCATGTGGTGATGCAGCACGGCGACCCTGAGGTCCCCAGGGGGCGCCTCCGCAAAGGCCTCCCGAGCGTAGGTCAACTGCGCCTCACGCACGGTGCCGTTGACGATGGCGGTGCGGGGGGCCGCCGTGTTGAGTGCCACGACGGTCAACCCGTCGATCCGCGTCACCGAGTCCAGGCGATCCTCGATCCAGCGACGGTAGTTGCGGAACGGGAACAGCAGGCGCTCCGCCACCCGATAGAGCGCCACGTCATGATTGCCCGGCGTGAGCACCCGCGGTACCTCGGGCAGGCGGTCGATGAAAGCTCGGGCCTGCTCGAACTCGCGCGGCTTGGCGCGCTGCGTGAAGTCGCCCGCCAGGACGATCAGATCGGGTCGGATCTGCCGAGCCGCTGCCAGGAGCGCCTCGGCGGCTTCCGAGTCGTGTGGCTTGCCGAAGTGGAGGTCCGAGGCCTGCAGGATGACGGGCATGGGAGGATCAAGCGCGCTCAGTGGAAGCGTGCGGAGCGCCGCGCAGGCGCAGGGCCCCCAGGAGGCCTGCTACGACGAGCCCGATGCTGATCATCTGCGCGAGCGTAAAGGGACCGAAGAAGCGGTCGTCCTTGATCCGGAAGATCTCGACTACGAAGCGCTCGATGCCCGCGAGCGACAACCAGGTCATGAACAACCAGCCCGGCTTGTGGGCGTGCCGACGGATCCGCCACAGGAACGCGAAGATCAGCAGCGACATGCCGACCTCGTACAGCTGTGTGGGGTGCACGGGGACGACGTTGCCGAAACGCTGCACGAGTGCAGGATCGACCTGCACGCCGAAGGTGCGCTCGATCGCGTCGACGGTTGTGGGCGGCGACCCCTCAGGAAAGCGGACCCCCACCCAGGAGTCCGTGGGCCGTCCGTAGTCGTCACCGACCAGGAAGCAGCCGACGCGACCCACCGCATAGGCCAACGCCAGCGGGGCCGCGGTCAGGTCCGCGATGCGGGGTACCGGCAATCCCAGGCGGCGCACGTGCAGAGCCACGAGGAGAGTGGCCAGGATGAAGCCACCGTACCACACCAACCCGCCCCGCGAGAACAGGAAGCGTGGATCGGCCAGGACCAGGTCGAAGTTGAGCAGCACGTAGTAGAGCTTCGCGCCCAGGATACCACCGACCACCGCAGAGAAGAGCAGGTCCCAGGTGTGGTCTGGATTGAAGCCGGCCCGCGCCATCTCCTTCCGGTGCAGCCAAGCAGCCGTGAGGAACGAGAGGAACATCATCACGCCGAACGTGGTGATGGGCTCCCCGCCCAGGATCGGAATCCACTCCGGAAAGCGGAAGAGGATCGGAAACACGAGCGGCCTCAGCGGCTGGGGTTGGGACTGGCCGCGCGCAAACCGGGAAACGGCAGCGCGGCGTCGGCGGAAACAGGGACCGCGGCGCCATCGCGAGTCCAGCGGAACAAAGCGGCGCGCGCCACCATCGCCCCGTTGTCGAGGGACAGCCGCAGCGAAGCCGTGTGCACGCTCGCGTTGGGGGCCAGCGCTGCGGCGAGGCGTTGGCGCAGGCGCGTGTTGGCCGACACACCACCCCCCAGGAGCACGCGTGGAGCGCCGGTCTCCGCAACGGCGCGTCTCGTCTTGGCGACCAGTACGTCGACCACGGCTTCCTGAAACGAAGCGGCGATATGGGGGCGCTCACCATCGAGGCGACCGGTCGCATCCAGGTCCGCCACCAGTTGGGCGGCAGACGTCTTCAACCCCGAGAAGGACAGATCGTAGTAGTCGTCGTCCCCAGGCGCCTGGTCGCTTCGCACCATCGGCCGCGGCAGCGGATGCCGCGAGGGATCCCCTTCCCGGGCCAGTCGCTCCAACGCGGCCCCGCCCGGATACCCCAGGCCCAGGATCTTGGCCACTTTGTCGAACGCCTCTCCCGCAGCGTCGTCCCGCGTCGAACCCAGCAGCACGTAGCGACCCCACTCCTCCGCGTACAGCAGCAGGGTATGACCACCGGAAACCAGGAGTCCGACGAAAGGAGGCCTCGCCTCCGCATCGTCGAGCGCCACGCCAAAAAGATGGGCTTCCATGTGGTGCACCGGGATCAAGGGAATCCCCAGCGCCACAGAGGCAGCGCGGGCCCAGGTCACGCCCACCAGAAGAGCGCCGATCAAGCCGGGGCCCGACGTGACCCCGATGGCGTCCAGATCCGTGAACCCGATGCCGGCCTGGACCAAGGCGGCGTCGACCACGTCGTCGATCTTGGCCAGATGCGCACGCGCAGCCACCTCCGGAACCACTCCTCCATAGAGGGCGTGTTGATCCTGGCTGTGGATGACCAGCGCAGCCAGCGTCTCGGGGCCCCGCACGATGCCCACCGACGTCTCGTCGCAGCTGGTTTCGATGCCCATGACCCAGAGGTCGCTCACGGCGCCTCCGGAGGGCGAATGCGCACCCGGGGCGGATCGACCTCCGCGCGCAGCAACTCTGGCAGTCCCTCGAGCCGGACGGTCCAGAAGGTCGTGTCCACGGCGTCGGCCTGCGGACGGGCCAGTGCCAGCAGCGGCCCCGTGTCCAGGCGTCCCACCAGGGAGCGGGCCCCGAAGACTCGGATGCTCACCGTGTCCGCCTCCAGTCGCACCGCGCCGACGCGCGGATCGGGTAGGAGCGGGATCCCATCGATCCGGCGCTCGACCTCCTCCTCGAGGGTGATCACCACCGTGACCGAGTCCGGCGTGACGGACAGATCACGATGCCCGGTCAGGTCCACGGCGCGCGTCACGGTGGTGGCGCGACGGTAGTCCCCCAGCGCCAGCGGCTCCAAGGGGATCTCGGTCAGCGCGGCTACGGCGGTGGCCGGCCCACGCAACCGCACGCTACGTGGAACCGTGGTCAGCGGTGCTGAAAGAGCCAGCCCTTCGGGCGGGCCCCCGAGGGCCCGCACGGTGACCGGAACGGAACGCGACTCCATGGGCTCGAAGCTCAAACGCAGTGCCGGCGGCTGAACCTCCCGCACGCTCCCTGCCAGGCGACCCCCCAGCCGAATCCAGTCGCGCTCGATCGCGACCGTGGTATCGGCCCCCGAAACGGCCTCGATGGGAATGACGATGCTCGGGTTGCTGCCGGCCAGTCGGAGGAGATCGCGGGTGGCCCCCTCGAAGTGCAAGGTCACCGGCCCCGGCAGTGGAGTGCGCACGGCCCAGTTGCGGTCGGTCAGCTCGACCGTCACCGGGACGTTCTCGAGGGTTCGAGTGGCGGGCGAGTCGATGCGTACGGCAATCCAGAGCAGCAGGGCGAGGCCGAGCGCGGCTGCCTTCAGCGCCCCGTTCTTCGCCAATACCTCCTGCAACCGACTCACGTCAGGAAGGGGCTCCGGCCGCGCGGATCACGGAGTCAGCATCCGCTCGATCTGTTCGCGGTACGCGAGCTGATCCCAGTTGGTCCCGCCCGCCACCTTGCGTCGGATCACGCCATCCGGCCCCACCAGGAAGGACTCGGGCAGACCTGTGGTCTGATACTCCCGTTGGATCTCGCCAGCCGGGTTCAGCAGGATCGGGAACGTGAGACCCAACTCACTCACGAACGCGGGCACGTCGCCGCCCGGCCGTCCGCCCACATCGACCTCGCCGAACCTGGCGTCGACGTTGACCGCCAGGATCTCGAAGGGCCGATCCTTCATCTCCTCGTACAGGCGCTGCATCGACGGCATCTCCGACCGGCAGGGAGCACACCAGGTCGCCCACAGGTTCACCAGCACCACCTTGCCGCGGTAGTCGGCCAGATCGAGCGTGTCCCCCTCGAGAGAGGGATAGGCGAAGGTCGGCGCAGCCACGCCCGGGCCCACCGGGCGAAACTTGTCGCGGCTGATCCAGGCGGCGGCGATCAACGCCAACGCGGTCCCGGCAGCGATCATGTACACGCGTGACGGCCGCATCAGCTCCCCCCTCCTTCGCGAGCGCGCCGGCCCACCACCAAGCGGACCGTGGATCCCTCTTCGATCTGGCGCCCGGGCGCCGGTTCCTGCTCGATCACCTTTCCTTGATCCAATCCGAAGCGGAAGCGGACCTCGACGTCTCCGACCCGCAGACCAAGCGCCTCCAGCTGCTCGGTGGCCTCCTCCTCGCTCAGGCCGATCAACCTCGGCATGGCGACGAGTGGGGGCCCCAGACTCACCTGCACCCCGATGGTCGCAGGTAGTTCGACCAGGTCCCCCGCTTCAGGCACCAGCCCCACCACCGTGCCGCGGGGCGCCGACGCCTCCACGCTGTCCAGCGCCAACGTGAAGCCCGACGCCTCCAGCAACGCGACGGCTTGGTCGAGCGGCGCCCCCACCAGCTCCGGCACGCGGATCTCCTGCCGGCCACTGCTCACGGACAGCCGGACGGCCGAGCCCGGCAGCGCTCGCTGGCCGGGCAGCGGGCTCTGTCCGAACACACCGCCGATATCGACCCCCGGATGCTTGACGGAGTCGACCTCGCCGACGACCAGGCCTATGCCTTCAAGGCGAGCCGCGACCTCCGAGAGCTCCTCCCCACTCAGATCGGGTACGGTGATCAGATTCTCGGGCGCCGGGGCAGCCGGAAACACCACGCGGGTGGAGAACAGATAACCGACCAGAAGCCCGACGAGGCCGAGCACCGCCGCGCGTCCCCAGCCGCTGCCGCTTACGCCAGAGAGCCAGCGGCGCACGTCGGCGTTCCCCGAGCGCGGCCGACGACGAGGCCCGATCACGCTCGACTGCGCTTCTTTGCTCTGATTTCCTGGGCTGATCGGCTTCATGAATCCCGTCTGAGGCGAGCGGCGAAGGCGCCGTCGTAGCCGCTCTGCTGCGGCAGGACCGTAAGGCGGCCTCGTTCGTCCAGGAACCGCGGGTCCATGGTCCGCGGCGCCTCCAACCTAAAGTCCGGACGGCGGCTCAGAAACCGCTCGACCTGCTCCTGGTTCTCCTCCGGCTCCAGGCTGCAGGTGGCATACACCAGAAGGCCCCCGGGGGGTACCAGGGGCGCCGCACCGTCGAGGAGCCTCTCCTGGACCCCGGCCATGGCTCGAATGTCTTTCGGTCTGAGGCGCCAGCGTCCATCGGGGTGACGCCGCAAGGTTCCGGTCCCGGTGCAGGGGGCGTCGAGCAGCACCACCGGGGCTTTTCGCAAAGGCGGGCGGCCGGCATCGGCGACCATCAGCGTCACCCCGAGCCCCAGACGTCGCACGCTCGCGGCCAGGAGGTGCAGGCGCGACTCCGAGGCATCGGCAGCGACCACTCGCAGCCCGCGCGCCGCGAGTCCCAGGGCCTTGCCCCCCGGCGCGGCGCACAGGTCGGCGACGAAGGCCCCGTCTCCAGGGTCGATCATCCCGACCACCAGCGACGCCCCTGGATCCTGCACGAAGGCGTGGACGCGCGGGAGCAGGGTCCGCAGCCGCGTTCCTGCGGGCAGGCGGACGGAGCCGACCCCCTCCTCCAATGCAGCTCCGACGACGCCCTCGGTTTCGAGCGCGGAACGCAGGCGGTGCGGATCGCCATCCGCAGGGACCAGAAAGACGGGGGGCTGACGGTTGTTCGACTCCACGAGGGCGCGCACATCACCTGGCGTCCACTGGCGGAGCCAGCGTTCCACCAACCACCTGGGGTGCGAGCCCCACGACGACAGATGACCGAGGGGGTCGGCCTCGAACGCCGGAAAGGCATCCGGGTCGTGGGAAAGGGCTTCGGCACGGCGAAGGACCGCGTTGGTGAGGCGGGCGGCGCCCTCACCCACCACGTCACGGGCCAGCTCCACCCCCTGGGAGATCCCAGCGTAGGTGGGCGTGCCCAACGACAGCACCTCGTAGAGGCCCGCGCGCAGGATCGCCCGTACCGGCGCATCCAACTCGGCCAGCGGGCGACTGGAAACCACGCCCAGCAGGTGGTCGAGGCGGCCGCGCATGCGCTGGACCCCGTACACGACCTGGTGGACCCAGGGGCGGATCTCGGGAGCCAGCGCCTCCGTCTCGAACACACGGTCGGCGCGCCGCCCGCGCTCGATGGCGAGGAGGACCTGCACGACCGCGCGGCGCTCCTCCGTCGCGCGGCCGACCCGGCCGCTCAGTCGAGCATCCCCTGTGACGGCGAGGACGGAACCGCGATCTCGCGGGAAGGCATGCGCCCCGCCAGGTAGGCGAGGCGCCCCGCCCGCACAGCCAGCTTCATGGCCTCGGCCATCGCCGGCGGATGCACGGCCTTGGCAATCGCCGTGTTCATGAGCACGCCATCGACGCCCTGCTCCATCGTCACGCAGGCGTCCGAGGCGGTTCCCACCCCGGCGTCCACGATGATGGGAACGGAGCAGCGGCGCTTGATCTCGCGGATGAAGAACGGGTTGACCACTCCCAGACCCGATCCGATGGGACTGGCCAGGGGCATGACCGAGACACAGCCCGCATCCTCCAGCCTCAGGGCCATGATCAAGTCGTCATTGGTGTAGGCCATCACCTGGAATCCCTCCGCCACCAGCGTCCGCGCGGCCTCCAGCGTGGCCACCGTGTCCGGCAGCAGAGTGGTCTGGTCTCCGATCACCTCGAGCTTGACGAAGTCACCGAGCCCGGCTGCACGGCCCAAACGCGCGTAGCGCACGGCCTCTTCCGCCGTGAAGCACCCCGCAGTGTTGGGGAGCAGAAAGAACTCGGAGGGATCGAGATGATGGAGGATGCCCTCCTCCTGCGAGCGATCCAGGTCCACCCGCCGCACGGCCACGGTCACCATCTCCGCGCCACTGGCGCGCAGTGCCCGTACCATGGTCGCGTTGTCCGAGTACTTGCCCGTCCCCACGATCAGCCGGCTACGGAAGGTCCGGTCACCGATCACGAAGACGTCGTCGGACGCGACTGCTGTCTCCAGGTCCTTCTGCATCGTCTTTGTCATCCTCCCCCAACGAAGTGCACCAGCTCCAGCTCGTCTCCCGACTCGACCGGCTCATCCGTGTACTGGTCGCGTCGGAGAATCCGCTTGTTCCGCTCCACGACCACGGTGGCGGGCACCAGATCCAGATGCTCGAGCAGGGCGTGCACGCTCAACCCTGCTGGGACGTTGCGCTCGCTCCCGTTCAGGCGGACTGGAATCGTCTCGGGTCGTTCAGACATTCGTAGGCTCGTTCGGTCGGCGCGCGAGCGCGCCTCGCGCTCCGGCTGTTCCGTCCTCCAACGCGCGCAGATAGGCAGCCACGGCGTGCTCCGGGTCGGCGGCGCCCCAAATACCGGTCTGGACCGCGACGCCGGCGGCACCCGCGTCCAACAGTACCGCGACCCGTTCGGGGGAGATCCCTCCGATCGCGACGAGAGGGCGCGCCTCCAGGGCCGAGATCCGCCGCAGTAGCTCAGGCCCTGCACCGCTTCGCTCCGGATGCGAGGCAGTCTCGAAGATGGAGCCCACCAGGAGGAAATCGGCGTCGGCTACGCGTGTCTCGGCGGCTTCTTCCGCCGTGTGCACAGAGGCGCCGATGGTGGCCGCGGTTCCCAGCAGGCGGCGCGCCGCGGTGGCGTCCAGGGAACCCTGCCCCAGCTGCACTCCGTGTGCGGAAGCCACCCGGGCCACATCCACTCGATCATTCACGAGGACCTGCAGTCCCGGTGCGCCGAGCAGCGCGCGTGTCTTTTCCAGGAGGTCGGCCGCAGAGAGCTCCGGGGCTCGCAGGTGCAAGGCGATCCGACCGGGCTGGGAGGCCGCGGCCCGGAGCACAGGTTCCAGCGGGACACCGGCCTTCAGCAGGGCCGCACCGGCGATGACGTGCAGCGCGCGGATCACCGCAGGCGCTGACCTGCCTCCGCGCCCCGACCCCGCAACCAATCGCCGACCGGCATGCGCGCCTTTCCGGCCGGCTGCACCTCAGCGAACGCGACGGCGCCGCTTCCGCAGCGCACGACGAACCCTGCCGTGGAGTCAGCCACCAGCACCGTCCCGGGCGCTTCGTCCGGCACGGCCTCCGCGAGAGGCGTCGGGTCGAAGAGCTTGAGCGGTTGGCTGTCGAGCTCCGTCCAAGCGCCTGGAAGCGCGTCCATGCCCCGCACGTGACAACCCACCTCGGTCGCGCTACGCGACCAATCGATGCGGGCGACCTCACGGTTCACCTTGGGAGCGAACGTGGCTCGGCTGTGGTCCTGCTCCTGCTCGACGGCCTGTCCCGCCTCGAGCAAGGCAAGGGCTTCCACGAGCAGCTCCGCGCCCAGCTCCGCCAGGCGCGCACCCAGCGCCGCTGCCGTGTCACGCGCTCCGATGGGCTCTTCCGCCTGCAGAAGGATGGGGCCGGCATCCATCTCCGGGACCATCCGCATGATCGTGACGCCGGTGCGGTCGTGGCCGCGGGCGATCGCCCAGTTGATGGGGGCGGCCCCGCGCAGCTCTGGCAGCAGGGACGCGTGCACGTTCAGCGAGCCCTGGGGAGGGAGATCGAGTACCTCGGGCCTGAGGATGTGGCCGTACGCGACGACCACTGAGACTTCGGGGGCCAGATCCCGCACGTCGGTCAGGAAGTCCTCTCCGCGCGGACGCTCCGGCGTGAGCACGCGGTAGCCCTCCTGTTCCGCCCATCGCTTCACGGGCGACGGGGTCAGGCGTCGTCCCCGTCCGGCGGGCCGGTCGGGTTGCGTCACCACCCCTGCGATGTGGTGTCCCTCGCTCTCCAGGGCGAGGAGGGAGGCGAGCGCGAACTCGGGAGTGCCCCAGAAGAGGACCCTCATTCCTCGTCCGCCTGCGCCTTCTTCCACCTCTCGAGGAGCAGGCGCCGCTTCAGCGGGCTGAGCCGATCGATGAAGAGGACTCCGTCCAGGTGATCGATCTCGTGCTGGAGGGCGCGGGCAAAGAGGCCGTCTGCTTCCAACACCAGTGGAGCGCCGCTCAGATCGAGCGCCTCGACCCGGACGGCGATCGGACGGGTCACCACATCCTCCATCCCCGGAATGCTGAGGCAGCCTTCGGGCGCCTTCTCGGTCTTCTTGCTGGAGTCGACCACCGTAGGGTTGATGAGGGCCAGGGGCTCGGGGCCATCCTCGTCGGAGCGTCGCACGTCGATGACGAAGATCCGTTGGGAGACACCGATTTGCGGCGCAGCCAGACCGATGCCGTCTGCGTGGTACATGGTCTCCCACATGTCTTCGACGAGCTCGGCCAGCGCCTCGTCGAACGACTCGACCAGGGCCGCGGACTCGCGCAGCACGGGATCGCCCAGGATGCGGATGGGGCGGATGGACAAAGGCTCTACTCCTCGGCTGTCTCGATCGGCTAGGCGCCGGATTGCGTTTCGGCGGACTGCCCCCCGGACAGGATGCGCGCGACGCGGGCGCGCTCGATCACCAACCGGGACTCGGCAGACTTGATGGTCAAACGGTCGTCGGCCACGTGCACCACGGTGCCGACCACACCGCCGCTGGTCACGATCTCGTCACCCTTCTTGATCGCATCGACCATCTGCTTGAAGCGCTCTTGCTCTTTCCTCTGCGGCCGAATGAACAGCCAGTAGAGGATGACGAAGAAGAGCATCATCTGGACCAGGAAGACGACGGCGCCGTTGGCGCCCTCTCGGGGCTGGGCCAGCAGCAGCGAAGCGCTCACGTTCACGCGGTTCTCCTTGGAAAGCTCGGGCGGGCGCCGTGGATCGGGCGGGCCGCGGAGGCTCTACCCCCGGCCACCGCGGTAGCGTTCCAGCCAGGCCTGGCTCCAGTCGCTGAAGGACCCGTCGAGCACGCGCCGCCGGGCCTCCTCGGTGAGCCGGAGCAGAAAGCGCAGGTTGTGGACGGAGAGGAGGCGGTGGGCCAGGCTCTCCCCGCACACGATCAGGTGCCGCAGATAGGCCCGGTCGTACTGGGCGCAGGCAGCGCAGTCGCAGCCCGGATCGACGGGTCGGCGGTCGAGGCGGAAGCGGCCGGCCTTCAGGTTGATCTGGCCCTCCTCCAGCGTCCAGGCCGTCCCATGGCGCGCGTTGCGGGTCGGCGCCACACAGTCGAAGAGGTCGCACCCGCGAGCGATCGACTCCAGGAGGTCGTCCGGGTAGCCCACACCCATCAGATAGCGGGCCGCGCCGCGCGGGAGCTCCCCGTCGAGCACCTCCAGCGTCCTCCACATGTCGGGCTTGGCCTCCCCCACGCTCAGGCCGCCGATGCCGTATCCCACGGACGGAGCGATCGAGAGGACGTCACGAACGGAGGCACGCCTGAGGTCGTCGTAGACGTTGCCCTGGACGATGGGGAACAGCACCTGCTCGGGCCCATCCGAGTCCTGGGCCAATCCGTCGAAATGGACCCGGCACCGCTCCAGCCAGCGCGCGGTCCGCTCGTTGGCGCGCTCGACCGTGGATCGGTCGGCACCCCCCGGTGGGCATTCATCGAAAGCCATGACCACATCCGCCCCGAGGGCGCGCTGGATGTCGATGGCCCGCTCGGGCGAGAAGGCGTGGGAGGATCCATCGATGTGACTCTGGAACACGACACCGTCGTCGTGGATGCGCCGGATCTTGGAGAGCGAGAAGACCTGGAACCCCCCTGAGTCCGTCAGGATGGGCCCCTCCCACCGCATGAACGCGTGCAATCCACCCAACTCTCGCACCACATCGTGCCCGGGACGCAGGTAGAGGTGATAGGTGTTGGCCAGGACCATGGACGCGCCCGCCTGGCGGACCTCCTCCGCGGTCAGGGTCTTCACCGCACCGAGTGTTCCCACCGGCATGAAGCGGGGAGTGGCGACCGAGCCGTGCGGCGTCTCCAGCGTCCCGGTCCGGGCCGCGCCGCTCTGCTGTTCCAGCGTGAAGCGAAACCCGCTCAAAGCAGAACCATCGCGTCGCCGTAGGAATAGAACCGATACCCCGACCCCACCGCTTCGGCGTAGGCGGCATGCGTCTGATCGAAGCCGGCGAACGCGGCCACGAGCATCATCAGGGTCGAACGGGGGAGGTGGAAGTTGGTGATGAGCACATCGACGACGCGGAACGGAAACGGGGGCCGGATGAACAGCTCCGTCTCGCCCGTCCCCGCCACAACGCGCCCCTGCGCGTCCGCCGCGGTCTCCAGGGTGCGGGCGACCGTCGTTCCCACGGCCCAGATCCGCGCTCCGCGACTGCGTGCCTCGGCCAACAGCGCGGCCGTGGCCTCCGGCACCGACCAACGCTCGCTGTGCATCCGGTGGAGGGACGGGTCCTCCTCCTCCACGGGGCGGAAGGTGCCCACCCCGACGTGCAGCACGACCTTGGCGATGTGCGCTCCCCTGCCCCGCACCCGCTCCAGCAGGGGATCGGTGAAGTGGAGCCCGGCGGTCGGAGCCGCCACCGATCCGGGAACGCCCGCGTAGACGGTCTGATAGCGCTCGAGGTCCAGCGCCTCCGCCTCGCGTTCCAGATAGGGAGGTAGCGGTAGGTGACCGTGGCGTTCGATCGCGTCCTCGGGGGAGAGCGGCGTGCACAGCTCGACCACACGGCCGCCGTCGTCGGTGGAATCCACGATCTCGACGGTGAGGTCGTCGGCGACCACGACCGAGCGGCCGGGCTTGAGCTTCCCTCCCGGCCGCACCAGTGCCGCCCAGCGTCGGCCACCTTCGCCCGAAAGGGGATGGAGCAACAACACCTCGGCCGGCGCGCCGCTGGGCTTCTGTCCCAGCAGGCGGGCCTTGAGCACCCGACTTTCGTTCAGAACCAGCACGTCACCGGGCGCGATCAGCTCGGGAAGGTCTCGAAAGCGAAGGTGCTCGAAGGCGCCCCGCTGCCGTGGTACCACCAGCAGTCGGCTCTCGTCCCGCCTCTCCGCCGGATAGCGGGCGATGCGTTCCGGAGGGAGGGCGTAGTCGTAGTCCGAAACGCGGGAACCGCGTGACCCCTCACTCACCCGAAAAGCGTGCCCTGCCCCTCGGCGCCCGACGGCGGTTCGTACCCGAAGCGCTCGTAGGCACGGGCGGTGGCCAGTCGGCCGCGCGGTGTGCGCATGAGGAAGCCGTTCTGGATGAGAAACGGCTCGTAGACCTCCTCCAGGGTGGAGACGTCCTCGCTGAGCGCGACCGCCAAGCTCTGCAATCCCACGGGGCCGCCCGCGAACTTCTCGATGATGGTCTTCAACACGCGGCTGTCCATCTCGTCCAGGCCGTACTCGTCCACATCCAGCAGGCGGAGCGCTGCCTGGGCCACCTCCAGATCGATGACGCCCGCCGCCCGCACCTGCGCGTAGTCACGAACCCGGCGGAGGAGCCGCAGCGCCACCCGGGGCGTGCCACGGGAGCGGCGGGCGAGCTCCAGGGAGCCCTCGGCCGTGATCCCCACACCGAGCCGTTCCGCGCTGCGTGTGACGATCTCCGACAACTCCGGCGGCGGATAGAACCCGAGCCGTTCCACGATGCCGAACCGCGCTCGCATGGGGGCCGTGAGCAGGCCGAAACGGGTGGTGGCGCCCACGAGTGTGAAGCGCTCCACGTTCATGGTCATGGTCTGGGCGCGCGGGCCTTCGGCCAGGCGGATCTCGATCTGATAGTCCTCCATGGCCGGATACAGGAACTCCTCGATGACCGGACGCAAGCGATGGATCTCGTCGATGAAGAGGATGTCGCCTTCCCGTTGGCTGGTGAGGATCCCCACCAGATCCGCCGGCTTCTCCAGCACCGGCCCGGAGGTGGTCTTGATGTTCACTCCCATTTCGCGTGCCAAGAGCGACGCCAACGTGGTCTTGCCCAGACCGGGCGGGCCATGGAAGAGCAGGTGATCGAGTGGCTCCCTCCGAGCCTTCGCCGCCTCGATGGCGATGGTGAGGGACTCCTTCACCTTGTCCTGGCCGATGAACTCGGACAGTCGCTGCGGCCGGAGCGACAGCTCAGGTGCCGCGTCCTCCGAGAGCTCCTCGGGCGTCGTGATCTCGTAGCGGTCGCTCATCTAGCCTAGCCCGCCCGCTCCGCCAGCACCTGGCGGATGAGCTGATCTGCGGCCGCGTTGGGGAGGGTGGCGACCGCGGCGCGCACGGCCGCCTCCGCCTCTGAGTGCTGGATGCCGAGCGCCACCAGCGCGCGTACGGCCTCCTGACCCGCTGCCGGGACCACCCCGTCCTCCGCAGCGCCCCCGGCGAGGTCCTCGACCTTGCCGGCCAACTCCAACACCAGCTTCTCCGCCTTCTTGCGCCCCACGCCGCTGATCTGCATGAGCACCGGGTACTCCTTGTCCACCAGGGCGCGCGCCAGGCGGCGGGCAGACATGGCCGACAACATCGCGAGCGCCAGCTTGGGACCCACCCCCGGAGCGGTGAGCAAGCGCCTGAACATCTCTCGCTCGTGTGCTTCGATGAAACCGTACAGGGCCACCGAGTCTTCTCGGACCACCTGCAGGGTGCGGAGCTCGATGGGCGAACCCAAGCGGGGAACGTGCGACAGGACGGTGAGCGGTACTTCGACCTCGTAGACCACTCCGCCCTGAGTCTCGACCTCGAGCGTATCCAGCTCGTTCGCCACCAAGGTGCCCTTGAGCCGGCTGATCACGACGCCCCCCCGGAGGCCAGGGCGGTCACCCCGCCGCAGAGGTGATGGCACAGCGCCGCGGCCACGCCATCAGCCGCGTCGCTGGGAGTCGGTGGCGACTTGAGCCGGAGCATGCGCTGCACCATGAAGGCGACCTGGTCTTTCCCCGCACCACCGAAGCCCACCACGGCCTTCTTGATCTCGCGCGGAGCGTATTCCGCGATCCCGATGTCGCGCAGCGCCGCCGCGAGAAGGACAACGCCCCGTGCGTGCCCGAGCGTGAGCGCGCTGTGCACGTTCTTGCCCTGGAACACTCGCTCCACCGAGATCGAGTGCGGTTGGTAGCGATCGAGGATCTGGCACGTACCCTCGTAGATCACTCGCACCCGCTGCGCCAGCGGCGCCGACGACGCCGTGCGGATCACCCCACACTCCAACAAGGAAAAAGCGCCGCCGCCTCGTGCCGCGACGACGCCGTACCCGGTGGCCTGCGTTCCCGGATCCACCCCGACGACGATCACGGACACGAATCCTGCACGCTCAGAGTGCCTCCGCCAGGATGTCCTCGTCGATGTTGCCGTTGGAGTAGACCTTCTGCACGTCGTCGAGGTCTTCGAGGGCATCGAGCAGCTTGATGAGACGCTCGGCCTCTTTGCCGCCCACATCCACCTCATTGCTGGGGATCATGGACAGCTCGGCGTCGGAGATCCCGATACCCGCCCCGCCCAACGCCTGCTGTACGGCGTGGAAGTCAGCGACTTCGGTGGAGACGAGGTATTCGTCGCCCTCCCGGCGCACGTCCTCGGCGCCAGCTTCGATGGCCGCCTCGAACACCTGGTCCTCGCCGTGGGCCGAGGCATCCACGTAGATCTGTCCCTTGCGGGCGAACTGCCACGCCACCGAGCCGGACGTGCCCAGATTGCCCCCGTTGCGATCGAGGACATGGCGGACCTCCGCGACGGTCCGGTTCTGGTTGTCGGTCAGCGTCTGGATGTAGAGCGCCACGCCGCCGGGACCGTAGCCCTCGTAGACGATTTCCTCGTAGGAGACGCCTTCCAACTCGCCCGTGCCTCGCTTGATGGCACGCTCGATGTTGTCGGCAGGCATGTTGGCCGCCTTGGCCGTATCGATCGCCAGCCTCAGGCGGGGGTTGAACTCCGCGTGACCCCCACCCTCCCGGGCCGCCACCGTGATCTCACGGATCAGCTTGGTGAAGACCTTGCCACGCTTGGCGTCGATGACGGCTTTCTTGCGCTTGATCTGCGCCCACTTCGAATGACCGGCCACCGGAAACACTCCTGAACACCCGCCCGGCGGGGCGGAAAACCTCGGGACTTTGGGGATCTGTTCGGGGACCAAAGCTATCCCGCCCAGGACACCCGATCAATCGGGCGCCCCGGGGCGGAGGCAAGGGGGGTCGAGGCCCAGGCGCCGCGAAAGCGGGGCCGCCCTGGGTCGCCTAGGCGTCCTTCTCGGCCTTGCGAGCGGCGATGATCTTCTCGGCCTCGGTGTGCGGCACCTGTTCGTAGGCGGCGAAACGCCGGCTGTGGTGGGCCCGCCCCTGGGTCATGGAGCGCAGCGTCGCGGCATACTTGTAGAGTTCGGCCTCGGGCACCCTGGCGGTGATGACGGTCCGCCCACCGTCGGGATCCATCCCCTGCACCTTCCCGCGGCGCCCGGTCAGGTCGCCCATGATGTCGCCCACGTACTCGTCGGGCGTGGTGACCTTCACTTCCATGACGGGCTCCAACAACACGGGGCCGGCCTTCTCGGCCACGGCCTGGAACGCCATGGATCCGGCCACCTTGAAGGCGATGTCGGAGGAGTCCACCGTGTGGTAGGACCCGTCGTAGCACTCTGCGGCGAAGTCCACCACGGGATAGCCGGCCAAGATGCCTTTGCTGGCCGCCTCCTGGATCCCCCGGTCGATGGAAGGGAGGTACTTGCCGGGGATGACCCCGCCCTTGATGGAGTCCTGGAACGAATAGCCTTCCCCAGGCCCGATGGGACGAAGGCGAATCCAGCAGTCCCCGAACTGGCCTCGGCCGCCGCTCTGCTTCTTGAAGCGGCCCTGCCCCTCGGCCTGCCGCGTGATGGTCTCCCGGTAGGCGATCCTCGGCTGCTCCGTCACCACAGAAACGCCGTACTTCCGTTTCATGCGCTCGATGTGAACGTCGAGGTGGAGCTCGCCGAGTCCGCGCGCGATGGTCTGGTGCAACTCGGCGTTGAACTCCGAGGTCAGCGTCGGATCCTCTTCGCTCAGCTTGTGCAGCACCTCGCCGAGCTTGTCTTCGTCCCCGCGCGTGACGCCTTTCAGCGCCACGGCGATGTCCGGCCGGGGGAAGGCGATGGCTTCCAGCTGCACTTCGCGGCCCGGAGCGGTGAGCGTGTCGTTGGTATGGGTGTCCTTGAACTTGGCCATGACGCCGATGTCGCCGGCGTGCAGTCGCTGTACCTCGATCCGCTCCTTGCCCAGCGGCACAGAGAGGTGATTCAGCTTTTCCGAACCGCCACGGCCGGGGTTGTAGGCCTCCATACCGCTGACGGCCGTACCACTGTAGAGGCGGAAATAGGAGAGCTCGCCCACGTGGGGCTCGGCGCTGGTCTTGAACACCAACGCACTGAACGGGCTGTCGCCGTTGGGGAACAGCTCCATCTCCCGCTCTCCGTCCCGGGCCCGGACCGGTCCGATCTCGCCGGGATGGGGAAACAATTCGACGATCTTGCGGAGCAGGGCGCGCATCCCGTAGCTGAGCCGCGCCGATCCACAGAAGACGGGGATCACGTCCCCGCGCGCCACCGCGCGCGCCATCGCCTCGATGGCTTCATCGCGAGAGATGGTCTCACCCTCCAGATAGCGCTCCAGAAGCGTCTCGTCGCTGGTGGCGATCGTCTCCTGCAGCTCTTGCTCCCAGGGGTCGAACTGGGCCTTCAACTCGTCGGGGATGTCCGCCTCGTCGTACTCGCCGGTCTGCGTCCCCGGCTGGTAGATGTGGGCCCGCTCCGAGAACAGGTTGATGATCCCTCGAAATCCGTCTCCCGACCCGATCGGAATCTCCACGGGCAGGGCCTTGGGGGAGAGCCGCTCTTTGATCTCGCGGTAGACCGCGTTGAAATCGGCATGCTCCTTGTCGAGCATGGAGACGAAGAACATGCGAGGAAGCCCCCGGGCTTCGCAGTACTCCCACACCTTCTCCGTCCCGACCTCGACCCCGCCCACGGCGCTGACCACGATCACCGCCGCGTCCGCCACCCGCACCGCCGCCACCGCATCACCCGTGAAATCGAGGTATCCGGGGGTATCGAGCAGGTTGATCTTGGCGTCCATCCACTCCGCATAGGCGGGGGTCAGCTGCATCGAGATCTTGTGATCGGCCTCTTCCGGGGTGGTGAGCGTGAGGGCATGGCCATCGTCGACGTTTCCGCGTCGGCGGGCCGTTCCGGCGGTGAAGCAGAGAGCGTCGATCAGGGTGGTCTTGCCGGATCCCCCGTGACCGAGCACGGCGACATTACGAATCTGGTCGGTCGTGTACTCCCTGGCTGTCCCCACCTGCGCCTCCTGAGGGTCGAGTCCGAGGCTTTCGCTCGGATCGGAAAGGGCCAGCAACGTAGGCGGCGCCGAAGCGGAGGGTCAAGCGGTGTGGCGGGCCCCCGCAGGAGCCCAGGAATGCCTGGATTGCGGGCCGCTCAGTTGGAGCGGTGCATGCGCGACACCTGATCGAGCAGGCTGCGCTCCTGGTCCGTCAGGGACTCCATCCCTTGCGCCGAAATCTTGTCCAGCACGCGGTCGACCTCGTCCAGGAGCCGTTCCTCGTCGGCATCGCGGCGACCACGCGTCGGGCGGGCCGGCTGGCTCTCCGCGCGTTCTTCTCGAGGTACGATGGCGAGCCTACGCGGGCGGGGACGGGACGTCCGGGTGGACAGGGCTGTGGGCTTCCAGTAATCGCTCTTCAAGTAGAGGAAGCCGGTGACCAGCCCGCCCAGGTGCGCGAGGTGTGCGATGCCACCACCGCCGCCGCTCAACGAGCTGAAGAGCGAAGCCACGAACAGGAAGCCCACGAACCACTTGGCTTTCACGGGCAGGAGGCCCCAGAGGTAGATGGGGGCATCGGGCCAGTTCATCGCGAAGGCCAGCATGACGCCGTAGACCGCCGCCGACGCCCCGACGATGGGCGCCGGGAAGAACAGGGAGAGCGCCGCCCCACCCAGACCGCAGATCAGGTAGTACTTGATGAACTCGCGCGAGCCCCAGCGCGACTCCAGGGGCGGCCCGAAGAAGAAGAGCCCGACCATGTTCCAGAAGAGGTGCCAGAAGCCCCCGTGCAGGAACATGTAGGTGAGGAAGCCCCAGGGCTGGGTGAGTGCCCGGTTGGGCCAGAAGGCCAACCAGCGCTCGAGAAAGCTGTAGTCCGTAAGCACCGAGAGCAGCAGCATCACGGCGTTCGCGATCATCAAACGCTTGACCCAGGGGGTCAGCTGGAAAGCGAACGGCATGCGCTCGGTGTAGGCCATGGGGCAGAACGGTCAGAGGAGCCCGGGTTCGGTACAACACTGCGGATCCCGGGGGGGTTCCAGCCCGGCGCCCCACCGACCCCGCTCGGTACTAGTTACGTCGTCGGTCCGGGGTCCGCTACCCCGCACCCGTGCCCAGGGCCGACCGGGCCACGGCCATGCGCGCGATCCGGTCGCAGAGGGCTGCAAAAGAGATACCGGCGGCCAGGGCCGCCTTCGGCAGCAGGGAGTTGGCGGTCAGCCCCGGCAGGGCGTTGGCCTCCAAGCACCAGGCCCTGCCGGTCGCGTCCAGGATGAAATCCACGCGGCTGAAGTCCCGCAGGCGAAGTACCCGGTGCACCCGGAGCGCCAGCTCCTGCACCTGGGAGGCCACCTCGGGGATCAGATCGGCGGGCGCGATCTCCTGGGCCAGGCCCGTCTGGTACTTGCACTCGTAGTCGAAGATCTCGTGAGCCGGGATGATCTCGACGACCGGGAGCGCCTCGTTCCCCAGGATCCCCACGGTCAGCTCGCGGCCCTTCACGTACTGTTCGTACATGGGCAGGTCGCCCGAGCGCGACGCCAACTCGGTAGCCTGGTCGAGGTCCGCCGCGTCCTTGACCAGGGTCAGGCCGACCGTCGACCCACCGGACGCCGGCTTGACGATCACGGGCAGGCCGAGCCGCCCGACCACGGCGTCGGCGTCCGCCGCGCCCAGGATCCAGTCGGGGGTGGGGATCCCCGCGTCGCGCAGGAGGCGCTTGGTGAGGTCCTTGTCCATGGCCAGAGCGCACCCGACCCGACCGCTGCCGGTGTAGGGCAATCCCGCCGCATCGAGCAGCGTCTGCAGGGTCCCGTCCTCTCCGGCGCCGCCGTGGAGGGCCAGGAAGAGCACGTCCGCTCCGGAGACCTCGGGCGCCCGGGTCAGGGCCCGGGTGTCGCCGCCACGCAGGACGTCCAACTCCGTCGAGACGGGCGCTTGGGCGTGGACGCCGGACTCGCGCAGCCGTCGTTCGTCCGCCGGGGAGAGAAGGCCGCGCGCGGAATCGATGGCGACGACCTCGTGTCCGGCCTCGCGCAACGCTTGCGCCACCTGCGCCCCCGAAGAGAGCGAGACGTTGCGCTCCTCGGAGGTCCCTCCCATCAGCACCGCCACCCGCAGGCGATCGTTCACGCACCCCCCGTCAGGCTGCGCACGAGATCGTGGCGAGTCAGGATCGCGTCGACCTCCCCGCCGCGCCGGATCAGGACCGCGGGGTTCTCCCGGGCCAGCAGCCGGGTCACCACGTCCAAGGGCGCCAACTCGTCGACCACCGGGAAAGGCGGCTCCATCAAGTCGCCCACCGGCTGATCGAGCACCTTGGGATCCTCGAGGACGCGTGCCAGCAGCGTGGCTTCGATGGCAGAACCCACACACTCCCCGCCCTCGAGCACCGGAAGCTGAGAGATGTCGTGACTGCTCATGGTACTGAGCGCCATGCGCACGGCCGTTCCCGGTTGAGCCGAGAGCAGCGCCGGCGCTCCGCCGTTGCGACGTCCCATGAGGTCGGCCACGCTACGGGAGGTGCGCTCCAGGAAGCCGTTGTCCCGCATCCAGTCGTCGTCGAAGAGCTTGGTCAGGTAGTGCTCGCCCCAATCGCACAGGACCGTCACCAGGAAAGCGTCGGGGTCGTCGATCTCGCGCGCCACCTCCAGCGCGGCATGAGCGATCAACCCGGATGACCCACCCACGAAGAGCCCTTCCTGGCGCACGAGGTTGCGCGCGGCCCGGAACGCGTCGCGGTCACTCACGGTTCTGTACTCGTCGACCACGCCGAGATCGAGGGAGCCGGGGATCTTGTCGTTCCCCAGCCCCTCCACCTTGTAGGGACTCCCCTCGATTTTCTCGCCCGTGCGGAAGAAGGGTCCGATCATCGATCCCTCGGGATCGACCCCCACGATGCGGACATCGGGGTTCTTCTCCTTCAGGAAGCGACCCGTGCCGCTGATGGTCCCACCGGTCCCCGCTCCCGCGAAGAAGTGGGTGATGCGCCCGCTCGACTGTTCCCAGAGCTCCGGCCCGGTGCTTCGGTAGTGCGCTTCGGGGTTGGCCGGATTGTAGAACTGGTCGGCCAACACCGCCCCGGGCGTCTCCTTCACGATGGCCTTGGCACGCATCAGGTAGTTGTCGGGATGATCGGGTGGCACCGCGGTGGGCGTAATGACGACTTCGGCGCCGAAGGCCCTGAGCAGCTTCACCTTCTCCTGACTCATCTTGTCCGGCATGGTGAAGATGCAGCGGTATCCCCGGGTCGTGGCCGTCATGGCCAGTGCCAACCCGGTGTTGCCGCTGGTGGCCTCCACGATGACCCCTCCGGGCTTGAGCGTCCCCGCCCGTTCCGCAGCCTGGATCATGGCCAAGCCGATGCGGTCCTTCACGGAGCCGCCCGGATTCATGAACTCGCACTTCCCGTACAGCGGAGTGCGGATGCCCTCGGCAAAGCGGTGCAGCCGCACCAGGGGCGTCCACCCGACCATCTCGAGCACGTCGTCATACGGCTGCAAGTGCCGTTCACTCATCGAGGGATGCCCCCTTCCGATCTGGGCTTCTTGGAGAATCGGACCGGTACCCGCGCCCAGGCGTCCGTGCGCCGTCCGTTCAGCCGGGCCGGCGTGAACTGCATGGAGCGCACGCCCTCGATGGCGGCGCTGTCCAGTCCCTGATGACCGCTCGAGGTCTCGACGGCTACGCTGTCGATCGCACCGTCCTCATCGACCAGGACGCGCAGCACCACCTCGCCCTCGACCCCCTGGTCCCAGAGCTCGAGGGGATACTCCACCGGCGACTCGCCGTAGAGCGGGACGGGCTGCTCGATCCTCCGCTCTCCGCTGCAAGCCCCCAGGAGCACCACCAGGCCTGCGCCGGCGGCGCGCTTCCATGTCGGACGTCCGTTCACACCTCGGTTCCTCATCCGCGAGACCGCGCGCGTGCGGCCAACGCGTGCAACAGGTTCAACGCCTCCAGCGGCGTAAGTCGATCCACTTCCACGTCCCTCAGGTCGGCGAGCACCGGGTGCTCGCCCAACTCCAACGCGAGTTGATCCGGGGGAGCCTGGCTGGCCGGCCGGTGGGTTCCGTGTCGGCCCAACCCTTCCCCTCCGGCGCTGTGCGCACCTTCGAGCTCGGCCAGGATCTCCCGCGCCCGGGCCACTACCTCCAACGGCAGCCCGGCCAAGCGTGCAACCTGGATGCCATAGGAGCGATCCGCCCCTCCGGCCTCCAGTCGTCGGAGGAAGACGATGTCTTCCCCGACCTCGCGGACCACGACGTTCATATTCCGTGCAGCAGGCAGAAGGTCCGCCAGTTGGGTGAGCTCGTGATAGTGGGTGGCGAACACGGTCTTGGCACCCACCCGTTCGTGCAGGTGCTCACTCACGGCCCACGCGATCGACACCCCATCGTAGGTGGAGGTCCCGCGGCCGATCTCGTCGAGGAGCACCAGGCTGCGCTCGGTGGCACCGTGCAGGATGGCGGACGTCTCTGTCATCTCCACCATGAAGGTGGACTGGCCCCGCACCAGATTGTCACTGGCGCCGACGCGGGTGAAGATGCGATCGACCACGGGGACCCGAGCCCGATCGGCGGGCACGAAGGACCCGATCTGCGCAAGCAACTGGATCAGTCCCACCTGGCGCAGCACGGTGCTCTTCCCGGCCATGTTGGGGCCGGTCAGGATGATCAGGCGCGCGCCCGGCTCGAGCCGCACGTCGTTGGGGATGAAGTCTTCCCGAGCCATCATGGTCTCGACGACCGGGTGCCGTCCCGCGACCAGCTCCAACTCGAAACCGGTGTGGACCTCCGGGCGAACGTATCCCCGCTCCCGCGCGACTTCGGACAGCGCGGCGAGCACGTCGAGCTCGGCAACCGCCCGGGAGGTCCGCTGCAAGCGAGCCACCTCCGCGGCCAGCGCGGTGCGGAGATCTGAGAAGAGCTGCGCCTCGAGCTCTCGAATGCGATCCTCGGCGGTCGAGACCTTCTCTTCCCACTGCTTCAGCTCGGGCGTGAAATAGCGCTCTGCGTTGCTCAGGGTCTGCTTGCGCACGTAGTCGTCCGGCACCTTGCCGCGATGCGCGTGCGTCACTTCCAGGTAGTATCCGAACACACGGTTATAGCCGACCTTGAGACTGCCGATGCCGGTGCGCTGGCGCTCTCGCTCCTGGAGGGACGCGATGAAGTCCACCGCCCCGTCCCGAGTGCGGCGCAGATCGTCCAACTCCGCGTCGTAGCCTTCCCGGATCACACCGCCGTCAGCGAGCACTGCGGGTGGATCGTCCGCCAGCGCCCCTTCCAGCACCGCGCGCACATCCGTCATCGGATCCAGGCGCGTGCGCAGCTCACTCGACCGTTCCGAGCGCGCCGGCGTCAACACCCCAGGGAGAGGCTCGATGTGCGCAAGCGAGCGGCAAAGGCTGAGCAGCTCGCGTGGCGTCGCGCGCTCCGTCCCCAGGCGGCCGGCGATCCTCTCGAGATCGCCCACGTGGTCGAGGGCGTCGCGCAGCCGGCCCCGCAGCACTGGGTCGTCGAAGAGGTCCGCGACCGCATCCTGACGAGCCCAGATCTCATCGGCATCGATCCGGGGGTGCAACACCCACCAACGCAGCAGACGGGCACCCATGGGCGTGCCGGTGCGACCGAGCACCTGCAGCAGCGTGGCGCCGCCGGTCCCGGCCCGCAGCGGCTCGACCAGCTCGAGATTCCGGACGGTCATCTCGTCGAGCACCATCACGCTGCCCGAGCGATGGATTCGCGGCGGCGACAGGTGTCCGACCCCTGAGGGCTGCGTCTCCCGCACGTAGTGCAGGAGCGCTCCCGCGGCCCGGATCAAAGCGGTGTCCCCCTCATGGAAGCCGAGGCCCTCGAGGGAGTGCACGGCGAAGCTGCGCAGGAGCTCTTCCTTGGCGCCCTCCGGGTGGAAGATCCAATCCGGCCGCAAGGTCAGCAGAGGAGTCGGCCCCGCACCGTCGGTCGAACGTGGAAGCGCAGAGGCAAACGCTTCCGTCGAAACCAGCTCGGCCGGCTGGGTGCGAGCCAACTCGGAGGCCAGATGGTCGGCGGCGACCAGCCGCAGCTCGAGCTGGCCCGTGGACAGGTCCAGGGCCGCGGTCCCGACACGGGTCTCGCCGTCCGGCACCAGCGCCATCACCCAGACGTTCTTGCCCGGTTCCAGGAGGGCGTCGTGCAGCACGGTTCCCGGCGTGACCATCTCGACCACCTCGCGGCGGACGATGCCCTTGGCCAACGCAGGGTCCTCGACCTGCTCGCAGATGGCGACCCGACGGCCCAGCCGCACCAGCCGGGCGAGATAGTCGTCCAGCGCCTTGGCCGGGACCCCCGCCAGCGGGACGTCACCCGCCGCGCCGTTGTTCCGCGAGGTCAGGGTAAGCCCCAGCAGCCGCGCCCCTTCTTCCGCGTCCTGATTGAAGAACTCGTAGAAGTCGCCCACCCGGAAGAAGACCAGGGCGTCCGGATGGCGAGACTTCACGTCTCGCCACTGCTGCATCAGGGGCGTGTCCTGGGTGGCGGGCATCCGGGCCGGGGCGTGGCTGGTCGGGTCTGCGGTCGCCGAAGGTTACCCCGCAGCGAGGCGCGGGATCAACCGGGCCCGTCACCAATGGCGGCCCAGCGCCGGG
This sequence comes from Gemmatimonadota bacterium, assembly GCA_041390105.1. Lineage (NCBI taxonomy): Bacteria > Pseudomonadati > Gemmatimonadota > Gemmatimonadota bacterium. Next base: position 1,463,329 of record JAWKQO010000001.1, read on the forward strand.
CGTCCGGTCCTGGGACGTCCGTCCCGACATCGGACGGGGCCACTCCAGAGCCGCTACAGGCCGCGGCTGCCCAAGTCGTTGCCGGACTTCCCCATCCGGCACCAGGGCACCCGTGGCACGACCTTTCCCTTGAGCCCCTCGGCGGAGCGCCGCGCACATCGTGGCGGTCCCTGAGTCGGGGCACCAGGACGGAGGAGACGGATGGACGCCTTGTGGGTCGACGTGCGTGCCGCTCTGCGTGGGCTCACGCGCAGGCCGTCCAACGTGCTGATGGGTGCCCTCACGCTCGCCCTGGGAATCGGCTGCTCGGTGGCGATCTACGCCGTGGCCCGGCCGGTGCTCCTGAAGCCGACGCCGTTCCCGGACGCCGAGCGCATCGTGGTCTTCGGAGAGCGCGAGGCCGATGGATCGCCGTCGCGCATCGGCTGGCTCACGGCGCGCGACATCGAGCGGGCATCGCTCACGCTCACCTCGGTCTCCGCGCTCGCTCACTGGAGCACCTCCATCACTGGCGACGGCGCACCCGAACGTCTTCGCGGGGAGAGCGTCACCCACGGCTACTTCGCGGCGTTGGGGCTTCCGCCCGCGCTGGGCCGTTTCTTCACGGTCGCGGAGGATCAGCCCGGAGCCAACCAGGTGGTCGTGCTGTCGCACGCGCTGTGGGTGCGACGGTTCGGCTCCGATCCCGGCATCGTGGGGCAAACGGTGCTGATGGACGAGCGGCCCTACGAGGTGGTGGGGGTGCTCCCCGCCGCGTTCGTCAGTCCCGCCGACCCGCTCGCGGAGATCTGGCGTCCCTTGGGATACCAGGAGACGGACGGAAGCGCCTGTCGGGACTGTCGTCACCTGGAGGGGCTCGCGCGGCTCGCACCGGAGGTGACGCTCGGGGAGGCACGGGCTGAGCTCGATGCGATCGGTGCCATTCTGCACGAGACCTATCCGACGCTGTATTCCGGACCGGACATGGCACTGCAACCGCTTCCGGAGCGCCTGACCGCCACGCTGTCTCCCGTGTTCCGGGCGCTGTTTCTCGGAGTCGCGCTCGTGCTGGGTCTGACCTGTGTGAACGTCACCCATCTCCTCGTGGCGCGGGCACTGCGCCGCGAGGACGAGTTGAACGTCCGCGCCGCGCTGGGTGCCGGCCGGGGGCGCCTGCTGCGCTTGCTCCTCGTGGAAGGCGTGTTGCTGGCGGTGGCCGGCGGAATCCTCGCTCTGGTGCTGGCCACCTGGGGGCTGGAGACCGTCAAAGCCCTCGCCCCTGCCGGACTGCAACGGCTGGCGGACGCCCGGATGGAAGGGAGCGTGCTGGTCGCGACTGGAGTGCTGACCCTGCTCTGCGGACTGCTGGTGCCCGTGGGGCCCGCCTGGCTGGTGCTGCGCGGCGGCCTCGGGGCACCCGCCCAGGGCCTGCGGACGGTGGGGGGCGCGCGGCACCGGGGCCGGGGCGCCCTGATTGCGGTGGAAGTCGCTTTGGCGGTCACGCTGCTCGCCTCGACCGGCCTCCTGCTGCGCTCCCTCGGCCGCCTCCTTTCCGAGGACGTGGGATTCCAGCCGCGACACGTGCTGGCCCTCGACCTCCAGACCATCGGGCCACGGTATGCGGAGCAAGAAGCGGTTCAGTCCTTTCAGCGGGAGGTTCTGGAGCGGGTGGCCAATCTCCCGGGAGTCGAAGCGGTCGCCTTCACGTCGCTGCTTCCCTTCGGCGCCAACTACGACGCCTGGGGCGTCCATCGCGTCGATCGACCCGACGACAATCCAGCCGACGCGCCGGCGGCACTTCGCTACAGCGTGCGGGGCGACTACCTGGGAGCGTTGGGCCTGACGCTCGAGCGCGGGCGCCCGCTGAGCAGCGCCGACGACGCCGATGCCGACCCGGTCGTGCTGATCAACACTACCATGGCCGACCGCATCTTCGTCGGCGAAGACCCGATCGGGAAACAGATTCGACTGGGCGGTCCCTCGAGCCCAGCGCGCACGATCGTGGGCGTCGTGGCCGACACCCGACAGCGCGCCCTGGACGTGCCGCCCCAGTTCCAGGTCTACGGACCGGCCGACCAGTGGCTGTTCATCGACTCCTACGTATCCATGGTCGTGCGCACGGCGCAGGATCCTGAGACAGCCCTGGCTGCCGTGCGCAATGCCGTGTGGTCGGTCGATGGGCGCGTGCCGCTCTCCAATGCCGCACCATTGCCGGACCTGATCGAGGCAACGACAGCGCGGCGTCGCTTCACCGTTTGGCTGTTCGGCGCCTTCGCGCTGACCGCGCTCCTGCTCGCGGCTTCGGGTCTCTATGGCGTGCTGAGCGCCATGGTCGCTGAGCGCACCCGTGAGATCGGCATCCGGGGTGCCCTGGGCGCTTCGCGCAGTGGCATCCTGGGCCTGATCGTCGCCCAGAGCCTCCGCTACGCGCTGGTGGGGCTGGCGCTGGGCCTGGTGTTGTCGCGGGCGAGCTCCGGTCTGTTGGCCTCCCTGCTCTATGGCATCTCACCGTTCGATCCGGGCACGATCGCAGCAGTCGCCGCGCTGCTGTTTTCCGTAGCGGTGTTGGCGGCGGCGGTGCCCGCCGTGCGAGCTTCGCGCATCCACCCCGCCGAGGCATTGCGATCGAGCTAGGGTACGCCTCCGCGGCTCCGCTCGTTTTCCGGGTTCTCGCGCGGGTCGGCAGGCAGGGGCAACTCCACCTCGAAGGTCGAGCCCATTCCAGGCGTGCTGGTGGCACGCACCGATCCCCGCATGCCGTGTACGAGCTGGCGAACGAGCGCCAGACCGATCCCCGAGCCACCGCTGCCCCGCCCGCGTGCGGGATCGACGCGGTAGAAGCGCTCCCACACGAGGGGGAGGTGTTCGGGGGCGATGCCGGCTCCCGAGTCGCTGACGCGCAGAGCCAGGTGATCCGCCCGCCCGCACAGGGCGACGCGCACCGTGCCCCCGGCCGGAGTATGCGTGAGTGCGTTGGCCAGCAGATTGCGCAGCACCTGCGCGAGCCGCCGCTGATCCGCCCAGACCATCCGCGGCGCGACGGGGTCGACGGGCTCCAGCCGGACCTGGACGTGCGAGGGCGGCAGCGCCGCGATCGCGGCCTCGACCGTGGCCACTGCGTCGACGGGCTCCAGGTGGAAGGGAAGCTGGCCCGACTCGGCCAGGGTGAGGTCCTGGAGTTCCTCCACCAATCCGGTCAGCAAGGCGACCTCTTCGCGCAGTGACGCGAGCGTCGCCGCGTCCGGGCTGCGCAGTCCGTCCTCGATGGCCTCCAGTAATCCGACCACGTTGGTCAGCGGCGTGCGCAGCTCGTGCGCCACGTCGGCCACCAAGGTCCGCTTCTGCTGTTCCGCACGTTCCAACGCGGCTGCCATGCCGTTGAACGAGCGAGCCAGGTCCGCCAACTCGTCGGTGCCCTGATCGGAGACGCGGGTCTCCAGGGCACCGGCCCCTACGTCGGAGGCGGCCCGTTGCAGCCGCTTGACCCGCTCCACCAGCGGGCTCGCCAGCAGCACCGCCGCCACTGCAGCGATCAGGCTGGCGATCCCTCCCAGGACGAGGAGCAGGCGTCGGAAGCGCGCGCGCAGTGCGCGCACCACGTCCGTCGGTGGCTCGATCTCGCGAGGCAGGACATAGAGCCGGGCGACCGACACGCCGGAGGATGACCGCACCGGCACGCCACTCAGCTCGAGCTGGCGCTCCCCCACCTGCGGTGCGCCAGGAGCGCCGAGTCGCTGCCGGAAGACCGTCGTCTCCGCGTTCGGCGCGCTACCCTCCACGATGTCCACGCTCGAGTCCGTGGACAGGATCGCGCCGCCGTCCAAGGGGATGAGCACGAGGTCGTTGCCGGCAGCAGCCCGGTCGGCGATGCGGATCAGGGCCCCCGCTCCACCCGTCTCGATCTCGCCCCAGTGGGCAGACAGGGTATCCGCGAGAGCGGCCAGCGGATGCGGGCTCTCGCCAGAGAGAATCACGTCCTCCAAAGCCGCGAACTCCTGGCGGGCTCCCCGGTCGAACGCGAGGGCTACCGCCGCCACCGCGGCCACGACCAACGGCCAGGAAGTGAGAAAGAATCGGATCCGCAGGGAGAGCTTCACCCCACCGTCTCCGGTGCCAGGAGGCGATAGCCAGCTCCGACCACGGTGCGGATGTAGGCCGGACGGGAGGGCACCGGCTCGATCTTGCGTCGAAGGTTGCGGATGTGGACGTCGACCGTGCGGTCGAGGGTCTCCGACGCCCCCCCGGGCAGCACGGCCAGAAGCTGGGCCCGGCTCCGCACATGGCCAGGGTGCGAAGCGAGCGCCTCCAGCAAAGCGAACTCGCTGGTCGTGAGCTCCACGTCCCGATCTCCCACGCGCACGCCGCGCCGGGCCCGATCGATCACCAGGTCGCCCACCACCACGAAGTCTTCACCGCCGGGGGGCGCCCGCCGCAGCAGCGCTCGGACTCTGGCCACCAGCTCCCGCGGGCTGAACGGCTTGGTGACGTAGTCGTCCGCCCCCAGGTCGAGGCCGGCCACACGCTCCTCCTCGCGCGTACGGGCAGTGAGCAGAATCACCGGCACCGTTCCTCGAGCGCGGACCTGCCGGCAGAGGTCGAGCCCATCGGTGCCAGGCAGCATCACATCCGCGATCACCAGGTCGAACGGCTGCTCCCGCAGGCGATCGAGCGCACGATCGCCCCGGTGTTCAACGTGCACCAGGTGGCCTTCCCTGCGGAGGTACAGGGCGACGATCTCGGCCGTCTTGGGATCGTCCTCCACCACGAGCACGCGGGCAGGGCCTGGACGTACTGCCATGGAATCGACCGGCGCAATCACAGAGGAGACAGGAGGCGGATCGTCAGTGACCCGCCAGAACCGGAGCTTCCCTCCTCGGGGTTAAGACGATATGAAGGCGCGGACCCGCCCTGGCAACCGGACCGAGGCGCGGCGTCTTCATGCGCTCTTCACGCCCCCGTGTCACACTACTGCGGGTATTGGAGTCTCGGTTTGCCCTTTCGGAGATCAGTGCGTGTTCACTCAGGTCCGCTCGTCCGTCTTCGCGTCCGCTCTTCTCATGGCACTGGCGCTGCCGGCTTCGTCCACGGCCCAGGAGGGGCCCCCGCCCGAGGTGCGCGCCGCCGTCGGGGCCCTCATCGAGATGCTGGAGAGTTCGGGAGACGCTCCCCTCGTGTCCTTCCTGGACGCGCGCTTGTCCGCCACCTACCGGGACAGCGCAACGCGAGAGGCGTTCCTCGCCCTGCTCCGGGAGCTGCGCGACGCCGCCCAGGGCTCGACGGACGACGTGGCCGTGGAACGCGCCGGCGAAGGGCTGGTGCTCCATCTGAGTGGGGAACGGACGATCTCGATCTCGCTGCACCTGGACGGTGCCGGGAAGGTGACGCACCTCGAGCTGCTCGGTGCGGAGGAGCTCCCTCCGTCGCCGTTCGATAATCTGACCTGGGACAACCTGCCCGAGGTGTTTCAGCGCGCAGCGGACGAGGCCGGGTTCAGCGGGGTGGTCGTGGCCCGCCACGACGGTGAGGAGATCTTGCGGAAAGCCTACGGCCTCGCCGACCGCGGGGAAGGCCGGCCCATCCGTCTCAACACCATCTTCGGCATCGGCTCGACGCCGATCGACTTCACGGTGACCGCCATCCTGATCCTGGCGGAGCGCGGACAGGTGGGCCTGGACGATCCCCTGTCGCGGTTCATTCCGAACGTGCCTTTGGACAAGCAGGCCATCACCCTTCGTCATCTCATGACCGGCGGCTCAGGCCTTCCCAACTTCCACGACGTCCCAGGTGTGGATTGGGACCCCGATCTGGCCTGGATCGATCGGGACACGGCGGTGCGTCGGATCCTGGCGCAACCGCTGCTGTTCGAGCCCGGCTCCGGCGACGGACACTCCCATTCCGCGTTCGGCCTCCTGGCGGCGGTGATCGAGATTGCGAGCGGCACGACCTACCGGGACTTCGTGCGCTCGGAGATCCTCGAGCCCGTCGGCATGAGCCGCACCGGATTCTACGGCGAGTCGCTCGGGCTCGACGTGTCCGCATTCGCGACGGGATATGGTGCCAGCACGGTGGGCATCCCCAACATCCCGCCGAACTGGGGCCCCACGTCCTGGTTGGTGATGGGAAGCGGAGGGATGTTCTCGACGCTGGAGGACATGGAGCGCTACTACGACGCCATCGACGCCGGACGACTCCTTCAGGGCGAGGGCGCGCAGTGGCAACAGGGCGCCCGGGTTGGCATCGGCGGCTCCGACCGCGGGTTCTTCATCCTCGAGGCCTCCAATGGTGAGGGCTCGCGCGTCCTCCTCCTGGCGAATGGCGAGGGGCGGGCCATCGGCGAGCGCGCCATGGTCGAAGCCATCGCGTCCATGGTACTGGGGCGGCCACTGCGCGGCGGCTAGCGGCAATCCGACCGTGCCGTTGCGCACGGTCTGACGTAGGTTGCGCCTCCATCCTCAGGAGGTCACATGCGTACCTACACGTTGCTTCTGTGCCTCGGGCTCTGGCGGCTCACGGGACTGGCCGCCGGCCAGGAACTCGATGCCCCGCGGCCCATCGACGGAATCGACACGGTCTGGCTCGAGGAGATGACCTGGATGGAGGTGCGCGACGCCATCCAGGGGGGTAAGACCACCATCGTGGTCGGCACGGGGGGCGTGGAGCAGAACGGACCGTACGTTGCGGCGGGAAAGCACAACTTCGTGCTGCAGGCCACCGCCGAAGCGATTGCGCGCGAACTGGGTGACGCCCTGGTGGCTCCCATCGTCAAGTTCGTCCCGGAGGGCAGCATCGATCCCCCCTCGGGACACATGAACTACCACGCCACCATCAGCCTGCGTGAAGAGACGTTCGAAGCGCTCCTGACCGACATCGTCGAAAGCCTCGCCCAGCATGGCTTCACCGACATCGTGCTCATTGGCGACAGCGGTGGGAATCAGCGGGGGATGGAGGCGGTGGCAGAGGCGCTGAACACCCGTTGGGGCGGCGCCCCGAGCCGTGTGCACTTCATCTCGGAGTACTACACCGAAGACATCTACTCCTGCCACCTGCTCGAATCGGAGCTAGGGATCTACCAGCAGCCTCCGGAATGCGTCGCGACCCGCGGACGCTATCACGACGACTATCACTACGAGTCCATCATCGCGACCACCGACCCCGTCCGCATCCGCGCGGAACAACGCATGAAGGCGGGGCTGTTCAGCATCAACGGCGTGGAGATGAGTCCGTTGGAAACCACGATCGCCAACGGACGCCGGCTGGTGCGGTACAGAGCGGAGATCACGGCGCGGGCCGTCCGGCGGGCGCGCGGGCGCTAGGCGGCCCCAACGCCAGGCACGGGTCGGGTGCGGGTACTCGATGGCCCTTCACGACGCTGCTCCCGACGCCACCAGCGCGCCACTCACTCCACTGGGAAGCCCCATGATGGCGGCCCAGACCACGGCCCCAGCCGGTCCGAAGCTGGACGCGCCCCCCAGAGCTCCGAGGATCGCGCCGGGGATGAGCCCCCTTCGGATGCCCTCACCTCGCGTCAACGGCCTCGACCGCTCCTTGTAGGCTACGAGCAGTCCTCCTGTCAGCCCCGCGAAGCCGCCGAAGATGGCTCCAGCCGCGGGCTCAGCCTCCGTGATCAGCGTGGTGGCCAGGCCCGTCGTACCGCCAAGGAACGGTCCGCCCCAGAGGGCACGCCCCCAGCGGCTGGACGAGCCCTCTCGTGCGATGGGTTGCGGAGCACCTCCGACCCGTGGTGCGATCGCGGCGAAGTACGCACCCATCTCGGGCGGTGTATCCTCGACGCGCCTCACGAAGACGCGTTGCCACTCGGGCCGTAGGTACCCGATCCAATACCCAATCACTGCACCGGCGGTGGCACCCAGGAGGGCTCCGGTCTGGAATCCGTCCATGAACGCTCCGCTGCAGTCCGCCGCGTCGCAGAGGCCACTCCCGTACCATCCGAGGAACAACCCTCCGCTCAGCGCACCAATGCCGAGCCCCCGTACCGTGTACCGGGACGCGACCGACCGTTGGAGCCACAGTTCGTCGACGTCTGCGCGACGGATCCAGACTGCGCCGGCATCCTGCCGCACGCGCAGGGCATCCGGGGTCAGTTGCTCCGAATACCCGTCGAAGAGGACCGATTCTGAGCGAACGCGGACCGGCTGGCCCCGCCGGAGTCCACTTGCAGGCACGATGCCGCTCCATGCGCTCTCGACCCGCGGGCGGATCAGCCAAACGGTGTCGGCCTGGGTCTGCGCGGCGGCCGGCCCGCCGACCAGCGGAACCAAGGCAGTCCACAGGAGCGCCCCCCGCCTCCTCAACTTGACGCCATCATTGTCCACGATGCCTTCCTGGTCGGTAGATCGCTTCGTGGTGAAAGGTCGGTGGCGGACGACCCCGTCCGGGCAGGGCCGATGGCGTAGGACCGACTCCGCTGTGACGTAGGCGCCCCGCACCGAAGCGAGCGCCTCCAGCCTGAAGCGTCAGCCGCCGCGCGGTCGCGTGAACTCCATGGTCCAGTTGACTTCCCAGGTCCCGTCGGCGCGCTGGTAGGCCTGCTCCCAGCGGGCCGTACCGGCGGTCGGGTGCGTCCAGCGAAAGCGCAGTGCGACCGTATCCCCACGGAACTCCTCGGCTCCATGGAACTCCCCGCCCCAGTCCTCCATGGGGCCTCCGACCTGGGGGGTGAGGCGTAGGCCGCGGTCGTCCATCCAGTACATCGACCAACGCTCGGTCGTCGGGTCGAACAGGCGCACGGTCACACCCTCGTAGGACGCCCCGTCCCGCTCCGCTCGGAATCGGTCGACGCTGCCCATCCCGCCGAGGATCGGGATCACGTCGAGCGTAGCGTCCCACTCGCGCCACTCCTGCGAATCGGCGAGACGATCGACCAGGGTGCGATTGCGCACCGTCCAGCTGCCCCACAGGAAGTCGAAGCGTCGGGCCGCTACGGGACGCGGGTCGGGTGTGCGCGGAGGGCTCGGGAAGGAATCCACGGCATCCGCCAGCCCGGCCAGGGGCATCGCAAGCGGCACCTCGGCTGCACCCATCCTGTGCCCAGGAGACTCGGAACACACCGAGATCAGTGGCACGAGGCAGAGCAGCGGAATCACACGAGACACCGGGGAGCCCCTGCTCGTCGCTCTGCCCGGCACGTCCGCCGGAAGATCATCTCTCCTGCCGTCTTCGACACGCATCTTCCCGACTCTCCTCCGTTGCGGCGCGTGCGGTTCAGCGAAGTGCGAGTAGGGAATCGCCCTGCAGCAGGGGCCGGAGGAACCACTCCAAGCGCACCCGCACACGCGCCAGACCTTGGTCTTCCCCTGCTACAGGACGATCGCGACCGGTTGTCAGCATGAGACCGTCTCTCCGATCGCTACCCTCATCCTTGCTGAACAGCATCGCACTGCGGTGGGCGCGGTTCCATGCATGGAGCGACACGAAACGCTTGTCGCAGCATGACGACTTCGTTGCGGGCCGAACGGTCGCGGGCCCCTCGACACGCCGTGCCTGCATCGTCCGGGATCGTCGGAAGGCAAGAGACAACCAGACGATAATCGAGCGCTCCCGTGATGATCATGGAGTCCCTGGGGGGCACTCACTACCGTGCTCAGCGGGGTGGAACGCAACTCGAGTGAGGAGGGGACGATGATCGCAACCAACCGTGTTGGACGGGAGTGGAATGCGGGGCGCGGGCGACCTCAGGGAGTCGTCGCGGCTCTGGCGCTGACCGTCGCGCTCTCGGCGTGTGGAGAGACCCCTACCACTCCCGCGTCCCTGAGTCCCGGGCAGTTCGTGGCAACCCTTCGTGGTGCGCAGGACCGAGATCTCTCGGGTAGGGTGACGGGGGCTCGAGGGGTTCGCGCGGTGGGCGCGACGGTCGACACTCCTACCGGAGGGCGACACCTGGTGGTCGGCATGGCGGACACATCTACCGAACCCTGGTCTACCGTCACGCTCTGGATCCCCGAGGACGTCGCACGGGGCCGCGCAGAGGTGTCCGTTGCCTTCGGGTCGGAGCCCTCTGAGCACAGTGGCGCCTCGTACGAAGAACTGCTGGGCCCGGAGCTCAGGCGGGTCTGGTTCGCGGACACCGGTTCGGTCACCGTACGAGAGACGGCCACGGGCGGATTGGGTGGAATGTTTCAAACCCGATTCAGCCGCTACCAGGTCGTGCGCGCGGACACCGGCCCCGGTCCGGTGGTCGTGCTGGAATCAGGGGAAGGAACGCTTCTGCTGGAGGGATCGTTCCTGGTGGATGCGGTGGTCGATCTGCCGTCCACCTGACATGGCGAGGTGGGGCGCCGGGGGCTCGCCCGACGCCCCACCTCTCTCAGACAGGCCCGATGTTGAAGTCGCCCGAGGGGGCCGGCTCGATCCCCTGCGCCCGCAGGTACATGATGGTCTTGCCATGCTCGCGCTGCAGGTGGGTCACCACGATCAGGATGGCCTTCAGGCGGGTGATGGTCGTGCTGTTGTTCGACGGTCCCCAGGGAACGCCGGCTTCCAGGTCTGCGTTGGACAGACCGACCAGGCCCTTTCGGAAGTGTGCGAACGACTTCTCCAGGAGATCGACCACCGCGTCCTTCGTCTGCGGTGGGTTCTCCCGAGCGGGCACTCGGAAGTCGGGCGCGCCCGCGTTGACCACGCGCGAAAAGCTCAAGTTGGACTGGGTCGTGTGATTGATCTGGTCGGCAAAGTTCCGTAGCGGTGGGCCGGGGGTGTACGCGAAGTGCTCTGCCGGCATTCGCTTCGCCGACCCCACCACCATGGTCGTCATAATGTCCCAGCTCGCCACCAGGTCGTCGACCGTGATGGCCTGGGCTCGGGCCATGGCGGGCGCCCAGGCCCCGATCCCTGCGGCTGCGAGTACGGCGATCGATGCTCTCATCCAGTTGCTCCTGTTGGGAATCCACCTCGGGCCCGAACGTCGCGTCCGTGCCCTGAACCGCGTTCTGCGCGCCTGTGGCCGCGGCCCTCGCGCAGCCCCGCGCTGTCCGGAGAGGGCTCACGCGCAGCGAGAGGGTGAGCCCCTGCGTGCACGGGCTCCATGGTCAACGCACATCCATCGGGTTGTCGATTCATTACGACTTCGTAAATCCTTTTGAATTTTGGATTTACAGAACTCGCCCCACGACGTCCTCGACCTTGAGTGGTTTCCGCTGTGGGCCTATCGTTGGGGATGCCTCGATTTCGTTTGGGTGACTTTCTCTTCGACGCTGCCACCGGCGAGTTGGTGCGCGGGGAGGAGGTGGTGCAACTGCGGCCGCACGCCAGTCAGGTGCTCACCATCCTGACGCAGAGCCCTGGGCAGCTGGTCCCTCGCAAGCTGTTGCGGAACGCGTTGTGGCCAGCGGGGGGGACGGACACCAACCTCGGCCTCAACGTCTGCATCCGGCAGATCCGTGTCGCTCTCGGAGACGACCCGGACAACCCGACCTACGTGCAGACGCTCCGCGGGCGGGGCTATCGGCTCATCGCCGAGGTGGCACCAGCAGACCCGGCTCCGGAGGCGACGGTGGACTCCGCCTCGGGTGGAGGAGGGCGCCGCGCGCGGCCTTTCGCGCTGGTGACCTTGCTGGCGTTGCTCGGGATCCTCGCGCTCAAGCTGCGCCCGGAGGGCACACGCATCGCCGTGCTCCCGTTTCGCGACACCGCGGCGGGTGATTCACTCCCGTCCCTCGGCCGTTTCCTGTCGGACCAGGTGATCACCACCCTGGCGGAGAACGACCCCGACCGCATCGCCGTCCTTGCGCGCACGTCCTCGTTCGGGCTCGCGGATCGCGGTGAGGGGTCCTTGGACGTCGGAGCCGCCTTGGACGCCGACTACGTGCTCGAAGGCTCGGTGGTTGAAGCAGGCGGCCTGCTCACCATCGCGGTCCAGCTCCTCGACGTCGCCTCTGGAACCTACCGTTGGAGCCAGCGCATCCAAGCAGATTCGCTGGAGCTCGGGGGCGTACAGGGCCAGATCGCCCGCGGAGTCCTGTCGGCGCTTTCGATTCGCTCGGGAGGTGGAAGCCCGGCGACGGAGCCGACCGATCCCCGGGTCCGCACGGAATTGCTGCGGGCGGCCTACCTGATCGACCGGCAAACCACGGCGGGGGCCAGTGGGGCCCTGCGCTTGCTCGACACCGCGCTCACCTACGATTCCCTCTGGGCCCCGACCTGGGTCCGACGCGCCGAGGCCCACCTGCTGCTCGACCAGATCGGCGCCGCGCGGGCCGACCTCGCTCGGGCACGGTCCATCGACCCAGCCGCGCATGATCTCGACTTCGTGGAAGGGCGCGTGGCGCTGTTCGGTGAGGCTGATGCGCGGCGCGCTACACGGCACCTCGAGCAGGCCCTGGAGCGAGAACCGGGCTCCGCCGACGTCCAACGGACCTACGCGCAAGCTCTGGCAGCCGTAGGGCGTCTGAAGGAAGCCAGCCGTTTGGGACGGCGCGCGCTTACGCTGGATCCGGTCTCGGCAACCGTGCGCGGTGACATCGGCTGGGTGTTCTACTACGCACGAGAGTTCGGGCAGGCGCGCCAGTCGTGTCGGTCCGCGCTGGAGCTCGTGCCCGCCTCGCTGCCGGCACGCGCTTGCATCCTGTTGGCGGCGCACGCCCAGGGCCAGTTGCAGGCCGAATCCGCTGTCATCGGGGAGTTCCTTTCCATGTTGGGGGCCTCCTCTGCTGAATCGAAGCCGGTGCTCGCGGCCCTGGCCCTTGGTGACGAGCGCTCACTGTGGACCTGGCTCTGGAGCCGAGCACCGAGCATTCCCCTCGATGCGGTTGGTCAGGCCCGCGTGCTGATGCTGCTGGGCCGTGAGGACGATGTCGTTGACGCCCTCGTGCGCGCCGTCCGGGAGGATGTCCGCAACCTGGTCCTGGCGCTCCACGACCCCCTGTTCGACCGAGCCCGGACCTCAGAGGCCTTTCGCACGGCAGCCCAGTCCGCCGGCTTGCCTGCCGGCGAAGGCTCGCGTCAATACGACTGAGCCTGGACAGGAAGTCCGCCGGACCACTCCCGCGTTGGGTCGCCACATCGGACGGCCGATTATCGGCGCAGGGCGCTCATCGAAGCTGGTGGGCCAGCGGCTCCGGAGTCAGGCGCTCGAGTTCCCACCGCAGGAACAACACCCCGTCCGCCGATCGGAACTCCTGCCGGATCAAATGCGGCGCCTCTTTGGAGATCCAATAGGTCACCCGGGTGCCGCTCGCCTGCACGCTTTCGAATCGCGAGACTTCTCCGCTCCACACACCGGGCACGTCGAGGGGTTCGGGCCCCACCAGAACCACGCAGTCGGATACGAGCGCGGCGGACAGAGTCGTCGCGGCGCCTCCGATGTCGGGGAGCGACACCTCCTCGCCCGGATCGAGATCCAGCGCGGCGAGGACCAGGTCGGCTCCACCGCCGAACCGCTCGCGAATCGCGCTCGTGTCTGCGACCAGTCGTTCCGCCGCCCGGGAGACGTAGGTGGTCTGTAGAGATTGTCCGCTCTGGTAGTAGATCTTGAGCCCGGTGGGAGCCGTCAGATAGCGGACCCTCATGGCGAGGGTCTCGGCGTCCAGATACACGATGTCGAGTCCCGAGCGGCGGTCGCCGTGGAACTGCATCGAGATGAGGATGCTGGGCTCCTCGGCCGTGTGATGCACTCGCTCGACCCTTCGTGACAGCCGGCCGACCACGGTCGAGTCCCCGCGGGCGAACTGGATGAACCGATAGGTGGCCCAGTGCGCCTGGATGCGGTCCGGAGCGATCCGTGCGTCTCCCGGCCAGAGCATTTCCTGCGCAGCAACGGCCCTTCCCGGGAGGGCACCCGCGAGCAGAAGGCCAGCCAGCGCGACCCAGCGGCGTCCGTTGATCCGACCACCACCCTGCCACCGCTCATCGGCGGGCTCCCGCGTCCATTCCCCTCCCATTCACCACCTCCCGACCGCTCGTTGGTATCGCGACCCCAGAGTGGGCCGAACCACGAAGCTCGCGCCGGCCGACGCGAGCCTCCATGATCGGCCCGCAGGCGTTCGCTTACGCTTCCATTGCGATTCAAGACACTCGCTCCCGAACCGGACCGATCTCCCTCCGCGCTCGCGCGCTCACCTACTCGCCGAGTGTGATCTCACGCAGGTCGGACACAATCCGATCGCAACGGACGCGCCATCGAACATCGGGACCGGGGGGAGCACGCTTCCACTCGGTGCTCACCCCGTGCCCTCACTCAGGAGGTAGTGCATGAGACCCACCCGTCCGGTCCAACGGCATCCACGGAGGGGGACCGCACGGCGGCTTCTCGCGATCGGTTGTTGGCTCGTGCTCGTGCTGATCGCGGCTGCTTCGACGGCTTCGGCACAGTCGCACGCGCCCCTGAGCGTCGTGCCGGCGCCGCCGACCAGCGCCTACGAGGCCACCCATGGTCGGGTCGTGAACTCGCCGCTCGCCCCCTATGTGATCGCGTATCTGGAGCGCGCCGGAATCGACACTTCCACCGTCCTGGCCTCGCTGCTCCCTACTCCCGAACCAGCCGACCCGTTCGCGGGAGAGCCGCTCTTCATCAGTTCGGCGCCCCACGTCCGTGGCAACTGGACCTACTATCGAAGCGTGCGAACGCAGATCTTCGAGGCGCTCGCACTGGATCCGCCGTCCGATCCACGCGTGTTGTTCGTCCTCTTCCATGTGGAACCGGCCGGCCGCATGTCGATCGACGACGAGCGCTACGAGATGGGGTGGCGGCTTGGCGCCATGACCGCCAGCGGAACACTCTTGGCGACCGCAGACCTGACGGCGCTACTCATGGCTCGCGCTCCACAGGCGGGAGACGGCCCCCCGGGACAGTGGCCGTGGGGTGACATGGTGACGACTTCGCTCACGTACGATGGAGCGATCGAGGTTTCCATCGCGATAGCGCAAACGGGCCACACCGCGAAGCAGCCCGAAGCCTACTGGGTCCTGGTGTGGAATGGGGGAGAGCTGGTCGAGCGCGCCTCGGGGTGGAGGTAGAGCGTCGATCGCACGCCGGACCGACCGCCGCCCCCGCCTGACCGACCCGCGCCGCGGAGGGCCAGGGTCCGAGGCCGGAGCACCTCATGGGTGATCGATCACCGGGGCAACACCGCCCACTCGACCGTAGCCAGACTGGGCGAAGGGACGTTGGCCCCCCGGTCGATCCACCCGCCGATGCTCAGGACCCTTCCGTCCCAGACAGCCACCGCGGTCGAGGTCCGGGTAAGGCGGAGGGGCTGCACACGGGTCCAGACACCGGTATCCAGGTCGAGGATGGCTTGTGTGCGCGCGTCTTCGCTCAAAAGGTGCACTGCGGTGCCGGACGGTCCCAGCCCCCCATGACGGAACACGGTCACGGTGAGGTCCGCGGGCACCGTCTGTACTGTCATCCAGGCGTCGATGGCCGGATCGTAGGCGACGATGTCGCGCGCAGGCAGGAAACGCGACTCGAGAGCGTTGTAGACCTCGCCGCCCAGGGCCAGGATCCGCCCACCCGCCTCGACCAGAACCGGACTGGTCCTCTCCTCCGGCACCGGCGCCCCTTCCTGCCACTGCTCCCGACCGAGATCGAAGATCAGCGTCGGACCAGCGCCGCCGACCACGTACAGGCGGTCCTGGATCGCCATGAGCGTGGACGCCGATCGCACAGCGGGGAGCGCCGTGAGCTCCGACCACACATCCGTCCCGGGGTCGTACGCCCAGATGCGGCGACCCAGTGCCGCGTAGAGGCGCCGTCCGTTCCCAGCCAGGCGGAGACCGTCCGCCGGCAGCTCTGGGAGCGGTGCAACCCGTGCCCACGCGTCCACGGGCGAATCGAGCCGAAACACGTCTCGCCGATAGAACGGAATCGGGTTGTGTGAGGGAATCGGGTAGTCCTCCACGCGAATCTGGGCTCCGCCCGCGACGTACAAGACTCCACCCACCACGGCGGTGGCGCCCCGCTCCCGCCCCTCCGGCAGCGGCCGACCCGGAAGCCAGTCCAGGACCAGATCGTACCGCGGCCCCTCCGGCTCCGTGGGAAGGGGCGGCTGCACGGCCGTGTCCGCCTCGCATCCCCACAGGAGTGCCACGCTCGACAGGAGCCATCGTCGTCCATCCATCCCCACCCCCTCGACCCGTTTGGCCCCGACCTGCCGGACGAGGAGACCACCGGGTCAGACTCACAAGGAGCGCCGCGCTTCCCTCGCCCGCATGCCTGACCACCGGGGCGCGGCTCGCTTCACCAAGGTCTCGGGGTGACTCGCTCGCATCCATGCTCGGGACGAGCAAAGTCGATGACCATTGGATAGTGACTTCATGTCCGATCGCAGCGATCGCAGACGCTCTCGGATCGCTGGGTTGAAGGAACGAGGGAAGAAGGAAGGAAGGAAGGAAGGAACGAGAGGAAGCCGTCGCAGAGCGCACCCGGGGTCGTTGCTATGCGCTCTCCCGCTCGGACATCTCGCCGAGCGGCAACAGCAGGCGGGCAATGGCGCCGGGCCCCGCTTCCCGGTTCTCCAAGGAAAGGGAGCCCCCGTGCGCCTCGGCGATCTCACGGCTCAGCGCGAGGCCGATCCCCGACCCGTCGGGCTTGGTCGTGAAGAACGGTACGAACAGGTTGCTCGTCTCCGAAATCCCGGGACCGTCGTCCTCCACCCAGACCTCGAGCGCGCCGGCACGCAGGCCCCAACCCACACGCACTCCACCTCCCGTTTCCAGACTCGCATCCACCGCATTGTCGATGAGGTTGATCAGCAGTTGCTCCAGCTGGTCGGCATCAGCACGCAACGTGAGCGGCGGCCCGGGCAACCGCCGCACCTCGACGCGCTGCTCCAGGTCGGCCACGCGCTGGATCCAGGAGCCGACGTCCATGGACGCGCGCTTGGGCGCAGGCAGACGGGCCAGCCGTGCGTACGCGGCCATGAAGCGGCTGAGCGATTCAGAGCGGTTGGCGATGACCTCGAGACCCAGAGACAGGTCCTCGGCGTCCAGCTCGCTGGGGCGGTCAGCCTGCCCGACGCGGCGCTGGAGCAGACTGCGTGCGATCGATTGGATCGGCGCCAGGGAGTTGTTGATCTCGTGCCCGAGCACCCGTACGAGGCGCCTCCAAGCCTTGCGCTCCTCGTCGCGCAGGGCTCGACTCAGATCGGAGAGCACGAGCAGTCGGTGTGGGCGTCCGTCCTGGCGCAGGCGGCTGACCCGTACCTCCCAGCGACTGGACGCACCGGGCAGTCGCAGCTCCACGACCCGTGGCTCGCTCCCCCCGAGCAGCGCGCCCAACCCGAGTACGTCCGCCTTGCGGCCGTGCAGGCTTTCTGCGGACCGACCCAGCAAGCGCTCTCCGGCACGGTTGACAAGGACAAGACGGTCGTTCTCGTCGAAGACGATGACCACGACGTCGATCTCGCCCATCACCCGGCGAAGGAGTGCCGTCGCCTCCAGCACCCCGATGCGCTGCTCCCTCAGGGTCGTACCGAGCGCGTTCAGCTCGTGCCCGATCAGCCCCAGTGCGTCCCCCGGTTCCCCCACGCGGGCACGCATGGAATAGTCGCCATCGTGGAGGGCGGCCATCGTGTTCGAGAGGGAATGGAGAGGTCGCACCAGACGCACGTGCAATACGCGCACGACGGTCAGCCAGACGCTCACGGTCAAGAGGGAAAGGGTCCACTGGACCCGCAGTGAATGCTCGTCCGACCAGAGCAGCACCAGCGCCAGCACGACCGCCGGCAGGCCGGCAATCAGGGCCAGCAGCGGGATCCGTCGCTCGTAGGTCAGTCTTGGTCGTCCCATGACTCCCGTCCGGGGACCATTGTCGGAGAGCGAGACCTAGGGCTCGATCCCGTACCGGTCCAGCCGCCGGTACAGGGCGCTCCGGCTGAGCCCCAGCGACTCGGCTGCGTGGGTGACGTTTCCACCATGGCGGTGGAGGGCCTTCTGGATCAACAGGCGCTCCGCCTCGTCGAGGGTGAGGTCCTCCAACCGACTCGTTGAGGTTCGAGGCACCCGGTCGAGGCCGAGTTGCTCGGCATCGACCAACTCCTGCTCGGCCAGCAGCACGGCCCGCTCCACCGCATGACGCAGCTCGCGGACGTTCCCGGGCCAGGCGTAGGCGAGCAGCGCGCGCATGGCCCGCTCCGAGAAGCGGAGCGTCCGTCCGTACCGGTGCGCCTGCTGCTCCAGAAAATAGGCGGCGAGCAGCGGAATGTCCTCTCGACGGTCCCGCAGCGGTGGCAAGCGGATCTCCACGGGATTCAAGCGATACAGCAGGTCCTCGCGAAAGCGCTCCTCGGCCACCATCGCGGGGAGGTCCGCGTTGGTCGCCGCCAACAGCCGGACGTCGACCTTGCGAGTGCGGGAAGAGCCTACTCGCTGCAGCTCACCCGTCTCCAGCACCCGCAGCAACTTTGCCTGCTGCGCGAGAGTGAGGTTGCCGACCTCGTCGAGAAACAGCGTCCCCCCGTCCGCCACCTCGAAATAGCCCACTCGATCCGTGCGCGCATCGGTGAAGGCGCCTTTCACGTGCCCGAACATCTCGCTCTCGAAAAGCGTCTCGGACAAACCACCGGCATTGACGGTGATGAGGGGGCGCTCGGCCCGGCCGGACAGGGCGTGCAGCCGTCGCGCCACGACCTCCTTGCCACTCCCGGGTGGACCGGTGATGAGCACACTGGCGTCCGCAGGGCCGACGCGCTCGATCAGGTGCAACGCGGGCAGCATCGCCGCCGATTCCGCGATCAGGGGAGGCCCATCGGCTCGGAGGGATCGATTCTCGCCCTCCAGGCGCACAGCCCGGCGCATGGCCCGCCCCAGCTCGATCTGCGCGCGCAGTGTGCTGAGCAGGCGCTGATTGTCCCAGGGTTTCTCGATGTAGTCCCCGGCCCCGCGACGGACGGCCTCCACCGCCCCTTCGATGGACCCCCAGGCGGTCATGACCACGATGGGCAGGGAGGGATCGAAGGCCTTCAACCGGGGGAGCAGCTTCATGCCTTCGCCGCCCGAGGTGGTGTCACGGGCGTAGTTGAGGTCCATCAACACGGCGTCCAGCTCGCCGGCCTGTACCTGGCTTTCGATCCCGGCGGGGGAGGTGGCGGTCAGAACCTCGAAGCCTTCCGCGCCCAACAGGATCTTGAGGGCGCGCAGGACGTCGGGCTGGTCGTCGGCGACCAGGATGCGCAGTGGCTTACCCGGCTGGACCATCCCTCAACTACCGGTGGCGAGGAGTCCTCCCGAGCGCGGGACGATCCAACCGTCGGCCAGCTGGATGATCCGCTTCCCAACCTCTGCGACCTTGGGGTCGTGCGTCACCTGGATGATGGTGGTGCCTTCCCGGTTGAGCTCCGCCAGGAGTTGCATGATGCCCTCGCCCTGGCTGGAGTGCAGGCTGCCCGTAGGCTCGTCCGCCAGGAGGAGCGTCGGTCGGGAGATCACCGCCCGGGCCACCGCAACCAGTTGTTGCTGCCCACCCGACAACTGATTGGGGAAGAGGTCCTTCTTGGCCACGATGTTGAAGCGGTCGAGGACCTCCGCCACGCGGGCTTCGCGCTCGGAGCGCCGCACGTCGCGATAGGTGAGGGGCACCTCGATGTTCTCGTAGACGGTCAGGTCTTCCAGGAGATGGAAGCGCTGGAAGACGAAGCCGACGTGCTCCTTGTTCAGGGCCGCACGCTGCTTGGGCTTGAGGCGGGCTACGTCCCGGCCCTGGAAGCGGTACTCTCCGTCGTACTCCCCGTCCATCATGCCCAGGATCGAAAGCAGCGTGGACTTTCCGGCACCGGACGGACCCATGATGGTCAAGAAGTCGCCCGGCTCGATGTCGAGATCGATGTTGCGGAGCACCCACGTCCGCCCCCCTTGATAGGGGTACCACTTTTCGACACCGCGGAGTTGGATCATCGGTCCTGGGACTACGGGTCAGTGCTGCGGAGAGGGCGGCATCGCCATGGGCGACTCCGCGAACCTCCCGCGAAGGGAAGCGCTCCCCTGCACCGGTGTCAAGCGGACGTCGTGCACCCAGATCAGACCCGGGGCACAGCACACCCACGACCTCACGGTCGTCGCCCTCCCCACCCGTCCCATCCTCCGGGTGTGCTGTCCCCGCTCGGGCCTGCGTTCGATCGTCAAGCCTGGATCTCGAATCCGCTCTCGCGCAGTTCCTTCACGGCCCGCTCGGGGCGCTCGATGTCTTCCACGATCTGTCCGTCGAACAGGTGGATCGAACGGCCGGCGTACTCCGCGTAGCGAGGATCGTGCGTGACCATGCAGATCGTGGAGCCCTCGTCGTGCAGGCTCCTCAGCAGGTCCATGACGGCCTCGCCGTTCTTGGAATCGAGGTTTCCGGTGGGCTCGTCGGCCAGCAGGATGAGGGGACTGCCCACCACCGCACGGGCCACGGCCACGCGCTGCTGCTGACCGCCCGAGAGCTGGACCGGATAGTGCGTCTGACGATGCGTCATGCCCACACGCTCGAGCGCGTGCAGCGTCCGCTCCTTGCGCTCGGAGGCGGACATCCCGCCACGATACGTGAGCGGTAGCTCCACGTTCTCGTAGACCGTCAGATCGCCGATCAGATTGAAGGCCTGGAAGATGAAGCCGATGTGCCGATTGCGGATGCGGGCGCGGGTCGAGCTGTCGAGATCGGCAACCGGGTTGCCGTCGAGCCGGTAAACCCCCGACGTCGGCGTGTCCAACAGACCCAGGATGGACAGGAGCGTCGACTTCCCGCAGCCCGAGGGGCCCGCGATGGAGACGAACTCGCCTTCCTTGATCTGCAGGTGTATCTCGGAGAGCGCGTGGGTTTCCACCTCTTCGGTGTAATACACCTTGCGCACACCGTCCAACTCGATCAGCTGCTTCTGTCCGTTCTCGGTCATGGTCTCTCTCAGCGAATCCGGATCCGTTCGGCGTCCTGCCAGCGTGGCAGGTCCGATAGCACCACCCGATCTCCTTCCTGCAACCCATCCACGATCTCGATTCGATTCACACTGCTCTGGCCGAGTCGGACGGTGACGCGCTCCGCCTCGTTGCTTCCGGGCACCATCCGGAACAAGCTGACGGTGCCATTGGCCTGCCCGTAGGCCGGCCGCTCCATGTGGAGGACATCGTCGAGTCGTTCGATCTCGATGGTCCCATCCACACTGAGGTCCGACCGCGCTCCCGGCGGTAGATCACCCTCGAGTCGCACCTCCACCAACACCGTCCCGTTCTGGACGTTGGGGTCGACCCTGCGCACCCGTCCCGCCACGGAGTCGGTGCGCGTGTCGATCATGGCGGCTTGTCCGATCTGGACGTCCCGGGCCTGGGTCTCCGGAACGCGCAGCTCCGCCTTGAGCCGTCCCGGCTGCGCCACCCGCGCCAATTGGGTTCCGGGCTGCACCCACTGCCCCACCTCCAACGACAGGTCCTGCAACACACCGCCCGACCCGGCGGTCACCCGCATGGAGGCGACTCGCCGGCGCTGGTACTGCTGAATAGCAGACAGTCTTTCCACCTGTTCGCGTTGCACAGCCAATTGGTTTTCGACGGTCTGCTCCAGGAGATCGAGCTCGCCCTGTTGGGTTTCTACCTGGATTTCCAGGGCATCCGCCTGCTCCAGGGCTCGGCGGGCTTCGTTGGGGGCCATGAGCTCCTTTGCCAGCAGCTCCTGGGCGACCTCGGCCTCCCGGCGGGCCGCCTGGGCCGCCGCACGGCTCTGGGCCACCTGGCTGCGCTTTTGCAGCCGCTGCGATCCCAGCTCCCGCTCCAGCTGTACCAGGTTCGCACGGGCAGCGGTCAGCTGCTGCTCCGATTGCAGCGCCTCCAACTCCACGTCGGGGTTGCTCATCTCCAGCAGCACCGTCTCCGCCGTGACCACCTCTCCCGGCTGCAGCAGGACCCGGTCCACCCGCCCACCGGTCAGCGCGGAGACGTAGACGACTTCCTCGGGAACCAGGGTCCCCGGCCCACGCACCTCACGGACGAAGGAGCCCCGCTCGACGGTGCCGAAGAGCAACGAGCTCTCATCCACAGACGGCAGGGCCGGATCGAGCAGCATCGTGAAGCCGAGGATGGTCACCACGGCCGCGATCCCACCCCCGATCAGCCACTTCCGTTTGGACCTCTGCGGCGAACGCCGGATGTCCATGCCCGTGATGGAGGGCCGCTCCTTACCGGAAGGGCGCTCCGCGCCCAGGGACAGGCGCTCCTTGCGCTCGGGCTGGCTCATCGACCCTCTCCGGTGGGAAGCTCCAAACGGGTGCCAACGGCCTGTTCCAACACGGCTCGGGCGGCGTGGTAGTCGTAGACGGCCCCCAGATAGCTCTGTTCGGCCGTGGCCAGCTGCTCCTGGGCCTGCAAGAGTTCGAGGACGCTGGACGCGCCCAGGCGATAGCGCTCCTGCACACCATCGAGGTTCTGTTCCGCCAGGGTGCGCGCACGCTCCTCGATCCCCACCACGTCGTACGCCGTGCGCAGGTCGTCGAGCGATTGACGAACGGTGGTCCGCAAGCGGAGCTCCTCGGCTCGACGGGCCTCATGGGCGTCCTCCGCCGCATTGCGAGCCCGCTCCACCTGCACCTTGCGGGTGAACGGATCGAAGAGGGGCAGCGAGACCTGGAAGCTCATGTAGAACGGGTCCGAATCCCACGAGAATGGGAAGGCTCGGTTGTTGGCGATGATCGCCTGCTCGTCGGCCGGTGTCAGAACGAATCCTGAGCAACTCGAGGGATAGCCCGACAGCGGTGTGGACAACCCCGAGGAGATGGCGTTGAGCAACTGGCAGTTCTCCAGTTGAGCCGCGGCGCTCTGGCGCGCCTGACCCAACAGGTAGTCCTGGTTGCCGATCTCCCGGGTGAACCCCGACCAGCTCGCGGTCAGATTGAGCTGCGGAAAGTACTGGCTGCGCGCGGTCCAGATGTCGGCGTCACGGGCGGACTCCGCCTCGGAGAGAGCCCGAAGGGAGGGATGCCCGGTCAGCGCCCGCTCCGTGAGATCGACGGGATCCCACTGGGGCTCCTCCACGCCGCGCTCCTCGACGAGTTCCAACGGGCTCGTGTCATCGAGGCCGATCTGCTCCAGGAGACGGGAGGTCTCCGCCCGCAGCGCGTTTTCTGCCCGCAGCAGCTCCACTTCGGCCCGCCGGAAGTCGATCTCGGCTTGTTGGCTGTCCAGGCGCGATGCCGCTCCGGCACCCATGCGCGCACCGGCAAGCTGGTAGTTCTCTTCAGCGCGCGCCCGCGTGCGCGTGGCGGCCTCGACCGTGGCCCGAGCCCGCAGCGCCGCCAGGTACTGGGCCGTCACTGCGGACAGGAGATCGAACTCCGCCGCGCTGACCCGTGCCTCGGTGGCCCGCCGGTCCGCCCGCGCCGATCCGACACGCGCAAAGGTGGCCGCGCTCAGCTGATAGGAAAGGGTCAGCGCGTAGTCGGAAAACAGATAGTCGGTCGTAGTGCCGGCCCCGATGTCTTCACTGGTGAACAATCCGAAGCGCTGACGACCGGCGGCCTGATAGCTCGCACTGCTGCGCAACGTGGCGGACGGAAGGAAGGAGGCCCAGGCACTCCGCTCTGCCCAGGTCGCTTCACTCTCGTCGTTGGCCACCTGCCGGAAGACAGGGCTCTGGGCGCGCGCAATCCGGAGCGCGTCGTCCAGGGTCAGCCGGCGGGGCTCCGGCGCCTGCCCCGCCAGCGCCGTCGCGGCGGCCAGAAGTGCCGCAGCGGCCAGGCACATGAGCTGGACGGGCCGTGCCGTGGGGAGGGACCGCACGCGGGAGCCGCCAACATCGCGACGACCGTGGGAGAGCGGACCCGCCCACGGGCTCCGTCCCCCTCTCTCTATGGATTTGGATCGTGTCACGTCGATCGATGGGTTCACGCGGTCTCCGCTCTGACGCCTTCTGCGCCGTCCGGGGACACCTCCTAGGACGAGGCCAGGGGAAGGAAAGGTTCATGCCGGGCGGCCCAATCGGTCGAACGCGTTATTTTTCAAGGGCTTAGCAGACCGCTCCCCGCGACGGCCAGCGCCCGCAAGTGTCCGTTTCCGAGACAGAGCATCCCGGGATCGGACGTCGTCTCCACGAAGCCGCGCCCCCCCTCCACTCCCGGCAGGGGTGTGGGAGCGCCGGGCCGGCGTCGTGTGGCGCAGGCGCCGACCCACAGGCAACTTGTGCCCGGCCCGCCCGCACGGCGGCGACACTCCCGTCACGCACGTCGTCCACTTCCGACCGCCAGTCCGCTCATGTCGCTGAACCGACCACTCGCTTCGATCCTGCTCGTCCTCCTGCTCGCGATGGTGAGCCCCCCGCCGGCCCGGGCCCAGCGCCGGGGTGCGGAGGCCGCTGCCAGTCCCACCGTCGATTCCCGTCTCTTGAACGGGCTGCGCTGGAGGAACATCGGGCCCGCGATGGCCTCGGGCCGGATCGCCGATGTGGCGATCGATCCGACCGACCGGAGCGTGTGGTACGTGGCCGCCTCGTCGGGCGGAGTCTGGAAGACGGAAAACGCGGGG
This sequence comes from Gemmatimonadota bacterium, assembly GCA_041390105.1. Classification (NCBI taxonomy): domain Bacteria; kingdom Pseudomonadati; phylum Gemmatimonadota; species Gemmatimonadota bacterium. The sequence continues at coordinate 1,487,740 of JAWKQO010000001.1, forward strand.
ACCACCTGGGCACCGATCTTCGACGACTACGGATCGTACTCGATCGGAGCCATCGCCCTCGATCCGCGGCGGCACCTGACTCTCTGGGTGGGCACGGGTGAAAACAACGCCCAGCGCTCCGCAGGCTACGGGGACGGCGTCTACAAATCGGTCGATGGCGGGCGCACGTTCACCAACGTGGGCCTCGAGCATTCGGAGCACATCGGCATGATCGCCATCCACCCGGAGGACTCGGACGTCGTGTTCGTGGCCGCTCAAGGGCCGCTCTGGGCTTCGGGGGGAGACCGCGGGCTCTACCGTACGGGCGACGGCGGGCGCAGTTGGGCCCGGGTCCTGGAGATCGACGAGCACACGGGCGTACACGAGGTCTATTTCGATCCGCGCGACCCGGATGTGATCTATGCCGTCGCGTGGCAGCGTCGTCGCCACCAATGGACCATGATCGACGGTGGACCGGGGTCTGGTCTCTACAAGTCCAGCGACGGTGGCGTCACCTGGAAGAGCATCAACAGGGGCCTGCCGTCCGGAGACAAGGGCCGGATCGGAATGGCCGTCTCGCCCATCGACCCGGACGTGCTCTATGCGATCGTGGAAGCCAGCGGCGACGACGGGGGCACGTTCCGATCCAGCGACATGGGCGAAAGCTGGCAGCGCACCTCGCGGTACCAGTCCGGCGCGGCCATGTACTACCACGAGCTCTATGCCGATCCGCACCGCTTCGACCGCATCTACGCGCTGGACACGTTCATCCAGGTATCGGACAACGGGGGACGCGACTGGGACCGTCTGCCCATCCGCGACGTCCACGTGGACTTCCACTCCCTCAACTTCGATCCGGAGGATCCAGAGCACCTCATCGCGGGGAACGACGGCGGACTCTACGAGACCCTGGACGGCGGCGACAACTGGAAGTTCTTCGACAATCTGCCCATCACGCAGTTCTACAAGGTCGCTACATCCAACGACGAGCCGTTCTACTACGTCTATGGTGGCACGCAGGACAACAATTCCTTCGGAGGGCCCTCACGGACCACCATGTCGGGTGGGATTCGCAATTCCGAATGGTACGTCACGATGGGCGGAGACGGCTTCGACCCGGTGGTCGATCCCGAGAACCCGGACATCATCTACTCACAACTCCAGCATGGAACGCTCTCGCGCTTCGACCGCAAGACCAAGGAACGCCTGGACGTGCAGCCACAGGAGAGCGCCGACGGTCCTCCTCTGCGTTGGTATTGGGACGCAGGGCTGCACCTCTCGCCCCATGATCACCAACGTCTGTACTTCGGAGCGCAGATCCTCTTCCGCTCCGACGACATGGGCTCGACCTGGCGCGCCATCAGCGGGGATCTGAGTCGCAACCTCGACCGCAACCAGCTCGAAGTCATGGACCGCGTCTGGAGCGTCGATGCGGTGGGCAAGAACCGCTCGACCTCCGTGTTCGGTCACATCGTCTCGATCTCGGAGTCCCCGCTGATGGAGGGACTGATCTACGTGGGGACCGACGACGGGCTCGTCCAGGTCACGGAGGACGGCGGACAGAGCTGGAGGGCGGTGACGTCCCTGCCCGGGGTGCCGGATACGTCCTTCGTCCACGACGTCGAGGCCTCGCTGCACGACCCCAACACGGTCTTTGCGGTGGCGAACAACTTCAAGCGCGGCGACTTCAAGCCGTACGTGCTGCGCAGCACGGACCGGGGACGTACCTGGAGCTCGATCTCGAGCAACCTCCCAACGAACGGCCCTGCGTTCACGATCGTGCAGGACCCCGAGCAGGCGGGCCTGCTTTTCGTCGGCACCGAGTACGGAGCCTATGCATCGATCGACGGAGGCGCTTCCTGGGTCGAGTTGAGCGCTGGAATGCCGACGATCCCCATCCGTGAGTTGGAGATCCAGAAGCGGGCCGGTGACCTGGTGGCCGCCTCGTTCGGTCGTGGGTTCTTCGTACTCGACGACTACTCCGCGCTGCGCGCGCTGGCCGCCGCCTCGGCCGAGGTCCTCGCCCAGGAAGGTCACATCTTCCCGGTGCGAACCGCGGAGATGTACCTGGAGTGGAATCCGGGGGGTGACTCCGGCGCCGACTTCTATCAGGCGCCCAACCCACCGTTCGGAGCCACCTTCACCTACTTCGTGCGGGATGCGCTCCGCACCCGACAGGCTACGCGTCAGGCGGCCGAGCAGGCCGCCCAGCGTCGCGGCGAGGACACGCCCTATCCGTCGTGGGACGATCTCAAGCAGGAAGATCGCGAGGAGGCACCCGAGGTCTTCCTCACGATCCGCGACAGCGGAGGTGAGCTGGTCAACACGGTTCGGGGGTCCGCCGCCCGTGGCGTACATCGGGCCACCTGGGACTTCCGCTATCCGGGCTATACGCCGATCACGGGTGGCGGCGGCGGTGGATTCGGGGGCGGTCCCATCGGCCCCATGGCCTTGCCGGGCCGCTACACGGTGTCGCTCTCCAAGCGGGTGGACGGCGTCGTGACCGAGCTGGCCGGTCCCGTCCCCTTCGAAATCGCCCCCGTGGTCGACGCGGCGATTCCACCCCAGGATCCGGCGGCCGTGCTCGCCTTCCAGCGTCAGACGGGGGAATTGCTCCGTGCTGTGACCGGTACACAGCGCGCGGCGGCGGACGCCATGCAGCGGATCCAGGCCATCAAGCGGACTCTCGCCGCGGTGCCACAAGCGACAGAGGACCTTCGTCAGTCGGCCCGAGCCCTGGAGCTACGGCTCCTCGATCTGCAGGAACAGCTGAACGGGGACCGGACGCGCAGCTCGCGCTCAGAGCCGGCGATGCCCGGCATCGTGGGGAGGGTGAACCAGGTGGTGGGCGGCCATTGGCGTGGGATGTTCGGCCCGACCGAGACACACCGTCAGCAGTATCGCATCGCAGCGGACGAGTTCGCAGCCGTATACGACGGTCTGCGGCAACTGATCGAAGGGGATCTACCATCTCTGGAACAGCGCCTCGAGGCGGCGGGCATCCCCTGGACCTCGGGGCGGGCCTTGCCCCGTTGGAACCCCGGCCTGTGAGCCACCACGCGGACGAACCTCGATCGGAGGAGACATGAGACACGTGAGGATCCTCGTATTGTCGGCAGGCGTCTGGACGCTGCTGGCGCTCGCTGCACCTCGGCCGGCCTTGGCCCAGCAGCATGCGACGCCGGCGGCGGCCCCACAGGACGTGGAGTCCCTGGATGCGATCATGGCCGCGCTCTACGACGTGATTTCCGGCCCGCAGGGTCAGAAGCGTGACTGGGACCGCTTCCGGGGGCTCTTCATCGAGGGCGCACGTCTGATCCCCACGGGTCGCGGTCCCAACGGGGTCGGGCACCGGGTGTGGTCCCCGGAGGAGTACATCGCAGCTGCAGGCGCCTCGCTCGAGCAGCGCGGGTTCTTCGAGCAGGAGATCGGACGCACCACCGAGCAGTTCGGAAACATCGTGCACGCGTTCAGCACCTACGAATCCCGCAACACGCTTCAGGATGCCGAGCCCTTCCAGCGCGGGATCAACTCGATCCAGCTCCTCCACGATGGGAGCCGCTATTGGATCGTGTCGATCTTCTGGGATGCCGAGCGACCCGACAATCCGATTCCGGACCGGTACATCGGGCGCTCCGGCGGCTGAGGCTCCAGAGCCGAGGTCCGCTGCGCACCGATGTGGGAGGTGGGCGCCCAACCCCGAGGAATCAGGGCAGGCGCAACTGCATCCCCACCGCCAGCCCTCCATCCTCGCTGCGCTCCAGGATCGGCGTTCCGGGAAGCCCGAACGTGTGGTGGCCCTGGGTGAGGCGGCCGGCCATGTTGCCGACCATCGCACCCAGGAGAACGTCACTGGCCCAATGCCGGTCGTGGTAGATCCGGGACAATCCCGTGACGGTGGCGGCGCCGAACAGCAGGGGCCGCACGTAATGGACGGCTGCCACCCCGTGGTCCTCCATCTCCCGGGAGAGCACCGTAGCCAGGGCGAACGCCTGCGCCGTGTGGCCGGAGGGGAACGCTCGGAAGTGTGAATCGGAGAATCCGCGCCCCAGATTGTAGCTCCATTGTCCGCCCTCGCGGTCGGTGGGACGTTCCCGGCCGACCAAGGTCTTGGCCAGGTAGGTGACGGCCGCCGCGGCCATGATGCCCTCGAGCGCCTGCCCCGTCACATCCGTGAGCGTCTCCTGGCCCAGCGCCTTCCCCGCCACCCAAAGGCCGCCTCCCAGTAACGGCACGACCGCGCCCCCCAACTGCCCGAAGGTGGAGGCGGTGGCACCCAGCATCGGCTGACCCTGCGCGGACCCGCGGAAGACCTCGCGGACTTCCTCATCGAACGGCATCACGACGAGTGCCGCCAAAGCCAGGCCGCCCCGTGCCCCCAGGTGGAATCCATCCACCTGCAGGAGCTTCGCGGGGACGGTGTCCGAGGAGGTCAGAAGCTGAGCCACCAGCGGCGACCGCGGAGAGGCCAGGCACAGAAGACCCAGCAGGCCGGCGGCGCGGAGCCACCGGTGGGGGGCCAATTCCACCGTGTTTCCTGTCCTTTCCAGCGGGGAGGCGGCGCCGGACCGGGCGGTCGGTCGGGGCGTCCGTGCGAGGAACAACGGGAAAGCAAGTTCATGACCAGGGACGGGAGCTGTTGCCCCCACCCCACGATGCTGGGCGGCCAACATGGGGCCGCCCCACCGATTCTGCCAGCCCGTAGCGGACCCCGGCCCGCCTCTGCTCAACGCCCCGGGCCGCTCCAGCTCACTCCCAGCGAGGGAAGAATGATGAACCCCGTCTCCTCATCGCGCCGGAGCACGATGCTCCCGTTCTGGTCCCGCTCGCGGAAGTAGTCGTATCCGAAGACGTTGGCGTGGTTGGTCAGGTTGGTGATCTCGACGAAGAAGCGCAGGTCGCCCCTTCGCGTGGGCATGCGCTTCGTGGCCCTCACGTCGAAGCGCTGATACGCAGGGAACCGGGACCCGTAGAGTCGTTCCGTCCGGATGGTGGGGTCGGGCATCCCGTCGGGTCGCGTGTAGTCCACCAGGCGTTCGAGCGTGCTCGGCCATCCAGTGTGGAACGAGAACGCCCCGTTGAACGTCCAGGACGACGCCGTGCGATAGCTCGCGTCCAGCTTCAGCGCATGGCGCTGATCCTGTGGGAGCGCATGGGTGTGTGAGAACTCCAGGGCTTGCGCCACGTTGACGTTGTCGATGCGGAACGCGGTCTCGCGGGCGTCCGCCCACGCGAAGCTGGCGCTCAGGAACCACCGATCTCCGAAGCTCCGCTGGCCCATCACCTCGACGCCCTTGGCGCGCATCGACTCGGGGAAGACCAGGATCCGGTCCTCGTTGGTCTCGGGAAACGTGTCCAGCCCTCCCTTCCAGTTGCGGTAGACTGGCCGTAGTCGCGAGCCCCGCTTCGAGTAGGCCTCGATCCTCAAGGATGTGCGATCGGACCAGCGCTGCTCGAACCCTGCCGTCACCAACTCATTCCTCTCCGACGGGAAGTAGTCGGTCAGCTCATCGAGCACGGCCACCTCGTGAACGCCCTGGATCTGACGGTAGATGCCCCATCCCGCTCGCAGGAAGCGCCCATCCCCCAGATCCAGCACCGCGCCCACGCGGGGACTCCAGTCCCGATCCCCCGTGTAGCTGGCCCGGTCGTAGCGCAGGCCCAGGTCCACAGCGAGCCGCTCCACGGGTCGCATCCGGCCCGACACATAAGCGCCCAGGGTGGACCCACTGCGTCGCAGCGCGGAGCGCGTCACCTGAGGAAAGAGAGTCGACTGGTCGTCCGAAGGATCGTCCGGGTTCTGCCCCACCTGGTTCTCGAATCGATCGGACATGCGCATGCTGCGCAGATCGTAGCCGGCTTGCAGCAACAGGGACGGTGTGAGTTGCGCGCGGACGTCCTGCTTGACGGTCAGCACGTCGAGATCGCGGTCGTTCGTGATTCGGTAGAGGGGGTCGGCAGCGAGCACGTACTCTTCGGCTCCATCCCGGTGCGCGGTTACCTGGCCGATCGACGCGAGTGTCTGCAGCTCCAGTCGCTCGCCGAAGAGCGATCGCAGACGCAGCCACGCGTAGGTGTTGCCGTACGTGTTGCCTGCGCGTTCGATGGTTGCGATGGAATCCGCGAAGCCCGTGGTCGCTTCGGCGTTGAAGGTGTAGGCGTCGTGGGCATGCAGCAGGTTCACGGTGAGCCGCTGCGCCGCACTGAAATCGTAGCGTCCTCGAGCGAACACATCGCGGTAGGAGGGTGAAGGCAGATCGGTCAGATGAAGGATGTCTTCCACCAGGTCCAGATAGCCCCGCCTGCCGGACACGAACCACGATCCCCGTCCCTCGCTGAAGGTGCCCTCCGCCATCGCGCGGGCATTGACCAGACTCGCCCCGATCCGGTACCGGACCCCCTCGGCCACCGCATCGCGGGGAGTCATGCTGAACACGCCGGCCGTGCGGTTTCCGTGCTCGGCACCAAACCCACCCGTAAGGAGCTCCACGCCGTCGATGGCCTCGACGTCGATAATGCTGATGGCCCCGTCGTTGAAGTCTTTCAGGTGGTACGGCTCATAGATCTCCAGTCCGTCGAGCAGGATGAGGGTCTCGTCCGGCCGACTCGCTCGAATCGAGAACCGCGCCGAGAAGTCGCCGGAGGTCAGGCCGGGAAGCCGATTCACGGCGCGGAAGATGTCTTCAGCAAACTGCGGCACCGACTCGATCTCACCGCGCGTCATGGTCTGTTGCGCGCCGGCGATCCCCCCCATGACGCCGTAGGCACCGGGCGTCACCACGAGCTCCGAGAGCGTCAACGCCTCGGGGGTCATCTCCAGACGGAGATCGGACGTCATGCCCTGCCCCACCCACACGGGCGTCGGGGGCAGGTCCTGGTAGCCGAGGCGCGTCGCGGCGATCTGACGACGTCCCTCCGGCACGCCGGCGAACCGGAAGAAGCCACGCGCATCGCTCGTGGCTTCCCTGGACAGATCGACGATGCGAATGGTGACGCCGGACAGCGGGACGCCGGTCGAGCGGTCGGAGACGTGCCCGGTGAGCTCGTAGGCCGGGGTCTGGCCTTCCAGCGACTTCGGAACGGACCCGCCCAGCAGGATCAACCAGGCGGCGCCCAGAGCGGCAGTGGAGTCGATCCGACAGCGGCGAAGCAGCTTCGACATGGGCTCATCGGGTTGGTGGAGATTCGCCCGAGGAGCCCCTGCAGGCGCAGTTTGTGACAGGGGTACGGCACCGGGACGGGTCAGATCAGGTATGAGCATCCTGGTCTGGACTCGAGTCCCCCGGCACGGCCTCACCCCGAAAGCGTCCCGAGGCCTGCCCCGGGGACGGGGCTACTTCGACTCAGGTCGATCCAGGAGACCGAATGGGTCCACTCGCACACCTGTTGCTGGCGTTGGCCGTGCAGGCGCCTGCGGCGCAGGTGAGCGGTGTCGTGCGGGAGGCTGGTTCCGACCGACCGTTGGGCGGTGCGGTTGTGGCCGTCAGCGACGCCGGCCTTGTCCGGGAGACCGACCCACAAGGACGCTACCGTCTGACGGGCGTCCCGCCCGGGCCGCAGCATATCACGGTCCAGGCTCTGGGGTACCACGCCCGCACACTACACGCCCTTGTGCCCCGCTCGGGAACGGTGGAGCTCGACATCACGCTCGAGCCCGATCCGGTTCGCCTCGATCCGCTGAAGATCTACACGCCGCCTGCGGTCGGAACCCTCGAGGACGGATTCGCTCAGGCCTTGGTCGACCCACACATCTCCATGCCGGCCGCCCGCAACGATCCCTACGTGGCCGAAGTGGATGCGCTGTTGGCGCTGCGTAGTGGAGTGGTGCGAACGACGCCAGAGGCCGGGGAGGGCGTCCACCTCCGAGGAGGCGCATCGGACCAGACCGCATACCTGCTGAACGGCATCCCGATCCTGAGCCCGTACCACGCGGGGGGGATCTTCGGCGCTTTCAGTCCGGACGCCCTCAGCTCCGTCGAAGTTCGCGCGGTTTCGGCCGGGGGGCTGCCGGACAACACGCTTTCGGGCGCTCTGCTGGCGACAACTCGCGCCCCCTCCTCCCATCTGGCGGGGCGGGGGCAGGTCAGCACCACACAGGTGGGGCTCACCGTCGACGGGCCGATCGGCTCCTCGGGCGCCGGCTTCCTCGCAAGCGCCCGGGCCGGCTTCCCCACGTTTCCGCCGGGGAGAAAGGATCCCACCCGACTCAGCGGCGAGTCGGGGGACCGGATCGGTACGATCACGCTTCCGGTCGGGGGCGGGCACTTCGAGGCCGTGTACTACGGCTCGGAGAACGAGATGGAGCCACTCGCCAGCCAGCCCGATTCGACCGGTAGTCCTCGCCCGCGAAACACGTTCGCGTGGGGAAGCCGATCCCTCGGACTGGAGTGGCGCAGCACGGCCGGACAGCCGGGTGTCACCATGCGCGCCTGGCGAGCGTCGCAAGGCGCAGACGCGACGTGGGCGGCAGCCTCGACGTTGCCGGCCACCCTGGCCTCAGAGCGCGTGGACCACGGAGCGGCATTGGAAGCGCTTTGGAGCCGGCCATCGGGCGCGCTCGGCCTGGGCGTCCGCATGGAGCGTAGCCGCACCGCCTACCGTACCACAGGCGGATCAGCGGGCGACGTGGACCTCGACGCCACTACGCCCGTCGCCACGCTGTCGCTTCGCATGGAGCAGACCCTCCCGGCGGGACTGCGCCTGCGCGCCGCAGCCGCACTGGCACGGACGGACGGCGCGTTCTACGGTGCGCCATCCGCGGAGCTTCGTTGGGAGCCAGACTCGAAGCTGGCGCTGGGCGCCAGCGTTGGGCGCACCATCCAGTTCTCCCAATCCCTCCGCAATGCCGAGTCGGTGGTCGGGCGCATCTTTCCGCCCGATCTCTTCCTGGGCGGGGGGCACCCTGACATCCCGATCGCGCGCGCAGAACAGGTGCTGCTGGCCGCGGATGTACGACCTCGCGAGCTCCTGCGCCTACGGGTCCAGGCCTACCGCCGGACCCTGCACAACCTCGTGCTGGTGGCGCCGTTCGCAGGTGGACCCTTCCTGCTCGGCGACCCCCAGCAGGGTGGCGGCCGGGCGCGGGGCGCCTCCCTCGACGTAGAGCTCGGAAACGCCCGCTTGGGAGTCCTCGGCGGCTACTCGTGGCAGGACGTACGCTACGACTACGCCGGAGGCAGCTACACCCCCGAGTTCGCGACGACCCACGCGGTCGACGGCGGTATCGTGGTGTTCCCCGACCCGACGCTTTCGTTGCGGCTGGGGGTGACCAGTCTCCTCGGAAGGCGCTCCACGCTGATCGCGACCGCCTTCGAATGGGAAGCGTGCAACGTGATCGACGGGTGCGAGTTCGTCGGCACGCCCGACTACACGGGGAGTCCTTTGGGTGGGGTGCGACTTCCCTCCTATGTCCGGATCGATGCAGGCGTACGCAAGCACTGGCACAGACGCCTCCAGGGGCGCGACACCCGACTGGGCGCCTACGCCACCGTCACCAACCTGTTGGGGCGCAAGAACGTGCTGACCTACGTTCGCGACCCGGCCGGCGGTCTCGCCGGCGTCGACATGAGGCCCCTGTCCCCCCTGGTGCTGGGACTGGAGTGGTGGTTCTGAGGGAAGAGTCGCGGCTACCGCAGCGCCGGATCACAGCTCCGGCGTGTCACAGGTTTGGGGGCTTCCGGGCTCCTGTCAGGTCGGGAGGAACGGAGCCGGCTGATCCAGGGAGCAGACTCTGAGCCAGACCACGTACGAAGACCGCTTCAACGCGCTGTTCGCCGCGCATGCGCAGCGCGTGTTCCGGGTCCTCCATCGCCTGACGGGGGATCACGCGCTGGCACAGGACCTCACGCAGGAGGCGTTCATCCAGCTGTATCGCAGAGGGCAGGAACCGGATCGACCCGAGGCATGGCTGATCACCGTCGCACTCAACCTGTTCCGCAACGTGCGCTCGACCGCGGTCCGCCGAACCCGTCTGCTCACGCCCGAGCGGGGCGCCCGCGCCCACTCCGACAGTCCTCCGCTGCCCGGTGAGGTTCTCGAGAGCGGAGAAACGCGGACCGCCGTGCGCGCGGCGATCGATCAACTCAGCGAACGCGAGCGGCTGTTGCTGCTGCTCCGAAGCGAGGGATACAGCTACCGCGATCTGGCCGCCGAGCTCGCGCTCAACGAGGCGAGCGTGGGTACGCTGCTCGCCCGAGCGAAGCGCGCCTTCAAGGCCGCCTATGAAGGAGCCATGCATGCACATCGATGACGAGCGCCTTCAACGGTATGTGGATGGCGAGTTGGGTGCGGCGGATCGGGGAGACCTCGAAGCCCATTGGAGGTCATGCGCGGCCTGCCGGGAGCGATTGGCCGAACTCCGCACGGAGGAAGCCGACATCGCCGAACTGTTGAAGTCCCTCGACGGACCCGCGCTGTCGCTTTCGGCGGACCACGTGATCGCTGCCGCTCGCGGAGCAGAACGCGGAGCACGTGCGAGCGAAGGTCGGTCCAAGCAGGTGCACCGGGGACTACGCCGCTGGGCCGCCAGCATCGTCCTGCTCTTCGGCCTCGCGGCGGGCGCCTGGGCGGCCCCTGGCTCCCCCCTGCCCCGCTGGTGGCGCTCGTTGCGGGCATGGCCACAGTCGGAGGCCCCGGCCTCACCTTCCCCTGATCTGGCCGGACTTTCCTTCTCGTCCGATCGGGCCCTCGAGATCGATGTGGTGGACCCTCCCGCCGGACTTGTGCTCCGGATCGGGGTGGGCTCGCGCCCCGACGTCAGCGTGCGGGTCCCCAGAGGTGCCGCCGGTTTCACGACGGCCGAAGGCCAGTTGACCATCCGACCTCATGAAACCGGACTGGTGATCGACGTGAACCTCCCCACGGACGCGCGCTCCGTCGTGCTCAGGGTCGAGGGACGGGTCCTGTTCGAGGCGCGAGAGGGTCGAATCTCCTCGGAGGCGACTCCCGACGGCGAGGGCGTCTACATCCTGCGTCCGGATCAGTAGACCGCCCAGGCAGTTCCCCGGGCATCCACGCGAGCCACAACGCCGGGGGGTCGGGACCACGCCCCCGCCGGCCGCTGGGGTGCCTGTCAGGGCCGCCCCGGCTCGCGTGCTCCTCTTGGGAACGACCTTCTTCGGAGGAGCTCCCATGCAACTCTCACGCGCTGTCTTGTTCACCGCCTGGCTGCAGGGCGGACTGGTCGCCGCCTGCGACAAGCACCCCACCTCCCCTCCCTACGACCCCGTGCTCCCCACCGACTGGGCAGCCGACATCACCAACCCCTGGTTCCCCTTCCTTCCAGGATCGTCCCAACGGTTCGAGCAACAGACCGACGAGGGGCTCGAGACCGTGGTGGTCGAGATGTTGACCGTGCGCCGGACCGTGAACGGCGTCTCAGCCGTGGTCGTCCATGACCGCGTCTATCTGGAGGGCGACCTGATCGAGGACACTTACGACTGGTACGCCCAGGATTCCAGCGGGAACGTCTGGTACCTAGGAGAGGACTCCAAGGAGATCGAGAACGGCCAGGTCGTCTCCACGCACGGTTCCTGGGAATGGGCCGTCGATGGCGCGCTTCCCGGGATCATCATGTGGGCGAACCCCGGCCAACACATCGGGGAGGAGTACCGACAGGAGTTCTACGAAGGCGAGGCGGAGGACTGGGCCAAGGTCCTTGCCGTGGGCGAGACCGTGGTGGTGCCGGCAGGCACCTTCACCAACTGCGTGCGCACGGACGAATGGAACGGGCTGGAGTCTGCCTCCCACGAGGACAAGCTGTTCTGCTCCGGCATCGGATTCACCCTGGGGCTGCCCCAGGGAGGTGGCCGGGTCGAGCTCCTGGAGAGGACCGGTTCTTGAAGGCACCGACGTAGGAAGGGCCGGCCGGGCCGCGGATCACGGCCCGTCCAGCCGGATTTCTTCGCCCGCGTTTGTGCTTTCGCCCCCGCGATCGTGACACATCGTTACGATTGGGATCTGGCTTTATAGCCGAACGCCGCGCATACTGCTTGCACAATGGGGTAACGTTACTGTAACGATTTCCCATTGCCGACCCTGTTGCAGGGGGAGGTGGCACGATGATCCACCGAAGCTGGGCATCCCTTGCCTGCACGTCAGTTCTTGCGGCGTGTGTGCACGCCGGCGCCGCCAACCCGTTCGAGGAGCCCAGTCCCGGCGCCCGCACCATCGCGGTGATGGTCAGGAACTGGGACTATGCCGACGTCGGCGTCGAGATCGGTAGCCCCACCCCCGAAGAGGCGGCCGTCGTTGGCGCTCTGAGCACCCAGATCATCTCGGCCGAGCGGCCGACCGCCGGTGCGCTCAAGCTCAGGCTCCTGTTTGCCAACGTGGACGGCCCTCGCACCCTTACCGATTTCGTGGCGGTAGCCCCCGGAGAGCGGATCCAGCTGACGATCCACGATTCGTCGGACCGGTTCGAGCCGGGCTTCCGGCCGTACTCGATCCGAACCTGGTAGGGAGCGCCCTGGCCGGTCCGGCCGCGCGCGATCGGCCCGAGCCGCCAGGACCCGGAAGGAACGGCCGGGCGGCTATCGGCCGGGCCGGTTGCCGTCGGCCTAGGGGCCGGTCGGGGGACCGCCCGCTCCAGGGCTCAGCAACCGCTCGGTGAACTCGACGCGGGCGCCGAGCCGCTCGACGTGATCCTCGAGCGCCACGAGGTGTTCCTGCAGCGCCCGCACCTCCCCCTCCAGCACCTCCCGGGACAGGCGCTCCCGCTCCACTCGGCGGAGGCGCACCCACAGTAGGGCCGCCCCCGCGGCCATGCCGCCGGAGCCGGCCACCGCAGCCAACAGAATCAGGACCTGGGCCGTCGTGAACATCGGTCGGGTCGCCTCCACAGTTGCCTTGGAACACGCTCTCTACCATAGTAGACCATGTGGTCTAACCACCAGGTCTACGGACGCCGAGCCGCCCTTGTTCGCTCGGGCAGGAACGCCTGACCCATGCCCCGCCCCCGGTTCGCCGAGTTGCCGGCCGAGCGCCAGGAGGCGCTTCTGGGCGCCGCTGCGGACGAATTCGTCCAGCAGGGCTATTCGCTCGCATCCGTCAACCGGATCATCGAACGGGCGGGCATCAGCAAGGGGACGCTCTACTACTACTTCGACGACAAGGAAGACCTCTTCGGCGCGGTCATCGAGCAGGCGCTCGACCGGGGCATGGAGGCCATGGGCTTCCCCTCCCCCGCTACGCTGGCCGCGGAGACCTATTGGGAGTCCTTCCGCGACATGATGCGCCGGTCGATGGACTACCTCCGCGGCCACGAGTGGTACGTCCGGCTGCTACGCGCCTTCCACCAGTTCCATCTCGAGCGTCCCGCGGCGCCAGCCGCGCGACGAGTGCTGGACCAGATGTCGAGATACATCCACGACATCCTGGAGGGGGGACAGCGCCTCGGCGTCGTGCGCACCGACTTGCCCCTGCCCCTGCTGGTCGAGATCACGCTGGCCGTTGACGCGGCCACCGACCGTTGGCGCCTCGAGCACTGGGACGACTTCACACACGAGGAACGGCTGCGCAGCGGGGACGCACACATCGACCTCATGCGCGACATGCTGCACGCGGACAACCAGGGTTGGGAGGAGGGACGATGAGGCACTCGGTCGCGGAGCGGCGCACGGCACGGCTCACGTTTCTACTCATCGGTCTGTGCGTCGGAGCGGCCCCCCACGCCGTGTCGGCGCAAGCCGTTCCCGATCTCCCGCAGATCGTCCATCGGCTGGACGACCTCTATCGGTCGCAGTCGTCACACGCGGTCATGACCATGACCGTGACGCGCCGACGGGGGACACGTGAGCTCACCCTGGAGTCCTGGTCGCGCGGCGAGGACGAGGCGTTGATCGTGATCCGCGAGCCCGCGCGCGAAGCGGGCACCGCCACCCTGCGCACCGAAGAGGGCCTGTGGAACTACGCTCCGCGCGCCGACCGGTTGATTCGCATCCCCTCGGGTCTGCTTTCCGAGAGCTGGATGGGGAGCCATTTCACGAACGACGATCTCCTCCGCGAAAGCAGCTATCTCGACGACCATACGGGCACCGCCCGCTGGACCACGCTGGAGGGCCGGCGCGTGTTGGAGGTCACGTTCATCCCCAAGCCGGAGCTGCCCGTCGTCTATACCCGGCTTGTCTTCCTGCTCGACCCGGAGGGTTGGGTTCCGGTGCAGGCAGACTACTACGATGACGACGAGCATACCCGCCAGATGCGATTCGACCGCGTGGAGACGATCGCGGACCGCAGGATTCCCATGCGGATGGTGCTGCAGCCGATGGATGAGCCTGACGAGCGTACGGAGGTTCTCTATGACCAGCTGCAACTGAACATCCCGGTGGATGCCGAGATGTTCACGCGGCGCGGGCTGCGCCGGATCGCCGGCAATTGACCATGGTTGCGCCCAAGCTGGGAATCCGGAATCTGGCGCGGAACCGGTGGCGTAGCGGCCTGACGCTGGCGGCCATCGCAGTCGCAGTGGGGCTGATGGTGTGGACCCTGGCATTCTACGAGGGCTGGTTGCAGCAGATGGTGCAAGGCGCTACGGCCGTGGAGACCGCGCAGGTGCAGGTCCACACGGCGGCCTACGCCGACAAGGCCCGCGTCTACCGGAGCTTCCCGACCGACACCGCGCTCTACACCGCGATCCGCTCCGACCCGGAGGTGGTCGCCATCTCTCCCCGGATCCTCGCAGCCGGCCTGCTCGGCAACGAGCAGCGCTCCCAGGTGGTGCGCTTGCTCGGAGTCGACCCGGTGCGGGAGGCCGAAACCACCCCCGTCGCGGACGCGGTGACGGAGGGACGCTGGCTGGCGGCCAGCCCCCCGCCCTATCCCGCTCCGAGGGAGATCGTCATCGGAGAGGGCGTGGCGCGCCAGTTGCGCGTCGCGGTCGGTGCGGAGTTGGTCGTCTTCCTCGAAGCCTCGGACGGATCGCTCGGGAACGAGTTGCTACGCGTGGTCGGGATCGTTCGCACCGGCAACACCTTGGTGGACCGGATGAGCGTCTACCTGCACCTGGACGACGCGGCGACCATCACCGCGTTGGACGGTAGCATCCACGAGCTGGCCATTCGCACCCGAGATCTCAGCCGCGCCCGCGAGACTGCCGCCGCACTGGCCCTACGGTTGGACGCGCTGGAGCAGGTGCCCATGGGAGCCGCCGAGCAGGAGGACGAGCGCTTGGTGGTGCAGCCCTGGCAAGCACTGTTGCCCGCCATCGACCAGATGGTCGTGTTGTTCCGACGGTCGTATTGGTTCATGTACCTGTTGATCTACATGGTCGCCGGCGTCGGCATCCTCAACACGCAGCGCATGAGTGCGCTGGAGCGGCGCCGCGAGTTCGGAGTGATGATGGCCATCGGCATGCGCCCACGTCGCATGTTCCGAACCCTCCAGGTCGAGACTGCAGTGCTCGGACTGGTGGGCGCGCTGATCGGCGCCATCTTGGGTGGAGCGCTGGCCTGGTACCACTCCACCGCAGGGCTTTCCATGTCACTCTTCACGGACCAGGTCGCCTTCTCCTACATGGGCGTCTCGTTTTCGGACCGGATGTACTCGGTGCTTCGACCTGCGGCCCTGATCCAACCCATCGCGGTGATGGTGGTCTTCGCGTTGCTCTGTGGGCTCTGGCCCGCCTACCGGGCGGCGCGCATCGATCCCGTTCCTGCAATCTCGGGGAGGACTTGATGCTCTGGCGCATGGCCTGGCGGAATCTGTGGAGGCATCGGGGTCGCACGCTGATCATGGTCTCGGCCGTCGCCCTCACGTACGGGTTGATGCTCGTGGGGATGGGCATCAACGACGACGGACATCGCCGCATGCTCGAGGAGGCAGCCAAGGCAGCGGGGGGGCAGGTGCTGGTGCACGAGCGCGACTACTGGGACACCCGGGCCAGCGACCTGGTGATCCGCGACGCTGCCGACGCGCTCCAGCGCGTGCGCGGCGCCCCCGGGGTGCGCGCCGTGCTGCCCCGCATCCTACTCACCGGACTGCTCAGCACGAGCTCTGGAACCCAGCCAGTACAGTTCCTGGGCGTGGACCCGGCGGCGGAGCCGGCGCTCGGGGATCCGGCCAGCGATCTGGTCGCAGGCACGTTCCTGACGGGGTCGGAGGCGGATCCGTTGGTGTTGGGCGCCACTCTGGTCCAGGAACTCGAGCTCGAGCTGGGCGACCGCGTCGTGCTGACAGCCAGTGACGTGCAGGGGGAGGTCACTCGTGCCCTCTTCCATCTTACCGGAATCGTCTCCACCGGCTCGCGCGAACTGGATGAAGGAGTGGCCTACACGAGCCTGGCCGCTGCGCGCAACGCGGTGGCCATGGACGGCATGCTCACGCAGATCGGCGTGCTCGGTGAGGCGGACGCGGATGCTTTCCGGCTGGCCTCGGACGTTCGCGCCGCGCTGTCCGGCACGACCGAAAGCCTGGAGGTCCTCTCGTGGCAGCAGGCGGTGCCGGAGATGGTGGGCTTCACGGAGCTCGACGACGCGTTCGGCTACATCTACCTCGCTGTCATCTTTCTGGTGGTGCTGTTCTCGATCGCGAACACGTTCCTGATGGCGGTGCTGGAACGCGTGCGCGAGTTGGGCCTCCTTTCGGCTCTGGGGCTCCGGGGCCGCAGAGTCGCCCACCTGCTGCTCGCCGAGAGCGTGCTGATGACGTTCCTTGCCGTAGCCATCGGCTTCTTCCTGGGCTTCGCTGGCCACCTGGCCGCGAATCACTGGGGCATCCCTCTCTCGGCCTGGGGCCTCGACGAGATCGAGATCTCAGGCATCGACATGGCGGACCTGGTCATGCACAGCGAGATCCGCCTAGGGAAATGGGTGGTGGGTACGGGATTGGTGATCCTGGCGACCATGGCCAGCTCGCTCTATCCCGCGTGGCGCGCGACGCGCCTGGCTCCGGCCGAAGCGATGCGTTTCTTCGAATGACCGAGGGGTGAACGTGACTGGCGATCCAGTTGGTGGAGGAAGCACGCCCGGCGGGCCCCAGATCGAGGTCCGCGGCGTTACGCGCATCTTCCGACAGGGCACTCTCGCGGTGCATGCCCTACGGGGCGTCGATCTGACGATCGCAGTGGGGGAGTTCTGCGGATTGGTGGGACCGTCCGGGTCTGGCAAGACGACGCTCTTGAACATCATCGGCGCCCTGGACAAGCCCACCGCCGGCTGGGTGGACGTGGCCGGTCACCGCGTCACGGAGATGGACAAGGGCGCGGCTGCCGATTTCCGCTTGGACCATGTCGGATTCATCTTCCAGGCGTACAATCTCGTGCCGGTGCTCACGGCCTTCGAGAACGCGGAGTTCACCCTCCTGCTGCGGGGCGTGTCTGCGGAGGAGCGCCGCTCGCGCGTCCTTCCGTTGCTCGAGCGCGTCGGCCTGGCCGCGGAGATCGACCGCAAACCGCACGAGCTGTCCGGCGGGCAACAGCAACGCGTGGCGGTGGTGCGCGCGCTGGCAACGCGGCCGGACATCGTGCTCGCCGACGAGCCCACGGCCAACCTCGACTCCAAGACGTCGGGTGGCCTGCTCGACCTGATGGACGAGTTGAACCGGGAGCTCGGGACCACGTTCCTGTTCTCCAGTCACGACCCCGTCGTGATCGAACGCGTGCGTCGCCTGATCCGGTTGCGTGACGGGCTGATCGAAGACCATGGGACTGCTGGATTCTGAGGGAATCCCGCCGTGTCGCTCGCCCGCGCACGGGAGAGGCCCGGGCCGCGGGCGGCACCAGCCGGCCGCGCGTGGACAACGCAGCCTGCGCCCCCTGGGCGCCTGCGCCGCGGTGCTGGCGCTGGCCACGGCCTTGGCGGCGCCGGTCGTGGCGCAGGCCACCGACGACGCCTTCCTGAGCTGGAGCGGGTATCTTCGCTCCCTGACCGCGTTGCAGGACCTGGGCTACGACGCGCCCTCTGCAGAACGGCGCTCTGCCTTCAACGGCGAAGTGGCGCGAGTCCGCTGGCAGATCCGACTGGGTGAGCGCGCCCGCCTGTTCGTGCACGACCGCGTGCAGGTGCAGCTTTCCTCGGCGCCGCAGGGGCTCGGTACCGGAGTGACCGGGTTCGGGGTGAGCGCGGTACCGGGCCGTTCCCTGGATCTGGAGACGGTGTTCGTCGAAGAAGAGCGCTTTCGTGCCTGGCACGACCTCGATCGCCTGGCGCTCAACCTGAGGACGGACGCCGTCGACCTCACCATCGGCCGTCAGGCCATCACGTGGGGAATCTCCACGCTGTTTCCCGTCGCCGATCTGTGGGCCCAGTTCAGCCCGTTCGAGCTGGACACCGAGGAGAAACGCGGCACCGACGCCATCCGCGCCCTGCTCTATCCGTCTCCCGGGCTCGAGTTGGACCTGGTGATCGCGGACCGAGGCAGTGCGCGCGACCTCTCGGGAGGGGTGCGCGCGACCTTGGAGCTTACGCGCGCCGACCTCTACCTGGCGGCCGGCAAGTTCTGGCGCGAGGCGATCGCGATGGCCGGCGCCGCCGTAGTCCTGGACCGCTGGAAGCTGCGCGCCGAGATGGCGGCGCCCTGGGATCTGGACGGTGGCGAGGCCAGGGCCCTGCGCGGGACCCTGGGGGCAGATCGGTTGGGAAGCACCTGGTCCGCCTCGATCGAGGTCCACAGAAACGGCCTGGGCCACACGGACGCCGCCGACTACCTGGCGGCGCTGCAGTCTCCGGAGTTGGCCCGCGGGGAAACCTACCTGCTGGGCCGCGACTACCTGGGCGCGGCGTTCAGCTACCAGGCCACGGACCGCCTCGGCCTGGCCCTGAGCGCGCTCACCAACCTCGACGACCCCAGCCTGTCCCTCACCCCCCTGGCATCCTACGACCTGGGGCAGAACGCCCGGATCCAGGCGGGGGCCCTGCTCACCACCGGAGAGACGCCGCGACTGGACCCGTCGGCTCCGTTGCTCCGCAGTGAGTTCGGCGCATACGGGCGGCTCTTCTACACCGGCTTGGCCCTCTACTTCTGAGGTTCGGGTTCCCGGTCCCCGGGGGTCGCTGCAGCCACGCCCCACTCCGCTCCATCGGTCCGGTCCTTGCCCCTGCGGCCGCCCCGAGCCCCCGGTGCCACCCTTCCCTGTGGACCAATCTGTTCATTTGTTGTACAATTTTTGTATAGCTATCTCCCCACACTGAGTACGATGTCTTTGATTCCCTCTGCGTTGATCCTCGCCGCGGCCCTGCAGGCAGGCGGCCTGTCCGACGACTCCGAGCCTTCGGCGCCCACCCCCAAGGCTGAATCGACGGTGCCGGCTACCACGGTCAGTCACGACGGGTCGGCATTGCAGCTCGACATCCTGAACCCCTGGTTCGCCCAACCCGCCCTCCTCATCGACGGCCGCCTCGACGAGGCGGCCTGGGCGGAGGCCCCTCTCCTGCACGGGTTCACGCAATTCGAGCCCCTGGAGGGGGTACCGGCCACGCAGCGGACGGAGGTCAGGGTCCTGGTCAGCGACGACGCCCTGTACCTGGCGGTCGAGGCCTGGGACCAGGAGGCGGGCGGAATCCGCGCCACTCTGGCCAAGCGGGACAGCTACGGCCGCTCCGACGACTATGTGCGCTTCGTGCTGGATACCTTCAACGACCAGCGGCGCGCCTTCGTCTTCCAGGTCAATCCCCTGGGGGTGCAGGGAGACGGACTCTGGCTGGAAGGAGGCAGGGGAGGCGGCGGAGGTGGCGCCCCGGTGGACTGGAACCCCGACTTCGTCTGGGAGTCGGCCGGCCAGGTGCTCCCTGACCGGTATGTGGTCGAGCTGAGGATCCCCTTCAAGAGTCTGCGCTTCCCGGCAGACCCGCTGCAGGACTGGGGCTTCCAGGTGGTCCGCCGCATCCAGCGCAACGGGTATGAAGAGTCCTGGGCGCCGCTGACCAACGATCAGGCCAACCGCCTCGCCCAGTCGGGGCGTCTGGTGGGCCTCCGCGATCTGGACCCCGGGCTCTTCCTGGAGGTCAATCCCGTCGTGACCGCGAGCCGCTCGGGCGCGCTGGACGCGGAGGGCGCGGGGTTCCAGCCCGGACCGATCATCGGGGACTTCGGACTGAACGTCACCTACGGCCTCACGTCGAACCTCACGCTGGACGGAACCTACAACCCCGACTTCAGTCAGGTCGAAGCGGACGCCGGTCAGATCACGGTCAATGAGCGCTTCGCCGTGTTCCTGCCCGAAAAGCGCCCCTTCTTCCTCGAGGGCACGGACGTGTTCGCCATGCCCAAGCAACTCGTCTACACCCGTTCGATCGCGAATCCCGTGGGTGCAGCCAAGGTGTCCGGCAAAGTCGGGAACCTGAGCGTCGCCTATGTGGGAGCGGTGGATCAGGTGGGGAGTGACGGGAACGATCCGGTCGTGAATCTGGTGCGCCTGAAGCAGGACGTGGGAGCCAGCTCCACCGTGGGGCTGGCCTACACCGATCGCACCAGGCCCGGAGCGGACTTCAATCGCGTGGTCGGCGCGGATGGTCGGTTCGTGATGGGCGGCCGCTACACGCTGAATCTCCTGGCCGCGGCCAGCGCGGACGGCGCCGTCGACAACAACACCGACGTCGGATCCCTGCTGGTTGCACGCTTCGGTCGCTCGGGTCGCTCGTTCGGCTTCGACGCAGGCGTCGAGGACGTGACCTCCGACTTTCGGGCAGGCAGCGGCTTCATCCGGCGCGTGGGGTACACGCAGCTGGACGCAGGAGCAGGGTACACCTGGCGGGGAAAGCGGGGCGCCCTGCTGGAAAGCCTGAGTCCCTCCATCGGGATGAGCGGCTTCTGGGATCGCGACGCCTTCTGGGCAGGCGGAGGCCCGGTCGAATCACAGATCGACCTCGGCGCCTTCGTTTCTCTGCGAGGCAACGTCGGTGCATTCCTCTCGGTGGCGCGCTCCAGCTTCGCCAATCCTGCAGCCGATTACGAGGGGTTGTTCCTGACGGACGAGAGCGGAACTGCGGAGGCGCCCTTCGCGCCAGGGAGCTCACTCTTCCGGGGCCTCGATGCCGTGCGGGTACGCGGTTGGGTGAACTCGTGGGAGCGCGTCCGTCTCAACGGCGGCGCCTCCTGGAGCGAAACCCCCATCTTCGACCGAGCGCTGGGCCTGCCCGCAGACCGTGGGCAGAGCTGGAGCGGTGACCTGAACGTCGCGGTCTATCCCACCGCCTCACTCACGACCGAGGTGGGACTGCGACACGTCCGTCTGGTTCGGGACCGGGATGGCAGCGTCTACTCGACGGCCACCCTGCCACGCCTGCAGGCACGGTATCAATTCAGCCGCGCTCTCTTCCTGCGCGCCATCGCCGAGTACGCCAGCCAGGAACGCGGGCCGGTGCGTGACCCGAGTAGCGGGCTGTCGCTCTCCTTCTGTGCCGACGGCGTGTGCTCCCTGCAGGACGGTTCGAGCGCCTACGATGTCTCGGTGGAGGCACTGCTCGGGTATGAACCCTCGCCCGGCACCGTGCTGTTCGCGGGGTATTCGCGTCAGATGCGCGACAGCCTGGGCTTCCGCTTCCGCGACCTGGCCACCCAAGCCGACGGCCTCTTCGTGAAGGTGAGCTACCGCCTGCGGATGTAGGGTCCGCCCTCAGGCGAACCGCCTCGGACGCTCGGCGCGGGGGCGGCCCTCCCTCCGGGGGCCGACCGACCCCGGTCAGCGCAGTGCCGGCAGGTGCCACTCCCCGAGCACTGCCCCCAACCGCATCGAGACCGTGGTGACGATCCCGGCCGTGACCGGCCAGGGCTCGGGCACACCAGCCACCTGCAACACCAGAAAGACCCAGCTCCCGACAAAAGCGCAGGTGGCGTAGAGCGTAGTTCCCGAGCGGAACAGGCTGGGGATCTCGTTCGAGACGATGTCACCCAGGACGCCCCCGAAGGTCCCGGTGATGACCCCCAGCAGCGAGGCCACGAACAACGAGGTGCCGGCGGCCAGCGCATACCCGGCGCCCAGCGCGCTGAAAAGGCCGAGCCCGAGGGCGTCCGGGACGAACAGCCAGCGGATCAGCCGGCTCTCTTCTGGAAAACGCAGGACGGAGGCAAGCAGCGACAGCACGAAGATCAGCACCGGGTATTCGGGGCTTCCGATCCAGAAGAGGGGGGTACGGTCCAGGAAGAGGTCGCGGAGCGTTCCTCCTCCGAAGGCGATGATACAGGACACGGAGAAGACGCCGACGAAGTCCATCCCCTTTTTGCGTGCGAGCAGCACGCCGAACAACCCGGCGGACAGAACGGCCGCCAGCTCGATCAGATCGAAGAGGGACGCGGGAGTCATGAGCGAAGCCGGGGTCAGGGAACGCCGGGAACGGGTTCCCGACTTCGCCCCGTGGTGTCACAGGGAACCCGCCACGTCGGGTCCGCGCGATACAGGTCGCCGGGCGGGCGGATCGAATCCGGCACGGGTCCCAGGATTCCGGGCCGCTCCGAGGTGAAATAGAGGGCCCCATCGACCGGGTGCAGGGCGGGCGCGAACTCGGCGAAGGGCGAGTTGATTCCATCCGGGAGGCGCCGGGGCGCCTCCCAGTCGCCGTCCGGCCCTCGACACGTGACGTAGAGGTCCGGCGCCGCTTCGGTAGGTCCCACCAGGCTGAGCAGGATGAACGAACCGTCCGGCGCGATCAGTGGGTTGCTGGCCTCCTCCAGTGATCCGAAGCGGAGTGCCACGGGCTCCGCCCAACCATCGCGCTCGGGATGCGTCTGGTAGACTCGGCGGGGACCGCTGCGCGTCGAACTGAAGACCACCGTTCCGTCGCGGGCCTGCGATACGAACACGTCGGCGGAGTCGGAGTTGAACGGCACTCCTGGATCGATGGGCGCGCTCCAACCGGTAGCTGTCCGTTCCACGTACCAGGTGGAAAACGAAGACACGGAAGTGCCGGCGCGCGGTCGATCGGAGCTGAACCAGATCCGATCGCCATCCGGCGCGACGAACGGGTCGATGTCGCGTCCGTCCGCCGCGGCAAAGGGGACCGGCTCGGGGTCGCTCCAGGTCGAGCCCCTCAGCAGCGAGGCCAGCAGCGCAAAGCGCTGGCGGCGTGCATCGGTGCGATTGAAATAGAGCGTCCGTCCATCCGGGCTGAACGTCGTCGCGAACTCGGGATCGACCGTGGAGATCCGGTCGCGCGCGAACAGCTCGACCGCGACCTCGGGCTCGAGCGTGGGCGCGGGTCCTGCCGCGGGCGCCTGGGCCACTCCCCCGGTGCCCAGCGTGACGCCCCGGGTGGACAGGTCGATCTGAACGGGGGTGCGGATCAGCGCGCGGTCGCTGTACCGCGTGATGTCCGGAGCCAACTCGGGCGGCCGGGCGAAGGCCTGTGCGCCGAGCAACTCCTCCGGCCGCAGCAGCGTCTCGACCACGGTGAACAAAACGGGGCCACGAATGGACACCGGATCGAGATCGAGAACCACGGCGTCCGCTGCCGGCGTGCCCCAGTGATCCACGGTGGTCAGGCCGGGCATCCCCGAAAGCGGCTGGCCGTTGATCGCCAGGGGGCGCACGCCGCCCTCGGGGAATTGGAAGCGTAGGGCCTCGGCGCCCAGCGCCGAACGTACGCGCACCTGGATCGGCGCCGTCGCTCCACTCCGCGCAGAGTCCGTGACCAACGCCACTTCGATGGGCGCCGCGCCCACAGGCGGCGCTGGAGAGGTCGCGTACTGAAGTTGGGCGGGCAATACCGCCGGAAGTGCGCGGACCGTGTCGGGAACACCCCCCTTCTCCCGCTCCCAGATCAGATCGGCCCGTGCCGTAGCGTCCGCCGCGCGCGCGGCCGGGTCCATGGCCCAAACCGCCGAGCCGTCCCCGCGGTCCATGACGTAGAGCAGCGTCGACGGAAGCGGACGGTCCGGGCTGGGGCGAGCACGGGCCAGCCCCACGCCGATCAGCACAGCCGCCGCGACGATGGCGACGGTGGTACTCCACCAGCCGTTCGGCTCACGGGCCAGGTCCAACAACGGCCACAGCATGAGCGCAAAGAGGGCGATCAGTCCGCCGAGCGCCGCCGCGAGGCCAAAGCTCATGGCCAGCCACAGCAGCTCCACCAGGGGCACGCCAAAGGCCAGCACCGGAACCGACAACGCCAGCCACAGGATCCACCGTACCCAACCCGGACGCACACCGCGGCCGACCCGCAGCGCCACGGCGGCCGCCAGCAACATGGCCAGGGCCGGCCACTGCAGGTTCATGGCACCCATGGGTGCCACGACACCCAGGGCCACGGCCGAAAGCATGGGGAGGATGGATGCGCCCAGGGCAAGCTCACCTACCGAAGCGAGGCGACGACCCACCGCCGTCAACACGAGAGTGAAGCCTGTCACCGCCAGAGCGAGCGCCAAGACGTACGGCCCTTCCGAGTGGAACATGCTCCCGTGCAGGTGCCCGGCTTCTGGATGGAAGCGGGGTAGCCACTGCAGGAGGGCCCAGCCGATGGCGGCCGAACCCATGACGGCCAGCACGCTGAGGAGCGTCCCCAAGGCCACCCCGCCCATGCGCAGGCCCGCGCGTTGCCCGAGCAACCCCAAGGTGACGAACAGGAGCAGGAGGGCCGCGCTCAAGACCCAGGACCAGACGGGGGCGTAGGTCAGCACGCCCACGAACGGAAGAGAGAAGTGGACGCGGTCCGGCGCGTCCAGAGCGCTCAGGTCGGCGTTCCCCAGGTGACGGAGCAGCGCCAGCGCCTGCACACCGTGATGCTGCAGCGTCGCGTGCGACAGATTCTCCGGTCGATCGTATTCCTGGTGGTAGAGGTGCGCGCGTCCGATCGCCGCGAAGTTGAGCCCCTGCGTGCCGGCCTCGCGAAAGGGCGTGAAGTCGGTGTCGTTGGGGAGTCGCTTGTAGACCTCGAAGGAAAGCGAGTTGGTCGCGGGCGCCGGAGAGGCCGCCCGATACTGCTCCACGATCCAGCCGTTGTCGATGCCGGTCTCGAACATCATCGCCGGCCCTCCCCCACCCCGCATCTCGAACGAAAGCGCGACCGCGACGTCCTGCATCCAGGGATGCTGGTTCACGAAAGCACGAGCACCGATCAAACCGAGCTCCTCCGCATCCGTGATGAGGAGGATCACGTCGTGTGCCAACGGCGGTCCGGTTCGGAGCGCCCGCACAGCCTCCAGCAGTGCCACCACGCCGGTGCCGTCGTCCCCGGCTCCATGGGAGACCTCGCGCCCGTCGTAGTGGGCCGTGGCCAGCACCGCGCCTGGCGCGCCGGTACCAGGCATCCGCGCGACGATGTTGCGCACGGTGGCGGCGCGCGCCTGTGACCCGCGACCAATCACCTCCGTTGTGGTCTGCACCTCGGGATCGAGCCCCATCCCCCGCAACGTGGTGACCAGGTACTCACGAACGGCGGCGTGCTCTGGTGAGCCCGGCGGATGGGCGGCGCGGGCGATGCGCTCCAGGTGCTGGAACGCGCGCTCCGACGAAAAGACCGAATCGGGTGCGTCCGCCGCGACGGGTCCGGGGATGGAACGCGTCGAACTTGCCATCCAGGCCAGGCCCAGAAGCAGCAGGACGGTGAGCGGACCACGCAGCCGGGGCGACGGTGGCGTAGCCCCGGTCTCAGGAGGCGGCGGCGAAGCCGGTCCGGACGGACGAGCCTTCCCTGCCCTCGACGAGGCCGCGGCGCCCTCGCCCGACGAGGCGGAGCGGCGCTGCCAGAAGCGCCGCTTGGCTGCCTTCGGCGAAGACGGCGGCTCCGACGCGCGCGCGCGCGCAGGACCGCGGGGTGGCGCCGCAGGTTTCTTCTCGGGAGGGGCCGAGCCGGCCTTGGAGGGGGCCGCAGCCGAGTCACCCCCAGCGGCCCGGGGGCCTGCTGCCCCCGCCTCCTCTTTGGCCAACTCGTCTTCGAGCTCCTTCAGCTCCTCCGGGGAGATGCCCAGCTCCTCCCAGGAAGGGATCTCCGGCAACCCGTCGTCTTTGCTCACGCCCTTGAGGCTCCTCTGGTTCAGGCCCCGCCCGACGCCGCCACCCGGGGCGCGGGGTCCCACAAACTACGCAATTCCGGGCGCTCGGGTGTCCTGCTCTGGCCGGTCCCTGCGGGACGCTACGCCTCCATGGGACATGGAACTGATGATCGCCCGGCGGAGCCGTTCCCGTGGTTGAGGGCCTCCCCTCGCCCTGGACCTTCACAGTGGCCGTGCTGGCCGTGTGGCGGCTGACGCACCTGCTTCACCTGGAGCACGGTCCCTGGGGTGTGTTCACACGACTACGGGCCGTGGTCGCGCGCCTGGGAATCGGTGAGGCCTTCGACTGCTTCTTCTGTCTGAGCCTCTGGGTGTCTTTGCCGGGCGCCTGGCTCTGGGGAGGGCCTTGGACGTCGCGCCTGTTCGTGTGGTTGGCGCTGTCGGCCGGCGCAATCCTGATCGAGACCCGCCTCCTGCGCGGGCCTCACGTTTGAATCTCAACGGAGCGAACAACGATGTCTTGCTGCGGTGGACATAGGGCAAGCCCGCGGACGGAGACGCCGACCTCCATCCCGATCCGGCGCGAACACGTGCTCTACGAGTACCTGGGGACGGGGCCCCTGACGTTGTACGGACCCATCACCGGCGCCCGCTACCACTTTGCCGGCGCGGGCGCCCGCGTGCTGGTCGACGGTCGCGATGCCGGCACCCTCGCCATGGTGGCTCACCTGAAACCGATCCGCTGAGGGCGGCGGATCAGCGCAGCGAAGGCACGATGGGCAGCACGACGTGAGAGGGGCGCGCCGCGTCCAGGTACACCGTGTTGCGAGCCACCCGAGACCCCGTTGCCTGACCCTCGGGCTCTCCGGTATTGAAGTTCAGATCGAAGTGCGGATAGTTGGAGCTCGAAATGTCCAGACGGATCCGGTGCCCGGCGACGAACAGGTTCGAGGTGGGAAACGGCGCGATGCGGATCTCGTAGACGCGTGAAGGCTCCATCAGGGAGGGACTCTCCCACGAGTCCCGGTAGCGCGCCCGCAGGATCCCGTCCGTGATGTTCATCTCGAACCCCTCCGGGTAGTCCTCGTTCGGGGGATGGACGTCGACCAGCTTCATGGTGAAGTCGGTGTCCGGCGCATCCGAGCTGACCCAGAGCTTCACTTCGATGGGACCGGTGATCTCGACGTCCTCGCGGAGCGGGTCGGTCTGGAACACCAGCACGTCGGGGCGGTCGGCGAGGCGGGTGAAGGGGGGCTTCGCCCCGTAGACGGCGTCGCTCTCGCGCTGGTCGAACGCTCCCCCGTACATGATCGGCGCACCGGACGTGATGGTGCCTCCGATCGAGGGAACGGGATCCCGAGGATCATAGTGGTAGGACCGTGGCTCCATGTCCGACGCGGGCGCTTCCGTACGGAGGCCACCATCGCCGTGCAGGTAATAGCGCGTGAACGCCGTGTCGGGGAGCGGCCAATCGTCGGCGGTCTTCCAGCGGCCCCCGTGCTCCATG
This sequence comes from Gemmatimonadota bacterium, assembly GCA_041390105.1. Classification (NCBI taxonomy): domain Bacteria; kingdom Pseudomonadati; phylum Gemmatimonadota; species Gemmatimonadota bacterium. The sequence goes on from JAWKQO010000001.1 coordinate 1,515,083, forward strand.
CGGCCCGCCGCGTTCTTGCGGCCGCTGCCTCCGCCCATGAGGAAGTAGCGCACCGTGGGCTCTTCGTCGACGCCGTTGGCCACGTCACGCAACCAGCGATCGAACCAGCGGCGTCGTAGCTCCCAGAAGTCGGCCGCCAGGTTGCCGTCCACCGTGGCGCCCGGTCCGAAGTCCACGTCCCCGGCGAAGGTCTCCGACCGATCTCCGTGCGTCCACGGACCCATGATCAAGCGGATCGGTCCGCGCTTGCGCGCGCTCAGCCCGACGAAGTTGTCGGTCGCGGTGCGCGCGTAGGCATCGTACCACGAGCTCATGTGCACCTGAGGGCAATCGGGCCACTGATCCCAGAACCCCTCGGCGTAGATGCCCGCCTGTTTCCAGTAGTCGTCGAAGTTGCCCTGCGTCCACTGTTCGAACAGGTAGTCCTCGTACTCCGGAATGCGCGCCACCGGCGAGTCCCCAGGGCTCCAGGGCATGCGCGCGAACCAGGCGCGGATGTCCTCTGCCTCGATCGCTGCCTTGAGAGCGGGGTCGGCCTGCACCGCGGGATCCCGTAGGCCGTTGCTGTAGGCCCAGGTGGCCTGCTTCAGCTCGAAGGCGCCCCCCTGTCGGATGCCTCCCTGGTAGCTGTTGGAGAAGGCACCCGAATCCACGAACATGGCGGCGACGCCAGGTGCGCCGGCGCTGGCCAGGGCACCCTGGGTGTGCGCGGCGTACGAGAGTCCCTTGGTACCGATGGATCCGTCGCACCAGGACTGCTCCAGGATCCACGCGCACGTGTCGTAGCCGTCGGGCGCATCGTCCAGGTACTTCACATAGGCTCCCTCCGACCCGTAGCGCCCGCGCACGTCCTGGTAGACGACCACATAGCCGAGGCGCACGAAGTAGTCGGCCACCTGCGCTCGAGACCAGGGATCGTCCACCGCGCCCGCCCGTACCTCGGAGCGGCTCGGCAGGTGTTTCCCGTAGGGCGTGCGTTCGAGCAGCACCGGGAAGCGACCCTCCACAGGCACCCCGTCGCGGGCCGGTCGGTGGATGTCGGTCGCCAGCCGGATGCCGTCGCGCATGGGCACCATGATGTCCAGCTCGCGGGCGGTCTCGTAGTCAGCGTCGGCGGCATCCCCACCGGCGCGCGCGCAGGCGCCGGGCCCGAACAGCGCGAACCCGGCCCCCGCCAGACCCAGCCGGCGGTTGAATTCGCGTCGAGAGAAGGCGCCCGAAAGAGGGTCGCGCATGGGCGAGGCTCCGTGTCCAGTGGGGTCGGGGCTGCGCGCCTCTCGTCCACGGGCACGCACGGGGCGTATTGTGCCGGGATTTCCTCGTTCCCGCACCTGGAGGTGGCACCGATGAGCCGAAGCCCCACCGCACGCCGGTCCCATGGCCCCAGGCACAGGATGGGAGGTGGCCGAACCGGCAGGTGGACAGGCGGAGCAGCCCACGTCCTGCTCGTCTGGGTGATGGGCACCACTCCTCTCTGCGCTCAGACCACAGACGGCTTGGCCAGCGCATCGATTGCCGACCTCAACGCGGCCTTCGAGGCTGGCACCCTGACCGCCGAACGCCTCGTGCGCATGTCCCTGGCGCGCATCGAGGCCTATGATGCCGCGGGTCCAGCGCTGGGTGCCGTCCTCTGGCTGAACCCGCACGCACTCGAGACCGCTCGGGCGCTGGATCGGGAGCGCCGTGAACGCGGACCGCGCTCCGCGCTCCACGGCATTCCGGTTGTGCTCAAGGACAACATCGACACGGCCGACCTGCCCACCACGGCCGGGTCGTCCCTGCTGCTGGGCTCGATCCCCCCCGACGACGCCTTCCTCGTGCAACGGCTGCGGGCCGCCGGCGCCATCGTGCTCGCCAAGGTCAACCTGAGCGAGCTCGCCTCGGGCGTCACGTTGAGCTCGGTGGCTGGCCCCATGAGGAACCCGCACGACCCCAGCCGCTCCCCTTCGGGATCGTCGGGAGGGACGGGAGTCGCCATCGCGGCCGCCTACGCACCGATCGGATTCGGAACGGACACGGGGGGCTCCGTGCGGGGCCCGTCGACCGCCAACGGCATCGTGGGCCTGAAGCCGACGATGGGGCTGCTCAGTCGAGACGGAATCGTCCCGCTGGCGCTTTCGTTCGACGTGCCGGGCCCCATGGCTCGCCAGGTGGCGGACATTGCCGCGGTCCTGAACGTCGTGACCGCCGTGGACGCGGCCGACCCGGTCACCCAGACGGGCGCCGGCTCGAGCCGAGTCGACTTCACATCGTTTCTCGACGCCAAAGCGCTGGCAGGAGCCCGTATCGGGGTGGCCCGCGACTTCTTCGGCCAGGACGCCGAAGTGGACTGGATCATGGAGGCGTCGTTGCAAGCCATGCGCGACGCCGGCGCCACCGTGGTGGACGTTCGCCTTCCCCGCTGGCTGCTCCAGTCCAAGGAGGAGTGGTACACGACCATCCGCTGGCGGGAGTTCCGGGCTCAGATCCCGACCTACCTGTCGACGTTGGACGCGGGCTACCCTCGTACGCTCGCCGAGATGATCGAGCGCTCGCAACGACTGACCTCGCCCACGCCGGAAGGCCAGCAGCCCAATCCCACGCGGTGGGGACTGTTCCTCCAGGAGGAGGACAGCGGCACCCTGCAGGACGCCGAATACGTGTCCGTCCGCGACCATGCGCTGCCGCTCATGCGCACGCTGATCGAGGGTCTCATGAACGGAGAAGGTCTCGACGTGATCGTCTATCCCACCTCAGCGACCCGCCCGGGTCTGGTGACCGGTGGTGGGGGGGGCGGCCCCTCGGCCACCAACATCGCCAACCTGACGGGCTTCCCGGACCTCATCGTCCCGGCCGGCTTCACCAGCGACCTGCTGCCCGTGGGGATGAGCTTTCTGGGGCGGCCATTCAGCGAGCCGCGCCTCCTGGCCCTGGGCTACGCGTTCGAACAACGCACGCAGGCCCGTCGCGACCCGGCGCTCACTCCGCCGCTGCGTGGGGAGCGCATCCGCTGACGCCTGCAGCCGACCGTGGATGACGACGACGGCACCGCTGGCCCGCGACGCCGGCGCAGTAGGGCGTGCGCGCTTCGCTCAACGTGCGTTGGGGCACTCCACCAGGACCCGCAGCAGGTCCGCCTCGGTGACGATGCCCACCAGTACGTCCCCTTCAACGACGGGAAGGCACCCCAGATGCTCATCGAGCATGATGCGAGCGGCTTCGGCCACCGTGGCGTCTGGCACGGTGGTGCGCGCGGGTTTGTGCATGAGCGCCACGATGGGAGCGTCCATCAGTGGCCGGTCCGCGTCCACACGCGGCCCATGCTCGGTCAGTGACGAGACCGACGCTTCAAGCACGTCGCGGTGGCTCACGACGCCGACGACACGGTTGGCACGATCCACCACGGGAACGTGCCGGATGTGCGCCCAGTCCATGATCTGACGGGCGGTGAACGCCTTCTTGTCCACCCGGATGCTGAACACCTTCCGGGACATCACGTCCTTGACCTTCACGTGCCTGGGCTCCTTTCCGGCCCCGATCGCCCCGGCGCTCCCGAGCACGCCTTCCGCGCTCGGGCAGTGGCCGGTGCCTCTCGGTAGAGTTTCGGCAGAACCCGACGCAGCCTGAAGGAACCGCCTTATCGTGCAACGACCAAGCCGGGTTTCCTCGCCCCCCGCCCCCCTCGCCGTTGCCCCGCACCGGCGGCCCCCACAGGTTGCCCCGGATCCCCCGACCGAGGGGACGAACCACCCTCGGACGCACGGGAGGCCGAGCTGCTCCGCTTCCCTGCATTCCCCAATCTCCAGGACCCGTCTCTCGTGACGCGACTCCCACCGTTCCTCGCGAGCCTCGTGCTCCTCGGGTTCCTGCCGGCCAGCGGATCGGCGCAACGTGCGGCTCGGACGGAATCCCCCGTGGCAGACCCGGCGTTGTATTCCACGATGGCCTGGCGGCTGGTCGGGCCATTCCGGGGCGGACGCTCCGTCGCCGTCGCAGGGGTCCGCGATCAGCCACAGACCTACTATTTCGGCGGAGTGGGCGGCGGCGTGTGGAAGACCAGCGACGCAGGCATCACCTGGACCAACATCAGCGACGGTCAGATCAGCACCGCGAGCGTGGGCGCGATCGCCGTCGCTCCCTCCGACCCCAACGTCGTCTACCTGGGCATGGGTGAGCATGCGCCGCGCGGCGTGACCACCAGCCACGGCGATGGCGTCTACCGGTCCACGGATGCGGGCAAGACCTGGACGCACCTGGGCCTCACGAGCACACGGGCCATCAGCCGCATCGTGGTCCACCCCCAGAATCCGGACGTGGTGTATGTCGCCGCGCAGGGAGCTCCCTATGGCCCCAGCGCGGAGCGGGGCATCTACCGCTCCCTGGACGGGGGCACGTCCTGGGAGAAGGTCCACTACGTCAGCGAGACCGCGGGCGCCAGTGAGCTCAGCATGGACCCGGCCAACCCGCGCATCCTCTACGCGGCCTTTTGGGATCATGTGCGTGAGCCGTGGGAGGTGCGCTCCGGGGGGCCCGGCAGCGGTCTCTGGAAGAGTACCGACGCCGGGACCACGTGGGCGAAGCTGGAGCGCGGGCTCCCAGCCCTGATGGGCAAGATCGGCGTGAGCGTGTCGGGCGCCAATCCAGACATCGTCTACGCGATCGTGGAAGCCGAGCCCGAGGGTGGGGTCTTCCGTTCCGACGATGCCGGTGCGAGCTGGCGCCGCGTCAACAACGTGCGGGGTCTGCGCTCCAGGCCCTGGTACTACATGGAGATCTTCGCCGACCCCAACGACGAGAACACAGTCTACGCGCTGAACGCACCGCTCTGGAAGTCGATCGACGGCGGCCGAACCTTCAGCTCGGTGTCGGTCGGCCACGGAGACACGCATGACCTGTGGATCCGCCCGGGCGATCCCGACAACCTCATCCTGGCCGACGACGGCGGCGCGGAGATCACCTTCAACGGCGGAGAGAGCTGGTCGTCGATCATGAACCAGCCCACCGCCCAGTTCTATCGCGTCAACGCCGACAATCGGGTCCCCTACTGGATCTACGGCGGCCAACAGGACAACACCAGCGTCGCCATCAAGAGTCGCGACTTCGACGGAGCCATCGGGCCCGAGGACTTCCGCGCCTCGGCGGGCTGTGAGAGCGCGTGGGTGGCGTTCGACCCGGATCGGCCCCGCTTCCAGTACGGTGGGTGCTATCTGGGACAGATCAACGAGATCGACGACCTCCTGCAGACGAGTCGGAACGTGCAGGTACGTCCCGGCATGCCGGCTTCGATCCAACCCAAGGACATGCGCTACCGGTTCAACTGGAACGCGCCCATCGTGGTGAGCCCGTTCGATGGCAACGTGCTCTACCACGGCGGCAACCACCTGCTCATGTCCCGGGATCGCGGCACCTCCTGGACCGAGATCAGTCCAGACCTGACCAGGGACGACGAGACCAAGCAGGGCCCGGGCGGAACCCCGATCACCAACGAGGGCGCAGGCGGCGAGGTCTACGGCACCATCTACACGATCGCCCCGTCGCCGGTGGACCGGAATGTCATCTGGACGGGCTCGGACGACGGGCTGGTGCAGGTGACCCAGGACGGGGGTCGTACATGGACCAACGTCACGCCCGCCCTGCCGGAGGCCATGATCAACGCCGTGGAGGCGAGTCCGCACGAGGCAGGCGCCGCCTACATCGCGGTGACGCGCTACAAGTTCAACGACTTCGCACCCATGGCGTACAAGACCACGGATTTCGGGCGCACCTGGACCGCCATCGCGGACGGGATCCCGGCCGAGCACTGGGTGCGCGTGATCCGTGAAGACAGCGAGCGCCGGGGCTTGCTGTATCTGGGTACCGAGCTCGGAATCTTCGTCTCGTTCGATGATGGAGCGCATTGGCAGAGCCTGCAGTTGGGCCTCCCTCTGACCCCGATCACCGATCTCAAGGTGCACCAGGGTGATCTTCTCGCCTCGACGCAGGGGCGCGCGTTCTGGGTGCTGGACGATCTCTCTCCGATCCGTCAGCTGCACGCCGCTCGGGCCGAGATCGCTGCCGCCGACGCGTGGCTGTTCCAGCCGCGGGACACCTATCGCCAGTTCCCGGGCGGAGGAGGCTTCGGTGGCGGCCGCGGCGCGGTGGGTTCGAACCCGCCCAGCGGCGTGGTCGTGCACTTCAAGCTGGCCGCCAGCGCAATCGACACCAGCGCCACTGCTGCGCCCATCACGCTGCAGTTCCTCGACGCAGAGGGAACGCTCATCCGTACGTTCACCACCCGACCCGGGGACGAGCCCGACGCCCCCAGCCGACTGGACGTGAAGGCGGGCATGAACAGGGTCGCGTGGAACCTGCGGCACGAGACGGTGCCCAACGTGGAGGGGCTGTTCACGTTCGGATCACGGGCGGGACGCATGGTCCCACCGGGGCAATACCGCGTGGTGCTGTCGCTGGGCGAGCGGGAACAGCTCGAGACCAGCGTGCGGGTGATGGACGTGCCGCAAGTGGCCGCCGAGGTCAACGCGGCGGACCACGCCGCGCGTGACCGACTGGCCCAGCAGATTCGGGACGAGCTGGTCGCACTGCACCAGAGCGTGAACACGCTGCAGGGAGTAAACGCGCAGGTCGAAGGCGCCGTGGACCGAACCAAGGAACACCCGCGCCGCGACACCATTCAAGCGGCCGCCCGCATGCTCGCAGACAGCATCCAGGCCGTCGATTCGATGCTGGTCAACCGGAACTGGACCACCGGCCAGGATCCGACCGTCTTCCCCACGCGCCTCAACCAGTTCTTCCTCTACCTGCGAAGCGCGGTGGATGGCATGCCCGGGGCCCCCACGCAGGGGATGCTCGATCAGTTCCGGGAGCTCACCGAGGAGTGGCGCACCTACCGCTCCCGCATCGATTGGATTCTGGGTCCGGGCGTCGGCGGCTTCAACGAGCTGCTGGATTCCCTCGGCGTGAAGGCAGTAGAGGTGGGAAGGCGGGTGGTGAGCTGACGGCCCGGTGCCGGCAGGCAGCGTGCCTGCCGGCCCACCCACCCGCGGGACCCCGCGGGAACGTCACTCCGATCGCCTCTGACCCACCGCGCCCGACATGAACCAGGCGGCGCCGGCCAACGCCGTGTCCTTGAGCAGATTGCCCATGGACGCAGCCATCGCCATCTCATCGGCCGCACCCAGGACACCACGCAGGTGGATGCTGACGGCGAAGATGAGCAGCATCACCCCGAGAAGCCGGGTAGCCAGCACGGCCTCCCTCCCGGTGACGATCGCGGCGGTTGCCGCGATCAGGGCCAGGCCCGTCAGGTAGACCCAGACGACCCCGCCCGGAATGGGGACCATGCCGGCCATCGCTGGACCGTTCATGAAGTGAAGTAGTCCGAAGACAGCCAGCGGGACGGCATACAGGACGCGACCTACCTTGGGCAAGGCTTCCATCAGTGCTCTCCATCGCGAAGGGTGCGCCGCGGGCACCGGCAGGTCAGAGCCAACTCCCCCGAGTCACGCCGGTCCCCGCCGCCGGAGCCTATTGATTCAAGCTTGAATCATGGGACGCATCAGGCCCGGGAGCCAGACTTCGGCCCTGATCGGGTTCTTCAGCCCTTCCACTCCACCCCGAGCACCCGCTCCAGCTCCTCCCACCGGCCCCGCGCCACCCGTAGACGCACGCCATCCGCCAACACCACGGCACCGCCGCCATCGCGTTCCCGGTCCAGGACCTGGATGCGGTCCAGGTTCACGATGGTCGACCGATGGATGCGGTGGAACCGCCCGCGGGCCAGCATGTGCTCCAGCTCCTGCATCCGTCCACTGACCAGGTGGACCTTCCCCGCGGCATGGACACGGAGCAGATCGCGATCGGCCTCGACCCAATCGATCTCGGCGACCTCGATCAGGGTGGTACGCGTCCCCACGCGCACGCCGATCCGTGCGGGTGGCGCTTCGGTCGGGGCGGGCACTCCAAGCACCGACCCCGCCTCGCCTTCGCGCAAGCGCACGCTCCGGATGAGGGCCTGCAATGTATCCGCGAGCCCCAGCGCCTCCTCGGCTTCCAGGCGCCGCAACGCCCGCTCCACTGCTGCCATGAAGCGTGGCCGTCCGAACGGCTTCATCACGTAGTCGAGGGCATGCACCTCGAAGGCACGCTGCGCGTACTCGTCGTGGGCAGTGACCAGCACGATGCCCGCTGGCACATCGCGGCCGAGCTCCTCGAGGACGGCGAAGCCGTCCAGGTCAGGCATCTGCACATCGAGGAAGAGAAGGTCGGGCCCGAGCGCTCGTATGCGCTCCACGGCCTCGCGACCCGTCGTCGCTTCACCGATGACTTCGACGCGCGGTATCCGATCCAGAAAGGTGCGCACGGCTTCCCTGGCGGCGGGCTCGTCGTCGACGACCATTGCCCGAAACGTCCGCCCGGCGCTCATTCGGCGTCCCGGTCCGGCTCCGCGGGAATCTCGATGCGCACACAGGTTCCACGACCGTCGGCGCTCTCCACCCGGAACGTGGCCTTGGGGCCATACGCATGCTGCAGGCGCTCCCGCGTGTTCCAGAGCCCGGTTCCACTGCCGGGAGCGGGAGTGGGATTCGACATCCCGGGGCCGTCGTCAATGACCTCCAAACGAAGGCGTCCGGCGTCCACCGCACCTGTGACCGTGACACGCCCCGCCCGCGCATCGGCGGACACCCCGTGGCGGATGGCGTTTTCAACCAGGGGCTGGAGGAGAAGCGGCGGCACTGCGCACGAGCGAGCCTCGGGACTGGCATGCACGTCCAGCGTGAGCCGATCGGGGAAGCGAGCCTGCTCGATGGCGAGGTACGCCTGGACCATGGCCAGCTCGTCGCCCAGCGGAATGGACATCCGGTCCGTGGAGGCCCGCACGCGCTGGAAGAGCGCGCCGAGGTGATCCAGCAACGCGTCTGCTTCCTCATCGCGCCCCGAGCGCCACAGTTGACCGATCGTGTGCAGGGTGTTGAACAGGAAGTGGGGGCGGATCTGGGCGTTCAGCGCTTGGAAGCGCGCGTCCGACAGCTGCGCCTCCAGGCGGGCGACGCGCAGCTCACGCTCACGGCTGCTGCGGTAGTAACTCCAGGCCTGGGCCAGGGTGGCCGTGACCACGTAGACCGTCAACGCCACATGGACCCGGATGGTGCCCCAGAAGGCGGCCTGCCGAACCAGGGTTCCCCACCCGCCCCAGTTGCGCCCGGCCCACCAGAAGCCGAGCACGGTGAACAGATTCGCCACCCACGCGCACAGGGGGATGGCGATCAGGTGGACCCAGGTGTTGCGCGCCCAACTCTGCCGGGTGACCGGAAGCCGTTCCACCAACGCGATGGCCAGCAGCGACACCGGGATCCAGGGAAGCCAGTTGATCAGCGCCGTACGCACGGCCGCGGTCAAGGCCACCGGGTTGCCCTGCATGGTCATCCCGAGTGCCGTCTGGCTCCCCAGCACCACGCCCACGAGCAGCCAGAAGGCCGCGACGCCGAACACCACGCGCCAGCTCATGGACGGTGCACTCCCCTACCCTCCCCACGTGTGCGTGTACTTGATGATGAAGGTCCGCCTCAGCGAGAGCGGGAGCCGGGGCTCGCCCGGGTCCGGCAGACGTTCCGTGGCCAGGCCATCGTTGAAGACCAGCCAGAGGTCGTGTCCTTCGGCGAAGTTGTAACGCAAGCGGACGTTGAGATCCAGGCGGTCCGTGGTGGAGTTGTATTGCACGAAGGCGTTGCCCGACGCTTTGCTGTCCAGGGCGGTCCGCAGGCGCACGCGAGCCAGGTGGATGTCTGTGGCCTGAGCACGCTCGTCGAACCGGAGGCGCGTCCATTGGTAGTCCGCGCCCACCTCGAACCGGGGCGACGCGTTCCAGGTCGGGCCCGCGATCACCTGGGTCCGGGTACCATCGAAGAAGGAGCCCGCCCGCGCGTCGATGTCGGTCCGCAGCTTGCGTCCCTGGTTCATGGTCCAGACGAATTGCAGGTCCGCGTACGTATAGCGGCCTTCGGGAATCTCGACGGCACCGCCGATGGAGAATGGGGCCCGCACGTCTTCCACGAACAGCTTGGGCTCGATCCACCCACCGCCACCGCCCTTGGTCTCCCACTGCACCCAGACCGCGTAGGTCCCTGATTCCAGCGTGCCGTCCTGGTTGCGGAACGTGGAGAACGCCAGCAAGCCCGGGTAGACCCTGCGGAAGAAGGGATGCGCATCGGTGAAGATGAAGTAGTTCCCGAGCAGATTCGCCTGCGTGAAGTCCCGACGCGGCAGGAACCCCAGCTCGGGCTGGTAGCGCTCCCCCGAACGCGTGTATTCGATGGTATAGGCCAGTCCCCGGTTGGCCCGGCGTTGCCAGCGCGCGTTGAGGTGCGATCGACCGAAGAGATCCCCGCCCTCCCCATCTCCGAACGTGCCCGCCCACTTGAGCCCCAGGTAGGTGTCGCCAAAGAGTCGGAAGGCACCGTCCAACCCCGTGGCGACGTTGACGTGTCCTGATCGTGCCCGCGTGGTGATCATCCCCCCCATGGTCGAGTAGTCGTTCAACACGCGGCGGAGCAGGCGTGCCGCGCCAAAAGTCTCGGTGGGTAGCGCTTCCACCGCAGAGGTCTGCATGGCCAGGGCGCCCACCTCCCACTCCCCGACGCGTCCCACGAGTCGCGCGCCGCCCAGCACCGGCACCGGCTCGTTGGTATCGGTGAGCCCGATGCGACGGGAGTGGAAGAGCCTGCTGCCGGCTCCGGTGGCGAAATCGAAGACGCCGCTTCCTTCCTGGAAGAACCGGCGCTTCTCCGGAAAGAACAGCGAGAAGCGATCGAGGCTGACCTGCTGATCGTCCGCTTCCACCTGCGCGAAGTCCGTGTTGGCGGTGACGTCCAGGGTCAGGTTGCTGGAAAGGGCGTATTTGAGGTCCACACCCACTTCGCGGGTGGTTCCGGTCTCCGCGGTCCAGGGCGTGCCCGCGGCGGCCCGGGTCGCGGCCCGGTCGACGCCGCCCAACACGTAGGACGACAGGTAGAGCGGTCGGTCGGTGTGCACGCCCTCGACAACTACGTCCTGCGCCACCGAAGGTTGGCGGAAGGCGAACTGGGGATCGATGGCAGGGAACGTGACCCGCTCTCCGGTGCGCGAGACCAGACGGGTCACCGTCAACCCCATCGTGGCTCGTCCAGCGGTGTCCACCTGAAAGCCGATCGTCGAAAAGGGGATGCGCACCTCCACGAACCAGCCGTTCCCGGCGACCTGGGTCGCGGCGTCCCAGAAGGCGTCCCAACTGTCGTTCAGAGCCGCGCCGTCCTCCGACACCAGCAGATCGAAGCGCGTGGCGGCCGGCGTGACCCCGAACCACTTGGCGTTCTGGTTGTCGTTGAAGGCATCGACGTACAGGGCGAAGGCATCGTCTCCGTTCCAACGGTCCCGGTAGAGCGAGTGGATGCGGATCCCGTCCGGGTCGGAGTCGTAGAACCAGCCGGCCGCGTACAGGTAGTCGTCATCGTAGGCGACCCGGATCTCGGAGCGCTCCTGAGGTGCACCCCGGAACGTGGGGAAGTACATGGTGAGCGGCAGGGCTGGGACGTCCTGCCACGCCGCCTCGGTCGGCGAGCCGTCCAGAGTGACCGGGCCGCGGAGACGCGGCAGGTGCACCGGCACGTCGGGTCGGGAAGCTTCCAGGACCCGCGTCGCTCCCGGCTCCGCCGAGGCGCCCGTCTGGGCGCTCAAGCGGGTCGCGGACGCGATCCCCGCGCTGGGCGCAGCCAGCGCACCCGCCATGATCCCCGCCACCAGCCAGCCGAGTGGGCGCCCCATCAGCGCGCGGGCTCCAACGCGGCGAAGAACCCGCCCGTCGCGTACACGCCCCCGTGGACGCGCAGCACGATCTCGTTGACTCCCTCGACGAGCTCGACGGGGATTTGCTGGCCTGCGTGCGTCGCTTCGGTGGTGAAGTCCGGCCAGGCGCGACTCTCGCCGGCCACGAACCAGTGGAAGCGCCCATTGACCCAAAGCGCCAGATCGTCCACGGTAGCCAGGTGCAGCACGGCGGGCCCCGCCCGCTCCGCCTCCACCTGCGTGCGAAAGTAGGCAACCGTGCGCGGCCCGTGATAGTCGACGACCCGACCGGTGACGACCGCACCCCGCCCATCCGTGTCGAAGGGGCGCCACGTGGACAGCACAGCCGGATCCCGCGCGACGTCGTCCTGCGTTCGCTCCAGCGGTCCGTGCACCCGCCACTGCGTGAGCAGGCCCGGCGGGTGAGGTCGTCCAGCGGGCTGATCCTCGCCGCGCGCGGATCGGTCCGTCAGCGGCACCACGCGCACGTTGTCCAGCCAGACTTCGCCGCCCACCGAACGCGGCTGAAAGCCCAGGGCACCGGCATCGAGCTCGAGGTCGGAGAACGTGAGCTTGGGCGTCTCCAGGTCTCCCACGTATACGCGGCACGTACGCCCACTCACCTCGAAGGCGACGCGCTGCCAGCGCCCGATCACGACCTGATCCGCGCCGGTCAGCGCGACGTGCCCCTCCGGGTAGAGCGTGCGCGAGACGTTGTAGTCGCGATGCGGATTGACCTGCAGGTAGGAGTCGTTGCCTTTGATGTAGATGTTGCCGAAGTCGAAGCGGCCGTCGCGCTCCGTGACGTTGTAGAGAAGGCCCAGATAGTTGTTGCGGTCTTCGGGGAAGAGCACGTCCGCCTCCACGCGCACGGGCCCCCACGCTTCCGATCCACGAATGAGAACGTGTGCGTCCCCGTTGGGGCGGAGCACCAGGACGTTGCCGTGCACGGGATCCCCGGAGTCGAGGATGTGTGCCGCCGCGACGCCGTACACCGTCCACCCCCGCAGCCCGGCGTCGAACGCGTCGGCGAAGAGGGCCTGCTGGGCAGCTCCCGGCTCCGACGCGAGGATCAGGCCCGTGCCGGCCGCAAGGAGCGCGCGCAGCAGGACGTGCGCGGCGGGGTGGGTGCGGGGACGGAGGTGCATCGTGGCTCCTTGGATGGGTGCGGCCCCCAAGTGTGGCGGACGTTCCAGGAGCACGGTGAGGAGACCGCGCGAGCGGAGGAGTTGCTACGCTGGGCGGTGGAGGCGGGGCAGCCGACGGCGAGCGGCGCTGCCACCACCAGGACGGGGGTCCCCTTGCCCACCCCTCACCCCGCCTTCCAATCTGGCAGGATCCACCTCACCCGGAGGCCCCGATGCGTTCCCTGCCAACCGCCTTGGCAGTCTTGCTGAGCAGCGCCGTCGTCACTCTCGCTCCCGCGCCCGTCACGGCACAGGCGCTCGACGACGTGCTCGCCACCTTCCAGCCCCGGGCGGTCGGACCGGCCAAGATGGGCGGCCGGACCGTGGATTTCGCGGTCTACGAAGCGAACCCGTCGATCTTCTATGCGGCCTCCGCGTCGGGCGGGCTCCTCAAGACCGTCAACGGAGGCATCTCCTGGGAGAACGTCTTCGACGATCAGGCAACCGTCTCGATCGGCGATGTCGCCATCAACCCCAACGATCCAGACATCGTCTGGGTGGGAACCGGCGAGGCCAACAACCGACAGAGCTCCTCCTGGGGAGACGGTCTGTACAAGTCAACCGACGGCGGTTCCACCTGGACCCACATGGGCCTTCGTGACAGCCACCACATCGGGCGGATCGTCGTGCATCCGATCGACACGGACATCGTCTACGTGGCGGCGGTGGGACACCTCTGGGGTCCCAACATGGAGCGCGGCGTCTTCATGACCACAGACGGCGGACAAACCTGGGAGCACGTGCTGGCCATCGACGAAAACACAGGCGTGATCGACCTGGCCCTGGACCCGCTCAATCCCAAGACCTTGTATGCGGCGGCCTACGCACGTCGCCGCAGCGGATGGGGATTCAACGGCGGGAGCGAGACCGGCGGCATCTTCAAGAGCGTCGACGGCGGCCGCAGCTGGCGGGAGCTGTCCAAGGGGCTGCCGAAAGGAGCGACGGGCCGCATCGGACTCGACATCTACCGCAGCGATCCCAACATCGTCTACGCCGTGATCGAGGCCGAGGACGGGGGGGTGTTCCGCTCCGACGACAAGGGCGAAAGCTGGACGCGGATGAGCGACCTCAACCCCCGCCCCATGTACTTCAGCCAGATCCGCGTCGACCCCAACGACGACGACCGCATCTATCTCGGCGGCGTACAGCTGCACGTCTCGGACGACGGCGGCAGGACCTTCAGCGCCGAGGGCGCTCCGGGCGTGCACCTCGACCACCACGCTTTCTGGATCGACCCGTCGGACTCTCGTCATCTGCTCGACGGAAACGACGGGGGCACCTGGCAGAGTCGCGACAAAGCGCTCACCTGGGAACACCTGAACAACTACCCGATCGGTCAGTTCTACGACGTGGCGGCCGACATGCAGGAGCCCTACCACATCTTCGGCGGCATGCAGGACAATGCCACGTGGGGTGGACCCAGCGGGGTGCGGGACCGTCAGGGCATCTCCAACGAAGACTGGTACATGGTACTGGCCTGTGACGGGATGTACGTCGCCGTGGATCCGAGCGATGAGCAGGCCGTGTACACCAACTGCCAGAACGGCCGCATCGTGCGCTACGACCGGCGCACGGGCGAGCGGCAGTCCGTCATGCCCGACCTGGGACCCGAGGAACCGGCGCTGCGCTGGAACTGGACGACTCCGATCGTGGTGTCCGCGCACGACGAGAGAACGCTCTACACGGGCGGCAATCGACTCTTCCGCTCCACGGACCGAGGGCACTCCTGGGTCGTCATCAGCCCCGACCTCACACGGCAGATCGACCGCGACACCCTGCCACTCATGGGGGTCCGCGGCACCGACGTCACCCTGTCCAAGCACGACGGCATGACCTCGTTCGGCAACATCACGGCGCTGGCCGAGTCACCACTCAACGGCCAGCTGCTCTACGTGGGCACCGACGACGGCAAGGTGCATGTCACCCGGGACGGTGGCGCCACCTGGACGGATCTCACCGACCGCGTGCGCGGCGTGCCACCCATGCTGTACGTGAGCCGCCTGACCCCCTCGCGTGTCGCCGAGGGGACGGTGTACCTGTCCTTCGACGGTCACCGCAGTGACAACTTCGAGGCGTACGTCTTCGTCAGCACCGACTACGGACAGACCTGGCGGTCCATCGTCTCGAACCTGGACCGCGGCCCCGTCTACGTCATCGCAGAAGATCCCCGAAACCCGGACCTGTTGCACCTGGGGACCGAGTTCGGCCTCTACGCATCGTTGGACCGCGGGGCGCATTGGACCCGCTGGCCCACGTTCCCGACCGTGGCCGTATACGGCCTGATGGTACACCCGCGCGACAACGACCTGATCCTGGCCACGCACGGCCGCAGCTTCCTCATCTTCGACGACATCTCGGCGCTACAGCAGATGGGTAGCGGCACGATGGCGGAGGCGGCCCACCTCTTCGATCCCCGCCCCGGCCGTCAGTTCATCCCCAACGAGAACGGCTGGTTCCTGGGTGGGCGGGAGTATCATGCGCCCAACCCGGAGTTCGGCACCGCGCTCTCCTATTGGCTGGGCACCGCGCAGGAGGACAGCGTCACACTCACCATCTCGGACCGTTCTGGCACCGCGGTGCGCGAGCTCAAGGGACCGGGTACGGCCGGCCTGCACCGCCTGCTTTGGGACCTGCGGGCCGAGCCCTACGGCGCCCTGGGAGAGGGGCTGGCTGGAGCGCTGAATCTGTCCGAGCTGGGGCCCTTCGTGCTACCCGGCGAGTATCAGGTCGCCCTGAGCGTCGGAGCCGCTCAGCGGACCACGACCGTGCGCGTGAACGGGGACCCACAGATCCGGATCAGCGACGCCGACCGCAAACAGCGCTACGAGATGCTCGTGGCCCTGACCTCCATGCAGAAGACCGCGGGCCAGGCGGCCGACGCCGTCAATGCGCTACGCACGCAAGTGGACGAGCTCAGCTCCTGGGTGGGCAAGAACGAAGATGCACCCGAGGCTGTGAAGACCCGCACGGAGGAGGTGACGAAGCAGGTGGCCGAGCTCAGGCGAAGGTTGCTCGGGGGTCGGCCCGGTGGTGACGACGAAGACGAGGAGAACCGGCTCCCGCCGGTCCGGCAGCGCATCAACGGGCTCAAGTCCCAGGTGATCGGCGCGCAGGCGCTTCCCACCGCGCTACAGCAGGAGACCTTCGCGGGAATCCGCCCGGACCTGGACGCCGTCGTCGCAGACATCAATGCTGCCATCGAACGCACGCTTCCCGAGCTCTATCGCCTGCTCGCGGACAACGGGATCCAGGGCCTGCCGGTGAAGACCATCCCGCCGGTGGGCCGGTAGGAGGCCGGCGACCCGGCCCGACATTCCCTATCCCCGGAGCGGTACTCGCGGAGCACCGGCGCAAAGCGTTCTGGTTGCGCCGGCTCTTCCCGCCGGCGTAGCATTCTCGTCCTGGGGGACGGTGCGCAGCGCGTCCGCGCTCTTCCACCCGCCTCGCCCCCGCTGTTGGCGTATCCGCCGGAGGAACGATGAACCACGATCCCCTGCGAGATTCCATCGGACGGGCCCTCGGTTTCACCCGCGCCCAGATCGAAGGCACCATCCGGGTCCCGACGGTCACTCCTCCACTCCGGGTGCGCCTCGGCGAATCGCTGGGCAGCGGCGTCCGGGTGACGGTCGCTTGCGCGCCGACGGACTTGATCGAGCTCACGGGTGAAGCCGATCACCCGCTCGGACTCTTCCCGGCGAGCGTGATCGCCTCGCAGCTCCTGCGGGGCGAGGTCGCCGACTCCTTGCGTGAAGAGATCCTGGAGTGGGCCGAGCGCAATCAACAACGCTGGTGCGAGCCCGGTGGCCACCTGACCGACGAGAATCCCTGCTCGCTGCACGAACGCGGGTAGCCATGACCAAGATTCTCGAGTCGGTCTACAGCGCGGTCGGCCAGCTCGTCAATCGAAGTTTCCTGATCGTCGGTCTGGCGCCTGCGCTGGTGTTCGCCGGAGGCGTGCACCTCTACCACAGTGGTCGGCCGGGACTCGACGCGCTTTCGGCCACGGTCACCTCGTGGATGGACTCCTTGGCGGCGGCGGCCTGGCCGGTGCTTCTGATCCTTCTGCTCGCCTTTCTCTTCCTCGCTGCTCGGGGGGGCCTGCAGTATCTCCTGGTGGAATTCCCCTTCGGTCCACTGCGCGACGCCTTCTTGACGCTGTCGCTCCAGCGCGCCCGCAGCCTCACCGAGGCCCACGCGGAATGGGAGCGGCACCTGAGCGCCTTCCGCTGGTGGAAAGAGGGACGGTTCGTCCGGATCGTGGCACCCAGCGCCACGCCCCAGGCGCGCGGCTGGGCGGAGGGTGCGGCCGAGGCCGAGCGCGGCATCCGGGCCCAACTCGCGACCGGCATTCCGCTCTCTCCGCAATGGGTCGCCCGGGTTGGCGCCGCGCTGCACCGGCTGCGCGAAGCCGCGATCGTCACGGACGAAGGGCAGGCCTTGCCCGCGGACGTGCAGACGGAGCTGGATCGGTGGCGCGCGTGGCACGCCACCGACGCGGCGGTTCGCGAGCTGCTGGATCTCTCGGCCGAGGTCGCGGAGGGCAGCGCTGCCACCCTGCGGCGCCGGAGGGACGCCTACCCGAGAAAGCTTCGCTGGGTGCAACCGACTCGCTTCGGGAGTCGACTGGCGGCGTTGGACGACTACGCCGAGCTCAGGTTGGGGATGGCGACCGGCGAGCTCTGGACCCGACTCTGGGGCATCCTGCCCGAGGGTGCCCGTAAAGAGGTGCAGGAGGCGCAGCAGGCAGTGGACGCCTCCATCAACCTCATGACTGCACTCCTCGTCCTCGGGCTCTGGATCGGGGGGGCCGAGGTGCTGGAGTGGACGACCCGGCTTCGTGGCTCCGTCCATGTGTTCGATGCCTGGGCCGCTGGCCTGCTGCTGGCGGCGCTGCTGCTCGCGCGGCTGCTGTACCTCTCCGCGCTGGTGGCGCTGGGTGGCCTGGGAGAGACGATGGTCCGTTGGATCGATCTCGAACGCATTCGCCTGCTCACCGAACTGGGACTCCCAGAACCCGCCTACGAAACCGACGTGCAGCAAGGCTATGCCACGCTGAAGCGCCACCTGGTGCTGGGGTGGCCGATCAAGCGCGATTTCCGCGTGAGCCGCAAAGACCGCAAGGGATAGGAGCCCGCCATGGAGCTGATTCCGCTGAGCATCGTCTCGTCGCAGACAGTGGTGTACGTCAACGCCACCACGGCTGTCGAAACCGTGTTGGTGTGGGTGGCGGCCCACGGGGCGGATGGTGCCGTGGCCGTGGCTCGGCCCAAAGACACGCCCACGACCACGTTCACCATCGTAGACGGAGCGCCCGCGGTGACGATCAAGTGCGCGGTCCCTCCCAACGAAGCGGTCTTGCTGCTCCCTGGGAGCGCAGGAACGCTGGCCGTGCGTGTCACGGACTCGAAGTAGCCTCGCCGCCCAGGAGGACACGCGGGCGAGTGCCCCGTTCCCAGCGAGCGTCGGGCGCGCCGCCGGCTGCTGCTCGCCTCTTCAGACCTGGTCCAGCACCCGATTCAGCGTCGCGCTGGGCCGCATCGCGGCACCGGCCTTCACCGGATCGACCAGGTAGTAGCCGCCCAGATCCTGAGGCGAGCCCTGGGCCGCATCGAGCTCGGCGAGAATCGTACCTTCGCCGTCCGCCAGCGCCTGCGCCACCGGCAGGAAGCGCTGGGCCAGAGCCGCATCGGCCGTCTGCGCCGCCAACGCCTTGGCCCAGTACTGCGTCAAGTAGAAGGTGCTGCCCCGGTTGTCGAGTTGATGCACGTCCCGCTCCGGGGAGCGCCCGTTCTGCAGGTATTCCGCAGTGGCCGCGTCCAGAGTGTCGGCCAATACCAGCGCCCCCTCGTTCCCGAACTGCTCGCCGAGGTGTTGCAGCGACGCTGCCAGGGCCATGTACTCGCCGAGCGAATCCCAGCGCAGGTGTCCTTCCTCCTGGAACTGCTGCACGTGCTTGGGCGCAGAGCCACCGGCTCCGGTCTCGAACAGGCCTCCGCCCTGCAGGAGCGGCACGATGGACAGCATGCGCGCGCTGGTGCCGATCTCCAGAATGGGGAACAGGTCCGTGAGATAGTCACGGAGCACGTTTCCCGTCACCGAGATCGTGTCCTCCCCGCGCCGGATCCGCTCCAGCGAGTACTTCATGGCGTCGACGGGAGCCAGGATGCGGATGACAAGGCCCGTGGTGTCGTGCTCCTTCAGATCACGTTCGACCTTCTTGATGACTTCGGCGTCGTGCGCCCGAGCCCGGTCCAGCCAGAACAGGGCCGGGGCCCCGGTGGCCCGTGCCCGCGTGACGGCCAGTTTCACCCAGTCCCGAATCGCCTCGTCCTTGGTCTGGCAAGCCCGCCAGATGTCCCCGGCTTCCACGACGTGTTCGAGCAGGATCCGGCCCTGCACATCCACCACCCGCACGGTGCCTGCGGACGCGATCTCGAACGTCTTGTCGTGCGACCCGTATTCTTCGGCCTTCTGCGCCATGAGGCCCACGTTGGGCACGCTGCCCATCGTGGCCGGGTCGAACTGCCCGTGGGCCTGGCAATCCTCGATCACCGTCTGGTAGATGCCCGCATAGCTGGAGTCGGGGATCACGGCCTTGGTGTCCTGAAGTTCGCCCTTGGCGTTCCACATCCGTCCTGAATCACGGATAAGGGGCGGCATCGACGCATCGATGATCACGTCGCTGGGCACGTGCAGGTTCGTGATCCCCTTGTCCGAGTTCACCATCGCCAGCGCCGGACCGTTCCGGTAGGCGGCCGCGATGTCCGTCTCGATCGCACCGCGCTGTTCGGCTGGCAGGGTCGCGATCTTGGCCAGCAGATCACCAAACCCATTGTTGGGATCCACGCCCAGCTCGTCGAGCACCGCTGCGTGCGCGCGGAAGACGTTCGCGAAGAACACGCGAACCGCATGCCCGAAGAGGATGGGATCGGACACCTTCATCATGGTGGCCTTGAGGTGCAGCGAGAACAGCACCCCCTCCTCCTTGGCATCGCCGATCTGCTTCTCCAGGAAGGTGACCAGGGCACGCTTGCTCAAGAAGGTACCGTCGAGCACCTCACCGGCCTTCAGGGCCAAGCCGTCTTTCAGAACGGTGACGGCGCCGTCCGGGGCCACGTGCTCGATGCGTGCCGTGGTAGCCGCCTCCAGCGTGACGGACCGCTCGTTGGCTCGGAAATCGCCCTCGCCCATCGTGGCCACGTGCGTCCGGGAGTCTTCGGGCCACGGCCGCATCCTGGGCGGGTGGGCGCGCGCAAAGTCCTTGACGGATTTGGGCGCTCGCCGATCCGAGTTCCCCTGGCGCAGCACCGGGTTCACGGCGCTGCCTTTGGCGCGATCGTAGCGCGCGCGGATCTCGCGTTCGGCGTCGTCGGCAGGCTCGGCCGGATAGGCCGGAAGGGCGTAGCCCTTGGCCTGGAGCTCCGCGATGCAGGCCTTCATCTGGGGAATCGAGGCGCTGACGTTGGGCAGCTTGATGATGTTCGCTTCAGGTGTCTCCACCAGGCGCCCCAACTCGGCCAGATCGTCGGGAATGCGCTGATCCTCCCGCAGACGGTCGGCGAACACCGCCAGGATCCGGCCCGCCAGCGAGATGTCGCGGGTCTCCACCGGTACGCCGGCCGCGCCCGCGAACGCCCGGATCACGGGCAGGAACGCGTGGGTGGCCAGGGCCGGGGCTTCGTCCGTCCACGTATAGAGGATCGAGGGCGCTTTGCTCATGGGGTCCGTCGGGTCCAGCCGGGGTTCTAAGGAGAAGGGGCGCCCCAAGATGCCCCGCGCGGAGCGTCCGCGACAGGGCCGGCCACCCGCCTGCGCACCCCGCGATCCGGCGGCGGAACACCCGCCCCACGTTGCGGATAGCCCCTCACCCCGCCGATCTTGCATTCAATTCCACGACAGCGATTGCGGAGGTCGAGTCCGGTGGATCCCCACCGACTGCTGGAAACCCATTTACCCATCGTCGACCGGATCGTCGCGAGCATTTGTCGGCGCCGAGCTGTGCTGGGCGACGATGCGGACGACTTTTCCGGGTGGGTCCGGCTGCGCCTCCTCGAGAACGACGGCGCCATCCTTCGACGATTCGAGGGCCGCACCACGATCGGGGGGTACCTGACGGTGGTGATCTGGAACCTGTACCGTGATTACCGCATTGCGGAGCGGGGCAAGTGGCGTCCATCTGCGGAAGCCCGCCGCCGGGGGCCGGTCGCGATCCAGCTCGACGCCCTCCTGCATCGCGACGGCTTCTCCCTGCGCGAGGCTGCCCAAGCCCTGCGGGCGCGCTTCGAGATCCCGCTCTCCGACACAGAGTTCGCTCGACTGGCCGCGGCGCTGCCACCCCGGCGAGATCGACCCGAGTTCGTGGATCTGAGCCAGGGGCTCACGCCGGACGAGAACACGCCGGAGAAAGCCCTGGAGCAAAGGAGCCGCATCGCGTTGTCGGAGCGGACCCGCGCGGCGTTGGACCGCGCGCTCCGCTCACTGCCGCGAGAGGACGAGGTGATCATCCGCATGCACTACCTGGAAGGGCACACGCTGGCGGACGTGTCCCGAACCCTGGGGCTTCCCCAAAAGCCCCTCTATCGGCGGGTGATTCGCACCATGAAGGGCCTGGAGCGGGCGCTCACCGAAGACGGGGTCGACGTGGAACAGGTCAAGGAAACCCTGCATGCGTGAGAATCGACCGGGGCGGGGCCGTCCCCACTGGACAGTGGAGAGAGGGAAGGACGCGCCATGACACGCCCGAGCGACGAAACCCTCGCAGCCTTCCTGGAGGGCCGGCTCACGGCCCTCGAGCGAGAGCGCGTGCTGGAGTGGCTCGCGGCCTCCGAGGAGGCGCGCGAGTGGATGGTCGACGCGTCGGCCACCCTGACAGAGGTCCGGACCCTGGTGGGGGAACGGTCTCAGGGGACCGGCTGGACCCGATGGAAGCGGACGGCCCGTTGGCTGGCCGTCGCCGCCGGCATTGTGCTGCTGGCCTTGCCCGCCCTCCGGGGTGGCGGAACCTCGCCCGGCGAACGGAGCCTGCGAGTGCTGCGGCGTGCCGTGGACAACGAGGGGACCGCAACGGCCCCCTCGGACAGCGAAACCGTCGCACTGGCGCCCCTCTGGAGCGTCTCTCGCGGGGAGGGTCGCCCTTCCGCAGCCGCGGCGGCCGACGCTTCCTTCCGCGCTGGCGCCTCCTGGAGTCACCTGGAGCTCGGGCTGCAGCGCGGGGATGTCGCCTACTCGGAGCGGAGCGCCGCACTGCTCTCCGAAGCCCTGGGGAGCGGAGCCGGCGCAGCGGTGCTCTCCAGCCGGCTCGACGCGCTCGTCCAGAGGTCCGACGGCGCAGACGTCGACGTAGCCGAGCGGGACATACTTTTCCGTGACCTCGAATCCGCCAGCGCGGCGCCTTGGTTTGCGCTGGGCGTCTGGGCCGGTGCGGTCCAGATCACCGTGGCCCTGGGCAGTCGGGACCGCGCCCACGAGCTGTCCTCCCTGGCGGGACCCCTGGCCGCCCAACTCCCGGACCTTCCTCCTGGAGTCGAAGCCCGCGGCGCCGTCGAAGGGGTCCGCACGGCCCTCGACGAGGGCGATCCACCCGAACGCGTTCTCGCCCGGTTGAGGGAACTCGCAGCGACCCTCGGCCTCTGAGTCGTGCGCCTGCGCGCCGCGGCTCTTCTGGGCACGCTGTTGGCCTCCGCGTGCAGCAGCTCCGTCGAGTCCTCCCTGACCGAGCGCGCCCGCACGCTGCTCGCCAACTCGGCGGACGGCTTCGAGTTGTCGGGCGGTGTGCATGTCTGCTCGCGGTGGCCCCGCCCCACGGGCCCGGAGGCCGACTGTTCCCTCGCGATCCAGCGACCCGCACTGGCCGGGGCCACCCGCTTGGCCGCCGACGTCGATCGGGCTCTGAACGGGGTACCGGACCGGGATGCGCTGTGGGCCGCCGCTCTGTTGGGAATCGCTTTGCCCTCCGACCGGCGGCTCGGCCTCGATGCGGCCGCGCGTCGTCTCCGGCACGTCATCGCGTTGGAAGACGCAGTCGACGCTCGCAACGACCTCGGCGTAGCGCTGGCGCTGGAGGGTGACGAAGCCGACGAGCCGGAAGCGTGGTTGGCGGCCCTCGATCAGTTCGACAGCGTGCTCCTCGAAGACGGAGCCCAGGCCGCGGCTCGCGCAAACCGCAACCTGGTGCTCCAAAGACTGGGACTCCCCTTGTTGAGCCGCCTGGAGCAGAACTCGCCCGCGCCCGGCGCGGGGACCCCCGCCGCTCCCCGGGATTCGACGGTGGCGTCGCTGCGCAGTTTGCTGGAGCGCGGGGCCGAGCCGCCGGTGCGCCTGCTCGATGACCTCACCACGGGGGGTAGCCGACGGGTGCTGGAGTTCGCACTGGTCGACGTGCTGGCTCCCGCGCTGCAGGACAGCGACTCGGTGAGCGGGGCCCGGTGGATCACGGCCCGGTCACTGGCCACCTGGCTACGCGACGAACCAGGGGACTCCGCACTCGCCGGCGCGCTGGACGCGGCAGCACGCGGCGCCGGCGGGGTCTTCACCAAGGCGGGTGCCGAGGCCCTGCGGGCCTATGCGCGCGGCCGCCTCCTCTTCCTGCGCAGTGCCTACGCGGAGGCGGGCGTCCATCTGGCCGAGGCCGAGGAAGCCTGGCGGGTGGATGCCAGTCCTCTGCTACCCGCCGCCACCTTCTGGGCGGGTGTGACGCGGTATTACGCCCCGGATCCGGATGGCGCCCGACAGCGCTTTCGCACGGTCCTCGAACAACCGTCGCCGACCTTCCGGGCCTACGCCCATTGGGGCCTGGGCATCGTCGCGGGTCGACAGGGCGATTGGCAGGAGGCCGTCCGCCACTATCGCGCTTCGCTCGACACGTACGAGCAGCTGCGCGATCCCGACGGTGCCGCGGGAGCCCGCTTCCTGCTGGGTGACGTCTACGGCTACACGGGCCAGCCCGGCGCAGCGCTGCACGAGCTGCTGAACGTCATCCCCGAACATCGTCGTCTGGGATCCTTCGACAATCTGCACAACGAATTGGTGACGGCTGGCCGCCTTTCCCTCGCGCTGGGGCATGTCGGCGGTGCTCGTGCGTTCTTCCAGGAAGCGCTGCTGCTGGCCGAGAGCCGCGGAGAGCCGCGCATCCGGGCTGAAGCCCGCGTGGAGCTGGCCCGTTCGCTCTCGGACGGCGGTCGCGTTGCCGTGCTGTTGTCGGAGGCCCGCACCCTGATCGACTCCGTCCCCGACGTGGCGATGCAGGAACGCCTGGAGGCCGAAGCAGCGTCGGTGGAGGGCGCTTCTGCGCAGGGCGCCACACCCGCTTCCCTCGATGCGTTGGACCGTTCGCTCGCGTACTTCCAAGCGGTGGACGTGCCGATCCTGGCCAGCCGACTCCTGGTCGTGCGGGCCCACGCCCACGTGTCTGCGGGCGATACCGTCGCCGCCATCGCCGATCTCGAGCATCTGCTCGCCGCCGCGGAGAAGCAGACGGCCCGCAGCGACTCCCTGTTCCTGAAACTCATGCTGCGCGGAGTGGTGGACGACGGCCGCCGCTCCCTTCTGGACCTCTACCTGGGCTCGGGTCAGGAAGAACGGGCCCTTGGTCTGTCGTCCGGCGGACTCGCCCCGCCGGAAGACGGACAGACCCGCATCGTCTTCGCCGAAGGGAAGCAGCGACTGTGGGCGTGGATCCAAAGCTCGACCGGGAGCGAGCGCCTGGCACTGAGCGACGACGCGGACGCCATCTACGCCGCCGTAGCGCGCTATGTCGCGGCCCTGTCCGCGCGCCTGGCGCAGCAGGAGTCGGCGGCGCTCTCCCGTGGCCTGTATGAATCTCTCATGCGACCGCTGGTCGCACGGATCCCCGAGGGGGAGCGGCTCGAGATCGTGACCAGCGGCCCCCTGGGAACGCTCCCCTTCGCCGCACTCCTGGACGAGGACGACGCTCCTCTCATGACTCGCTTCAGCCTCGCTTACCCGAGGGCGGTGCCCCTGGAGCACCCACCGTCAGCAGAGGAGCGAGCCGCAGACCGGAGCATTCTCGTCGTGGCCGATCCAGCCTTCGCCGCAGACGCACACCCGTTGCTGAGCCGGCTCCCCATGGCACGCGTGGAAGCGGACAGCCTCACGGCGCTGTTTGCAGCCCCGCTGGTGCTGAGCGGGTCGGCCGCAGCGCGCTCCCCCGTCCTCGGCGCCGCCCGCAGCGCGCGGGTGCTTCACTTCGCGGGACACGCGGTCCTGAACGAGCACGACCCCCAGCGCTCGTCCCTGCTGCTGGCAGCGGATTCCACGGGCGGCGAACTCACCGCGGCCGAGATCGCAGCGCTGGATCTGACGGGCACGGAGTTGGTGTTCCTTTCCGCATGCAACACCGCACGTCCGGTGGACGGGGTCGTGCTCGGATTCGGGCCGTTGAGCTCAGCCTTCCTGGCCGCTGGAGTGGACGCGGTCGTGGGTACGCTGTGGGCGGTGGACGATCGCATCATGGCGCGGGTGGTTCCCCGGATCTACCGGGCTCTGGCCGACGGGTCCGCCCCCGACGTCGCGCTGGCCACCGTCCAACGAGAGCTTGGTGGCTCGCAGGATCCGGCCCTGCGTTCACCGTCCACCTGGGCCGCGCTGCGCATCGAGGCGCGTCGGTGAGAATCGGGAGAGGCGCGGCCGTCTGAGTAAGTGTCGGATCGAGCCTTCAACCCCCGAGAGCCCCCGAGATGTCCCTCACGATCGAGTTTCGCGGCCCCTGTCTGTTCGACCTCGCCAACCCCGGCAGTGTGCGCGTACTGCTACCCGCCGCGGAAGACGCGGCCAATCATCCCGATCACGCCACCAGCCCCGCCAATGTCCAACCGCACTACGGATTCCTCTTCGTACGCCGTGACGACCTGATCAGCGGCACCTGGGACGAGCTCGTGACCCACTCGAACGGCGAACTCTGGTGTGCCATCCGCCTGGGCGCAGACGACCTCGGCGATCAGATCGATTTCTATCCATCCCGGGGAAGCACCAACGGATCCACGCTGCAGAATGCGATCGCGCGAGCCTCGCGGAACGGGCACGACCTGAAGCTCTCAGACGACCCCTCTGTGCTCGCGGCGGAGTTCGAGCTGCCCGCTGGATCGCTCACCTACGTGCTCAGCAGCGGCAGCTCCGGCGAACCGGGTGAGTGGGACGTAGGTGGCATCCGCAGCGCCGCGCTTCCATGGACGGTGCGTTGGACGTCGGTGGCCCCGACCGCGGGCATGGAGCTGCAGATCGGCAAGCTCGCCGATCCTGCCAACGTGCGGACGCTGCGCCTGGCCAACGCTCCCGCCATCGAGATCATCGTGATGAGCATCGACACGCCGGACGCGGCCATGGCGCTGGAATACCCGCGGTTGTCTCCGTGCAGCGGAACAGGTTGCGCGGATCACGACTTCAAGTGGATGTACCGCTGTACGGTGGATCCGAGCGGAGCGATGCCGACGACCGGGCTCCACTACCCGGTATGGATTCCACAATCCGCTCCCCTGGCGTTGCGAGCAGCGCTCGCCACCGCGAGCGCTGCGACGATGGCGCCCGGGCTCCCCACGTGTTTCCCGGGGGGCTTCTGGTAGGCCGCCCCAACGGTCCGGTGCCTGCGCCCGTCGGGGGTCGCGACGAACCTCGCGGCCGCCGAGCCTAGCGCTTCGGCGACGTGCTACCCGAGCGTGGCCGCGAAGGTGGGCATGCGGCGGTGATTGGTGGCCTGTTCGAACGCATACGCAATGCGAATCAGAGTGGGCTCACTCCACGCTCGGCCGAAGAACGAGATGCCGAGCGGAAGGCCGCCCACGAAGCCCATGGGCACGCTGATGTCCGGGTAGCCGGCGATGGCAGCTGGACCCGCCGAGCTGCCCCCGTCCGCACGGTCACCCTTGATGTGGTCGGTGGGCCAGGGGATGTCCCGCGTGGGCGCAACGATAGCGTCCAGATTGTGTTCAGCCATCAAGCGATCGATCCCGTCTTCCCGGTTGGCCCGCTGGATCGTGCGCTGGGCATTCAGATACTCGGGGTCCGTGAGCGGCCCCCGCGCCTGCGCCGCGATCATGCGCTCCTGCCCGAAATATGGCATCTCCCGATCCGCGTTGCGGATGTTGAACTCGATGACCTCGGCCAGGGTCTTCACCGGAGCGTCCGGCCCCAGCGTGGCCAGATACGCATTGAGGTCCGCCTTGAACTCGTACTCGAGCAAGGTCAGCGGCAGATTGTCGTTCCAGGCCGATTGCGTGAGGTTGGCCGGGTCGATGATGACGGCTCCCGCAGCCCGCATGGCCTCGACGGCATCCTCGAACAGCGCCGTGACGCGCGGATCGAAGCCGGTGAAGCTGCGGGCGACGCCGATGCGCGCACCGCGGAGGCCCGCTGGATCCAGGAACGGAGCGTAGTCGCTGAGGGCGTTCCCCTGACTGGCGGCGGTGGCCCCGTCCCGCGGGTCGACGCCGGTGAGCGGCCCCAGGAGCAGCGCCGCATCGCGTACCGTCCGGCACATGGGTCCGGCCGTGTCCTGGGAATGGGAGATCGGAATGATCCCCGAGCGACTCCATAGGCCCACGGTGGGCTTGATGCCCACGACTCCGTTGCTGGACGACGGACACATGATGGACCCCCCCGTCTCGGTGCCGATGGTCAAGGCGGCCAGATTCGCAGAAGCGGCGACGCCCGACCCCGAGCTGGAGCCGCACGGGTTGCGATCCAATGCGTACGGGTTGCGACACTGCCCGCCCCGCCCGCTCCACCCGCTCGTGGCGCGCTCACCGCGAAAATAGGCCCACTCGCTCAGGTTGAGCTTGGCCAGGATGATGGCGCCCGCTTCACGCAACTTCTGCGCGATGAACGCGTCCGTGGGGGGGATGGAGCCCTCCAGGGCGAGGGAGCCCGCTGTCGTGGGCATGCGATCGTGCGTGTCGATGTTGTCCTTCAGCGCCACCGGGATGCCGTGCAGCGGCCCCCTGACTCGGCCCGCCGCGCGCTCTGCGTCCAACTCCTCGGCGATCTGCAGGGCGTCCGGGTTGGTCTCGATGACCGCTCGTAGCTCCGGCCCCTGGGTGTTGAGGTCCGCAATCCGCTGCAGGTAGAGCTCGGTGATGGAGCGCGCCGAGCGCTCGCCCGTCTCCATGGCGCGCTGGAGCTGCTCGACAGTGACCTCATCGAGCTCGAAGGGCGGCACGGCCTCCCTCCCCTCGCGGCCGACGGGGGTGGATCCAGCCGGACCACAGCCGGACGTCCCCAGGGCCGCCGCCCCCATCCCCCCTGCCACGGTGGTCTCGATGAAGCGTCGACGGTCGATCATTGTCGTGCTCTCCTGGTCGGTGACGGGCGAGCGCACATGATAGGGTGGGGCCAGCGGCTGCGCAGCGACGGTGTCCAAAGGCGGCCCGCTTCGTCGCCTGGACTGCAAAGGCCACCTCCCCGAGCCCGGAGCACTCCATGACCCGCGTCCCGTCCCTGCTGCTGGCCCTGGGGGCGATGGTTGCCGGATGTCACAGCGCGCCAACCGCTGCCGACCTGCCTCGCGAAGAGGACGCCCCCGAGGAGGCACCGCCCCCGCCCGACACCGTGGCCGGCTCTCTCAGGGGGTACGCGCTTCAGCTGGCCCCCGGAGCCCAGGCCATCTCTCTGATCGCCTCCGGACAGGACTCGGCGAGCTGCACGCAGGCGCGCGCGGGAGGGGCCTCCTACTCAGGCGTGATCAACGCCGGGTGGGTAGGCCGCGTCGAGGACACCCTGCGGCGTGGTGGGCGAGTGTTCATGCGACCGATCACGTCCTACTCGTTCGCCGGACGAGGACACATGACCTGGAGCCAGGACGCCCTCTTCACCGTCAACGCCTCTGCGTTGGGCTCATCCAAGCACAGTGACGAAGCGACCGATCCCATCGCCTTGGTGAGTACCGACGTCACACCGGAGTGGCCCGTTCGTGCCGGCCAGCTGCACGGGGGCGACACGCTCCGCGTCGAACTGCAAGCGGAGGCCACGGCATCGTTGGGAGCCCTTTGTGGACAAAGCACGCTCGCCCAGGTGAAATGGCGTGTGTGGGGTGCGATCCTCTGGCTGGACGGCTGAGAACGCTCGACGCCACAGCCCCGGCCGTGGGAAGCCTCGGCGTGTCGCGATGACCGCAGCGTCTGGGGGCGCCGGTCAGTCCCAGACCACGCCGTAGTCGTCGCCGTGATTGCTCGACCCGCCCCAGAAGCTGCCGTGCGCCCAGTCGAAGAAGATGGCGTTGATGGGCCCTGAGGTCCGCTCGGCGAAGGTCAGCAAGTAGCCCATCCGCCTCAACTCCGCCTGCACCCAGGGAGGCGTCGCGTCCTGCACCAGCATGCGACCCGGCGCGATGTCGCGATTTCCGAACGAGCTGCGCATCTGGAACGAATTGATGTTGGCGGCCTCGACGGCCTCCTGCACGTTCATGTCGAATTCCACCACGTTCAGAAAGAACTGGAGCAGGTTCTGATCCTGACTGTCTCCGCCTTGTACGGCGAAGCTCAGGAACGGCCGCCCATCCTTCAAGGCCAGCGAAGGCGTCAGGGTGGCCCGCGGCCGTTTGCCCGGCTCGATGACGTTGTAAGGGCCGTCCTCGGCGTCGACGACGAACGACTGAGCTCGTTGGCTCATGCCGATTCCGGTTCGGCCCGCGATCACGGCTGGCACCCACCCTCCGGACGGTGTGATGGAGACCACCCATCCCTCCTCGTCGGCCGCCTGCACCGAGGTGGTGCCCATGTAGAAATCCTCTTCGTACTCCTCGAGCTCGGCGGGGGTCATGCCGTCCGTGACGGCTCGCGATCCCGCATTCCAACGGGCCAACAGCTCCGTGAACGGGTTGACTCCTCCCTGATGCGGGTAGGGGTCGCCCGGCCCCACTGCAGGGTCGTTCTTGCTCCAGTCGATCTGTTGTGCGCGCTCCCGGGCGTAGTCCTTGGACAAGAGCCCCGCGATCGGCTCCTCTGGCGGAAAATAGGGATCTCCGTAGTAGAAATCGCGGTCGGCGAAGGCGAGGTTCATGGCCTGATAGAGGGCGTGCATGTAGCGGGCGCTGTTGTACCCCATCGACTTCAGGTCGACGTTCTCGAGGATGTTCAGCGCCTGCAACAGGACGGGTCCCTGCACCCAGTGCGTGAGTTTGTAGACCTCGATCCCTTTGTAGGTCGTCTTGACCGGCTCCTCGATGTACTCCCTCCAGTTCGCCAGGTCGTCCATGGTCACCCGCGAACCCTGCTCCCGTGCGCCCCGCACATACTCCTGAGCGATGTCACCCCGGTAGAAGCGCTGGTAGGCCGCGTGGATGGCCTCCTTTCGGCTCTTGCCCTCGGACAAGGCCTGGGCCTCCGCCTCCACGAGCTTGTGTAATGTCGCCGCCAGATCACGCTGCACGAAGATCTCACCGACCTCGGGAGCCTCCCCCTCGGGGAAGAAGACCGCCGCCGTGTAGGGCCACGTCTTCATGAGCTGAGCCTCGGCCCCGATGCGACGCGCGGCATCGGCCTCCATGGGGTATCCCCCCTCGGCCATCTCGATGGCGGGGGCCAGTACGTCCGCGAGCGAGAGCGTTCCCCACTCGGCCAACATGCGCATGAGTCCGCCCGGAGTTCCGGGCGTCACCATGGCGTCCACCCCGGTCTCGGGTGGGTAGCGCATCCCCTGCTCGCGGAAGTACTCGGGCGTCGCTCCGGTGGGAGCCGCCCCCAGCGCGTTGAGCCCGATCACCCGACGCTCGCCGGGGTGATAGATGAGCGCCTGCGTCTCCCCACCCCACGACAGGACGTCCCACATGGTCGCGGTCGCCGCCAGCATCGCCGCGGCCGCGTCGACGGCGTTGCCCCCCTTCTGGAACATCATCGCCCCGGCGGTCGCGGCCATCGGTTTGCCGGTGATGGCGATCCAGTGTTTCCCGTGCAGCACCGGCTTCTGGGTGCGTTGGGCGTGCGCCGCCGCGGGTGCGAGACAGAGGAAGCAGGCCAGAGCGGTCAGGCGGACGAGCGTGCGCATGGGGCGAGTCTCGGCTCGGGGATCGGCGGTCCCCGCAACGTAGGTCCACGCCCAACCCCCTGGCGAGTCGCCCGGGCGTTCCCAGCGGCGGAGGCGGGCCTCCGTTTAGACCTGATCTGGATCGGCGGTGCGCCTACGCTCGCGGCAGGCCGGCGGGGTCGGTCACTCCGCCACGAGGATGAGCGGCACCCGCGAGGCTTTTCCCGGACGCCGCGGCGACACGCGGTCATAGAGCTCCTGGAAGGAGCGCCGCAGGCAGACATGGGCGTACGCCGTTCCGATCGCCTTGCCGATGCCTGCCCCCACCGCCGTCGCCGCCGCCCCCACCCACCAGGCGGGGACTCCCAGCCACGGGGAACCCTGGCCGCGGGTCCAGACGGTGACCAGCCCCAGCGCCAGCAGGGCCGCGAACCCTGCGGCTCGCCAGGCCCGATTCGCGAGCAGCGCATTGAGCCGCTCCTGGAACGCGAGGTTCTCGGCCGGCGTCAGCGCGCCCAATCCAAGGGCCACGGTCCCCGCGAATCCCTTGGACCACAGGCGAACGCCACCGGCCAGGATGCGGACCTGGATGGGATGCTCGATCAGCATGGCTGCCCCCCGAAGCGGCTGGGGCCTCCCCCGGTGGGAGGCCGCACACCTCCCAGGCGCGGAAACCAGGAGAGACCGGCCACCCAAGGCCAAACGCGAGAAATCCCGGGCCTGTGTCCGTCGTTACAGATGGTCGCCCCGTTCAGCCGGCGCACCCTACCCCGACATCCGCACGGGACTCCGCGCTGCACCGCCCGCTTCAGGCCGGTCCCCCCCACCGGCACCTGCCCTAGGTAGTCTTGCCGGCGTCGGGGCGGCCCGCAGGGGGGGGCCGTGTGGAAACGAGTTCCTTGGTGTCCCGGGCGGTTCTAGCGGGACGACTCCTCGTCCAACATCCGGGCCCGCTCCGCAGCCGCATCCTGGGCTCGGATCGCGGTTCCCACCGCCTTGGCCCCGGGAATGGGCATGGTGGCGACCAGGGAGTCCTTCTGATGGCGGGTCAATTCCGGCGCCGGCTCCTCGGCCTGGGACGCGCGCCCCGGACACGCCGCGCCCAGCAGGGCGGCGCACAGGGCGAGGGAAGCCAATCGTCGCATGGCGGTCTCCTGGGCGGATGATCCATGTGGGGCCTGAGCTCCGCACCCGGGGGTGCAGTTTCCATGCCCACGCCCTACCCTGGGGAGAACCACGGGAGGATTCCATGAACCGCCGGGACTTCGTCCGCGCCGCTGCCCTCACCTCACTGGCGCCACCGCTCATCCAACCCGGACGTGCGAGTGCACGCCGCGACCAGCACGACCCACGAGCCCTGATCATGGACGCCATGGGAGAGCTGCGGACGATCTACGAATCCGCCCTGGTGCGCGAGATGCTCGCCAGCGGCATGGACTCCATCACGGTCACGCTCTGCGATCCCAAGCCGGTGGGTGCGGAAGGCCTCGAGTTGGCCGTGAACGGACTCCTCGAGTACGACCGCTATCTGGCTGCCCACCCGGAGCTGTTCATCAAGGCCACACGCGCCGCGGACGTGGAGCGCGCACGGCGCTCCGGTCGTATGGCGGTCTTCTATCTCTACCAGAACTCGGAGCAGTTCGGCGGTGATCTGGACCGAGTGGATCTGTTCCACCGACTGGGTCTGCGCAGCTGCCAGATCACGTACAACGACCGCAACCGCGCGGGGGTGGGCTGTCGTCAGGCCGGCGACGCGGGCGGCCTGACGGATTTCGGTCGCGCCTTGATCGACCGGATGAACGGCATCGGGATGCTCGTGGACCTCTCGCATGCCAACATGCAGACGATGGCAGACGCCATCGAGGCCTCTCGGGTGCCCGTTCACATCTCGCACACCGCCTGCGACGCGGTCTACCCACACGAGCGTAACACCACGGATGCCAACCTCCGTGCCCTGGCGGACCGAGGCGGCGTGGTGGGGATCTGTCAGCTGCGGCCGTTCCTCACCGAGAAGAAGCGGGACAACCTGCACACCTACTTCCGCCACATCGATCATGCCGTGCAAACCGCGGGTGTCGAGCACGTCTGCATAGGGTCCGACCGGGATCACCGCGTCATCGAGATGACCCCCGAGTACGAAGCAGAGCTGCGCGCGGAAGAAGGTAGCCAGGTGCAGAGCACCGAGCTCCCCTACTTCATCGACGAGCTGAACGGGCCCCGGCGAATGGAAGTGGTATGGGACGGAATCGCGGGACTGGGCTATTCCGGAGACGACGTGGAGCGGATTATGGGCCGCAATCTCCTTCGCCTCTACGAGGAGGTCATAGGCTGAGCGCAGAGCGAGGCCCACCTCCCGTCCGCACCGAGCTCGGCAGCGGCCGTGCGCCGCGGCGCTGCCATGATGGTAGAGAGCCCCGTTTGTCGCTTTGTGGATGAAGGGCCCTGCGCTTGCCTCCCAGGAGTCGGGTAGGGGCCGGCTCGAATCTCCGCCCCATTCTCCGGACGCCGACCGCGACGATGCGCCTCTCGCCAGCCCGTTGGGCCCGCCTGGAGTCCCTGTTTCATCGCGCTGCGGGACTCGGGAGCGGCGAGCAGGCGCGCTTCATCGAGGCGGAATGTGCGGACGACCCCGAGATGGGGCAGGAGCTCGCTTCGCTGCTGCAGGCCGTCGGACGGACGCCCGAAGGCCTGCGCGTAGCACAGGACCTGGTCAGCCGGGCCATCGAAACCCACACCTCCCGGATGCGTCGCTCGGGAGAGCCGTAGCGCGGGGGAAGACGGAGAGCAGGGTTCTCCGGCCCGGGGGCACTCCCGACCCCGGCTGGACGTAGTATTGACCATGTTGCCTCTGCCCGCCTCCCGCCTGCCGCTCCTGGGCATGTTGCTGGGAAGCGTGCTGTTGACGCCGCCCGAAACGGGCACACCGCGACTCCCGCCTCCGGGGCAGCCCATCAGCGCCCAGGAGTTCTTCCAGGCCGCGCCAGCCGGATACGACTTCTACTTCACACGCGCGGTCTATGGCACTGGCTTGGCGCGCGGTTTCCGGCGCTACGCTTCCTGGGCCACCGACTTCCCCAAGGCAGACGAGCAGTTCGTGATCGTGATCGATCGCACGCTGGAGCTGCTGGACGTCTACCAGGGCGTCAACCCCGTGCGGCTGGACGATCCGGAGCTTCGGCGCTTCCCCTTCCTGTACATGCTCGAGGTCGGCTACATGAGCCTCTCGGACGAGGAGGTCCGCGGTCTGCGCGACTACCTCCTCTCCGGTGGTTTCCTGGTGGTGGACGACTTCTGGGGCACTGCGGAGTGGAACAACTTCGAGTACGAGATGCGTCGCGTCTTCCCCGAGCTCCCCATCGTCGAGCTGGGAACCGATCACCAACTCTTCAACACGTTCTACGACATCGAGGAGATCAAGCAGGTCCCGGCCGCCAACAATCTCTACCGGCGCTACGAACGGGACGGCATCGTGCCCCACATCCGAGGCATCCATGACGACAAGGGCCGCCTGATGATGGTGATCAACTGGAACAGCGACCTGGGCGATGCCTGGGAATGGTCCGAGCGCCCCGAGTATCCCTTCGACCTGTCGTCGTACGCCTACAAGCTGGCGGTCAACTTCATCATCTACTCGTTGACGCACTGAGCTCTGCCCGCCCCTCCCCCGGGCGCTCGCCCTCGTCGACTACTCCGCGCGGAGCGCCACGGTGGGCTCCACCCGGGTGGCCCGCCAGGCCGGAACGGCACCCGCTGCCAGCGCCACCAGACACAGCACCACCGTGACGCCGGCCAGTACGACGGGATCACGAGCGGGCACGGCGTACAGCAGCGGCGCGAGCCGCGGGGCCAGCAGAAGTGCGACCACCAACCCGAGCACCAACCCCGTCCCGGCCACCCGCGCCACATCTGCGAGCACCAGCCGGACGATCCACCCGGGCGTGGCCCCCAGAGCCCCCCGGATCCCGATTTCCGGTACGCGGCGGGTGACATCGAAGGCGAAGACGCTGTAGATCCCCACGGCCGCCACCACCAAGGCCAGCGCTCCGAACAGTGTGAAGAGCGTCGCGCCCAACTGCCACGCCCGCGCTTGGGGATCGAGGATCTCGCGGTAGCCTCGCACTGCGGCGAAGCGGATGCGAGAATCGAAGCCCTCCAGCTCCCGGCGCAAAGACTGCTGCACATCCGCGGCCCCCGGACGCACTCGCACGAAGAGCGTGCGCGGCGGATAGTCGTTCAGATGCTGGGCCAGCGGCAGGTAGTAGAGCGCCTCGTCCGGTTCGATGAGGCCTTGGCGATGCGCGTTTTCGACGACGCCCACCACAGTCGTACAGGTCTCGGCATCGCGCCCGATCAGAACGCAGCGCCCGATCGGATCCTGATCGGGCCACAGCCGCGAAGCCAGATACTCGTTGACCACCATCACGGGCAGCGTGCCTTCGGCGTCACTGTCCTCGATGCCCCGCCCACGCCGGACCTCGAGGCCCATGGTGGAGAGGAACTGCGGGCTCACGGCATTGAGGTAGGGGCCACCACCGGGAAAGTGGGGTAGCGAGTCCAGTCCGGGGGCGCGAAACTCCGCGCTCCAGCTATCGCGGAAGGGCATGCTGAAGGCCAAGGCAGCCTGATCGACCACAGGCAGCGCCCCTGCACGCTCCTGCGCACGTTCGTACAGATCCGCCAACGGCGAGGTGGCCGACGGCAGAGGGTTTCCACCCTCATCGGCTTCCAGTCGCACCGTGTACAGCCCGTCCGGATCGAAGCCGAGGTCGATCCCCCGCACCGCGGAAAGGCTGCGCACGAACAGCCCCGCTCCCACGAGCAGCAACACGGAGAGCCCCGGCTGGAGAACCAGGAGCGCGGTACGCACCCGGCTCCGCCCCAGACTGCTGCGGCCATCCCCCGCACGCAGTCCTTCGATGACGTCCGTACGGGTCGCAGACATCGCGGGCGCCACACCCGCCAGCACGCCGGCCAGCAGCGTCACGCCCAGTGTCGCCAAGCCGACGCGCGGGTCCCAGCCCACGCCCGACCAGTCGACGTCCGGCAGCAGGGTCCTGCGCACCACCGCACCACCCCAGGTCGCCAAGGCCATGGCGGCGAATGCCGCGAAGACGGCCAGCAAGAGGCTCTCTCCCAAGACCATGAAGGCCAGGCGTTCACGGGGGATCCCGAGCGAGACCCGCACGGCCAGCTCGCGCCGCCGCTGGCTGGCGCGGGCGAGAAAGAGGTTGGCGACATTGGCACAGGCGATCAGCAGCACCACGAGCGACACGCCGGCCAGCCAGACCGAGACACGCGCAACGCTGCCCGGCCCTCCACTCTCGCCCTCCGGTCCCCGCGCCACGATGGACGAGACGGCGACGATGCTCGCCTCGGGATCGTACGAGCCGCCGGCATCCGCCCTGCCAGCGCGGTGCAGCGCGGTCAGCTCCGCCTCCACCCGGGCCACGCTCACGGTGTCGGCCAGTCTCGCAACCGCGTTGACCCACCAGTCGTTCCGGCTGTCGGAGGCGTTGCCCATGACCTCGAAGCCATACTTCTCGAGGGGAAGCCACAGGTCCACGCGGCGAAGCTCCATCCCCGTGAACCGTTGCGGAGCCACCCCCACGATGT
Source organism: Gemmatimonadota bacterium (assembly GCA_041390105.1). Classification (NCBI taxonomy): domain Bacteria; kingdom Pseudomonadati; phylum Gemmatimonadota; species Gemmatimonadota bacterium. Next base: position 1,551,649 of record JAWKQO010000001.1, read on the forward strand.
CGAAGGCCTCGCCACCCAACTCGATCGTCCGGCCCACCACGCCCGGATCACCGCCAAACGCCGATTGCCACAGCTCGTATCCCAGCACCGCCACGGTAGGGCCGCCGACGCGGTCCTCGTCGCGCGTGTAGAAGCGACCCAGCGCGGGCTGCACGCCCAAGGTCGGGAAGAACGCAGCTTGGGCGAGCGCCGCCCGCACGCGGATAGAGCCGGGCCCCCGTCCCATCGTGACTTCGCCCCAGGATGAGTAGGCCGCAAGCGAGCGAATGGTGCGCGCGCCTTCCCAGTCCTCGACATCGGGATACGAAAGGGTGTTGTCGACGATCAGGTCACCGGGCCGCCACTCCCGGCGCACGAACAGGCGGCGCACCCGCTCCGCGTTCACCACATGATCGGGCGGTCGCAGGAGCAGTCGATCGACGATCCCGAACATGGTGGCGTTGGCCCCGATTCCCAGGGCCAGGGTCAGCACGGCCGTCACGGCGAAGCCGGGAGAGCGCCCCAGGCCGCGCAACACGATCTTCCACGCGCTCCACCCGTCCTGTAGGCGGCGTCGCAGCGCCTCGCCGCGTGCTGTGCGGCGGTCCGTGCGCACGAGCTCCGTCACGTAGCGCTGCTGGTCTCCAAACCGACGCTGAGCCTCGGCACGCGCCTCTACGGGTGACCAGCCCGCCCGGATCAGCTCTTCGATGGTCTGTTCGAAATGGAACGCCAGTTCGTCCGCGAGATCGGCACGCACGTCACGCCGCACGTTGCGGATGTCGAAGCTCCGTCCCTCCCCCTCCTGCCTCCCCCGCTCCGCCATGCCTCGACTCCCTCAGGAAACGTTCGTGGCTTTGGCCGCCTTCAACACGGCGAAGACCGCCTCGGCGTATTCCACCCACGTGCGGGAATCGTCCTGCAGACGCCTCCGTCCGGATGGGGTCAGCTGATAGAACTTGGCGCGGCGGTTGGTGTCGGTGAGGCCCCATTCCGCTCGAAGCCAGCCTTTGCGCTCCATGCGGTGCAAGGCCGTGTAGAGCGCCCCGTCCTCGATCTGCAGCCGGTCCCCCGTCGCGTCTCGGATCCAACTCGCGACGGCGTAGCCGTGCGACGCCCCTCCCTCCAGGGCGTTCAGGACCAGGAGGTCCAGAGTCCCCTGTAACAACCGCATCCCTTGCTGCTCCATGACCCCTTCCTGACCCCTGAATTGTTAACCCCTGAATTGTTCAGGGATAATGGCGACGGCCCGCTGACGTAGTCAAGGGTGACTCAGGGCGACGGGACGACCCCGTGTCCCCGAGGAAGGGGTCGGGTCCCGCGCCAACCGGCTGACGGGCCGAGGCCCGGGTGACCCTCCGCGGAGCCTCCTGGCGCCACTGTCCGTGGTAGAGGGCGTCACCCGTTCCGTATGGGGCCTTCTTCATCACCGAGCTCTCCAAGGAGTCAGCGATGGATGGCACGCCGGTCGCGAACCTGGCGTTCCTCGGCGTGGTTCTCTCTGTCGTGATCGCGGGCGCCACCGCCACCGAGCGCACCGCTCCCGCCGAGGAACGGCGCCGCGTCCGCTTGCGTGCGCTGTCGTTCGGTGCGCTTTGGCTGCTGCTCACGGCACTGCCCACCGTCAGCGGCCTGCTCGCGCCAGACGGGCGGCTCCCGCCACAGGCGTTCATGGGGGCGGTGTTGCTGGCGGCTGTCGCGTTCGCATTGTCACGTCTGGGCGGCGCCATCGCGCGGTCCACGCCGCTTGCCGCACTCGTCGGATTCCAGGGCTTCCGCCTACCGCTCGAGCTGGTGCTCCATCGGTGGGTCTCCGCGGGAGTGGCGCCGCCCCAGATGACCTGGACCGGCCAGAACCCCGACATCGTGAGCGGACTCCTCGCGCTGGCAGCCGTGCCGCTGATCAGCCGATCTCGCGTGTTCGCCTGGGTGCCCACCGTGGTGGGGATCCTGCTCCTGGTGAACATCCTTCGGATCGTGGCCACCTCGTTGCCCGGTCCGCTGCAGCGCTTCCCCGACCCCGTCACGCTCCCCTTCCGTTTCCCGCACGTGTGGATCGGCAGCGTCTGTGTCGCGGGGGCGCTGGCCGGACACCTCATCACCTTGCGCGCGTTGCGGGCCCGATGAGCAGCGGCACGCAGACGTCCTGGAATCACAGGCTCCGCGCGGCAAGCCGGATGCACGCGACGGTCCTGGCGCTCTCGCTGGCGTTCGCCGGCCCGGCCCATTCCGCCACACCCGGCTGGGCGGCTCACCCCCAGCAGGCGTGGGAGCGCTACGTGGAGGCCCAGCTCGACCTGTCGGCACTCGGCCTGGGCAGCCTGGCGGCCCGCCGTGTTTGGTCCGAGACCGGGTCGCTGGCCGCCGGCACCTCGGCCTACTTCCAGATGAGGCCCGAGCCGGGGATCACCTATACCCTCCAGGGAGTCTGCGACGAGCGTTGCGATGATCTGGACCTGCGGGTCACCGGATTGGAGGGGGCCGTGGTGGGCAGGGATGGCGCGCCGGACGCCGTCCCGCTGGTGCACTTCAACCTGGGAGACGCAGGGCCTTTCGAGGTTCAGGTCACCATGGTCGGCTGCCTGGCCAGCGCATGCCGCTTCGGGGTGGCGCTCTACGAGGCGGGACCCTCCGAAGCACGCGCCCGCGGTACACCTGCACCCTCAGAGGGCGCAGCGCCCACCGATACCGGCGTCTCGCTGCCGTGGGATGGCAGGAGCTCCCTGCGCGGACGACTGTTGCCAGATCAGTTCTTCCATCGCATCGACCGAGCCTTCGCCAAGGGCGACCATCTGGACGCGTTGCTCCGCTCGTCGGAGTTCCATCCCTATTTGGCCGCGGTCTCGCCCAGCGGACGCTGGTGGGTGGGCGACGCGTCGGAGGCCGGAGGATCGCGTCTCTCCCTCGAGGTCGACGAGCCGGGCACCTGGCGTCTCTTCCTCGCGTCCCGCCTCGCGACGGAGTCGGGAGCGTACGTCTTCGAGGCCGCGCCTGCGCCGGGCTCCACGACGGGGTTCAAGGAGGCACCCACGGTGCTGGGAGCGCAGGCATCCGGAGGGGGCTCCCCCCGGGTGTTCGGCGTCTTCGTGGGCATCTCGGACTACCCGGGCAACGGCGTCGACCTTCCGTACACGTCGGCGGACGCCAGCCGCACGCTGGACGCGATGCGGCACAGCCGCGATCTGGACGAGGCCGGCCAGGCCCTCTTCACGGACGATCGTGCCACGCGCCGCAGCGTCCTGCGTGCGGTGCGCCGCCTGAGCGCAGCTGCCGGGCCCGACGACACCTTCGTCTTCTTCTTCTCAGGGCACGGCGTGCAGGTCCCCGCTCCTCGAGCGCAGGCGTCCGATCCGGATGGTCTCGACGAGGCGCTGATGCTCCACGACGGCCCGCTGTTGGACGACGAGCTGGCGGAGGCGTTGGCCGAGGCGCAGGCAGGCGCGATCGTCGTGATCCTGGACGCCTGCTACAGCGGAGGCTTCGCCAAGGATGTGATCTCCCGCCCGGGCCGGCTCGGCATCTTCTCCAGCGAAGAGCACGTCACGTCACAGGTCGCCGCCGAGTATCGAGCCGGCGGCTATCTCTCGGAGTTCGTCTTCGACGGAGTGGGCAAACGAGCGGCCGACCAGGATGGCGATGGCGCCCTGACGGCGACCGAGCTGCTCGAGTACCTGCACGAGCGCTACCGGCGCCAGAGCGATCTTTCCCACCAACATCTCGTGGTCGATCGCGGAAGCGTGGCTGGCGAACGGGTGCTGTTCCGTTAGGCGTGCGGCGTCGAGCGCCCACCTGCGCCGATCCTCGGCCGAGCCGGGGCCCATGCGGGCTCGCTCAGGTGGGCTCGGACTTCCCCGCCACCGCCACGTAGCTGTCGTCGTCCATCCGCAGGAGCACCAGCGTGTTGGTGGTGCGGCACTGCGTGCAGAAGGCATGGTGGTCATCCAGCACCTCCATGTCCGTACGCAGACCACACCCTTCGCACACGGCGCTCACCATCGGCCAGCCGCCGTGCTTGTCCTCTCCGCTGCGTGCCAACCGGAACCCCATCACGATCGAGGGGAGCTGCGAGACCGGGCACTCGCTGTTTTGACATCCGGCGCCGAAGTCGAGGCAGATCAGCTCTCCTCCATCGGGCAAGCTGGCCTGCCCTCCCTGCAGCGGTGCCGGAGTGACGCCCACGTCGACCTTCTTGTTGCAATGGCTGCAGAAAACGCTACGGGTCTTCATCGGCGGTCCTCCAGGCGGCGCTTCATCTCTTCGGTGGGCACGGTGAAGACGGGGCACAGGTCCCCGGTACAACTGTCCCCATGCGCAAGACACACGAGGTCCTCGGCGGTGGGCTCTTGCCCTTCCGGCAAATCCGGACGCACGACCACCTCGACCTGCCGGTCGCATGCGGAGCAATACGCGTGACGAACCTCCATGGCTGCCTCCCTATGCGACGTGAATGAGCTGTACCGCTGACGGAGCCTTGGCCAGCAGCGCATCGGCGTCACCAGCCGTGAGGCCGAAGGCGGCGGTGGCCCAGGCGTCCGCCTCCATGCAGGTCTCGGCCTCGACCGTGAGGGTGCGCACGGGGGTCTGGACGGGCGCGCCCGTGACGGGATCCAGGATGTGCGCGTAGCGCCGCCCTTCGTAGTCGAAGCCCTGCTGATAGTCTCCGGAGGTGGCGACCGCCGCGTCCGAGACCTCGAGCTCCCGCAGAAGGACCCGCGCATCCTCCGGGGAGCGCACCCCTACCGTCCAGGGGTCCCCCTCGGGGGAGCGCCCCAGCGCAAAGAGGTCGCCGCCCACGTTGACGAGCCCGTCGCGGATCCCCCATTCCCGCAGCACGGCCACCGCCCGATCGACACCGTGGCCCTTCCCGATGCCGCCGAGATCGAGCGCAACGTCGGCATCCAAGGCTCGGACGCGCGCACCCTGCGGCGTCCTCTCCAGATCCAGCAGACGATGGAGCTCCCTCGACGCGAAGCCCCGTGAGATCTCCGGTGCCAGGGGCGTCCGGCGGTGGGCAACGTCCCAGGCCACCACCATCCGACCGAGACAGGGATCGAAGCGCCCACCGCTGCGCTCCGCGACCGCCAGGGCCGCCTCCAGGACGTCCGCTGTGGTCGCGCTCACAGTGACGGGGCGGACATGAGCCATCTCGTTGATGCGCCCGACCTCCGACTCCGGCCGAAAGCGTGTCAGACGGCCCTCGCATTCCGACAGCGCGTCGAGCGCCGCGCCGGCTGCCGTCCAGGCAAACCGTTCATCACGATGCACCACGCCTACTTCGGCGATGGTGCCCATCAGCGGCAGGCGCCGACGGACGAGCTTGGGAGCGCGGCGCGCCCAGGGAAGGGTCGCCACTACGAATGCGCCCAGCCCGACCGAAAGAAACGCCCTCCGACCCGGGAGCCCCCGGCCACCGTGTGCGTCAGCCATCGTTCCTCCTGTGTTCACAGGATGCGCCGCATCCCGCACACCCGCCATCGCAACCGCGGTGGCGTATCCAGCCGAACAGGGCGAACAGCCCTCCCATCAGCACGACCGCGGCCACGGTGCTCACCCTCCGACCTCCTCCTCGGCGCTCACGAGCTGAACAGCCCGGCAAACCCCATGAACGCCATGGAGAGGCTGCCCGCCAGGATGAGCACCAGTCCCATGTTCTTGGCCACCGCCGGGATGCTGGCCAGTTCGGTCTGCTCGCGGATGGAGGCCATCAGCACGAGGGCCAGGGTGAGCCCCAGCCCGGCTCCGACCGCGAAGAAGAGCCCCTCCACCAACCCATAGCCGCGGTTGGTCTGGAAGATCGCCAAACCCAGAATCGCGCAGTTGGTGGTGATGAGCGGAAGGAAGATGCCCAGCTCGCGGAACAGCGTGGGGCTGAAGCGCTTGATGGTCATCTCCACGATCTGCACCAGCGAGGCGATCACCACCACGAACGAGATGATTCGCAGATAGGGTGCCCGGCTCAGCACCCAGGTGTTGAGCAACCACGCGGTGAGCGACGTGAGCACCAGCACGAACAGATTGGCCGCCCCCATGCGGAGCGCCGTCGAGACCTTCCCGGACACGCCCATGAACGGGCAAAGCCCCAGGAAGAGCACCAGGGTGAAGTTGTTCACCAGCATGGCGGAGATCAGGATCCAGAACAGCTCGCCCATCACGCCGCCTCCTTGTGCGTGGTGGTGGCCACGCCGTGGGGCCACTCCCGCACCTTGGGCCGGGACGCTTCACGTCGTTGCGCCCACCAGGAGAAGCCGAGGAGGAACACGCCCAGCGTGAAGAACCCGCCGGGCGGGAGGATCATGATCACCCACGGCTCGAAGCCGCCGCCGAATACCGGAACGCCCAGCACGCTGCCGTTGCCGAGGACTTCGCGCACCAGCCCCAGCGCCACCAGGGCCACCAGGAATCCGGCACCGCTGCCGGCCGCATCCAGCAGGGCCCGGCCCACGGGTCGCTTGGACGCGAAAGCCTCCTGTCGGCCCAGGATCATGCAGTTGACCACGATCAGCGCAATGAAGGCTCCGAGGGCCTTGTGGATGTCGGGCACGAGTGCCGCCAGAGTCATGTCCGCGATCGTGACGAAGGTGGCGATGATGAGGATGTACGCCGAGATCCTGACCTCGTGCGGAATCCAGCTCTTGAGTGAGGACACCAGCAGGCTGGACCCGGTCAGGACGAAGAACGTGGCCAGCCCCATCGCCAGCGCATTCGCCACCGAGTTGGTGACGGCCAAGGCGGGACACAGGCCCAGGAGTTGCACGAAGACGGGGTTCTCCTTCCAGAATCCGCGCTCCAGGTCCTGGCGGGCCGTGGTCTCCTTCATGGGTGCGCCTCCGCAGTAACCACCGCTCCGTTCCAGTACTGTTCCAACAATGGAGCCAGCGCGTCCAGCCGGTGGTTGATGATCCCGATCACGGCGCGCGACGAGATGGTGGCTCCGGTGATCATGTCCACCTCGTGCGCGTCACCGCTGCCGGCTCCACGCTTGACGCCCGCCAGCGGCGCCAGCACCCCGGCGAACTCGCGCACGAACAGCGAATCCTTCTCGATCTTGTCTCCCAACCCCGGCGTCTCCTTGCTCTCCAGCACCGTCATGCCCAGCACGCGCTGGGCGGCGGGGTCGTAGCCGAAGATGAGGCGCACCAGATCCTGGAAGCCGGGCTCTCCTCCCTCGACGGCGAAGCCGAGCGGGCGGCCCGCGGCGTCGTAGCCCAGATAGACGCGGTCGAGCCGCGCCGTGTCCGCACCCGCTGGATCGGCCTGCAGGCTACCATCCAGGACGAACAAGGTCTCGTAGCGCTCCGGTCCTCCGAGGACCTCTTCGACGGCTTCGCGCAGCACCTGGGCCTGGTGTGCCAGGATGCGGGGCTGGGTTGCCTGGAAGACCACTACCAGTAGGAGGCCCGCCAGCATACCCGCCAGGGCCAAGGTGCCGAGGAGGCGCCAGGACGGCGGGGAATCGTCGACCGGCAAAGCCGCCGCCGCTCCCTCCGGCGGGGGTGATGGGGCGCCCAGGGTGGGCAGCGGTCGCTCGCTCATGCAGCCCCTCTGCGCGCGTGCCCGAATACGCGCGGTTGGGTCGCCCGATTGATGAAGGGGACGAAGGCGTTCATCAACAGGATGGCGTACATCACGCCTTCCGGGAGTCCGCCCCAGATCCGGATCACCACCACCAATGCTCCGATCCCGAACCCGAAGATCCACGCCCCCCCGTTGGTCACCGGCGAGGTGACCATGTCGGTGGCCATGTAGACCGCGCCCAGAATCAGACCACCGCTGAACAACATGAACGGCGGGTCGGCATAGCGAGCGGCGTCGATTCCGTGCAGCACTGCGGAGAGCAGGCCCACCGTGATGAAGATGCTCAGCGGAATACGCCAGTTCAGGTAGTTCTTGAGCGCCAACCAGGCACCGCAGATCAGGATGACGAGGCCCGCGGTCTCCCCCAACGAGCCGCCGGTGTTGCCGATGGCCAGATCCAACAACTCGGTGCCTCGGCCCTCGAACTTGAGCGCTCCCAGTGGTGTCGCCTCGGTAAGCACGTCCGGAGCGCTGCCTGTGAAGAGCGGCCAGGCCAGATTGGGGCCGCGCAGCGCCCACCAGGACTCCGGGCGCGCGGGCCAGGTGGTGATCGCGATGGGAAAGGCCGCCTGCAGGAAGGCCCGGCCCAGCAGCGCCGGATTGAACACGTTCTGGCCGAGCCCGCCGAAGATCAACTTGCCGAAGCCGATTCCGAAGACGCCGCCCAGGAACGCCATCCAGAGCGGCAGGCCCGGCGGGAGCGTGAGACCGAGCAGCAGCCCCGTGATGGCCGCGGAGCCGTCCGCCAGGCTACCGCCCTGGCCGAAGAGGCGCTCCGTGAGCACAGCTCCGCCGGTGGCGGCGCCGATGACCAGTACGGCGCTGGGCCCGAAGTACCAGATCGCCGTGGCCACGACGGGGACCAGGCTCCAGACCACCGACCACATGATGCGCGCGGTGGAGTCGGGCGCCTTCAGGTGGGGCGACGCCGTGAGCTCGAGGCGTACATCGCTCATGCCGTCATCGCCTTTCGTTTCTTGAGCCCTGCCTTCCCCAGCGCGAACATCTGCGAGAGTGGGATGTTGGAGGGGCAGACGTACGAGCAGCACCCGCACAGCATGCAGTCCATCAGACTGGCCGCCTCCATCTCCTCATAGCGGGCGGCCTGGGCCAGCGAGCCCAGCAGCTGTGGGTTGAGAAAGACCGGACAGGCGTCCAGGCAGTGCCCGCAGCGGATACACGGGTAGGTCCGCTTGGGCTTCACTTCACGGTGGGTGAGGACCACGACTCCGGTGGTGCCTTTCAGCAGCGGCACGTCCAGGTCTGGCTGGGCGGTGCCCATCATCGGACCTCCGAAGACGATCTCGGCCGCATCCTCGGTAAGGCCACCGCATTGGTCCAGCAGGTCGCGGAGCTTGGTGCCCACCGGCACGATCAGGTTGTGGGGCTCGACCACACCGGGCCCCGTGACCGTGACCACCCGCTCGATGAGCGGAAGCCCGGTCTCGAACACTTCGGCGATAGCCGCGATCGAGCCGACGTTCTGTACGACGGTGCCCACATGAGCGGGCAGTTTCCCGGAGGGGACCTCGAGTCCGATGACCGTCTTGATGAGCATCTTCTCCGCGCCCTGCGGATACTTCACCGTCAGCGGCAACACCTCGACCGGGAGATCGGGGGGCGCCGTGGCCCGCAGCCGCTCGATGGCGTCCGGCTTGTTGTTCTCCACACCGATGACGGCGCGCGGTGCGCCGAGTGTGTGTAGCATCACCCGCACGCCGAAGTGTACCCGCTCGGGATACTCGACCATGGTGCGATGATCGGTGGTCAGGTACGGCTCGCACTCCGCTCCGTTGACCAGGAGCAGCTCCACCTTCACTCCATCGGGAGGCAGGAGCTTCACGTGCGTGGGAAAGGCTGCACCGCCCAGGCCCACCACTCCGGCCTGCTGTACGGCCTTCACCACTTCCTGCGGCGTCAGGCCTTCCCAGTGGGGAACGAGACGGGGGCGGGGAATCTGCGGCGAGAAGGGCTCGGCCCGGATGCGCACGGCCGTGTCGACGCTTCCGTCCGGGTGCGGCCACCACCCGACGTCCACGACGGTCCCGGCCACCGACGCGTGGATCGGAACCGAGATGAACCCGTCCGCCTCGGCGATCTTGTCGCCGCGCTCGACCCGGTCTCCCTTCTGGACCAGTGGGCGGGCCGGCCGGCCGGCATGCTGGCGGAGCGGTAGGATCACCTCTTCCGGGAAGCGCAGCCGCCGGACCGGGAGTGCCTCGGTCAGCGACTTGGAGTCGGGCGGGTGTACGCCATGCCGGAAGCTCCAGCGTCCGAACACGTCAGCGCTCCCTTCCCCGGGAAGAGCCCGAAGCGCTCAACGCGTGTCCGCTCCTGCGCTGCGTGCACCTCACTGGAAGGGCTCCGCCCGCACGCGCCACTTGTCGAGGTCCGGTTCGTTGGGGTCGAGCGGGGTACCGGGATGGATGATGCCAGCCGGACACTGCTCGGCCGCACGCACCAACTCGGCGAACGTCCCCGCCTTGGCGTCCTTGATGTAGGCCTGCTTGGAGTCGTCGTATCCGAACATCCGTTTGTTGATGTTGATGCATTCGTTGCAGCTCGTGCACAGCGCCGTCTCGATGTAGGGGCCCATCACGAGCTCGTCGTCGTCCTCCTCCGCGGGCGCGCTCTCGGCGACGGGAGGTGGTGCGACCTGCGCTGCTGCGGCCGAAGCCGCCGGCGGGGAAACGGGGTCGGGCTGGGGCGCGACCACGGACGGGGGAGCCCCCGCCGCAGACACGCTAGGCACAGGAGATCCCAGCTCCTCGATGGCCACCGCCCCCACCGGCGGAGAATCCTTTGCAGCATCCAGCAACTCGGCGACCGTGCGATCCGGTCCACCCGCGAGCAGGCCTTCCGCCAGACGCCGCGCCACCACGGCCGGATAGCTGGCTTTCAGCTCGGCCAGGCGCGCTTCATACTCGTGCTTGAGCGCGCTCAGGCGCGCCTCGAACTCGACTTCGGTCTCACGGGCCAGCCCCTGACGCACCCGGGAAGACACCTCGAGTCCAGCCAGCTCCTTCAACTGGTGCCAGAAGCGCAGGCGGTCGTCCGCCAGGTCCACCATCTCGGCGGTGGTTGCCGTGCGCTCGAGCCCGCCGTCCTGCCCCAGCGTGTAGATGAAGGGGACCTTCCCCACACGGTCGTCGGGCTCCAGTGCCACCAGCTCCGCGAACGACACGAGCTCCGGTCGGTCCCACTCGTCCTTCTTCAGGGGCCGGAAGTGCTTCTTGAACCTTCCCTCGGTCGCCGCCCAGTCGGCAATGGTCAGTGGAAGCTCCTGCGAGCGTTCCTCGCCGTCCTGGCTGTAGCGCAGCGTATAGGTGGGCCACACGTCTTCGACGGAAGGGTTGCCGTCCAGGTTCAGGCACTCGGCCACCGTGGGGCCTTCGTCCGGATCGTAGACGAGGAAAGGAAACGCACGGCTCTCCAGCGCCAGGCGCGCCGAATGGGGAGCCCATTCGTCCGCCACGCCGTGCTCCACGGGACAAGGCGTATAGATGTTGAAGACCGCCGGGCGACGGCTGTTGAGGCCCTTGAGCAGGCCCTGCATCATGTGGGACGGTGCCGCCTGTGAGGTCTGCAGCACGTAGGCGCCTCGATGCGCCAGGGCGATCAGCGACAACTCCTTGCGGGTCTCGGTCTTTCCATGCTGCGCCTTGCCGAAGCCGGCCATGTCCGCCACCTGGCCGGTGAAGCCGCTCGTGCAGGACTGCCCGCCGGTGTTCGAATACACCTGCGTGTCCAGCACCACCACGCGGATCGGCTTTCCGGACGCCAGCAGGCGGGAAAGGTTCTGGAAGCCGATATCCAGCATGGCACCGTCACCGCCCATGGCCAGGACCGGCGGGCAGAGGTGGAACTCCTCGTCACTGAACTCCTTCCACGAGAACGCTTCGAAGAAGAGCTCGTCGCGCTCGGGCGCGTAGTCGTCCCCGATCAGAAGCTCGGCGCGTCGCACGTCGACGAAGTTGTCCGCCATCTTCCGCATCTGTCCCTCGAAGATCCCGATGGCGATCGAGGGCGCGTCCTGGAAGAGGTGGTTCACCCAGGGGAAGGGATAGGGGTTGTAGGGGTAGGTGCTTCCCCACACGGACGAGCACCCCGTCGAGTTGCTGATCCCCATGTGGGCTCGCCCACGTCCCCCGGGTCCTTCCACATAGCGCCAGCGCAGGTCTCTGAGCCGGTCGCGCGTGCGCAGGAGCAGCGCCAGTCGCTCCCTGTGTTCGGGGGTCGCCTGCACGGCCAGGGCGCCACTCGCGGCGGCCGGATCGTCGAGATCGGCGTCGGCTGCCACCAGCGTCCGCGCCTTCTCTTCCAGTCCGGCCACCAGCCCATCCAGGCGCCTCACGAACGCCTCGGCCCGCGGCTGCATCAGGCCCTCGATGGTAGAGACCAGAATGTGGACGGCGGTCTTCTCACCACAGCCCATGCAGGCCCCGTCTCCCCCCGCCATCGACCGATAGTTCTTCTTCTTCAACAGCAGCGTGGGAAGCACGCCGATGCCCTGCTCCACGTTGCGGACGTTGATGTAGCGATCGTCCGTGTCGGGGAGGTTCTCCCACAGATCCCAGTTGCGACGCAGCCGCTCCACGATGGCCTCGTCCTGGCGGACGGTGACCAACGCGCCTTCTGGGCACACGTCCACGCAGATGTTGCAGCCTTTACAGGCCTCTGGGTTCACGGTGATGGAGAGCAGCCCCCCAGTGCCCTTCTCCTTCTTCTCGGGGAGGTCGTAGAAGGGGGCCGTGCGCGCGAAGGGGAAGTCGGCGACGACTCCGTACACGGCCGCCCACTCTTCATCGAGCGCCTTTCTGCGCTCCGGATCCCACTTGAGCTTCCCGGCCACGTTCTCGTAGGCCGCCGACACGGCGTCGGCGAACGAGCGGAATCCGACGCCCTGCAGGATCTTGCGCGACTCCTTGGCCAGATGCGGCGTGAGCGGCTTCAGGCGATTGAGGGGCTTCCCGTTGGCCGCCGTGCGGATGGCCGCCTCCAACGCGTCCTCTACCGAGGTGACCAGCCCGGGAATGGCGGCGTCCGGACACTGCATCCAGCACTGGCTGCACCCCGTGCACTTGTCCGCGACGAAGTCGGGGACCTCGAAGCGGATGTTGGTCATGTCACGCACGGTGCTGGTCGCGGCCGGGATGGCGCTGTGCGCGGCGAAGGGATCCGCGATCACATCCTTGCCCGTGGTGGCGCAGTAGGCACACACCTGCTCCCAGAAACGCCCCGGGTTGCCGATGCCGGGCTTGGCCCCCGGAACGTCCAGGAGCGAGGGCAGCCCTGGCAGCGGATGCGCGCCCGGCTCGTCCTCTCCCACCGCTGCATGCGGCACGTCCCGTAGCTCGTCGAAGCCCCGACGGATCACGCGCAGATTGTCGTCGACCACGCGCTGACCCAGCTTTCCGAACTTCTTCTCGATCTGCTCGCGGATCCCGGCGAACAGTGCCTCTTCGCCCAGCCCTTCGCGCTCGGCCAAGGGAGACACGCGGAAGAAGGCACCCATGAAGGCGACGCCCTGCATGCGGTAGCGCAGCTCCGGATCGGTGGCCTCCTCGGAGGCGATCTTGAAGGCGTCCAGAGCGTAGACCTTGATCCCCTTCGATACGATCGTGCGCTGCGCCTGAGCGGGCAGCGATGCCCACACGTCCGAGGCGGGCAGGTCGCTCTGGATGACGAACGCGCCGCCGGCATTGAGCCCGGCGAGTGGATCCGTGCTCCGGAACACATTGGGGTCGGGAGAGAGCACCACGTCGACGTGCTTGAGCTCTGCGTTGATGCGGATGGGCTCTCGCGCGAGCACGGCGTAGAAGTTGGTGGGCTGTCCCTTCTTCTCGGAGCCGTACTTGGGGTTGGCCTTCACGTGCAGCCCAGCCAGCTCGAAGGCCGTGAGCGCGAGGTTCTTCCCCATCGTGATCGCGCCCCACCCGCCCACGGAGTGGATGCGGATGGCGATCGAGTCCTCAGGCAGGAGATCGATGTCTCCGGCCGCCGGCAGAGCCAGGCGCTCGAGGTCGGGATAGGCATCCAGCAACTCCTGTTGCCAGATCTGCAGCTTGGGGGCTCTCGTCTCCCGATCGATGAAGTCGATCCCCAGATAGTAGTGACGGCGGCCCGCGCCGCCTTCCAGCATGTTGTCCACCGCCGCGACCAGGTCGCCGGGCTGGAGGTCGCGGCTGCCGAACCCGAAGCCGGCGGCATGGAAGTCGGGCATCTCCTCAGGTCGGAGAGACGCGACGCCCGCGTGCGGCACCGCGCCGTTGCGGGCCCGTCCATTCTCCAGTGCCTGGGCCATGGCGGCGCGGATCTCTCTCAGCAGCGGCGGATCGACCGCCAGGGGCTGGTCCACGCGCTCGAGGACGGTCACCGCCTTCTTGCCCTTCAGCAGCGCGCTGACCCGGTCGGCCGGGAAGGGTCGGAACATGGCGAGGTTAAGCACCCCGACCTTGAGGCCACGCGTGCGGCGCAGATGATCCGCTACGGCTTCGGCGTTCCACACCACCGAGCCCTGGCCGGCCAGCACGTACTCCGCGTCGTCGAGCAGGTAGCCGCTGGCTCGGGCATACTCACGGCCGGTCAGCGCGGCATACTCCGCCATGGCCTGGTCGCTCAGCGCAGCGACATGGTCGAAGTAGAACGGTCGCTGGGCCGCTACGCCCTGCGCGTAGCTCTCCTGGTTCTGGACCACCCCGAACATGGCGGGATAGTCGAAGTCGAAGAGCTCGGGGATGCGGCGCCGCGTGGGGCCGTACACGAGACGTTGAGCGGGCGTGGGAGAATCGATGATGTCGCCGGGATCCCCCAGGTAGGTCTTGACCAACGCACGCTCGGGTTGCAGGAAAGACTCGATGACGTGGCTGGTCAGGAATCCATCCTGGGCCGAGATCCCGGGCGTCAGCGAAAGCTCGGCGATACGGTGGGCGATCAGCGTGAGGTCCGCCGCCTCCTGCACGTTCTTGGCAAAGAGCTGGAAGAAGCCGCTGTCGTCCACGGCGTGATAGTCGTCGTGTCCGGCGTGTACGTTGAGCGCCTGCTTGGTCATGGCGCGAGCGGCCACGTTCAGCACGTAGGTCAACCGCTTGCCCGCCGCGGCGTAGAGTGACTCGTGCATGTAGGCGATGCCCTGGCCACTGGAAAAGTTTGTGGCACGCAGGCCCATCATGCTCATGCCTGCCGTCACGGCTGCGGCCGCGTGCTCGCCCTCCGGCTCGAAGAACAGCAGGCGCCGGCCGTTGACGTTGGTCTGCCCGGCCGCGACGGCCTGAGCCCATCCCTCGCCCATCTGCGTCGACGGCGTGATGGGATACGCGCCGGCGGCCTCGCTGGCGGCGGTCTCCATCGCCACCACTGCGGTGCTACCGTCGGTCGCCTCCAGCTCCCCCGGGAAGCGGGGCGCGGCGTCCATGGGGGTGGATGCGGGCTTCTTCTTCCTGAACGGCTCGATCATGCGACCGCCTCACCGATTCGCGGTTCCACACCAGGAAAGTTTTGGCCACCCACCACCCAGGCGATAGCACCGGTCGGGCAGCGGGCCGTAGCGTCGGGATTGGCCTTCTCGACAGCAGCGTCGTCGATCACCGCCAGGCCAGAGCGGATCTCGATCAGCCCGGGCGCGGCGTCCTGGACGCAGCGCCCGCAGGCATTGCAGGCGACGGAGCAGACGTTGGTGGCCGCGTCTCCTTCGAGCAGGTTCCTGCACTGCACGATGAGATGCTGCTCCAGGGGCATGAGCACGAAGAGGTCGAGCGGGCAGGCCACCACGCAATCGTTGCAGGCTGTACAGAGATCGGGGTCGACCACCGGAAGATCGAACGCGCTCATGGTGATCGCATCGAAATCGCAGGCGACCGCGCAATCCCCGAGGCCGATGCAGCCCCAGGCGCATGCCTTTCCTCCCCCGGTCACGGCGCGCGCAGCGGCGCAGCTGGCGATCCCGAAGTAGTCGGCCTTGCGGCGGGCGACGTCGGACCCTCCCGCGCACAGCAGCCGCGCCACACGCCGATCCGCCTGTCCGGCTTCCACGCCCAGCAGCGCGGCCACGTCGTCCACCTCGGACTCACCCATCACGGTACACCCTGCCGGAGCGACCGCACCCGTCACCAACCCTTCGGCGAACGCGCGGCAGCCGGCGAATCCACAGGCTCCGCAATTCGCGCCTGGCAGCAGCTCGGCGAGTGCATCGACCCGAGGGTCTTCCCATACGCGCAGCTTCTTGTGCGCCAGCGCGATGAGCGTGCCGAACGTCAGGCCGACCCCACCGAGAATGGCCACGGACTCCAGCACGAGGGCGCCGTCCATCGACTACTGCCCCGCCGCCAGTCCCGCCTGCGCCAACAACCAGCCCGCCAGGCGGTCCACGGGTTCCGCCGACTGCGGCTTCGCTCCCACGAATCCCGGCTCCGGCGTCGGGGCCGCGGACGGCACCGCACCGGCAGGGGCGGCCTCCACGGCGGTCCGTGCCGGGGAGGCGATCAACAGCTCGCGCAGATGTTCGAGATCGTTCGCCTCGCGAGCGGCGGCCACGCGGCCCAGCGACCGCCCCGTCCCCTTCTCCGGAAGGGACTGCATCTCGATGCGGGCGGAGAACGAACCGCCACCAGGGCGATGGACGAAGCGCGCACATTCGGAGGGCAGCCATGCGGCGATGCCGGCGGCCGGTGCGTGCGTCATCTCCAGGAACGCCTCGGCCTGGTCGGCCTGAACCACCCACAGTCCCGGGGTGAGCAAACGGGCCAGGGGTGCCACCGGCGCCGGACCAGAGGTGATCAGCACGATCTTCTGGTTTCCTTCCAGCAGATCGGCGAGCCCGGCGGCACTCAGATCACGGCCACCGACCTCGACGACCAGCGGAGGAGCGAGCTCGCGCTCGGCCGGGTTCCAGCGCCACGGCGAAAACGCATCGCGTGGGTCATCCAGCGCGGTGCTGGGCACCCCGTTCCAGACGAAGCGCAGCGACCGGGCGACACCAAACGCTCGACCGGCCTCCGCCAGCGCGTCCGTCACCGCGGTGCGCAGGTCCCCACCCGGAGCCACGCGTGCGACGAACAGGTCGTCACCCCGCGCACGCAGCTCACCGAGCGTGGCCATGGCCTGCTCGACGACGTGCAGCGTCTCCACGTCCACGCTCGCCTTGGGCGCAATGAGCGTCGAGAAGCGGGCGGGGTCGATGCGGGACATTGCGAAACGGCCGAGCTCGGCGCCCAGACGCGCGTCGGCCTCTTCCGGCCCGCCTCGGTGGGCATCCAGGAAACCACGCAGCTCCTCGATGGTCGCGGCCAACGCGGTTTCGAAGCGCTCGATCGAAGGGGCGAGCGCCCGCAGGGCCTCCTGGGTCCGATCCGGTTCAGACGGCATAGCGGTCCAGCTCCCGTTCCAGCAGCGCGAGCTTCTCGTCCACGGTGTGCCCCGGCAAGTGCCGGGTCTCCTCGTAGCGCGGCAGGGTGGCATCCTGGAAGAAGATCCCGAGTCTCAGCTTGCTCTGGTCCTGCGCCAGGTGGCGGGCCTCATCGAGATCGGAGGGATCGTGCGTGAAGCGGTCCGCATAGCGCTTGGCCAGCTCCGGCAGATCGATCCCGCGCTCATGCACGAGCATCTGCGTCCGCTCGGGACTCTTCACGTCGTCTCCGAACAGGTCCGGGGTGAAGTGCGGACAGCGCTGCAGGATGCGCACGAACGAGAAGCCCGGGTGCCGGTAGGCCGCTTCCAGCGTGGCCGCCATGTGCGCGGGAATCCACTCCGCGGTCTGGGCGACGAAGGAGGCGTTGGTGACGCCCAAGGTGGCCTCGATGGGATTGATGGGCGGCAGAAAGCTGCCGCGCGGCTGCGTGTTGGTCCGATATCCCTGCGGCGTGGTCGGCGACGTCTGCATCTTGGTGAGACCGTAGATCTCGTTGTCCAGCAGCAGTGCCACCATGTTCACGTTGTAGCGCGTGGCATGGATCCAGTGACCAGCCCCGATCGAGACACAGTCGCCGTCGCCCATGACGACGAACACGTGCAGCTCCGGCCGATGCAGCTTCACTCCCGTGGCGATGGGCAGGGCTCGTCCGTGGATGCCGTGGAACCCGTACGTGTTCACGTAGTGCGGGAAACGGCTGGAGCAGCCGATGCCCGAGACGAACACCGTCTGCTCGGGTGGGAGGTTCTCCTGGGCAAGCAGCCGTTGCACACTGCTGAGCACGGAGTGATCGCCGCAGCCGGGGCACCAACGCGCCTGCGCCCCCTCGTAGTCGGACATCGAGTAGTCGTGCTCATCCAGGTCGGACAGATGGAACAACGAGCAGCTGCTCATGCGCGGGCCCCCCGTGACGTGCGTGCGCGAATGACGTCGAGAATGGCGCCCGGCCGCAGGGGCTCGCCCAGGACCCGGGTCCAGCAATCCACATCCACGAGCGTCTGGGCGCGGAGCAGCCAGGACAGCTGCCCCCTACGCCGGCTTTCATCGGTGATGAAGGGTGCATCGGGCGGGTCGCTGTAGTTGATCTCGACCGTCATCACCTTGCGGAAGCGGTTGAAGATCGCTTTGAGACCCGGCTCGAGCGGCGAGAGGAAGGTCAGATGCAGTGAAGAGACGGAGCGCCCCTCGGCCCGCGCCCGCTCTACGGCTTCTTCGATGGCTCCCTTGGTGCTCCCCCACCCCACGATCAGGAGCTCGCCGGAGTCGTCGCCGTTGACCTCAGGGGGCTTCAGCGTGCTCTGCAGCACCGCAATCTTGCGACTGCGCATCTCGGAAGCACGCTGATTGATGTCGGAGCTGTAGGCGACCTTGCTGCGCTCGTCGTGGGCCAGGCCGGTCACCGTGAACATTCCGCCCGCCTGCCCCGGGACGAACCGCCGGGACAGCCCCGTCTTCGGATCCCAGTCGTAGGGACGGAGTCCCTCTGGAATGGGGCTCTGGTCGGGTGGTGCCGCCACCCAGGCCGGATCGAGGCGGGGCCGCACGAAGGGCTGGACGCCCGTGGCCAGGTTCGCATCCGACAGCACGATCACCACGGTCCGCAGCGCCTCGGCCAGCCGGCGCGCCGTCACCATCACATGGAAGCACTCCTCGATGGTCGCCGGGGCCATGATCACATGGGGCGCATCGCCTGGCTGCCCGAACAGCGCCGCCAGCAGGTCGGATTGCTCCACCTTGGTGGGAAGGCCGGTCGAGGGGCCACCTCGCTGGACATCGACGACCACCAGGGGCGTCTCCGTCATGATGGCCAGCCCCAGGAACTCGGTCTTGAGCGCGAGGCCGGGGCCGGACGTGATGGTGAAGGCGACTTTGCCGGCATAGGACGCACCCAGGGCCACGCCAGCCGCAGCGATCTCGTCCTCGGCCTGGTGCACCACACCACCGAAGCGCTCGAACACGTCGCCCAGTTGATGAGACACCGACGTGGCCGGAGTGATGGGATACATCGCGGCCAACTCCATCCCGGCAGCGATGGCGCCCAGCGCAATGGCCTGGTTCCCGTTCATCACCACCATGTCTTCCTCGGTGGGATGCGGCGGGACCGCGACCCGGAAGTCCAGATGCTGGGCCGCCCAGGCCATTCCCAACTCGAGCAGCGCGATGTTGCGATCCGCGACCGAGGAGTCCTTCTTGCGGAAGGAGAAGCGGATCTGGTCGCGTACGCGCTCGGCGTCGCGCTGGAAGACCTCCGTGAGCATGCCCAGTGCGAACATGTTCTTGCCCAGGCGCGGGTTCTCGACCAGGGTCAGACACTGTTCGTGCATCGGCACCGGAATGATCCGGTATTCGTGCCCCGACAACTCCTCCAGCGCCTCCTCCCACTGCTGACGGATGCCCGGATCGTCGTGGGTCGCCCACTGATTCTCCAGCAGGACGATGGCGTCGTGCTCGAGCGCGCCCAGACGGTGGCGAGCGAGGAGCACCTGCTCGTTGAAGGCCACCACCAGGTTCGAGCGATCACCCCAGTTGGTGACGGGGCCCGCTCCGATGCGGATCCGGTTGCCAGAAGCGCCGGCCGCGTTGCGAGGGGGGGGCTGCACCTCGGCCGGGATGATCTCGACCGTCCAGACGCCGTTGCCCATCTTGGCGGAGACGGTTCCGAAGATCTGCCCGCACTTCTGGGCTCCTTCCCCAGAATCCGAGACGACTTCGACTGTGAAGGAATCAACGTCGAGCACGGACGCCGGGCGAGCCTCGGCAGGCTCGGTCCCCAGCGTCGGAAGCCGTTTGGCCATCGTGGTTACCCACTTTCCGAGCTGTACTACGGATCTCCTGTGCACCTTGAATCGACCCAATCTGCAGGGGTCCGTCTGTAGGTGTTCTGCTGAGGGCCGTGTACGAACTTTCCCCGCAGGGTTGGGGGGAGTGGCACCCTCCCACTATCGTTCGCAGCGACTGTCACTTCCGGCCTGACGGAGGCGCCCCGGCCCATGGCTGCCCGCACCTGCTTTGCCGCCTTTTCGCCGCTGTTCCTCGCCCTCCTGGGCACCCCCGTCGTGGGGCAGACCCTGGCACCCGCGGAACGGCGTATCGTGGAGGCGGTCGATGCCCACCATGCGGAGGCCCTCGCGTTGCTGCAGCGCCTGGTCGACACCAACTCCGGATCCATGAACTTCGAAGGGGTGCGCGAGGTGGGTCGGGTGCTGGCAGCCGAGTTGCAGGGACTCGGATTCCAGACGGAGTGGGTGGATGGTGCGAGCTTCGAGCGGGCCGGGCACCTCGTGGCCCGCAGAGCCGGGTCGCGTGGGCCCCACCTGCTACTGATCGGCCATCTCGACACGGTGTTCGAGCCCTCCAGCCCCTTCCAGCGCTACCAGCCCGGCCCCGACTCCACCGCCAGGGGGCCCGGCGTGGTGGACATGAAGGGGGGAGACGTCGTGATCGTCCAGGCGCTCACGGCGCTGCGGGATGCGGGCCTGTTGGACGGAATGACCATCACGGTGGTGATGACCGGGGACGAGGAGCGCAGTGGGCGACCTCTCAGCCTGGCCCGCGCGGCGTTGATCGAAGCGGCCGAGGCCGCCGACATCGCCATCGCCTTCGAGAATGGAGACAGCAACCCTGCCACCGCCGTGGTGGCCCGTCGTGGATCGACCGGTTGGCGACTCGACGTCACCGGGACGCCGGCCCACTCGTCCCAGTTGTTCCAACCGGAAGTGGGCGCCGGCGCCATCTACGAAGCTGGGCGCATCCTCTCCGGTTTCTACGAGCGGCTGGCCGGGGAACCCTACCTCACCTTCAACCCCGGCGTGGTGCTGGGGGGCACCGCCCTCGACTACGACGAGTTCAACGCCGGTGGCAGCGCATTCGGCAAGAGCAACGTCGTGGCCGAACACGCGGTGGTGACCGGAGACCTGCGCACACTCACACTGGAGCAGTTGGAGCGCACTCGGGCACTCATGCGATTCGTGGCGGGGCAGAACCTCCCACGCACCTCCGCCACGCTCACGTTCGACGACGGCTACCCACCCCTCGCCCCCACGGACGGGAATCGCACGCTGCTCTCGCTGTTCGACCAGGTGAGCCGCGATCTGGGACTCGGTCCGGTGACACCCGTCGACCCCCGCAACGCGGGAGCGGCGGACGTGTCCTTCACCGCTGGCCTCGTGGACATGGCCATCGACGGCTTGGGGCCAGGCGGCGGCAACGACCACACGGTGGAGGAGTGGATCGACCTGCCCACGCTGTCCGTTCAGGCAAAACGCGCCGCCGTGCTCATGCACCGGCTCACGCTGACGCCCGTACCGTAGCGCGCTCGCCTAGGGGATCTTCGAGGGCGTGCCGTCCTCCGTCGACTCGACGCGCACGCCGGCTTCCTCCATCCAGGCGCGCGCCTGGCGGGATCCGCGCGCCTGCGGTCCGGCCGCTTCCACCAGGCGGTGGTAGCCGAGCTGCAGCAAGCCCAGGCCCTGCTGCCGCTCTCCGGTTCGGACCAGAGCGGCCCCCAGGGCCGTGCGGGCATAGGCGATCTGGGTCGACGATTCGGGCAAGGCCGCTTCGTCGATCTCCAGACCCGAGCGCAGCAGTGGGAGCGCCGCCTCGGCCCTGCCCTGCCGCAACAGGTGGATCCCCACCTCCACGAGGCGCAGTGCGTTGTCGGTGTGCTCGGGCTGCAGCACGCGCTCGTGGATCGCAGCGGCGCTGTCGAACAGGGCTGTCGCCTCTGTGAAGTCTCCACGCGCCGACAGGGCGCTCGCCAGATTCACGCGATCGCTGGCGAGGAATGGATGATCTTCCCCCACCGTGCGTCGATCGATCTCCAGCGTGGCCCGGTAGTTCTCGATCGCCCCGTCCAGATCCCCCAGGTCCCGCAACGCGGCAGCCAGATTGTTGTAGGATCCCGCCACACGGTCGTGGTTCTCTCCATACAGGCGCAGGTTGAGCGCCAAGGCCTTGCGATGCATCTCCACGGCCTCGGAGGGCCGCCCCAGGTCGTGGAGGAGATTGGCCAGGTTGTTGTAGCTCATCGCCACGTCGGCGCTCTCTTCACCTTGCACGGCCACGAAGATCTCGAGGGCCCGCCGCTGCAGCGGCTCGGCCCGCTCCGGTTGGCCGATCCGCTTGTAGAAGCTGGCCAGGTTGTTGAGGTAGGTGGCGTAGTAGGGCGACTCGGTTCCGTGGACCTGGGCAGCGCGCTCCACCAGCACCTGGTACAGCGAGTCCGACTCCGAGTAGCGCGCCAGACGCTCCAGCACCAGCGCCGAGTTGTTCAGGCTACTGAGCACCGACGGGTGTAGCGGACTGAGCGCGGCTTCACGCTCCCTCAACACACGACGGTGGTACGCCAGGGAGGCTTCGTGGTCCCCCACCGAGGTTTCCAACTGGCCGAGGTTGTTGAGCACCGTCCACTCGACATCGTCGGCCCCGTTGCGATCCTCACGACCCTCCGCCACGGCGAGGGCCTCGTTCAGGCGAGCCCGCGCCTCCTCGTAGATCCCCGCCCGCGTCAGGTAGCTGCCCAGCGTATTGATCACGTTGACGCGTTCCTGGCTCGGTAGATCGTCCAGCGCGCCCACCTGCTCATAGGCCTCCCGGATGAGCGGGAGCCCGCGCTCGAAGTCCCCCAGCTGTGCGTAGGCACTGCCGAGCCGCGCTTCGCCCCGCGCCAACTCCGCATCCGGAGCCGTCCGCAGCGCCCTCAGCTCCGTCAACGAAGCTTCCAGCAGAGGGATTCCTTCCCGTTGCAGATTGAGCTGTCGGTAGACGTCGCCGATCACGCCCAGAAGGGTCGCGCGCAGGTCGCCGTCCAGGCTGCCGTCGGAGCGGATCCGCTCCGCGCCACGGTCCAGAAGCTCGCGCGCGGTCGCCTCGGCGCCCAGGCTCTCGCTGGGCTCCGACGCCCTGAAAACGTCGGCCAGGAAGTCGGCCACCGCCTGCGCTTGATCCCGCTCGCGTCGAGCCAGATCGCGCTGACGCTCGAGCTGGATCGACTGCAGCACCGTGCCCGCCGTGAAGAACAGGATCGTGAGCAGCAGGGCGAGTCCTGATACCACGATGCCACGATTCCGCCGCACGAACTTCCCGGTGCGGTACGTCCAGCGATCCGGCCGAGCCCGGACCGGGAGGCCTTCGAGGTGGCGCCCGATGTCGTCCCGCAGAGCCTCGACGGAGGCGTAGCGGCGGGCCGCGTCCTTTTGCAGGGCCTTCAGGACGATCGTGTCCAGATCTCCGCGCAGAGCCCGCACCGCGCGCTGCCGGGTCGACTCCGGGCTGTCGACCTGCGTCTTCAGCTCCGTCGCCAATGCCTCGCTCGGCCGGGCTGGATCCCGATCCACGATCGCGCGCTCGACCGCGCGCGTGTCGCGCGGATCCTCCTTGTATGGAAGACGATCGGTGAGCAGCTCGTACAGCAGAACGCCCAGTGCGTAGACATCCGTAGCCACCGTGATGGGCTCGCCCCGTACCTGCTCCGGGCTCGCGTACAGAGGCGTCATCACGCGCATCCCGGTGCGCGTGGTAGCGGCGTCGAAGGCGGCCTCGGCGTCTCCGATGAGCTTGGCGATCCCGAAGTCGAGCAGCTTGGGCATGCCCTCTTCGTCGACCAGGATGTTGGCGGGTTTCAGGTCGCGGTGGACGACCAAGCGGGCGTGGGCATACTGCACCGCCTCGCAGATGCGCATGAAGAGCCGCAGGCGCGCGTCGAACGACAGGGTGCGCTCCCGTACGAAGTCGGTCACCGGCAATCCGGCCACGTACTCCATCACGAGATAGGGCACCCCCTGTTCGGTGGTGCCTCCGTCGAGCAGACGGGCGATCCCGGCGTGGCTGAGCTGTGCCAGGATCTGGCGTTCCGCTCGGAAGCGACGCTCGAGCTCGGACCCGGCCAGCGGGGCTCGCAGCAGCTTGAGCGCCACCTGGGCCTGGTAGGTTTCATCCACCCGTTCGCACAGGTAGACGGAGCCCATCCCCCCGCTTCCCAGCTCCCGCACCACGCGGTACGGCCCGATCCGCCGACCCTCCAGGGCATCGGGCCGGGACGGCGCCGACAGCGCGCCGTGGGCGCGTCCGAACACGTCGGTGAGCTCGACC
Organism: Gemmatimonadota bacterium; assembly: GCA_041390105.1. Taxonomy (NCBI): domain Bacteria; kingdom Pseudomonadati; phylum Gemmatimonadota; species Gemmatimonadota bacterium. The sequence continues at coordinate 1,575,698 of JAWKQO010000001.1, forward strand.
CCGTCCGGGCGCGCCGCCGCCAACAGCGACTCGACCTCGGCCACAAGGTCCGGCTCGGACGTGCCGAGTGCCACCAATGCCTGCTGGCGCTCGGCAGGGTCCAGGTCGCTCAGTCGGGCGAAGTGCTCCTCCACCCGCTGCCAGCGCTCATTTCCCAAGCCACCTACCTCCTCGGATTCCTCGGGCCGTGGTTCGCTGGGCCCGCGGACCTCGCTACCCGCCCGGACGCCGCGGCACACTCACCGGTGCGCCAGGATCGGGGCGGATCCCCTGTTCGTTCAGCATCCGGTTGAACGCCGGCATGCGCGTCTCGATGATCGCGTTCAGTCGGCGCAGGACCTCCGGTCCATCCGACCAGGCACGATCGATCTGCCAAAGCTGGTCGGCGGTGGGCCGGACCGAGGCTGCCTCGATCTGCCCGCCCAGGAAGGCCGCTCGCTGGACGGGACCCAGGTCCTCCTGAACCCTTTCGAGGGCCGCGTGCAGGGAATCGGCCTCTGTGGTGAGCGTCTCCGGAACACCCTCGCGTCCCTTCAGGAGATCGCGCGCCTCCTGAACCTGTCTGAGTAGCGTACGAATGCGCTGGCCACCCTCATAGACCGGCTTCGCCAAGGCATGGAGGCTGAGAAGCACCTGCTGACGCGCCTCCAGATCGGCGCGCGCGATCTGCACCCGCGGATCCATGCGGACCTCTACGGGGACTCGCGTGGTCTCGCCACCCGCCACCAACTGGATGGTGTAGGTGCCGGGCAGCACGCGCGGGCCCCGCGGGGGTCCCCCGAAGCCGCCGCCCCCTCCCCCTCCGCCGCGGCCGGCGGAGGGCTCGGGCGTGTAGGGCGCGTCGATGCGCAGGTCCCACAGCACCGTATGGAGCCCCGCCTTGCCGGGAGCCTCCAGCGTGCGAACCGCGGTGCCGCTCGCATCCAGAACCGTCAACTCGACGGCAGGCTCCTCGGAGGCGCCGCTACTTCCATTCGCGGACGGGGTCGGTTGTCCCAGCAGGTAGCGAATCAGTGCTCCGTCCGGCCGGTTCTCCCCCTGGAACTCGTCCCCCCAGAAGGGCCAGCCTCCCCGGCGATTCACCATCGTCGCCGGCCGAACCGGAAACAGGTGCGCACTGCGGCTCCGGGCGCTGGCCAGCGTCTCCAGGGGCCCGAGGTCGTCCAGGATCCAGGCACTGCGCCCGTGCGTGCCCAGGATCAGGTCGTTGTCGCGAGGGTGGATCACGATGTCGTCGACGGGCACCGTGGGCAGGTTGCCGTCCAGCCTTTGCCACTCGGCGCCCCGGTCCACCGAGAACCAGAGCCCCACCTCGTTGCCGAGGAACAAGAGGTCCGGCGTGCGCGGGTGCTCCCGGATCCGGTTCACGGATTCCGCAGGCAATCCCCGGGCGATGGAGCGCCAGGTCTGGCCGTAGTCCTCGCTTACGTACACATGGGGCGCCAGATCGTCGTTGCGGTGCCCATCGAAGGTGGCGTACACGCGGCCCTCCACCGCGGCCGATGGCGCCACGCTCGATACGTAGGTCCGCGCGGGCACGCCGCGGACGCGCTCGGTCAGATCCGTCCAGGTGGCTCCCCCGTCCCGACTCACCTGCAGGTTTCCGTCGTCGGTCCCCACGTAAAGGAGGTCGGCGCTGAGGGGCGACTCTCCGATCGTGGTGATGTTCCCGTACGACGAGATCCCGTCGTAGCGCGACAGCGTCTCTTCGGTGGTCTCCATGCCCATGATGGGCAGCGTGTCCCGGTCGATCTGCTTGGTCAGGTCGGGGCTGGCCTCCTCCCAGGTCATGCCCCGGTCCCGGGAACGCAGCAGGTGGTTGGCGCCGATGTAGACGGTGGCGCTGTTGTGCGTGGAGACGTGAATGGGCGCGTTCCAGTTGAAGCGGTATTGCCCTGCTTCGTCGTCGGCGTCGACGTGGGCCACGGGACGGATACGCACGCTCTCGCCGGTGCGCCGATCGAAACGGGATACGTTTCCACCCTGGGACTCGGTGTAGACGATGTTCGGGTCGTTGGGGTCGACCTTGTTGTAGAAACCGTCCCCCCCGGATACGTCGATCCAGTTCCCGTTCATGATCCCGTACTGGGTGCCGGTATCGTGATGCGCGCACCACGACGAATTGTCCTGCAGCCCGCCGCACACCAGGTACGGGTCTTCCATGCTGACGCCGATCTCGTAGAACTGTCCGATCGGAAGATTGTCGATCTCCCGCCAGCTCTCTCCGCGATCGATCGACGTTGCCACGCCGCCATCGTTGCCGAGCAGAAGATGGTTGGAGTTCGCCGGATCGATCCAGAGCGCGTGATGATCGACGTGGATGCCCTCCGCGCCATCGCCGTCGCGGAAGGTGCGTCCGCCGTCGTCGGAGATTCCGAACTGCACGCCACCGATATAGACGCGCTCCGGATCGTTGGGGTCGATGCGGATCATGGAGAAGTACATGGCGCGCGGATTGGTGCCCGACACGCGTTCCCAGTGGTCTCCCCGATCGAGGGACCGGTAGATGCCGCGGGCCTGTGCGTCCTTCCCCTCGATGATCGCGTAGACGCGGTTCCCGTCGCGCCGATAGACATCGAGTCCGATGCGACCCCGGTATCCAGAAGGCAGACCCTCGCTCAGCTGCGTCCAGCTGTCCCCACCATCCAGGGTCCTCCAGATTCCCGACCCGTCCCCGTCGGCGCTGAACCCGAACCCGGTTCGCCGGCGCTGGTAGGTGGCGGCGAACAGCGTCCTCGGATCCCCCGGGTCCATGGCGAGATCGATCGCGCCGGTGTTCTCGTCGATGTAGAGGACCTTTTCCCAGGTGTCACCACCGTCCTCGCTTCGGTAGACCCCGCGTTCGGGATTGGGCCCCCAGAGGTGTCCTACCGCTGCGATGTAGACGATGTCGGGATCGGTGGGGTGGATCACTACCGCACCCACATGGCGCGTCTCCGTCAGACCCTTGTGCTCCCAGGTGCGCCCGCCATCCACCGACTTGAACACCCCCGCGCCGTAGGGTGAGCTCTGCCGGTTCTGGGGCTCACCGGTGCCGACCCAAACCAGGTTGGGATTGGAGGGCGCCAGCGAGACGGCGCCGATGGATGCAGTGGGCTGCTCGTCGAACACCGGCTCCCAGCGCTGCCCGCCACTGGTGGTCTTCCAGAGGCCCCCGCTGGCCGTGCCTACGAAGAACCGGGCCGGGTTCGACTCGTCCACCGCGAAATCGGAGATCCGTCCCCCGGTGACGGATGGCCCGATCGAGCGCCAGGTCAGAGAGGAGGCCAGCTCGGCCAAGCCAGCGTCCTGCGCGAGAAGCGGCGCCGCGAAGGTCAACAAAGCCACGAGGGGGAGCAACGACAGCAGCCGCTTCATCGATGGAGCCTCCGGGGGATGGGAATCGGGATAGGGTACTTCGCCCTCCTGCCTTCGGAAACGCCCGTCTCCACCGACCGGGCCTCGCGCGGCCGCGAGCCACGCCATGCGCCAGCCGCACCACTGGGGTTGACATGCAACCTTATGGTTGCATATTGACCCCATGAACGACGTGTTCGATGCCGTAGCGGATCCCGTGCGCCGGGGTCTCCTCCACCGCCTGCGCACCGAGGGTGCCTTGTCGGTGACGGAGTTGAGCGCCCCGCTCGCCATCAGTCGCCAGGCCACCACCAAGCATCTGGACATCCTGGTCGAGGCCGGTCTGGTGCGTAGGGAACGGCGGGGTCGGGAGCGCCTGCATCACCTGAGCGCGGAGCCGCTGGTGGATCTGGCAGCCTGGCTGGAGCCCTACCGCGCAGCCTGGGACCGCCGTCTGGAGCGGCTGGCCCACCATCTCGATGAAGGGGAGGACGAGGCATGAAGTGGACGATCGAGAAGACCGTGGAGTTGAAGGCGTCTCCGGCGCGGGTATGGAAGGCCCTCTCTGACCCGGCCGAGCTGACCCGCTGGTTTCCGGACCGCGCCGAGCTGGCATTGGAGGAGGGGGCTCGCGGAACGCTCACGTGGGAGAACCATGGGACCGCCACCATGGAGGTGCTCGAGGTCGAACCCCTGCGCCGATTCGTGTGGCGCTGGTCGGGGAACGACCAACGAAGCATCGACGAGTACTCGACGCGGGTGGAGTGGACGCTGACGGCACGCGCCGACGGAGGTACCACCCTGCACGTGCGCGAGTCCGGCTTCGACTCGGAGAAGCATTTCCAACAGAACACGGGCGGCTGGGACGCCGAGCTGGCGGAATTGACCGAGTTGCTCGGGTCCGACTGAGCGCGAGAGCCGGCCGTCCGGGGACGGAGCTGGATCCGGCCGACCTCTGACCCGCCCAGGCAGAGGTCGCTGGACGCTCTCGCGGGCCGGGAGCTATCCTCCTCCCTCGTTCCCACGAGTGACCCTACCGGAGGTTCAGGTATGCTTCGAGTCGCGTCCGTCCTGTCCGCGCTTACCCTCCTGGCCCTGCCCCTCTCGGCGCAGAGCGCGCGCATGAACTTCTTCATCACCAGCGTGGGCTCCGGAGATGGGGCCAACCTGGGTGGCCTGGCCGGGGCCGATCAGCATTGCCAGGACCTGGCCTACGCGGCCGGCGCCGGTGAGCTGACCTGGCACGCCTACCTCAGCGCCGTGGCCATGAACGGGCAGGCGGCGGTCAACGCACGGGACCGCATCGGAGCCGGCCCCTTCTACAACTACGGTGGCGTGATGGTCGCAGCCGACGTGGCGCAACTCCACAGTGATGACAACAACCTCACGAAGGAGACACAGCTCACCGAGAAGGGCAGCGTCGTCAACGGGCGCGGTGACACGCCCAACATGCACGACATCCTTACCGGGTCGGGCCTGGACGGCCGGGTCGTGGTCGGCGCCGAGGGGGACACCACCTGTCGGAACTGGACCAGCAATGCCGAGGACGGCAGCGCCATGCTGGGGCATCACGACCGACAGGGCGGCGGCGCCAATCCCACCTCCTGGAACTCCGCGCATGCGTCGCGAGGCTGCTCGCAGGCCAATCTGCAGGCCACGGGCGGCAACGGATTCTTCTACTGCTTCGGGCTGTCCTGAGCGAAAGGCAGGTCGGGGTCCGGTCGTCCCGAGACGGGTTCGGCCGGCAGGTGCTCCGGTGGAGGCGTTCGTGCACCATAGAGCGAGTACGTAGACGTCCCATCCGGGCACTCTGAACCGTTCCACGGAAGGGCAGCGCTTCAACGCGAGGAGGCAGGGGTGGCGCGAACCAGCGCCCGGGGACGGTGGGCCTGGACCGTGGGGTCCGCAGCGGTTCTGGCGGCCGCGGGGTGTACGGGGCTGGGCCCCGACGACGCCGTATTCCAGGCGCGAGCGCGCACGTTGCCCAGCGTGGAAGGCACCCTGCTCGAGACCACGCTGGAGATTCACAACGCCAGCAACCAAACGCGGACTTGGGTCTACGGCGGCTGCTGGAGCGGAAGCGGCGTCCGGATCTATCGCCTTGGGTCATCGACTGCGGCTTCCTGGGACAGCGCCCCGCCCCCGGCGGCTGCGTGCGCCGCCGTACGGATCGAACTGCGACTTGCGCCAGGGCAGCGTCAAACCCTCGTGCGCCAGGACCGGGTCGAGGAGATTCTCGGCGACTCGCTGCCCCCGGGGCGGTACCGGATCACGGTACGGCCGTCGTTCCAGGGCGTGGCTCTCCCGGAGCTCGACGTGGGCCAGCACGATTTGACCTTCTAGGCGACTCCGGGTCCCGGACCCAACCTCCGAGGACCCCCTTCTATCCCAGGAGTACTAACGAGAACCGCCTCCGGCCCCGCACAGGGACCGGAGGCGGCGACAGGTGAGGGGTCACCCACCCGCCGGGGGGGTCTCCAGTCAGTCGGGCAAACGCAACGCCACCAGGGAGCCGGGCAGCTCTCGCCCGGCGCCGACGGCCGCCACGATGTACTGCTTGCCCTCGTGCATGTACGACATCGGCGCCGTCAGCGTAGGCGCAGGCAGATCGATCACCGCCAGCTCCTTGCCGGTGCGCTTGTCCACCGCATGCAGCCGGGGTTCGCCGCCGCGGCCCTCCCCGTAGATCAGGAGGGTCCTGGTGGCGATGGCGGTCGCGTGGGTGGGCTGACCGGTGTTGCCGACATCGACACCCCGCAGAGCCGGGTGGTTCTTGATGTTGTCCGGCGTATCCCCGTTCGGGATCCACCAGAGGATCTCGCCGGTGTTCATGTCGATCGCGGTGATCCGGCCGTAGGGCGGCTTGTAGATGGGAAGGCCTTGAACGCGGGGGCTTCCGCCCGGCCCCACGCTCACCCACTCCACGTTGGACTTCGGATCCACGCTGGTGCCAGGGACCAGCCGGGGCCCGCTGCAGGCCTTGGTGGAGGCCGTGTAGAGGATACCGGACTCCGGGTCCACCACCGTGCCTCCCGGAATGTTGGTGCCGCCGTTGGCACCGGGGCAGTGCAGTGATGCCTCCAGCTCAGGCGTCTGCACGGCCGGTGGGTTGAAGAGCGGACCCATCCGGAACTTCTTCATGATCTCCTTCGCCTCGGCCCGCAGCTCCGGCGTGAAGTCGATGAGGTCGTCCTCGCTGATGCCCTGCATCTCGTAGGCGGCGGGCCGCGTCACGAACGGCTGCGTCCGTGCCGTGTGCTCCCCGGGCACGTCGGACTGAGGCACCGGGCGCTCCTCGATGGGCCAGATGGGCTCACCGGTCTCGCGGTTGAACGCGTAGGCCCAGCTCTGCTTGGTGGTCTGGACCAACGCCTTGATGGGTCGCCCGTCCACGGTGATGTCCATCAGGCTCGGCGCCACCGGAATGTCGTAGTTCCAGATGTCGTGATGCACGAGCTGCTGGTGCCACCGCCGCGCACCCGTGCGCACGTCCAACGCCAGGATCGTCGTCGAGAACAGGTTGTCGCCGGGATGGAAGCCACCGAAGTAGTCGATCGTGGGTGGATCCATCACCACGTAGACCAGACCCAGCTCGGCATCGGCCGACATCGGAGCCCAGGCGGACACGTTGCCCGTCCACTTCCAGGCGTCGTTCTCCCAGGTGTCGTGGCCGAACTCGCCTTCCTGGGGAATCACGTTGAAACGCCACAGGAAACGTCCCGTGCGCGTGTCGTACGCCAGGATGTTCCCCGGGACGTTCTCCTTCATGGTCTCGTAGTAGCCCTGCTCGTGGGAATTCCCCACCACGATCACCCCGTTGACGATCATCGGGGGGGACGAGTTGGTGATGTATCCCACCTCCGGCGGTAGGCCGAGGTTGCGATCGTGCTCCCAGGGGCCCAGGTCGTCCAGGAGATCGATCACCCCGTGCTGACCGAAGCTCTCGATCGGCCTACCGGTCTCCGCGTCCAGGGCCGTGAGGAAGAAGGCGGGTGAGACCACGTAGACACGACCGCGCCCGTCGACCACATCGTAGGCCACGCCCTTCCCGTAGTCCTTGCGCATGGAGTCTTCCCAGCGCTTGGTGGGCGGCTCGCGGTACGTCCAGAGCGTCTCCCCGGTCCTGGGGTCGATGGCCACCACGGTACGGCGGTCCCCGGCCACGCTGAAGAGCTTGCCCTCGGCGTAGACGGGCGTGGCCCGCAGGAGCGGATCCGGCTCCGTGCCGAAGTTGTCCCCGCGCCAGATCCAGGCCACTTCGAGATCGCCGAAGTTCTGCGCGTTGATCTGGTCGAGCGGCGTGTAGCGGGTGCTGTATTGATCCCCGCCCCAGAAGTGCCACTCCCCGGGGGGTGTTCCGCGGACCGCCTGTTGAGCCACCGCCGGAGTTGCCGCTCCGGCCAGCGCGGCGACGGTCAGCGCCAAGGTCCCGAGGGATGGAGCGAGCGTCTGGCCTCTCATGACTTTCCCTGCCTTGTTCGGAGTTCGGCTCTACAATCCGCGTTGCCCGCCCGCCAGGCAAGCTGGCCCTTGGCCCCGCCCGGGGATCCTAGCGGATCGTGTACTTCCGCATCTGTGTGGGCCCCACCTCCGCACCGTAGAGGTTGCCCATGGCGTCGACCGCGATGCCCTCCGCTCCACTGGTGCCCGAGTTGTCCTGATCGGGTTCCGGATCGGGAATGAAGCTCTCCACCCAACCGGTCCTTGCGCTCCCGATGTAGATGCCACGGAGCCAACCCGGATTGCGGCCCTTGTTCGACTCGGAGTCCGTGGCGTAGAGGCGGTCGTTCGCGTCGATCCACAGTCCGGACGGGCGTCCGAACTGCGTCCAGGTGGCGAGGTGGGTGCCCTGCTGGTCGAAGATCTGGATGCGCGAGTTTCCGCGGTCGCCCACGAAAAGCCGCCCCTGCGAGTCCATGGCCAGGGCGTGCGGATCGCGAAATTCGCCATCCTCCTTCCCGGTGGCGCCCCACTCCAGCAGGTAGTTGCCCTGCGCATCGAACTTGACGATGCGGTTGTTGCCCCCAGCGTCATGTCCGTCTGCCACGAAGATGCTGCCGTCCGGCGCCACCAACACGTCCGACGGCTTCGCGAAGGTATCCCTCCCCGCCCCGGAGACGCCCTTCTTGCCGAGGACCATCAGGACCTCGCCCTGCGGGCTGAACTTGTAGACCACGTGACCCCAGCCCGCGGGCTGCTGCCCGAACCCCAGGGCGTCCGCCACCCACACGTTGCCGTCCCGATCCACGTGCATGCCGTGGGGCCAGGCGATCAGCCCGGCGCCGAAGCTGCGTACAAGGGTCCCATCGAGATCGAACAGCAGCACGGGATCGGCATCGCTGCCGATGCAGGTGTTGGCGCCACAGCGCTCGGCCACCCACATCTGCCGCCCATCCGGCGTCGCATATACGGCGCTCACCGCCCCCCACGTGCGCCCGGCCGGCAGCGTGCCCCAGCTGTCCTGGGCCGCGTACGGATTGGAGTGCTGCGCGGCTGCCGGACCGGCGAGCGCGCCCAGAACCAGCGCTGCGGACACAGCGGTCCAGGTGGTGCGGCGTGGGCGGCAGTCGGGCATGGCGGATCTCCTCGCAAGAGAACTCGTGGTCGGCGGCTGGCAATGTACACGCTCGGGGCCATGGGGCACGGGCCCACGGGCTTCCCGGGGCAGCAGCAACACGGCTCCCGAGGTCTTCGGCTAGCCGAGCGCCGGTGTGGAGCCCGCCGGACGGCGGCGGTCCCAGCGCACGTAGATCCCCTTCAGGAGCCAGGCGGTGCCCGCCACCACGGCCGCCAACCCGCCCCAGCGCACCATCTCCATCCCAAATGCGGCATTCAGCGTCGGCGCCCGGAAGGGGATCTGCCGCAACACGCCGAGGCGGTCGCTCATCCAGTGCCATCCGGTGTGAGCGATCAGTGCCGACACCAGGACCACCCCCATCCGTTCCGAGACCACCCGCCGGAACAGCCAGCTCAGCAGCGGGACCGTGAGCACCAACACGAACAGCTGGCCGATCTCCACCCCGATGTTGAACGAGAGGAGCGACGTGAGGAGGTGACCCCCCGCGAACTGCAGCGTATCGCTCAACACGAACGAGAAGCCGAATCCGTGGACGAGGCCGAACGCGAACGCCATCCACCAGCGCCGTTCCAGGCGCGCGCCCACGATGTTCTCGAACGCCATGTATACGATGGAAACCGCGATCAGCATCTCGATCAGCGGCGGGAACCAGGCCAGGTCTCCCGCGAGGCCCAGCGCCGCAGCGAACAGCGTGATCGAGTGCGCCACCGTGAAGGCGGTGACGACGGGGATCAGCGCCCGGACACGCCGCACGGGCACCACCAGGCAGAGCAGGAAGAGCAGGTGGTCGACCCCGTCCAGAATGTGTTCGAACCCCAGCACGACGAAGCGCCAGGCGGCGTGGTACCACCGCGGATCGAGGCGGACCCGCCCCGGATCCCCCACGAACTCGAACGCGCGCTCGGGGCCGCCGGCCTGCGCGAAGCGTAGGACCGTCACGGTGCGGAGCCCCAGATGGGCGAGCCTCGAATCGAGCGCGAACTCGGCGGAATCCGATGTAATGGGAAGCTCGAGCCACACATCGAGCACGGCCTGCTGCCAGGGAAGCTGGGTGCCGGGCGGCAGGGGGCCGGCCTCCATGTGCGCCATCGCAGCGTCGAAGTCCGCGAAGCTGGGATCGCTGGGCAGTGAGGCACGGACGGACTCCACCTGCGCCGCCGGCAACGGCCGGCCGTCTTCGTAGAAGTGCAGGTAGTCACGCACCCAGAGCGCGGCCGCGTCCTGGAGGGCTGGCCCCGCCTTCAGCAGATCGAGGTATCCAGGTCCCCACACCGGGAAGACGATGTCGCGCATCGCCTCCAGGGGCGCCCGCACCAGCACGCGCAGCTGCTGCCCCTCGGCACGGACGAACACGCGCACCAGGACGTCGCTCGGGATCTCGTGGGCCGCCGGCCGCCCCGGAAGGAGCAACAGCAGAAGCGCGGCCAGGGCCGGCCCACGCCAGCGGCGCAGTCGGGACCTGGCTCGGGTTGGCATCCCCCTCATGCACGGCAACATGGGCTGGCGGGCGAGCCCGAGTCCAGTTGTCGCGAGAAACGTCGCCATTGGGGACAGAGGCGGCCCCACGCCGCTGCCACGACCACCTCCCCCCTCCCGAGGTGACCCATGAGTATTGGATCCCCCTCTCGTGATCTCATCCCATCCACCCGCACCCAGCGCGCGCTCGAGGAGGCTCGGCGGGACGCCGGAGCGCTCGGCCCGCAGGGCCTTGAAACGCCGCAGGTAGAGGCGCTCCAGGCCGCGACCTGCTCCGGGAAGCGCTACGTCGTGGTCGACCCCGACGCCCCCAATGCGCCGACCTGTTCAGGAAAGCGTTACATCGTGGTGGACCCCGACGCACCGGATGCACCGGTCTGCAAGCCTCGCCGCTACATCGAGGTTCCCGACCCGGAGACACAGGGCCTCAAGGAGTCGGTGCCTGCATGGGCACGACAGTTGGGCGAGTCCCTGGCTGGACGGATGGAATAGTGGGCGCCCCGGGGTGGGTGGTCTCCCGCTACAACACCTTCACGGAGTCCGGCCTGCCGGGCACCTGGCTCGGGTTCAACGCCTTCACCGGCGCGCTGCTGGAGCTCGAGGAGGAGGATTGGAGGCGGGTGGCGCCCCTCGATGGTCGCACGGGATCGCCCGCCCCGGGGAATCTGCCGGCAGAGCTCGAGCGGCGCCTGCAAGCGGCCGGTATGCTGGTGCCGGCGACGTTCGATGAACGGAAGGCACTGTTCGAGGTCCGAAGACGCGCGCTGGACGCACCGGACGCCCTGCTGTTGACGCTGGCTCCCACGATCCAGTGCAACTTCCGCTGCACCTACTGCTTCGAGTCGCATCGCCAGGAAGTGATGACGCCCGAGACGGAAGCCCAGCTACTCCGCTTCATCGCGGACAAGGCGGAGGGCGCACGCGCCATCACCACCACCTGGTTCGGTGGGGAGCCCTTGCTGCAACCGGAGGTGGTGGAGCGGGTGCAGCGCTTCACCAACGCGCTCGGGGAAGCGCGCGGGCTTCAGATCAAGCGCGGCATCGTCACCAACGGCTACTTCCTGGATCCACCGATGGTAGAGCGCTTGCAGGCACTCGGTGACTGGGAGATGGTGCAGGTCACCTTGGACGGCCTGCCCGAGGTGCATGATACCCGCCGCGTCCTCATGGGTGGGCAACCGACCTGGGCCCGCATCGTCAGGAATTGCAGGAGCGCCCTGGACGCCGGCTTTCCGGTGGACCTGCGTGTCAACGTGGACCGACGGAACGCTTCGGCCCTGCCCCAGCTTCTCGATCGGCTGACCTGCGAGGGCCTGCTCCCCGGTGCGAAGATCTCGATCGGGTTCGTGGTGGCTGCCACCAGCACCTGTTCGCACGTAGCCGATCAGGCGCTCGCGGACGAGGAACGAGCCCGGCTGTCCACCTGGTTCGACGCGGAGCTGCTCCGCCGGGGATTCCTCCCTCCCGGAGGACTTCCCGCGCCGCTGTGTGGCCCCATGTGCTCCGTGGAATCTCCGCTCGGGTACGTGGTGGCCCCCAGTGGTCTCCTCTTCAAGTGCTGGAATCAGATCGACGGCACGGTGGAGCAGGCCATCGGCCACGTGTCGGGGGCAGCCACCCCGAATGCCGCCCGGGAACGGGCCCGCTGGGCGCGCTACGACCCCGCAGGACGCTCGGGCTGCTCGAACTGCTCCGCACTTCCGGTCTGCATGGGTGGTTGTCCCTGGGAATACGAGCGGCTGGGCCGCGTGCACCGTGGGGAATGCGATCCCTTCCGCTTCTTCCCCAAGGAGCTGGTGACGTTGGCGCACGGCCGCCTTCGCGCCGCGCGCGCCACGAGGCTGGCGCCGGTCCACAGCGGATCGTAGCCTACCTCCCACGCGCGCCGAGCTCGGGACAGGCGCTCCTGCAGTGGAGCCGCTCGGTGCGCATCCGTCCGCTCGGAGGAGGTACCCGGTGCGCAGAGCTCTGCAGATGAGTGTCCTCGCTGCTGTCCCGCTCTCCCTGGCCGCCTGCATGGCGGCGGCCGACGGCGCTCCCCTCAGCACCGGCGCCGAGGGTGAGGTACCCCTGTTCGAGGTGGATCCGTTCTGGCCCAAGCCCCTGCCCAACCATTGGATCCTGGGCTCGACCATCGGGGTGGGGGTGGACTCGCGCGATCATGTGTTCATCATCCACCGCCGCAACACCTTCAACGAGCGCACCGAGATCGGCGCCGCCACCGACCCGCCCACCGGTGAGTGCTGCATCCCGGCCCCCAACATCCTGGAGTTCGATCCCGAAGGGAATCTGGTGAACTCATGGGGTGGCGAAGCGGAAGGCTATACCTGGCCCACCTCCAACCACGGGATCACCCTCGATCCCATGGACAATGTCTGGATCGGTGGGAACGGTGCGGGTGACTCCCACATCCTCAAGTTCACCCGAGATGGGCGCTTCCTGGCCGAGTACGGCATCCCGGGCCAGGGCGCCAACAGCACGAGCATGGAGCACTTCGGACGGGTGGCCAAGATCTCGTTCGACGCGGAGGCGCAGGAGGCGTACGTGGCGGACGGCTACCTGAACCGACGCGTCGCGGTCCTCGACATCAACACCGGAGCGATCAAGCGTTTCTGGGGCGCCTACGGCAATGTGCCCAGCGACGAGGACATTGGCCGCTACGACCCCAACGCCCCGCTCGCGCAGCAGTTCCGTACGCCGGTCCACTGCGCCGAGCCCACGCACGATGGTCTGCTCTACGTCTGCGATCGGCCCAACGACCGCATCCAGGTCTTCCGGAAGGACGGCACCTTCGTGAAGGAGAAGCAGATCGCGCCGCTCACCCTCGGGGACGGCTCCGTGTGGGACATCGCCTTCTCGCGTGATCCCGAGCAGCGCTTCCTCTATCTGGCGGACGGGAAGAACGAGAAGGTGTACGTCATGGACCGGCAGTCGCTGGAGGTGCTGACCAGCTTCGGAGACGGTGGCCGGCAACCGGGTCAGTTCTTCGCGGTGCACTCCATCGCCACCGACTCCCGCGGCAACATCTACACGACGGAGACCTACGAAGGGAAGCGGGTGCAGAAGTTCGTGTACAAAGGGATGGGTCCGGTGGCGGCCGAGAACCAGGGCCCCCCGTGGCCGCGCGGAGAACGCTAGGGACGCTCAGCGGACCTCCCCCATCCGCACCAGCTCGGCTTCGGCCGCGATGCGGCCGAAGCCCGGCCACCAGGGATCGGCGGCGAGCTCCTCCAGAATCCCCCGGGCCCCGGCGGTGTCGCCCTGCGCCAACCGCTGGTTGGCCACGGCGAACCCTACCGTCTCCAAGCGGTAGAGGCCTGACTCGACGCCCTCCAGCAACTCGGCCTCGGTCTTGAGCCCCTTCCGCCAGAGCAGGTCGTGGTAGTAGGCGATGTTCTCCTCGACCGGCCAACCCGAGTCGACATTGGCGACCAACATGCCGGCCTCCTGGTCCCGCCCGGCGCGGAGCAAGGCCCGGACCGCCCACTCGGTCATGGCCACTCGCGACTCCAGGTCGGCGTCGTTCTGGCTACAGCTGCGGAAGCTCTCGCTTTGCGCAGCCCGCGCTCCGTCGTCCTCCGCCAACCCCAGGCAGCGCAGGTAGGCGTCGGCGGCTTCGTCGAAGTGCCCGGCCAGGAAGTGGGCCAGACCAAGGTGGTAGGCGACGTCCCAATTGTAGGGGGCCAGCTCGCGAGCACGCGCCAGGTCGGCGATGCCCCTGTCGAACTCCCGCACGGACAGATGGCGATGCCCGCGGAAGCGAGGAGCCCGCCAGTCCTGGGGCGCCAACTCCATGGCCCGCGTGTAGAGCGCCATCGCCTGACGGTACTGCCAGACGTTGCGTCGTTCGCGGCCCGCGGCGATCAGGAGCTCGACGTCGTCCGGGGCACCCGACAACGCGGAGTCCGCACGAGCGACCGCCCCGCTCGTGTCGGGCTGCGCGAACAGGGGCTCGCCCAGAAGCGAGGTGGCTTGTGGCTCGCTGAGTGGATCCTGGGCGAGGACGGCCCGAACCGTCGCGGCGCCCGTTGGGCGATCGGACGCGGCCTTACCACAGGCGGCGAGGCCGAAGAGCAGCAGGAGCGCAGCAAACGGCCGCCAGGTCGCTCGCCAGAGCATCGGTTCCTCCTGGAAGAAGGTGCACCGGGGCCCCGTACTCCAGGCCCGTACTCCGCCAAGTGTCGAGCGTCCGGCGTCCTCCGGCAAATGCCCGGGGGCGCCTCGCACCCGGGCTAGGGCTCGGCGAAGGCGGGGGGGCCCACCCTCGCGCGCACCACGAAGATGCGGTCGCGCCGCTCCAGGAATGCGGTCACGCAGGCCGGGTCGAACTGGCTGCCCGCTCCATCTGCCAGGTAGGTGAGGGCCCGCTCCCGGTCCCAGGCCTCCTTGTAGGGGCGGCTGCTCGTCAAGGCATCGAAGACATCCGCCACCGCTACGATCCGGCCCGAGATCGGAATCTCCTCCCCGCGCAAACCATGCGGGTAGCCCTGCCCGTCCCAGCGCTCGTGGTGCGACAGGGCGATCTCGGCTGCCAACTGCAGCAGGTCGGAGCTGCTCCCATCGAGGATCGCGTGGCCGATGCTCGTGTGGGTTTTCATGACCTCGTACTCGCTCGGATCGAGGCGACCGGGCTTGTGCACGATCTCGTCCGGGATGCCGATCTTGCCGATGTCGTGCATCGGTGCTGCCAAGGACAAGGCTTCCCGCTGTACCCGTCCGATGTCCATCCCTTCCGCAACCAGATCGGCGTAGTCAGCGATACGTACCAGGTGGGCATGCGTATCGGAGTCGCGATACTCGGCGGCGCGCGCCAGTCGCAGGATGGTCTCCCGCTCCCGCTCCCGAATCACGCCGACGGCTCGGGCCACCTCCAGGGACAGCTGCTCGTTGCGGCGCTGTTGCGCTCGTTGACCCTCCCGCAACGCCAACATGTTGCGAACCCGGCTCCGCACTTCATGGCCATCGAAGGGCTTGCGGATGAAGTCGTGCGCGCCAGCGTCGAGGGCTGCCAGCCGCAGGTCAGGATCTTCGATGCCGGTGATCATCAACACCGGGATCTCGGCCGTACGGGGATCGCTGCGGAGACGACGCAGCAGTGCCAGGCCGTTCAGGCCGGGCATGTCGAAATCGGTGATGACCAGGTCGGGCACCTGTCGCTCCATCCAGGCGACTGCGTCCAGCGGATCTGTGAAGGCTTCGCGCCGAGCGGACGAGAACATCCCGATCAACTCATCCAGCAGATGTACCGCCAATACATCGTCGTCCACGAGCAGCACCGTCAATGGCTCTGTGCGCGCAGCGAGCGAGATCATCGAGCCTCCACCCTCAGTACTCCAGTGCGAACGCCTGCACGCTCGCGAACTCCGCCACCAGGTCGCCCAGGACGGCTCCGACAGCCGCCAGATCCTCGCAGGCGGCAGCACGCTCGATCTCGGCCGCCAGCTCTGCCAGTCGCGCCGCGCCGATCATCGCGGCCGATCCCTTGGTCTTGTGGGCGAGCCGGCGGATGTCGTCCGAGTGACCGGCCTCCAACGCGTCCTTGAGGGCCTCCATCTGGGTCTCGGTGACGTCCGCGAAGATGTGCAGGTACTTGCGGATCTTCGTCTCGTCCCCGCCCAGCATGGTGCCGAGGCGGTGGAGGTCCACCACCGTCTCGCTTCCAGCCGACGGAGTGGTCCCCTCCGGGGCCGACAGGTCTTCCGACGGTGCCTGCTCCGGGTGGGCCCAGCGCTGCACCATGTCCAACAGCTCGGCGGGCATGAATGGCTTGGCCAGATAGTCGTCCATGCCCGCGGCCATGCACGTCTCCCGGTCCCCGGTGATCGCGTTCGCCGTGAGCGCGACAATGGGAACGGGCTTCGCGCGCCGACCCCACTCTCGGCGGCGGATGGTCCTCGTGGCTTCGATGCCGTCCATCTCCGGCATCTGGCAGTCCATGAGAACGACGTCGAACTCGGCTCGGAAACGCGCGTCGACCGCCTCCACACCGTTCTCGACGACTTCCACGGTGTATCCCGCCTGCGTGAGCACCTCGACGGCCAACTGTCGATTGACCTCGTGATCCTCCGCCAGGAGCAGGTGACCGCGGCGTGGGCCGCTGCGCGGCAACGTCGCGGCCCGGGGATGACTGGTGAGCGGCGCCTGCAGACGTCCCAGCGCCAGCCCCAGCACGCTGAGCAGCTCGTCACGTCGGACCGGCCGTTCCACACACCCGTCGACGGTCACGGCGGCGCTGAGCCGCTCTCCTACCGGCGCCATCACGATGATCCTGACGCCGTCCAGGCGCCCCTGACCGCGGAGCGCGCCCACTCGCTCGCGGGTCGCCCACTCCGACGGGAGGAGCATCACGTCCGGCAGCTGGCCCTTCGCGTCGGCACCGAGTCGCTCAGCGAGCCGTTCCTCCTCTGCGACCAGATCCACGGCCGCGCCCCGCGCCACCAGGTGATGAAGGATCTGCTTGCGTTCCTCGTCCAGGGGCACGAGGCCTACGACGCGGAAGCCGGCGAGCAGGCGCTCGTGGGGGAGTGAGGTGTCCCCACCGGCCGCCTGCAGTGGGAGCCAGAACCAGAAGGTGCTCCCCTGCCCCGGTACGGAACGCACGCCCACCTCGCCTCCCATCTTCTCGACCAAGCGGCGGACGATGGACAGTCCGAGACCGGTGCCACCGAAACGACGTGTCGTCGAGGCGTCCGCTTGGGTGAACGGCTGGAAGAGGCGCGCCTGCACGTCGGGCGCAAGACCGATCCCGGTGTCCACGACCTCGAACTGCACCCGGTCCCCCTCGGCGGCAGTTTCACGACGCACGTGCACGTGGACACCCCCTTCGGTCGTGAACTTCACGGCGTTGTCCAGGAGGTTCTGCAGGATCTGCCGCGTGCGCACCGGGTCGCCCACAACGCGGTCCGGCACCGTCTCCTCGATGAGGCAGGAGAGGGTCAGGCCCCGGCGGCGCGCGCGTTCGGCCACCAGCCGAACGACCTCTTCGGTCGTTTCGCGCAGAGGATAGGGGATCGACTCCGTCTCGATCTTGCCCGCTTCGAGCTTCGAAAAGTCCAGGATGTCGTTGATCACCGTGAGGAGCGCTCGGGCGGATCCGTCGGCGGTGCGCAGGTACTCCTGTTGCTTGGGAGTCAGGCCGGTGTCGCCCAAGAGGGCCAGCATCCCCAGGACGCCGTTCATCGGTGTGCGGATCTCATGGCTCATGGCCGCGAGGAAGTCCGCTTTGGCGCGGGCCGCTGCCACCGCCTCGTCGCGCGCGCGCGCCAGCGAGCGTCCTCGATCCTCGAGCTCGGCGAGCATCGCGCGCAGACGCCCCACCATCACGCCGAACGCCCGAGCCAGCCGCCCGACCTCATCGCCACCGCCCGGCCGGATCGTCACCTCCAGGTCACCACGGGCCACTCGATCGGCAGCGTTACGCAGCGTTCGCAGCGGGGTCGTGATGCGGTGGGCGAAGAACATCGCCAACGCCGATCCGAGGGCCAACGCCGCCAGGGAAACCAGAAGCGCGGTCCACCGGAAGCGGTCGATCTCGGCAAGCGTCGCTTCCAGCGAGGTGGCGAGGCTCAGCGTCCCGAGGGAGCGCTCCTGGAAGACCACCGGTACGCTGAGGCGCACCAGACCCCCGCCTTCGCGGATCTGCCCGAGGTGAGCGAGTTCGTTGGCGATGTCGATGGGGCGATCATCGGGGTTGTAGCTGGCGAAGATCTGTCCCCCCGGATCGACCACGTGTACGTAGGCCAGGGACTGGTCCTGCTTCGCCCAGTTCACAGCGGCCTGCACAGCGCTGAGCTGATTGAGCTCCAGCCCGATCCCCACGCTCAGGGCCACCATCTCCGCGAGCAGTGTGGTCTGCGCCCGCATGGCATCCAGCGCGGCCCGCCGCTGACGCCCTGGATAGTAGATGGTCGTGAAAACGGTGATGAGGAACAGCACCAGGACGGTGCTTGCCATCACCTTGCCGCGAATGGACAGGAAGGGCCGGCCCCTCAGGGCGCGGTCCTGCGCGGCCTCGCTGCGACGGGGGTCCGGGAGCGGGTCGCCCGGCAGAGTGCCGCCGGCCTCAGGGGATCGGGTAGCGCGCATCGCCCGGGCGTCTCCCGTCGATCGGCACGGCTTTCACGCTGCGATCCACGGCAGCTGCGGGAAGGAAGGCGACCGCGCCGGGATGGGTCGCCACATAGTGCTTCAGGTCCTCCGGGCTTCGAAACTCGATCGGTGGCGTCCCGGAATCCCCTGCGAACACCCGTGCAACCCAGTGGCGTTTGAGCCGGTCCTCTCCCATCCCCGCCACGGTGCGATAGAAGCGGCCCCGCTCCTCCGCCGACTCCAGCAGGATCACGCGCTCCCGGTTTGCGAACAGCGTGGTGTTCCCCAGGTAGAGCCGGCGAAGCTCCTCGAGCGTGAACCCGTCCACCGGGTTGTCGGGATGGACGATCACGGCAATGGGCTGGGTCGCCTGCGCCGGGGTCGGGTCCTGCCGGGCGGGCACGAAGCCCAGCGTCGCTCCCAGCAGCGTTCCGATCAGGAGTGCTTTCATCGGGCGCTCCATCAGAAGCTGAACTGGGCGCCGAACTGCAACAGGCGCGTGCGGGGTTGGGGGCTCATCCGCGTGAAGAGGACCTGCAGGAAATCCTGCTGGTTCAGCTCCGCGAAGAGATTCCCTTCAGTCCAGTGGATGGAGGACTTGAGCCCAAACTCCGGGCTCACCCAATAGTTGACGCCCATGGCCCACTCGCGGTGGTGCGTGAGGTCGCCGGGGGCTGTCGCCGGCGGAGGTAGCGTGACCTTCACGTCGAACCAACTCCACTGTCCTGCGACCTGCCAGTTGCCCCCGATGAACTGGGCCACCTCTACGTATGCACTGGTGGCCCGGTCGTCGGTGCCCGGGATCTTGTCGATCTGACGCGCGATCTCTCCGCGCACCCAGGTCCGGTCGATCACGTATTCGGCCTGTCCCGCGTACACATGGTATCGCAGCGTCGAGCTTGGTGAGGTATACGATTCCGGCCGCCCCGAATAAGCAGAAGCACCGATGCGCAGCCCATCGACGGGCGCCTCGATGACGAGCCGCCCCCCGATCACTGCCTCGCTCTCGAAGAGCACGTCGCTGACTCTGGCCGCGCTGTCCGCTGCAGCCGAACTGATGAGCGCCAGCGCCGATTCCTCTTGCTCGAACTCGATTCCGCCGCCGTAGAGGTCGTAGTCGAGGCCCCACCGGTTGGAGAGTGAGACGCTGCCGCTGAGGCCTACCCCTCGGTAGGACTTGCTGGCGATGGCCACCGGTCCATAGATGACCTGGGGCAAGTTGAGGAACGGGCGGACCGTTCCCAGCCCCGCGACCTCCGAGTAGATCCCGAACGGGTGCTTGACCTTGCCAACGCGGACGTGCAGGGCCGGGTTCAGCTCCCAGTCCGCGAACGCGTAGTCGAGGCTCGTGCTCGACCCATCGAATCCGTTGCGAAGGAACAATTGCGCGTTGAGCTGCACGGCGGGAATGCCCGTGCTGGTGAGCTTCAGCGCGAAGTTGGTCTTGGAGTATTCGCCGTCGTCGTCCGCCCCCAGGAATCGGTTGACCGAGGTCTGGCCGAAAGACCAGCCGCCGAAACCGTGGATGTCGACCGGCCGGATGTCCTGCGCGGTCAAGGGGGACGTCGCGAGTACGGCGACAAGGCAGAGCCCAACACTGCCTTGCAGCGTGCGCATGGTTCCTACTCCCTTCTCCTGGGTGCCCCGGCGGCGGCCGCCGGGCCTCGTACTCTAGGATCGGGAGGATCTCACGGGGGGTTGAGCCGCCGGCCGTCGCTGCGCCGGCGCCACGCCCCGATGAGGCGCGGAGGGGTGCCCCGGCCGCGGCGCGGGCCGGACTCTGGAGCAGGCGGTGGGGTGCCGCAGGCGGCT
This sequence comes from Gemmatimonadota bacterium, assembly GCA_041390105.1. NCBI lineage: Bacteria > Pseudomonadati > Gemmatimonadota > Gemmatimonadota bacterium. The sequence continues at coordinate 1,595,988 of JAWKQO010000001.1, forward strand.
CGCGTCAGCCTCCGCAGAGGGGCTGGTCAAGCTCACCCGGCCGCCAACGCGCTGCGCCCCTGGGGGCATCGAGGTGCAGCTCCGCGGCATACAACATGGTGCGGTCGTCGTCACGGGCCGCCCAGCGCAGCAACGTCCCCACATCCGCAGCCACGTGTCCCTCATGGACGTCGATCCCGTTCCAGCGCACTCGTACCGGCTGGGCCAGATCGAACGCGTCCGGGGAGAGCAGGAGCGTGAGCGCCCGGACGCCGCGCGACCGGATCCGGATCAGGTTGCCTTCCCGGGACAGGTCCGCCCTCCCGGAGGTCGTAGAGGGAGGAACGAGTGCCGACGCAGGGAACTCGACGTCGGAAGGTTGGTCTCCCAGCGCATCGATGCGCAGCCAATGGGCCCGCCCGGAATGCTGCGGCGACTCGGTCTCCCAGGAGATGCAGCGCGGATGAGGCTCTCGCGGGAAGGCAGCGACGAAGGCGTCGATGCGTGGGACCTCCTCCGGCCACCAACCGGTCTCGTGCCCGTACCCGCGCTTGGGACGGTACTCGATCTGCGCGCCGGCGTTTGCGAACTCCACGATGAATGGATCTACGGAGCTGGCCGGATACAGTCGATCCTCTTCGCCGTTGACGACGTACAGTGGCTTGTTGACGAGGTTGCTCGGGAAGACTTCGCCTTCGGCACCCACCGCCGGATTGAGCAGCACCACCGGGTGCCCGATAAAGGGCAGAAACGAGGCCCAGGGCGTGGTGTCGCGGAAGGCCATCCACCAGGCTCCCGTGCCCCCGTCCGAGACGCCGGAGAGAGAGATCCGATTCTCGTCGATGTTGTAGGTCCGGCGGAGAATACGCAGGATCTCGCGCAGGTTCTCCATCTGCGCATTCTGCCACCAGCGGCGCGTCCTCCACGCGGCCGGAAAGACCGCGATGTGATCCTCGCTGGCCAGGCGGTCGGCGTCGCGCCACCAGAGCTCGTCCTGCGACGGGCGCTCCCGCATCACGCCGCCATGGAGGTAGACCCGCACCGGCCAGCGGCGCTCGGCGGTGTAGCCCTCCGGAACCTGGGCGAAGTAGGGCAACTCCACGCCCTCCGCGTCCGAGCGCACCCCGCGAACACGACCGGTGGGCACGTCGCTGCCGTACACGCGCCCGCTCCGCAACAGCGGGAGCACCTCGCCGAAGGGGGTGCCCGCGTCGAGGATGGCGCGCGCTGCGCGCTCGCGCTCAGCCTCCGAGCGCGCATCGAGGAACGCGCTCACGAAGGTGGACGCTGCCGTGGCCTCTTGCGCCAGCACCGGCAACGCGCTCGCGGCCAGCGGGGCGGCTGCCAGCAGCGTGGCCAGGCATCCAGAACGCGCCGCAGACAGCAGGCCCGGCCGACTACACGAACAGGGTGCGCAGCGGCTCGAACCCGTTGAAGCAGACGGATGAATACGACTGCGTGTAGGCACCTGTGGCCCCGATGCGTAGGCGATCCCCGATCCTCAGGTCGAGGGGGAGCTCATAATGCGTCGTCTCGTACAGCACGTCCATGCTGTCGCAGGTGGGGCCGGCCAGCACGACCGCTCCCCGCGGCCCTGTACGTGCGCTCACGATGGGGTATTGAATCGCCTCGCCAAGCGTCTCCGCCAAACCGCCGAACTTTCCGACGTCCAGGTACACCCAGCGACGGCGGTCCTCTCCTCGGGCCGCGACCAGCAGCACCTCGGTCTCGATGACGCCGGCATCCCCCACGAGGCTGCGCCCGGGCTCGATGATGAGGTCGGGTAGGTCGTCTCCGAAGGCACCCCTCAAACTCTGACAGATCACGCGGGAGTACGCATCGAGGCCGGGGATCGGCCGCCGGTAGGCGGTCGGGAAGCCTCCGCCCAGGTTCAGGAGCCGCAGGCGGACGCCAGCCGCCCCCAGACGCCGGAACACCCGGCCCGCTGCGACGATGGCGGGACCCCACTGCTCGGGATCCGTCTGTTGGGAGCCCACATGGAAGCTGATGCCCACCGGCTCCAACCCGAGGGCGGCCGCCCGCAGCAGAACTGCGTCGACCTCCGAGGGATCACAACCAAACTTGGACGAGAGTGGCCATTCGGCGCCCGTGTTCTCCACCCGGATCCGACACACGACCTCCGCTCCGGGTGCTGCGCCGGCGATCTTCTCGACTTCGTCCACCGAGTCCACGGCGTACACGCGAACGCCGCGCGCCCAGGCCTCCGCGATGTCTGCAACCCGCTTGATGGGGTTTCCGAAGGACAGAGCCCCGGGGCCGGCCCCGGCGGCGAGCGCGGCTCGCACCTCCTGGATGCTGGCCACGTCGAGTCTGCATCCCAACGCCAGGAGCCGCTCCAGGACCTCACGCGCCGGGTTGGCCTTCATGGCATAGAACACCCGAGCCCGGGGAAAGGCTTGGGACAGGGCGCGGTAGTTGTTCTCGACCCGTTCGAGATCCACCACCAGCACGGGCGTGGTCAGTCGGGTGGAGTCCAGAAACCGGTTCAGCCGGGGCGTCATTCCCTTCGTCCTCCTTCGCAGGGCGAACTAGTAGGCGACACTGGGACGAGAAAGAGGACATTCGAGGGGGGGTGGCCTCCCCCAGGGTGCCATCCTACGCTTGGCTGCATCCACGGGGGGCGGACGGCGGCAGGGTGCCACCCGTGTGAGAACGCCTGCAGGGCACAGGAGAGTCGAGGGGCATGACGTCCAACGCGCCGCACTTCACGGCATGGCTGGACCGTTTCTTCGCGTCCTACTACGCGGAGCGGCCGGTCAACGCCACCTTCATCGGCGAACACAGCCACGATCACCGGCTGCCGGATTGGTCCGACAGCGGGTGCGGGGATACGGTGGCGGAGATGGTGGCCGAGCTGGATGCACTGGAGCGGCTCCCCTCCGAGCCTTTGACCCCCATCGAAGCGTTGGACCGGCGACTGGCGCGCGGCTTCCTGCGTATCCATTGCTGGGAATACGCGTCACCGCTATTCCAGCGAGGGAACCCCAGCCTGCACACCGGCGAAGCGGTGTTCGCGCTCCTCTCACTGTTCCTCACGGACTATGCGCCACTTCAGGAGCGGGTGGAGGCTGCGCGTGCGCGCATGGCGGCCTTACCGCTCTTCCTCGCCAACGCCCGCGCACAGATCCGGGAAGCCCCGCCCGAGTGGACCCGCCGTGCGATCCGTGAGTGTGAGGGTGCCATCGCCTTCCTGGGTGAAGGACTGTCGCGCTTGCTGGGCGGGAAGGGTTCCCTGAACGATCGCGTGCTGCGCAGCGCGGACGCCGCTGCCCGCGCCTTCGCTGACCACCGCCACTTCTTGCAGTCGGACCTGACGGCAGGCTGGCAGCCCCCCCCCTCCGCGGGGGAAGAGGCGTTCGACGTGTTGTTGCGCGAGGGTCACTTCCTATCGGAGAGCGCCGCAGAGGTGGTGGCCTACGCGCGCGATCAGTTGGCGCGTGCCCGGGCACAGCTCGCTGCCTCCACCGCTGCCGCCGGGGGTAGCGAGGCGGAGATCGCGGAGCGACTCGCGGCCGGCCACGTCACTGTGGACGGCTACCTGCACCGCTACTCGGAGATCTGGCAGACCATGCGGGCCCATGCTGCGGGCCATGACCTGGTCACCTGGCCGGACTTCCCCCTCCGCTATGTGCCCCGGCCTCACTGGGTACGCTCCAGCGCGCCATCCTTGTACTTCCTCTTTTACCGCTCTCCGGCCGTGTTCGCTCGCCCGCCCGTGCACGAATACCTGGTCGAACCCATCGAGGAGGATCTGGACGAAGCGGAGCAGGAGCGTCGCCTGCGCGCACACAACGACTCCGTCATCAAGCTGAACCACGTCATCCACCACGGCGGCATCGGACATCACGTCCAGAATTGGCACGCGTTCCAGGCGGCTTCCCGCGTCGGACGCATCGCCGCCGTCGACTGCGCCTCACGCATCGCCATGTTCTGCGGGGGCACCATGGCCGAGGGCTGGGCCTGCTATGCCACCGACGTGATGTCCGAGACCGGTGCCCTCACGGCGGATGAGCGGGTGGCGGAGGCGCGCTCCCGAATCCGCATGTGCGCCCGCGCCATCGTGGACGTGGAGCTGCACCACGGGCGGATGACCCTGGACGATGCGACGCGCTTCTACGAGCAGACCGCCGGGATGGCCGCTGGGGCGGCGTCGGCCGAGGCGGTCAAGAACAGCATGTTCCCTGGCGCGGCCCTCATGTATCTCGTGGGCACCGACAGCATCCACGCCCTGCGGCAGGCCACCGCGCGGCGCCAAGGAAGCGATTTCCAGCTGCGCGCGTTCCACGACCGGGTTCTCTCCTACGGGTCGGTGCCGGTCCGCCTGGTGGGCGAGCTGATGGAGATGTCCGATGCTGAGTGAGCGCACGTTGGCGTACGCCCAGGAGGCGCTGGCAGCCCTCCTCGGCCTCGACGCGCTCTACCGCAGGGAGAGCGGCGATGGGGACGGGTTGGCGGTGCTCAACCTGGACCGGGAGGGCCGACACCGCCCGGAGGGGTTCGAGAGCTACGAAGAGGCCGCGGAACGTTTCACGGGACTGAGCGAGCGTGCCGGTGACCTTCCCGAGCCCGATCGCCGGGTCTACTACCAACAGCTTGCAGTCTCGAGCCGGGCTTTCTGCGCATGGCGTGCGAAGAACCTGACCTTCGAGCAACAGCTCGGCCGTTTCCTCCACGTGCCGGTGGCGCCAGCGTCCGATGCCGAGCTGGATGCGCTGCGAGACGGAATGCGGACCCTCCTGACCGAAATGGGCTATTCCGGCGACCTGCGTTCGCAATGCGCCCGCTGGGAGGCCGACAACCGGGTGCCGCCCGACGAAGTGGAGGGCGTGCTCAATCAGCTCCTGGAGGAGGCCTGGGCCCGCACGGAGGACCGGCTCCTGGAGATTCCCGCGGCCCCGAGTGATGGGATGCGCGCCGTGGCGATCACGGGAGCCGCCTTCAACGCGCGCTGCAACTATGCCGAACGGCGGGTGGAGATCAACGTGGATCCGGTGTTGACGCGCCCTGCGCTCAAACATCTGGCCGTCCACGAGGGTTGTCCGGGTCACTACGTGCAGTTCAAGTTGCGCGAGACCTGGGGACTGGAAGGGAGCGCCCCCGCCGACGTCCTGGTTTCGGTGGTCAACACCGCCAGCTCGTCGGTGTTCGAGGGCATCGCCGATGCCGGCCTGGCCATGCTCGAGTGGATCGAGGACGGCCACGACCGGGTGCAGTCCTTGATGACGCGCTACCGGGCGGGGATCGGAACCGGGGCCGCCTGGCGGCTGCACGCGTTGGGGTGGCCCCGCGCCCGCGTCCAGGACTGGCTGCGCGACCAGAGCCTGGTCGGCGGAGACGGATGGGTGGAGGGCCGGATGGCGTTCCTGGAGGCCCCCGCCCGGGCAGTGCTCATCTGGTCGTATTGGTGGGGTGAGCCCTCGGTGCTTCCGACCTGGACCCGGGTGGCCCGCCCGGAGCGGGCGGAGTTCCTTCGCTATCTGCATGGCCGCCTGCACTCGGTCGACACGGTCTCCATGTTCAGGGGGGGCCCCGCGCAGAACTGACCAGCGGGGCCGTGCAACCCTGGGCAGCCCTGCCCTCACCCACCTCTGGACCTGCATCCCGGAGGGGACATGCGAAGCACAGCGGCGGCGCTGGTGGCAGTGTGGGGGGCGAGCACCGGACTTTCGGCCCAGAGCGTAGGAAGTGGGCAGGCCGGCCCTCGTTCATTCCTCGAGCGCGAACACGAGATCTTGCTGGCGCGCAGCGCCGCCCCGCCGTCCGTCAGCGCAGGTGCGGACGTCTACGTGTTCACCGCAGACGGGTACGTCTTGGCAGCGCGGGGCGGAAGCGGGGCGGCCTGCCTGGTGAGTCGCAGCTGGCCCGACTCACTCGAGCCCGAGTGTTTCGATCCGGAGGGTACCCGCACCATCATGCCCATGGAGATGACGCGGACGGAGCTGCTCCACGCGGGAGTGGCTCCGGAGGAGGCCGAGCGCCGGATCGCCGACGGCATCGCCGATGGGACGTTCCGCCTCCCGCAGCGCATGGCCGTGGTGTACATGATGTCCGAAGGGCAACGCCTCATCGCCGACGACGGGACGCCGGCGGGGAAGTGGCGGCCGCACCTGATGATCTACTCTCCGTGGCTGACCAATGAGGACGCTGGCCACTCCACGCCGCCCGGACTGATGGGAGGGATGGTCGTCGACTCAGGATTGCCGACGGCAAACCTGATGGTCGTGGTTCCCGAGTTCGTAGCGGTCTCCGGCGCAGAGGAAAGACCCTGAGCCGGGCATGGACGTAGGGCGCCCAGGCGCTGAGGCCGGCGACCGCGAGCTGGTCTCCGCGGTGCTGGATGGCGGAGACGAACGCGCCTTCCGTACGCTGTATCGACGGTACACGCCGCAGCTCCACCGCATCGCGCTGCGACTCACCGAGGATCGCGAGGGCGTCGCCGAGGACGTGGTGCACGACACCTGGGTCCGGGCGGTGGAGCGCCTGTCGACCTTCGGTTGGCGCTCGTCCCTGGGCACCTGGCTCACCGGCGTTCTCATCAACCGTGTGCGCGAACAGTGGAGAGCGTGGGGCCGTGTGGAGTGGGCCCCGCTCGAGCGGATCGCCGAGCCGGCCGTGCGTGCGGTGGCTCACGAGGCACGAGTGGACCTCGATCGGGCCATCACGGCGCTGCCCCCGGGGTATCGCGCGGCGGTCGTGTTGCACGACGTGGAGGGCTACTCCCATGAGGAGACCGCGCGACTCCTGAACATCGACGTCGGAACGTCCAAGAGTCAGCTCTCCCGCGCGCGGCGCCGCTTGCGGGAATGGCTCGAGCCGAAGGAGGCCACACCATGACGTCACCGCTCGACGAGCACAGCCGGGACCGTGGTATGGGCGACATCTCCCAGAGGCCCGATCTGGCTCGCCTGCGCGAGAGTCCCCCCCCTCCCGCTGCCCTCGAGGACCGCGTGGTGGCTTCGCTGAAGGCGCGCGGCTGGTTGGGACCGCGGCGGGGAGGGCGGCGCGCCTGGTTGGCTCAGGCGGGCGCGCTCGCAGCCGCGACGGCCGGCTTCCTCCTCGGTCGGGCCATCCCGGGGCGCTCAGCCCCGGCCCCGGCAACGACCGGCCCACGCTGGATGCTGCTCCTCTACGAGGATGACGGCTACCAGGCTCCCGCGCCCGGCGCAGAGTCTGAACGCGTGCAGGAGTACGTGCACTGGGCCCGCACACTGACGGATGACCTCCGTGCCGTGGAAGGCTCCGAGCTGGGTCCCGAGCGCGTGGTCGTGGCGCCCGCGCTCGCCGAAGCGCCGTCCCAGTCCGGGCCCGCAGCGGAACGTCTCTCCGGGTACTTCGTGATCTCCGCCGCCTCCATGGACGACGCACGCGGTGTGGCGGAGACCTGCCCACACGTGCGCCATGGAGGGAGGATCGTCATCCGCCCCCTCGTGTGATGGTGCACGAGGCACGAAGGCGGTGGCATTCGGGTAGGGGCACACTACCTTTCGCGGGTCCCGACCCGAGAAACGCGCCAACCACAGGTTCGTCGTCTTGTCTGCCGAGTCTCACGTCGCCCTCATCTGTTCATGGCTGGAGCCCGAGCTCGTCGAGCGCCTGCGCACCGATCACCCGGACATCGAGTTCCTGTACGAACCCGAGCTGCTGAGGCCCCCGCGGTACCCCGCTGACCACAAAGGCGCGGAGCGGACCCGCTCGCTGGCGGGCGAGCGGCGCTGGCAGTCGTTGCTCGAGCGCGCCACCATCCTCTTCGACTTCGACCAGACGCACCTGGAGGATCTTCCGGAGCGCGCGCCGCGGGCGCGCTGGATCCAGGCCACCAGCGCGGGGATCGGGCAGTTCGTGCGCAGGATGCGCTATGCCGAACGAATGCCGGGGGTGGTCTTCACGACAGCGCGCGGCGTCCACCGGGCGCCCTTGGCGGAGTTCGCCGTGATGTCGATGCTCCTGCACGCTCGCCGTGCCCTGCACATGATGGAGGCACAACGTCGCCGGACCTGGCAACGTTTCGCCGGTACGGACCTGGAGGGTCGCACCGTCGTGATCGTCGGCCTCGGGGCAGTGGGGAGCGAGGTGGCGCGCGTGGCGGAGGCGCTGCGCATGCGCGTGATTGCGCTGCGGCGCCACCCCGATCGGGACCTCGCTGGGTCGGAACACGCCGCGACGCCGGGCCCCAGGACCGGGGCTCCCGAACCACCGCCCCCGCGCGTCCTGGGTCCCGAGTCCCTGACCGACGTCCTGCCCGAAGCGGACTTCCTTGTGCTGATCGCTCCCCACACGGACGAGACGGAGCACATGATCGGGGCAGCGGAGCTGGCGGCCCTGCCTCCAGGGGCGGCACTCGTCAACATCGGCCGAGGGGCGCTGGTCGACGAGCCCGCGCTCGTGGCAGCGCTCACCAGCGGACATCTGGGCGGCGCCTACCTGGACGTGTTCGAGGAGGAGCCGCTGCCGCTGGAGAGTCCGCTCTGGGGCATGCCCAACGTCTTGGTGAGTCCCCACTCCGGCAGCACCAGCGACCGCGAGAACGTGCGTATCGCCGACCTGTTCTCGGAGAACCTGCACCGTTGGCAACGGGGAGAGCCTCTGCTCAACCGGCTGGACCCTGATCGGTTGTACTGACGTAGGCGGGCGCTTGCCCTCCGCTGCGGCGGAGCGGAGGTTCGAGGCAGTCGCCCGTCACCCGCTCGGAGGGTTCCACCATGCTGCGTCGCGATGCGCTCCGGGTGCTCGCCATGGCACCGGTGCTGGCCCGAGCGCGCCCTTCGGGCCTCCGTCCGCCCAAGCGCGTGGTCGTGATCGGCGCCGGGATCCTGGGAAGCGCTACGGCCTACCGCCTCGCCACCCTCGGGGCGGAGGTAACGCTCTGTGAGCGTGCTACGCCCGGCTCGGGCGCCTCGGAGAAGTCGTTCGCCTGGATCAACGCGTACGCAAGCAAACAACCGCGTGGCTACTACGAGCTCAACCGCAGCAGTCAACTGGTGTGGCGCGAGCTTCAGGACCGCGTCCCCGAGCTTCCCCTGAAGTGGGGAGGCCGCATCGAGTGGCAGCCCAGCCCGGATGCGGTCGCGGAGCTGTCCGGAGCCGTGCGCCGGCAGCAGTCCTGGGGTTATCCGATCGAGATGCTCGATCGCGCGGCCCTGCGGGCGCGTGCACCTGCGCTCCGCCTGCCCGACACAGTGGAATCCGGTGTCTTCGCCAGCGACGAGGGCGGACTCGACGCCGGCCGCGCCTGCCAGGTGCTGGCCCGAGCAGCGGAGACCGCGGGCGCCCGCCTCTTGCTCTCGTGCGAGGTTGTGGGATTCGACGTCCGTGGCGGACTCGTGCGAGCCGTGCGCTCGTCGGCGGGCGAGCTGCCTGCGGACGCCGTCGTGGTAGCGGCCGGAGTGGATACGCCTCGCATCGCTGCGTGGATGGATGTCCGGGTTCCACTACGTGACGCGCCGGGCGTGCTCGCCCAGTGCTCCGCCACCGGTCCAGAGATCGGACCCATCGTCGTCGGCCCCGACGTGATCGTGAAGCAGCACGCCGACGGACGCATGGTGATCGGAGGCGGGTTCACCGGCGAGCCGGTCTACCGCCGAGACCGGCCTGAATCGGAGCGCATGGAAGCCGAGCGCGTGCTGACGCTGGCACAGGCTCGCTTCGATGCGATGGACGGTGTGACGCTCGAGCGAACCACGGTCGGATGGCGGCCGCTCCCCACCGACGGCCATCCCGTTGTGGGCTTCCCGAGTGCGGCGCCCAATCTCTACCTCATGGTAACGCACTCCGGCGTCACCCTGTCCGCACTGCTGAGCCAGCTGGCCGCCCGCGAGATCCTCGAAGGTCTGGAGGTCGACTTGCTCGCGCCCTACCGGGTGGAGCGCTTCATCTGAGCGAGGGCGACGCTCAGCCGCCCATCAGCGACCGCGCCACGCTCGCCACCGCGAAGCCCAGATAGTTGCCCACGGCGTACCCGAGCAGGCCAACCGCCACGCCCGGGAGCAGGCGGTCGGTGTACCCGCGGGCGCTGGCCAAGGCCATCGCCGAGGCCGGCCCGCCCACGTTGGCTTGCGAGGCGACCGCGAGCGTCTTGAGATCGAGCCCGACCAAGGAACCGCCCACGAAGGTCACCAGACCGTGGATGGCAACCGTGATGAGCGCGAAGTAGAAGATGGGCGGTCCCACCGCCACGATGTTGGCCACCACCGAGCTGGCCCCGTTGCTGGCCAGGAACCAGAGCACCAGGTAGTTGCCGAAAACCGCCGCTCCACGCAGGCGACGGACCCAACGGGACTGCGCGAGGATCAGCGCGATGGTCGTGAGCCACAACACGCCGGGGAGCGGCGTGCGTGCGGCCAACAGCTCAGCAGCCCAGAGCGTCCCCAACACCACCACGGTCAGCCCGCCGATGTCGGACAGGGATACCGTTCCCACCGTCGCGTACAGGCGGCGGTCCAGCGCGTCGGCCGACCCGACCGGGCCCTCTGTCTGCGCTTCCAGACCGGGAACAGCCCCGCCTTTCCCGCGTCCCCACAGCACCGGCACGGCCAGACAGGTGGCCATCCACACAGCGGTGACGATCACGTCCGCCGCGATCCCGGCCGCGAAGAGCTCACCGCTCGTCTCCAAAGCCGCCCCCACGGCGGCGAAGTTGGCTCCGCCCCCCGTGTAGGTGGCCGTGTACTGGCCGGCCAGCTTCCACGTCTCTGGACCGATGGCGCCGGACAACAGAAAGGCGGCGGTGGCCGCACCGGCCATGGTGCCCAGAGCGCCCACCCCGAACGCACCCAGCATCCGCGGGCCGGCCTGGACGACGGTACGCAGATCGACCGCGAGCAGGATCAGGACGATCCCGGCGCTGACGGCGGGTCCCGCCAGAAAGTCGTACGCAGGCGACTCCCCGGGGATCAGGCCGACGTTGGAGAGCACCATCGCGAGCAGGATGCTCACCAGGGCGGCGCCGAGCGACCGGAAGAGACGTCGGTTGGCCTCCAGCCAGACGGCACCCAGCACGACGGCGGCCAGGATGAACAGGTGCGCGAGGGGGCTCGTGATCATCGCGCGAGGATAGGTGTCGACCGCGCCGGGCAGCAAGGCCGGTCCGTCCTTGCGTCGTGTCGCTACCCCCCCGCACTCTGGGCGGATCTTCACCGTGCCGGCCCCGCGGGGTCCGGTGCCCGTCGGCCCTTTCTGGACCCAGGCACACCGCATCATGATCCGAGTCGCAGGCACGGCGCTTCCTGTCCTTCTTCTGCTCGTCGGCTGCAGCGGGGACGCACCGCGAGCGTCCGCCAGCGCGGACGGAAGGCCCATCCTGCGTGTCGCGTACGCGCGGGAGATCGACGTGCTGAACCCGTTCACCAGTCAGAACCTGGTCGACATCCAGTTCAGCATGATGGAAGGCCTGATCACCACCGACGAGCACAACACCTACGTTCCGGTGCTGGCCAAGGCCATCCCCACGGAAGCGAACGGCCTGGTGGTGCGGAATCCCGACGGCACAGTCGACATGACCTGGCCGCTCCAGGAGAACGTGCGCTGGCACGATGGGGAGCCGTTCACCAGCGCCGATGTGTGCTTCACGTGGGGGTTCGTCTCGAGCCCCGGCTCCCAGACCTACAACCGGGACCAGTACCTCAACATCACGGATTGCCTCATGCCGGACGAGCACACGGTGGTGCTCCGCTGGAACGGCATCTACGGCTATTACGCCGGCTTGTTCGAGGCGATCCTGCCCGAGCACGTCCTGGGCGGCATGAGCACCGAAGAGGTCGTCAACTTCGAGCCCTACAACCGAGGCTCGCGTACCGTCGGCACCGGCCCCTTCCGTTTCGTGGAGTGGCGTTCCGGCGAGTACATCCGTGTGGAGCGGAATCCGGACTATTGGCGGGGGAATGGTGAGCCCCACATCGACGAGATCGTCTGGGCGTTCATTCCCGACAACAACACCCGCTTGAACGCCCTGAAGGCCGGGGCCCACCACTGGGGCCAGATCCAGCCCACCCAGGTGGCCGAGATGGAGGGCGCCTCCGGCATGCGGGTCCATCTGGTCAGCTCCAACTCGGTCATGCACCTGGACCTGAACGTGACCACCCCCAGGGGACGAACGCTTTTCGGAGACCGCGACGTCCGTCGTGCCCTCTTCCAGGCCATCGACCGCCAGGCCATCGCAGACCAGCTCATGCAGGGCACGGTCGAAGTCGCCAACTCTCCCATCAACCCTACCAGCCCCTACCACAACCCGGATGTGCCCCCGTTCGCCTACGAGCCCGAGGCAGCGCGTCGGCTGCTCGACGCGGCCGGATGGCGGGCTGGGCCGGACGGCATTCGGACCAAGGATGGGGAACGCTTCCGCTTCACGCTCCTCAACCGGGCGGGGAGCACGGACCGCATCGCCATTGCCCAGGTCATCCAGGCGCAGCTGCGTCAGGTGGGCATCGAGGTCGGGTTCGAGACGCTGGAGAGCGCAGCATGGACGCAGCGCTGGCGCAGCAGTCAATGGGAGGGGATCATCAGCGCCTGGTTCCTCCCCGCCGACCCCAGCCTCACCGGCCTGTACGCCTGTGAAGGACCCAACAACATGACCGGCTTCTGTGACCCCGAGCTGGACCAGCTCCTGGAGGAGTCCGATCAGCATCTTTCGTTTGAAGAGCGCAAGCCGCTGCTCGATCAGGCCCAGGTGCGCTTGCAAGAGACGGCGCACACGCTGCTGCTCTACCACAACGTGATCCCTGAGGTCGTCAGCGAGCGGATCGGCAGCTATCGCGGCAGCGGCACCAACTTCGGCAGCTTCTGGAACCTGCACGAGTGGACCCTGGACCCCGCTCGCTGACCTCGAGGCGCTGATGGGAGCCTACGTCCTGCGCAGGCTGCTGCAGATGATCCCGATGGCGTTCGGGATCAGTGTCGTGCTCTTCGCCGTGATCCAGGCAGCGCCGGGAGGGCCCGAGGGCGCATTGCTCGAGAGCGGCCGCTTCATCGATCCCGCAGTGATCGAGGCCTACCGCGAGCGACTGGGAGTCGACCAGCCGGTTCCGGTCCAATACGTGCGCTGGCTTTCCGCGGCGCTCACCGGCGACCTGGGCATCAGCTTCTCCACCACCCGGCCGGTGCTGGACATGATCCTCGAGCGGCTGCCGGCCACGGTCGAGCTCATGGGCGCGGCCTTCCTGTTCGCGGCCCTGGTCGCCACGCTGCTGGGGCTGATCAGCGCGGTCAAGCAGTACAGCGCGGCGGACTATGCGGGAACCGCGCTCTCTTTTCTCGGCATGGCCATGCCGGTGTTCTGGTTCGCGCTCATCCTGCAATGGGTGTTCGCGGTCAAGCTGGGGTGGTTGCCCGTGTCGGGCACCGAGACCGTGGGCGCCAGCTCGCTCGGAGACCACCTGCTGCACCTGGTCCTTCCCGGGCTGGTGCTCTCCTTCCGCTACATCGCGGGCTGGTCGCGCTACCTGCGCTCCAGCCTGCTCACGGCGCTGCGAGCGGACTACGTGCGCACGGCCCGGGCCAAGGGACTCTCGGAGCGCGCCGTGGTCGGGGTGCACGCCATCCGCAATGCCCTGATCCCTGTGCTTTCGGTCATGGCGCTCAACCTCGCAGGACTCTTCTCGGGCGCCGTCATCACGGAGACCGTGTTCGCCTGGCCGGGGATCGGGCGCATGTTCGTGCAGGCCATGTTCGCGCGCGACTATCCGCTGCTGATGGGCATCCTGATGCTGGGCTCTCTGATGGTGATCGTCTTCAATCTGGTGGCGGACCTGCTTTACGGCGTCCTCGATCCGCGGATCCGCTATGAGTGAGCCGCGCTCGGATCCACGGCCGGCTGGGGCCCATCGCACCGCCAGCGCACGGTCCCGCACCTGGCGCCGATTGTCCCGGCACACGCCGGCCTGGCTTTCGTTCGGCGTGTTCGTGGTCGTGGCCGCCGCGTGCGTAGCTGCACCGTGGATCGCCCCCTATGAGTTCGACGCCATCGACCTTGGCAGCATCCGGGAGGCGCCCTCCTGGGCACACTGGATGGGCACGGACGACCTGGGGCGCGACCTCTTCACCCGCGTTCTCTATGGTGGCCGGATCTCCATCCTCATCGGCGTGTTGTCGGCCCTGCTGGGCACCGGCCTGGGCACGCTGGTCGGCGCGCTGGCGGGATACTTCGGCGGGCGCACCGACGGCGTTCTCATGAGAGGCACCGACGTGGCGTATGCCATCCCCACCCTGCCGCTCCTGATCGTGCTCAGCTCCTACACGCAGGCCGCCGCGGGCTCGATGGCCCTGATCATCGGTCTGCTCTCCTGGATGACGACAGCCCGGGTGGTACGTGGGGAGCTGCTCTCGCTCAAGCAGATGCCGTACGTGGAAGCCGCGCGCAGCCTGGGCGCCACCAGCGGACGCATCATCACCCGTCACCTCTTGCCCAATGCGGTGGGCCCCATCGTGGTGGGCGCAACGCTGGCCGTGGGGAACGCGATCGTCCTGGAGTCGTCGCTGAGTTTCCTGGGGCTGGGCGTGCAGCCACCCACTCCGACCTGGGGCAACATGCTACAGGACGCCCAGGCCACCATGGCCACCAATCCATGGCTCACCCTCTTTCCCGGGCTCGCGATTCTGGTGATCGTGCTGGCGGTGAACTTCCTCGGCGATGGTCTCCAGGACGCACTCGATCCCGCGGGGCGGATGCGATGACGACGCTGTCCCCGAACGACCGGCCGCTCGTGTTGCAGGTCCGCGACCTGGTGGTGCGCTTCGACGCGGAGCAGGGCACGGTGCATGCTGTCAACGGCGTCTCCTACTCGATCGCCGCCGGCGAGGCGCTGGCCCTGGTGGGCGAGAGTGGTTCCGGGAAGACGGTCAGCGCGCTGGCGCTCATGGGGCTGGTCCCGACGCCGCCGGGGCGCGTCGAACGAGGCCGGGTCCTGCTACGCGAACGGGATCTTCTCACCCTCACGCCGCGTGAGTGGCAACAGGTCCGGGGCCGTGAGATCGCCATGGTCTTCCAGGACCCCATGAGCTCGCTCAACCCGGTGCTGACCATCGGGCGTCAGATGACCGAAGCGCTGGAGGCCCACCTGCACCTGGGGCGGCAGGCCGCGCGTGCCCGCGCGGTCGAGCTGCTCGAGCGCGTCGGGATCGCCGGAGCCGCGCAGCGGCTCTCCGACCACCCGCACGAGTTCTCCGGTGGGCAGCGCCAGCGGATCGGGATCGCCATGGCGCTGTCCTGCGATCCGGTGCTGTTGATCGCGGACGAGCCGACGACGGCCCTCGACGTGACCATACAGGCGCAGATCGTGGAACTCGTGCAGCGTCTGCAAGACGAGCTGGGCACCGCCATCCTGTGGATCACCCACGACCTGGCTCTGGTGGCAGGCTTCGCGGACGTCGTCGCCGTCATGTATGCCGGCACGCTCGTCGAGCAGGCGCCAGCCGCACGCCTGTACACGTCACCTCGACATCCGTATACGGTCGGTCTGCTGCGTTCCCTGCCCCGCATCGATGCGCCTCCGGAGCGCCGCCTCCCCTCCATCGAAGGGGCCCCGCCCGATCTGACCGAACTCTCCCCTGGCTGCCCCTTCGCGCCACGCTGTTCCCTCGCCGTTGAGCGGTGCCGGGCCGAGCACCCCCCGCTCCAGACGGTGGCCGAGAATCACACGGCGGCCTGCTGGCGCTGGGAGGAGGTGGGCGCATGAACGGCGCTGCGCCGTTGGTCCGCGTGCGCGACCTCGCCGTGCACTTCCCCATCCGGCGGGGTCTCCTGCGGCGGCAGGTCGGTGCCATTCGCGCGGTGGATGGAGTCGACCTCGACATCCGGGCCGGCGAGACGCTGGGCCTGGTCGGCGAGAGCGGCTCCGGGAAGTCGACGACGGGGCGCGCCTTGTTGCGCTTGCAGCCCGCGACGTCCGGTACGGTGGAGTTCGACGGTGTCGACCTGGCCTCGCTGGCGCCCCCAGCGCTGCGGCGCCTGCGGCGCGACATGCAGATCGTCTTCCAGGACCCGATGGCGTCTCTGAACCCACGTCGCACGGTGGGTGATACCGTGCGGGAGCCGCTCGACATCCACGCCCTGGGCACGCCGGCGGAGCGCAGGGCCCGGACGCAGGTGCTGCTCGAGAGAGTAGGGCTGGATCCGGCTTTCGCTTCCCGCTATCCGCACGAGTTCTCCGGAGGCCAGCGGCAACGCGTGGGCATCGCTCGAGCCCTGGCCACCGGTCCGCGCTTCGTGGTGGCGGACGAGCCCATCTCGGCGCTGGACGTCTCCATCCAGGCCCAGATCGTCAACCTGCTCGCCGACCTGAAGGAGGACTTGGGCCTCACCTACCTCTTCATCGCCCACGATCTCGCCATGGTGCGGCACCTGAGTGACCGGGTGGCCATCCTCTATCTCGGTCGGGTAGCCGAGATCGGGCCCACACGCGCAGTGTTCGACGCCCCACGCCACCCCTACACGCGAGCCCTGCTCTCGTCGATCCCGATCCCCGACCCCTCCCGTCGGGCGCGCTCGGCACCGTTGGTTCCCGGTGAACTCCCCGATCCGGCCCATCCGCCGGCGGGGTGTCGGTTCCACCCGCGCTGCCCGCTGGCCACCGACCTCTGTCG
The DNA here is from genome assembly GCA_041390105.1 of Gemmatimonadota bacterium. Classification (NCBI taxonomy): domain Bacteria; kingdom Pseudomonadati; phylum Gemmatimonadota; species Gemmatimonadota bacterium. Next base: position 1,612,560 of record JAWKQO010000001.1, read on the forward strand.
CCGCCAGGCCCCCGTTCTGACCCCGACCTCGCCCCAAGGCGAAGGACACCAGGCCGCCTGTCACCACAGCGAGTGACGTGTCACGAGTGCTGCCGCCGCCCGATCCTCGCGGTTCAGGGGCGGGCGCCAACCTCCGCGCTTGCCGCCACCCCCAGGCGCCCGCATCCTACCGACGTCCCCGGTCCGCGGTTGGGCTCGGGGCCGCAGTCCATGCAGCCGCTTCTTTGGAGGAAAACCGATGCGCGCGTCCGCCCCGCGGGCTCTCTGGATCGCAGTTCTAGTCGCGTTGCTGGCCCCGTCCTGGGTCTCTGCCCAGAGGGCCGATCGACGTCTTCGTGGCCTCAAGGACGAAGCACTGCAGCTGGTGGAGGCCCGCTCCAAGCAAGTGCAGGAGATCGTCGACATGCTGTACTCGTTCGGCGAGCTCGGCATGCAGGAGTTCGAGACCCAGAAGTATCTGACGGGCCTGCTCGAGCAGGAGGGCTTCCAGATCCAACTCGGTGTGGCCGGCATGCCGTCGGCCTGGACCGCGCGCTGGGGATCTGGCAAGCCGGTCATCGCGCTCGGTTCCGACGTGGACGGCATTCCCCAGTCCAATCAGAAGCCGGGCGTCGGCTACCGGGAAGCCATCATTTCCATGGCACCGGGCCACGGAGAAGGGCACAACTCGGGACAGGCCGTCAACATCGTGGCGGCGCTCGCGGTCAAAGAGCTCATGGAGCGCGACAACATCCCCGGGACCCTGATGATCTGGCCGGGCATCGCGGAAGAGCAGGTCGGCTCCAAGGCCTTCTTCGTCCGTGAGGGGATCTTCAACGACGTCGACGTGAACCTCTTCACGCACGTCGGCTCCAACTTCGGGATGTCCTGGGGCCAGGGCGGCGGCAACGCGCTCTGGTCGGTGCAGTTCCGCTTCACCGGCGAGACCGCCCACTCCGCGGGTTCACCCTGGCGCGGGCGCTCGGCGCTGGATGCCGTGATGCTCATGGCCCAGGCCTGGGAGTTCAAGCGTGAGCACCTGCAGCCGGCCGCACGCTCCCACTACATCATCGTGGACGGTGGAGACCAACCCAACGTGGTGCCGCAGACGGCGACCATCTGGTTCTACTTCCGCGAGCGGGACTATCCGCGCACCAAGGCCATGTACGACGCAGCGGTGAAGATGGCCGAAGGCGCCGCACTGATGACCGGGACCACAGTCGACACCATCATGACGGTCGGCTCCGCATGGGGTCGTCACTTCTCCAAGCCCGTGGCAGAGGTCGCCTACGCCAATATCCAAAGGGTGGGCCTGCCTCAATGGAGCGAGGCGGATCAAACGCTGGCGCGCGGACTGCAAAAGGAGCTCGGCGTGGACGAGGACGGCCTGGCCGACTCGATCCCCGAGTTGAGCGGACCGGTCGATCTGGAGCGGTCTCTGGGCGGCGGCTCCGATGACATCGGTGACATCTCCTGGAACATGCCGACCATCACCCTCAACTACCCGTCGAACATCCCGGGCGGCCCCGGACACAACTGGGCCAACGGGATCGCCATGGCCACACCCATCGCCCACAAAGGCGCCGTGGCCGGCGCCAAGGTCCAGGCGCTGACACTTCTGGACCTGTTGCTGACGCCCAAGCTCGTCACCGATGCCTGGGACTACTTCAATACCGTGCAGACCGCGGAGACCAAGTACACGCCGTTCATCGCTCCCACCGATCAGCCCGCCATCTGGCTGAACGAAGAGATCATGGCGAAGTGGCGTCCGCAGATGCGAGAGTACTATTACGACCCCTCGCGCTTCTCGAACTACCTCGAGCAGCTCGGGATCGAGTACCCCACCGTGCGGACGCGGCCGGTCAGCGAGCAAGACGGGCGCTGATCTCCCTCGCACCACCTGGAGCGCCGGGCGTCCCGCACGCCCGGCGCTCTTCTTTCACCGTGGACACCCATGCCTGAACGACTCCGGGTCGGCGTGATCGGCGCAGGGCGCTGGTCCAACACGGCCCACCTTCCTGGCTTCCACCGCTCGCCGGCGTGCGACCTCGTCGCCATCTGCGACCGAGACCTCGATCTCGCACAGGCCCGTGCCGCCCAGTATGGCATCCCCGACGTGTACACCGACGCGGAGGATCTGCTGGGGCGCGACGACCTGGACGTCATCGATGTGGTGACCCGCGGCGATCACCAGGAGCTCGTCTTCGCCACGCTCCAGGCCGGCAAGCACTGTCTGGTCGAGAAGCCGGTCTGTCACGACTACCGCGATGTGTGGCTCGCGCACCGCCTGGCGGAGTCCAAGGGCCTCAAGACCAAGGTCGGGCTGACCTTCCGCTACGCCCCCGCGGTGATGTACATGTTCGACCTCATCCGGGAGGGTTTCATTGGGCAGCCGTACATCTTCAACGGGTACGAGCAGAACTCGCAGTGGCTCGACCCGGACAACCCGATGGACAAGCGTATCCACAAGACGAAGCCCGTGGACGAAGCCCCATGGGGGACGGACCTGAGCCGCGAAGGCATCACCGTCTCCTCGCTCGAAGGCTACGGTGCCCCCACCATCGACATCGGGTTGGAGTGCGTGGGAGCGGACCTGACGCAGGTGGTGGGGATTCTTGCCAACATGGTCCCCTACCGCCGCCGCACCAACCTCGACAGCGAGCGCGAGCGCATCAACATCGACGACGCGGACATGTTCATGGGCGAGGCTGCGAATGGAGCACTGTTCTCCATGCAGTCCTCCTATGTCACGGTCGGAAACTACCCGGGAATCGAGGCCAGGATCTTCGGCTCGGAAGGAGCGTTGATCGTCCGGCTCGTCGAGGAGTTCGGTGTCATCCAGACCTTGCACGCGGCCCAGCCGGATGCCGTGGAGTTCGTGCCGCTGGAGATCCCCGATCGCTACTTCCCGCCCGGCTACCAGGAAACCGACGCATGGGGCACCGCCTTCTACGGCAACCTCGTTCACAATTTCCTGGAGGAGATCACGGACGGCGGCCCGGTCAATCAAGGTGACTTTGCGCAGAGCGCGCGTGTTCAGGAGATCATCAACGCCGTAGCGCTGTCGCACCGGGAGCATCGTTGGGTCTCGCTCCCCTTGGAGGGGGAGGACGGCGCTGCACTGCCGGCCAGCCCCTTCTGACGCGGGTAAGTCACGATGTCCGACCGGATCTTGCGCTGGGGTGTGCTGAGCACGGCGAACATCGGTCGCGCAGCCGTCGTTCCCGCCCTGCACGCGTCCCCTCGGAGTCGCGTGGAGGCGGTCGCCAGTCGAGACCAGGCACGGGCCCGTCAGTTCGCCGAGGCCAACCGCATTCCCCGGGGCGTGGGGAGTTACCAGGCCTTGCTCGACGATCCCGAGATCGACGCCGTCTACATCCCGCTCCCCAACAGCTTGCACCTGGAGTGGACCCGGAAAGCCGCCGAGGCGGGCAAGCACGTGCTCTGCGAGAAGCCACTGGGCCTCGGCGCCCGGGAGTGCCTGGAGATGGACCGGGTGGCCCGCGTGCACGACGTGCGGCTCATGGAGGCGTTCATGTACCGCTTCCACCCGCGCAGCGAGCGCCTGTTGGAGATGGTCGGGTCGGGTGCCCTGGGAGACCTTCGCATGATCCGCAGCACGTTCACGTTCCGACTGACACGCCCCGACAACATACGCCTCGATCCCGGCCTCGGTGGTGGGGCCCTGCTGGACGTGGGATGCTATTGCGTCAACGTGAGTCGCATGGTTGCGGGTCGTGAGCCTCTGGCGGTCCAGGCCACCGCGCGCTGGAGCGAGCGCGGCGTGGACGAGGAGCTCACCGGGACGCTCTTCTTCGAGGGAGGTCTCGTGGCCCGTTTCGACTGCGCGCTCACCATGGAGCGTTGCGAGCAGGTGGAGGTCGCCGGGACCGACGCCTGGCTCCGAATCCCGCAGGCTTTCCTGCCGGGAACGAACGACTGCGTGATCGAGGAGCATCGGGGGCGGTCCGGGCGCGAAGACCACCTCGTGCCCGGCGCGGATGAATACCTACGGATGGTGGAGCACTTCGAGGACGCCGTCCTCGACGGACTCCCGCTGCGGTACGATGCCCGCGAGGCGGCGCGCAACCTGAAGGTGATCGAAGCGATCTATGTATCCGCGCGGGCGCAGGGTGCGCGTGTGGATCTCGATCGGGAGGCGCGGTGAGCGCCGCCCCTATTTGGGAGGCAGAGACTCCACGAACTCGAGCGCCCAGGCCAACCAGGACTCGAGAGCGTTGTCCGTTTCGATGCCCGCAGGCGCCACGTAGACGAAGCCTTTCAACGGCTTCTTGGTGAAATCCATCTCCCGCGCATGCGGACGGGTCAGAGCCTCAGGGTAGCGCTCCGCCCCCACCCTCAACATGAGGTCGTCGTTGGCCACGCCACAGCACATGTGACCGCGGACCATGAAGGCGACCCCGCCGAACATGCGCTTCTCCACGACATCCGAGCGCTGGGCGAGGGCTTCGCGGATGCGCTGGACAAGACCCGGATCAGCGGACATTCGGCTTCCATCCCCGCAGGCGGTTGGCGTTGGATACGACGGTCACCGAGCTGAAGGCCATCGCCGCGCCGGCGATCATCGGCGACAGGAGCGTGCCGAAGAAGGGGTAGAGCGCACCAGCCGCGATGGGAATGGCCAGGGCGTTGTAGACGAAGGCGCCGAACAGGTTCTGGCGCACGTTGCGCACCGTGGCCTGCGAGAGATCGAGCGCGTCGGCTACGCCCCCAAGCCGCTCGCCGAGCAACGTGACGTCCGCCGCCTCCATGGCCACGTCGGTCCCCGAGCCGATGGCGATGCCCACGTCGGCCTGGGCAAGCGCGGGTGCGTCGTTCACGCCGTCCCCCACCATCGCGACCGTTCGTCCCTCCTGCTGCAGCGCCTGCACCGCGCGCGACTTCTCCTCGGGAAGCACACGGGCTCGGACGTGCCCGATGCCCACCTCCGCGGCGACCGCCTGGGCCACGGCCTCCTGGTCGCCCGTCAGCATCACGACCTCCCGCCCCTGCGCCCGTAAGCGTCGCACGGTCTCACGCGCGTCGGGCTTGATGCGATCCGCCACGGCGATCACACCCAACACTCGGCCCTCGCGCTCCACGACCACCGGGGAATGACCCTGGGCCATCTCGCGCTCCAGGGCGTCCTGCAGCGCTGACAGGTCGCCGCCCCCATCGCGGATGAAGTCCGGTGCTCCCACGCGCACGCTGGCACCCGCCAGGCGCGCCTCGACTCCACGTCCAGGGATCGAGCGGAAGCTGTCGACCGGCAGCGTCTCCATCCCCTGCGCGCGCGCGTGCTCCACGATCGCTCGGGCCACGGGGTGCTCGCTACGCATCTCGGCGGAGGCGCCCTGTTGCAGCACCTCCGCCGTGTCGGCATCGGCGGCCGGAGCGACAGCCACGACGGCGAGCTCTCCGGCAGTGACGGTCCCAGTCTTGTCCACCACCACGGTGTCGACGCGGCGAGCGGTTTCCAACGCCTCGCCATTGCGGATCAGGATGCCGTGCTCTGCGCCTTTGCCGATGCCGATCATCACCGAAATCGGCGTCGCCAGGCCGAGCGCACACGGGCACGAGATGACCAGCACGGCCACGGCCACGACCACGGCGTAGTTCAATCGCGGCTCCGGCCCGAACAGGTACCAGAGCGCGCCCGCCAGCAGAGCGATGACTACGACGGTCGGGACGAACACCGCGGCGATCCGATCGGCGAGGCGCTGGATCGGGGGCTTGCTGGCCTGCGCCGCCCGCACCCGCTCGACGATGCGGGCCAGCACGGTGTCAGCACCCACCCGCTCTGCGGCGAACACGAGGCTCCCTTCACCGTTCACCGTTCCGCCGACCACGGAGTCGCCCACGCTCTTGGTTACCGGCAGGCTCTCTCCGGTGACGAGGGACTCGTCCACCGCGCTGGCGCCCTCCACCACGGTGCCGTCCACGGGAACGCGCTCGCCCGGGCGCACCAGGACGTGATCGCCCACCATCAGGTCCTGCGCGTCGATGTCGATCTCGTGACCCTCACGCAGCACGTGCGCCCGCTCGGGCCGCAGCTCCAGCAGGGCCCGCAGCGCCCGCGACGTGCGGCCCCGCGCACGGGCCTCCAGCGCCTGCCCCAGGACCACCAGAGTGATGACCACTGCGGCGGCTTCAAAGAACGGATGGGCCGTTCCTGCGGGGAAAAGGCTGGGCGCCGCCACGACGACCACGGAGTACAGAAAGGCCGCGCCGGTGCCGAGCGCGATGAGCGTGTCCATCGTGGTCTCGCCTCGCCGGATCTGCGCCCAGGCCCGTGTGAAGAACCCGCCACCCACCCAGGTGACGATGGGCAGGGTGAGCAGCCCGCTCAGGATCTGCAGACGGCGATCGTGGCCGAGGTGCTCGAGGCCGGGGAACAGGCCCACGTGGCCCAGCACCAGCACCGGGAGCCCCAGGATGGCTCCCACCCAGAACCGCCGCAGCGCTTGGCGCCACGCGTCGTCCTGGCGGGCCATCTCCTGCTCGCGATCGGCAGCGGGCTCGAGAACGTCGGTGGAGCGGGCCCGCGCGGCATACCCCGCCTTCTCGACGGCCGCCGTGGCGGACGCTGCGTCGAACGCGGACGGGTCCACCGTCAGGGACGCCGTTTCCTCCACCAGGTTCACGGAGCATTCCAGGACTCCTGGCACCCCCTGCAGCGCGCGCTCCACCCGTCCGACACAAGCAGCGCAGTGCATCCCGTCGATGGCCAGCTCGCGGCGGTCCTGCGTGGCGCTGGGCGCGCCCGTCGGCGTCATGGCAATCCCTCCCGTACGACGTTCTTCCTGTGCTACCCCCCGGGGTCCCTCCCCACCCGCGGAGCCGCCCTGCGGCCATTCACGGGGCTCCGACGCCGAAAACGCCCCCCTCGACGCACGCGGCGGTCTCCCCTATCGTCGGCGGGACCCGTTTTGAAAGGACGTGCCATGCATCATCGTCGCAGCAGCCTGGACCTCTCGGGCCTGGTCCGCACCATCCCGGACTACCCGGCCCCGGGTGTGCTCTTTCGGGACATCACCCCCTTGTTGGCGGATCCGCGCGGACTCCGCGCCGCCGTCGACGAGTTGGTCTGGCCCTTCCTGGACGCCGACATCACCTATGTCGCCGGCATCGAAGCCCGGGGCTTCATCCTGGGCGGCGCGGTGGCCCACGACCTTGGTCGTGGCTTCGTGCCCATCCGCAAGAAGGGCAAGCTCCCCTCCAAGGTGATCGGCCAGGAGTACCAGCTCGAATACGGGGTGGACACCATCGAGATCCACGCGGACGCCATCGGTTCCGGCGACCGCGTGCTCCTTATCGACGACCTCGTCGCCACGGGAGGCACCGCATTGGCCGCTGCCGAGCTGATCCGGCGCTCTGGAGGGGAGCTGGTGGCCGCTGCCTTCGTCATGGACCTGCCCACCTTGGGCGGTGCCGAACGGCTCGCCAAAGCCGGGGTGGAGGTTCACACGCTGATGGCCTTCCAGGGGGGCTGAGAAGGCGGTTGTCCGGTTCAATCCTCGTGCAGGATCCGTTCGGGCGGGTCGTCGAGGTCCTCGAACTGCCCGTTCTTCACCGCCACGATGAAGAGGACGACGAAGACGGCGCCCAGCAGCAGCGCCACCGGCAGGAGGAACGCGAGCGCGTTCATGCCGCCGACCTGCGCACGCGTACCTCCACGCGGGAAGCCCCCCAGATCACCAGGAGGGACGACAGCGGCATCAGCACCGCCGCCACCAGTGGATTGATCCAGCCGGCCGCCGCGGCACTCACGGCCAGCGCGTTGTAGGCGATCGAGCGGATCTGGTTGGAACGGATCTGCGTGCGCGCCGCGCGGGCGGCCGCGAAGCCGCCGACCAAGGAGAGCAGCGATCCACCGGTCACCACTCCGTCGGCCACCAGCACGGAAGAGGCCGCCCCCGTCCCCATGGCGATGCCCACGTCGGAGGCAGCCAGGGCCGGACCATCGTTCACGCCGTCGCCCACGAACAGCACTCGCCCACCCCGCGACCGTTGCTCCTCGATCCAGTGGACCTTGGCGTCCGGGGTCAACGGCGCGTGAATCTCGTCGATTCCCAGGCGAGCTCCCACACGCGTGGCTACCTCCGGGCGATCCCCCGAGAGCAGGGCCACGCCCACGCCGTGCCTCGACAGCTCGCCGGTGGCCTGGGCAGAGTCCTCACGCAGCGTATCCGCCATGCGCAACTCGTGGACGACTCCGTCGTCGCTCCGCAGCAGGACCGCTCCAGGTCCCCCGGCGCTCAGCTGCCAGAACCGCCCGTCCACGCGGCCGCACACGCCCACACCGGGCTCCTCACGCACATCCTGGGCGCGGGCCAGTGGAATGCCCCGCTGCACGGCTTCGTCCACCAACGCCCGCGCGATCGGATGCACGCTCCCCCGCTCCAAGGCAGCCGCGACCCGAACCGCCGCGTCGTCCGCCTCCACCACTGTGAGCTCCCCTGCCGTCACCGTCCCCGTCTTGTCGAGGGCGAGTGTGGTGATGTGATTCAGATCCAGGAGCGCCTCCGGAGAGCGGATCAACAGGCCCCGACGGGCGGCGGCCCCCAGGCCGGCGGCCGCGGCCAGCGGACGCGACAGCGCCAGCGCACAGGGACACGCGACCACGAGCACCGCCACGCACACCTCCAGCGCGCGCGCGGGCCCGGCCAGCCACCACCAGGCCACCGCCGTCCCGAGCGCCACCGTCAGCGTCACGCCCGTGAACCACGGCGCGATGCGGTCCACGGCGCTCTCCCGCGCGGGCCGGTCCAGCGCGGTCCTCAGGGCGTCGGCCATGCGTCGGACGACCGTGGCACTGCCGACTGCATCCACCTCCAATACCAGCGAGCCGCTTTCCAGGACCGCGCCCGCGACCAGCCGGTCCCCCACCTCGACCGGTACGGGCGCCGACTCGCCGGTCAGAAGAGCCATGCGGACGTGGGCGCTGCCCTCGACGACCACGCCGTCGGCCGCCACCTCTTCGCCCATTCCGATCTCGATGCGGTCCCCCACCGTGAGCTCCGCGGCAGCGACCCGCTCCAACCCGCCGCGGCCCAGGCGACGGGCACTGGCCGGTACGGTGCCGGCCAGCGCCACTGCCGCCTCCGCGGCCCGGCGGCGGCTTCCCGACTCGAGCACGCGGCCCATGAGCAGGAGGGCGACCAGCATCGTGAGCGAGTCCAGATAGGCATCGACTCCCCGGAGCGTGGCCCATACGCCATGCGCGTATAGCACGGCCACCGCCAGCGCGATGGGCACGTCCATGGAGAGCGTCCGATGACGCAGCCCGGTCCACGCACCTGCGAAGAACGGCTCCGCACACCAGAGCGCTACCGGAGTGGATAGCAACAGCGCCGTCCACTGGAAGAGCGCCACGAAGCGGGGCTCCATCGTGCCGAACCAACCGGCGTACAACGCCGCCGACACCAGCATCACGTTGAGAGCGGCGAACACGGCGACACCCAGGCGCAGCAGGAGGCCGGGATCGGCACGACTCTCTTCGCCGGGAAGACGCGGACGGTAGCCGAGTTGACCGATGCGGCGCGCCAGGGTCGCGAGGTCCACCTGCTCAGGGCGCCAACGCAGGGTGGCTCTCCCGGTCGCGTACGAGACGGTCGCCGCCACCACGCCTGGGGTGGCCTCCAGCACCCGCTCCGTCACCCACACGCACGACGCGCAGCGCAGGCCATCGACTCCCAAACGGACTTCGCAACTACCATCCTGCAGCGCGGTCACGGGCACGGCGTCCCAGGCCCCCTCCAGAGCACCCGGTCGAGGGGCGTAGGCCTCCCGTTCCTGGTAGTAGCGCTCGAGGCCGGCTCCCTGGATGATCGCCGCCGCGATCTCGCACCCATGGCAGCAGAATGCGTCACGGTCTCCCTCGACGGGCGTGCCGCAATGAGGGCACCGTGCCTGGCGTGCCTCAGCCGGTCGCGGGACTGCCGGCGCCCCGGCCGCAGCCGTCGATGCCCGGCTCTTGTCCAGGGGTCTGCTACCGAGGACCGGACACGTAGGAGGGCACCACCTCGTCCGCGCCGGTGACTGCGATGTAGATGAAGGTCACGTTGACCAGAGCGACCAGAAGCAGCCCGATCGCGATGGCCACGGGCCAGACGTGATCGCGCGACAGCTCGATCACGCGCTTGGGTGCCGCCGAGTCCGCGCGCTCACGTGCCTCCATGGGTGGGGCCTCCTGTCAGGAAGGTGGTGGGCAACACCATCTCGTTCTCATCGCTGGAGACCCGCACCTGCAGCGGCAAGCTGCGAGCGGTCGCCGAGGCGGCCGGGATCCGCACCACCAAGGGCAGCGTCCTCGACTGACTGGTCTCCAACTCGAAGGGGGGTACCAGCGCTTCCGCCCCTTCCAAGCCTTCCAACCCCACCGCATAGGAAACGGATCCCGGTCGGGGATCCTTGTTCGTGATCTCGAGCAGGAACGTATTGCGGATGTACCCATCGGCGTCCACGGTGAACGTGGATCCGGGTGCCCGGTTCACCGTCGCCTCGAAGGGCACGCGCCGGACCATGAGCACACCGCCCGCCACTACCAGGGCGGCGAGCAGCCCCGCATAGACGAAAGTCCGCGGCCGCCAGCGGCGCACGACCCGCCCCTGCGACTCTGCGACCGACCCGTAGGCCACCAGCGTGGGGTGCTGGAGCGGCTCCATGACGCTGGTGCAGGCGTCGATGCAGCGCGCGCACTGGATGCACTCCAACTGGAAGCCGTCACGGATGTCGATGCCCTGGGGGCAGACCACGACGCACTTGTTGCAGTCGATGCAGCGGCCCTCGGCGGCAGCCGCCTTCCCCTTCTCACGCGGCTCACCCCGCACCTCGTCGTACGTGACGATGAGGCTCTCCTCATCGGCCAACGCACTCTGGAAGCGAGCGTAGGGACAGAGGTAGCTACAGAACTGCTCCCGAAACCAGGTGAAGTCCCAGAACCACGCGATGGAGACCACGACCACGAACGCGTACGCCACCGGACCCGCCCGGCCTGTCCAGAGCTCACGGGCTCCCGCGAAGAGGCTCACGAGCGCCATGGCGATCAGGAACGACACCGCGGCAAAAGCGGTCCACTTCGCGGCCTTGCGCCACGCGAGGTCGAAGCTGAACCCCTGGGCGTCGCGACGCTTGCGCGTGGTGCGATCCCCCTCGATCCAAAGCTCCAGCGGACGGATCCAGGTCTCCAGGAAGACGGTCTGGGGACAGGCGTATCCGCACCAGACCCGCCCGAAGATCGCTGTGAAGAAGAACAGCGAGAAGGCAAGGAACAGAAGCAGGAGCAGCAGGAAGATCGTGTCGTACGGCGTGAAGATCTGCCCGAACAGGAAGACTCTACGGGCGGGGATGTCGATCCGGACGAGTGGGTACCCACCGATCTGGATCCACGGTGCCACGAACAGCAACACGTGCAGCGCAGCGAACGTCCAGCGCCGCAGGGTCATGAAGTGGCCGCGAATCGACTGTGGGTAGACCCACTCGCGCGTTTGGCTGAAGCCCAACATGATCCGAATCTATTCTATGACCCCGAAGGATTGTCGCTCATTGGAGCGTCGGACTGCGTGACCTCGGGGTTGAGGCTGATCACGTAGGCTGCCACCTGATTCACCTTCTCAGGCCCCAGCAGCGACCCCCAATTGGGCATTCCCTTGTCCAGCACACCGTTGCTGATCGTCGCCAGGATCGAGTCGACGCTCGCCCCGTGGATCCACTCGTCGTCCACCAGATTGGGACCGATCCCACCCTCCAGATTGACCCCGTGGCACACGAAGCAGTTGGTCTGGAAGACCTGCTCGCCCGCCGCGATGGCTTCGGGCGTCAAAGTGAACGTCGAGGCATCCGCGGTCTGCGCGGGCCAGCGGGCCTCCGCAGCCGCCATCTCCGCGGCCAGTCGCTTCTCGGCCGACCGCTCAGCGATGAAGTGGTAGTGGACGCCGTAGACGACGGCCCAGACGATGGTGAACCAGAACAATCCCAGCCACCAATCCGGGAGTGGATTGTCGTACTCGTCGATGCCGTCGGCCTCGTCGGTGTGGCCGAGCAGGCGGTTGGTATCCTTGGCCACCTATTCACCTCCCTCGTCGAAAGGCATGCGGGCGTACTCCTCCATCCGGCGCCGGTGTGAGGGCGCGAAGGCCCAGTACGTCCAGGCCAGGAAGAAGGCGAAGAAGACCACGGTCATCACACCCAGCAACCAACCCAGCTCCACGGAGCCGGCGGCTTCCTGAATGAGGGGATTCATGGCGTCCCCCCGGATTGTTGCGAGAGCATGCGCCGGCCGTCGACACCCAGCCTCTGCAGATATGCGATGAGCGCGACGATCTCACGGTCCCCACTGGTCTGGGCACCCGTAGCCGCCAGCCGGCCCACGATGTCCTGCCCTTGACGCTGCAGGCTCTCCGCGACACCGGCGACCTCTGCGTCGCTGTAGGGCGTGCCGACCTTCTTCAACGCTCGTACCGAAGCCGCCACGTCCTCGGGGTCGATGCTGCGGGTATAGAGCCACGGGTACGGAGGCATCACGCTCCCGGGAGACGTGGAGCGCGGATCGCGCATGTGCTCGAAGTGCCATGCATCCGGGTATTTCCCACCCACGCGGTGCAGGTCGGGTCCCATGCGACGAGACCCGAGCAAGAACGGTCGGTCGTACGTGTACTCGACCGCTCGGCTCCATTCGCCGTAGCGCAAGACCTCGGCGCGCATGGGCCGCACCCATTGGGAGTGGCACAGGTAGCACCCCTCCCGGACGTAGATGTCACGACCCGCCACCTCCAGCGGCGTGTAGGGCGTGACCGCCGTCACAGTCTGCGGCGCCTGCGCGGTGAACATGGGCACGATCTCCACCAGTCCACCGACGGAGATCGCGACGGCCGTGGTGACGGCGAAGACGGCGCTCTTGCCCTCGAGCAGTCTCCGGTGGAGTTGGCCGTAGGCCTTCTCGGACTCCGGATTGTGGTGCTGTTGGTTGCTGGCCATTGTCGTCGCTCCTCAGGCAGCCGCGGCGGCGTGGAGCTGGCCACCTTCTTGAGGCGCCGGCCTACGCACCGTGTGGATGAAATTGACCAGCGCCATGATGGCACCGATCAGGAAGAGCGTTCCGCCGACGAGTCTCAGCCAGTAGAAGGGCTCGAGGCGATTCACGATGTCCACGAAGATCGGATGCGCGAGCTGGCCGGTCTCGTTGATGGCGCGCCACTGCAACCCCTCCATCAACCCGGCGGCCCACATGGCTACCGTGTAGAGCACAATCCCGATCGTGGCCAGCCAGAAATGCGTGGTCGGCCACGTGGGATGGGCCAGAGGACGGTTGTACAGGCGAGGCACCAGCCAGTACAGCGTGCCGAAGGAGATCATCCCCACCCATCCCAAGGCACCCGAGTGGACGTGACCGACAACCCAGTTGGTGAAGTGGGAGAGTCCGTTCACCGCCCGAACCGACATCATCGGCCCCTCGAAGGTGCTCATCCCATAGAAGCTGACCGCCACCACCATGAACTTGATGACCGGATCGGAGCGCAGCTTGTGCCAAGCGCCTCGCAGCGTCAGCAACCCGTTCAGCATGCCGCCCCAAGAAGGAGCGAGCAGCATGATGCTGAAGATCATGCCCAGGGTCTGGGACCACTCCGGCAGGGACGAGTAGAGCAGATGGTGCGGGCCTGCCCAGATGTAGAGGAAGACCAGTGCCCAGAAATGGATGATGGAGAGCCGATAGCTGTACACCGGGCGCTCGGCCGCTTTGGGCAGGAAGTAGTACATCAGACCCAGGAACGGCGTCGTGAGGAAGAAGCCGACGGCATTGTGGCCGTACCACCACTGCACCAGCGCGTCCGTCATGCCCGAGTAGATCGGATAGGAGCGGAACAGCGTGGCGGGGATGGCCAAGCTGTTGACGATGTGGAGCACCGCGATGGTGATGACGAACGACATGTAGAACCAGATCGCCACGTACAGGTGCTGCACCTTCCGGATGGCGATGGTGCCGAAGAAGTTGATCGCGAAGATGACCCAGACCAACGTCACCGCGATGTCGATGGGCCAGATGAGCTCCGCGTACTCCTTCGACTGCGTCATGCCCAACGGGAATGTGATCGCCGCCGACACGATGATGAGTTGCCAGCCCCAGAAATGGAGTCGTGACAGCGCGTCACTGAACATCCGGGTCTTCAACAGGCGCTGCATCGAGTAGTAGATGCCCGTGAAGCAGATGTTGCCCCCGAATGCGAAGATCACGGCATTCGTGTGCAGCGGGCGCAACCGGCCGAACGTGGTCCAGGGCAGGCCCAGGTTCGCTGGCCACCAGGCGATCTGGAGGGCGATGATCACGCCCACCAGCATCCCGACCACACCCCAGAGGATCGTGGCCCAGAAGAAGAGCTTGACGACGTCATCGTCGTAGGAGACCGCGGATCCGTTGGGCGCCACGGCGAGGGCCGCTCTCGGATCCGGTGTCGTGGGGTTCTGTCCCGACATACCATTCCCTTGGGTCGCGAGTGTCGGTTCGTATCCGGCCCGCGCAGGGGCACGGGACATGCCACCGCGTAAGATTTTGCCTTTAAATCACTTAGCAGAAACGACCAGCGTCGAGGCCAGCGAAACTGTGGGATTTGGCACAGATGGATCGGGCGGACCCGCACACCCTGGACGGGAGTTTGCCGAGCTGAAGCAGCTGGTGGCCTTCGGCGAAGCGGACGCCCGCCTGCTGCGTGAGGCGCTTCCCGTCCTGCGCCCACACCTCCGGAGCGTGGCCGAGGCCTTCTACGCCAACATCCGCGCGGCACCCGAAGCCCGGGCCGCAATAAGCTCGGACGCTCAGGTTGAGCGCCTCAAGGGGACGTTGGCGGCCTGGATCCAGGACGTTCTGGCGGGTCCCCACGACGAGGCCTTCCACGCCCGCCAACGCCAGATCGGCCGGGTCCACGTGATGCACGGGGTCCCTCCGCGCTACGTGTTCACCAGCATGTCCGCCCTGCGGGAGCAGTTACGCGGTTTGGTGGAGGAGGCCTGGGGACGGGAGCGCGCCTTTACCTTCGCCAGCGCGTTCGACCGGCTCACCTGCGTGGGTCTCGCCGCGGTCATGGACGCCTACATCGAGACGCGCGAGGAGCGCGAGCTGGACACGCTGCAGGGACTGCTGGTGTCGCACATGCCCGCCACCGTCCTGCTGGTGGATGCCGAGGGCCTGGTCACGTCGGCAGCCGCTTCCGACACAGGACTGTTCGAGGGGGAGTCCTCCGTCCGCCGGCACTACCTGGAGGTCCTGCCGGCCCCCCTGCTTCAGGTGGCCCAGCTCGAAGAACGCGTGCGGCGGGCCTTGGACACCGGCCACGAGGTGACCCTTCCCCGAGTCGATGTCGAAGACGAGGAGCGCACGCGCAGCTTCCGCATCTCCATCGTGCCGCTCGAACACCCCAGGGCCCGCGCTCTCCTGCACCTGGCAGACCTCACCGACGTGATCCAGGCCGAGAGCAGGGCGCGTCAGGCCGAGACCCTGGCCCAGCTGGGCGCCTTTTCCGCAGCGGTGGCACATGAGCTGCGGAATCCACTGGCGGGGATCTCCGGCGCTCTGCAGGTGATCTCCCGCTCACTCGACCAAGAGGATCGCCGCAAGGGGGTCATGGACAAGGTCGACGTGCAGATCCGTCGCCTCGACCGCATGGTGGGCGAGCTCCTGGCGTTGGCCAAGCCGGCGGACCCGCGAATCGAACCGGTCGATCTTCGTGAACAGGCGGAAGCCGCCGCGGACCTGCTCGCCCGCGAGGAACCCGGCGTCCAGATCCTTGTGAGCGGAGCCGGCGAGGCCCTTGGAGATCCCGACCTGATCGGTCAGATCGTGCTCAATCTCCTGCAGAATGCATCGCAGGCCATGAGCGGGCACGGCGAAGTGCGTGTGGACATCACCGACGGTCACCTGCGCGTCAGCGACGAGGGGCCCGGCGTCCCCCCACAGAATCGCCGCCGGATCTTCGACCCCTTCTTCACCACCCGCTCGCGGGGAACGGGTCTGGGTCTCGCCATTTGCAGGCGCGGCGCGGTGAGCATGGGGGCGGACCTCCTTTTGGTCGAGGGTCCGACCTCGGGTGCCAGCTTCCTCCTGCGTTGGCCCAGCTGACCGGGTCGCGGCGCCGCGGTCCCTATCCGCCTCAGGCCAGTCCGAACTTCTGCATCCGGTAGCGGAGCGCGTAGCGGGAGATCCCCAACAGGCGCGCTGCGGCAGACTGATTGCCAGCGGCCCGCTCCAGCGCCTGGGCCACCAAGCTGCGCTCGACGGCCTCCAGGTCCACACCCTCCTCCGGAAGGGTGAAGCCGTGGACCGCCGTCCGCCGGGCGCGGGCCATGCCCCGGAACCGCATCTCCGGAGGCAGGTCGTCGACCTCCACGGTGCCGGACTTGCCGAGCAACACGACGCGCTCCAACAGGTTGCGCAGCTCACGCACATTGCCGGGCCAGCCGTAGCTCTGGAGCAAGCTCATGGCGTCGCGCGACGCGCCCTCCACCTTCCGCCCCAGCGTCCGGGAGAACCGGTCGAGGAAGTGAGCGACCAGCGCAGGCACGTCCTCCGTGCGGTCTCGTAGCGGCGGTATGTGGATGGGGATGACGTTGAGGCGGAAGTAGAGATCCTCGCGAAAGCCCCCCTGCTCCACTTCGCGTCTGAGGTCGCGGTTCGTCGCGGCGATCAGGCTCGCGTTCAGCGGGATGGAAGCGACGCCCCCGACTCGGCGGAAGCTGCGGTTTTCAATGGCCCGCAAGAGCTTGGCCTGGGTGATCGGCTTCATCTCGCCGATCTCATCGAGAAAGACCACGCCCCCCGCCGCCAACTCGAAGAGCCCTCGCTTCGTGTTCTTGGCATCCGTGAAGGCGCCCCGCTCATGCCCGAACAACTCGCTCTCGATGAGGTGCTCCGGGAGCGAGGCGCAATCGACCTCGACGAAGACTCCATCCTTGCGTGGCCCGTGGACATGAATGGCCCGTGCGATCACGTCCTTGCCGGTACCGCTCTCTCCCGTCACGAGGACGGTGGGGGCATCGACACGCTCCAGGCGCTCGAGCGCTTCGAACAGCGGTGCCAACCGCGGGGACGCGCCGATGAACTCGCCGTATCCCGCCCGTTGGCGGTTGCGCAGGTATTGGACTTCCCGTTGGAGTCGGTCGTCGGCCAGGACCTTCTCCACTTGAAGTCCCACTTCGACCAGATCGAAGGGCTTGGTGAGGTAGGCGCTGGCGCCCAGACGGGTCGCCGTGACCGCGCTCTCGATACCCCCGTGCGCGGTGAGCACGATGACGGGAACGTCATTGCCTTCGGAGCGGAGCGTCTCCAGCACCGAGAGACCGTCTCGCTCCGGCATCTTCAGGTCCAGGAGCACGAGCGCCGGAGCATGATCCCGCACCGCCTCGAGACAGCGGGCCCCGTTGTCCACCTCGATGGTGGCGTATCCTTCCCCCTGCAGATGCTCGCTGAGCGACCAGCGGATCAGCTCCTCGTCATCACAGACCAGCACGCTGACGCGTCGCGACGTGTTCACGAATCCCCAGGGCAAGTGTGCGAAATTACACAGGCAAGCGTCGCCCCCCGGACGGACCCACACAAGGGTCGGCCCCGTATGTGGTTGCTTCCTATTGGGTTAGGAGCCGGCCCCCGCCCTCGGGTGTCGGGCATGTGCGTTGCATTCGCGGGGGGAGACACCTCCGAGCCTCAGTGACCTGTGATCGATTCCAGCAATCCCCTGGCAACCGTACTGCGCGAGCTGTCGCGCAGCGTGCGTACGCTGACCAGCGTGCGCAGAGGTCGCCTGGTTCGATTGGTGGTCTCGGTGCCGGAGGAACTCCGCGACCTTCCCTTCGCGGAAGAAGCCCGTGCCTTCCTCCACCGCGACGGAATGGACGCGTTCGACGTCGAGGCCGTTCCTGGAGATGGTCCGGTCCGGATCGTCGTAGCCGAGTTCGAGCGGTGAGGGCGCGTCGGTGGTGAGCGGCCTGATCGTGGGTGCCTTCGTCTCGGGGCTGGTGGGGAGTCCCCACTGCGTGGGGATGTGCGGGCCTTTCGCCGTGGCCTGTGGCAGCTCGAAGCGCGGCACCTTGGGGTGGCACCTCGGACGAGCCGCCACCTACGCAGGGCTCGGGGCCGTGGCGGGAGCGTTCGGATCGGCGCTCCCCGGACCCCGCTGGCTCCCCACCGCCGTGTCCCTCGTGCTGGTGGTCTGGTTCGCGGGGGTCCTGGCCGGGGCGCTCCCCGAGCCGCGCTTTCGCCCCCCCGGATTGACTCGCTTGCGGAGCCCCAAGGAACCCAGGGGCTTCAGCCCGCGCCTGCTCTTCGGCATGGCCACCGGCCTGCTCCCCTGCGGCCTGGTCTACGCCGCTCTCGGTCTTGCCCTGGCCACGCTCTCGGCAGCGACCGGCGCCCTGGTGATGCTGGGGTTCTGGGCGGGGACCGTTCCCGCACTCACAGCCCTGGTGCTGCTCTCCCAGCGTCTCGGGCTCCGCACGCTCCGGGGCCGGAGGGTGTTGGCGCTGCTCGTCCTGGTGACCGGGCTGTTCTCGGTGGCCTCACGCGCCGGACTCATCGGGTCGCACGGCCAGATGCACGGGGCACACGCGCCCGCCTCCAGCTCTCGCTGAGCCTACAGCTTCGCTGATCGGCTCAGACCCGCCCCACCCACTCCGTCGTTCCAGGACTGGCCGACTCGCTGCCCCGAGGGGCGAGGGCGTGGCCTCCCGAGATCAGGTACGACCGCGGGGGTGGCAGTTGTAGCAGGCGTTGCTGTTGTAGGAGTAGCCGGACTTGCCCCGGTGCTCGCTGTCCATATCCGTCTTGTTGTGGGCGTGGCAGTTCAAGCACGTGAACACCGAGTAGTTCGTGGGATCGGTGTGGCAGGTCGCGCAGTTGTTGCTCCACTTGCCTTGGTGCTTCCCGGAGTAGATCGGGAAGAACGCGGAGTCGTGATTGAACGACGCCCCCGACCACTGGGTCTGCGAGTGGCAGTCCAGACAGGTGGTCGGGTATCCCGTGCCGGCATGCTCCGAGTTGTAGTCGGTCTGATGGCAGGCGATGCAGTCGTTCTGATTGCTGGGATTCCAGGGCACCGCGCCGCCTGGACCCGAGTGGCAGGTGCTGCACTGGGCACTGCTGTGCGCCCCCACCAGACCGAAGCCACCCGAGACCAGGCTGTGGTTGAAGGTCGCCCCCGTCCACTGGTTCACGTTGTGGCAGGACAAGCAGGTGGTCGGATAGCCCGTGCCGGCGTGCTCGGCGTTGTAGTCGGCCTGATGGCAGGCCACACAGTCGTCCTGGTTGGTCGGATTCCAGGGCACAGCACCGCCTGGGCCCGAGTGGCAGGTGTTGCACTGCGCCGCATTGTGCGCGCCCACCAGGTTGAACCCGCCGGACACCGACCCGTGGTTGAAGGTCGCCCCCGTCCACTGGTTCACGTTGTGGCAGGACAGACAGGTGGTGGGATAGCCCGTACCGGCGTGCTCGGCGTTGTAGTCCGCCTGGTGGCAGGCCACGCAGTCGTCCTGGTTGGTGGGGTTCCAGGGTACCGCGTTGTTCGGACCCGAGTGGCAGGTGTTGCACTGCGCCGCGTTGTGCGCGCCCACCAGGTTGAATCCGCCGGACACCGACCCGTGGTTGAACGTGGCCCCCGTCCACTGGTTCACGTTGTGGCAGGACAGACAGGTGGTGGGATAGCCCGTACCGGCGTGCTCGGCGTTGTAGTCGGCCTGGTGGCAGGCCACGCAGTCGTCCTGGTTGCTCGGGTTCCAGGGGACCGCGTTGTTCGGACCCGAGTGGCAGGTGTTGCACTGCGCCGCATTGTGCGCGCCCACCAGGTTGAACCCGCCGGACACCGACCCGTGGTTGAACGTGGCGCCCGTCCACTGGTTCACGTTGTGGCAGGACAGACAGGTGGTCGGGTAGCCCGTGCCGGCGTGCTCGGCGTTGTAGTCCGCCTGGTGGCAGGCCACACAGTCGTCCTGGTTGCTCGGGTTCCAGGGGACCGCGTTGTTCGGCCCCGAGTGGCAGGTGTTGCACTGCGCCGCATTGTGCGCGCCCACCAGGTTGAACCCGCCGGACACGGTGGCGTGATTGAACGTGCCACCGGTCCACTGGTTCACGTTGTGGCAGTCCAGACAGGTGGTCGGGTAGCCCGTGCCCGCGTGCTCGGCGTTGTAGTCCGCCTGGTGGCAGGCTACGCAGTCGCTGGCATTGGCAGGCGTCCACGGCACGGCATTGTTGGGTCCCGAGTGACAGGTCGTGCAGGCCACCGTGGTGTGCGAGCCCACCAGGTCGAAACCACCCGAAACCGTGGCGTGATTGAAGGTCGCGCCCGCCCATCCGTTCAGCGTGTGACAGGACAGGCAGGTGGTCGGGTAGCCCGTGCCGGCGTGCTCGGCGTTGTAGTCCGCCTGGTGGCAGGCCACGCAGTCGTCCTGGTTGGCGGGACTCCACGGTACAGTGCTGTTCGGCCCCGAGTGGCATCTCGAGCAACTGATCTCGATGTGCCGACCGATTAGCGCGAACCCGCCCGAGACGTCGACGTGGTTGAAGGCGGCCGACCCCCACCCGTTGACCGTGTGACAGTCCACGCAGGTGGTGGGGAACCCACTCCCGCCGTGCTGTCGGTCGTAGTCCGCCTGGTGGCAGGCCACGCAGTCGTCCTGGCTGGCCGCGTTCCAGGGGACGGTGTTGTTCGGGCCCGAGTGGCAGGACTCGCAGCTCGCCTTCTGGTGCTCACCCAGCAGTTGGAACCCGCCCGACTGGACCGTGTGGTCGAACGCGGCTCCGGCCCACGAGTTGACCGTGTGGCAGGCCAGGCAGTCCGTCGGGATGTTCGTGCCGGCATGCTGCTGGTCGTAGTCCGTCCGGTGGCAAGCCACACAGTCGTCCTGACTGCTCGGGGCCCAGGGCAGCGCCCCGTTCGGTCCCGAGTGACACGCTGAGCAGGCGGCCGTCAGGTGCCGGCCCAGCAACTGGAACCCGCCCGAGATCGTCACGTGGTCGAACGTCTGCGTGCCCCACCCGTCCACACTGTGGCAGGTGGCGCACTCCGTCGGGATCTGGGTACCCGCGTGCTGCCGATCGTAGTCCGCCTGGTGGCAGGCCACGCAGTCGTTGGCGCTCTGCGCCTGGAAGCGCAGCGCATGGTTGGGCGGGATATGACAGCTCTCGCACGTGGCCGTCGCATGCTCGCCCAGCAGCGGGAACCCGGTCATCTGCTGGTGGTCGAACTGCGCACGCGACCAGCTGTCCACCGTATGGCACTGCGTACACGTCGTCGGGAAGCCCGAGCCCGCGTGCTCCCCGTCGTAGTCCGCCTGGTGGCAGGCCACGCAGTCCTCGTCGTTCGCCGCCGAGAACACCACCCCGAACTGCGGCCCGCTGTGACAGCTCGAACACGCCGCCTGCTCGTGGCTCCCCAACAGCCGGAACCCACCCGACAGCGCCGGATGGTCGATCGCCGCTCCCGACCACGTCTCCACTGTGTGGCACGTCAGGCATGTCGTCGGGAACCCGTTCCCCCCGTGCTCCCGCTCGTAGTCCACCGTGTGACAGGTCAGGCAGTCGTCCTGACTCGCCGGGCTCCACAGCGGCTCCAGCGACGGCAGCGCGTGGCAGCTCGCACACTCGATTCCTACATGGCCGCCCACCAGCCCGAACCCGCCCGACAAGCGCGCGTGGTCGAACGACTCCGTCGCCCGCCACGACAACGTCCCGTGGCACTGCTCGCACGTCGTCGGGAACCCCAGCGTCTCGTGGTCGATCACGTTCGTGCGCTGATAGTCCCCGAGGTGGCAGCTCACGCACTCCGCGTCCCGCGCCGAGAACGCGCCCCCGCGGTCGTCCACGTGACAGCTCTCGCAGCTCACCTGCAGGTGCGACCCCGTCAGCGGGAACTCCGTCCGCGCGTGCAGCTCCACCGCCTCCACCTGCTGGAACGACGTCGTCGTGTGACACGTCGCGCATTCCTGGCCCAAGGCCCCCTGGTGAACGTCCAGGTGGCACGAGGTGCAGTCGCCCAGCTCCACCTTCGGCTGATCGAACCGCAGGCTCAGGTGGCAGCGCACGCATTGCGCCTCGCTGTGCGACCCCGTCAGAGGGAACGCCGTCCGGCCGTGGTCGAAGTCCAGGCTCTGCTTGATCGGCGCCCACGAATTCGCTGTGTGGCACGACGCGCAGTCCAGATCCGACGGCAGCGTGCCGTGCGGATTGACCACGTTCGCCTGCCCCGCCGCGCCCCCAGCGCTCAACGCCAGAAGGCTCGTCGCCGCGAGCATTCGTAGGAGGGACCCCATCTCGTGCCTCAGCCCTGATCCCGGATCCGGTCCAACGCTGACCGCGCCACGGCCGTCATGGCCGGTTCGCGACTCTGGCGCGCCCCAGGCGTGTGAACTGCTTCATGCTTGAAGAATGTCACTCGGTCCCTCCTTCCCTTCACGTACCGGAGAGACCGGCGATCGAAGGGCGCAGAGTGCGCGCCCTGATTCGCCCCGGGGGAGGCCTCGTCAACAGCGAACTGCGTAGTTGTACGGAGCAATCATTGGACCCGGCACCGAAATCGGACCTGCGGGCGCAACAACCGCCGGCCAAAGGCTCAACGACGGGAGATTAGGTTCCGCTAAGTCGTTGTGGCACTTATGCTACGGTGCATCACCCCGAGGCACGCCTGCTCCGGAATGGTCTTCGATTGCCACAACATTGGCACCAACCCGACTCAGGCGGACTTGCGGGTCAGCCTCCTCTTCCGCGGTGTCCCGAATCGCTTTTCGATCTCGATGCCGCATGCCGCCAAGAAGGGCGTGGGCAGCTCCCCACCCGCGAAGACGAAGACTTGATCGTTGGGAAGGATCAGGGGCGAGCCATCCCCGCCCGCGATCACGACCCGTTCGGTGGTGATCTCCTTGACGCTCGTACCGAGCAGGGCCTGCACCTGCCCCGCCTGGATCGCCTTCTCGATCTTCTTGTGGTTCCCGGGCTTGATGCGGGAGAAGTTCTCACGACGGTAGGAGAGGTGCACCGTGGTGCCCTCCTGTTCCCCCAACGCCATGGCCGCTTCGATCGCGGAGTCTCCTCCGCCCACGACCAGGATCCGATCGCCCGCATACCCCTCGGGCTCCCGGAGCGAGTACATCACCTTCGCGGCATCTTCCCCGGGCACACCCAGTTTCCGCGGCACGCCGCGGCGCCCGATCGCTAGGATGACACGGTTGGCGGATAGCATCCCGCGCGACGTGAACACATCGAAACCGCCGTCGGGGCGGGCCTTCACGTCCTGCACCGTCTCCTGCGTGCGTACCTCGAGGTTCGCCTGCTTGACCAGACGTTCCCAGGTATCGATCAACTCCTCCTTGCGCATCTCGCGCGCCCCGACCTTGCCGTAGTTCGGTACTTTCACGGGAGCCGTCATCACCAGCTTCTTGCGCGGGTAGTGGCACACCGTGCCGCCGATGCTTTCCCGTTCCACGGTCTCGAAGCGCATACCTGCGGACAAGGCGTTCAAGGAGGCCGACAACCCTGCGGGTCCACATCCGACGATCACCAGATCCAGGAGATCGGGATTCGTGGGGCGGTCCTCCATCTTGATGCCCTCGATACACTGCCGCCCTTGCTCGAATGCATTGCGGATGAGGCCCATCCCACCCAACTCACCCACGATGTAGATCCCAGGGACGTTCGTCTCGAAATTCTCCTGGATTCGAGGCAGATCGACGCCCCGCTTCTCGGTGCCGAACACCAGCTGGATCGCTTCCACCGGACAGACGCGCTCGCACAAACCGTGACCGATGCAACGGGCCGGCATGACGGGGAACCCCTGACCATTGCGAATGCCCAGCACGTCCCCCTCCGGACACACGCTCACGCAGTTGCCGATGCCGATGCAGACGTCCGGGTTGATGACCGGGTGCAGTGTAGCCGGCTCCTTGAGCCCGTACTTCAGCGCCTCCAGGTCAGCTTCCTCGCTGCGCTCCTCCTTGGCACGAAGCCGCAGGACCACCGGGATCGTGGTCACGACCGCCAAGCTGACCCCCAGCAACCAGATGATAGTGACGTCACTCATCGGTCCTCTCCTCCATGGCAGTCCCGGCACTCGCTCGCGAGGGGCCGGAATCGAATGAACGCCCGCCCGTCTGGCGCCTCCTCCTGCAGGTGGCAGGAAGCACAGGCCAGGTCCCGATGCGCCCCATCCAGCGGATAGCTGGTCTGGTCGTGGTCGAAGCCCGGGACGACGAACGCGTTCTCGTTGTGGCAGTCCGTACAGGCGCGCCCTTCGAACTGCCCTTCATGGGGGTCGTCATCGACATGGCACTGGGCGCACGTACGCTCACCCATGTCGAATCGCAGGTGCTCAGCTCCGTCGTCGGGCACATGGCAACCACTGCACTCGACGGCCAGATGGGCTCCCACCAAGGGGAAGGCCGTCTCCTGGTGCCGGAACAGGTCGAACTCCGAGGGCAACCAGGCGGTCTGGTCGTGACATGAGGTGCAATCCGTGGCCGCCGGAGGCTCCGCGAACTCGCCGCCATGCTGATCCACGTGGCAGGACAGACACTCCCGGTCAACAACGGGGCGCGGATACGTCGCCATGCGGGTCCGGGCCGCGAACTGGATCGCGATCCGGTCACGAGACTCCGGCGCCGGCCGGTGACAGTTCATGCACTCCAGGCCCGCGTGAGCGTCGACCAGCTCGAAGCCGGTGGACGCATGGTCGAAGTCCCCCTCGAACTGGTTGCGGGAGATCCGGTCCCACCCCTGCGTGCCGTGGCATTTGGTGCACTCTGCGCCCATGGCTCCGTCGTGGTTGTCCTCATGACAGTCGAGGCAAGTACCAAAGGAGAGCGGGCGGAAGCGCAGGCGCTGAGCCGAGCCCGACCAGGGCTCGGAGGGGTGGCAATCCACGCACTCGACCTGCCGGTGCAGGCCGGTGAGCTTGAAGCGGGCGTCGTCGTGGTCGAATCCCACAGCGCCCTCCCACTCCTCCTGTCCGTGGCAATCGGTGCACGTGCGATCGCCGAATTGACCGTCGTGGGGATCGTCGGAACGGTGACAGGACAGGCACTCCGTCCCCAGCCCCAGAAAGGTGTGGTCGAGACCGGCACCTTGCGCCGCCTTGAAGCGGCGGACCCGAACATCCTGCACCAGGTCGCGGTTGTGGCACTTCGTGCACTCGAGGGTGCCATGGGCCCCTTCGAGCTCGAAGCCCACTTCCCGCGCATGGGCGAATCCATCGGTGTCGAAACGGACAATATCCGCCTCCCGGCCCGCGTGCTCCTTGTGGCACACGCCACAATCCTGCTCGTCCAGCCGGGCATGGAACCCCTTGTCGCCGCTGATGCGCGCGGCGAGTGGCTCGTGGCAGTCCAGACAGAGGCTCCGCGAGATCCCCTTCTGTCGGAGCTCGTGGCACTGTGTGCAGTTGCGGATGCCTTCCAGGGACGCGTGGGCATCCGTGAGCTTCCCGGGCGAGATGAGCTGCGCGGACACCGGCGCCGCACTCGCGACGAGGGCCACCCATCCCAGCGTCACACCCCAGAACCGCACTCGGCGTCCCACCTTCGCCCGTCTCCCTAGAAGATCCAGGTGTAGCCGAAAGCCACCGCCACCCCGACGTGAACCACAAGGATGAGCAGCATCACGATCGCGAGCGGGAGGTGAAAGGCGTGCCAGTAGCGGAACATGCGCTGGAACGGCTGCAGCAGGGCTCCCTGCTGCTCCAGGCGATGGCTACGCTCCACCATGGCGGCGACCTCCGTGCGCAGTCCGGCGGGCACACCACCCCGCGTCAGCGCCTCCATCACTCTCTTGTGTTCGCGCCGGCGTGAGAGTCGATACCGAACAGAGCGAGACAAGGCCGACGCCAGCCCCGGGCGTGCCGTGTGTCCGTTCTGGCCCCAGATCTTCTCGAGCGCCGCTTCATCGATCGGAGCGATGGAGCGAGCCCGCGCAATGAGCTCCACCTTCTCGTCGTCGATGGCCTTCTGGGTCAGGAATGAGCCATTCACCGTCTTCGGGATCCACACGTAGACGTAACGGCCGAAGACGCCACTCACCACGACAGCGGCCATCGACCAGAACGCGATGGCCACGACCCCACCAAAGCGAAACGTCGTGTGCAACAGCACCAGGAAGGGGCCGAGCGTACAGAGGAAGATATGGAATTCCAACCACCCCTTGAGTCGCCCGAAGTGCGACAGGAAGACAAAGCGCTTCCTGGCTGTGTACAAGGCAACTCCCGTCACGATCATGATGGTGCCGACGATGCCGTACCCTTGGCCGATCAGCCCGTTGGGGGCGAACAGATCGTGGGTATCGGCGTAGAGCCGCTCGTCGACGGGGAGGCGATAGTACTCCACACCGTACGCGGAGGAGGTCGCAGCAACGACCAGCCAGATCAGGATCAGGATCCAACGAAACACAGTGACCTCAGAACGTCTTCCAAAGGCTGCTGTAGAGGCGGAGGTTGCGGAGGTTCCCTCCCCACTGCCCACTCGCCTGCAGAGTCGCGCGCAGCCCTGGTCCGGCCGGGAAGATCAGAGTCCCGTCGAATCCGTGCGTGCCGAGCGTGTTGAACGCACTCTCGCTCCAGTAGTACCGGTAGCCCATGCGCGCGTTGACATCGCCGAACGCCCGCGAGAAGGTCGGAGAGAGGCTGGCGCCGGAGCTGTACTTGTCCGACCACCAGGTCGCGTAGGTACTCGATGACCACCCACCGGCCATCGCGGGGAGCTGCAGGCTACCGGAGAACGCACGCAACGTGCCACGCAGCTCGGAGTGATTGAACGTGACATCGCCTCCGACGACCGCGTCGGAGACCGCCACGGTCATCCCGAGGCCCGCTCCGTCGCGCAGATAGGAGAACGGGTCCTCGGCCACCCAGTAGTAGTAGGGCTGACGGCGCGAGACTCTCGCATAGACCTGGGTCCGGGCACCGAGGCTCATGCTGGTGTTGGTCTGGAACTCGCTCACGACCCAGCCGCCTTCGACACTGTTCTGATCGAGCTGCAGCTCATTGGAGACGGTCAGTCGTTTCCACCACAGACGTTGGGACCAGCCCAGAAAGGTGTGGGTCTCCAGCCCATTGCGCGGCATGAGCCTGTGCGCCGACCAGTCCGCTCGGAAGCCTCCGTTCTGCGAGCGCCGCTCCAGGTCCACGAACAGGCTCATCTTGGGAATGTCGACGCTGAAGCTCTCGTTCCAGGCGTCCGGCTGAAAACCGAGCAGGATCCCGGCACCGAGATCGTCCGACCCCACGCGAACCACTCCGCCGTCCCAGTATCCGCTGAAGGACTCGTAGGGGCTGTAGAACCGACCAAGCCTCACCTGGAGGCCCTCGGTCGACCGGTCGAGACTGAGCTCGTAGACCCGCAGGGACTGCTGGTTGCTCAGAGACACGCCACCGGTCGCGTAGCGGTAGGAGCCTCGCAGGTTGGACTCGAGGCGGAACCCACCTGGGAGATTGGTCACACTCCCGATGAAACGAGCCGTTGGCGTCAGGAAGGTCCGTGAGACCGAACCGGATTCCACGCTGTCCGACCACTTGGTGGTGGATTGGATGGCGTTCAGATCGATCAGGAGGCGCCCGGCCGACTGTGGACCCGCCCGGACCACCTCCGCCCGAGTGCCGGCGGGTGCGGCCCCGTTGGGAAACGCCCTCGAGTAGATGTCGAGGAGCGTCTCGTCCGCCCGAGCAGGGGTCGCGTGCACCAGGCTGAGCTTGTCGCCCCGCGTGATCTGGACGGGGGCACCGATGAACTCGAGAACCGCCCGACCTTCCGCACTCGCCAATACTCGAAGCTGCGGCCCCCCGCGCTCGTCGTCCTCCACGGCGATCAGTCGCAGCGTGTCCTGCATGAGAACTCCGGACTCGCTCCCACGGTCGATGTAGAGCGTGGCACCGGCGATGCGAGTGACCGTGGTGATCACCACGTCCTGTCCCGAGGGTGTTGGAAGGGCCGCACCACTCACGACCGACTGCTCCGTCCGGGCCGCCGCCCCTGACACTGCTCGGGCCGCCTTGGCTTCCGGTTCCGACACTCCGGCCGCGGCGGTGTCAGGCCTCGCGCGCCGCGGTGCGGCGCCCCCGGCTCGCCGATTCGCGGAGACCCGTTCCGACACCGCGGTCGTCGTCGGCATCGTGTCAGGCGGGTCCGTCGTCACGGGCGGAGAGTCCGGCTCGCGAGCCCGGGCAGCCTCGGTGC
Organism: Gemmatimonadota bacterium; assembly: GCA_041390105.1. Taxonomy (NCBI): domain Bacteria; kingdom Pseudomonadati; phylum Gemmatimonadota; species Gemmatimonadota bacterium. The sequence continues at coordinate 1,640,727 of JAWKQO010000001.1, forward strand.
TGGACACGGAGTCCGCAGCCACCGCCGTCGAGTCGGCTCTCGCGGCTTCGGCGACCACGGCTGCGCTGTCTGTTTGCAACTCCTCAGCGGTCTCTCGGACGACTGTGTCATCGGACACGGTGGAGTCCGCAGCACTCGACGAGTCCGCCCTCGGCACGACCATGGGCAGTGGCGTCACGCCGGGCCCCTTGGGGGCCTGTGCCTCCGCGGCGCCCAATGTCACGGAGGGGGTCGGGAGAGACGCGATGCGGGTGTCAGGGACCGCGAGCGGCGCAGTTCGGGCTGCAGACCAGGGTGTGAAGGCCGCGGCCCGTGTGGCCAGGGAGATCTCTACGCGCCCGCCTTTTCGCTCGACGCTGTACCGCACGGCGCGATCCAGATCGAGGACCACACGTACGGTCGTGGCGTCGAACTGACTGGTGCGGATGGCGCCGATACCGGACCCGGCCACGCCGCCGAAGTCGGTTTGCGGCAAGCCGTGCTGCAGGCCCTGGAGATCGATCACCACGCGAGGTGGCCCGGAGAGCTGGAAGGCCTTGACGGTGGTGGTCCCGGTATGGGACAGCGTCACCAGCGTGCCGGCTCCACCCGGTCCCACCACGACGCCCGTCAGTTCGGCAGCGGTGGTCTGTGCCCCAATCGGAGGGGCGGCCGCAAGGCGGCAAACCAAGAGTGTTGTCCACAACCCCCACCCCGCGTTGCGACTCCTCATGTGCGACCACGCGGATGACAATTGAAGCAGGCATTGCTGTCGTACGAGTAGCCCGATCTGCCCTTGTGTTTGTCGTCCATGTCCTTCTTGTTGTGGGCGTGACAGCTAAGGCAGGTGAAGACGGCGTAGTTCGACGGATTCGTGTGACAGGTCGCGCAGTTGTTGCTCCACTTGCCTTGATGCTTCCCGGAGTAGATCGGGAAGAACGCAGCATCGTGATTGAACGTGGCGCCCGTCCACTGGTTGACGTTGTGGCAGTCCAGACAGGTGGTCGGATACCCGGTGCCGGCGTGCTCGGCGTTGTAGTCCGCCTGGTGGCAGGCTACGCAGTCGTTCTGGTTCGTGGGGTTCCACGGCACCGCACCGCCGGGGCCCGAGTGGCAGGTGCTACAGGCTGCCGAGTTGTGCGCGCCCACCAGATTGAATCCGCCGGACACCGTACCGTGGTTGAAGGTCGCACCCGTCCACTGGTTCACGTTGTGGCAGGATAGACAGGTGGTCGGATAGCCGGTGCCCGCGTGCTCGGCGTTGTAGTCCGCCTGGTGGCAGGCCACGCAGTCGTCCTGGTTGGCCGGGGACCAGGGCACTGCGCCGCCCGGGCCCGAGTGACAGGTGCTGCACGCGACCGAGCTGTGCGCACCCACCAGGTTGAACCCGGACACGGAGCCGTGATTGAAGGTGGCGCCCGTCCATTGGTTCACGTTGTGGCAGGACAAACACGTGGTCGGGTAGCCTGTGCCCGCATGCTTCGCGTTGTAGTCCGCCTGGTGGCAGGCCACGCAGTCGTCCTGGGTGGTCGGAGCCCAGGGTACCGCGTTGTTCGGGCCGGAGTGGCAGGCAGAGCAGGCCGCCGAGCTGTGGGCGCCTACCAGGTTGAACCCTCCAGAGACCGACCCGTGATTGAAGGTGGCGCCCGTCCACTGATTCACGTTGTGGCAGGACAGGCAGGCGGTCGAGTAGCCGCTGCCCGCATGCTGCGCGTCGTAGTCCGCCTGGTGGCAGGCCACGCAGTCGTCCTGGTTGCTCGGGGCCCAGGGCACCGCGTTGTTCGGGCCCGAGTGGCACGCGGAGCAGGCCGCCGTGCTGTGTGCGCCCGCCAGGCCGAAGCCGCCGGACTGGACCGTGTGGTCGAACGCGGCTCCGGCCCACGAGTTGACCGTGTGGCAGGCCAGGCAGTCCGTCGGGATGTTCGTGCCGGCGTGCTGCTGGTCGTAGTCCGTCCGGTGGCAAGCCACACAGTCGTCCTGACTGCTCGGGGCCCAGGGCAGCGCCCCGTTCGGCCCCGAGTGACACGCTGAGCAGGCGGCCGTCAGGTGCCGACCCAGCAACTGGAACCCGCCCGAGATCGTCACATGGTCGAACGTCTGCGTGCCCCACCCGTCCACACTGTGGCAGGTGGCGCACTCCGTCGGGATCTGGGTACCCGCGTGCTGCCGATCGTAGTCCGCCTGGTGGCAGGCCACGCAGTCGTTGGCGCTCTGCGCCTGGAAGCGCAGCGCATGGTTGGGCGGGATATGGCAGCTTTCGCAGGCCAGTGCGGCATGCTCGCCCAACAGGGGGAACCCGCTCAGCTGTAGGTGGTCGAACAGCGCGCCCGACCAGCTGTCCACCGTGTGGCACTGCGTACACGTCGTCGGGAAGCCCGAGCCCGCGTGCTCCCCGTCGTAGTCCGCCTGGTGGCAGGCCACGCAGTCCTCGTCGTTCGCCGCCGAGAACACCACCCCGAACTGCGGCCCGCTGTGACAGCTCGAACACGCCGCCTGCTCGTGGCTCCCCAACAGCCGGAACCCACCCGACAGCGCCGGATGGTCGATCGCCGCTCCCGACCACGTCTCCACCGTGTGGCACGTCAGGCATGTCGTCGGGAACCCGTTCCCCCCGTGCTCCCGCTCGTAGTCCACCGTGTGACAGGTCAGGCAGTCGTCCTGACTCGCCGGGCTCCACAGCGGCTCCAGCGACGGCAGCGCGTGGCAGCTCGCACACTCCAGCCCCACGTGCGCCCCCACCAGGCCGAATCCGCCCGACAAGCGCGCGTGGTCGAACGACTCCGTCGCCCGCCACGACAACGTCCCGTGGCACTGCTCGCACGTCGTCGGGAACCCCAGCGTCTCGTGGTCGATCACGTTCGTGCGCTGATAGTCCCCGAGGTGGCAGCTCACGCACTCCGCGTCCCGCGCCGAGAACGCGCCCCCGCGGTCGTCCACGTGACAGCTCTCGCAGCTCACCTGCAGGTGCGACCCCGTCAGCGGGAACTCCGTCCGCGCGTGCAGCTCCACCGCCTCCACCTGCTGGAACGACGTCGTCGTGTGACACGTCGCGCATTCCTGGCCCAAGGCCCCCTGGTGAACGTCCAGGTGGCACGAGGTGCAGTCGCCCAGCTCCACCTTCGGCTGATCGAACCGCAGGCTCAGGTGGCAGCGCACGCATTGCGCCTCGCTGTGCGACCCCGTCAGAGGGAACGCCGTCCGGCCGTGGTCGAAGTCCAGGCTCTGCTTGATCGGCGCCCACGAATTCGCTGTGTGGCACGACGCGCAGTCCAGATCCGACGGCAGCGTGCCGTGCGGATTGACCACGTTCGCCTGCCCCGCCGCGCCCCCAGCGCTCAACGCCAGAAGGCTCGTCGCCGCGAGCATTCGTAGGAGGGACCCCATCTCGTGCCTCAGCCCTGATCCCGGATCCGGTCCAACGCTGACCGCGCCATCGCCGCCACCGCGCCGCTGCTCGTCTGCGACGCCGCCTGCTCCCACCAGCTCCGCGCCTGTGACACGTTCCCCAGGCTGATCTCCGCCACACCCAGGTTGTACAGGGCTGCCGGATCCTCAGGGAAGGGACCCATCATCCGGATCATCAGATCGCGCACGTCCGCCCACCGCACCAGACCGCCGTAGCAGTCCGCCAGGTCCAGCCAGGCCTGCCGTCGGCTCGGATCCAACTCGATCAGCCGCTCGTACAGGGCCGCCGCCTCTTCGCGCTTGTGCGCATCGTGCAGCAGCGTCGCCAGCGCCTCCAGCGACTCCGCATCCTCCGGCGACTCCGTCACTCGCGCCTGCAACGCTTGCAGTTGCGTGCGATACGCGTCTGAAACCGGACCCACGGAGTCCGACGGCAGTGCTCCACCCGCCCCCGCACCCAACTCCACGCCGGCCTCCGCATGCAGCGACCGCAACGCTTCGTCGGTCATCCCCGCGCCTTCCAGCGGCCCTGGCGTCGCACCGCCCCCCGTCATCCGCATGAAGGCCACGGCGGTCACGCCCACGCCCACCAGCAGAGCTGCCGCCGCCATTCCCCGCGTGCGCCGCAGCTCTCGCTCTCGTGATACTTCAGGCTTCAAGGATGTCACCAGGACCCACCTTCAGGTTGTCGTGAACCTGACCGGAGAGACCGCGGTGTTGTGGATGAAGCGCGACACAGGGCCGCACCGGGGGGCCTCACCAGCGTACGTGGGTAGTACTACGGAGCAATTCCCGGACCCGGGAATGCGAATGTCGCCGACGCACCGCGAGCGGGTGGAGAAAGGCGCACGCCTGCGGGGGATTAGGAGCTACTAAAGCGTTGCGGTGCCCGCACTACGGTGCATCGCGCCGGCGCACGATCGTCTCGGATCGGGCATCTTCCGTCACCCGCACGTCGAAGTCCAGACGCCCTACGCGTCGGGCGCTACGCTCGGCGTCGGCCCGGCTGCGGAAGCGCCCCACCCGGACGCGGTAGCGATCGTCGCCGTCCGAGTCGAGACGCACCAGCCGAGGCGTCAGTCCAGCCCGGAGTGCCCGATCGAACAACCGGGCCGCCCGCGCATAGGAGTCCGTCGACCCCAGTTCCAGAGCGAACAAGACGTCCTCGCGGTCGACGCGCTCACCTCTCGCTTCTGCGAGCTGATCGAGTCGCAGGCGGGCGCGGGCCGCGTAGGTACCGGACGGGTATTCGAGGACGATCCGCCGGTAGTCGCTGGCTGCGAGATCAGGGTCGACGGTGAGCCGTGCGCGCAGCCACAGGGCCCGCTCCATGTCCACGGAGCGAATCTCGCCGTTGGTCTCGAACCAGAGCTCCAGCGTCAGGCGCGCCTCGTCCAGTCGAGCCTCGGCGGCGCGCTCTTCCACGTCGTCGAGCGCGGAGCGCTGGGCCAGCGCGAGACCCGGATGCAGCAGCGCCCACGCCAGGCCCAGCAGAAGCGTGGGCGCGCGCTTCTTCACGCGGCGCGGCGGCTCCTCGCTTCGAGCGCGAGAAACCACTCCTCCAGCAGGTGTTCGTCCGAAAAGCTCGCACTCTTGAGGAGACGGTCTACGCGCGCCAACTCCACGAGGGCGGTGCGGAGCTCGGGTTCGGTCCAGCCCCGTGCCTGCGGGCGCAGGCGCTTGGCGAGCCACTTCTGATGCGGAGGAAGGACGCGTTCCAACGCGGCCGCGCCCCCCGAGACGAGCAGGCCCAGACGCAACAGATGCGCGCCCAACCCGATGACGAGCCCGACCCCTGACTCCCCCTGATCCGCGAGCACGGGCAACGCTCGGCGCGCCTCGCGAAAGCGACGCTCGCCGACGAGGTCGAACCACCGCCACCGGTCCTGCGCCGGTAGACGCGTCCCGGCCGCCTCCACGTCGGCGGTCCCTACCCGACCTCCCGCGCCCACGCGGTCGCGGAGCTTGGCCAACTCCTGATCCAGGATGCCGAGATCGGCACCCACACCCGCCGCCAGCCCGTGGGCGGCATCCGGGTCGACCTCGATCTGGTAGTGTTCGCGCGCCCAGCTCATGAGCCACCCCGGAACGTCGTCCTGCGAGAGCGGGGCGAACTCGGTGGAACGAGCCTTTCGCGTCAACGTCGTCCAGAACTTGGCCTTGGAGCCGGACGGGATGCGCGCCACCAGGATGAGGGCGAGTCCGGGCGGCGTGCGCTCGAGCACGTCCTCGATGACGGCCCGGGTGCGAGCGCTCGCGGCGAGCGCCTCGGCATCCCGCACCAGCACCACGCGCCACTCCGCCATCATCGGGGGCGTCCCGATCACCGAGGCCAAGGTCTCGACGGAGACGTCCGATCCTCGCAGGACGTCGAGGTTGAAGTCGCGCACGCCTGGTTCGAGGTGTGCCGAGATGAGGTCCGCGAACGCGCGCTCCTTCCGGAACTCGTCCTCACCGTGGAGGAAGAAGACGCCGCCCTTGCGACCGGTGGCGGACGCTGACGCCATCGCGGCAGCGCCTACTCGAACCCGACCGTGTGGACCGGGAAGCCTACGTCGAGACGTCGGCCCGCCAACGCCGAGTACTCATACAGCAACGCGTTCGCGTCTCCCCAGAAGTCGTCCAACGCAGCCGAGACACCCGCCGTCCCCGGAAAGGGGGTCGAGCCCAGCCGGAACCGCGAGGCCGGGCGCCGGGGTGGCTCGGCGGCGATCGCCGGCAGGGTCACGTCGAGGACCACCGGCTGCAGGGTCGGCAACCAAGCCAGGATCACCAGGAAGACTGCAACACCGGCCAGCGCGCTGGTGGTCGCCGCCGACCCCTGGGAACTGCGAGCCAATCGACCGATCGCCCGCTCCTCGCTGAGCCGAGCCTCGAGGCGGGCACGGAAATCGGGAGTGGCCTCGACCCCGGGGAGGCTCTTGACCGCCCGGGTGCTCTTCTCGAAGACCACGGCATACCGATCACAGGTCGGGCAGACCGCCCGGTGCTGCTCGAACGACTCCCGTTCCGCCGGACCCAGCAGGCCGTCGGAATAGTCGGAGAAGCTGGTCAGGAAGTCCTGACACCCCATGCGCGAATCCCGTACTTCAGTCAGTGGTGAACCGGGCCGCACTGCCAGCGGCTCAAGGAGTGATACTGGCGGGGATCGGGGCAGGTTCCGGGAGGGGTACGGAAGAAGCGGGGGCGGCCTGGCCAGGCCGCCCCCGGGAACCTCTGGAGAGGCGTCGGACGCTTCCCTAGTCGATCATGGGAGCGACGATCCGGGCAAAGTTGTTGCGCGCCCGATTCAGGCGGCTCTTGACCGTACCCAGGTTACAGTCGGTGATCTCCGCGATCTCCTCGTAGGTCTTCCCCTCCAGTTCCCGAAGGACGAAGACCTCCCGGTGGTGCTCGGGCAGCTCGGCCACGGCCTCTTCGACCTTCTCGCGCAGAAAACGCTTCCGGTAGAGGTCATCGGGCTTGAGCTTGGGATCCTCCCACTCCAGCGGCCGATGGTCCGCGTCCCAGTTCTTCTTGATGGTCTGGAAGAGGACCAGCGGATTGCGGGAACGGTTGCGCAACTCGTTCTTGGCCAGGTTCCCGGCGATGGTGTAGATCCAGGTCGAGAACTTCTTGGTCTGATCGAAGCGGTGCAGGTGCCGGTACACCCGGACGAACGTCTCCTGGACGAGGTCCTGGGCACGCTCCCGATCCCCCACCGTACGGTAGACGAAGTTGAGCAGGCGTTGGTCGTAGCGCTCCACCAACTCTCCGAAGGCGCGCTCGTCGCCGGCCAGGAAGGCCCGCACCACGTCGCTGTCGGACAGCTGCGCCCGCTCGACCCGGGCCTCTCGCGAGGCTCCGGTCCCAAAGGGCGCCGGCTTGCGCAGGAGACTCATCTTCCTCGCTCCCATCTTCCCCCCAAGGCTCGAATGAGCTCGGACTGTCCAGTAGACAGCCAACGGACTCCGGGCGTTAGGAAAGGCACCTTCCATACCACGCCGGAACCCCAGTAAATACGAGGCATTCCGCGGATCATGTCCTCTGGTTGGGACGGGGGCGTGTTTCGAAATGGACGGGTTGGAACTCGAAACGAGGTAGGGCTGGTTGGCCCGCCGCGGCCGGGGACCCGCCTCCGGACCGGTGGGGGGGCTCAGCCCCCCTGGCCCCCCAGCAGGAAGCGCCCCACGAAGAGCAGCGAGACCAGGGTCTTCGCGTCGGTGACGGCGCCCTCGCGGATCAAGGACTCGACCCGGGACCAGGGGAGCGACACCACCTCCATGAACTCGTCGGAGTCCCGCTCGGTGCGGCCGTCGGAGAGGTCCCAGGCGGCGTACAGGCGGATGACCTCGTCGGTGAAGCCGGGTGTGGTATGGATGCGCGTCAGGTAGCGAAGCTGCCCTGCCACGTAGCCGGTCTCCTCTTCCAGCTCCCGCCGGGCGCAGACCTCCCAGTCCTCACCGTCGAAGGCTGGCATGCCCGCCGGCACTTCCCACATCTCGCCGCCCGCGGCATAGCGGTATTGACGGAGCATCACGATGCGGGGATCGGTCACGGTACCGGGAGCGTCCAGGAAGGGAACCACACACGAGGCACCGCGATGCCGCACCAGCTCCAGCTCGCCCACCGACCCGTCGGGGAAGCGCACGGTATCGACGCTGAGGCGCACGATGCGCCCGCTGTGGACCTCCCGGCGTCCGATCCGCCCTGGCTCCGGGGGCGTGGCACTCTCCATCAGTGCGCGCCCACCACCTCGACGGGACCGTGGTCGAGTGCCTCCAGGTCGGCTCGGATCCGTTCCGCGTCCCCGACGACCACGACCTGGAGCTCGCTCAGCCGGATGTGGTTGCGGCCCGCCGCCAGCGCCGCCTCGGGCGTGACCGCGCGGATGCGGTCGCGGTAGCGCTCGTACTCGTCGTCCGGAAGGTCGTACATCCACAGGCGCCCGACCTGGGTGGCCACCTGCGCCGCCGTCTCGAACTGAAGCGGAAACACCCCCGCCATGTAGTCCCGCGCCGACTCGACCTCTTCCTGGGTCGGTCCGGCCTCCACCATCGCGCGCAGTTCCGAAAGCGCCTCCCGAACCGCGGCTGCAGTCACCTGTGTCTCGACCGCCGTGGAGACCGTGAACGGCCCCCGGTTGCGTCGCAGGTCGAACCGTGAGCGCACGCCGTAGGTGAACCCGTGCTTCTCGCGCAGGTTCAGGTTGAGCCGGCTCGAGAACAGCCCGCCCAGGATCTCGTTGAACACGCGCAGCGCGAAGAAATCCGGGATCGTGCGCGCCGCCCCCACGTGGCCAATCCGGATTTCCGATTGGACGGCGTCTTCACGGTGCACGATCCACACGCGTGGCTCCGCCGACCTGGAGACGCACGCCAGGGCGGGCCGTCCGGGTCCGTCCCCGGACCAGCGCGCGAACCGCTGGTCGATGCGCGCCGCCAGGGCCTGTGTGTCCACGTCGCCGGCCGCCACGATCGCAGCGCCACCCGAGCGATAGGTGCGGGCGTGATACTCCTTGACCGCCTCCCGATCCAGCGCCTCGACGCTGGTACGCTCGCCCTGCAAGCGGCGCCCGTAGGGCTCGTCGCCGGCGTAGAGGTAGCGTGCAGCGGAATGGGCGGCGAGTGCCCGCGGATCCGCGAGCTCATGCTCGATCTGCGCCAGGCGCTGCGAGCGCAGGCGCTCGACCTCGTCCGCGGGGAACGCGGGATCGAGCGCCATCTCGGCCAGCAGGTCGAACGCCTCCAGCGTGCGATCCGCGACACAGGTGATGGCCATGACGGTGGAATCCCATCCCGTCCGCACGCCGACGGAGGTCCCGAGGGCCTCCAGGGCCTCCGCCAGCTCGGCGGCGGTGCGCCGTGAGGTCCCGCCCTCCAATGCACGTCCCGTGAGCACGGCCAGGCCCGCCGCCTCCGCCGGGATGCCCGACTCCGCAGCGTCCAGCAACAACGTCAGCGTGACCAGTGGAATGCGGGGCATGCGTGCGACCTGCAGGGGGACGCCACAACTCAACTGCACGCGCTCGACCGCAGGGGGTTGGAACGGCCGGATGCGACCCGGCGCCGGCACGTCGACATGGGTACGGGCGCTCATGCCTCTTCCTCCGGCACATACGTGAGCACAGCGCGGTTTTGCGCGCCCAGGAATTCGCGCGCGAACGTCTCGACCTCACGCGGGCCCACGGCACGCATCCGATCGATCTCGCTCTCGATCCGGCCTGGATCTGCGAAGTAGTGCTCATACATCGACATCAAATCGGCCCGCTCTCCGATCTCCTCCACGCTCGCCAGCAGCCGGGTCTCCGCCATGGCCACCGCCCGCTCCACCTCCTCCTCGCGCACCTCTTCCATGGCATCGAGCTCTTCGGCCACGGCCTGTTCGAGCACCTCGGCCTCGACGCCAGGCAGTCCCGTCACCCAGAGCACGGCGAGCGCCGCGCCGGTGTCGACCGGGAATACGAATCCCGCTGCGTCCTTCGCGATCTTGCGCTCGCGGATCAAGCGCGAGTACAGGCGCGACGACCGCCCCAGCGAAAGCACGCCGAACGCCATTTCCGCGGTCTGGAACCCTGCGTCCGTAAAACGGGGTGCACGCAGCCCCACATAGACGCGGTTGAGCGGCACGCGCGCTTCCACCCGCTCGTAGATCCCGACCCCCAGCACCGGATCGATCTCCGGCTCTCCAGGGAGATCCGGGACGGGAGCGCCCGCCGGGACCTCGCCGAAGTTGCGCTCGATCATCTCCAGCGCCTCGTCGCGATCGAAGTCGCCGCAGACCGTGAGGACCGCGTTGTTGGGCACGTAGAACGTCTGAAAGAAGTCGGAGACGTTCTCCAAACTGGCGGCGCTGATGTCCTCCATCGAACCGATGACGGTGTGGTGATAGGGATGCGAGGGCGGGAAGACCAGCGCCTGCACGCGTTCGTCCCAATCGCCGTACGGCTGGTTGTCGTAACGCCAACGCCGCTCGTTCTTCACCACGTCACGTTGGTTGTCGAGCTTCTCCTGCGTCATGGCCGGCAGCATCCACCCCATGCGGTCGGCCTCCAGCCAGAGCGCCAGCTCGAGGTGGTGGGACGGGAGGGTCTCGTAGTAGTTGGTCCGGTCGAACCAGGTGGAGGCGTTCAACGAGCCGCCCGCTCTCTCGACGAGCTCGAAGTGTCGGTTCTTGGGAACGTGGGCCGAGCCCTGGAACATCATGTGCTCGAACAGATGGGCGAACCCCGTGAGACCCTCGGGCTCGTTTCGGGAGCCCACGCCGTACCAGAGATTCACGCCCACGATCGGTGTGGTGTCGTCCGGGGCCAGCACGACTCGCAGGCCGTTGGCCAGCGTGAGGCGCTCGTACTCGAAACGGATCAAGTCATTCTCCTGACCGAGTGCGGGACGGGGTCTTCCCCTCCCCTCGCGTATGAATCGTCACGGACGGGTCATCAAGCGCGCGTGGTAGGCCCTCGGCCCGTAGCTCCCCTTCAGCGCGGCCGCCGCGGCCACCGCGCCCTCTCCGAGGAGGTCCTCCAGCTCCTCGACCGCGCTCTCGCCCTCTTCGAGCTCGACCGCGCGCGCCCGCTCCAGCATCTCCCAGGCGAGATCCTCGTCTCCCTCCGCCGCGCAAGCCAGGGCCGCCAGCATCTGGGCCTCCACATCCTCGGGATCGAGGCGAGCCGCCACCACCAGATCGGCCACGGCTTCGTCCGCGCGGTCGGCTTCGATCAGCGCCAGCCCCACCAGCACACGCGCCCAGGGGTCGTCGGGATCCAGCGCAGACGCCTGGTGGAAGTCATCGAGGGCGCCCTGGGCATCCGCCGTGAGGGCGCGGCCCACCCCCCGCTCGAGGAACGCGAGCGGCTCGTCCGGAGCGATCTGGATCGCTTCGTCCAGTTCTCGCAGGGCCTCCGCCCCGTATCCTTCCCGGGCGAGGTAGCCGCCGTAGAGGTAGTGGGGGCGCGCCAGTCCGGGTCCCAGCAGTGTGGCGGTACGCAGCGCAGCCTCCGCGTCCGGGTCATCGAAGCGCGCCAGGCCGACACCGGCCGTGGCCAACAGCTCGGGGTCATCGATCCCGACCTCCAGCGCGCGCTTGAAGCGCTCGTAGCCGACTCCCTCCAACCCGAGCGCCGTCTCGACCACGCCCAGAGCACACAGGACCGTGACGTCCTCCTCGTCGGACTCGAGCAGGGCTCGCAACGACTCGGCGGCGCCGTCCCAATCCCCTTCCTCGGCCATGCCGAAAGCGCGGTCGACGCCGCGCTGACGTTCTTCCGGATCGATGTGCACGTGGCCGCCGTGGCGAATGCGAGGGTAGTTCGGGAGCGAGGCTAGGCGCCGTATTTCTCGAGGCGCCCGGCATGAGCCAGAGCGAGCGACATCAACTCCACACCGTGGAAGTGTCCCAGATCCCCTCCCCGGCAGTCACGCTCGCCGAAGCGAGACGCGGTGGGGCGCACCCACCGTGAGGCCATCAGGACGGGCACGGGATGCCACGAGTGGGCTCGCAGGGCCGCGGGCGTGGAGTGGTCCCCAGTCACGATGAGCACGTCCGGCTCCAGGGCGACGATGCGCGGGATAAGGGCGTCGACCGCCTCGATGGCCGCCACCTTGGCATCGAAGTCACCGTCCTCGCCGCGAGCATCCGTGGCCTTGAAGTGCAGGAAGCCGTAGTCGAAGCGATCCCAACACGACTCCAACGCGGAGACGGTCTGCTCGTCCCCCGCCGGTTCCACCTCGACGGCCATCCCGACGAGGCGGGCCACACCCCGGTACATCGGATACTTGGCCAACGCCACCGCCGAGAGCCCGAAACGCTCCCGGAACGACGGGATCCCCTCGTAGCGGTCGAAGCCACGCGCCAGGAGCGCCTGGACCCGCGGGTGGTCCGCCAGCGCCGTCCGCGCCTGATCGAGCAGGTGGTTGACAAGCTCTGCCGTACGCACCGAGTCGGGAGCCGAGGCACGGGCCGGCAGCGGTGGGACACCCGTCTCCTGGGGATCCGTGTCTTCGACGGCACCGCCCAATCCCTCGCCGCGGAGCACCATCACCGCACGATGCTCCTTCTCGTGCAGGATGGTGAGCTCGACCCCGGGAGGCGCTTCCACCGCGGACCGCACCCGATCGATGACGGCCTTCCCTTCCGCGTCGCTGGGTCGGCCGGCCCGACGGTCGCTGATGCGTCCTTCCTTGTCGAGGGACGCCAGATTCAGGCGGAACGCCACGTCACCCGGCTTCAGGTCGAAGCCCACCCCCAAGGCCGACAGGGTGCCGCGTCCGATGGGGTACGCCAGAGGATCGTACCCGAACAACGCCAGGTGGGCCGGTCCGCTACCCGGTGTGACCCCGGGAGCCACGGGATTGAACACACCCAGCGACGAACGCGCCGCCACGGCGTCCAGGTTGGGCGTGCGGGCCGCTTCCAGCTCGGTCAAACCGGCGGGCCCGGGGAGACCTCCGAGGCCGTCCATCACGACCAGGAGGATCGAGCCGCCCTCGGCTCGCGATACGAGGTCGTCCGGGATCGTGATCTCGCTCATCTGTCCCAACGAACGGGGGTTGTCCGGCGCGTGACCACGGCCGGAACTCGGCAGGAATCTAGCAGGTCGCTGGCGATCGTGAAGGCAGCGCCGCGCTGCACGCGGGGGCTCCGTCGGCCGCGATTGCGGACCCCCGCCTCGGTCCCTACGATCCGACACCTGCCCCCCCGCCCTGCCAACCGGGAGAACCCGTGAGACTCACGCGCTTCGAGATGGAGCGGTACCAGTCGACCTTCGAGCATCGGGTCCGCTACAACCTCTCCGAGAGCGGCGTCCACCCCATGACGACGCGCGAGCTGCTGGAGCTCGCCGGGTCGGACCTCGATGTGCTCGGCATCCGACTGGAGTACGGCCAGTCCAACGGCTCGGATCAGTTGCGCGAGAACATCGCGGCCCTCTATCCGGACTGCTCCGAGGCATCCGTGCTCGTCACGGTCGGAGGTGCCGAGGCCAACTTCACGGCGTGCTGGCGCTTGATGGAGTCGGGCCAGAAGGTGGCGGTCATGGTGCCCAATTACATGCAGGTGCCTGGCCTGCTGCAGACGTTCGGCGCCCAGCCCCTCACCTTCCCCCTGCTGGAGGAGACCGGTTGGCAGCCCGATCTCGACCGGTTGCGTGCGTGTCTCGATGAGGGTGCCCGCTTCATCCTGGTGACCAACCCGAACAACCCCACGGGGAGCATCCTGACGGAGGCGTCCATGGACGGCATCGTCCAGGAGGCCGAGCGCGTGGGTGCCTGGATCCTGGCGGACGAAGTGTATCAAGGCGCGGAGTTGGACGGACGCCAGAGCCCCAGCTTCCACGGTCGCAGCGAGCGCGTCCTGGTCACCAACTCCCTGTCGAAGGCCTACGGGTTGCCGGGGCTCCGCCTCGGTTGGATCATCGCGCCTGGCGACCTGCGCGAGGACCTCTGGAGCCGCACGGACTACACGACCATCACTCCGGCGACACTCTCCGATGCGCTGGCCACGCTCGCGGTGGAGCGGAAGGCGCGTGAGCGCATCCGCGCGCGTACGCGCGAGATCCTGAATCGCAACCTCCCGCTGCTGGTCGAGTGGATGAAGAAGCAGGATGGCTTGTTCTCCTACCGTCTGCCGCAAGCGGGAGCCATCTGCTACGTGCGCTACGACGCGCCCATCAACTCCACAGAGCTGGCCGAGCGACTTCGCACCGAGCGCGACGTCCTGGTCGTACCCGGTGATCATTTCGGGATGGATCACTACCTGAGGATCGGGATCGGTCCGCCGGAGGAACTGCTGCTGGAGGGCTTGGAGCGCGTCGCGCAGGAGTTTCGCGCGGTCGGGGTCTGAGGAGCCCGGGTCTCGCGAACGAGGGTCAGCGGTCGTGGAGCCAGCGCTCGAGGCGCCAGAGGGCGGCTACGTAGCGAGCCGCCTCCTCACGGTCCTCGGGAGGCGCGGCGTCGGCCAGAGAGGTCGCCCGATCCAGATCGCGGGAGATGGAATCGGCAGTCGCCGACACCCAGAGCCGATGAAGCTCCCGGATCGTATCGCTCGAGATGGAGGGCTCCGACGTCACAGGCTGACCGTCCGCGGGCCTCGCACCCTGGGGGCTCCGGGACGGCCCCGGAGAAAAGGGCTGGCCGTATCCGGCCAAGATAGGCCCTGGGGGAACCCAACAAAAGATGAAGGAAGACCCGTGAAGATCACGTGGAAGGGGCTCGGCCTCGGAGTGCTGCTCGGCCTGAGCCTGGCCCCCGCGCTCCCCGCTCAGGAGCCCTTCGACCTCCTCATTCGGGGCGGCCGCATCCTGGACGGTACGGGGAATCCGTGGTTCCAGGCCGACGTCGGGGTCCGGGGCGGACGCATCGCCGCCGTGGGGCGGCTGGAGGGGTCCACGGCCCGCAGGATCGTCGATGCCCGGGGACGGATGGTCGCGCCCGGTTTCATCGACATGCACTCGCACGCCGACGATCACTTCGCGGGCCGGGAGCCCACGGGACTGCGCTCCCCCGATCCACGCCGACGGGCCGCTCCCAACGTGGTGGCGCAAGGTGTCACCACGGTCGTCGTCAACCAGGACGGACGATCCTTCTGGCCGATCCGCGAGCAGCGTGCCGCCCTGGAGCGACTGGGCGCCGGACCCAACGTGGCGCTCATGGTGGGGCACGGTGAGGTGCGTCGGCAGGTGATGGGAGACGACTTCGCGCGGGCCGCCACCCCGGACGAAGTGAGCCGCATGCGGGCGCTCGTGCGCCAGGCTCAGGAGGAGGGTGCCTGGGGTCTGTCGGCGGGTCTCGAGTACGTCCCCGGCCGCTTCAGCACCACGGACGAGGTTGCCGCGCTGGCCGCGGAGCTCGTGCCCTTCGACGGCGTCTACATCTCGCACGAGCGAAGCGAGGGCTCCGATCCCATGTGGTACTGGCCCAGTCAGGATCCGGCCGGGCCGCCCACCCTGCTCGATGCCGTGCAAGAAACGATCGAGATCGGTCGGCGCAGCGGCGCGCGGGTGGTCGCCTCCCACATCAAGGCCAAAGGCGCGCACTACTGGGGCTCGAGCGGAGCAGCCATCCAGAGCATCGAGCGGGCCCGCTCGGAGGGCGTGCGGGTCTGGGCCGATCAGTATCCGTACGCGACGTCAGGCTCCGACGGCGGCACGGTCCTCATCCCGGACTGGGTGTTCAGAGCGCCCGCCCGCGAGGAGCCCGACCGGACCGCCGAGCTCGAGCGCGCCCTGGCGCAGGAGAGCAGCGCTGCGCAGGTGCGGGGCGACATCGCGCACGAGATCCGGCGACGTGGGGGTGCGGATCGCGTGGTGGTGTCCGACCACCCGCGCGCGGACTTCGTGGGCAAGAGCCTCGCAGAGATCGCCACGCTCCTGGGCCAGGACCCGGTCGAGGCCGCGCTCTCCCTGCAGCGCCTGGGCGACCCCAGGCGCCCCGGAGGCGGGCGGGTACGCGGCTTCTCGATGTCGGAGATCGATGTCGAGGCGTATGCAGGCCGACCCTGGGTGGCCACCGCGTCCGACGGTGGCATCTCCCTTCCCGAGGACGGCCCCAACGTGCACGCCCGCTACTACGGCACCTTCCCTCGCAAGATCCGGCACTACGCCATCGAGCGGGGAGTGCTCTCGGTCGAGGACGCGGTACGCTCCATGACCTCCCTGCCGGCGAGGATCATGGGCCTCTCCGATCGCGGCATGATCCGTGAAGGGATGGTGGCCGACCTGGTCGTCTTCGACCTCGGCACCATCGCCGATGCCTCCACGTTCGTGGAGCCGCACCAGTATGCGCAGGGCATCGAGTGGGTGGTGGTCGGAGGCGTACCAGTCGTGGAAGCCGGGCAGCTGACGTGGGCGCTGCCTGGACGGATCCTGACACGAGGGGGAGGAGGGCACTAGTGCCGCTACGCGACGCCGCGCACGAGCTGGCGCTGCTCGTCAAATCGCGACACCCTCTGCTGGTGTTGGAGTCCGCCGACAGCGACCGGATCGACACCCTGCTCCGCCACGTCGCCGACGCGCTCCAGCTCCCGCTCTTCTCGTGGTCGCGCGTGCGCGGCCTCACCCGCGCCGGTGCCAGCGGGCCGGTCTATGGAACCGAGGACGTCGGCGCCGCCCTGGGGCATATGGCCGCCAGCAACGTCCAGGCACTGTACCATCTGCCCGGCCTGGCTCCCCTCGTGCGCGGCAACGCCGTCTTGGAAGCCCGGTTGGAGGAGGCCGTGCAGCGCGCCCGCGGCCCGGGTTCCACCCTATTGATCACGGGCGTGGACGTCGATCTATCCGAGACCCTGCGCCCCCACGTGACTCGCTTCACACTGCCGGGGCCCTCGGAAGATGAGCTCCGTGCGCTGCTCTCGCAGTTGATCCGGGACCTGTCGGCGCGTCAGCACGTGGAGGTGGCCGTCACTCCTGCCGAGCTCACCCGTCTCCTGCGCCCTCTGGAGGGCCTCACGCTCCTGGAGGCGGAGAAGATCCTAACCAAGGCGATCGTCGAAGACGGTCGCCTCACCGTCGACGACATCCGTCACGTCATCGAGGCCAAGAAGCAGGTCATCGAACGCGAGGGGCTGCTCGAGTACTATCCGCTCGAGGAGACGCGGACCGAGATCGCCGATCTGGTGCGTTTGAAGGGCTGGTTGCGCAAGCGCAAAGCGGTTCTACAGGATCCCGCGGCAGCGGAGAAGTTCGGGCTGGCCTTTCCCCGCGGTATGCTGCTGCTGGGAGTGCCGGGCTGCGGCAAGAGCCTGTGCGCCAAAGCCGTGGCCACCGAGTGGCAGCTCCCTCTCCTCAAGCTCGACCCGTCCAATCTCTACAACAAGTACATCGGCGAGAGCGAGAAGAACTTCAAGCGGGCCATGGAAGCGGCCGAGCGCATGGCGCCGGTGGTGCTCTGGATCGACGAGCTGGAGAAGGCCTTCGCCGAAGGAGGGTCGGAAGACGGCGGCGTGTCGCAGCGGATCCTCGGAAGCTTCCTTTCCTGGATGCAGGAGCGCCGGGGCGAGGTGTTCGTGGTGGCCACTGCCAACCAGATCGCTCGGGTTCCTCCCGAGCTGCTCCGCAAGGGTCGCTTCGATGAGATCTTTTTCGTCGACCTGCCTCCTGCCGAGGTCCGCATCGAGATCTTCCGCATCCATCTCGCCCGGCGCGGACACGACCCTGCCGGTTTCGACCTTGCGGCCCTTGCCTCCGCCACCGATGGCTTCAGCGGCGCAGAGATCGAACAGGTCGTGGTCGCGGCCCTGTTCAGCGCCTTCTCTGCGCAGAAGCCCCTCACCCAGGCCACGCTGAACGCGGAGATCGAGGGAACGCTGCCGTTGGCCGTGACCATGAAGGAGCGCGTGGCGCAGATGCGCGCCTGGGCTCGAGAACGGGCGGTCCCGGCGAACTGACCCGGTAGAAGCCGTGGGCTTCGGGACCGTGCTCGGCGTCGCGCTGGACGAGCTCGACGTCCCCTACGTCGAGGTGCGGAATGTGGACACCGGGGTGCCGAACGGACCTCCCTGAGCGTCCAACAGCGGATCGGGCTCCAGCCCGTGCGCCATATCCTCCAACTCCCCGACCAGGCCGCGCTCCAGCAGCAGATCGAAGGCGTCGACCACGCGCGGATCGAAGTGGCGACCTCGCTTGGCGCGCACGCGCTCGACCGCCAGATCGTGCGGGAAAGCATCCTTGTAGGGGCGCTTGTGGGTCAGGGAGTCGTAGACGTCCGCCACGGCCACGATCCGCCCCACCAACGGGATGTCGTCCTCCCCCAACCCGGAATACCCCTCCCCGTCCCACCGTTCGTGATGGCTGTCGGCGATGCGGCGCGCCACCTCAAGAAGGGAATAGTGGCTCCCCGAGAGAATGCGGGCTCCGATCGTGGTGTGCCCCTTCATGACCTCGAATTCCTGCTCGGTCAGCGGCCCCGGCTTCATGAGGATGGAATCGGGAATCCCGATCTTGCCGACGTCGTGCAGCGGTGCAGCCCGCCGGATCAGTCGGACTTCCTCGCGATGCAGGCCCAGCTCCTGCGCAAGCAGCGCGGACAGCAGACCGACGCGCTCGGCATGCTGGCCCGTGATGTCGTCCCGGTATTCGGCTGCGATGGCCAGACGCCGCAGGATCTCGACCTGCGCTTCCGCGAGCTCGTGCGTCCTCTCCCGCACTTTCTCTTCCAACGTCTCGTTGTGCCGACGGAGCTCCCGGTGGAGGAAGCGCGTCTCCAGGAGGTTCTTGATGCGCAGCAGGACCTCGCCGGCCTCGAAGGGTTTGGTGAGGAAGTCCTTGGCGCCCATCTGCAGTGCCTTGCGCCGCGCTTCCGGATCGAGGTGTCCCGTGATGACCAGGATCGGGAGATAGGTGTTGTCCGGGATGTACGGAGCCAGGGCGGCCATGACATCGAAGCCGTCCAGGTGCGGCATCAACAGATCCAGCACGATCAGATCGGGCTCGAACCCCAGAAAGATGTCGAGCGCTTCGCGCGGGTCCTGAGTGGAGACCACTGCGTGGAATCCCGAGGCGCGGAGCAGCTGGTCCAGGACGCGCACATTGTCTTCCTCGTCGTCGACGAGGAGGATGCGAGCCTGGCGGAGCTGTTCGTTCCAGAGCGGAGAAGGAACCGGCTTCATCGTCCTCTGGTGCGTTGGGCGCGAATCCTTGGATGCGTCGGACGCGAGTGTCACTCCAAGGGGAGCTCGAGAGGTTCGTCGACGACCCGGATCAAATCCGGCGAATCCTCCTCGACACGGTTCACCCGGACGGACACCGGGTGTGCTTCGAGCCTGGCGCTGGCCCCCTGAACGACCGCTTCAAGCTCGCTCGACGAGGTGTTCTTGTCCAACCACACGCTTCGGAGCGGCTCCGGGACCAACACGGGGACCCGGTCGTGGATGTGGGCCAGCTCCGGCGGGGCGGCGCGGGTCAGGATCGCGAACGAAGGCGGAAGACCCTCGGGGGGCCGCTCCCAGATGCCCGCGAAGGTGAGGGGTCGGGCGCCATGGATCCAGTACGGTACCTTCCCACCGGGGCCCCGTCGCCATTCGTAGAACCCGGAGGCGGGCACCAGGCAGCGACGGTGGGCCAGCGCGTTCCGGAACGGCCAGCGGGAGGCTGCGGTCTCCGAGCGCGCGTTGATGTGCCGCGCACCGGCGCGGCGGCTGTCTTCCCCCGGAGGGATCAGTCCCCAGCGCGCCCAATCGAGCCGTGCCCCGGTGGCCGATCCGCGGGCAACCAGCGCCTCCTGCGTGGGGGCGATGTTGTAGCGGGGAAGGTAGCCTTCAGGCACCTCGGCGCCCTCGAAGAGCTCGCTCAACTCGTCGGCGGTCAGCGCGACCCCGTAGCGACCGCACATCAGTGACCCCGGGTCCGCCAGAAGGGCGGGCGCGTCACTCGGAAGGCCGTCGCTGGACCAGCAGGGCCGCGCCCTGCTCGCGCTCCCGGCGGTAGCCCAACAGGTGGAGCAATTCCAGGGCGTACCAGCGAGCCACCCGCCGATTGACGAGCAGGCGGTCGTCGTACCCCGCGACGCGGTGGATGCCCGGAAGCCAGTGCACGACCCTGTCGGTGTGCAGATGGCGCAGCCACTCGGAGATCTTCAGCCAGATGAAGCGGAACTCGCGGACGATGAAGAAGCCGTCGTCGCCCTGCGCCTGATACAGGGGCATGAGGATCCGGGCCGTGGCGGGGGAACGGACTTCCCCGCCGACGTCGTGCGCCAGCACCTGCCCCCGGTCCACCGGCTGGAAGCTCCGGAAGCCGGGCAACATGGTGAACTGGTCCGATGGAGCGACCGGGTGCCGGTAGCGGAACTCGAGGACGCGCGGAATCTCGCCCCGCTCGTCCTCCAGGCGCGCCTTTGCCGCTTCCGCCTCCGGAGCATCGGCAGCGTCGAGCAGACCGGCGGCCACCAGGGCCAGCCAGATGGCCCCCTCTGCCCGCTCGACCGCCAGCGGGTCCTGGTTCTGCCCGGTCTCGACCACCATGACTGTGTGGCCGAGGCCGTCGACCCAGTCCATCAACGTTCCCTCGACCCGCTCCTCCAGGCCCAACACGAGGGGGATCGGCAGGGTCAGCGCGAACGCGCGATTGCGGAGTGTATCGCAGGCCGTGCTGAACGGGGCGCCTTCGCCGGAGGTCGTGTGCAGATCGACCACGAACACCGGACCCCGGGCATCGTGGAAGGCCTCGTCCAGCTCCTTCAGCAGCTCGGACTGCTCCTGGTCCTCACCTCCTTCCAGGGCCGAGCTCGTGGTCCGCAGCATCTCGACGCGCTTCGAGCCCCAGGCACGGTTGAGGTCGCGGACCAGAAAGCGCCTCCCGACCCGCAAGGCCCGTCGGTTTCCGGCGATGGCCACCAGCTCCCCGCGCAGGCGGTCCTGGCGGCCCACCAGCGTGGCCACCACTCGCTGCAGCGCCAGCACGCCGGCGGGCTCGTTGCCGTGCAGACCGCCCACCGCCACCAGGCTGGGTCCCGGCCGTTCGCCTCGGACCCGCCCCAGGATGCGCTCGACCTCGATGCCGACCCGGTCGCTTTCCGCGACCGCCCCTGACGTGCTACCGGACATCCAACCCCACTCCTGAGCCGTTCAAGCCTTCTCCTTGAGAGTATCGGAAAGAAGCTGGTAGGCGATCGGCATGAAGTCACTCTCGGTGACGATTCCCACCAGCTTTCCGCCGCTGACCACCGGCAGGCACGAAAGGCGGCGTTCCCGCATCAGCTCGATCGCCTCCAGGGTAGGTGTCTGCGGGGTCACGGTCACCGGATCCCGCGCCATCACGTCCCGGACGGGAAGCGGATCCATGTTGGGGTTCTTGCCCTGGGCTACCATCCGCAACAGAGAGCGATAAGACACCACACCGACCAACTCGTTCGCGTCGTTCTCGACCAGGACATGCCGGATCACGTTCTTGTCCATGAGGAACGCCACCAGGTCGATCAGCTCGTCCTCGTTGACCGTGTACAGGGACGTGGTCATGTACTGTTCCACGGTCAGGTAGTTCGGCGCCCAATCGCCAGCCTCCTCGATGCGGGCCAGCGACCACTCGTGTACGGGCTTGCCCTCCCGTTGGCGGGCCGCCGAGGCGGCGGTAACCGCAGCCAACCGTTCCGACTGAGTCCCCTTCCCGGCCATGGAGGCCAGCGACGTCAGGGTCCAGGCCGCGCCAGTCGCCCGCCTCCGCACACGCTCCTCCACCACACCCAGATAGTAGTCGATGTCGCCTTCGTCGATTCCAGCGCTGGCCAGGCCGCGGCGAGCGAGCGGAATCAGCTCGTCCTCCAGAAGGCTCTGCGCCGAGATGGACGTGTCATCGAACCAGAAGAAGCCCGCCCGCATGCCCATACGCGCCGCCGCCAGGAAGTTGGCCCGCGCGATGTCGAACGAGAGGCGCTCGCGTACGTCACCGAACTCGGCCACCCCTCCGAGGACAGCGCCGATCCAGAGTGCCGCATTGGCAACTTCATCGACGACCGACGGACCCGCCGGGATGACCCGACACTCGATGCGAAGGTGAGGCTTCCCGCCTCCGACACCGTAGCAGGGTCGGTTCCATCGGTAGACCGTCCCATTGTGCAGCTGGAGCGCACGCAGCCGGGGCACCCCACCCCGGTCGAGCACCTCGAGCGGATCCTCCTCGATCTCAGTGGCGAGCAGGACCCGAAAATGTGCGATGTCGTCCTCGAACAGCTCGGTTACGCTTTCGCGAAGCCACCGCTCGCCGAAGCGAACACGGGGTTGCAGCTCCCGCATGTGCAGCGTCGTGGAACGGGTGTCGAGCGACTGTTGAAAGAGCGCGATCCGCGTCTCCGACCACAGGCGCTTCCCGAACAGCAACGGTGAATTGACGCAAGCGGCCAGCACCGGGCCCGTCACCGCTTGAGCCACGTTGTAGAAGGTGGCAAACTCCTCGGCTTCCACCTGCAAATGCACCTGCGCGCTGGTATTGCACGCCTCCAGCATGACGGAATCGTGCTCGATGTTGAGATCGTCGATGCCGATGATGCGCAGGCGATAGCTGCCGCCCCGCATCCGGTTCATCGCCTCGTTGAGCGCGTAGTAGCGCTCCTTCGGCGTCATGTTGTCGAGCGTAAGGTCGGACTTGCCCAGCGTTGGCAGAATGCCTGTCAGCACTGCGTCGCATCCCAACTCGGCCGCCGCGCGCCGCACCTCGGCCATGCGGGTGTCGATCTCGGTCTGGAGGTGCCTGAAGCACGCGCCGACCAGCTCGTGTGGATCCAGGTTGAATTCGAGGTTGAAGCGCGCGAGCTCCGTCACGAAGGCACCGTCGCCCAACCGGTCCAGCACCTCTATGGCTACCGGGGCCGGTCTCCAACCCCGGTTCACCAGGAAGAGCTCCTGCTCGGCCCCGAAGCGCCTCACTCCCGACTCGATCAGCCCTTCCGCCAGCATCCGCTCCAACGCCTGCAAATCGCGCAGGAGGGCGCGTGTGAAGGTCCGCACCCCGGCGCCGTCGGCTGCGCTGACGTCGTGACGGCCCATCGCTCTTCTCAGCTCCCCCTGGCGAACGTCACCACGCTCGCAAAGGGCTTCTTGGTGATGGCGGGGACGGTGGCGTCCTGGGCGGGGTGTCCGACCACCAGCAGCAGGAAGGGCCGCTCGTGGTAGGGCCGTCCCAGAAGATCGTTGAGGAACCGCATCGGGGACGGTGTGTGCGTCAACGTGGCCAGACCGGCGTGGTGGAATGCCGTGATGAGCATCCCGGTAGCGATGCCGACCGACTCCTGGACATAGTAGTTCTTGACGCGCGTGCCATCCGGTCGCAACTCGTAGCTTTCCGCGAAGATCGCCACCAGGAGAGGCGCCTCTTCGAGGAAGGGCTTGTCCGCGTCGGTTCCCAGCGGAGCGAGGGCGTCCAGCCACTCCTGGGGTGCGCCCCCTCCATAGAACCGCCGCTCCTCCTCCTCAGCCGCTTCGCGGATCTGGCGCTTCAGGCCGGGGTCGGTGATGGCCACAAAATGCCAGGGTTGGCGGTTGGCGCCGTTGGGGGCCGAGAGCGCCACCTCGAGGCAGGACCGGACCACTGCCTCTGCGATCTGCCGTGGCGCGTAGGAGCGCACGGTCCGCCGGGTTCGCATCTCGTCTGCGAAGCCCCGCGCACGCGCGATCATCTCCTCGTCCGACCTGATGGGATACCCCACCAGGGGATGGTGCTCCCCGTACGGCACGTCGGCTCCTCGACCCGGGCCTGGCGGCCGGAGGGCGGCCGCCTGGGGCTAGAGTGTCTGGGGTCGGCGCGACGCGTCAAGCCTGAGCGAAGGGGGGTTCAGGGCAGATCCTGCCTGAGGGTCCGCAGAAGTCCCGTGTAGCCACCCGACCAGCTGGCGCGGCCAGCCAATGCAGCGGGCGAGGTCTCCAGGATGGCGGCGAGCATGCGGAGGTGCACCAGCGCCACCACTTCCTCGTCTTCGAGCACCAGTCCGCGTGCGTCCCGCCGATAGGCGAGGTAGACGCGCTCGAGGCCCCGCGGCGCCATGTCGCCGCCCAGCGGAACCACCAGACTGGAAGGATCGACCTGGAAGCGGCGAGCCAGTGCGTCCCACCCGGCACCACGTCGGCGCAGCGTGCCAAGGACGTCAGGTGTCACCCCCGCACGGGAGGCGATGAACAAGAGCACCGGAACGTCTTCAGCATTCCCCACGAGATCGGACAACACATCGATCTCGGCGAGCGACACATGGTAGTGCCGGGCCACGGCCTCCATGTACGCCTGCCTGGCGGACGCGTCGCTGGACGTGACTTGCGCATGCATCGGGGACGGCAGCGCCGCCAACCCGACGGCCACCACCGCGATTCGTGGGAACACGGTCAACGTACCCTCCTCGCGAGGCCGGTTGTCCTCTCCAGAGATCAACGTCCTGTCTGCGGGGGTGTGGGGCGCCCGCCTCAGGAACTCTGGTGAGCTCCGGGATTCCGTGCGGAATGCAACGGCCGGGCCTTGCCCCGGCCCCACGTGCCTGCGGCATCCGTCGCTGCGCCAATCCTCGACTTTCGGGCGAGGCAGCATTGCAACGCCGCCGCGGTTTCAGGTGGCACGAGTCTTGACCTGATCACCAAGCGAGTCGACGCCGCCGCACACCGGAGCACAACTCCAACGGCGCGGCGTCCGATACTCGGGGAGAAGCGAACCCTGAGGGTCGTGGGTTGACCGAGGAGGAACGATGAGAGGACATGGAGGCGACGAACGGACGCCGGGGCTGGCCCTGGTGCACGCGGCTGCTATGACCTCTGAAGAAGAGGCCCGTAGAGACCGCTGCGAAACCGATCTGATCTTCGATTTTTCGCAAACGGATACGCTCGACGTGAAGAGCCTCTCCTGGCTCCTGACGGCGCAACGCATGGCGAACCAGAATGATCAGACGGTGTGGTTGACCGGACTCCCCTCACGCGTTTGGGCTCTTTTCCGCGCGATGGGGCTCGACGAGTACTTCCGCGTCTTCCCAGACGGAGAAGCGGCACTCGACTGAACGCGGTCCAACCACCGTACGACCTCGGGGGACCCGACCAAACGGTCGGGTCCCCCGACTTTGTCTCACGCTTCCGTAGCAGGTCGCTGCACGCCTGCCGAAGAAGCGATCACCCGCCTTCGACGATGCGGGCCCGACTTGCCGCGTTCCACTCCGGTCGCTCCGTGCGATTCGCGACCTCGAGGCCGAGGTAGTAGAGCAGTCGACCGATGCGGGCCGTCTTCTCTCCGTCGATGCGCTCGACCTCATCGGAGGGACGGTGATAGTCGGGGTGGGTGCCGTTGAAGAAGAAGAGGATCGGCACGCCCTTGCGTGCGAAGTTGAAGTGATCCGACCGCGTGTAGAAGCTCTCTTCGGGCCAGATGTCGTCGATGGCTGTCATGCCGATCTCGGGATGGGCCTCGTTCACCTCCGCGAGGATGGTGCCCAACTCGGAGTGCTCCCTTCCGATCGCGACGATGGTATCGGGCCAGTTGCGACCCACCATGTCCACGTTGAGGTCCGCCGCCACCTGGCTCAGCGGAACCGGTGGATGTTCGGCGAAGAAGCGACTCCCCCACAGGCCCTTCTCCTCCCCGGACACGAGCAGAAAGAGCAAGGAGCGGCGCGGCGCCAGGTCGAGGCCGCTGAAGGCCTGCGCCACCTCCATCACGGTCGCCGTACCCGACGCGTCGTCGTCGGCCCCGTTCCAGATGCTGTCGCCATCGACGGGCGCGCCCACCCCTACATGGTCCATGTGCGCAGAGTAGACGACATACTCGTCCCTCAGCTCCGGATCGCTGCCCCGTAGGATGCCCGCGACGTTGGGCGCCCGTGCTTCGCTGATCACCCGCACCGCCAGATCGAGCGTGAGCACCACGTCCGGCAGGTCGGTCACCGCGAGGGGCGCTTCGGAAGGGCGGCGCAGCGCCTCCACATCGATGCCGAACCCTCCTGCCAACGCCGCCTGGCGCACAGCCAGAGTGGGAGTTCCCGACTCGCCTTCGAGTCGGAACGCCGTTTGTTGCGCCTGCAGGGCGGCGTCGCCGCGGAAGGTTTGCCGGTCGACATCCGTCGCCACCAACACCGACAACGCTCCAGCGTTGCGGAGCGCCCGGAGCAGTTGCCGTCCCGTGCGCGTGCGCAGCGGCACCTGACCCGCGGGAGGGAGCAACACCACATGGCGGCCTTCCAAGCCACGCTCGCCCAGGCCTTCCTCCCAGCCCGCTTCGCCCGTCACCACGACCACGGCGCCGCGCAGGTGCCCCTCCGCCGGGCCGGTCGCGAACGAGAGATCCTCTCCGAAGGCGAGCTCGCCACCGCTCTCCAGCGAGGCGCGGGATGAGGTGAGGTCGGGTGCCACGTTGCGGATGGCATAGCGCTGCACGTAGTCGCCCGCGAACGCAGGCTCCAACCCGAAGCGCTGGAACTCACTGGCGATCCACTCCGCGACCTCGTCCAGTTCGGGGCTCGGGGTGTCCCGACCCCGCATCGAGTCCGCCGCCAACACGCCGATCCGCTCGATCACGTCGGCGGCGCTGATGGACGCGGCCGCCGCCTCGCTACCGGTTCCCGTCCAGGGCTGGTCGGGGGTCCCTGGCCCGCACGCGACCAGAAGCACGACCAGCGCGGTGCGGGAAGGGGCCAGCCAGTTCTTTCTCATCGGACGTCCATAGATTGGAGTATGCTGTGCGTGGTGCCCCGGCGCGCGAGGGACGCCGCCTTGGACAGCGTCCCGGTGGCCCTGGTGGAGCATACGCAGCAGGAACCTAGTTGAGCACACGCAGCAGGAACTCGAGTGACTCCTTGCTGATGGGAGCCCGTGCCACCAACCAGCCGTTCCCGCGCCTGAGCACGACCTGGTTCCATCCCGCTTTCAAGGGCGGATTGGGAAGATCACGCATCGAGATCCGTTCGCGCTCGTTGGTGCCCAGCGTAGCATCGCCGGTGGTGAGCAACCCGAAGTAGCGAAGCTCGAGCGTATCTCCTTGATGGAGCCGCTGCAGGATACGAAGGCCCGGCTGACCGGGCACCCCCGCATCGGGTTCGATCGCGAGGATCTCGAAGCCCGGGACCGCCAGGGCATCCTCCTCCTTCTCTCTCTGGCGATAGGCCGTCGCGTCCCGGGTCGCCTCTGCCGCGGGCGCCCTGCGGCCCGGTGCAGACTCTGTCTCCGCGGGCACGCTGGCCCCGGCGCTCGCGCTGCCCACGGGCTGCGGAGTGGCGGGTGGAGGCGCCGCGGCCGCTGACGGCTCGGGCTTCTGCGTGCGGAGCAGCGCGTCGCTGGGCGGGGCCGCCTCGGCAGCACGGTTGGCGTCCGCCAGCTGGACGGCCGGGACGGTCGCGTCCAACCGCTCCGTCGCGGCTGGTGCCCCTTCTCTGGCGGCGGCGGCCTGGCGCTCCTCCTCCACCACGCGACGCGGCGTTGCGTCAGCCACCGGTTCGGCAGTCGCGCCCTGTTCGTCGACGACGCCCGGGCGTGCCTCGCTGAACGCAGTCGGAGCCTCCTCCAGGGCCTCGGCCCTCCTATCCATCTCGGGGCGAACGGCGCTGGCGAGGGTCCGTGCCTCGCCGAAGAAGGCGCCCCGACCGGCCCACCCAACACCGAGCGCCAACAGGATGGAGGCCGCCCACGCCAATCCCCAGGGCACGCCCGGTCCACGTCGCCTCGTTGCTGGCGGAGATCCGTCCTCTCCGGACTCGGGGGGACGCAGAGCGCGCAGGCGCAGCTCCTCGAAAGACGGCGGATCCAGCCGGCGGGGCGCTGTCTGTCCGAGCAAGGACTCGGCGCGCGCCCGGAGAACGCGCTCGTCCTCGAGACGAGCTCGGCAGGAGGAACAGCGCTCCAGGTGGGCACGGATCCGCTCCGAGGCCTCGTCCCCCAGGTGGTCCAGGGAGCCATCCAGATACGCGTGCAACTCTCCTTCAGGGATGTGCGACATCGCTCTCTTCCCGCCCCTGATAGGCCTCTACCAGTCGCCTGCGCGCCCGCGCCAACGTGGTTCCGATGGCACCGGGCGCCAGACCCGTCTGCTCGGCGATCTCGCCATACCCGAACCCCGCGTCCCAGAGCAACAGGATCTCGCGATCGCGCTCACTCAACGACTCGAGCGCGGCGCGGACATCGAGGTTCCGCTGGGAACGCTCCAACACGCTGTCCGGGTCGTTGCCGACCGTCTGCGTCTCCATCTCTCCCTTGAGCAAGGTGAGGTGCTTCTTCCTGCGGACCACGGTCCGGATCTCGTCCCGAGCCAGGTTGGCCGCCACCGTGAAGAGCCAGGCGCGCGGGCGCTCGGGTTCTTCGCGCAGGGCCCGCACGAAGACCTCCTGCGCCAGCTCGTGCGCACGCTCTTCGTCCCAGACCTTCCGGTGGAGATACCGGACCAGGTCGGGAAAGACCGCTCGGTAGAGATCTGCCCAGTCCAAACCGGTGCACGCTCCTGGTCAGGCAATCCTTGGGTCTCTCCCTACACCACCCGGCACCTGTTGAGCCGAAACCTGTCGCTCTTCACAGGGGAGGACGATCGAGACGGGCCGCCTTGCACACCCTCGGCGATCCCGTATCGAGACCGGCGCCACCAGCCCGGGGGGGACGCCCGTGGCTCAGTGAGTGGATCGGCGACCCCGCTTCAACGGGAGGCCCGGATGCGCGGGCGCTCTTCCTTGCGATAGACGACCTTCAGCCCCGACCAGTCGGCGTCCACCGCGCAGACCTTGATGTCGACCAGCGCGAGCGGAAAGACCTGCTCCCGCACGCCGTCCTCGGTCAGGTCCCGAAACAGGGATGAGGATTTCTTGGGCCAGCACACCCAGATCGAACCATCCACGTCCACTCGATCCGCTGCTGGAGGCAGGTCGCGCTCCAGGCTTCTCCGGTCCCGCGCGAACAGCAGCAGCTGATCATAGCGGGCGCCGCGCGTCGAGAAGCGCAGCAGGGGAAGAGGCTCCGGGCGGTCCCGCAGCAAGTCCTCCAGATGGTCGGGCGGGCGCACCACCGCCACGCGCTGACCCGCCTTGAGCCCCAGCTTACGCGCCAGGGGCGTGCCGGAGTAGCCGACCGGCGGCACGTCAGCCCGTCACCACCACGCGGCGGCTCAGCACCATGGGGGCGCGACCGATCAGCGTGATCTCGACATGCAGCGTGTAGTCTCCCGGCTCCAACTCGGGCAGGGAAAGGGCCACCGTGCGGAAGATGGTGCCCAGCTCGTCGGGGCCGGCGTCCTCGAAGGAGACGACCAGCGGGACGTCGGGCTCCAGGATGCGCAGGAACTCACCCGCGCGGCGCAGCAAGCTCGGCCGCCCCTGAGTGACGCCTACCGTGACCTGCGCGCGATCCCCGGGGCGGAGGTTGTAGACCTCCCAAGCCAACGTGATCCGCTGGCCCGATCGCACCCGGACCCCCGGAAGCGCGCGCGCTGCCGCCTCCGCCACTGAACCGGGGAGTCCTCCTTCGCCGTCCAGAACGAGCAGATCGGAGGCCGCCGCGAGATCGGGCAGGATGGAGATCTGACTGAGTCCCTGCCGCGCGCGCCACGCGTAACGGGTCCCTGGACTCAACACCTCCATCCCGAGGATGTACTCGCCGTTGGGGACCTCCGCAGTGAGGGCTCCGACGGCCGAGGATCCGCGTAGTTCGAGCTCCGGCTCTCCATCGGGGCGCAGCACGAAGAAACCGGTCTGCACGCTGAGCTCTCCCGCGCGCGCCAGACCGGCGGGCGAGCTGTCCGTCGCCGCGGCGGCGCCGTCCTGCCCGTCGGAACGGAAGGGATCCGAACGCTCGAAGGGGCTGGGCGCGGGGGCCCGTTGTCCGCGTGCCGGCGGCCCTCTCCGCGGTGCCTGCGCCACCGGAGCGGGTTGGGCATCCTCACCGGGCTGCCAGGCCGCCACCACCAGCAAGGAATCGCCTCGGCGGAAGCGGGCGACCTGCGAGTACAACGGATCGATGTCCGGAGCGTAGCGCGGCGCATAGCCGGTGCGGGGCTTCCGCTGCTCGATCGTCCACTCGTCTGCCGGGATCTCGGTGGGATGTTCGAGGTAGCGCCCCGGTGGCACATACTGCGCGCTCTTGGGGTGGTGGCGGCCGATCACGTAGCGGTCGTCGGCGGCCAGCCCCTGCTGCCCCGGCACCAGGCCCCGCCCCCGCTCCCAACCCACCTCGGGACCGTAGCGCGTGGTGAGCTCCTCCAGGTCCTCCTCCCAATCCAGGCCGAACGGGTTGGCCGCGTTGCGACGGATCAACACGACCGCCTTGCGCGCGTAATGCTCGGCGAGCCTGTCGTTGCCGGGCTCGAGGAAGAGCGGATCGGCGAGCAGCCAGAACGTCTGCTCGAAGGTCGCACGGCCGGCCTCGTCGCCGTCCAGCGCCTTGCGCGCATCCTCATCCAGCAAGAAGCGAGTCGAGCGGAACCAGGCGGCGGTATCCGCGGGCATCTGGGTCAGCGCTCGCTCGAAGGTGGCAAGCGACTCGACCGTGCTGCCCATCCCCTGCAGCACCACACCCTTCAACGCGCCGCACCACCAGACCTCGGGGATCTCACAGTCATCGGTGAGCAGCGCGGCGCGCTGCCAGGCCTGGGTCTCCCCGAGGTAGAAGACGATCTGCCCGAGGAGCCATGCGTCCGGAGCCGCGCGGTACGCTCCGAAGAGGATGCTGAGGAGTTGGTTGCGTTGGAGCGTGACCGCGGGCGGCTCGTCGTCGAGGGGTGACTCGTCGCCGCCATGACGCAGGCAGAGGCGTCCGACCATTTCGTCGCAGAAGCCGCCACCGCCGCGGACCTCTGGCGGGATGCGACTCTCCCGGAACGACTCGAACTCGATCTGTGCCTGGTGGGCTGCAGCGACCAGGGAGTCCGCGTGAGCCGATCCGTTCTCCTGCGCCAGCGACGGGGACGGGTGTGCTGCCACCAAGAGGCCCAGGACGGAGGCCCGCCACGCCCGACGCCACCCTGCCCCTGCCACCATGCCACCTCCTCCGACCCTGAGCGTGGGACCGCGTGCCGCGGTCGCTGCGTCAGATACACGACCGCCATGGGGCGGGTCCCGTTAGCCCACCCGTCCAGCGGGCCACCGCGCAGGTCCCACGCGGAGGCTCGGGCCGGCTCGGCAACCGGCCCCTGAACGACGAACGCCCCGGCCGCGAATGCGACCGGGGCGCCGTGCGCGTCCGAGGACGCGGGAGTCTACTGGCGCACGCCGGCCGAACCGTCCGACGAGACCGTGAAGGCCACCCACATACCGATCTGGGCATGGCCGGGGATGTAGCAGAGCATCTGGTACTTGCCAGCCGTCTCGGCCGTGAAGGTGATGACCTCGGACTGGCCGGGCATCGTGGCGTCCGTCAGGGAGCCCGGGTTGGTGGAGACCGCGCCAGCGAACACCGGATTGGGCGTGATGGCACCCATCATGGAGTCGCGCCAGGCCTCGATCCCCAGGCTGTGCGCCATGTTGGGATCGTCGTTCTTGAAGTTGATCGTGACATGCGACCCCGCCGGCACGACGATCTCGCCGTGACCACCGAGGAAGCCGTTGAAGTTCCAGTAGTTCTGCGCGTTGGTGGCACCCGCCGTGATGTCGAGCGTGACGTTCGAGCCGTCCATCTGGAACCACTCGGGAGTCATCAGCTCACCCATGGGGGCTTCCGCCATCTGCTCACCAGCGGCGGGCATTTCATGCTCCATCGGCGCGGCCTGCTCACCACCGCCAGCGGCTTCTGACCCGCCGGACTCCGATCCGCCGCACGCGGTGCCGGCGAGGGCGAAGGCGAAAGCAGAGAGAAGAGCGAGACGCTTCATGGTTGGTCTTCCTGTGCTGAGTTTGCGGCTTACGATCCGACCTCCGGGGGCCCGCTAACCTCCGGACGGAACTCCGGGCTCCCTGCCAGCATGCCCGCAGCCCCATAAGCTAGCCAAGAGCCTTCCCGGCCGGTACCGGTCCCGGTGGAATCCCCTACGCGCCGGCTCTCCCGGCGGTCCCGCGCTGCTCCGCCTACGGCGTTTCCACGTCCGGCCAACGGACCGGGGCTCGCATCAGGGGCCGGCGGAACCGCCCGCGCGGCTCAGCCGCTCCACGGGGGAACGACATGGTTGGCCCGGGCATACGCGATGGCCTGGCCCAGGTGCTCGTGCATGTGGGTGGTGGTCGCCACCCAAAGGCCGCCCACCGTGCTGCTGCGACCGAACAGGTCGATCTCGCGGTTGGGCTCGGCCGCACTCTCGTTCATCGCGGCCCGGAGATGCGCGAAGCTGGCTTTCAGGTCGGCGATGATCTCCGCGCGAGTGGCGGACCGCGTCTCGTAGGGCACCACCGTCGCGCCGTAGTCCAGGGTGATACCGGTGGAAGCGGGCGCCTCGACGCCGGCGGGCAACGTCAGGAAGTAGTTGTCGGCGGCCACATGCATGAAGACCTCACCGGCCGAGCGCACGCCTTCCATCGGCCGCCAGGCGTACTGCTCTTCGGTCATCGCCTCCGCGAGCGCCACCAGCTTCTGCTCGACCTGCGCCACGGCTTGTTCCATGTCCGCCATGGGATCGAAGGCCTCGGCGGCGGTCGTCGACGACGCCGGCTCCGCGGACTGTCCGTCGGCGGAACCACAGGCAACCATGCCCAGCGACACCAACAACGCCGCCCACCCGCTCGCCTCTCGTGCACCGATCTCGCGCATGGTTCCTCCGGTTCAGGGCAACACACGTGGAATGGTATCGTACGACCCTCGACGGAAACCGTTGCAGCCCCCGAAGAGTGCCCGGCTCACCTGACCGCCTCAGACGTCCCGGTAGATCTCCGCACCCGTGACCACGAACTCCTCGGCCTTCTCCCTCAGACCGGCCTCGATGGCATCGACCGTCTCCATGCCTTTGGCCCGAGCATACTCCCGTACGTCCTGCGTGATGCGCATCGAGCAGAACTTGGGCCCACACATGGAACAGAAGTGGGCGACCTTGGATGATTCCTTGGGAAGCGTAGCGTCGTGGAATTGTCGCGCGCGCTCCGGATCCAGGCTCAGGTTGAACTGGTCGTTCCAGCGGAACTCGAAGCGCGCCTTGGAGAGGGCGTTGTCGCGGATCTGGGCTCCTGGATGTCCCTTGGCCAGATCGGCCGCGTGCGCCGCGATGCGGTACGTGACGATGCCCTCGCGCACGTCGTGCTTGTCGGGAAGTCCGAGATGCTCCTTGGGCGTCACGTAGCAGAGCATCGCCGTGCCGTACCATCCGATCATGGCCGCACCGATCCCCGACGTGATGTGGTCGTACCCGGGCGCGATGTCGGTGGTCAGGGGCCCCAGGGTATAGAACGGCGCCTCGTCGCACCACTCGAGCTGCTTGGTCATGTTCTCCTGGATCATGTGCATGGGCACATGGCCGGGGCCTTCGTTCATGACCTGGACATCGTGCTCCCAGGCACGGCGCGTCAGTTCCCCCTGCGCCTTCAGCTCGGCGAACTGGGCTTCGTCGTTGGCGTCCGCAATCGATCCAGGGCGCAGGCCGTCTCCGATGGAGAAGGATACATCGTACGCGGCCATGATCTCGCAGATATCGTCCCAGTGCGTGTAGAGGAAGTTCTCCTGGTGATGGGCCAGACACCATTTCGCGATGATGGAGCCGCCCCTCGAGACGATTCCCGTGGTCCGTTCGGCGGTGAGGGGAATGAACCGCAAGAGCACGCCAGCGTGGATCGTGAAGTAGTCGACCCCCTGCTCGGCTTGCTCGATGAGCGTGTCGCGGAAGATCTCCCAGGTCAGCGCCTCCGGGACGCCGCCGACCTTTTCGAGCGCCTGGTAGATCGGCACGGTGCCCACCGGCACGGGGCAGTTCCGGAGAATCCACTCGCGCGTCTCATGGATATTCCGGCCCGTGGAGAGATCCATCAGGGTATCCGCGCCCCAACGGATGGCCCACACCATCTTCTCCACCTCCTCGGCGATCGAGGACGTGACAGCCGAGTTCCCGATGTTGGCGTTGATCTTCACCTTGAAGTTGCGGCCGATGATCATCGGCTCCAACTCGGTGTGGTTGATGTTGGCCGGAATGATCGCACGCCCGCGCGCGACTTCGTCGCGCACGAACTCCGGGGTGATCACCGATGGAATCCGCGCTCCGAACGGCTGACCTGGATGCTGTGCCAGGAGTCGAGTCCCACCCTGCGTGCCGGCAAGTTGGGCGCGCAGCTCCTCCGCGCGCTGGTTTTCCCGGATGGCGATGTACTCCATCTCCGGCGTCACCATGCCCTGGCGAGCGTAGTGCATCTGTGTGACCCGGCGGCCCGCCCTGGCCCGGCGCGGATCCCGGCGCAGCGAGAAGTGCAGCGCCTGGGCGTCGGGATCCTCTGCCCGCTCGCGGCCGTAGCGGGAGGTCGGTCCCTGCAGGTGCTCCGTGTCATCTCGCTCATCGATCCAGATGCTCCGCACCGGATCGAGACCCCGCGTCAGATCGACGGTCGTCCGGGGATCGGTGTAGGGACCCGACGTGTCGTAGAGCGTGACCGGAGGGTTGACCTCCGCGCCGAACGACGACGGCGTCGGGTCCAGCGTGACCTCACGCATGGGAACCTGAAGATCGGAGCGGCTTCCAGGGACGTGGATCTTCCTGGACCGCGGGAATGGACGCGTCACCTCGTCGTTGAGCTCGTGGACGCGCTCGTGGACTGCGGAATCGCGGGACATGCGGGCCTCGCTTCCCTACGCCGGTACGAGCCGGGTCAGGTTCGAAGGGTCTGATCTCAGCCCCGGGCCCTCCGGGGCACCCCCAGCGTCTGCAACGTACCACGCTGGCGGCGATCGCGTCAGTGCGCGTCCCTGTCGCGCAGGCCACGGAGCAGGGTGAACGCGAGGACCAGGGCGGTGAGGGGCAACACGAAGAACCCGAGCGCTGCCCGGTACCCACCGAGCATGGCGTGGCCGCTCGCGTCCAGCACCAGGTAGGCGAGGTAGATGCCGTAGTAGATGACGAACAACACCCCCTCGCGTCGAGAGATCTCGAGCCTCGTCAGGAAGATCGGAAAGCAGGCCAGAGCCACTCCCAACAGCACCGGGAAGTCGAACTGCAACACGCCCTCCGGCACCTGCACACCGCCTCCGCCCACGACGGCGGTGGAGCCGAGCACGAAGAGCAGGTTGAAGAGGTTGCTTCCCAGGACGTTTCCGACCGCGATGTCGACCTGCCCCCGCAGGCTCGCCACGACCGAGGTCGCGAGTTCCGGTAGCGACGTCCCGCCCGCGACGATGGTCAGCCCCACCAGGAGCGGGCTCACGCCCCAGGCTCCGGCGATGTCGACGGCACCGGCAACCAGAGCGCGGGATCCCCCCACGAGGAGGCCCAGGCCGACCAGCACCGACGCCAGGCTGGTCCAGGGCACGGCCCGCCGGGGCGAGGGGGTGGGCGGGGGCAGCGGCGTGCTTCCCTCCGGGGCCCCGGCACCTCCGGGAGCGGAGGTCGGGGCGGCCGGCGTGGGTGCTCCGTCTGGGGACCCGAGCAGGAACAAGGAATAGCCGGCCATCCCCATCAACAGGAGGATGCCGTCCCCCCGCGTGAGAACTCCGTCCACAGCCAGTGCATACGCACCCACCGAGGCGACCAGGGTCAGAGGGACCTCGAAACGCACGAGGCTGGCCTGGACTCGCAGCGGCGTGACCGTCGCGGCCAGTCCGAGAATGAGCAGGGTGTTGAAGACGTTGCTGCCGAGGACGTTGCCCAGGCCCACGCTTCCCTGGCCGGCCCAGGCCGCCTGCAGATTGACGGCGAGCTCCGGGGCGCTGGTGCCGAACGCCACGACCGTGAGTCCGATGACCAGGGGGCTGATCCCGAACGACGCGGCGAGGCGGCTGGCGCCGCGCACCAGGAGCTCCGCTCCGGCCACCAACACCAGCAGTCCGGCACCCAGCAGAACGAAGGCCGCATGCATGGCGCCGAGATACCCCGGTACGCGCCTGTTCTTTCCGGGGTTCCCGAGGAGAAGACGAACGGCCCCGGCGCAAACCGGGGCCGTTCCAGATCAGCCGCTCCGGGAACTCCGGAACCGCCGCCCTCCTGTGGACGCTCAGCGATCGAGCGGTCCCACCTCCAGAGGGAGTACATCGCGGGCCATCCGCCGAAGCGCATTCGCCGCACGGGCGTTTCCTTCACCCTCGGCACGGCCGGCCGCGCGAAGCAGGTACCGGATTCGGTCTTCAGTCTTCATCGTCCTCCTCCCCGCCCCTCGCATCAGGTTCCAGTTCCATCCGCCGCGTCCGCATCTTCGTCCGCCTCGGATGACCCGAC
Organism: Gemmatimonadota bacterium; assembly: GCA_041390105.1. Classification (NCBI taxonomy): domain Bacteria; kingdom Pseudomonadati; phylum Gemmatimonadota; species Gemmatimonadota bacterium. Next base: position 1,676,776 of record JAWKQO010000001.1, read on the forward strand.
GATGCATCCCTTCCTACGTTCGACCTGCGCCGCCGGTTTCAGCCCCTTGGCAACTCACTCGACCCAATCTCGCTCGGGGCCCGACCGGGCAGCGCCCGTCCTGTGCTTGGATCGATGGGCCCTGCCCAGGGTTGCCTCGAGGCGGCCTACCGTAGGGAATGCTGGCGCCTCCCTGCGGGTTCCCTCATGCCCCGGTCGGGGGCATCCCGAACGGAATCCACGCTCCGGCTCGGCAGGGCGGTCCTGGAAGGCCGAGCCCCAGGTCGAACAACCGACCTCGGGTTCGGCGAGTCGGCGCATCACCGCCATCTGTTTCCTCGGCATCGTCTGTTCCCGCGCCGGATACTTCGTAGCGGTCCACCCTGGCCGTGCCACGCAACACCTCGCGCGAGGATTCGGAGCGGACCCGGGCGGGCAAGCCTCAACTCGCGGTGAAATCAGCACTTCGGACCGGCTCAGGCTCGTCGTCCCGCAGTGTGGGCTCCGCGCCACGGTGTGGCATGCTGCGGCACAGATGTCGCAGGGTGCACGACCCCATACGGGCCGCCACGTCAGGGCGGACCACACAGCCCCAGAGTTCCGGTTCGTTGGATCCCCCCCCGGGAGCCGGTCTTCAACACGGTCAGCAGGGTGGATATGAGCTTGAGTCGCGCAGTGCACGGTCGCGGTGGCTTCACGGTGATGGAAACCCTCACCGCGGTCTCGATCGGGTTGGTCCTTCTCTCCATGACGGTTCGCTCGCTCAGCCCGGTGCAGGAACGCACCGCGCTACGCTCGGCCGAGCAGGCCTTCCGTGGTCTGGTGGCGCGGACCCGCGCCCAGGCGATCGAGCGGGGAGAGGACGCCGTCCTCCGACTCGATGCTGCCGGGGACAGCGCCTGGATCGTGCGAGGCACCCAGCGGGTGGAGGGCTTCGCCTTCGACTCCGAGCTGGCCGTGGACGTCCAGACCAACGTACCGGTCGTGATCTGTATGACCCCACGGGGCGTGGCCGACCCCACCTGTGGGACGAACGCCGTGATGACCATCCTGTTCCAGCGGGGTGGCGCGTCTTCGGCGATCCAGGTTCTTCCTCTCGGCCAGATTCTCGGATCATGAAGGCGCATCAACCGATGGACCCGACCGCCGACGCTTCCCTGCGGGGTGAGCGCGGCTTCTCCCTGGTGGAGCTCACCGTGGGAATCGTTTTCTTCGCGTTCGGCACGCTGGGCATGGCCGCCATGACGGCGGGGCTGCAGCGGCAGACGACGCTGGCCGCGCTGAAGACCGAGCGGAACGCCGCGCTGATCTCGGCCGTGGAGGAGGTTCGCTCCTTCGACTTCGACTCCCTGGCCGCCGGGGGCCACACCGCCGGTCAGTTCGCCGTGAACTGGACCGTGCAGGCCAATGGCCGCTACGTGAAGGACGTCCAGATCGTCACCGCCGGCCCCGGCCTCAAGTTCGGGTCGTCGGGGGCCTACGTGGACATGGCCGTGATCGACACCGTCGACTACCAGGTGATCCGGCCGTGAACCGAAGGGGCTTCTCCCTGGTGGAGTTGGTCGTTGTCTCGGCGGTGGGCGGATTGCTGCTCCTGGGCCTGTTCGGCACGCTGACCACGCAGCAACACGCGTACACGACCCAGACGGCACAGATGGACGCGGCGCAGTCGGTGCGGGCCGGACTCGACGTGCTCGTCACCGAATTCCGTTCATTGAGCACCGTCGGTGGCGACGTGATCGCCATGGACGACGACTCCATCACCGTGCGCGTGATGCGGCGGGTCGGGATCACCTGCGCCGTCACCTACGGAGGCACGCCCCAGCTCACCGCCATTCCGGTGGGAGAGCACTTCGCGGTGTTCGACTCCGTGTTCGTCTTCGCGGACGGCGACCCGGACGTGGCCTTCGACGACACCTGGATCGCAGGCCGCGTGGGCGCTGCCGACACGCTGGGCAGCTGCAGCGGGCAGATGGCCCAGCGCATCTCGCTTCCCGGCGCGGCTGGCGCTTTCGCCGCGGACTCCGTCCGGGAAGGCGCCCTGCTGCGCTCCTTCGAATGGCAGTCCTTCGGGCTGGGCCTGTACGCGGGCAAGTCCTATCTGGGTCGTTGGTCCTCGACCTCCAGCTTCGTCCCACTGGTGGGGCCGCTGGACGCGTCGTCCGGCCCGGCGCTGACTCTGGAGTACTTCGACGCCAACGGCGCCGTCACCGCAGTCCCGGCCGACGTGCGGCGCATCGACGTGCTCGTGCGCACCGCCGCCCCGGTGCAGGCCACCGGCGCGATCACGGTGGTCGACTCGCTGCGCGCCACGGTCTACGCCCGCAACTGATGCCCGGGCACATCATCTCCTTCCCCGCATCAACCTCCAGCGTCGGATTTCGATTCATGCCCCAACGCACCCTGGCTGAAGAGCGAGGCTTCGTCCTTCCCGCGGCCCTGCTGGCCGTGGTGGTACTGACGATCGTCACCACCGCCGGCTTCTTCGCAGTCCAGCAGGAGTCGCAGATCGGCGCGTCGGCAGAGCGCTCCACCAAGGCGTTCTACCTCGCCGAGCAGGGCATCGTCGACGTGCTGGGGTCGTGGAACAACGCGCAGTACGCGGCCATGCCCCAGTGGGGCACGCGTCAATCGACCGACACCACGGCCATGGGGATCTGGACGGTGACGGTCACGAAGGGCAACGATCAGATCTATTACCTGGATGCCACCGGCACCCTGACCGAGGGCGGGCTGCTCTACCAGGGCTCGTCGCGACGGGTGGGGCTGGCCGCACGCATGACGCTCCCGGACTTCGACCCCCGCGCCGCGATCACCACCACGGTGAACGTCTCGGTTCGTGGGCGCGCCGAGGTCCATGGCGAGGATCATGTGCCCCCGGGCTGGGGCGGCGTATGCACCGGCCCACTCAGCGACCGCGCTGGTGTCCTGATGCAGGACACCTCCACCATGGGGAACGCCGGGAAGAGCAAGGTGACCGGCAACCCGCCCGTCCAAGAGGATGCCGGGATCGGGTCCCAGACCTTCAACCAGTTCGGCGACATGGACTGGGCCGAGCTGGTCTCGTTGGCTTCAAAGGTCTACGCGGGCGGTTCGCTCAACCAGTTCTTCCCCCAGCTCGACGTCAATGGCAACTGCGACTTCGGAGACATGCAGAACTGGGGAGACCCGGAGAACCCGGCTGCGCCCTGCGGGAACTACTTTCCCGTGATCTACATGGCCGGCAGCGCCAACCTGCAGTCGGGAAGCCGCGGCCAGGGGATCCTGCTCGTGGACGGTGACCTGGCCGTGCGTGGAGACTTCCTCTTCCACGGACTGGTGATCGTACACGGGCAGTACGATTCCCAGGGGTCCGGCAACCGCGTCTACGGGGCAGTGATGGCCAGCAACGTGGACCTCGATCAGCAGAACGCCGTCGGCCAGTCGGTGGTCGACTTCTCGAGCTGTGCGATCGAGCGTGCCATCCTCAACGCGAGCGAGCTCAACCGGGCCCGCCCCCTCTGGGAGCGCGGGTGGGTGGATCTGTCGTCCCTCTCAGGAAGCTGAGCTACGGGTCGAGTCCTCAGCTACCGGTCGAGTCTGAGCCACCGGTCGAGTCTGAGCTGGGGGTCGAGTCGTCGCTGTCGTTGTCGAGCCCGCCGGGGGCGGTGACGCCCGCGTAGGTCAGGCGCGACGGAAGAGATGGTTCAGGCGGGTCGAAAACCCCGAATGATCGATCTTGGTGGTGGCCATCTTGAACGCCGACCACCCGAGGCCCGCCACGGACAGCCCCATCGGCACCAGGACCATCCCCGCCAGGATGCCGAAGCTCCCGGCCCGAACCAACACCACTCCGAAGACCAGTAGGGCCACGCCAAAGAGGGCCAACGCCAGCGCCGCCAGGCCCAACACGGCTTTCAAGGCGCGCGCGCCCGCGCGCTCTCCGCCATGCTTGTGGACCAGCGCCACGCCGCCCAGCAAGGCCACTCCGATCCAAAGAAGCCGCTCCAGAGGCGACCCCAGGAAAACGGCAAGGACCGCGAGGACGGTCGCCAGCTCGAGGAAGTACCAACGCAATACAGCGCGGACGATCGACATGAGCGTTCGGATGCTTGGCGCCCGGACGCGGTCCGGATCCGGATCCCGGAGTCGGACCGGGTCACGGTCCCCGGGTGCAAGGCTGGAGCCAGTGGGCGCCGGGCTCAGGCCCCGGGCGCCTCAGCCGTCCGCAAGAGACCGCAAGCGCTCCTCGAGCTCCTCCTGCCGTCCTTCCGCCTCGACCAGGCCGTAGAACGCGGCAGAAGGCGCCAAGAGCGTGAAGAGCCGGTGGGCCCGTTCGAAGGCTGTGCGAGCCAGGTGGGTCTGCCCCTCCGCCTCCGCCCCGAGACCGTACACGTACAGCGACTCCGCCAGTACCCACGCACGTGTGGGATCCACCTCACCGGTCGACGCGATCATCAACTCCAACGTCTCGGGGGAGGCGCGCAGCGCCAGGTCGAGGTCCAGCCCGACCCCGACCAGGGCCCGGTCCACCTCTTCACGCACCCTGGGACCGGAGAGCTCACCGCCGAGAATACGACGGCGGATCTCCGCCAGGGCACGGCCCATCTCCTCGATGAGCCGCAGGATGAAATCACGCTGTGGCATGCGTCCTCACCGCCGGCCGGTCCAACCCGGACCGCGCAGCGCCCGCCCCGGCGTCGCCCCGGTGTGGCTGCCATCGCGGACCACGGGCACGCCGTTGACCAGAACATGCAGGACCCCGGTGGACAGTTGATGCGGCTCTTCGAAGGTGGCCCTGTCTCCCACCGTCTCCGGGTCGAACACCACGACGTCCGCATACCAACCCTCGGCCAGCACACCGCGATCGGGGATCCGCAGGCGTGTGCTCACCGCCGACGACATCTTGCGCACGGCGTCCTCGAGCGTGAGGAGACCCTCCTCCCGCACGTAGCGGCCGAGGATACGGGGGAACGTCCCGTAGGCGCGAGGGTGCACCAACCCCGTTTCCGCATCCGGATCGACCCCACTCGCGTCCGTCCCGATCTTGATCCACGGTTGCTGCAGGCCGAGGCGCACGTTGTCTTCGTCCATCATGAAGTAGACGGTGCCGATCCGCTGCTCCTCGGAGAGCACCAGGTCCATCGCAGTATCGATCCAGTCGCTCCCCATCATCTTGGCCACGTCGGCGAGGCGCCGTCCCATCAGGCCCCGGTTCCCTTCCCGCTCGAACCCGAGCAGCATCACTCCCTCCGGAGTGGCCAGGTCACAAAGGTTCTCCCAGGAGCCGTCGTTGCTCCGGATCTCCTCGCGAATGCGCTGGCGAACGCGAGGGTCCCTCAGGTTCTGCAGCAGGCGTCCGTCTGCGGACACCCAGGGCGGAAAGCAGGCCGTCAGTCCGGTGCCCGCGGCCGCGTACGGGTACATGTCGGCCTGCACGTCCAGCCCCGCCGCTCGAGCGGAGTCGATCTTGGCGATGGCCGCGCGCATCTTGGGGAAGTTGCGCTTGCCCGCCGCCTTCAGGTGGAAGATCTCGACGGGCACGCCCCCCCGTCGGCCGATCTCGATCGCCTCGTCGATCGCCTCCAGCAGCCGGTCGGCCTCGGAGCGCATGTGTGTGATGTATAGACCACCGAAGGGCGCCATGGCCCGACCCAGGAGCGTCAGCTCCTCCGTGGTGGCGAAGTTGCCGGGCGGGTAGATCAGAGCGGAAGCGAGGCCGAAGGCGCCGTCGCGCATGGCGTTGCGGACCGCCTCCTGCATCTCCTCCATCTCGGCTTGGCTGGCCGGGCCCATGGCCAGTCCCCTCCCATAGGTGCGAATGGTGCTGGCGCCAACGAACGAGCCGATGTTGGCGGACACCCCGTGCGCTTCGATGGCCCTTAGCCAGGCGTCGAACCCGCGGGGACCCTCGAAGCGGCGCAGGCGCGCCACGGCCGCGCTGTCCCGCACACCTCCGGCCTCGATGATCCGGTCGTTGACCGGCGCCATCGTCGATCCCTCTCCGAGGATCTCGGTGGTCACGCCCTGCGTGACCTTGCTGATCAGCCGGCCGTCACCCCGAAGCGTCTGGGACTGGGATTGGCCCTGAATGTCGATGAACCCGGGAGCCACCACGAGCCCCGTGGCGTCGATGCGGTCACGTGCGGCTACACTGCGCAACATCCCCGGCGGAGCGATGCGGACGATCCGGTCGTCCTGGATGGCCAGATCGCCGTAGAACCAGGCCGCTCCGGTTCCGTCCACCACACGACCGCCTTCGATGACGAGATCGTAGCCTCCTGACGAGCGAGGTTGCGGTCGCGTCGACGTACCCGTGGTCGACCCGGTGGCCATGCAGGAGCTGGCAACCCAGCCGACGACGGCGACGGTTCCGGTCCAGCGCGATGCGCGTCTCATCTGCTTCACTCCCCGGGGCTGCGCCGCGGCGGCCTACACTGCGGCCACGTCTGAGGCTGTCCTGTGCGTTCGTTGGTTGGGAGCGTGCGCTGAGCGGTCGGCACGCGCTCGGGGTCCTCCGACGCCTGATACGCCAACATGGCTGCCAGGGTCGCATTGTTCTTGAGATCGGAGAAGACGACCTTGTCGTAGGTGTCGAGGTTGGTGTGCCAGGTGTATTGCCGGTAGTCGGGATAGCTGGACTGCAACCGGAAGCCAGCTGCCGGCACACAGATGAAGCTCATGTGGTCGCTGCCGCCGGTTTCCGGCACGCCCGGGATATCCAGGTCGATCTGATCGGTGATCTCCCCGGGAAGCGCGCTCAGCCAACGCCCGAAGTGGGCTCCGGCCCCGAGGAACCCCTGCATGCGGATGTAGTCGATGCGCCAGGTGCCGTTGTCCTGGTTGAAGGCCGCCTGCAGACCCGAGACGATGTCAGGATGGTCCGCAGCGAACGCAGTGGAGCCGACCAGCCCCTGCTCCTCCCCTCCCCAGTGCCCGACCACGATGGTGCGCCGTGGATTGGGATAGGTCTGCTTCAGGATGCGCATCGCCTCCAGCATCATGATCGTGCCGGTCCCGTTGTCGGTGGCGCCGGAGGCCCCGTCCCAGGAGTCGAGGTGAGCCGAGAGCAGCACGTATTCGTCGGGACGCTCCCTCCCGGGGATGGTGCCGACCACGTTGAAGGCGCTCGCCGGGCCCAGATCGCGCGACTGCGCGTCGACCCGCAGCCGGGGCCCCTGCCCCCGCTCCGCCAGTCGATGGAGCAGCGTATAGTCCTCGCAGCTCAGATGCAGCGACGGCACCTGCGTCGTCTGGCTGGAGAAGATCTTGTCGGCGCCCCAGCCGGCAGACCAGCGGTTGGTCAGCACCCCCGCGGCACCGGCACGCTCGACCCGTCCCGCCAGATCCGCCCCCAGGGATCGCAGACGCGTGGCCCAGGCTGCCGCCGCCTGTTGACGATGCTCCTTCATGGCGGCGAACGAGGCTTCGGTGGCCCACTGCTCCCAGCTCTCATCGGGGCGGCAGGTCGGCTCGGGGAACGAAAGCAGCACGAAGGCGCCTCGCACCTGCGGCAGCCAGGCGTCGAAGGCGTCGGAGGTGGTCACGCTGGCGGGAATCGCGACGACTGCGCCCTCCACGGGACCCGACGTTCCCGGAGACCACGCCAGCATCATCCCGTTCAGGGTGCGGACGCGCGGCTCGATCAGGTCGACGTGCGTGTAGCCGCGCTGCCATCCGTTCCAGGTGCCATACGCTCGCTTCTCCGCGTCGATGCCCCAGGAGCGATAGCGCTCGATCAGCCAGTCGCCCGCGGCGTCGTAGGCGGGTGACCCCATCAGGCGGGGTCCGATCGAGTCCATCAGCGCCTGGGCCAGCGTCTCCACCTGGGAGCCCGCGCCCATGCCCTGCTCCCACATCGCGCGGATGACAGGGTCGTCGGTGGGGAACGTCTGCGCGGCGAGCCGCCCGGACAGGGGCAGGGATGCAAATCCCACCGACACGACGAGGAGGTTGCGTAGACAGCGCATGAGGCACGGCTCCGGAAGGCCCGAGGAACTCACGGGAACGAGGGACTCCAACAGAGCGCCGCCAAGCGGCGCGCGGCAAGGGAGCGGGAGGGCGAGGTGGGCTTGCGCGGACCATAGGTGTACACTTATATAAGTCATGACCTATGGTAAGGCGTTGACGGCCTTGGCGGACCCGACCCGTCGTTCCCTGTTCGAGCGGCTGCGGCGACGGCCCCAGGCGGTGGGTGAGTTGACGCGTTGGGCGGGGATCAGCCAACCCGCGGTGTCCCAGCACCTGCGGGTGCTCCGCGATGCGCGACTCGTGGCGCACCGCCGCGATGGCACGCGCCACGTCTACCACGCCACGCCCGACGGGCTGGCCGAGCTGAAGGCCTACCTGGAAGCGATGTGGGACGACGTCCTGCAGGCCTACCAGGACTCGTTCGAGGACCCGCACCGGAAGACACGATGACGTCCCCATCCCCCGCTCTGCCCCCGATCGTGCGCGAGACCCGCGTACCGGTCCCTCCAGGAGCGGCCTTTCGCCGCTTCACGCGCGAAATGGGCTCCTGGTGGCCACTCGACAGCCACTCGGTGGCGGGCTCCCGTGCGCGCTCACTCGAGTTCGAGGAACGCGTGGGAGGCACGATTGCCGAAATCGACGACCAGGGGCAGCGGCACGTCTGGGGCACCGTGACCGTGTGGGAGCCGCCTTCCCGCGTACGGTTCACCTGGCATCCGGGCCGTGAGGCCGGTGGAGCGCAGGACGTCGAGGTGCGCTTTGAAGGCGGCGACCAGAGCACCCGCGTGACGCTCACCATGTCGGGCTGGGAGCGCTTGGCGGCACCGCTGGCGCGCAAGGCACGCCGTGGGTATCCGATCGGGTGGGCTTACATGCTGGACCGCTTCGCCGGCCGCCGCACCCTTCGCGTGCTGGCGTTCGATCTGGCTGGTCGTCTGCTGGCGCGCCGTCGCTGACTCACGCCGAGGCCGGTGCGCTCAGGCCAGCGCCTTGCGCAGGTGCTCCCCAACGTCGGACATGAACCGGTGCACCGAGGCCTCGGCGATGCGATGCCCGACCAGCGCATTCATGGCGTCGCCGATCGGCCCGCCCGGCACTGTGTAGTGGCCCTCGAAATCCAGCTGGGTTTCTGTGGCCGTGAGCGGGTAGGCCGACAGCGTCCCCTTCATGAGCGGGAACAGGCGCGGCGACTGGGCCGCCTCCCACTCCAGGCGGATGCGGGTGTGCCGCTGGGAAGCCAGCTCCCCCACCTCCTCCTCGCAGCCGGTCACCGTGATCGCGATCGGCGTCCCCACTTCGAGCCCGCCGATGTTGACGTGCAGACCCGCCGCCACGTCGTGCGCTCGGGACGCCGCCGCCTTGGTGGCGGTGCGAAACAACTCGAGCACGTCGCCCATCAGCGCTTCGCGGACCTTGGTGTAGGGGCGATTGACGTAGTCGAATGCCCGAACCTCGCGCCCTCGTTCCATCTGGCTCCATCCTGCAGGGGGATCCCTGGTCGAATGGTACAAGCTTGGCCCACCCTCCGCACCGTAGCCGTTGCGGCGGGGCTGGCCCCCTGGGGCAGGGCCGGCACCCGGACATCCCCAAAACAAGGTTACGGGGTCGTTACACGGGGCAGCCCCCACCGTTACTCCCTCCAGCCGACCTTTTCTCCGATCCTGAGAAGTGTGCCTTCGTCGGAGGACAGAGGTTTTGGCCACGTCCGGCCCCAACGGGACCGAGCCACGTCCGCGCGTCCTGGTGGTCGAGGACGAGGTGGACATCGCGGCGCTCATCGCCTACGAGCTGACGCGCGCCGGCTATCGCGTGGAGACGGCGGCCACTGGACGTGATGCGCTGCGCGCGGTGGAGCGCGAGGTGCCCGACCTCATCGTCCTGGACCGGATGCTCCCGGAGTTGTCCGGCGACGAGGTGCTGCGAGAGATCCGCTCGGATCCGTCCCTCGGCACACTCCCTGTGCTGATGCTCACCGCCAAGAAGGAACAGGAGGACCGCATCCAGGGCTTGGAGCTGGGCGTGGACGACTACCTGACCAAGCCCTTCAGCCCGCGTGAGCTGGTGCTGCGCGTGCAGGCCATCCTGCGGCGTATTCGGGAACCCGCGGTCGATACGGGAGTGCGACTTCTGCGATCGGGACCCTTGGCCCTCAACCTCAGCTCCCACCAGGTGGCATACGAGGGAGCGGAGCTGACCGTCACGCCCACCGAGTTCCGCCTGCTGAAAGCCCTGATGGAGCGGCCAGGGAAGACGCAATCCCGACGCCAGCTCCTGCAAAGAGCCTGGGATCTCGACGCCGCCATCTCCGATCGCATCCAGACACGCACGGTCGACATGCACGTCCGGCGGCTACGCGGCAAGCTGGGCGACGCCGGGGACTGGATCGAAACCGTGCGGGGGTTCGGCTACCGATTCCGGGGCCCGGTCCGCTGAGCCGGCCAAGCGCCCAAGGTATTCCCTACTTCCTCTCGACCTCCGTCCGCACGCCTCAAGTGCTGCTCCCGAGGGCTCGTACGCCGCCGTCGGAGTAGCGGAACACCTTGTAGCCTTTCCCGCGTGCCACCACCTCCTCGAAGAGCGCGGCCTCCCCCAGACCACCTCCCTCGATCCGGAAGCGGATCCAACAATCGGTGAGCACCCGGAACGTCGGGAACTCCCGCGACACGCCCTCGCAGTGAACGTCCTCGAAGGCGACAGACCGGGATGCGAACCAGGCGAGGTTCCGCGCCACAGCGCGCGCGTTGCGGCGCTCGAGATCCGACCAAGCCAGATCCTGCGGAAGCCCCGACCCCTGCGCCGTCGTGATCTCGGGCCAAACCACGTCCCGATGCGCCTCCGCCGTCAGTCGCAGGCGAGCCAGGGTCACCGTGTCTCCACGAGCGAAGCCGTCAAGAACGAGCTCGCCGAGCGCTCGCAGCGAAGATGCGGAGCCCGGGAAGGGCTCTACGTTGGGGGTGCTCTGCTCCTCGCGCCCGCACCCGACTCCACTCACCACGGAGATCGTCAGGCAGAAGACGGCCGCAAGCCGGGCTCGGCTCGGTCGAACCTCGAGGGAACCTACGCGTTGCACGCCCACCCTCACCTTGGAACCTCCACGTAACGAAGCTCGCGTCTTCCTGACCCTGGAGAGAGAGGCGCCGGGCCAGCCGTACGGCCGACCCGGCGCTCCCACGCGGTGAGCGCGGCAGAGGAGTTCCTCGCTCAGCCCGCGTTCGGATCACCCCAACGAGTCCAGGGTGCCGCATACCACTCCGAAGAAGCGCCCGGCTCGACCGCGCCGATGTAGTCGACCGTGTCCAGGCCGCTGCCCGCAGGCGGCGCCGCGCAGCCCGACGCTGCCGGCCCCGACGCATCGGGGCGGAAGTCCGGATCCGTGCGGTTGTACGGATCCGCCAGCATCGGATCGGCTTCCTGGTTGCCGGCTCCAGCCGCCCACACGGTGGCCTGGAAACCATCGCTGTCGGTCGAGATGTTGACCGCGTTGTCGAACAGGATTGTCGATCCCACCTGCACGCCGTTGGTGATGGTCTCGGCGTTGTCCACGTCGAGCCCGGCGGTGCCAAAGCCCACCACCACCGCGCACATCACCATGCCGCCGGTACCCCGACGCAGGAGCATGCCCGTGGTGCTCTCACCGGCAGTCCCCGTGGCACCCTTCCCCACCACCGTGGTGTTCCAGACGTTCGGGTTCGTCAGCGGAGTCGCGGTGAAGTCGTCCTCGTTGCCGTCGACCTCGTAGCCGTTGTCCGCGTCGTCCGGATCCTGCTGCACGATCCAGTACTGCCCATTGCCCGACCACCCGGTGGACCAGTCGAAGGAGTCGTCCGAGGCGTCGGTGACGATCATGTACTTGATGTCCACCGTCCCGCCGAACAACTCCACACCGTCGTCCAGTCCCTCGTGCACCTGCACGTGGTGGATCTCGGTCCCGCTGCCCACGCCGTTGAGTGTGAGGCCGTTCAGCTCGTTTCCGAACGAGACCTCGAAGCCGGCATACTCGATGCGCGCGTACTTGAGCACACCCGAGTCGTCGTCCAGGACGTTGCCCCCGTACTGACCCGAGCTGCCCTCGCCGACGCACTCGCTCGCGGGGAAGTTGCACTGCGACTCACCGTTGATGACCAGGCCACCCCAGTCACCGGCGGTGGGCGCGTTGCTGCCGCTCCCACCGACCCGAGAGCTGGTGAAGATCACGGGATTGGACTCCGTGCCCTCGGCAAAGATCTTGCCGCCCACACGTACGATCAGAGCCGTGGGCTGCACCGTCACGTCACCTTGGAGCATGGTCCCTGCAGGGATGTGTAGCTCGCCTCCGTCCTCCACGGTCACAATGCCCTGCAGCTTGTAGACGGTGTCGGCTGACAGCTGCCGGTTGCCCGTGATGGTGCCGCTCAACACTGCGGTCCGGTTCTCCACCGGCACCACCACCTCCGCCAGAGCACTGGCCGAGGAGTTCCCGTCGGCGTTGACCGCGATCACCTGATACTGGTAGGTGTTGCCCGCGGTGATGGCGCTGTCCGTGTAGGTCGTGGCGGTCACATTGGCCGCAACGTCCGCAAAGGCCGCCCCCGTGCCGCTGACCCGTCGCTGCACCCGATACGAGGTGGCCCCCGTCGAGGCGCTCCAGGCCACCGTGACCTGACCATTGGCCAGGCTCACCGTCACGCCCGTGGGGGCTGCCGGCGGCTGGGGATCCGGCGTGGTGCCGCTGTCGCTGCAGGCGCCCACCGCCACCGCGGCAGCCACGCCCAACGCCACGAGCTTGACTCTTCCAATGCTGAACATTCCGAACGTCTCCTCCGTTACGGATGGGTCCCGTGGTGGGACCGGGGTTGGGCTGTCCCGCCTTGGGGCAGCCTTTTCAGGTGCAGGGGAAGACGTCGGCGCATGGGTTCTTCAGTTCCCGAGCTTGAGCGCGATCGAGAAGCTCCGACCCATGTCGTAGGCGCGAAGCAGGTCTTCGCCCTGCGTGAAGTCGACCTGATTGCCGAGCAGACGGGCCGCGGACAGCTTGAGTGCCAGGTTGTCCCTCAGCTTCTGCTCGAAGACCAGATCGAGCTGGCTGCGCGCCTCTTCATAGATGTTGGGGGTCGCTTCCCGGTTCACGGCGTCGATCCGCCGACCGAAGCGATTGAAGAGGACCGTCGCAGTGGTGTTGGAACGGTCGTTGTAGTACGTCAGCCCCGCGTTGACGACGTAGGGAGACTGCCCTTGCAGCGCGCGGCTGCGGGACTGGACGTCGAGCTCCTGGGCCCCCACTCCGGGCAGGTAGTAGCGGAAGAGTCCGCCCGCTGCGACCTCGGACTGGACCAGCGTCACGTTGGCGTTGGCCGTGAATCCCTCGAAGGCATCGGCCAACAGCGTAAGCGGTGCCCTCAACTCGATTTCGGTACCATAGTTCTTGGCGCTGGGCGCGTTGACCCACGTCTTGATCAACTCCGTGCTCGGAAGCACCTGGACCTCGATGGGGTCCTGAAAGCGCTTGTAGAAACCGGAGACGGCGATCAGGGCACCTGGCTGGAAGAACCACTCCCAACGCAGATCGTAGTTCTGGATGCGGCTGATGGTCAGCTCTGGATTCCCCACCACCAGAAAGCCGCCGGCGTAGTCTGCGAACGAGAACGGCGCCAGTTCACGAAGCTGTGGGCGCGCCAACGTCCGCGAGGCGCTTCCCCGCAGGTTCATCGCGTCCGTCAGCTCCAGTGTCAGATTGATCGACGGCAGGATCTCGGATCGGTCCACGTCCGCGCCGGCCAGCGGCTCCTGGCTGGCCTGAGGAAACAGGTCCTGGGGCGACACCACCTGCTTGGATTGCTCGAAGCGGGCACCTCCCACCAAGCGGAGGCGCGGCAGGATCTCCGCATCGATCATGGCGTACGCAGCGTCGATGTCCTCGGACGCCGTGTAGTTGTCGGTGCGGAAGGTCGCTTCCTGGATCTCGAAGCCTGTGGGCGAGATGTACTGCGGCTGAAACAGGTCGTCCGGCTCCAGGGTGCGCACGTCGGAGTTGATGTCCGAGCCCTGCGGCCGGAAGCGGAACCGGCGCGAGTAGGCATCGCGCTCCTTCCGATCGGCGCTGGCACCGAGCTGGAAGGAGGCGGGCAAGCCTCGAACGGCGAACGGCACCTTGACGTTGATGCCACCGCTCAGACCGTCATCCACCATGTCCTGGTGGAAGACGCTGCCGCTCTGGATGAAGTCGTCCCAGAAGTACTGACCGTTGAACTCGCGATAGAGCGACTCGCGGGTATTGGGCTCATATCGCTCGGCACGGGTGAGAGCCGTGCGCCAGTCGACCGCGACGTTGCCCAGCCCACCGAACTCGTGCTGCCCGCGCAACTGCGCGTTGGTCAACGTCTGTTCCACGTATTGGATGCGCGTGTTCCGCTGATCGGTGTTGGAGTCGAGGTTGAACCCCTCCAGCGACCGCGCCGCATCGTCGGTGAGTCGGTTGTAGACGCCATTGATCGTCAGCCGATGCGTCGGCGCCAACTCGTAGGAGAGGTTCACCAATGCGCCCAGCGACACGGAGTGGGTAGTGACGTCGCCCGTGTAGTCCACGTCGGGCTCCCCACCGCCCCCCGCGCCGAAGGCGCGCTCGATCAGGTTCGCCTGCACGCCGTAGTCACTGGACTGGTTGACCGAGGCCAGAAAGCCGAACGACCGGCCAAGCAGCTCGAACTCGTCGCCGAAGGAGACGCCGAAGCTCTCGTTGACGGGGAGCGCTTGGGCGGACGGGCCCCACGCCCCGCCGAAGGCCTGACCGATGGCCTGCAGGTCGGCAGGCGAGAAGTTGGCGCGGTTCACAGCGCGGTCCCGCGGCAGCAGCGCGGGAAGGTCACGCGTCCCGTCGTCGAAGCCGAGGAAGTCGTAGCCGCCGCCGGCGTACCCGAGTCCGTCCTTCAAGGACGCCACCGAGTTGTAGCTGCTGGAGAGGCTGACGTTGAAGATGCGGAACGCCGGGAAGTCCTTGGTGCGGAGTTGCACCAGCCCACCCGCATAGTCACCGGGTTGATCCGGCGAGTAGCTCTTGGCGGTGACGATGCTCTCCAGCATGCTCGACGGAATGACGTCGAGTGGAATGACCTTCTTGTCCGGCACCGGCGAGGCCAGCGGCGAGCCGTTCAGCGTCGTCGAGCTGTAGCGCTCTCCCAGACCGCGCACGTAGGCGTACTTGCCGTCGACCACCGATAGGCCCGGCACACGACGGAGCGCCGCGGCGGCGTCGCCGTCCGGGGAGCGCGAGATCTGGTCGGAGCCGATGGCGTCCACCACCACGGGCGCCTTCTGCCGTTCGGTAATGAGGGCGACCGTGTTGCCGCGCTCCGCCTCGGCCGTGACGACCAGGGCCTCGAGGGCGATCGCCTCCGGCTCCATGGAGACGTCCAGGGTGATGGTCTCGCCCGCCCGGACCACCACTCCAGTGATGGTCTTGTCGGCGAAGCCCAGCAGCTCCACGCGGACGTCCATCGTGCCGGCCGGCACGGAACGCAACACGAAACGTCCGTCCAGGGATGAAAGCGTCCCGATGCCCGTGCCTACCACGAATACCTGGGCATTGGAGAGCGGCTCCCCGTTCTGCGCGCTCACGGCGCGCCCTACGATCCGTCCTTCGCTCTGGGCCTGGGCCGCCAGTGGCCACCCGATGCCCGCGATCGAGATCCCCACCAACAGCAGGGCGGGGCGTGCGACGGACCGGAGGAATTCGACCAACGCGTTCATGCGCTGTCTCCTCTGCGATTTCCTCGTGAGTCCGATCGAGCCGTACCTGGCTCGCATGGGAGTTTACCGGGGCGCAGTAACAGCCGACTGGCGAGAATGTGACGGAATGGTAAACGACATAAATGATTGTATTATCGACACTTACAGCACTGGCCCCAGAGCGGGCTCCGCGCAGGGGTCACAGAGGGCGCACCCGCTGCCTCGAAACGCCACTGGCGTGGGCGATCCCGACGCGAACCGGCCCAGCCGGGGGGACTCCGGCCACGCCGCTCCGCCCTCCACGAGGGGCGAGCGGGCGTCGGGGGGCGGGCCGCCGGGCGCCCTCCCCGCCTAGCGCCCGCGCCCTGGCACGGCCGCTGCTTGTCAAATCGCCGTCCCGCCCGCTAGGGGGCGGGAGACACCCGTGCTGGAGCGTGTATGAAGACTCGACTGCACATGACTTCCGTGCTGGGCTTGGCGCTGGTGGTCGGCGCGCTCTCTTCCTGCGCCTCGCTGCGCAAGGAGACCCAAGCCGAGGAGGGTGCGGCCGTGGGGGCCACGACGGGCGCCGTGGTCGGGGCCGTGATCGGGTCCCGCAGCGGTTCCACCGCCAAGGGAGCCATCCTCGGTGCCGTGATCGGCGGCACCGCCGGCGCGATCATCGGCAGCCAGATGGACGAACAGGCCGACGGCCTCGAAGACGACCTCGAAGACGCCACCGTCGAGCGCGTGGGCGAGGGGATCCAGGTCACCTTCGACTCGGGGATCCTGTTCGGATTCGATTCGGATCGCCTGCTCCCGGACGCGCAGACCAACCTGACCAACCTGGCCGAGTCGCTACGGGACTATCCGGGCACCAACGTCCTGGTGGTCGGACACACCGATGCCACGGGCAGCGACAGCTACAATCAGGGGCTGTCCGAGCGCCGCGCCGGAGCGGCGGCCCGCTTCCTCATGGACCGGGGTGTGGACGCCGACCGTATCGATCGCCAGGGCCTGGGCGAGACCGAGCCGGTGGCAAGCAACGAGACGGAGGAGGGACGCGCCCTCAACCGCCGCGTGGAGGTGGCGATCTTCGCGGGCGACTCACTCCAGAACGCCGCCCGGCGGCGCGCCGGTGGATTCTGATGCACTCCCTGCAGCCGGACCCACGAAGTCGCGACGGGGCCCTCTCGGGGGCCCCGTTCTCGTATTAGTAGCGTAACCCGGTACATTGGAGCCCAACCCTCGAGACCGGAGCGTCCCGTGAAGCGAGCCCCCCGTCCGCTGCACTCGGCCGCGCTGGCCGCGCTTTGCGCGGCGGCGCTGCTTCCGGCCACGTCCCTGGGCGGGCAGGCGCTACCTCGGACCCGACCCGACGCCGTGGGCATGTCCGCCGCCCGGCTGGAGCGCTGGACCCGTCTGGCCCAGGAATACATCGACGCGGGGCGGATCGCCGGGACGGTGAGCCTGGTCATCCGGGATGGGCAGATCGTCCATCTGGAAGCGCTGGGCGATGCCGATCGGGAGCAGGGCACCGCCATGCGCACGGACGCGCTGTTCCGGATCGCCTCGATGAGCAAGGCGATCACCAGCGTGGCCGCCATGATGCTGGTGGAGGAAGGTCGGATCGCCCTGAATGACCCTGTCTCCCACTACATCCCCGCCTTTGCGGGGACTCGCGTCGCGGTCCCCGACAGCACGCGCTTCGGCGGCCTGCTCTTCTCGGAGCAGCCCGCGCGGCGGGAGATCACGATCCGGGACCTGCTGACGCACACCTCCGGGATCTCCTACGGCGGAGGCCGCCTTACCCAGCGCTACCAGGACACCGGGGTCTATCAGTGGTACTTCGCCGACAAGGACGAACCCATTGGTGCGACGATCGAGCGCCTGGCGAGCCTTCCGTTCGAGGCCCAGCCCGGGCAAGCCTGGGTGTACGGGTTCTCCACGGATGTGCTGGGGCGGGTGGTCGAGGTCGCCTCCGGAATGCCGCTGGACGCCTTCTTCCGCGAACGGATCTTCATGCCCCTGGGCATGCGAGACACCTACTTCTATGTGCCTCCCGACAAAGCTGCGCGCCTCGCCGCGGTCTATTCTGTCAACGCGGACGGCGAGATCCACCGCGCGCCCGACGAAGGGATGGGTCAGGGCAACTACGTGACTGGCCCCCGCACCAGCTTCTCGGGAGGCGCGGGACTGGTGAGCACCGCCGAGGACTACGGGAGGTTCTTGCTGGCCCTGCTGCAGGGCGGTCGGCTGGGCGAAGCCCGGGTGCTGGCCCCGACCACCGTTTCGCTCATGACCGCAAACCACGTCGATACGCTGTACGGACAGCCGGGCCTGGGGTTCGGGCTCGGGTTCGAGGTGCTGGAGGACGCGGGCGCAGCAGCGGTCTATGGGTCGCCCGGCACCTACGGCTGGGGAAGCGCTTACTACTCCAGCTACTGGGTCGACCCGACGGAAGGTCTCGTCGGCATCTTCCTGGCGCAGCTGGTGCCGGCCGGAGGCCTCGATCTGCAACGGAAGTTCCGGACGCTCGTCTACCAGGCCATCGAAACGTCGCGGCAGCCCTAGCAGATCGCTGACGGACGTGGCTACCCCGCGTGCGGACCGCACCACGGGTTCGCGGCGTTCAGGGAGAGAATGAAGTGGGGTTCTTCGAAGAGCTCAAGCAACGACGGATGTTCCGCATCCTGGCCTCCTACGTGGCGGCCGGCTGGGTCGTCGTCAGCGTGGTCGACCAGTTCGTCGACCGTGACGTGCTCCCCGAGGGCGCCTACCCTGTGACCCTGGCCTGGTATCTGACCGGCATCGCGGCGGCTCTGGTGGTGGGCTGGTATCACGGGGAAAAGGGCCGACAGCGTGTGTCGCGGGTGGAGTTGCTGCTCCTCGGCCTCTGCGCGGTGCTGGGCATCGGGTTGACCCTGGCGCTCCGTCCCGAGCCCAGCGGACGCGCGGTGGGCGTGCTGGAAGGGGGCGCCGGGTCTCTGGATCCGCACCGGATCGCCGTGCTCTACCTGGACGACCTTTCCGCGGATGGTTCGCTCGGCCACGTCGCGGACGGTCTCACCGAGACGCTGATCGACGAGCTGGCGGCCGTGCCCGCGCTGAACGTGGTCAGCAAGAACGGCGCGCTGCAGTTCAAGCTCCTGGAGTTGGCGCGCGACAGCGTCGCACGTGCCGTCGGGGCGGGCACGATCGTGACGGGCTCCGTGGAGCAGGCCGCGCAGGGCCGCATCCGCGTCAACGTGGCGCTGTCCGATGGGCAGAGCGGCACGCAGTATCAGCGCGACTCCTTCGAGCGGCCGGCCGAAGACCTGCTCGAGTTGCAATCCGACCTTGGCGCCGAAGTGGCGCGGCTGCTCAGGTCCTGGCTGGGCGAAGAGATCGCGTTGCGCAGCGACGCCGGCGAGACGCGCAACGTAGCGGCGTGGGCTCAGCTGCAGCGAGGAGAGCAGGCGCGCAAGCTGTTCGAGCGCCGACTCGAAGAGGACGACCTGGCTGGTGCCCTGGCTTCCTGGCAGCAGGCGGATTCCTTCTTCGTCGCTGCGGCCAGCGCCGAACCCCGCTGGCCGCGGCCAGCCGTCCAACGCGCCGAGCTCGCGGTTCGCATGGCCCAGATCTCAGCGGGCGATCTCACGGAGGCCGCCGAGTGGATCGAACAGGGCGTGGCGCACGCCGATCGGGCGCTGAGCCTCGATGGGTCGAACGCTCGGGCACTCGAGTTCCGTGGAGCGCTACAGTACCTGCGCTGGGGACTGGGGCTCGAGCCGGACCCTCTCCGTGCCGACGGGTTGTTGGCCGCGGCGGAGCAGGACCTGAGTCGCGCCACCAGCCTCGATTCGCACCTGGCCAACGCCTGGAACCTGCTGTCCATCATCCACTCGCAGAAGAACGACATCGTGGGCGCCAAGGTGAACGCGCTGCGCGCCTACGAGGAAGATGCCTTCCTGCGCTCCGCGGCGGACGTGCTCTGGCGCCTCTATGCCACCTCCTACGACCTGGAGCAGTTCGAAGACGGGGTCGAGTACTGTCAGGAGGGGCACCGGCGCTTTCCCAGAGACCCGAACTTCGTCGAGTGTCAGCTTTGGCTCCTGGAAGCAGGCGCGGTGACGACAGACGTGAACCGCGCGTGGGCGCTGGCGGATACCCTGGTGGAACTGAGTCCTCCCCACCTGCGCGACTGGAACCGGGTCATCGGGCGCATCACGGTGGCCGGCACTCTGGCGCAGGCGTCGCTGGCGGACAGCGCCGACGCCGTGCTGCTGGGGGCCCGAGTGGGGCCCGACGTGGATCCCACGCGCGAGTTGCTCGCGTTCGAAGCGGTGATCCGGGTCCAGATGGGTGATCCGGCCCAGGCCATCGACCTGCTTCGGACCTACCTCGAGGCCAGCCCGGAGCACCGCCAGGGCTGGCGCCTCACCAACCACTGGTGGTGGCGAGGCCTGCAAGCCAACCCGGACTTCAAGGCACTCCTCGCCCCTTAGGAACGCTCCGCCCCACGTCTGCAGCGCTTCCCGACTCCGGTGTCGCCCCGCTGCAACGTTTGCGCGGGACATCCGACGTCGCTTAGATCCCCTCTACGTCCGCATACACCGGTAGCTGCGAACCCCCGCTCCCCAGGACATACCCCCATGCATCGCCCCGCCCTGGCGGCCCTCGCGGCCGTCGCTGTGCTCATTGGCTGTGACTCCGGCCAGACACCGTTGACCCCTGAAGCCCAGGGAGACCGGGCCGACGACTTCGTGGTGCAGCTGAGTCCATTGAGCGCCGGCTTCAGCTTCGCGCCGCCCCTGGCTTCGCTTTCCGTCACGGACCCGTTCGACGCCACGCTGGCGCCCCGGGTGGAGGTGTGCGAGGGCATCAGCAACCCCTGTTCCTCTGTCCTCGTCGAGTTCACGACGCAGACGTCACCCTCCGTCCAGCTGTTCCCCAACGAGGAGCTGTACGGGGTGAAGTGGAACACGGGCGCGACCGTACCGCAGGTCGGTGTGCTCTATCGCGTCCGCGCCCTGGTGGGCCCACTCGAGTTGGGGTCCGTGGACGTGGTCTTCACGCCCGCTGCCAACGGCAACACCCAGGGCAACTCGGTCGTCGTGCCCAACGCCGTCAGCGTCCCCGCCGGAAGCGTGCTCCCGGTCCTGTTCCGGATCGAGCAGGGTGCGCTGCCGGTCGCCTCCGGCTGCGTCACGAACCCCGCGGTGCTGGACTGTGACGTCATCCAGGTTCCCGTGTCGCAGGGCGGCGTGGTGCAAGTCGGGAACCCCACCACGCAAGAGTTCGCGGGCGAGGTGAGTGTGGCGGCCGGGGACGCGCTCGTCCCCAACGGCGAGCCCCACTTCGTGCTCACCCTCGAGCACATCGCGCCACCGCCGGGCGTTCAGCTGTCCACACCCTGGGTGCCTTTCTTCGTGCGGGCCACTGCCAAAGACTCCGACGGCAACGACGTGACGTTCCAGACGGGTGCCGATGTGGTGCTCTGTCAGACCATCGATCTGGAGGATCCACAAAGCCCTTCCTTCCTGCCCGATGTGCTGCACCCGTTCCTGCAGATCGTCCGCGTGCACAACAACCAGGCCTTCCCGCTCGTCACGACCTTCGGCGCACCTCAGTGCGCGGGACCCGGCTCGGCGCCCTCCATGCGGGCTCCCCGCCTTTCCTGGGCCGGACGCGTGTCGGCCGGGCTCGGGGCGCTGGCCAGCCTGGTGCGGCCCCAGAGGCTGGTGGCCTTGCACGGAGGCCTGAATACCCGCGGTGTGGGCGGGTTCAGCGAGTTCGGTGCGACGCTCCCGGTCGACCCGGCCGCCAGCACCGCCTCTGTGCCCTCCGGCACTTCCGGAGCCACCACGGTCATCACGCTCCAGACCGCTGTCGCGCCTGGAGTGCCCCACCCGACCGGAGGCGGCACCGTGGCTGGCGTGGTGAGCGGTGCCAACGCGGGCGCACCGGTCAGCGTAGTGAACCACAAGGACGGCACCTATTCGCTGAGCTACACGCCCGCCCAACCCGGCTCGGACCAGATCGAGATCACCATCGACGGGAACGCGGTGAGCGGCAGCCCCTTCACGTCCTCCGTCGCGCCGAACGGCTTCGGCACTCCAGTCATCGATGGCGTGAAGAGCCCCGGTGAATGGGACCAGGCGCAGGCGATTCCGGTGTTCGCGGGGCCGTACGCGGGAAGCACACTCTTGCTCCTCAACGACGCGGGGTCGCTCTACGTCGGGCTGGAGCTGCCCGCGACGCCCGGAGCCGCCTCCAGCGTGTTCCGGATCCGCTTCGACAACGGATCGAACGGCGTCAGTGACACAGGCGACGACGAGCTGCGCGTCAGCCGCGGTCGCTTCCAGGATCTGCACTTCGATGGGACCTGGCGCAAGCACGACCGACAGCAGGATGGTACGGGGGAGAGCGGCGCCAGCGCCGCGGGCGTCTTCCATGAGCTGGCGCACCCGCTGGCCAGCGGCGACCCCTCCGACTTCTCACTGGGGTTGGGCACCTCGGTCGGCTACTGCCTGGTACTGCTCGAGAACGAGCGTATGGCGTTGGAGCGTCAGTACCCAACCGGGTGCGCGGTCGACGCCACGGATCAGACGGGCTATGCCCTCCTGACCATCGCCGGTCCGCCCAACTGACCGCGCGCGTGGAGGGAGCGAGGCGCTGGAACACCCGGCCTTCTGCCGCCTCCGACGAGAACGCCCGGCCCAGGCTTCCTGGGCCGGCGTCGTGCCTCACCGCAAGGCTCCCGTGCGCAGCGGTCGGACTAGCGGTTGTCCTGCAGGTAGCGGATGATCGCGGCCCGGGCATCCGGGTCGGAAACCCCCTCGAAGAGCATGATCGTGCCGGGGACCATCTCGGAGGGGTCCCGCAAGAACTGGTTGAGCAGGTCGGCCGTCCATTCGCCGCCCATCGTCTGCAGCGCATCGGAGTACTCGAAGCCTTCCACCGAAGCGACCTTCCGCCCGTAGATCCCCTGCAGGGGAGGGGCAGTACCGATGCGCTCACCGGCCCAGGTGTGACAGGTCATGCAGTCGGTGAGCAGCTCCAGCGACGCTTCGTTTACCGGGACCGCGATTTCGACCAGGGTCCCCTCGTCCGTCCACAGCACCACGCGTCCATCCGGTAGCTGCAGCAGATCCCGGATCCGCAGCCCGATCGGGATTGGCTCCACGAACGCGAGCTCCTCGCCCTGGATGCGCGCGCGGTACAGGGCCCGCCCCCGCAGCGACGCGATCAACAGGTCGCCCTTCCACGCGGGAAGCAGCTCGCTGTTCAACTCGATGAGGTTGGAGATACCGATAGAAGGCACCCAGGCATGCACCGGCTCAACCAGGGGGACGCCCAGGTCTGCGTCCTCGTAGCCGGACGCCGACTGCGTGACGTACTCGACTCCGTGGGTCCGAACCGGCCAGCCGTAGTTGGCCCCCTTCACCAGCAGGTTGAGCTCGTCTCCGCCCTTGGGACCGTGCTCTGTGGACCAGAGGCGGCCCTGTGCGTCGCGAAGGAGGCCCTGGGCGTTGCGATGTCCACGCGAGAACTCCTCGATCTCCCCGGTCTCCACGTCGATGATCAGGGCTCGGCCCAGATTCGACTCCGCCTCCTGGGACAGCATCCCGTGCGTTGGATTCCCAACTGTGAACAGAATCCGCCCGTCCCCCAGCGGGAGGATGCGCCCACCCGTCATGAGATAGTTCCAGGGATCACCGCCTGGGCCGAAGCGGGCACAGGGCCTCGCCTCGTGCAGCACGCGCCAGGTGCTCTCGGTGGGCGTGGGATCGGTGGGTCCTTGCACCCGCAGCGCAGAGAGGTGGACGGTGCGGCAACGGCGCTCGTTGTCCCAGAAGAAGTGCGACATCAACAGAACGGTACCGCCGCCGGCCGCCATCAGTTCTACGTCGTTGACCCGCATCCGCGGGAGCGAGACCGCCCGCGGCAGATCGGGCGCGAACTCCCCGAAGTCGAGTTGTGGAGTGTCCAAGGAGTCCACCGACACGGACCCGTCTCCTGGGAGGCGCACGCGGTAGAGCCGGCCTTGTCCGTTCGCCACCAGAAGGTCCGGCCCGAGCGCGGCCAACCCGCCGCCGGCCATCACGGTGGGCTCAGCGACGTTGGCGTGGCGGTACATCTGGAGCGTGTATTCGTTGGTGAAGATGTCCTCTGGTAGGATCGGCGGCGGATCCTTGAGGGTGACCACTCCCATCCCGGCCAGCGCGGCCCCCACCCCGACCAGGGTCGCGACGCTGCCCGCACGTCGCCCCAGGTGCGAGATCAGGAGCGGAAACAGCGCGAAGAGCCCGGCCAGACCCACGGACGCCACCATCACGGTCCGGTAGTACTCCCGTGGAGACAGGAGCAGCAGCAGGAACCCGACGGCCATGCAGGTCCCCAGCACGCCGACCGCGACCCAAACGGTGATGCCCTTGCGCCAGAGACCGAATGCGGCGGTCACCAGGATCGCCAGCCCGTACGCGGCGGCGACCGTGCGGATCATGACGAGCTGATCGGCGGGGGCGTGCCAGGGCAGAGCCGCCAACCACCAGCGGCTGGGGATGAGCAGCACCACCACCAGCCCAAGTCCCTGCCAGGGCAACCAGCGCGAGACTCGAGTTCCGGCCATCGCCCCCCCCTTTCACGATCGTCGATCCGTGCGTTGCAGCCGACTCTCCGGCAGCCGCGCTGAAGCTGCACCCTCCGTGCCGCTGCCCGCCAACCGGAAGGCCCCGGCTGGAGAGAGCGGACGCCGTCCCCCGGCCGCGAAACCATCCAACGGCAGGCCGAAGAGGGCACCACGAATGGAGGGGGGAGCGCCTGGCCTGGCCCGGGGGCCCACGGAACACCGTGCCTGAGTGCGGTGTCCGTGGCCGGGTCCATCCACCTTCCCATGTCCGGCCCGGCAGGTTCATGAAACGGATCAAGCGGCCTTTGTTCGCCCTCTCGCTGCTCGCAGCCCCTGTCTGCCTCGACGCGCAGGAACCGGTGATGCAATCGGCCCGCCACGACTACCGCGTGGTCACCGTGGCAGACGGACTTGTGCTTCCGTGGTCGATGACCTTCCTGCCGGCCGGTGACCTCCTCGTCACAGAGCGCCCTGGCCGCCTGCGGATCATCCGCGACGGAAGGCTACTGCCCGAGCCGGTCGGCGGGGTTCCGGATGTGGTCGCCGAGGGCCAGGGCGGATTGCTGGACGTGGTAGCGCACCCCCGATTCGCCACCAATCGCTTGCTCTATCTCAGCTTCTCCAAGCCGAGAGCCGACCGTCAACGTGGGACTACCGCCGTGGTGCGGGCACGCTTCGAAAACGACCGCCTCTCCGAGGTCGAGGAGATCTTCGAAGCGGATACCGAGGGCAACGGCCACTACGGATCGCGCCTTGCGTTCGACGGCGAGGGGTACCTCTACATCACGGTCGGAGATCGCCAAGTCCCGCCTGAGGGCGACCTGGAAGGGCATCCGGCCCAGGACCTCTCCAATCACCACGGCACCATCAATCGCATCCATGACGATGGTCGGATCCCGGTGGACAATCCCTTCGTGGGCCGGAGTGGTGCACGCCCGGAGATCTGGAGCTACGGGCATCGCAACCCTCAGGGGCTGGCCATCGACCCCTCGACCGGCCGGGTCTGGGCGACCGAGCATGGCCCCCAGGGAGGAGACGAGCTCAACCTGATCGTGAAGGGCGGCAACTATGGATGGCCGGTGGTGGGGTACGGCGTGAACTACCGAACGGGGCGCGCCATCCACGAAGGCACCATGCGAGAAGGGATGGAGGACCCTGCCCACGTCTGGGTTCCCTCGATCGGAGTCTCTGGCCTGCTGTTCTACACGGGGGAGGGTTTCCCGGCGTGGAAGGGCAACGTGCTGGCCGGAGGCCTGGCGGGGCAGGTGGTGGCGCGCCTGACGCTCGAGGACGCCAACGTCATCTCGCGGGAGAACCTATTGGAACGGATGGGGCGAGTGCGCGACATCCGCCAGGGGCCGGACGGCCTCATCTATGTCGCGATCGAGGACGACGACGGGAACCCGTCGTCCATCGTTCGACTGGAGCCGGTGCCCCGCCGGTAGGCCCGGCGGCGGCTCCGCCGCACGGCGTTCTACGACGACGCGCTCGCCAGCGCGGCCGCCCGCTCGATCTCCTCAGGCGTGAGGACCACCTTGAGCACGCCCGCCAACGATGGGCCGGGGAGCCAGAACGGAGCCCCGGCTCGCACGGCCGCCCGCTCGATCACGCCGCCGAAGCCGATGAAGTCCACTCCCACCTTGGTGACCTCGAGGTCGGTGACGCCGTCCCCGACCACGACGATGGACTTGTGCTTCTTGGCCAACGCAGCACACACCTCGGCCTTGCCCCCGCTCCGCGTCATGGGC
Source organism: Gemmatimonadota bacterium (assembly GCA_041390105.1). Classification (NCBI taxonomy): domain Bacteria; kingdom Pseudomonadati; phylum Gemmatimonadota; species Gemmatimonadota bacterium. The sequence goes on from JAWKQO010000001.1 coordinate 1,702,747, forward strand.
GAAGCCTCGTCGAAGCCGGTGTACTGCCCATGCTGGTCGTGATGCACTTCCACGGCAAAGACGTTCTCCTCCGCGACACCGAGCTGGCCGACGAACGGGACGACCGCCTGTTTGAGTCCGCCACTGACGACGTAGACGGGCTTCTCCAGGCTTTTCAAGGTAGCGATGGACGACGCTGCGCCGGGGACCAGCCGACGACGATACAACTCGCCCAGCAGGCGCAGGGCCGTGCGGCTCGGGCGGATGCGATCCAGGCGCAGGCCATAGACCTCCTCGAGCTTGACCCGGCCCTCCATGGCATCCGCGGTGAGCTTGGAGAGATCCACGGTAAGGCCGGCCCTGCGTGCGAGCTGGTCGATCCCCTCGACGGCCGACAGGGTGCTGTCGCAGTCGAAGACCACGGCATCGAAGGGAGGTCCGTGCTTGAAGGGTCGGTCGGGATTAGCCATTCCACTCTCGTCCTGGGGAACCCGGCGCACCCGCCAGCGGGCTCCGGAAGTCGTCCACAGCTAGGGTTATACCCCAGAAGGGTCCAGAGTCCTCCGGTCAGCGCTCCGTCACAGAAACGGAGCCCACGCCGAACACCCGGCCGTTCTGGGTATGAAGCACCACGCGGTACTCGCCGGGCTCGATCCGTCCGTCCTCCGGCCGCAGGCCGTCCCAGACGCGGAACCCCGATTCGTGCGCCAGAATCTCGACGACCCGGGAGCGCTTGACGGCGACCCCATCGCGGGTCCAGTCGAGCGAGACGCGGGTGGGCACCACCGCTGGCGCGAACACCCGGACCACGACCACCAGTCGACCCCGCAACGCGGAGGCCGGCACCGATGCGGGCAGGGTGTCCGGCTGCACGAGGGTCTCGCGGTCGATGTCCGCGGAGAAGGTGACGCGCTCCATCCGGAGCGGAACCGGCGGCACCAGCTCGGGGAGTCCGATAGCCACGATCAGGATCACCACCGCCACAGCCGCCAGTCGGAGGCGCACGCCCCACCCGCGCGCGCCGGACTGCAACGCCAGTGGCACCGCGCTTCCCACGGCCAGCAGTGCCGCCATGGGCGTCCCCACCCGGGGCGGCATGCTGAACAGGAAGGGCAGCAGCAGGTTGAGCGCCGCGAACGCCACCGAGGCGAAGAAGATCATCCCGAAGACGACCTTGGTGCGCAGCCAGCGATCGAACAACAGGTCCAGGCAGGAGAACGCGGCCAATCCCGCCAACAGCGCCAGAAACACGACGTTGGGCGAGCGCAGTACGGTGGAATACGCGTAGAACGGCAGCAGGAAGAACAGCGTTTCCTGATACAGCGTCCGGGTGAGGTAGGAGGAGAGCTCCTGCTTGAGGCCCGGGCGATAGGGCCCTTCGGTGGCCTCCCGAGCTGCGCTGCGGCCGAAGAAGAGCGTCGACGCCCAGGTCACGCCGAGGAAGACTACCACCCAGGGAATGAAGGCGTAGCGCTCGCGGGCCAGGATCACCACTGCGATCCCGGTGGCCAACGCCCACACCGAGTGGATCATCCAGAAGAGCGTGCGGTGTCGCTGCCAGAAGCGTCCGGTCCGCTCCCGGAAGCTCGATCCTCCGCTCACGGGTGGGGGCGCACCGCGACGACCTGCACCACCTCACTCGGCCCGCCGTGTCCCCTGCCCTCGTGGATCTCGCGCCGAACCTCACGTGCGTGGACGAGGTCCAGGCCTGCGAGCTCCTCTCGGAGTTCGTCCAGGGTCATGAGGAGTTCCGGGACCTTGGGACCACCGGTGCCGAGCGCGAGCTGAGCGGGCGTGTAGGCCTCGAGAACGAAGTGGCCCCCGGGCGCGAGCCCTTCGACCACCTGGCGGTGCAGGTGGCGGCGCACCGGTGGCGGCACGTGACAGAAGATGGAGACGATGCCCTGCCAGACGCCGGGTTCGATGCTGAACTCCTCCAGGCGCGTCAGGATCGTCTCGATCTCGACGCCACGCTCCGTGGCCAGGCGTCGCGCCTTGGCGAGCCCCACCGCGGAGCCGTCGACCCCTACGACCTGATAGCCGAGCTCGGCCAGAAAGACGCCGTTGCGCCCTTCGCCCTCGGCCAGCGACAACACCCGACCGGGGGGAATCCGGCCCGCCATCGAGCGCAAGAAGGTGTTGGGCTCGGTGCCGTAGACGTACTCAGCCGTCGAATAGCGTTCATCCCACATCTAGCAGGTCGCTGAACAAGGGGGGCGCCCGGTGTTGGGAGGCCAGGGCCCCTCAACCGAGCGGGACGATGTCCGGACGCCGGGTGACTGTCAATCGGGCTTGGACCGCTTCGCTCCCCTTGCCACGCGAGCCCTTCGGCAATCATTTTCGGTTTTTATTCGGTTTCTACAGGAGCGCCCGTGAGCCGACCGCCACGTTTCGAGAACCACATCCGCACCTTCGAGCTCACGCCCGGCACCGACGTGAATTGGAACCAGATCAACGCCCTGCTCAAGCGCATGGGCACGGAGGGCTGGCAGGTGACGGGATTCCAGTTCAGCCGCCAGCGTGTGGCCATCGCCTTCTCGCGCCCCTTGCTCGACTAGCGACGGGCGTCGGGGCTCGGGGAGGCACCCAGCTGGCCCTCGATCGGTGCCAGGCCCTCCACCTCGATCCGAAACGCTCCCGAGGGCGCGGCTGAAGGCCGGTCGAGGACGACCAGGACCGCCCGCTCGTCGTCGGCCGACCCCACGGCGGCGATGCCGGTGACGCTCGCCCACCCCTCCGCGACCTGCAGCACCCCGAGGCGGGACACGGAGATCGGGCCCCCCTGCGGGTGCAGGAAGCGCAGCGTCCCGGTGGCCCCCACCTCCCCCGGCAGCTGACGCACCTCCAACGCAAGGTCGAACGCCCGTCCACCGAGCTCACCCCCCGAGGCGGACGCGCGGCGCTCCCGCGCGTTGCTCATCGGCCGGCTGGGGAGGTGAGCGCCACGGCGAAGCAGATGGCCGGCTCCCACCCCGGTCACCGCCCCGTCCTCGAGCGCGAACCGACCATTCACGAGCACGTGCACGATGCCCTCGGAACGCAGACCGGGCTCCTGGAACGTGGCGTGATCGATCACCGTGGCCGGATCGAAGGCGACCAGGTCGGCCACCATACCGGGCGCTACGTATCCGCGATCCGCCATGCCGATCGTGGCGGCCGGTAGAGCGCTCATCTTCCGGACCGCGTCCTCCCAGCTCAGCGCCCCGCTCTCCCGCACGTAGCGCCCCAACACGCGCGGGAAGCTCCCCCAGTAGCGGGGATGCCCGACCCGTCCCGCCACCGCGCCACAGTCGCACGCGACCGAGGTGCTCCGGTATTGCAGAATCCGAACGAGATCGTCCTCGGCCCCGAACCGGAGGATCGCTCCCATTCGTCCGTTCTCTTCCAGGATGCGAATGACGGCCTCGCCTCCGGACTCCACCCCGAGCTCGCGCATGACATCCACCAGCTCGCGGCCCGTCTCCGGCATGTACACGCCGCCGGGGCCGCCGAAGCGGGCGGCCATGGCCTCGTCCGCCTCGCGCGCGATCCGGTCGCGCAGCGCGGCATCGGCGAAGCGCGCCTTCATGGCGTCCAGGCCCCCTTCCTGGGCCCAGCCAGGGATGATCAAGGCCGCCAGGGAGGTCTGTCCCGCCAGGTAGGGGTAGGCATCGGCGGCCACCCACGTACCGGTCTCGCTGGCAGCCTGCATCGAGCGCAGGATCTCCGCAGCGCGCCCTTGCTCCCTTCCCTGCACCTTCATGTGGGTGATGATTGGAACCAGTCCACTGCGTTCCCCGATCGTCACCGTCTCGGCGATGCCAACGGTGGAACTGAACCCGGTCTCAGGAGTCAGTCGGTCGTGGTTGGTGAAGTTGGTGCGCCAGGCTCGAGCCGGCTCCACCACGCGCACGACTTCGTCGAGCGTGGCGAAGTAGGCCGGCTTGTAGTCGAGCCCGGAGGAGACACCCCAGGCCCCCGCTTCGAGGCCGGCGAGGATGCGCCGCTGCATGGTGGCCACGTCCGCGTCGCTGGCCCGCCGATCCTCCATTCCCACCGTCTCGGCCCACACACTGTTGAAGCCGATGTCGAGCCCGACGTTGAGGGCCAAGGGGGTCGCCTCCAGCGTCGACATCTGCTCGGCGAGATCAGGGGGACCCCCACCGTCGGCGTTCAGGATCTCGGTGGTCACACCCTGGCTCAGCATGTTCTCCGCGCTACGCAGCCCCTCCAATTGTGCGTGGCTGTGCAGGTTGATGAACCCGGGCGCCACGAAGAGCCCGCTGACGTCCACCTCGTCGCGTCCCGCGCCGGGCGCCACGTCGCCCACGAGGCGAATGAACCCGTTCTGCACGGCCACATCGGCCCGGTAGCGGGGCAAGCCGCTTCCGTCCACCACGGTGCCGCCGCGCAAGACCAGGTCGTACGTGGGTACGTCCGTGGCCCTGGCATGGCTGGACGTCATCAGGAGCGCGCACGCCACGAGGAGGAGGGCGCCGAAGGCGAGCTTCATGGCAGGAATCGTCCGTCGAAGGTGGATGGTCGACACGGTACTGCGGCGCTGCCGGGACCGAAAGCGAGGCCTGGATGATCTCTCCTTGCCCACCCGCACGCCTTTCGGCATGGTGGGAGCGCGCAGCCTCGCCCCCGCCGAGGAGCGTGAACCTCTGCCCCCAGGACCATGCGCGGATCGACGACCCGGCAGATCATGGCGGTCATGTTCACCGACGTGGTCGGCTACACGGCCCTCATGCAGGACGACGAGGGCGCCGCCCGCGAAGTGCGCGCTCGCCACCGATCGATCCTGGAAACGGCCGTCACGGGCCACGACGGCGACCTGCTCCAGACGTTCGGGGACGGAAGCCTCAGCGTGTTCCCGAGCGCCGTCAACGCCGTACGCGCCGCCATCAAGATCCAGCAGGATGCGCAGATCGAAGCTCCGCCCCTGCCGCTGCGGATCGGCGTGCATCAGGGTGAGATCAGCTTCGACTCGCAAGGGGCGTTCGGGGACAGCGTGAACATCGCGGCCCGCATCGAGACCCTCGGTACTGCCGGTAGCGTGCTGATCTCGGCCAAGGTGCACGACGATGTGAAGAATCAGCCCGCCATGCAGACGGCGTATCTGGGGATGTTCGCGTTGAAGAACGTCCAGAATCCCGTCGGTGTCTACGCGGTCTTGGCACCTGGCCTGAGCGTCCCCACGCCCGAGCGCATGCGCGGTGCTCGGGGCGGCGAGTTGTTGAACTCGCCTTCCCTGCCCGCGACGAGTTCGGCGAGGCACCCTGGTGCAACCCGACTGCGACGCGCCTTGTTGGGCGTGGGCGTGGTCGCGACGGCGGCGTTCGTAGGCCACTTCCTGCCGGGAGGCCACCATGCGGACCCCGACCGGGGACTCGCTCGCTTCGAGGTGACCCCGTCCACGGAGAGTAGCCTGCTCCCGAACGTGGTCGGCGTCGACGTCGCGCTCTCGCCGGATGGACGTCAGCTGGTCTGGGTCGGGGCAGCACCGGGCGGTACGCAGCTCTGGCGGCGCAGTCTGGACGACCTCGCTCCCAAGGCCATCCCCGACACCCGGGATGCCCGCGACCCGGTGTTCTCGCCCGACGGAACCAGCATCGCCTTCCGGGAAGGTGAACGCCTGCGGACCATGCGATTGAACGGCGGCGGGCCGGTGACCTTGGTCGAGCGCGGTTTGAGCGGCGGCGCCGATTGGGGTGCCGACGGCTTCGTGTACTTCCCGGGGGCGGAGGTGCTCTACCGCGTACCATCGCGAGGAGGGGCGCCCGAACCGGTGACGACGCCCGGCGACGGAGTGCATCGCTTTCCGCAGGCGCTGCCGGACGGCGAAGGCGTGCTGTTCACGTTGGAGCGTCCCGGCACGCCGGAGCGGAGCACGCTGATGCTGGCCGTAGGCGGGGAGGACTCCGTGCGCACGCTCCTCACCGGCACACGCGGCCGCCTCCTCCCCTCGGGCCATCTCCTCTATTCCGGCGCAGACGGCGCGCTACGCGCCACCCGTTTCGACCGGCGTCGGCGACGCGTCGTGGATCCGCCTGTGGTGATCATCGACGCAGAGACGCTACGCGGTGGCGCCGCCACCAAGTTCGCCATCGCCGACGATGGCTCTCTGCTGTATCGAACCGGGCTGATCGATCGCGTTGCCCTGCAGTTCTTCTGGGTGGACCGTGATGGACGCTCCACACCGGTCGAATCGCGGTGGACCTTCGACCCCGACAGCGAGAACCGAGGCTGGGACCTCTCCCCCGACGATCGCGGCATCGTTTTCAAGGCGGTCACGGATCTGGGAGCGGACATCTGGATCAAGACGCTGGGCGGCGGCCCGCCCGCGCGCTTCACCTACGATGCAGGCGAGGAGCGCATGCCACGCTTCTCTCCGGATGGCGGCTCCGTTCTCTACCTGACGGACCGGGACGGCAACCTCGACGTCTGGTCGCGCCCCGCCGACGGTACGGGCACCGCCGTGCCTCTGGTGGACATGGAGCAGAGCATCGCGGAGGCCGTGTGGAGCCCGGACGGCCGGTGGCTGGTGCTGCGGACGGCCGGCGCTGCGGGGATCATCGGGAATCGCGACCTCTTCGCAATCCGGCCCGGGGTCGACAGCGTGCCGCGTGCCTTGTTTCCCTCCGCCGCCGACGAGGCGGCGCCCGCCGTGTCTCCGAACGGGCGCTGGCTCGCCTACCACTCGGACGAGACAGGTCGCCGCGAGGTCTTCGTGCGGCCGTTTCCCAACGTCGAGGGGGGTAAGTTCCAGATCTCCGAGGGAGGCGGACGAGCTGCGTTGTGGTCGCGTGACGGGCGCACCCTCTACTACATCGCCGACGAAGGCGGGACCACGGTGGGAGTACGCCGCCTCATTGAGGCGCAGGTCAGCCCCGGTCCACCGTTTTCGGTTCTCGAACGCCGCACGCTGTTCGACGTCGAGGACGCATTCTACTTCGCGAACAACTCGAACTCCTATCGGGTCAGTAGCGACGATGCACGCTTCCTGATGGCACGCTACTCGGGGGAAGGTGCACGGGTGGAGATGGTCCTGGTCCAAGGGTTCGGCGACGAACTGCGCCGGCTCTGGGACGGCTGAGGAGCAACGTCGGTGTACCGATTCGAACAGGCCCTGCTGCGTGAACCCTCGGCCAGCTGCGTCCGCGGCCTGCGCGCCGTGGACCGGGGCGCGCCTGACCCGGTGCGCTTCGTGGACCAGCACCGCGCCTATGCGCTGGCATTGGAGACCGCGGGCCTGGGTGTCACGGTTCTCGCTCCCGATGAGCTGCATCCCGACAGCGTGTTCGTCGAGGATCCGGCGCTCTGCTTGCACGAGGCCGCGGTCCTGCTGCGGCCGGCAGCCGTCACTCGTGCCGGAGAGACGGTGGGGCTGCTACCGGCCCTGCACGCCCTGTATGGGAGGGCAGTGGAGAGGGTCGTAGAGGGAACGATCGAGGGCGGGGACATCCTCGTGCTGGAAGAGGAGATCCTCATCGGGCTTTCGGCCCGCACCAACGCGCGCGGAGCCGCATCCCTGACGCATGTGCTCGCTCCCCTCGGGTACCAGGTCCGCGTGACGGAGGTGCCCGCGGGTGTGCTGCACCTCAAGTCCGACTGCGCCACGCTCGGCGATGGTCACGTCCTCGCCACGCGTCGCCTTGCCGCGTCCGGAGTGTTCGACGGCTACGAGGTGATCGAAGTCCCACAGGGAGAGGAGACCGGAGCCAACGCCGTGAGGGTGAATGACCGCGTGCTCCTGGCCCGGGGCTACCCACGCACGGCCGAGCGCCTCACCGCCGCGGGTTACGCGGTCGTGGAGCTGGATATCTCGGAGGCCCAGAAGTTGGACGGCGGGCTGAGCTGCATGTCGCTGCGAAAGCCCCATCCGAGATAGGGGCTGGACACCAGGCTCCGGGTGGGTATCGGCGCCCCGGCGTCGGCTCCGGCGGTCAGAGGCGAAACAGGCTTCGGCGGTCTCCCGTACTCCCAGTATCCAACGAGGCCTTCGACCGCGGGGCGTCTCTCACACCACCGTGATGGATACGCATGGACACTTTCGGCCAGGACTTCCGCTACGCGCTGCGTGGTCTGCGCACCTCTCCTGGATTCGCGTTGGTCGCCATCGTGACCCTGGCACTCGGCATCGGTGTCAACAGCGCGATCTTCGGCATCGTCAACGCCGTGCTGTTGCGTCCCCTTCCGGTGGATCATCCCGAAGAGCTCGTGGACGTCTACGGGCACACCGCCACCTCGTCGAGCCACGACACGAATTCCTACCCTGACTATCTGGACTACCGTGAGCAGACCGAGACGCTCTCAGGACTGGTCGGCTACTCGAACTTCTTTGCCAACCTGTCCATCGAGGGGAGCTCGGAGCTGGTCGTCGGTGAGATGGTCACGGACAACTACTTCCAGGTGCTCGGGGTGCAGCCCGCCCTGGGGCGGCCGTTCGTCGACGAGGAGTACTCGGCGCCGAGTGCGTTTCCCGTAGCCGTCCTGAGTCACGCGCTCTGGCAGAATCGATTCGCTGCCGATCCGTCCGTCGTCGGACGAACGTTCCGCATGAACGGGATCGTCTACTCGGTCGTCGGTGTCGCGCCCCAGGACTTCGGCGGCATGTTCCCGGGCATCACGGCGCAGATGTGGATCCCCACCGCGATGGTCGAGGAGGTCGAGCCCATCGGCAACCAGCGCGGCTCCGGCGGGGGACCGGGCGCCACGCGCTTGGAGCGTCGCGGCCAACACTGGCTCTGGCTCCGTGGCCGCATGCGGCCCGGTGTGGGGGTGGCCCAGGTGCGCGCGGAGCTCGAAGGCATCGCCAGCAGGCTCGCCGCACAATACCCCGAGACCAATGAACTCGAGCGCATCACGGTGCTCGCCAGCAGTGATGTGCACATCAACCCCGACTTCGACGGAACGGTGCTCCCTGTGGGGCTGGTGCTGCTGGGCGCCGTCGGCCTCGTGTTGTTGGTCGCCTGCGCCAATCTCGCCAACATGATGCTGGCGCGCGCGGCGGGCCGGAGAAAGGAGCTGGCCGTGCGCCTGGCTCTCGGCGCAGGTCGCGGACGTTTGATACGACAGCTTCTCACCGAGAGCATGGTTCTGGCCGTCGCGGGCGGGGCCGTAGCGTTGCTGTTGGCGGGCTGGCTGGTCCAGGTGATCTCCCGCCTGCAGCCACCGCTCCCCATCAATCTCGGTCTGAACATCGGACTGGATTGGCGAGTGCTTCTGTTCACGTTGGTGGCCGCGGTGGCCACGGGTGTGTTGTTCGGGCTCGTCCCCGCCCTTCGCGCCTCCCGGACCGATCTGGTCCCCGCGCTCAAGGCGGCAGATGCGCGGAGTGGAGGCGCACGGGGAATCGAGCTGCGCGACGTCCTCGTGGTGGCACAGATGGCGCTCTCACTGGTGTTGCTGGTGGGCGGCGCACTTCTGGTACGCAGCCTCGCCGTGGCCCAACGCGTCGACTTCGGGTACGACGTCGACCGGTTGGTCCACCTCTCTCTCGCCATGGAGATGAACGGATATGACGCGGAGCGGTCGGGCTTGTTCCTCGAGGCCGGCAGGCTCAGGCTCTTGGACCGCCCCGACGTCGCGGCGGTCGGCCTCACCTCCCGGCTGCCGCTTTCGCTCAACAACAACGGCTTCGGCGTGTTCATCGACGGCCACCAGACTTCAGGAAACGACGAGCCCTTTCGCATCGACGGCGCCTATGTCGACGAGGGATACTTCACCGCTTTGGAGGTCCCCATCCTGGCAGGCCGAGGCGTTGAGCGAGCCGATCGCGACGAGCAGCGCCGGGTCGCGGTGATCTCCTCGACGATGGCCGAGCGGTTCTGGCCCGGTGAGAATGCGGTCGGACGCGAGTTCCGCACCGCCTGGGGCGGGGAGCCCTATCGCATCGTGGGGGTGGCGGAAGACTACAAGGTCGACACTCCTGGGGAAGGCCCCAAGCCGTACATCCATCTACCGCTCAGCACGCGTTCGGTATTCGGCGAGTTCCTGGTGCGGACCGTGAACGAAGCGGGGCCCCTGGTCCCTTCGCTGGTGGGGGAGCTTCGCGCCCTGGACCCCGACCTCGTGTTTCTCGATGTCGGACCCATGCGCCGGCTGGCCGATATCCGACTGTTCCCCATCCGCGCCGGCGCTTGGCTCATCGGCGCTTTCGCTCTCCTCGCACTGCTGCTGGCCGCGGTCGGGCTCTATGGCGTGATCGGGTACTCGGTGAGCCGCCGGGTTCGCGAGATCGGGATCCGCAAGGCGCTGGGCGCGGGCTCCGGCGGTGTGGTGGGCATGGTGCTCCGGCAAGGCATGCGCCTGGTCGCCGTGGGTGGCCTGATCGGAGCCGCCCTCGCGGTGCTGGCCGCGCGCTCGCTGTCCTCGGTCCTGTTCGTGGGGTCGTTCGATCTCGTGAGCTTCGCGCTGGCGCTCGGCGTCCTCGCGCTGGTAGCCGCTTCTGCCAACTGGATCCCGGCTCGCCGCGCGGCGGGCGTCGATCCGATCGTGGCGCTGCGGCAGGAGTAGGACGCCCGTCGGGTCAGCCGTACTTGGCTTCCAGGTACTCCACGGATTCGCGGATCAGATCCTCCAGGACGCCCTGGTCCACATCGTCCAACCGTTTGACGTAGAGACAGGACTTCCCAGTTGTGTATGTGCCCAAGTGCTTCATCAAGTGCGGGAAGCGATCGAAACCGGGCATGATGTAGAGCGTGAGCGCCTGCTTCCGGGGCGAGAAGCCGGTGGCGAACCATTCCGTTTCCTTCCCGCTTGCGCCCGGGTACCGACACGATCCGAACCCGACGATACTGTCTCCCCACATCTTCGGCTGCTTGCCGGTCACACGCTTCATGAGCTCGAGCACTCGTCGCGCGTCGACGCGGCGTTGCTCGTGGTCGACCCCCTTCAGAAAGGCCGTCACACTCCCCGAGTTGGGGGTGGTCTTGAGCTTCGCTCTCGCCATGGTATCCTCAGTCCGAGATCGGTCCGCTGCCCTTGAACCAATCGCCCTTGGTGAAGACGATCTTCCCGTTGTTGACCACCATCAGGACATCGTTCAGCGTGCCGATCTGTTCGAGTGGATTGCGCTCGGTGAGGATCAGGTCGCCATCCAGCCCGACGCGTACCTGGCCCGTGTGATCGTCGACGCCCAAGAGCCGGGCGGCGGTCACGGTGGCCGCTTGTAGCGCCTCCAGAGGTGTCAGACCGATACCCACCAGCTCCTCCAGCTCGTGTGACACGCGCACGACGCCTGCCGGGCCATACCCGGTGTCCGTCGCAGCCACGATCGGAACGCCCAGCTCGTGGGCGGTCGCGACCATCTCCTGCACCCGGGGCAACATGTGCCGCCCGCGTAGCATGAGCACGGGGCTCTCATAGTCACCACCGGGAATGGTCAGATCACGGACGATCGCGACGGTGGGAACGAGGTAGGTCCCGCGCTCGGCCATGAGTCGCAGCGTCTCAGGGCTCATGTAGGTGCCGTGTTCGATGCTGGTGACGCCGGCTTCCACCGCGGCCCGCGCTCCTTCGTCTCCATGCGCGTGGGCCGCCACCCCTCGCGCGCCGGCCCGCCGCACCTCGGCCACCACCGCCCCCATCTCGCTGGCATCATAGAACTGTTTGCGGGGATCGGTGTCCGGAAGGCCAGCGCGCTCGGTGGCGTTCAGCTTGATGAAATCAACGCCGCGCCCAAGCATGGTGCGCGCCATGGCAGCCAAGGTCTCGGCACCACGCACCTCCGTCGACACGAACCGCCCCATCTCCGGATGGTTACGGAAGAAGGCCTCCGAGGGATGGGGACGGATGTGGTATCCGGCCGCGAGCACTTCCGGCGCGTCGATGGCCCCGGCGGCCGCCAGCTCCCGCAGGCCCACGTCCGCGTAGTCGTCCACGCCCATGCTCCGGACGGTCGTCACTCCGGACTCCAGCGCGCGCCGGGCCTGGTCGAAGGTCGCGATGTGCACGTGCGCATCCATCAGGCCGGGTGACAGGTACATCCCGCCTACGTCGACGGTGGGGAGATCCGCGCCGGCGGGCACCGTGCCGCCCACCTGGGCGATGCTCCCACCTCGCACCACGACGACGCCCTCCGGGAGGACCGTGCCGCGCTCCACATCCACCACCCGGGCGTGCAGGAGCACGAGGTCCTGGCCGCGGGCGGGAGCCGGACGGATCCCGGCGAGCGCGGTGAGGGCAAGACAGGCTCTTAGGATCGGCGTTCGCATGTGCTCCCCCAGGGCAGCGTGAGCGAAGCGGAACGCCCTTGGCGCGTTCCGGCCGCCCTCGCATGGCGTCATCAACGGGGGCTGCCTACCCCTGGACTCTCGCTCCGGTTCAGCGGCCACGCCCGGCGAGCGTTGGAACGGGCCGCCGGGCACAGGTGTTGCGAGGCGTGTTGTGGCCCCTCCCGAGGTGTTCCACCTTCTAGGAGAGGGAACGCACACTTTCGAGGCAATCCAAACGCCATGTCCTTGTTCTCATGGTCGCACGCATCGCTGCGGCCGGGCCCGGATCGACGCCGCTCCGCCGTCCCCTTCGCTCTTCTGGTCTTTGCCACGGCCCTCATCGGCACCGTCCCAGCCCCGCTGGCGGGTCAGGAAGGTGCCACCGTAGCCGGGCGCGCCGTGAGCGCCGTCGACGGCTCCGCGATCGGCCTGGCCACCGTGGTGGTGGAGCGCACCTCCAGCGGCGACACCCTGTCCGGCGCGATCGCAGGGCAGGACGGGCGTTTCGTCCTGCGAGGCCTGACCCCGGAGCGCTACACAGTTCACGTCTCGTTCCCCGGCTTCTTCCCGGAGTCCGTTCCCCTCCTGGTCTCCGCGCTGAACCTCTCCTACGACCTCGGCGATATCCGGTTGACGGCGGTGGGGAGCATCGACGAGTTGCGCGTGACGGTGGAAGCGGTGCGCACGGCGGGGGTCGAGACGCAGGTGTTCCGGATCGGCGAGGCCGCGGCCCAGACCACCGGGTCTCTCCTGGATGCCATGCGCAACCTCCCCGGCGTGACGGTGGACCAGGACGGCAAGGTTTCGCTGAGGGGCAGTGACCACGTAGCCATCCTGATCGACGGAAAGCCGTCCAGTCTGACCGGGTTCGGAAGCCAACGTGGCCTGGACAATGTGCCCGCGGCCAACATCGAGGCCATCGAGATCATCAACAACCCGTCGGCCCGCTTCGACGCTGCAGGAATGGCGGGCATCATCAACATCATCTACAGGCAGGAGCAGCAGCTCGGCCTTTCGGGGGACTTCGGCCTCTCGCTGGGCTTGGGACAGTTCTCCAAGCAGCGGCCCGACCTCCCCACCGAACTGGGCAGCTTCTCCACCAACGAGAAGATCATCCCGAGCGTGAGCCTGGCGTACAACACCGATCGCGTGCGCGCATTCGGGCACGGCGAGGTGTTCCGTCAGCACGATCTGCCCAACAACGAGTTCACGACTCGCTTCTACGATGATGGTCGGGTCATCGAGTCGCAGGTACCCGAGAATCGGGTGCAGACGCACTACATCTTCAACGGCGGATCGGATGTCCAACTCGATGACGTGAACATGCTCACGGTCTCCGGGATCTGGGACTTCGAGTCGCACACCGACCGCGCCCAGGTGCCGTTCATCCTCGATTCCACGGGAGAGCGGCTCCGCTACTGGTTCTGGCGGGAGCACGAGAGCACCGGATTCGTCAACGTCACCGCCAACTGGAAGCACCAGTTCGCGACGCCGGGTCAGGAGCTGGACGTCAACCTGCAGTATACGCGGGGCTGGGAGGACGAGGAGTACTTCCTGAACGAGGACTCACCGGTCCGCGTGGGCAGGGACGGCACGCACCTGAAGGCGGTCGAAAACACCGTGCCGTTGACCCTCGACTTCGTGCGCCCCCTGGCGAGCGGCCGGGTCGAGCTCGGAGGCAAGCTGCAGCGCCGCTGGCTTCCCATCACCTACACCGTGGACCGTGGCGTGCAGAGCGTCATCTACGACGGGTTGGGAGACCACTCGGATTGGGAAGAGGACCTCTACGCCGCCTACCTCAATCTGGTGCGCATCACCGACACCTACACGCTCGAGGGAGGACTGCGCCTGGAGCAGACCAGCGTCGAGTACCGGATCCCGACGGAGAACATCTACTATCCGGGCAGCGATGCGTACGACTATCTGGAGCTCTTTCCCAACGTGAAGCTGACCTGGGCGTTCTCCAGCTCGGATCGCCTGATTGCAGCCTACAATCGCCGCATCGACCGGCCTGGCGAACCAGAGCTCCGCATCTTCCCCAAGTACGACGACCCCGAGCTGCTCAAGGTCGGGAATCCCTTCCTGCGGCCACAACTCACGAATGTCTACGAGCTCGGGTACGGTCGTTCCTGGACCAGCGGATCCTGGACCACGTCCCTCTACCGGCGGGACATCTCCGACGCCTTCCTGCGCATCTTCGCGATCGACGACTCCAACGCCAACTACGACATCGTCAACAAGATCTACGAGAACGCCGGCAACTCCACGCAGACAGGCGTGGAAGTGATCGTACAGCAGGAGATCGCGGGTCCCTGGCTGCTCTCCGGGAGCGTGAACTGGTTCCGCAACGAAGTGGACGCGCTCCAGACCACGTTGTACTTCCCGACCCAACGCCCGTTCTCCTTGTCGGCATCGTCGCTCGATACCTGGGACCTGACCGTGAACAACCGCATCCGGGTTCCGGGCGATGGCGAGGTCCAGCTCAGCTTTATCCGCTACGGACGCCGCAACGTCCCGCAGGGTTTCGAGCGCGCCCGTTCCTCCGTGGATGTCTCGGGCAAGTGGCCGCTCGCCGATCAGAATGCCGAATTGATCTTCACGTTTTCCGATATCTTCAACGACTTCGGGATCCGGCGTGAGGTCGAGGGGGAAGGATTCACCGCGCTGTACGAGAACCTCATGGAGACGCAGGTCGCCACGGTGGGCATCCGCTGGCGCTTCGGCTGAGGTTGGAGCGGGAGATGCAGCTTCTGATCCGATCGGCGATCCGTAGCGCCATCGAAGCCATGGGCAGACTCGGACTGAGCGCGTGCCTGCTGGCCTCCATTCCCGTGGGTGGAGTCCTGGCCCAGCAGCCCGCCCCCGCACCCCTCGCGACCGTGCGCAACTTCCAGATCGTCTCCGAGCGCTTGGCGTCGTCTGGTCAGATCGGCTATGACCAGATCCCGCTCATTCGGGAGGCCGGCTATCAGGTGATCATCAACCTGGCCGTAGCCGACGAGGAGAGGAACGGCAGGGAGGGTTTCCTGGTCGCGCAGGAGGGCCTCACCTATGTGCACATTCCCGTGGTGTGGGACGAACCGGAGATTGCGGACGTTCGCATGTTCTTCGATGTCATGCGTGCGAACAGGGATCGCAAGGTCTACGTGCACTGCTTCGCCAACATGCGGGCGTCGGCCTTCGTCTATCTATGCCGGACGTTGGTCGAGGGCATGCCGGAGGCCGAAGCGCGTGCCACGATGAACGCTGTGTGGGACCCGCGAGAGAACGACGCCTGGGCCAGGCTGTTGGAGCGCGCCCGCACGGAGCTCGGCCAGGCGGGCTGACGGATCCTCCCTCTCGGGCGGCGACCCGCATCGGCCCAGGGCAGCCGCGTCGCCCTTGCCCCTCCCCGCCCCGCGCGCCACCATCCCCGCAGGACCCTCGTGCGGTCCCTAGGACTTCCGGATGGAGATGTCGGTCATGCGCGCGCGCTCGCTCCTCTTCGTCGCACTCCTCGGCTTTCAGCCTTCGACCGCTCCCGCCCAGACGGTCGACGCTTCCTATCTGGACCTGGTGTCCTGGCGCATGGTGGGACCCACTCGAGGCGGGCGGGTCCTGGCGGTAGCAGGAGACCCACAGCACGACTTCACCTTCTATCAGGGCACGGCGGGCGGCGGCGTCTGGAAGACCGAAGACGGAGGCCTCAACTGGTCCAACGTGTCGGACGGCTCCTTCCACACGGGCTCCGTGGGCGCGATCGCGCTGGCAGCGTCCAACTCCGACATCGTCTACGTGGGCATGGGCGAGGCTTGTATCCGCGGAAACGCGTCCATCGGCGATGGCGTCTACCGCTCCACGGATGCCGGGCGCACCTGGACCCACATAGGGCTCGCCGCCACCAGCCAGATCGCGCGCGTGCGGGTGCACCCCACCAATCCAGATCTCGTGTACGTCGCGGCGTTGGGCACCCCGTGGGGCCCCAGTCCCGACCGCGGCGTGTATCGGAGCCGGGATGGTGGCGCCACCTGGGAGAAGGTCCTGTTCCGCGACGACGACACCGGTGCCATCGACCTGATCATGGACCCGACCAACCCCGACGTGCTCTACGCGTCGTTGCTGCAGCTCCGTCGCTATCCGTGGGGGTTCACCAGCGCCGGACCGGGCACGGGCCTCTTCAAGTCCACGGACGGCGGCGACACCTGGACCGAGCTCACAGACCGACCTGGCCTGCCGGACGGACTCAAGGGGCGCATCGGCATCACGGTCTCGCCGGCTCGTCCCGACCGGCTCTGGGCCATCATCGACGCCGAGCTGGGCAAGAAGGGAGTGTTCCGCTCCGACGACGCCGGTGACACCTGGACGCGCGTCAATGACAACGCCGACCTCACGCAGCGTCCCTGGTACTACCATCACATCTTTGCGGACACGAAGGATCCCAACACGGTCTACGTGCTCAATGTCCGCTTCTGGAAGTCGAGCGACGGCGGCGAGACCTTCGAGCTGGTGCAAGCACCCCACGGCGACAACCACGACCTCTGGATCGATCCGGAGAATCCGCTGCGGATGATCAACGCCAACGACGGCGGTGCCACCGTTTCATTCAATGGAGGCCAGTCCTGGTCCAGCATCATGAACCAACCCACGGCGCAGCTCTACCACGTCGCGGTGGACAACGGCTTCCCCTACCGGCTCTACGCCTCCCAGCAGGACAACACCACCATCTCCGTCCCTAGCCGCTCGGATTACGGCTCGGTCACCGTGGAGGACTGGTACACCGTGGGTGGTGGTGAGGACGGATACGTGGCGCCGCGCACGGACGACCCCAACATCGTGTACGCCGGCGACCATCACTGGCTGTACCGCTACGACCACAGCACCAAGCAGATCCGCGACATCTCGCCGAACCCGGAGACCTACTACGGGTGGGGCGCGGCCGACATGCTGTATCGCTTCTGGTGGACATATCCGGTGATGACGTCACCACACGATCCCGACGTGCTCTACGTCACCTCCCAGTTCGTGCACCGCACCACGAACGAAGGCCAGAGCTGGGAGGTGGTGAGCCCGGACCTGACGCGCGCCGACCCCAGCACCATCGAACGTACGCCCTCCTACGAGCATCCCGAGCCGGGTCAGTACTGGGGCCCCATCACGCGCGAAGCATACGGACCCGAGTGGTACGCCACCGTCTTCGCCTTCGCGGAATCGCCCGCCCAGGCAGGCGTGCTGTGGGCCGGGTCCGATGACGGCTTCATTCACGTCTCTCGCGACAACGGCGCGAACTGGACCAAGGTGAACATCCCGGATCTGCCGGAGTTCGCGCTGATCAGCATCATCGAACCGGGTCACCACGACGCTGCAAGCGCCTACGTGGCGGCCACGCGCTACAAACTGGACGATCAGACCCCCTACCTCTACAAGACCAAGGACTACGGAGCCACCTGGACGCGCATCACCACCGGGATTCCCGCCAACGACTTCACGCGGGTGATCCGCGAGGACCCGGCACGGCCGGGCCTCTTGTATGCGGGGACGGAGCGGACGCTGTACGTCTCCTTCGACGACGGGGCGCACTGGCAGCCGCTCAACCACAATCTGCCCGTGGTGCCGGTGCATGACATCCAGGTCAAGGAGGGCGACCTGGCCATCGCGACCCACGGTCGCTCGTTCTGGATCCTCGACAACGTCGCGCTGCTCCATCAGCTGAGCGCCGCCGCCATGGCGGAACCCGTTCACCTCTTCAGGCCCCGCAACACCATCCGCTTCCGGGACGGCGCGGACCTGGTCGCCAACTACGCGGGAGGGGGCGCTGCGGGCCGCAACCCACCGAGCGGCGTGGTCGTGCCCTACTACTTCCATGATCGCCCGACCGGTTCGGTGACGCTGCGCATTCTCAAGGGCAGCGAGGTGGTGCGCAGCGTTGAGAACGCTCCCGCCCGCCAAGGGGCCAACACATGGATCTGGAACATGCGCTACCCGGGTGCTCGCGTGCTGGACGACGCGGTCTTCCAGGGGAGCCCGCAGGGACCTCTGGCCGCGCCGGGCACCTACACGGTCGAGCTGGTGGCGGACGGCCGCACCCAGCGCCAGGACTTCCAGATCCTGCGTGACCCGCGCATCCACTACACGGATGCGGACCTGATGGCACAGCACGACTTCCTGATCGGCGTGCGGGACCGGCTGAGCGAGACCATGGACCTGGTGAAGGAGATCCGGGACCTGCGCACCGAAGCCGAGCGCCTGGTCGAGGCGGGTGGGAATCGGCAGGAGCTGGTCGAGGCGCTCAAGCGCCTGAACGACAAGCTCTATCCATTGGAGGAGCGCCTGGTGCAGTACCGTGCTCGTGCGGGCCAGGACCTGATCGCCCAACCCACGGGCATCGACTCCAAGCTGGCCCGTTTGATGAACTTCGCCTCCATGGCCGACGCGCCCCCCACGGACGGAGAGCAAGAGCTCTTCCAACGGCTGGTGGAGGGGATCCGCGAGCGGGCCGAGGCGTTGGCCCGGATCCGGGAGGAGGAGTACGCGGAGCTGGTACGGAGGGCGCGGCTGGTCGGATGACGGACCGAAGTCGGCGGCGGGCGCAGGCCCGCCGCCGGCCTTCTTCAGCCTCCGAGCGCCCTCCGCACCGCCTCCCGCACATCGGAGCGCGCCGAGGCGGTATCGAAGCCACTCAGCGCCCGTTGGGCCTCCGCGCCGCCGATGGCGCCCAGTGCCTCGGCAGCGCGGATGCGGTACTTCGCTTCGTAGTTGGCCCGGTACCGGGCCACCCACTGCGCTTCGCTGATGGTGGTGTCGGCGCGCCGCGCATACGAGCCGCGCAACGCCTGCTCCAGTGCCGCGACGCGCTCGGCCGGAGGGCCCTGGTTCAGATAGCCGGCGAGGGTTTGCACCGCCGCCCCCCCCATTGCGACCACTGCCTGGCGCTCGCCTTCGTCACACTCCTCGCATTCCATCCAACGTCCGACGGGATCGGTAGGATAGGCCGGGACCTGGCTCGGGGGCACCTGCGAGGTCTCCGCGTCGGGCGGCTGGGACTTGGGCGCGCATCCCGCAAGGAGTAGCCCCGCCAAGCCGATGACGACGATCTTCATGGTAGTCTCCTCGACACGCGGGTCAGTTGGGCACGCCGTCCAGGGCGAGCCAAGGACACGTGTCCGTGATGTCGGAATCCAGGCAGGTACGCGTGGCGCCCGTGCGGTAGCCCAGCCCGTTCAGGTCCGAGCTGGCATTCAGGGACATCCGCAGGTCCTGGCCTTCGGAGAAGTGGTCCCGCCCGAAGCCACCGCCCACCATGATGTTGTTGGCGGCGAAGTCCAGGACGCCATCCCCGTCGTAGTCGACGCTGTTCGTGTGTCCCAGACTGAACGCGTGTCCCAACTCGTGGGTCAGCGACTCGGGTTGAGCCAGGGATCCGATCATGATGATGTTGTCGGTTCCGCAGTGCCAACCAGTGAACGCTTCATTCGTGTAGTAGATGTTGATCTGACCCGCCGTATAGATGGTGGCGTCGCTCGTAATCGACGAAGTCGTGCAGAAACCTCCGTTCCAGACGTCGATCGCCACCTGGTTGATGGTGGTCGAATCGGCCGTTGCCACGTTCTGATACGTGGCCGTGAACGCAATTCCTCCGTGGTTCTCGTCGAAGAGGGTGTCGGCCAGTGCAATCTCGCCGGCCGCCGGCGCGCCGGCACCGGAGCCCCCGTCGGCCCGCCATACCACGACGGGCACCACGATACGATCGGGGGTCAGATCGATGGTCACCGTGCCGTATGAGGACGAAAACACACTGCTGGGGTCAGCCAGCGCGACCGCGTCTCCGTTGGAAAAGACGATGATCTCGGTGTTGCAGGCACCCGGAGCGTCGAAGGTACCCAGGCTCACGGGTCCATCCACGATCCGGTAGATCGAATCATTCACGCAGGTGCCGCCGAGGTTGCCGTCGACGAGCACTACGGCGCTGTCGGCGCCGGCGTTGTTGGTCACACTCGCGCAGTGGCAGCCGCCACCGATGGCCAGCGGCGTCAGGGCGAGGACACGAAGGGGGGGAAGGCGCGGGATGCGCATGGGGCCTCCCGGGTGGGTGGTGCGATCGGGCCGCCCGTAGGCGGCGTGGGTGTGACCTGAAGAGGCGTCACCCCAGGTCGAAACAGGACATCGGTGGGACCGCCCGAGATGGGCCGCGGAGCCGGGGCAGGGCGACTCGCGGATTCCCGGAAGAGACGACGCGGGAACTCCGCACGTTGTCGGGCCTATGGAGCGCACATGGTCAACGAGGAACTCTTTGCCAAGGTGGACGCGTACGTCGAGGGGCTCTACGGCGGCGACGACGCAGACCTGACCGCCGTCGAGGCGTCGCTGGCCGAGGCCGATATGCCCCGGATCAGCGTTTCGCCGGTCCACGGCCGCTTCCTGCACCTGCTGGCCCTGACGCGAGGCGCGACGCGGATTCTCGAGCTGGGCACGCTGGCCGGGTACAGCACCATCTGGATGGCGCGCGCGCTTCCCCCCGACGGGCGCTTGATCACCATCGAGGCCGACCCGAAGCATCAGGCAGTCGCGCAGCGCAACCTGGAGCGGGCCGGCGTGGCTCATCTGGTGGAGATTCGGGGTGGTCGCGCGCTCGATGTGCTGCAGGAGCTGCGCGACCAGGGCGCCCACCCGTTCGACCTCATCTTCATCGATGCAGACAAGCCGCCGATGGCCGACTACTTCCGGTGGGCACTCCAGCTCTCGCGGCCAGGCACGCTGATCATCGCGGACAACGTGATCCGCAGCGGCACGGTGCTGGATGCCAACCACGAGGAGGAGGCGGTTCAGGGGGTCCGGCGCTTCAACGCGTTGTTGGCGAAGACGCACGGGATCACTTCCACGATCCTCCAGACGGTGGGGCGGAAGGGTCACGACGGACTCGCGCTCGCCCTTGTGCGCTAGCGCACGCGCAGTCCCGCGGCCTCTGCGCGCGCGAGTCCTTCGCGGATGACGCGGCTGGGTCTCACCCGGGAGCAGATCCTCCGGTTCCGACGCCGGGTCGGTGCCCTGGACGCACGTCTCCCAGCGGGCCCCCTCTCGGGGGCGCACGCCGCGCGGGCGGGCCTCCAGGACAGTATGCCGCGTGCCGCACTGCTCTCCCTCCACGCACGCGTCAGTGCCACCGCGCCCGACGCGCTGGAAGACACCGCGTGGGTCCAGATCTGGGGTCCGCGCTACAGCGCCTACGTGGTGGCGTCTGGGGACCACCCGATCTTCACCGTGGGGCGCATGCCCGACTCCCCGGCCAAGCAGCGCACCTTCGAGCGGATGGCCGCGCGCCTGGACGCGCTTCTGGAAGGTCGGGAGATGCCGGCGGACGCCGCGGAGCGGGCGCTGGGAGAGGCACGGAACCGACTGCGCTACGCCACCCTCACCGGACGTCTCCTGATCCGGTGGGACGGCGCGCACCAGCCCACCGTGCGGGTCACTTCGCCGCCTACGCTCGATCCACTGGACGCCCGCCTGGAGCTCGCCCGTCGGCACCTGCGCGTGTTCGGCCCAACCACGGTCGACGCCTTCACGCGCTGGGCCGGTGTCGGCGCACGGGAGGCTCGCGGGGCGTACCAGACCCTTCAGCCCGAGCTCACACCTGTGCGCACACCCGCGGGCGATGCCTCCATCCTCAGCGAGGACGAAGCAGCATTCCGCGAACCCGCTGTACCCGCAGCTTCAGCCCGACTGCTCCCGAGTGGGGACGCCTACTACCTGCTGCAGGGAGACGATCGAGCCTTGCTGGTTCCTGACGCGACGCGCCGGGCCGCCCTCTGGACGTCCCGCGTGTGGCCGGGAGCGGTCATGGTCGACGGAGACATCGTCGGCATCTGGCGGCGTGCGGGAGCGGTGCTCACCGTCGAGCCCTGGCAACGCCTCGCGCGCGCCGCCCGCGACGCGGTCGCGGCCGAAGCCGGGTCGCTGCCTCTGCCCGGGCTTCGGGATCCGATCGTCGTGCAGTGGGCGGACTGAGGGTCATTTGGAGCGGTACAACGCGTAGCGACGGACCCGTTCCACATCGAAATCATCGGGCACAACCGCCAAGACGTAGTCTGCCCCCACTTCCAGGACCTGCCAGGCCATCGGCAAGACAATATCACCGAGCCAGTGTCCGTCCGATGGATCGAACACGCTCCACGTGGCCTCGAGTGCTGTCTGCGGTACGTATTCCTGGACCCAGAGCATGCCGATCCGGTCGATCAGCATCTGGCGAATCCACGGGAGGTACTCCGGATAGACCGCGTCGTCCAGCGTCTCCTTCCAGCGGCGCCGCACCTCGGGGTCCTCCGGGGCGCCGGCCAACGAGGCCGCTTTGTACGCTTCGACCATCTCGGTCGTGAGCGCTCGCCCCAGTTCCGGCCGACGAATGAACGACTGCAGCGTGCCTTCCGGGGTCAGCACCGCAATGGAATACGCTTCGTTATCGGCGAAGTAGAGCCGCTCGTTGCCAACCGCCGCGACGGGATTGCGCGAGAAGGGGGGGCGGCCCCGGGTCTTGTCTTCCGTACCGTCCGGTCGTTTCCACAAGTAGGTGATGTACGAGTAGCCCAAACCCTCGAACACCTGGTTCGAGAACTTGCCATCGGGTCCATATCGAACGAACCGGATCGGATCGCGCTCAACGGCACCCAACACACCCGGTGGACGCATCTCGAGGAGAAAGGCGAGAAATCCTTCGCCAATCGGGCCGACCAGTTGTGGATAGGAGCCAGGATCGGTCGGAGGTTCGAGCTGCAGCATCCGTGAATAGCGGGCCTCCGGCCCGAAGACCTGCATCCGGCGTTCCGCGTGCTCCCAGGTGGCCACCGAGTCCCCCAGGGGCCAGAGCCACTGAATTCGCGCTCCATGGGCAGATCCGAACTCGCCTGGGCCACCACCCTGCCGGCCCGTCCCCTGCACATACTGGCCCTGCTCATCGAACCAGCGAAGCATCGGTGCCGCGCCGGTCGCGAGGACGATGCTGCCGTCCTCCAGAACAGTCCCGTCGGAGACACGAAAAAGCACCTGCATCGTGTCGCTCGCGTCCGCACCGATCTCGGCGCTCGGGAGGATGTCCAAGGTCCACGGACTGGACGCCACTGGGGCCTGGCTCATGACGATCCGTACACCCGCGCTGTCTCGGGCGCTGAACGGGCGCGGCGCCGGGCCTTCGGCACAGGAGGTGGCAACCAGGCTGGAGGCGATCAGGAGCGCTGCGGGCAGCTTCGCCATGTGGGATCCCTCGCCGTGGGAGCACCGTTCTGCTTGGACGCATCCGCAACCTATCAGCCGCGCGTCGGTGGGGCGAACACAGTGCGGAAGGACCCGTCGCGGGGAACTCGGAGTTCACCGTTCCAATCACCGCACCGAAAGCGGCTACTCCCTCACTCGGCCCGCAGCGCCACCACCGGATCGATGCGTAGCGCCCGGCGCGCCGGCAGGTAGGCAGCCAGCAACGCGACTCCGAACAGCAGCCCGGATACCACGGCGAAGGTGCGCGGGTCGGTGGTGTCCGCACCGAAGACCAGGGCCTCCAGGAAGCGCATGGCCCATAGGGACCCAGCCAGTCCGGCCAGGATGCCGAGCCCGGTGACCGCCAGTTCCTGCCGCAAGACCAACAAGACGAGTCGCCCCCGGGGGGCGCCGAGGGAGGCTCGCAGACCCAACTCGCGCGTCCGGCGCACCACCGCAAACGCGATCGTTGCGTAGAGCCCCGCCCCCACGAGAAAGAGAGCGACGCCCCCGAAGAGGCTCAGCAGCATCGTGACCACGCGGGGCCGCGCTGTGATGTCGGCCAGGCGGGTGTCCATGGACATGACGGAGGTCAGCACGGCGTTCGGGTTCAATTCAGCCAACGCTGCGCGCAGGGCGGCCACCACCGACGTGGGGTCGCCCGTGGTGCGCACCATGATGCCGGTTTCCAGCCGCGGTGCTTGCCGCACCGAGACGTAACCCTGCAGCCCCGGTGGTTGGCCCAGCCCGTCGTAGGTGACGTCCCTCGCGATCCCCACGACCATTCCACCCAACCCGAACTCGGACCAGCTCAAGCGAATGCGGCGCCCGATCGCTCCGCCATCGGGGAAGAGGTAGCGCGCGGCGGTTTCGCCGAGGACGATCACAGGCTCGCTCGTCTCGTCGTCCGTGCGCTCGATGTCGCGGCCCTCGATGAGCTCGATGCCCATCGTCGCCAGGTGTGTTTCGGGAACGGGCTGGATGCGAAGCCAGGTGTGGGCCGTGGGATCGAGCTGGGGACGTCCGTCCGAGCCCATCACGATGGCCCGCCAGGTGGGGCTGCCCATGGGGATCGACCCCAGGGTGGCCGCGCTCACGCCCGGAAGCTCTCGCACGCGGTCCACGAATGCGGTGTGGAAGGTGCCGGGATCGATTCCCGCGAGACGATCGGTGGTCGTGAGCGCGTAGGTGGCCGTCAGTAGGCGCTCGCTATCGAACCCAAGGTCTACCCGCTGCAGATTCGACAGGCTTCGGATCATCACCGTCGCGCCGGAGAGGAGCACGAGCGCCACGGCGACCTGGAGCACGATCAAGCCGTTGCTCCCGGTGATCCCGAGCCTCCACGCGGTGCGTCGCGTCGGTGGGCGCCCGCCGCGCAGGGACGCGTTGGGATCGCTCTGGGCCGCCCGCCACGCTGGGAGGAGGCCGAAACCGACACCGACTCCGGCCGTCAGCAAGGTGGCGAACACCACCACCCGCCAGTCGATGCTGAGCATTGCGGGGTCCAGGTAGACGATCGCACGCCTTCCCGTCGTGCCGACGGCCTGGGCCAGCCACCCACCCAGCACGTCCACACCCAACCCGGCCAGGACGGTGCCGGCCAGGCCACCCAGCGCGGCCAGCACCAGGCTCTCCGTCAGCATCTGCCGCAGGATCCGGCCGGGAGCCGCTCCCAGCGAGGTGCGGACCGCGACCTCTTGCTGCCGGCTCGCTCCCCGCGCCGCCAGCAACGCAGCCAGATTCGCGGTCGCGACCAACAGCAGCAGCAGGACCGCCGCGAAGAGCGCGAGCAGCGATGCCTGCGCGGTCGGGTTCGAGCGCGCCTCACGAAACGTCATCAGATCGGCACCGAACAGGAGTTCGGACGCTGCCACGGGCGCCGGGAAGCGCTCCTTGAGGGTCGCACCGAACGCCCGCACCTGTTCCTGGGCTGCGGCCAACGTTACGCCTGGAACCAACCGAGCCAGGACCAGGAAGTGCATGTTCCATGCGTCGTCCAGAGCGCTGTCGTTCTCGACCTCGCGCAAGGCGGCCATGGGAAGCCAGATGTCGGCTTCGCCCGTCAGGCCGGGGAACGTCGAAGGTAGGACCCCCACGATCTCGAACCGCAACTGGTCCAGCGTGAGGTTGCTCCCGATGGCGGCGTCGGACGAGCCGAAGCGTTGGGCCCAGAAATCGTGACTCACCAGGGCCAACATCCGCGGCGCGCCCGCGTCTTCGTCGTCCGGGCCGAACAGCCGGCCTCTCGCCGCCTCCAGCCCGAGCAGCTCGAATAGAGAGGGCGTTACGACCTCCACCGACGCAACCGACGGATCGCCCAGCTCCGTGAGCGTCATGGTGCGCCGCTCGTACCCCGCGGCCACCTCGATCGACGAGACGTCCCGCATGAGATCCTGGTAGCGGGGATAGGACCACCGGGTCCCACCCATCTCGGCTGGCGTCATGCCGACCATCTGGTCGACGACCACGAGACGCTCGGGCTCGGGGAACGGCGGATCCGAAAGGATCGCCTCCTCCAGCACCGTGAACAGTGCCGTGCTGGCACCGATCGAGGACGCGAGCATGATCAGCGCGGCGACCGCGAACCCGGGGCTACGCGCCAGCGTGCGCAACGCGTAGCGGGTATCCTGCAGGACCGACTCCATCGTCCACCCCTCCTTCCACTCCCAGGCCCCGTGCCAGAACGCGCCGAACAAGAAGGCCGCAACCCGCGCTCCACCTCCCTGCCCCGACCGACGGAGCTGCCACAACTCCGCTTCCCACTCGTCCAACCACTCCCGACGTCCGTCCCCTGGTACGAGTCGCGCCGCCACTCGAAGCAGGCGCCGGCTCCAGCGGGTGAGGGCATCGGGCCGCCACTCGTGGCCCGAGTGGGTCACGACTCGGCGTCTCCGACGATGCGTAGGCCGTCGGAACGCACGCCGGGGAGAGGTCCACCCACGCGCGCGCGGGCCTCCCCAAGTGCTCTGGCGCCTGCGGCCGTCAGCGCGTAGTAGCGGCGTCGCGGCCGGCGCTCGGCTTCTGCGAGCTCCGCATCCTCCCAGCGGCCCGCGATGAGCTTGCGCTTTTCCAAGCGACGTAGGGTCGTGTAGACCGTTCCCGGCAGAAGGCCCGTCTGCTCGGTCAGATCCAGGCCGTAGCTCACCCCACCCTCGAGAGCGGCGAGGATGCTGGTCACCGCGTGTCCGAACGGACGCCCCACTCCCACCTCCTCGGCGGCCTCCGGCCGGCCTCTGGCGGCTCCTCTTGTCTTCGGCTCAGCCGAAGTGTACAGTAGTGTTCACAATTTCGCCATACCTAGAAGCGGTGGGGTGGAGATGCGCCGAACGACAATGGTGGGAGCGGCGTTGCTCGGGCTTCTGCCGGGCGTGCTCGAGGCGCAGCAGGCGCCGGACGGAGCGATCGAGATCCCGCTGCGGACCGTCGCAGGGAGATTCCTCGTGCCGGTGCAGTTGGCGTCCGGCGCGCAGATGGACTTCGTCTTGGGGCTGGGCGCCACGTTCCTGACCCGCTCCGGCGCGGCCCGGATCGGCGAGGACCGTCGGGGGCTCACCCTGGGCGGCCTGCCCGTGGCCCTGGGAACCGCCCAGGTGGTCCCGGACGATCTCGCTGCGCTCGATGGCGGACCGGCACCGGAGGGGATCGGCGGGATCGTAGGGTCGGAGACGTTCAACACCTTCGACGTTCTGGTCGATGCGCCCAATGGCCGGCTCCTGCTCAAACCCGCCGCCCGCTCCGTGCGCTGGCCCGGCTTCACATTGTCCAACCCGGTCGGCGTCCAGGTCATCCACGACATGCTGATCCGGACCGATGTGGAGATGGGGGGAGCGATCTTCGGAGCGCTGCTGGACCTCGCCGGTCCCACCATGGTCATCAGCGAAGCGGCGTCCCGGACTGCAGGAGTTCAGGACGGAAGCGTCGACTTCCGTATGGGCTATGCGTCCTATCCTGCGCGCCGGACGCGTGTCCTCCCGCTCCAGCTCTTTCCCCGCTGGGGCGATGGCGAGGGAAAGGGCTTCGTGCTGATCGGTGCGGAGATGGCGCGCGACTGCGTGCTCGCAGTCAGCTACGTGCACCAGGAGATCCGCACCTGCATGCGCTAGGCACGCCGAACCAGCCCTTCTACGGCGCCCCCACCGACACGCCCAGATAGAACGTCACCAGGTTCGTCCTGGAGCGGATCGGCTCGGCCTGCACGCCACCCCCCGGCGTCTCGCGGAGCCCGCCCTCGCGGAGGTATTCGGTTCGGCCGTTGCGGACGTATTCGGAGCCCACATCGAGCGAGACGCGGTGTGCTCTTGCACCGCTCAGGCGGATGCGCAGCCCGCCACCACCCGCCAGCGCGAAGGTGATGTCGTCGAAGTTGGTCGACGAGGCGAAGGGTTCGGTGTTCAGGCTGCCTTCCACCGAGGTCGTGGTGGCGAAGTACGAGAAGCCGATGGAACCGTGCAGATAGGGCCGCACCGGCCCACTCCCGAGAGCGACCTCGGGCCCGAACCCGAGACGAGCGATCCAGTTCTGGGTTGTCACGTCCACATCCACGAACGGCACCGTCGGACTGAGCGGGCGGCGCACCGTGCGGCTACCGTAGATCAACCAGGCGCCGTCCAGACGCAGCCCCACCACGCGAGCGGGATCGAGATACAGCACGCCGAACCCTGCGAATCCACCGCCGATGTCGACGTAGTCACCGAACTCGCCCACCGGCATCGCTACGACCAGATGGCCACCGGCCTCTCCGCGGGGCTCCGCCGGAGGGAACAACTGCTCGGGTCGCTGCGCGGCCAGCGGAGGAACGAACGCAAGCATCACCAGCGCGGAAAGCCCAAGGCCTACGCGCATACTCATCTCTTCCCCTCCCCAGCGGAGTTCAGGGGCCGCTGCACCTCAACCTGACGCGACGCCTCTTTGGAAGGGACCGAGAGGTCCCCGCGACCTGTGTCAGGGTTCACCCGCGGGGGTCCCGAGCCTCCGCGCCGTCGAGGACTGGAGCCAACCTGCCCCGCTGGGCAGAGAGGGCCCCATACGTGAATCAGGGGACACCCGACGGACGCCCCCGACTCCACGCACGAGAATCCGGTAGCTCTGCGATCATTGCGATCATCCTGGCAGGCACGATTCGACCGCCGAGGAGGAGAACCATGGAGGGAATCCGATCCAAGCAGCAGGGCGTGCCCACGTGGGCCGACTGCGCCACTACGGACCTCGATGCGGCTGAGCGCTTCTACTCCACGGTGTTCGGCTGGACGCCTGAACGCATGCGCGGCGCGGACGGTAACCTCTACTCCGTGCAGCGACTCGACGGTGCAATGGTGGCGGGGCTCTACGAGCTCGATCCGCGCCTCCGCAGCATGGGCGTACCCCCCCACTGGGGCACGTACATGCACGTCGATGACGTCGCCGCCACACTGGAGCGGGTGAAGGCAGCGGGAGGCACCGTGCTGGAGGAACCCATCACAGAGCCCGGTGTCGGCACCATCGCCATCATCCAGGATCCAGTCGGAGGGTTCCTGCGGCTGTGGCATCCCGCGCCGGAACATGGCGCTGAGATCTTCGACGTTCCGGGAGCCATGACCTGGAACGAGCTCTGCACCAAAGAGCCCGAGAAAGCGGCCGCGTTCTACGCCACGGTCTTCGGCGTCGCCGTGGAGCGGATGGGGCTACCCACGCCCTACATCACGCTCAACGTCGCGGGGCGTCCCGTGGCCGGGATCCTGAAGCAGACGCCTGAGATGGGGGACTTTCCCACCTCGTGGGATGTGTACTTCGCGACCGACGATGTGGACCGTGCCGCAGAGACCGCGATAGCCGCGGGAGGCACGGTGCTGCGGGCCCCGTTCGACGTCCCGGGCGGAAGCCGCATGGCCGTGCTGCAGGACCCGCAAGGCGCGGTCTTCGAGGTGATCCGCATGAGCACGGATCACGGCTGAGGAGAGGGCGCGGACGTGCGAAGAGGGGGCCGGCCTCGACCAGCCCCCTCCATTCCTACAATCGACTCGCACCTCCGCGTGGAGCGGAGCAGCGCCTAGTTGTTCGAGTCACCCCCTCCACCTCCATTCTGACATTCACAGGGGGGGCACTCCGGCGCGATGTCCAGTGCGAACGCCGCGCTGTCCGTATCCCAGTGGTGCCAGAGATCGTCCCCATCGGTCCGCTTGTTGTAGGTGGTCAGGAAGACCGAGAAGGCGCACTTGGTCAGCGGCGGTGTGGCCGGCGCGGGATGATCCAGCATGTGCCCGAACGTGTGGGTCGGGCTCGCTCCCGCCGCCGCAGGTGGCACGCCGACATTCAGACTGGACGTGTGCATGGTGTCGCTGCCACCACTCAAGCCCCGCTTCCACCAGATCTTGTGGTAGTACTGGAACATCTCGTAGGGGTGGTAGGCCCGGTAGCCGATGCCGAACGTCGAGGTCGAGGTCCCAGCCAGGAACTGGCACTCCTCGTTCGAAAGGACGCCGTTCATGCGCAGGTCCTCGATCAACGCGACCTCAGCGCGATTGTCCCACCAGAACACGTGGCTGAGCGCGCCGAAGGGCACCATGTTGGTGGGACCGATGGCCTGGAACTTCCGGCGGAACGTGAACGCCGCCTGCACCTCGACCCCACCCAGTCCGGTCGCCGGGGTGCCATTGGGCCGCAGCCGCTCACCGGCGGCGTTGAAGACCTCGATGGTGACGAGGTGCCGCTTGGTGGGCTGACCGGCTACCGGAGGTGTGGTCGACTCGCTCCAGTCCTTCGCGGGATCCGTCGTGACCAGCCTCACGTGGGTTTGATCCGCCTCCCAATCCGAGTTGAGCGGCAGGGATCCGTCGAAGGGAATCTCGTACAGGTTGTCCTGCACGCTACCCACAGGACCCGCACTGGTGGGCCCGAGGGACACGGGGACGATGTCCACCCCACCCCCTCCGGTCGAGACAGCCTTTCGCCAGGACAGGCCATCACTGTAGTACTCGGCGCTCCCCACCGGATCGCCGTTGCTGTTCACCTCCCTGACGCTGACCCGGTAGTACTTGGCTCCGATGTCTCGCATGCTCTCCGAGAACATGATGGACATCTTGAGCGTGCCTCCCCAATTGCGATCGTGGCTCCCGTTTCCAGCCGGGCCGCCGGTGGGATAGGCCACTCCGCTGTTGGCAGCGAGCGGCTGCACTGCGGTAGCCGCCTTCTGATCGGGCGTGGCCAGCAGATGCGACCCCGTATGCCCGATGACGTCCAGGTACACGAAGGCATCGCCCGGTCCGCCGTTGTCGCGACATGCGATGGCCCAGGGATGATAGGACTTCAGGTGCGCGTCGTCGTGTTGCCCGAACCACTGGCCGGCGGCCACACCGTCGTAGATGGTGATGGTGAAGGGGCCAATGCGTTGTTTGACCTTGTAGGCGTACTCGTAGTGGCAGCCGGAGACGAGAACCGCCGGGAACTCCGACCAGCAGATGTTGAAGCGGCCATCCGGGCCAATGCTCCCCTCCGCGAGCTTGACGGGGGTGCCGCACGAGTAGCTCGGGCACAGCAGGTAGGGACGTGCGGTGATGTACTCGGGAATCCGCTCCGCCGGGAGTCTCCGGATCGCGATCAGATCCTCGGCCGCGTGCAGGGCCCGCTCATCCAACGCCCCGTCCCGGAGGAAGGTTGCGTTGAAAGGGGCAGGATCAGGACCCGGCCACGGACCGGGCGGGAAGGGAGAACCCGGCCCCTTGGGAGGCTCGCGTACGAGCTCTTCGAGCTCCTCGAGGAGATGATCGAGCCGAGGATCCTTGAACACCCAGGGTTTGCAGCAACAAACCCGCCGGTACACTTCCACCGTGCCGAGACAGATCGGCGTGCAGCCCCACGGCAGCGCCACCAAGCCGTCCAGATCGAGGACTCCGGGTGGGCGGGCCATCGTGGCCTCCCGGGCCACGGAGGCGAGCGCCCGGGACCGGGGGGCTTGGCCCCCCAGCGGGAGCATCTGCGGAGCATCGGCGAGCGGACGCCAGGCCTCCACGGCAACCGCATCATACCACCACTGCGCACGTCGGCAGCGACTGACCCGCCCCGACACACAGCGCCACAGGTGGAACCAGCCTTCCCAGACGCTGCGACCGATGTCCAGCAGGCCGGCGTCGATGACGGCACGGAAGTCAGCGGCTCGGTACGTCAGCGACGCAGTGTTCAACTCCGGGGTTGCATCGCCCACCGGGCCCACCCGCACACGATGCGCCTTCTTGAGAGCGGCATCTGGAAGAGTGAAGGTGCCGTCTTCGCCGACCGTGACGGCGGCGATCTCCTTGCCTGCCCGGTCGTAGGCACGAACCTGGACTTCGGGGCGCTCTTCCCCCGCGGCGAGGCCCTCGAACCGGAGCCTGGTCTTCCCGGACGCGCGTCCAGCGGCGTCGTCCTTCTTGGTGGCCATGGTGAGCTCTCCTTCGGGGCCGACAGACACGCCCCTTCAAGGATGGGTTGGTGCGGTAGGCGGGCGCGGCGGGGGGCCTCGGGCCACGAGGCGAGCCTGCACGCCACAGCGGTGCAGGAGAACAGCGGGGGGGCGGGAAACCGACGGCGATCTCCCGACACGGGACTCCGCAGGCATAGTGCGGCGGCGCTCCGAGGACCGCTGTGGGGAGAACGACGGACGTGGTGTCGGGCGCCGTCCGCAGCACGGCCGGGGGCCGTACGCTTCCGACCCCGTCGCCCCGCGCTCAACTCGGCGTCGCTCCTTCCGATCCTCACCAGAAGGGGTAGCACGCATCTACGTCGGGTGGGAGCACATCATGGAGATCCAGAGCGGGGCAGCCGTGCCTTGGACGAGGCTCGGCCTCGAGCCGCAATACACGCGCGGCCCGGAAGGCTCCGAATCAGGCGTTGCCTGCAGGGAATGCCGCGATCCGGAGGGCGGGGCGTCCACTGCGTGGAGCGGAGGCGCGTCGTCCCTCAGCTACAAACGCACGGAGCGCTTTTCGCTGCTCATCCAGACGCAGGACGGAGATCTCGTACGCCTCAGCTTCCGGACCCGGGAGCGCGTCGGTCTCCAGGAGGCGCACTTCGACGACGGGACCACGTCGGCCAGCGCCGTCACGTTCACGGCCAAGAGCAACTCCAAGATCTCGATGACGATCGAAGGGAACCTGAGCGCGGAGGAGATGGCCGCCATCCAGGACACCTTCGATCAGGCGGCCGCGCTCGCCGAGGAGTTCTTCGCGGGCAATACCAGCGGGGCCTTCGAGGATGCGTCCGCTTTGAACTTCGACGCCGAGCAGCTGGCGCAGGTGATGTTCCACGCAGGTGTCAAAGAGAAGCTCACCTATTCAGCCGTCTCGTTCGCGTCCCAGCCGGCGATTGCGCCGGTCGAGGGTGAGCTGCCCGTCGAGGGTGTGGCTCCGCTGGAAGGAGCGGCGATCGTCGCAGCCGGCGCGGACGTTCCCGAAGCGCTCCCCGCGGCCGCGGCTGCTGTGGAGCCGACAGAAGGACCCGTCACGACGCAGCCGGCCAACGACCCGGTTGGAGTCGAGCCGGCACCGGTCGGTGCGGAGGACAGCGAGTCCGCAGAAGCGCCTGAGCAGGGCGAAGCAGGACCGTCCTCGACACCGCTTCGCGTGATCGGTGGCTTCCTGAGCCGCATCGCGGAGGCGTTCGCCGGCGGCATCGGTGGACAGGAGGACGGCGTCCTGGGCTTCTCGCTCAAGGTGCGCATCTTCGAGTCCACGCTGGTCACCATGTCGCAGGTGCGGACCGGCGAAGAGTCACCGCTGCCGCAACTGGTGCCGGAGACGCTGGAGGCCGTGGCGCAACGGTCGGAACAGGGACGGTTGGATCAGGTGGCGTGAGTCGGGCGGGGGGTGAGCCACCAGATGCGGGGCATCGTCGTGCGCAGGAGAATGAGATCAGGGACGATCTGCCTGGCCTTTGCGTGCCTCGCCGCCCCGTGGTCCTCGGCACTGGGTGCGCAGGAGCTCCAGCCCGTGACCATCCACGGGTTCGGGCACTGGAGCTACGGCCGGACACGAGGCAATGACTATCTCGGAGCTACTCCCGAGGGGGAATTCCGCAACTCCTACTTCGCCCTGAACCTGGGCACGAATATCCAACCCTCGGTCGGCATCCATGCGCAGCTCTTCTGGAATCGGACCGCCGAGGGTAACGAAGCCGAGATCGACTATGCGTTCGCCGCCTGGCAGTGGGATCCGGACTTCGGACTCCGGGCCGGTCGCATCCCGCACCCCTTCGGCATCTACAACGAGGTGTACGACGTAGGGACCATCCGTCCCTTCCTGAGCCTTCCGCAATCCGTGTACGGGGCCGTGGGGCTGGTCTCCGAGGGACTCGACGGTGTGAGCGCCCGGGGACGGATCGATCTCGGCGGCTCCTGGGCGCTGAGCTACGACGCCTACGTCGGTGGTCTGGATGTCTTCGTCGCGGGCGCTGACGACGAGGAGGGCGGCGAGCCCGAGACGGGCAAAGAGGTGATCGGCGGGCGTCTGGTGGCGGCTACCCCCCTGCCAGGCCTCGTCTTCGGCGCCTCGGGCTACACGGGAATCCACTCCGAGCCGACTGCGGAAGCGTCGTCGGAGCGGGACGCCGTCTTGGGAGCGCACCTGAGCTACGTGGGTGAGCGGGTCTGGGTGCGAAGCGAGGCATTCCGTTCGTGGGCCACCGAGGGCATCTCCGCATGGGAGAGCTATGTCGAAGCTGCCGTATTCCTGACTCGCCGCCTCCAGGCGTCCGGCACGCTCGGACGCGTGCGCTCGACCGCGAATGGAGACTCCACGGAGTCTCCAGACGAGCATACGGAGGACGCGTTCGGCCTTGCGTTCTGGGTGTCTCCTGAGATGGTACTGAAAGGGTCTCTGGGCCGAGTGCGCGGTAACCTTTTGGTCGCATCGGGATCGGGGGAGCCGGAGGGCGGATCCACTCGGGTGCTTAACCTCGGCGTCCAGTTCAGTTTCTGAGCGGGGCTGGCTGGATGCTGGGCTTCCCGTGCGACCGGGAGGGTGCATCCGACCCATGCGCCCGACAGGATTGACGTCGCTGCGCTCCGTCTGCCCGGTCCGTCCGCACGGCCCCTCGTTCGACGGCACGATCCGAGCGGTGAGCTGCGCGCGGGCTGCGCCCGTGCTCGCTCGCCTCGCGTGCAACCGCCTCTGCTCTTCGACCGACACTC
This sequence comes from Gemmatimonadota bacterium, assembly GCA_041390105.1. NCBI lineage: Bacteria > Pseudomonadati > Gemmatimonadota > Gemmatimonadota bacterium. The sequence goes on from JAWKQO010000001.1 coordinate 1,737,280, forward strand.
CGACGCATCGGCTCGAACCGGAGGGTCGCCTTCTACCGGCGGACACAAGCCCGACAGGATTGAGCTGCGCGCGGGCTGCGCCCGTGCTCGCTCTGCCCGGGATGACCTCTCGTGCTCCTCGTCAGCACCCTTGGCCCGGGCGTTCGAACCGGAGGTCAGAATCTCACCGGCGGACACAAGCGCCCGACAGGATTGAGCTGCGCGCGGGCTGCGCCCGTGCTCGCTCTGCCCGGGATGACCTCTCGTGCTCGTCGTCACCACCTCGGGCCCGGGCGTTCGAACCGGAGGTCAGAATCTCACCGGCAAACACAAGAAGAGAGCCCAGGGCCCCTGCGGGACCCCGGGCTCTCTTCATGCGCCCGACAGGATTCGAACCTGTGACCTTCGGCTCCGGAGGCCGACGCTCTATCCAACTGAGCTACGGGCGCTTCATGCACGCACGCGGGGTGGCGCAGGAATAAGCCGAGTTCTGTCCGCTCCGTGCGCTCGCCTCGCGGCGATCACGCGTCGCGTGGAAACCATTTCTCTGGGGCCGGCATCACTGCCGACCTCGGTGCGGCCTACCCGGGACTGATGACGAGGCGGGCCGCCTCTCGTCCCCTATTTGGCCTTGCTCCGGGTGGGGTTTGCCGTGCGACCTCCGTTACCGGAGGCCCGGTGCGCTCTTACCGCACCCTTTCACCCTTACCTGTGCCCCTTGCGGGGCCATCGGCGGTCTGCTCTCTGCTGCACTTTCCGTCGTCTCACGACGCCCGGGCGTTACCCGGCACCCTGCCCTGCGGAGCTCGGACTTTCCTCCGGTGGCGGCAAGCGCTCCGGCGGTCCCCACTCCTGCGCTCCCATGCGTTCCCCCGAGTCCGGAACCGGCCCCGAGTGGCTGCGTGGCAGACCTCAACCTTAACGGCCCTGCGGGCGGTGGTAAAGCGTTACCAGGCCGGGCCGTGCAGCGGCTCGGCCAGTCCCGGGGGCTCGGGCGGCCGCCGGCCCTCCAGCGGACGCATGTGGGACCTCCTCCACACAACCGGCGCTTGGCACCCCCTCTGCACCTGCCCCATCCAGCCGAACACGCGGTGTGTCGGCGTTGCATCAACCTCGACTTCGGTGTTCGCTGTGCGTTTCCTCCCGTCTCGTTCCGGGCTTCGCAGCATCACGCACGCGCGTGCGTTTCTGGCTGCTGCGCTCGTGCTGGCGGGATGTGATACCGTCACCGTGGTCGGCCCCGCATCGCAGACAGGACCTGAGCTTCCGCAGACCGTGGCGGCCGCGGGCGGGTTCGACATCGTCACCACGGGCGTGTCCCCGCTCCCCCCATCCGTGGAGCGCGCGCTCTCGGAGGCGACGACACGGTGGCGGAGCGTTGTTCGCGGAGACTTGCCGGACGAGCAGGTGGACGTGCCGGCGGGGCTCTGCAACGTGCCGCACGAGGCGATCTCCCGGCGCGTGGACGACCTGCTGATCTTCGTCGAGGTGAATCGCATCGACGGGCCGGGCGGAGCGCTGGCATCGGCGGGACCGTGCATGCTCCGTCGTGGATCCCGTCTTCCCATCCTCGGTATCGTGCGGGTGGACTCGGATGACGTGGCGCGACTGGCCGCGGCGGACGAGTTGTCCGGCGTGCTGTTGCACGAGATCGGACACGTGCTCGGACTGGGACCGCTTTGGGAAGGCCTCGGCCAGCTCAGCGGCGCCGGCAGCGCCAACCCGGTGCACACCGGGGCGCATGCCATCGCAGAGTACCGCGCCGCTGGCGGCGCCGAGGGCCCCGTGCCGCTCGAGAATTCAGGGAGCATCGCCACGCGGGACGTGCACTGGCGCGAGGCGGCGTTGGGGGCCGAGATCATGACCGGCTGGATCAACCACCACACGCGTAATCCGTTGAGCCGCGTGACCGTGGGTGCCCTGGAAGACCTCGGCTACGTGGTGGACTACAGCGCAGCCGATCCCTTCAGCGCGACGGCGGCCGGCTCGCAGGTGCTCACCGGGTTCACGATCGAGGAGGTCCCGGCACCCCCTCCACGGTTGAGCCGCTTCTAGTCGCGAGCGCCTCCCCACCTCGGCCCTCGCTCCAACCCCGAGCGGGTGCCGGCCCAGCACCCCCGCAGGTTCCTGCCTGGGCGTTGCAGCCCCAGGAGGTGCCGAATCCGCCCCCAGGCCCTAACCTCCGCGCCGCAGACCTCCACGCGCCACGGTAGGGTCCACGCATGTCTGAGCCATCCCAGCCGGTACAGGGTCCGAGGCCGCCCGGCCCTCCGACCCGGTTCGGCCCCTACGCCGCCCTGTCGGTCGTGGTGGCCAACATGATCGGTACGGGTGTCTTCACGAGCCTGGGATTCCAACTCCTCGACATCACCTCCCCGTTCGCGCTGCTGATGCTGTGGGTGGTGGGGGGTGTGGCCGCCTTCTGCGGAGCGCTCACCTACGCCGAGCTCGGGGCCGCCCTGCCCCGGTCCGGCGGCGAATACACGTTTCTGGGTCGCATCTACCATCCGGCCGCCGGGTTCATCTCCGGGTGGGTGTCGGCCAGCATCGGCTTCGCCGCACCCACGGCGCTGGCCGCCATCACCTTCGGCACCTACGTGCGGTCCGTCGTTCCGGCCGCGAACGCCGCGCTGCTGGCGAGCGCCCTGGTGGTGATCTTCACCGTGGTGCACGCCTCCACGCGGCGGAACTCGAGCACCGTCCAGAGCGTGTTCACCACGTTCAAGGTGTTGCTGATCCTGACCTTCTGCGTGGCAGCCTGGACGTTGACTCCGTCCCCCCAACCCGTGCCGCTGCTGCCTGACGCGGCGGGGCTGTCAGCGCTGACCAGCGGTGCGTTCGCCGTGTCGCTCATCTATGTCTCCTACGCCTACACCGGATGGAACGCAGCCACCTACCTCACCAGCGAGCTGGAACGGCCGCAGCGCACGTTGCCCTGGATCCTGGGCTTGGGCACGGGGCTGGTGCTCGTGCTCTATGTGGCGCTCAACCACGCTTTCCTCTACGCAGCCCCCCAAGCGGATCTGGTGGGCAAGCTGGAAGTAGGCTACGTAGCCGCCACGCACACCTTCGGAGCGCGAGGCGGCGAGATCATGGGTTTGGTGCTGGCCGCGCTCCTCGTCTCCACCGTCAGTGCGATGGTGCTGGCGGGCCCGCGGGTGCTGCAGGTGATCGGAGAGGACTATCACCTCTTTCGCTTCCTGGCGCGGACCAACCGCGACGGGATTCCCTGGGCGGCCATCGCCACGCAGGGCGCAGTGAGCGTGCTGTTCATCCTCACGGGGTCGTTCGAGTCCATCCTGGTCTTCGCAGGCTTCACGTTGGGGCTGAACTCCTTCTTCACGGTGCTGGGCGTGTTCGTGCTACGCTGGCGCCAACCGGACCTGGAGCGGCCCTACCGGACCTGGGGATATCCGGTCACCCCGCTCGTCTACCTTTCCCTGACCCTGTGGACGCTCGCGTTCCTGCTGGTGGACCGGCCCCAGGAGGCCGGCCTGGGACTGGCGATCGTCGCGTCGGGTGGTCTGCTCTACCGCCTCACCGGGCGACCCGCGAAGGTCTCAAAGGATGGGGCTTGACCTTTTTAATTCGGATTCGTACAATACGATACCGTGTTATACGATTCCGTAACGCCTGAGATCGCGAGCGCGTATGGAACCGTCACGGAGCCGTGAACAGAAGCCCAAGCCCCTGGAGTTCATCTCTCCCCTGCACAAGGCAACACGGCAGATCGGAGAGTTCATCGAAACAGACTCCAGGGAGCGCGGCGTCGAGCCCAGCGAGGGACATCTGCTTTCCTACACGACTCTCTACGGACCCTGCCCGGTCTCCCAGCTCACGCGCGTGTTTGGATACAAACCGTCGACGCTGACCGGGATGCTGGACCGCCTCGAGGAGCGGGGTCTGCTCACGCGCGAGCCCAACCCGGAGGATCGTCGCTCCACCCTGGTGCGGGTGACGCCGGCCGGTGCCGAGGTGGCGACCGAGTTGCGAGAGATGTTGGAGGGTCTGGAGCAGGGCATCCACGCACGCATCGACGCGCGGGACTTCGCGGGCTTCAAGTCGGTGATGCAGGCCATCGCCGACCTGACCCAGGTCGACCTCAACCGCACGGAGACCCCATGACGGCGAAGGACCTCATCCAATCCCAGTTCGGTTTGATCTACCAGGTCGTCTCCGCCAACACGGAGGGGCTCTCCCACGCCGATTCTCTCCGACAGCCGGATCCGGGTGGCAACTGCGCCAACTGGATCCTCGGGCACCTGACCCACGTGCAGAACTCCGCCATGCAACTCCTGGGAGAGGCCCCCGTATGGGAGAGCGAACAGCTCACCCGCGCCGGCGAGGACCCCATCACGCGGGCGGAGGGCGCCATCGACTGGGACACCATGCGGTCCGCCTTCCTTGCGTCCAAGGACCGCTGCCTGGCGGCAATTGCCCGCCAGAGCGATGCGGAACTCATGCAGGGCGGCATCCCGCACCCGTTCGGGGGCGAGACGACGCGGCAGGAGCTGCTGGCGCTGCTGGCCTTCCACCAGGCCTATCATGCCGGCCAGCTCGCGATTTCTCGTCGGGTGGCCGGCTATCCGGGCGCGGTGCGCGCCCCCGGCCAGAACTAGCAGGACCCTTGATGCAAGCGAGCCCGGCGCGTCGCAGGGCTCAGAACCGACACACGTGACGATGGGAGGGGACAGATGAGCGAAGTCGCCAAGGGCAAGCATCTCTGGTTCGACCTGATGACCACCGATCCAGGTGCCGCCAAGGACTTCTATACCAAAGTGGTCGGCTGGAAGCCGGAGAAGTGGCAGAGCCAGAACGCGCCGATGCCCTACGACATGTGGATGACGGAGAACGGTCCCATCGGCGGTGTCATGCAGCTTCCGGAGGAAGCGGCCAAGATGGGCGCGCCCTCCCACTGGATCGCCTACATCGGGACGCCCGACGTCGACCAGACCGTGGAGCAGGCCAAGAAGCTGGGCGCAACGCTGCTGCACGGACCGATGGACATCCCAGAGGTGGGTCGCTTCGCCACCCTCGCCGATCCATTCGGCGCCGTCTTCGCGGCCTACACGCCTGCGGGGGAGATGCCCGGTCACGACGGGATGCCTCGCCCGGGTGAGATGTCCTGGCACGAGCTGATGACCAAGGACTGGGGCAAGGCCTTCGACTTCTACGCCACGTTGTTCGGTTGGGAAAAGGGTGAGCCCATGGACATGGGTCCCATGGGCGTCTACCAGATCTTCCACCAGGGTGGCGCACCCATCGGGGGCATGATGAACCTTCCGGACGGCGTGCCGGTCAGCCACTGGATGTACTATGTGCGCGTGAGCGATCTCGACGGCGCCCTCGATCGGGTGAAGGCCAACGGGGGCCAGGTCCTGAACGGCCCCATGGACGTCCCTGGGGGCGACAAGATCGCACAGTGCATGGACCCCACCGGTGCAGCCTTTGCGCTGCACATGTCGGCGCAAGCGTAACCGCTCGGCGGTCCACCGCCGACAGGGTGGCGTTGAAGATGCCGGTCCGGATCCGTCCGGGCCGGCATCTTCACCTTCTGGGCGCTAGCGTGGGATCGGACACGCCCCGTTACGCGTTGGTCATTCCTTCCCTACCAAAGCGCACGCTACCCGTCGTGGCTCCGACACGAGCTCCGCATAGCCTTCAGCGGCGGTTCACCAACCGCACTCGTCGTCTCTCTTCACCGCTGGAGGTGCACCTTGCATCGGTATTCCGCGCTGTCGTTGCTGGCCGTTGCGACGTTGGCCGCGTCGGCCTGCGAGGACCCGGCTCAGTCCGTCGGTCCTGAAGCGACCCCCACCCTCCTGGAAGCCTCAGCACAGCACGCCGGCTTCATCACGGCGGCGCCGGCACAGGCCGAGCTGCTCGTGTCCGGCTTGCTCACTCCGCTGGCCACCGCCGGCGACATCATGCCGGGAGGCGCCCAGCTGGTGGGCATTCCGGACGGCATCGGTGTCTGGGGCGGCGACCGCTTCATGGAGATGTACCTGAACCACGAGATCTCGGGCGCCGCGCGCGTGTCCCGCTTCACGTTCGACACGAAGACGGCCGAAGTGTTGGCCCACGCGTACACGCTCGATGGCTCGGAGGGCTACAGTCGGCTTTGCTCCGCCGAATGGGTGGACGCCCGGGACGGCTTCCCCGGTGGATACTTCTTCACCGGCGAGGAGGGCACCGACGGCTTGCAGCTGGCCATCGACGCTCAGGGCACCGTCACCGAGATGCCGTGGATCGGCGCCTACAACCACGAGAACCAGATTTCGGTGCCCGGTTTCCGCGGCCATGTGGTCGTCCTCAACTTCGACGACAATGGTGGTAGCGGCGTGGGTCGGGCAGGCGCCCGCTCGGAGCTGTACATGTACGTGGCGCGGAATTCGAATCAGGTGATCCGCGGTCGGGGAAAGCTGTACGTCTTCGCCGCGGACGATCCCTCACTTCTCGCCAACGACCTGACGATCAATCAGAGCATCCCGGGCCACTGGGTGCTGGTCCCCGAGTCGATCGAGCAGGACCCGGCAGCGCTGGAAGCCTACAACGACGATCTGAACGTGATGGCTTTCCCCTTCATCCGCCTGGAGGACGGCTTCTACGACAAGCGGCCCGGTATGCAGGGCACCGCCTACTTCTACGACACGGGGCGCTCCAGCATCACGGACCCCGACACCGGTCAGCCCATCGATCCGTGGGGCTCGATCTACCGCCTCGACTACAACGACCTGCGCGATCCGGTCGGTGGTGGAGCACGTCTTACCTTGATCGGCCGCTCGGACGGCCCGGCCAACGGCTGGGCATCCCCCGACAACGGTGACATGGATCGCAACGGCACCGTGATGCTGCAAGAAGATCCGGCGAACGGTCCGTGGGAGGCCTCAGCCGGTGCGCGACCACCGTCCATCTGGACGCTCCGCCTGGCAGGCGACGGTGAGCTGTCCGATCCGGTCGGAACGCGCATTGCGCAGGTCGTCGGTGGCGATTGCTCGCCAGGGGCACCGAACTGCTGGGAGACGAGCGGGATCGTCGAGGCGGCAGAGTGGTTCGGCGCGGGGGCCTGGATCTTCGACGTGCAGGCCCACGGGGAAAGCGTGGCCAATTGCCCCGAGTGCGTCGAGGATGGTCAGATCCTGCTGATGAAGTTGAACTAGCCTTTGCGAGTGGGGCGGTGCGGGGGTCGAGAGGCCCCCGCACACGCTGCGCCTTCGCCCTCCATCGACGCGAGCCGAGTCGCGTGGGATCGCGCTGGAAGGCGTACGCTCACGAGCCCGTTCCTCCCATCGTTCCCTCCGGCTGCTTCAACGAAAGAGCGGCTCCCACGCCATGCGCAGAAGCCGCTCCAGTGCGCCGCCAGGGACTCGAACCCCGAACCTACTGATTAAGAGTCAGTTGCTCTAGCCAGTTGAGCTAGCGGCGCGGCCCTTCCATTGAAGGTCGAAAACCTACCCGTTGACGGGCGGAGGTCAACCCTCGCGCCGGCACGGGGGCAAGGGCCACCCCCCCGCGCTGGTTCGATCGGGGTGAGGGACCCAGGCATCAGGTGTGGGGCGCGCACGGCGCGCGCATTGGCGCCCCCGCGCCCTTTCCGCCTAGACTACCGCCATTCCCGGCCCCGCAGCCGCGGTCCGGCCCCGGGCCTCCCTCTTGCACGACCCCCGGGGTCAAAGACCCCCGAACCCCACTCGTATGCACGAGCCGGTCTCCGAGCCCAGCCCCGGTTTCCTCGCTTGGCTGACGAGCCCACTGGGCGCCCTGACCGCATTTGGCGCCCTGGTGGTGGCTCGCCTGCTGGCCGGGAATTTCGGGTATTTCTACGAGGGAGATGAAATCTCCATCGCAGGCGGTGTCGCGGCCCTGCTCAATGGGGACGGCGGCCCCCTGTATCGCTACGGGCCGCAGCTGGGCTACTACCGGCTGCTGCAGGGCATCGCCAGGCTGGCGGGGGGCATCGACGGCATCCACGGCGTGATGGTCGTGGTCTCTGCCGTCGCCGGAGCGGCCATCCCTGCCAGCGGGCTTCGCGCCTTCCGGCGTCAACTCGAGCCCTCCACCCGGGTCCTGATCGCTGCGGTGCTGTTCGCCAACCCTGCACTCTGGGTGGCGAGCCAGTACGGCAACGCGGCCACGGTGTCCACGGCGCTGGTCGTGGCCGCCGTCACGGTGCTTTCCAATGCGAGCGCGGGCTCACGCCTGCTGCTGGGTCTGGTCCTCTATTCCGGGGGCGTGCTCGTGCGCGCCGACGCCGCCCTGGTCGCGCCCATGATCGCGGTGCTCGTCTGGCAGGCGACGGGCTCGCTCAAGCGAGCGGCGCTGGTGCTTGCGGCGGCCGCCGCTGGCGGCGTGGCGCTCTACGCGTTGTTGTTCGCGCTGGACCCCTCGCTGCGGGGCATGTTCGCGCAGGTGACTTCGCACTTCGAAGACGACAATCAGACGCTCTTCTTCGAGCACCTGGTGTGGGCCGTCTCTCCGCTGGCGCTGGCGTTCGCGGTGTTGGGGCTGCGCGAGGGGCTCTCGGAACACAAGCGTGTGGTGGCGCCGCTCCTGGCCGGTGTGCTCCCGCTGTTCCTGTTCTATTTCCCGACCACCACCACCACGCGCTATTTCCTGCAGGCGGTCTTCCCGCTCGGCATCCTGGTCGGGCTCGGGATGCAGGGCGCCGTGGCCCTGGCACCGCGACCCCGGCGGAACCTGGCCTGGAGCCTGGTGCTGGCGCTCGGGTTCCTGCATCTGGTCCTCGGGTTGGGCCGCTTCGAAGCGCGACCCTTCTCGGCGCGCCTGCGGGCGCCGTCCTATGGCACGCACGACAGCGCCATGTACACGGGCGCTCTGCTGTACCAGGCCTATCTGCAGAGCGGCGTCTTCGGGCGCTCGCTACGCGGGCCGGGGTTCGGCGTGGGGTCCGAGCTGGCCACCGAGCTGGGGGCGCGCCTGGAACCCGTGTCCCGGGGAGAGGGCCCCGGCCGGGTGGTGCTGTTCTTCCACGACTGGAACGGCCACGCGGTGGTCTACCACCTCCCCCAAGCAGGCGCACACCTGACGGAGGGCGACCTGCAGGGTGACATCCTCAAGGGACTGACCTACCGGCTCGGGCGAACCGACATCCGTGTCCTGTGGTTCGGCCCGGCCACGCGACAGCTACCACACCCACTCCCGGTCGGCCCAGGGGACGAGGTGTGGCTGCTCGGCCCGCAGGCCGGCTTCCCACAGTCGGACGTGCTGGCGGCTCTGGCCCCGGGCCTGCATCTGGAGCCCCGGAGCGGCGAGGGCGCCTACCTGGAGATCTACACGGTGAACGAGGAGGCCCGGTGAATCCCATCCTCACGGTGGTGATGCCCGCCTACAATGAAGAAGAGGCCATCCGCGACGCGGTCGCGGACGTACAGACCCACGTGCTCGACAAGGTGGCGGGTGCCGAGCTCCTCGTGGTCAACGACGGCTCGAAGGACGGCACCGGCCCCTTGCTGGACGAGCTTGCCGCCAGCGACCCCCGTGTGCAGGTGCTGCACAAGCCCAATGGCGGCCACGGGTCGGCGTTGATCGCCGGACTCGGACGTGCGTCCGGGGAGTGGGCCTTCCTGATCGATTCGGACCGGCAGATCCCGCTGGAGGACTTCGCGGCGCTGTGGAATGCGGTGCAGAACGGTGCAGACGCCGCGTTCGGCGTCCGTCGCCGCCGCAACGACCCCCGCGTGCGTCTGTGGTTGACCGCCGTGATCCGCCAGGCGCTGCGCGCCCTCTTCGGTGTCTCGATGTACGACGCCAATGTGCCCTTCAAGGTCTTCCGCAAGGAGATCTGGGACGCCGCCCGCCCGCTCATCCCGGACGATACGCTCGCCCCGTCGCTCTTCCTGGCGGTCTACGTCCGTCGCGCGGGTCTCAGGGTCCGGGAGGTGGATGTCACGCACAAGGAACGCGAAACGGGTGAGGTGTCGATCAAGCGCTGGAAGCTGATCAAGTTCTCGGCCCGGGCCTTCCGACAGCTCCTTGCCTTTCGCGGCGCGCTCCGGGCGGCGCCACGCCGGGCTCCCCTTCCCGAGTCACAGGTCGCCGGATGAGCAGCTCACCCTTCGTAGCCATCATCGGTGGCGGCCCGACCGGTCTCGGGGCCGCCACGCGCATGGAGGAGCTCGGCCACCGCGACTGGGCGCTGTTCGACGCCTTCCCGCACGCGGGCGGGCTCTCCTCCTCGTTCGTCGATGAGCGGGGGTTCACCTGGGACATCGGTGGGCACGTCCTCTTCTCGCACTATCGTTACTTCGACGCCCTCATGGACCGGGCACTCGGGGATGCGTGGGTCGAGCACGTGCGCGAGGCCTGGGTCTGGATGCGGGACCGCTGGCTCCCCTACCCCTTCCAGAACAACATCCGGCGCCTGCCCACCGATGAGCTGATCGCGTGCATCGAAGGCCTGATCGACCTGCAAGGGCGCGAGCGCGAGCGCCCCGCCTCCTTCGACCAGTGGTTGCTCGGCCAGTTCGGTCAGGGGCTGTGCGACGTGTTCATGTTCCCCTACAACTTCAAGGTGTGGGCCTATCCGCCGGCCACCATGGACGTGGGGTGGATGGGTGAGCGCGTGGCACCGGTGGACCTGAAGCGCGTGGTGCGGAACGTGGTGCTGGGCAGCGACGACGTGGGCTGGGGCCCCAACTCCACCTTCCGCTTTCCGCTTCACGGCGGAACCGGCGCCATCTGGCGCGCGGTCGCGGCGCAGCTTCCGCAGGAACGCCTGCAGCTGGGACGTCGCGTGATCTCCGTCGATCTGCATGAGCGCCGTCTGACCCTGGAGAGCGGCGAGCGGGTGGCCTACGACCACCTCGTGAGCACCATGCCGCTCGACCTTCTGCTGGGCATCCTGAAGGGTGGTGAAGCTTTGGCGCCTGAGGCACGACGCTTCGTCCACTCCTCCAGCCACATCGTGGGCGTGGGCTTCGACGGCCCGGTGCCGGACGAGCTCCGGACCAAGTGCTGGATGTACTTCCCGGAAGACTCCTCCCCCTTCTACCGGGTCACGGTGTTCAGCAACTACTCGCCGCACAATGTCCCTCGCCCCGGCCAGCAGTGGTCGCTCATGGCCGAGGTGAGCGAGTCGCCCGCCAAGCCGGTCGACAGCAGCCGCGTCGTGCAGGACGTCATCGACGGATTCCGTGCCAGCCGCCTGATCCGTCCCGATGAGCGCATCGTGAGCACCTGGCACCGTCGGATGGAGCACGGCTACCCTACGCCGTGGTTGGGCCGGGACGAGGTCCTCGCACCGATCGAGGCGGCCCTCAGCGAGCACGGTATCCTGAGCCGTGGACGCTTCGGCGCCTGGAAGTACGAGGTCTCCAACCAGGATCACTCGCTCATGCAGGGCGTGGAGGCCGTCGGACGAATCCTGGAAGGTACGACCGAGTACACCTTCCACGGTGACATGCGCGACTGGCTGGATCCGGTGGAGGCGCGCGTCTAGCGCAGGTCGCTGAACCGGCTTAGGGAATCGCTCCCGAGCTCCGCAGCCTACGCGTCAACGCCTCACGCTGCTCGGCACTGAGCGGGACGGGCTCCAGACTCCGCCGCAGGGTAGCGATGACAGCCGCCACGCGGCCGCCGAAGCGCTCGCAATGATCGCACCCTCGCAGGTGCGCCTCCACACGCGCCCGCTCCCCCGGCTCCAGTGCCCCGTCCAGATACTCGGAGAGCCCGTCGAGGACGTCCCGGCAAGAGAGCCCCGCGACCTCGCGGTCGAGCCCCGCTCCACTGGTTGGCTCAGTCATCACCCGCCTCCCGCACGGCGGCGGTGAGCCGCAGCCGCGCCCTGTGCAACCGGCTCTTCATGGCGGCCAAGGACAATCCGAGCACGTCGGCCGTCTCCTCTCCGGAGAATCCCTCCAACTCGCGTAGCGCCAGGATCTCCCGATCCTCGGAGCTCAACCGCTCGAACGCCCGCCGCAACACGTCGACGTCGTCTTCCTGCCCACCGTCGGGCTGCCCCCAGCCGGCTTGGAGCCCGAGGACCTCCGTCGACTCGAGGTCTACGAAGTGGGCGGGCTCGCCCACGCGTCGACGATAGAGTCGGTGCGCGGCATTGCGAGCGATGGTCAGCACCCAGGCGCGCCCCGACCCGCCCCTGAAGCCCGCCGCACCCCGCCAGGCCGCCATGAACACCTCCTGAAGGGCATCCTCCGCATCCGCTTCGCTCTCCGTGTGCACGCGCAGAAAGCGGAACACCGCGTCCGCGTGGCTGGATACGAAGCTCTCGAAGGCGGCCCGGTCGCCGTCTGCGCTACGGTCGAGGAGCTCGTGATCGTCCCGGCTCACGACTGTCCTGGCTCGTGGGATCGGTCCAGCTCCTATTCGATAGAGCCAGGACCCGCCCGGGAGGATTCAGACCAGTCGGGCGCGAAGCAAGGGGGCGGCCGGCCGAAGGATGCGCAGCGCCAGTCGGTCGAAGACCGTTGGGACGCCCTCACCGGTGCGCGCGCTGGTGGGAACGACCCACTCCGGATCCCCCGCCAACGGAACGAGGGCGCCGGAGTCGTACGCACCGCCGCTCACGAGATCCTGCTTGTTGGCCGCCACAACGAAAGGGAGCGCTCCGGACGCCGCTTCGATGCGTGTCCGCAGCCAAAGCGCCGAGTCCGTGCTCGGTGGTCTGCTCGCGTCGACCACCAATACGTAGCCTGCACATCCTCGCAGGAACTCCGGCGGATACGTCTCACCCGCCGCGCGGCGGGAGAGGTCAATGAGAACGAGGGAGACCTCGCTGCCCTGAGCACGCGCAACCTTGCGATGCACGCGCACGTCGGGGTGGGGAGACGCCATGGGCACGGCGTCGGGGCCCACCCAGGCCTGGATCAAAGAGGTCTTGCCCGCGCCCGGCTCGCCGACCAGGCAGACCTTGCGAATCACCATACGGCTGTCAGCCTCGAGGGATGAGTCGGCCGGGCCGGAGACGACAACCGGCCCGTCCGCTCATCGCTCGAATCAGGCGTGGGGATCCTTGCCAACCAAGCCGCGGGCCAACTCGGCCAGGCCCCGGACCAAGGTCTCACGATCCGTCATGCGGCCTTCCACCGTGCCGATGCGTCGGTCGGCATCGGCAGCCACCTCCGCCAAGCGCTGGGCGGTCTGGTGACGCAACTCCACGATCTCCTGGGTCAGCTGGCGGCCGCCCTTGGCCACGCGCTCTTCGACCTGGGCAATGGTGCCCTCCAGGGTCTTGCGGTAGCCGATGAACTCGACCCGCATGTCGCGCACGCGGCCCTCGACCGCTTCACGCGCCGCTTCCACCGCGCGTTCCTCCGCCTCACCCAACTCGGCGAGTTCCCGCTCGACCGCGCCGATGCGGGGCTCGAGGGTCTGGCGCAGCGTGGCGAGCTCGCGCACGAGCTCGGTCTGCAACGTGGAGATGCGCTGGACGAGCCGGTCTTCGATCTCGGCGAAGCGCTTCTCGTAGGCGCGCATTTCGTTGCCGAAGATCAACTCCCGGACCTGAGCCAGCCGCTCCTCACCGGCGAGCCCCGGAACCGGGGGGGTCGGCCGCGACGGAGCAGGTGTGGGCGCCGGGGTCGGTCGCACCGTATGAAGGGGCGTCACCATGCCCGCGATGGTTGGGCTGGCGGGCGCCGCCCCGTTGGTCGCGGAGCCCAGAGGGGCAGGACGCGGAGCGGAAACGGATGCCTCGCGTACGGCAACCTCTTCCGGGGCCTCCGGAATGGTGTCGGAACCGGGAAAGTGCCCGGAATCGGTGCTCCAACGGCCCATGGCGCTCTCCATACCTCTCTCCTCCGGCGTTCGCGCCCGGGGGGTTCGGACCGGGCAGACGCGTGGTGCGGATGCAACGAGCGTGCCCGCTGTGAGGCATGGCTGCGGCAGTCGAGCAGGCGGACCGAGGGCCGCGAGCGGGACCGCGCTCGAAGCGTATGGAGGCCGGCCCGGCGGGCGGCCTCCCCGGGGTGGGGAGGACGCCGACCCGGCCGGTCAGAAGGCGGCGACGCCGGTTACCGTCTGGCCCAGGATGAGCGAGTGGACGTCGTGCGTCCCCTCGTAGGTGTACACCGACTCGAGGTTCGACATGTGGCGCATCGCCGAATACTCGATCAGGATCCCGTTGGCCCCCAACAGGCGGCGCGCCTCGCGCGCGCATTCGCAGGCCATGTCTACGTTGGCACGCTTGGCCATCGAGACCTGCTGCGGCATCATGGTGCCCGCATCCTTCATGCGACCCAGATGGTACGCGAGTAGCTGCCCCTGCGTGATTCGGGTCACCATATCGGCGAGGCGCACCTGCTGGATCTGCTTGCCTCCAATGGGACCGTCGAACATCACGCGGGTCTTGGCGTAGGACAGGGCCTCGTGGTAGCAGGCCATGGCCGCGCCCACCACCCCCCAGGCGATGCCGTAACGGGCCTGGGTGAGACACATGAGGGGGTTCTTCAGTCCGTCGGTCTTCGGCATCAGCGCCGAGTCGGGTACGTGCACGTCCTGCAGCGCCAACTCACTCGTGTCCGACGCCAGCAGAGAGAGCTTCCCCTTCTGGTCGCGCGCGCTGAACCCGGGCGTGTTTGTCGGAACCACGAACCCCCGGATCCCCTTGGTGTCGCCTTGCTCCCGGGTCTGCGCCCAGATGACGGCCACGTCCGCCATGGATCCGTTCGTGATCCACATTTTCGTACCGTTCAGAACCCATCCGTCCGACGTCTTGCGGGCGTTCGTCAGCATGCCCGCCGGGTTGGAGCCGTAGTCCGGCTCGGTGAGACCGAAACAGCCGATGGCCTCGCCGCTGGCCAGCTTCGGCAACCAGCTGGTCCGATGCTCCTCGCTCCCGAAGGCATAGATGGGATACATCACCAACGCCCCCTGTACGGAGGCGAAGGAGCGGAGTCCGGAGTCGCCGCGCTCCATCTCCTGCATGATGAGCCCGTAGGCGACGTTGTTGAGACCAGCGCAGCCGTATTGCTCAGGGAGGTTCGCTCCCAACACACCGAGCTCGCCCATTTCGGGGATCAACTCCCGCGGGAAGCGGCGCTCGATGTAGGCGTCGCCGATGAGCGGCAGCACGCGGTCTTCGACCCAGTCCCGGACGGTGTCGCGGACCATCCGCTCCTCCTCGGAGAAGTGGGCGTCCAGCGCGTAGAAGTCGACTCCCTGGAATCTCTCGGCCATGCTCGTCTCGGGGACAGGGTCCTGCGGGGAGGGGCGCGGTGCCCCCCGGGGACGGTGCTAATGTAATGCGCACGGGGACCAGCAGTAGGCGCCTCGGGGACGCCACCCATGCGGAGCTTCCCTATTCGTCCGGGGGCCGGGCTTCGGCTGCCCGGTCGTTGCGGTAACGCATGACGCCGAGGGCGATCTCCCGCACGAAACGGGCGGCCAGCCAGTAGACGGCGACCAAGGCGGCGAGCCAGAGCTGGGGAATGAGCCCCGAAGGCCGGACGACGAACCAGATGTAGAGTCCGGCAATCACCACCGCTACGCCGCCCCCGACCCACCCGATGGAAGCCGCGCGTGCACGCGCGCGCTCCCGACAGCCTTCGCACCAGAGGAGTCGGTCGAACTCCGACTTGGGCTTGCGCTCCAAGCAGCGGACGCAGGTCAGCGACTCGCCGGGGAAGCGATCCAGGAAGGAGAAGGCGGCGCCCTTCACTTCATCGCGCGGATGACCGCCTCGGTGAACTCGCGAGTGGTCGCGGTTCCGCCCAGGTCCCGCGTGGGCGCCAGGCGATGGATCAGAACCTCGTCGAGCCCCGTGCGAATGCGCGTGGCAGCCTCGCGCTGCCCCAGATGGTCCAGCAGCATGCACGCCGCCAGAGTGAGGGCGGTGGGATTGGCGACCCCCTGGCCCGCGATGTCGGGAGCCGAGCCGTGGACCGCCTCGAAGACCGCCACGTCCTTTCCGATGTTGCCCGCGGGCGCCATGCCGAGGCCTCCGATCAGCCCGGCCATGAGGTCGCTGACGATGTCCCCGAACATGTTCTCCATCACCATCACGTCGAACTGGTACGGGTTCATGACCAGGTGCATCGCGGTCGCATCGATGATGCGATCTTCGAACTCGATCTCTCCCTCGTATCGTTTTGCGATCTCGCGACCCACGTCCAGGAAGAGCCCCTGCGTGTACTTCAGGATGTTCGCCTTGTGCGCGAGCGTGACCTTCTTCCGCCCCGTGCGCTTGGCAAACTCGAACGTGTACTCGAGCACGCGCTCCGCACCGAAGCGGGTGATGATCATGACGGACTCTGCGGCCGCCCGTGGATCGCCGTGCATGCCGATATAGTGTTCGACGCCGACGTAGAGTCCCTCCGTGTTCTCGCGGATCAGGACCAGGTCGATGTCCTCGTAGCGACCCCCACGCGTATGGGAACGTGCGGGCCGCACGTTGGCGAAGAGATCGAATTCCTTGCGGATGGCCACGTTGATGGAGCGGAATCCGGTCCCTACCGGCGTGGTCAGCGGTCCCTTGAGCGCAACCTTGTGCCGCTGGATGGACTCCAGGGTGGCGGCGGGCAGGGGATCCTTGACCTGCTCCAGGGCCGTGACCCCGGCTGGCTGCTCCTCGTAGTCCAGGTCGGCACCGGACGCGCGCAGGATCTCGAGGGTGGCGTGCGTGACTTCGGGACCGATCCCGTCTCCGGGAATCACCGTGATGGTGCGGGCCATGTCCTTCACTTGTGGGCGGAGATGAGGAGGTGCGGGGCCTATGATCGCCCGAGCCCCCCGTCGAATCAAGCGTGCGCAGCCGCCCGCTGCCAGCGGGGCGCGCCCGCCCTAGCGCACGTAGCGCTTGGAGTACTCGAAGGTCGTGTGGTCTTCGCCGAAGCGCACCAGGTCCTCCACCAGACCGGGGCTGCGCGTGCCGTCCTTACGCGCCTTCACAGCCGCCAGGATGGCCCGGTTCCAGGTGACGTCGTTGAACGTATCCCGGGTGAGCAGCGCACGAGCGATCTCTTGCCCATTGCTGGCCTTGGTCACCACCCGCACGGCGGCCAGACCGTCATAGCGTTCGAAGAGACCCTGGGTTTCCTTGCTGAACAGAAAGATGTAGGGCCCCACCTTGGCCCACAGGGCTCCACCTCGCCGCAGCTGCTGGCCCGGCTGCACCACGGTCACCTCGGCCACGTTGCCGCTGACCTCGGCCTCCAGGCGCCCGGAGTACTGGTAGGCCGCCACGACATCCTCGGCAGCCGGCACTTCCAGCGGCGCTTGCTCACACCCCCAGAATGCCGCAGCCACCCCCACCAACAACACCCGGCGCATCACAGCACTTCCCTCCCGCGATCCAGGCGCGGCGTTACCGCGCGCGCGAGCGCTTCAGCGGCTCCCGCCAAGGCGCCTGCCGATCCCGCGCTGCTGACCCCGTCGACCACACCGTACCAAAAGACCCGCCCCGTGCGGGCGTTGATCAAGGCAGCGGCAATCTCGACGGTCTGGCCGGCCTCGGCATCCGACGGGGCGCTGCGCGCCTCCACGGGAACCAGCGCCAGGTCTGCCCCGGTCAGGGCCGCCATGCGCCGCAGGATGCCGAAGAGCGGATCACCGATCCGATCCACCTCGGCACGCAGGAACATGTCCACCGGCAGGCCGTCGGCAGAAACGGTGAGCCCTGGGGTGCGGGCCACTGCCCGTCGCAGCTCCGTGGGCAGGATCCACTCCGCTCCGCCGCGTGCTTCGAAGGCGAACGCCACCTCGGCCGCGGGATCCAACTCCGAGCCCAGGCCGCGGACCCGCTGCACGGGGAAGACCATCACCTTCTGCCCCTCGAGATCCGGCAGAGCTCCACGGGCCTGTCCGGCCTGGGGCGGCGCCTGAGGCGCACTGGCGCACCCGGCCGCCATGACCAGCAGGGCCCCGAGCGGGCCGCTCCTTCCGAAGCGCAGGGAATGGTGCACGGAGGGCGAGTCCTTCGACGGAAACGAGGGAATGGAACACCGTGTGCTACAGGGCAGCAGGCCCCGACGTTCCCTGAGGACCGCAACCCTGGTGCGGCCCACGCGTATCAGGAGGGGCACAGCGGGGGCAGTGCAAGCAGCCCTCCGAGGAGCGGCCACGCCCAGCGCGGGGGCTCGCGGCGCGGAATCAATCAGGATTGGACGTATGGTGGCTCGACTGCTCAGGTCCCTTCGCTGGATCCCGGCGATCCCACTCGCCTTGGCCCTGGCGGCGTGCACCGACGGCACCACCCCGGACGTGATCGCCTTCGACGTTCCCGCCCTGACCCTCGGCCCCTCACTCACGGGATCGTTGAGTGTACGCAACGCCGGCCCGCGCGCGGTGGGCCCGATCGAGCTCCGCTCCGGCCCCGTCTCGGCAGGAGGCGCCACCGACGTGCCGGGCGCGCATCTCGTGGTCGATCCGCCCGAGCTGTCGACGCTGCCCGCCGGCGCATCCGCGGTTCTGCAGGTGCGAATCGAATCGGGCACGCTGCTGCAGGCGGGCACCTACGCGACCGAGCTCGTCGCCGCCATCCCCGGGGCGGAGACTCGACTGCCCGTGAGCTTCACCATGCCCGCAGTCACCGGCGTAGAGGCGGCCGCGGTCCAGATCACGAGTGGACCGACGACCGTGCGGCAAGGAGACGTCACCCCCTACCGGGCCGAGGCACGTGACACGGCCGGGGCTCCCCTCCAAGGTGCTGCCATCACGTGGAGTGTGACGCCTCAGGACGCCGGCTTCGTGGCACCCAGCGGGGCGCTGGTGGCGTACCAGCCGGGAACACTGACCCTCCGCGCCCACGTGGGCGGATTGACTGCGCGCCTGGACGTCACCGTCAGCGCCCGCGGGCTCGGCGGTGATGCCGTGCGGGTGGGAGAGGGCGCGGTGCTCGAGCGGCACACCTCGGACCTCTGGCTGCACGGCTCCTACGCCTACACGGGCACCTGGGGCGCACGCACGCGCAACGGAGTCTCGCTCTGGGGAGACGCGCTCAACGTGTGGGACCTGAGCACACCCACCAGTCCGGTTCGGGTCGACGCCGTGTCCATCGAAGCGCGCACGCTCAACGACGTCAAAGTGCGCTCGGACGGCGCGTTGGCCGTCATCACGCACGAGGGCGACAACGCGGGTCGCAACGGCGTCACGTTCCTGGACCTGGCAGACCCGGCCCACCCGGCCGTGTTGAGCCGTTTCACCCAGGGCCTGGAGAGCGGCGTGCACAACGCCTGGCTCGACGGCGACTATGCCTATCTCGTCGTCGATGGTGTGGGCAACGGCCTCCGCATCCTGGACATCCGTGACCCGCGCGCCCCTCGGCTGGCGGCATCGTTCTACGGAGGCTCCAGCTTCTTGCACGACGTCTACGTACGGGACGGCCTCGCTTTCCTCTCCCACTGGAACGCCGGGCTGATCATCCTCGACGTAGGGAATGGCGTCGCGGGCGGCTCGCCAACGAACCCGGTCGAAGTGAGCCGCGTGCCGGACCTCGGCGGACAGACCCACAACGCCTGGTATTGGCCGGAGTCGGGATACGTGTTCGTCGGTGAAGAGGACTTCCAGTCGCCAGGCCACATGCATGTCGTCGACCTGCACGACCTGAGCAACCCGGTCGAGGTCGCCAGCTTCCGCGTGCCCGGCACGACACCCCACAACTTCTGGCTGGACGAGGAGCGGGGCGTACTCTACCTCGCCTGGTACGAGCGCGGCCTACACGCGCTGGATGTGAGCGGCCCGCTGCTGGGCGACCTGCGAGCGCAAGGCCGTGAGGTCTTCGGCGTCGAATACGACGGACAAGGGTTCGGATGCGCAACCGTGGACGGCACGTGCACGTGGGCACCCCAACTCCATGGCGGATTGCTCTACGTGTCCGACATGAACAACGGGCTGGTCGTCCTGCGGCCCACCTTCTGAGCGCCATGGGCGGCGGGCGGCGCCTCGCGGTGGGGCTGACGCTCGCCGCAGCGCTGACTCACGCCGGCTGCGGGGGCGACGCTTGGGTGAGTCGCCTCTACGTCACGTCCGGGTTCACGGATCAGGTGTTCGTACTGGACGCAGCCACCGGCGCGCTCCTCGACAGCATCGACGTCGATCTACGGCCCGGAGAGAGTGACGAGCCGCACGGTATAGCGATTGCCCCCGACGGAGAGCGTTGGTATGTAACCCTCTCGCACGGGGAGCCCACGCTGTGGGCGTTCGAGGCAGCCGGGGATCGGTTGGTGGGCCGCCTGCGTCTGGACCTGCCCGGCGCCTCCCGTGTCCGTATCACCCCGGATGGGCAGCGCGCGTTCATCCCGGACTACTATCGCAGTGGCATGGGTGCGATCAGCGGCATCTCCGTGGTCGATCTCGATGCCCTGACGGTCGCGGCGGAGCTGACCGTGTGTGCCGCCCCCCATGATGCCGCCGTCAGTCCGGACGGCGCGCTGGTGGCGATTGCGTGTAGCCTGTCCGACGAGGTGGTATTGCTGGACGCCTCCAGCTTCACGGAGCGTGTCCGTGTCACGGCCGGCGATGCGCCCGGCTCGCCGGGCACACCGCGCTACCGTCCGCTGAATGTCACCTGGCTGCCGGACGGGAGCGCATTCTTCGTGGGCATGCACGCGGCCGACGAAGTCGTACGCTTCGCGCGGGACGGCACCCGCGGGCCGACCGTTGCAACGGGCCCCGGTCCCGCGCAGTTGGCGATTACGCCCGGCGGCCTGCTGCTGATCCCCCATCGAATGGACGGAACGCTCAGCGTGCTGGACGCCCGCACGCTGCGGGAGCAGGCCCGCATTCCCCTCGGAGGGGCCCATCCCCACGGCATCGCCGTGTCCTCCGACGGTGGTAGTGCTTGGCTCACGCTGGAAGGAGAAGCGGGGACCGCCGGCACCGTTGTGGCGGTGGATCTGGTCGACCTGAGCGTCCGCTGGCGTCGCGACCTGGGTGGCTATCTGTTGGGGATCGCGGTCCGCGAGCCTTCGGGCGGTGCGTCCTGACGCGGGGCTTGGTCCCGTCCAGGTGTGCTTCCGCGAGAGCCTCCGGGCGCCGGTGCCCGCCGCCGCCGCGCCCGCCTAGGCCTCCTGCTCCTCGATCACGTTGGGATCGGGGGTGTGCTCGGTGGTGGGGCGCGGCTCGTGACGAAGAGCAGCGGAGTTGATGCAGTAGCGCTGACCTGTGGGCGCGGGGCCATCGGGAAACACATGTCCCAGGTGCGCGTCGCAGGCGGAGCACAGCACCTCGGTACGCCGCATGAAGAGGCTGCGATCGTCCTTCTCCGTGATGGCTCCCGGATCCGCCGGTGCATAGAAGCTGGGCCAGCCCGATCCTGAATCATACTTGGTGGCGGAGTCGAACAGCGGTTGGCCGCAACAGACACACGTGTACATGCCAGGCGCTTTCGAGTCCCAATACTCACCGGTGAACGCCCGCTCGGTACCCTTCTGGCGGGTGATGCGGTATTGCTCCGAGTCGAGCTCCTCGCGCCACTCCCGATCCGACTTCGTCGTCTTCTTGCTCATCGCGTCTCTCCAGTTGCCATGGTGCATAGGGTAGGGTACCCTCTCAACCGAGGTGTGGTTCGGGCGTCGGGCCGTCGCACGGCCGCAGGGCGTTCGCTCCACCACACCGTAATCCCGTTCAACGAAGGGAGGGTTCCATGGCGGTAGCGAAGGTCATCGAGGTCCTGGCCGAAGGCAGCTCCATCGAAACGGCCGTCGAGGACGCGGTGGCAGAGGCCAGCAAGACGGTCAAGAACATCCGTTCGGTCTACGTTCAGGATATCCAGGCGGTGGTGTCCAACAACGCGGTCTCCCGTTTCCGGGTCAACTGCAAGGTCACATTCCTGGTCGGGTCCTGACACCCGAGGCCGAGTCCGAGCGGCCCGCCCCCGCGGGTCGCTCAGCGACCGGCCGATCCCTCCTCTCCCTCGCCATCGAGGGCCGCTCTCCATCTCTGGGTTCCAGCGGGGATTTCCCGACATCTGCGAGTTCGCCGTGCCCGGCAGACGCAGGGCGTTCGTGGCAGAAGATTGTGTCTCTGCCCAAGAGCCGAGTCGTCGGGGTGCTCGGCTCCCATCACCAACCCCGAGATCGGAAAGGAGGTTTCCATGGTCAGCTTGACTCGCTGGAGTGACGTCCCCACTCGCACCCTGTTCCGCCGCGAGCTCGGGCGCCTGTTCGATGACCTGCTGCCGGAGTTGGAGGTCACCGAGAACGACGGAGTCTGGGCGCCCCGCATGGACCTGAGCGAGACCGACAAGGCGTACGAGATCCATCTCGACCTGCCGGGCGTCTCCAAGGACCAGATCAAGGTCGACTTCCAGGACGGCTGCCTGAGCATCAGCGGTGAGCGGAAGCACGAAGAGAAGAAGGAAGGCAAGGACTTCCGGCGGATGGAGCGGTCGTTCGGTTCCTTCTACCGGTCCCTGACCCTCCCCACCGCAGTGCTGGAAGACAAGATCAAGGCCACCTTCAAGGATGGCGTGCTGACGATCGGGGTCCCCAAGGCACCTGAGGTCACGCCGATCCACATTCCGGTCGCCTGAACAGCCCTCCGCAGGAGCCCCGACCGCTCCCGGAGCGGCCGGGGCATCCCCTGTTCGACACGAGTGGGGCACCCCGCATCCGGGGCGCCGCGGCGCCGGGCCTACAGCAAGTAACCGCCGTCGATGGGGAGGACGGCACCGGTGATGTGGCGAGCTGCCTCGCTGCAGAGGAACACGATGACGTTGGCCACGTCCTGAGGATCGCCCAGGCGCCCCAGGACGCTTCGTTCCCGGGCTCGATCCAGGATCTCGGGCGGCACCGCTTCGGTGAGTCGCGTGGTGCGGATGTAGCCGGGAG